>NZ_LFNE01000024.1 GCF_001045455.1 Chryseobacterium sp. FH2 | reverse complement strand
TTTACAGATGCAACATCTGCATTTTCATTAAATATAACACCATATTTTTCTGGCTCATTATTGATAATCGGAAAACGTTCTCCTTTTATTCCACTTAAAATTTTCTCCATAACTTTAAGAGTAATATTGGTTTTCGTCAGACTCAGCCTGTTGTTCAATCTGGTTAACTCCGTTTATCCGTGTAAAATTGATGTTTTGTGATAAGCAAAGTCTACTTATCAATAGAAAAAAATTTCGTTTCATTGTTGTATTTTTATTGTACCGAAAGTACAAAAAATTATAAAATTAAAATATTGGTGTTCCGAATTTTAGAACATCTTTAGATTGGCTACGGAATTTTGTCTATATCACTAGTACTCTTCTCAATGAGTATTCTTTTTTTGAATTTATTTTCAACCATTGGAAAACAAGAGAAATTATAAGAATGCTTTTTTATTTATGTGATTTTTTTTATAAAATTTCGGTTAACTGAGTACCTTGTAAAATTAGAAGAGGACTTTCTGATTTGTTTTTCATCACTGATTTTCCTTTTCCAGCAAGGTAATATATGAAGATGGTGAAACCCCGGTGATATCTTTAAAAACTTTTGAAAAAGCATTGGCTGAGGAGAAACCGGTTTCTTCAGCCAAATAACTGACTTTGTATTTCCTGTATTCCGGAGCGTTTTCTATTTTGTCCACCATATAATTGATGCGTAGTGTATTAATATATCTGCTGAAATTATCAGATTTATGCTTTTTGATGACTAGAGAAAGATATTTGGTGTTGGTATTAAGCTGGGTAGCTATTTTTCCGAGTGTAATTCCTCTTTCATTGTAACGGCATTCTTTTTCAAACGTTTCCAGTCCTTTTAGCAGCCTGATTTCGGTTTCCTCACTGAGGTTCTCGCTTTTCGGTTCCTCTGCATTTTCTGTTGTTTCAGTTTCACCGGAATATTTTTCCTCTGAAGCCCTGTTTTTTCGGAATGCCTCAAAAGCAGCTCTTTCTCTCAGATGCTTTTTTCTTTGCATGGTCACTATAATGAGCAGTGCTATTATAACAATACCCAGCCCGATAACTGCTTTATAAAAATAGGAAGTAATCGATTTTTTTTCTTTGTTTTCGTTCTTCAATAATTCGGTAGCGGTATCAAGTCTTGATTTTTGCTGTTGATTTTCCAGTTCCAGATATGCCGACTTATATTCTTTCAGTTTATTTTTATCATTTTTAGCCTGGTATAGTGTGATAAACGCAGAGTAAAGGTCTTTTTCCTCGTTAAGGAAATTATTTCCGGAAAATAATTTTTCTGCTTTTTGAAGGGAAATTTCTGCGGAATCCAGTTGGTTAATTTCCAGGAAAAGCTGTCCTTTGTTTAAGAAGGCATTTCCTGCCATATATGCATTTTTTCCTTTATTAATAGCCAGTAATTTATCAAAAGTCCATAAAGCAGAATCTTTTTTACCAGCCTCTCTGTAACACATTCCAAGGTTTCCATATCCTACTACGCTGTATTTATCCCTGTTTCCCTTATTCTTTATTTCCAGATAGGCAGATAAAGCTTTCTTTGCATAATCAAGATAAATCTGTATGCTGTCTTTACTGTTTTCCTTTACATACATCAGGTAAGAGTACAAATTCCCTAAATGTGTTTTTTCTATATCGCCAGCAGGTTTTCTGACAGCATTTATTCCTTTTTGAATATTTTCTTTAGCAAGGTCATTCAGCCCAACCAATCCATATTGTTGCCCAACCAATCCGAGCATAGCGGCAGTTTCAGATTTATATCCGTATTTTTCTGCCAGCTCAGCAGCGTTCTTAGCATATTTCAGTGTATTTTGAGTATCACCTGTAGCAGAATAATGATAGGCAATGCCTTCGTAAGCCCGGATACTTACAAGATGAAGCTTTTTCTTTTCTGCCTGGTCAATGAGAGCCAATAATTCTTTCTGTGCTGCTTGAGGATGAGTTTTTATTTCTGCCAGATGCCGTTCTAATTTTTTCTGATATGAATCAGGAATCTGTCCTTTAAATTTTAAAGGAAAAGCCAGGACAGAAAATAAAATCAAAAGGTACTGCAATTTCATAATTGGTCGAATGATTACAAAGATAGAGTAAAGTTCATTTTTTGAGTACCCTGAAAAAGAATTAAAGGATAAATTCTATAAAATCAGACTTACATGATTCGGAATTATGTAGAATAATTACGGAATACCGCATATATATGGCTTGTAAGCATCATTTTATTTATGTCATTTTGTAGTCAGAAAAGCAATGATGGAAGCATCCCATTATAATTGAAAAGATTTTTAAACACAAATGTATCTGTAGATTTTATTACAAACCTCCCATATGTCTGTGAGCATGGTTTTAAATCAAGATAAAATAATTAATCAAATTAGTTAAAACAATGAAAAAAAGTTTATTAAGTTTAGCATTATTGTTTGTATCAACAATAGCAACAGCTCAAGTTGGTATTAATACCGAAACACCACAAGCTACATTGCATGTAGCGCATACAACAGGAATTGCTGCTCCTGATGAATTTAAAATTACCAATGCCAACGGGAATATGGATATGGTGGTCGGTACTGACGGACGGGTAAGTATAGGAGGCAGAAGAAGTATCGGTTCTACTGCAAATTGGGAAAGACTTTATGTTATTGATACCATAACCACAAATGCTTCGAGTGGCAGATTTATTGGATCTGACGGAAACAGGTTGGCTACTTTTGCAACAAGACTTATCCCTACCTCAAATTTAGGCGGAAGCTTTATAATGTCAGGAACAAATGCTTATGTCGGGTTACCCTCAGAGTTTGGATTTTCTGCCGGCAGCTATGCAATTGGTTCATCGAGCAGGGTGGAAAAGAACGGCTCTGCGTTTAATGACAGATTAGTTGGATCAAAAGCTTCCGTTGATATAAGTAACGGAACAGTAGATAATGCTACAGGAATCAATGGTGAAGTGTGGATGAGAGGTACCGGATATTCAGATAATATTTATGGGAACAGAAGCACTGTGCTTATTGGTAATGTTCCGTTGAAACAGCCCAATGTAACGGCATATTTATCAGCCCTTACCGCAAGTACAGCCGGCAAGGTTGGAAGCTATTATGCTTACACTTCTCAAACCACTATAGAAGCTCCAGCTCAAACCCAATATGTGGATAATGCCTATTCTTTCTATGTTCACGAGTCTATGGAGAATAGAATTAATGCTACCAATGGGAAATGGGCTTTCTACAACAATGCCAATATCCCGAGTTACTTCAAAGGCAAAATAGGAATCGGAACCAAAGCGCCAACTGAGATGTTAGTCATTGAAAATGATGGTGGCAGTGATGAAAAAGACGACGTTAGAATTAAAACTTTTTCCAGCACCGGAAGCACTCCTTCACTTCAGGTAATGAGGGCAAGAGGATCGGCAGCAGCACCAGTCGCTCTGCAAAATGGTGACAGCTTGGGGGGATTAGGGTTTATAGGCTATCTTTCTACCGGCTTTTCTACTCCTATGGGAACAGGTATCACCAGCTTATACAAAGGAAATGGAACTACTTACCTTACCAATCTGGAATTTAAAACATCAAATAAAACACAGGCGTTGATATCTGAAGATGGAAACTTGGGTATAAATGCCGGAGCAGCCCCAAAAGCTAAGCTGCATGTGATAAAAGGTATATCAGATATTACTCCGGTAATTGTGACAGGACTTCCAAGTTATACAACTGAAGATGCAGGCGTGACTGATACAGCACTGCCCAGCGGTGGCCTATACAAAGTAAATGGTTCTAATGTACTGTATGTAAAGCCGTAAATTTTAGTTTTGCAAAAATGGTTCTATAGAGAAGTCGTGGATTTTAGGAATCGCTCATAGCGGTGCGAAAAGCTTAGAACCTAAAACAACCTTATACAAATGGATAGACAAATACAAGAAGTAAAACCGGATTATAAACGTATTTATTCAGATATTCTTAAGGAAAAGTATCCTGAAAAAGAACACAATTGTAAATCATTATTAAGTAAAAAGAATTTATCCGCAATAGATATTATTGAGCTCAATCAAAAAATATTCGGATTAGCAGATAAAGAAGCAGAAGTGTTTAACCAAAAGCATCGTTCCTACGACAAAATAGATATTTTACAAATTTTAGCTTATCAGAAAAAACACAAATTAAATAATAGTCAGTTGGCAAATTATTTTAAGCTCAGCAGAAATACTGTTGCCAAATGGAAGAAGATGTTTTTGGTATAGAATATAAACCCTAAAAAAAGATTAGCCTGTAGTAGACTAATCTTTTTTAAGCTGTATTATGAATTTTTTGTTTTCTTAGACACTTTGTGGAAAAGTATGAATAAGATTATAAAGTATTTCATTTTATTTATTTTCAGTTACAATTCCATAATATGATTTTACATCATTTTGCATAATGTTCCATTGCCATTGAGTGAAAATATTTACTTTCGATGAATAATCCGTAATATTGAATGTAGATTTCTCTAAATCTTATTTATACTCTTTACTGTAAACCAACTTCCCATTATCCCATTTTTCTTTTTTGATAACTTTTCTATTTTTATCATAATATTTCCAAATCCCTTGATACTTTCCTTCTAAAAATTCACCTTCTGCATAGGTATAAGGAACAAGAGTAGGATTATCATCTCCTGTAGTTTGATAGTAGGTAAAAAGTGCTGTTTTTCCATCAAGTATATTACACTCACAATCTATTTTCCAACAGTATAAACTATCTTTATTCTTTTTTAAATCTTCCAATTTTATATAATTAAATAATCTTAGTAGTTTTTTAGCTTTTTTAATTCCTTGTTTTGGGGGGAATTTTGTGGTTTTTCTATTTTTTGCTGTGCACAAGAGTTTATAAAAAAAAGTATGAATAAGATTATAAAGTATTTCATTTTATTTATTTTCAGTTACAATTCCGTAATAGGATTTTACATCATTTTGCATAATGTTCCATTGCCATTGAGTAAAAACATTCACTTTGGAAGAATAGTTCATAATATTGAATGTAGATTTCTCTAAATCTTATTTATACTCTTTACTGTAAACCAACTTCCCATTATCCCATTTTTCTTTTTTGATAACTTTTCCATTCTTATCATAGTATTTCCAGATATCATTATATTTCCCTTTCTTAATAGATCCTTCAACATATAAACTATATGCTTTACCAGATTCATTAGAAAAATCTGTATCAGTAAAAATGACTACATCTCCATCAATTATTCTGCATTTTAGATTATTATTTATACAATATAAACTGTCATTGTTTTTTTTTAATTCATTTAATTTTAGTATATAAGTAGGTAAAGCATCTTTAATTTTATCTATTTTACTTTCCCCCGATTTAGGCGGTTTTTCAAATTTTTGCTGTGCACAAGAAAAAGTAAATCCTAAAGTTAAAGTTATATAGATGATTAATTTCATATTTATTTATTTTCAGTTACAGAGCCATAATAAGTTTTCACATCATTTTGCATTATCTTCCATTGCCATTGGGTATAAATATTTGTATTAGTAGAATAGTTCATAATATTTAAAGTTGATTTTTCTTAAACTTTATTTATATTCTTTCCTGTAAATCAACCTTCCATTATCCCATTTTTCTTTTTTTATGACTTTTCTACTTTCATCATAGTATTTCCAAATCCCTTGAAATTTTCCTTCTAAAAATTCTCCTTCTGCATAGAGACGTTCAGTTACACTTGCATTGTCTCCTCTAGCTATTTGGGGACTATAGAGTTTAATTTCCCCATCAATGACTTTGCATTTACCATCAAGATAAAAGCAATATAAGTTGTCTGCATTTTCCTTTAATTCACCTAAATTTAAAATAAGATGACCTCCTTTTTGGTTTGGTAAAGATTTTTTAGGTTTTATCAATTTATATCTTGGAGGCTTTTCTATTTTTTGTTGTGCACAAGCATAAGTAAATGAGCAAATTAAAAGTAAGTATATAATTATTTTCATTTCTATTATTTATTATCAATCATATTACCATAATAATTTTTAATATCATCTTGCATTATTTTGCACTGCCATTGAGTATAAATATTTACCCTAGATGAGTAATCCATTATATTGACAGTTGCTTTCTTAACGAATTTATATTTATTGCTTTTGTAAACATTTAAATTATCTTTAAAGTCTTTTTCATTCTTTTCATTCTTTTTAATATATCCTCTTATTTTTTCATTAGTGGATTTTGTTTCGGTAATTTTATCATTGCTCTTTTTAATACCATCATTTTGTTCTTTAATTTGAGTATTTATCTTTCCTTTTTCTTGAGGAGTTTTACTGTAATACTCTGAATATTGTTTTAATTTATCATTGAGGATTTTAATATTATTTTGATAAATTTTAATATTATTTTGTTCGATTTTTATGTTATTTTCATTGTGTTTGATTGCATCTTCATATTCTTTTTTATTTTTTTTGTTGTCTTCAATATTTTGTTTAAGTTCATTCAAATGTTCCTCATTTTTTGTCAATTCAGTTGGGTCATAAGTAGGACCATCAACATCTTTCCAAAAAGTATGTTCTAATCCTAATGCATGCGCAATTTCGTGTGCATAAGTAGATTTATCTTTTAAATTAGAAGCAAAAACTATGGCTTCTCTAAAATTGACAGGCTTGGTTCTACTTACACCTCCTTCCTTATCATTAGTATCTTTATTGATATTGGTAATAAACAAAAGTATTCCTTTAAACTTTTTACCATCACCTTCAAAAGCTGTTTTATAATCTCTTAAAAACTTATCCAGGATATGCTCATATTCTGCGTCTTTTACTTCCTCTCCATCATCATCCATATAAGATACTTTTCCGCCAGATGGGTCTTTTCTGTTGGTAAAATAATTTCCTGATTTATCATAAAACGTTCCGCTCCAAGCCGTTTCGTCAAACGCAATGCGGTATTTGCTGTCTGTTTCTACGGTTGTTTTTATCAATGCCTGATTAAGAGAGTTTTTGTTTAAATAGTCTTCTATCTTTTCACTTTTAAAGCCTGAGATAAGCTGTGCAATTTCCGTCTCTTTATTTGCTGTATCTTTTACAACACAAACAAGCCTGACAGGTAATTCAAACATTTTGGTATTATCTATTACCTTAATTTTACCTATTTCTTTCCCATTCTTATCTACTGCTGCAATTTCAATATCCTTAGAAGGTTTTATACATTTTATGGTAATCTCTTTGGGATTTCCGTCTGGCGTATATTTTATATTTTCATTTTTCTGACCATCAATAATAACTTCATAAAACTCGTTTTTTCCAAATGAAACTTCTCCTTTGGTTATGTCCTCCCCGGAGTTGATAGGTTTACAAACCATATTAAGTTTTATTTCCTGACCTATTTGCATTAAACTTAACCACGGAATATAATAAGGAACTTTTAAAGGAAATTGCTTGTATTCCTTTTTTATTTCATTTTTTAAATTGGGTGTAGCACTTACAGAACTATATTCCTGTTTCATGCTATCATAAACAAACTCTAAATTCGCAATGTCGTCTGTTTGTACTTTTAGTGGGGAATCAGAACTATTTACTTTCAGCCAGTCAAATCCGAATTCTCCATCGTAACTTGGCAAAGGTTCAAATTCTATATATAAATCTATGCCTGTATCAAATTCTATAAATGGTGCTTCTTGATTTGTACCATAAATAATTCCATCCTTGGCATTAAAAATGACTTCTTTGCTTGAAGATATTTCGTAACCTTCTGTAGCATAGATCTTATAGCTTCCTCCTATCTCTTCTATCAAATCTCCACCGATATAAGTTTCTTTACTCATATATTTAATGACTTTTAGATTTTTCCCCCGAATTATGTTGTATTTCTTTTGGCGAATGGAATTCATGATTTTCAGTTGATTGGGTAGAACCTTTTCCGTTAATGGTAGTTTGTTTGTCTTTTTCTATCTTACTTTCCTTATTCCCTTGGATAAACTCGACTACTTTTCCCACAACATTGGTCATAAAATCTATTCCTACAGAAAGATTTTTAAGCATCCCCACACTTTCAGTATGGTTCATTCCAATGCTGTCTGATTTATTCATACCAACACTTGTCGTCATATTTTCCCCAACATTAATATTCATATTCTTACAGTTAAACGTCATTGTTTCGGGAGCAGTAACAGTAATGTTACTTCCTACTGTGTCAAAAATCATTTCGTTTCCGCTTTTGTCGGTCAAAATAATGCTTTCATCTTCCGTGAACTTCAAAATATGTCCGCTTCGTGTATGGATTGCTTTTATTTTGTTATCAGAAGTTCCATATCCGCTTGTTTCTGAGCCATTATAATGCGTTCCCATCACAAAAGGTTTCTCCGCATTTCCTGCTTCAAAACCCACGAGAACCTCCTCACCCATTTCAGGAATGAAATGAAACCCTTTACCTGCTCCGGAGTGGGGTTGTATCAACCGTATCCACGGTGTCATTTGGTTTTTGTCTTCCTGCCACGGGAATTGTACCCTCACTCTTCCCATTCCCATAGGGTCATTGTTGTCCGTTACCCTTGCCGGCTGCTCTTCGCCCTTCGGGACGGCTTCGGTGTCAATATAATGGGCTGCATTAAAATAATCGGGGATACCCACAAATTCGTTGTAATATTGGATACCGCTGTGATAATGACGGATTTCTATAATACGGAAGGTTTCCATCGGTTTGACATTGATGTCTGTGAGTTCAGCTCTTCCGCCGATTTTCAGTTCGGGGTTGTCACTTTTGCCGCGTACCTGCACCAGGTGTTCCCTTCGCTCTTTTTCCAGGCGTACGGCTTCTTCCAGCTCTTTTCCCGAAACCGGGCTGATACCCGTATGGTTAAAGTGCATGTTGGGTTTCTTACTGAATATCTTCTTTGAATCATTCACGGCAATACTCTGGAAAAGGCTTTCCTTGAATTCTGACTGAATGCTGCTGCTGTCTTTCTCTATTTTTGAACCGCTTTGGGCATCATAACCAATGTATTTGAAATCCTGCGCGCCTATTTTCATTTCAAAATCAATGTCCTTTAAATCAATACCCTGTCCGAGCCTGATAATTGGCTGCACTCCTGTTCCGAAAGTGAGCTGCCGGCCGGTGTAATAGAAAAACTCTCCGTGCCGGATTGCCATCCTTCTGATAAACTGGTAATCAGATTCTTTATACTGGACGGTGTAGGGGAGGCTGTGCCGGGTATTGGGAATATCTGTTTTTATTTTCGCTTCCCGGGG
>NZ_LFNE01000023.1 GCF_001045455.1 Chryseobacterium sp. FH2 | reverse complement strand
TTCATGACATTCTATAACCCAAACTTTTTGCCCGTTTCGGATGTCTTTTTTGATACGGTTATGGTCACCCATATTCAACACGGTGTATTCTCCCTTTGGGAATACTTCGTTGTTTAGGTCTTCGTATCTTTGGATTGTTTTCAGGGATTCGGCATATTGTATGACCTCTTCTAGTGTAAAATCATACCCATCATCGTAATTGGTTTCTTTTATAAGTTTTCCGTTTTCGTCAAACTCGTACCAAATGCCCATTTTAAAGGTATCTTGGTTGAAGGAGATACCCTTACTTTGAATATTCTTATTAAGAAAATATGATTTTATTAAAGAATAATATGAGTTTTTTATTATCTCAACATAGTCTCCTCCTCCTTTCCACATCCCTGTGGTAAGATAATTTCCATTAGCTAAATAACCATTATGCTTGTTAACATCAAATTTTTCAAAATCTTTTGTTACTAAATATTGATATGGATTCATTTTTTTGTTTTTAAGAGTTGTTTTCTTCTGGATTTTTTTTTGTTTCCCATATTGTGCATTGCAGTTGTTCAGCGACAAAAGACAGATGCAGACTATAATTATATTTTTCATAAAACTATTTTTTTAACGAATACTGTTATTGGCTTTTACCCATTGCCAATGCCAAAGACTGTATCTTGGTTTGGATTGTCTGTGGGAATAATCTAAAATATTTTCTGTTTGGGCATACTGATAAGTAAATACATTTCCAATTACACCAATGCATTCTTTATTAGAAAAAGAATGAGGAAGATTAAAGGAGTGCAGTAATTCATGTGTACCGGTTTGTGGTGTTTTGCCGGAGAACATTACGACATATTTTCCGCTTGAATATCCCGCGACAGTATCAATATATCCTGCTGACATATATTTTCCGCCACTTTCTCCAAAATACACCATAATATAGTGGCTGTCATATTTATTTTCATCAGCGGGATTAATGGATTTTAACTGGTCTTTTAGTTTTTCATAAACATATTCCTGAATGGTTTTAAATCCTGCAGGAGGGGTAACTGCATCATCATAATATGCTTTTATCAAATTATTGAGAATGTATGTGCCACCGGTTTGCAAATTTGTATCTGCGGATAAGTCCAAACTTTCTGTGGCAACTTCCGTATCAATCAAAGCCTGTTTCAGATAGGAATTAAATAAGGATTTTTGACCTGATATATCACCATTTTTTTTCACAGTAGACGATATTGCAGGAGTTCTTACATCAATTAACAAAATTTTCGCTTTTTTGATTTTCGCGGAGTTATTAGCCCATACCAATATTTTTCCTGCGGGTAAAAGCGTTTGGTTTCCTGCTTCATCTTTTGTGATGGCATTAACCACCAAAGTCTGGTCACTGCTGAATTCTTTGAGACAGGTAATCGTAACATGATCAGCAAAAGCGTGTTTTCCTTTTCCCTTTCCTTTGACTTCAATCTCTTTCGGCGATATTTCAAAATATTCGTTATCCTCAAAACGCAACATTTCAGGTTCTTCTTCAATATCCACAATTAAACTTAAAATGGCTTTACAATTAGAATGAATTGTCGGAGGGACAGGTTTTCCCTCTAGTTTTTTTCCTAAATTATAATCCACTATACTGTGTGGATATAACGATAGCCAAGAGCAGAAATATTCTTCAGGGATGGTATTTCCTGCAGAATCTTTCAACTCTGCACCCGCCGCATCTTTCTTTGCTCTCCAAGGGATATTGTGAACATTATAATCATTCTTTAAGCTACTATATTGTGCGGAATCTTTTTTGAAACTTTTGCGATATTCATTAATATCAGTTACCAAAGCTGCATATGTTGTGTCTGTATATTGCTTACTTACAATAGTTTCATAATCGGCATCACCCGGTTCTGCAGATCCGAAAAGTAAAGAAGTATCTCCTTTCCGCATATAGTCAAAACCATAACCAATCCCTTTCCAATCTTTTTTTGGTCTGAAATGAACAATGCATTTAGCCGTAATTTCGGGTCTTGTCATTTCATAGTTTGTAGGTGTGTTCGTATTACTTGTTCCATCCTGTCCTTTTACTTCAACAACCCCTTTAGAATTGATAACAGCCGATTCGTTGGAATGCACAAATAATTTTTCAAATCCGGCAACCTGAGTTTCCTTCGCTTCAATCTTGATTTCCCCTTCTCCGTTTATCAAAGTTTTGGGACTTTGGAGATGGTAGTTATCGGAAACAAAATATTTCAGAATGGGTGTGTTCATCATCATTTGCAGTCCGATATTGTAAATGGCTCTTAAACCTACTAAAAAGGAAACGTTTTTCCCGACATTGATATTGAAGTTTCCGCCGACATTTAGGGTTAAATCATTGGGGACATTCAGTGTTGCATTTCCCTGTCCGTCAAAATGTAAGAAATTTCCGTCGGGTGTGCTTTGTTTCCAGCTTCCTTCTGCATCATTAAAGATTTGCTCAATCCCGCTTCTTGTTTTTATGACTTTTAAATCATTTCCTGCGGTATGGTAAGAGCTTTTTTCACTCCCGTTGTAATGCGTCCCCATCACAAAAGGTTTCTCCGCATTTCCGCTTTCATGACCCACCAAAACCTCCTCGCCAATCTCAGGAATAAAATGAAATCCTTTGCCACTTCCACTGTGCGGCTGTATCAACCGTATCCACGGTGTCATTTGGTTTTTATCCTCCTGCCACGGGAATTGTTTTGCTCAATCCCGCTTCTTGTTTTTATGACTTTTAAATCATTTCCTGCGGTATGATAAAAGCTTTTTTCACTCCCGTTGTAATGCGTACCCATCACAAAAGGCTTTTCGGCATTCTGGCCTTCAAAGCCAACCAGAACTTCCTCACCCATCTCAGGAATAAAATGAAATCCTTTTCCTGCTCCGGAGTGGGGCTGTATCAACCGTATCCACGGTGTCATCTGGTTTTTATCCTCCTGCCACGGGAATTGCACTCTCACTCTTCCCATTCCCATGGGGTCGTTGTTGTCTGTTACCCTTGCCGGCTGCTCTTCGCCCTTCGGGACGGCTTCGGTGTCAATATAATGGGCAGCATTAAAATAATCGGGGATACCCACAAATTCGTTGTAATATTGGATACCGCTGTGATAATGACGGATTTCTATAATACGGAAGGTTTCCATCGGTTTGACATTGATGTCTGTGAGTTC
>NZ_LFNE01000022.1 GCF_001045455.1 Chryseobacterium sp. FH2 | reverse complement strand
GAAATCACAGAATCTAAGTGGGTAGAAGCTACAGAAGGGAAACTGATTTTAAATAGTGCTAAAAAAATCTCTTCTAATGGGAACAAGCAATAGTATTGGAGTATATAAGCCTGGAAAACCGAGTATTGATTTACCACCTAATATTATAAGGATAGGATGTACTAAAGTTGAAAAACTTTATATTAACCAAGCAGCATTACTTGAGTTTAAAGTTGAAGGAGTAAGCAAAAAAGATATAGGAGGTAGTTACAAGGTAAAACTTTTGCCGTCAGATTCAAATATTTTGCTATTCGACAGTAAAAAACAAACTAAATATGAATTTGAAGTAGAGAAAGGTTGGAAGTTTTCAGTATATGTTGGAGGAAGTAAGGTTGTAGAAAATGCAAGAATTAATGTAGAGGTAGACGGTGTGAAAACACTGTCTTTTCCTATTTCCATACTTCAAGATAAAGATGTATTCTCGAAAGAAGATGTGAAAAGATTAAAAGTAAGTGCTAATTCATTGGGGCTTACAAGTACTGCTTGTATTAATGTTGCTGATGCAAGAATTAGTGAACTACTTCAAGATAAAAATAATTTTATGAATAGAAATAGACAGAGAATGTCTCATGGAGAATATACACCTAGATTGAAATTTTTATTATCAAAAGGTTACGTGTTGGGAAGTATTAAAGAATTTAGGTACAATTTAAATAATGGAGAAATATATAGACCAAAAAACTTAAAAGAAAGTGCAAAATCGTATATAGAAAATCAAATAAAAAATAAGATTGGTTACCACGTGTTTTATATATCCATGTTGAATGATGTTCATGTTTTGACATTATTAATAAACAATAATAATCCGTGTGATACAAAATTTGAAGTATTGGATCAAGGAACAAAATGGCAAACGAATGGAGAACAAAGTATTGTTGGTATTGATGATTTTTTTAACAACAGTACAATTAGTTTATATGATTGGTATCTAAAAGCTCACAAAACTCAAGGGACAGATTATACTAGAATTGCAAAAATTAAAAGATTATGAAAATGAAATTCAGAAATTATTTCGTATTGCTCTTACTATTCATGATCTGTTGTAAACAATATTCTAAAGTTGGTAAAGAACAAAAATCAATTTTTATACCGATTAAAGAAGATATTCTTTATAAAGACTCCATTAATAGTATATACCTAAAAACCTCAAGTGTTTTCATTGGGACCGATTCTATATATTATGAGTACTATAATCATGTCAGTTATGATAAAGAAAATGATTCTTTAATAGAGTTAAAAAACATAATTGATGTAAAAACTTTTGATTATTTAAATGGCTCAAATGTATTTTATAAAGATAAAAACTATATGTACGTATATCAAAAATATCCTGCAACTTACCCTCCTTTGAAAATTATAGAGATCAATCCAAATAAAGCTGTGATTATAAAAAATGATTACATAAAAGATGATAAGAATGTTTATTTTTTAGGTATGAAAATCAGTGAAAATGCAACTGATTTTAAACCTATTCCAAACAAAGATAGTCTTCTTCTTTTTGGTGATGGTAAAAAGATTATATGGAATTGGAGTGAAATGTCAAAGGATGACTTCATTGATTTATCATTATCAAAAAAAGTTAAGGATTCATTAATTAATAAATATTTTCCGTAAAAAATTGGTGGTGTTCCAAATGTGTTGAGGCAAATAAAGATAGACCAATAGTAGTATGGAAAAAAATTCAGTTTATTTTGTAGGAATCGGAGTATATATAATAGTACTAATAGTTAGTATAATTTTATTTCGGAAAGCTGATATCATTAATTTAAAATTTCTTTTATATTCAGGATTAGCACTTATAATTGTAAACGTAGTATATCTAATTTCTGTAAGAATAATTTTTAATAATTCTTATGCAGCTTACTATTAGTTTATGCTATATCTATTTTAAATCTAATATCGATTCCAACAATATTAATATTATTTATTTTAAAATTCATAAAAAAATAGAATAGAGGATAAAATAGAGAAAAGATTATTTAAAATATTTAAAGTCATAACAAGTGTATCAGATGTGTTGATGGCAAAAACAGGCAAAGGCTTTCATTTTCATTCCTGAAATTGGCGAGGAAGTTTTGGTAGGCTTTGAAAGCCAGAATGCCGAGAAACCTTTTGTGATGGGAACGCATTATAATGGCTCAGAAACAAGCGGATATGGAACTTCTGATAACAAAATAAAAGCAATCCATACACGAAGCGGACATATT
>NZ_LFNE01000021.1 GCF_001045455.1 Chryseobacterium sp. FH2 | reverse complement strand
CAATATAAGCAGTACGCAGGAAAATATGACAATGCAGAGTGCTAAGACCATAGAATGGAATAGTGGGGAAAAATCTAATCTTTTTTAGTTATGGCGATTATTAAGACTTCCAAGAATATGATTATTAAAACGGAAAATAAAGAAACCGTTATCGTGGGTAAAAAGATTGAGGAAATCACAGAATCTAAGTGGGTAGAAGCTACAGAAGGGAAACTGATTTTAAATAGTGCTAAAAAAATCTCTTCTAATGGGAACAAGCAATAGTATTGGAGTATATAAGCCTGGAAAACCGAGTATTGATTTACTTATTACAGTAGCTTTAAGATGTAGTATTTATAATGGATTGCCCTTGAGACAAAAAAATCTTGTACAATTTAAATTGAGCGGAAGTTCAAGTTGGTACAATGGAAAATACGAAGTGGAGCTAATACCTTCTAATTCTGATATTATACTTAGTACTTACACTTTTAATGCTAAAGCGGGTTGGGTAATTCAGGCATATGTTACTTGTAACTCTATTATTGAAAATCCCTCAATCAAAGTAAACGTTGATGGGAAAGAATCAAATACTATTTCTTTGAAGTTTATGAATAGAGATAAGGATGTATTCTCGGAAGAGGAGGTTCAAAAGCTAATAGATGAAAACTCTTCTTTGATTAGAAATGATAAAGTGTGTTTTAGGGTTGCGGATAAAGGAATTTCTAAACTCCTCAACACTACTTCAACAGTTATAAATTCTTATGGTGGAGAGAATTCTTATACTCGAGCAAATACTCTAAAATCTCAAGGGTATATAAAAGATGAAATTATAATTAATCAGTATTCTTTTGATACGGGGGGAGTAACAAAACCTAAAAAATTTGCATCAGGAAAAGGAAAAACAATATCAGAATCACTTGATAAGACTATTGGAAATAGAATAGGTTATCATGTTTACTATTTTTCTATTCTTAAAGGCTATCATGTACTTCTTCTTGTTATTGATTCTTCAAATTCATGCGTTAAAAAATTTAAAGCATATGACCAACTCAAAGATAGAGGAGACTATTTAGACTATGAAGAAATTAATGAGTTTTTGTTAGAAATGACAGTGAATAATTGGGAGGGGTCAGCTAATCGAAATAAAGATAAAACAGCAAATACGGAAATTGCTATATGGAAAGTAAAAAGAAAATAATATTCTTTTTGATTTTTATTTTCTGTTTCAGTTGTAATAGCAACTATTATAATGAACAACAGAAACAAGAAAACAAAAAACTGATAGGAATTAAATATAATTTATATTCAGATAAAGAAAATAACTTATACTTATTATCCAAAAATTTCATATTTAGTTCTGGCAATAATGAACAAATAGAAATAAAGAGAAAAGGGAATATCATACAAGATTCTATCTATGATGAAAATGGGAAATTAGTAGCACTAAAAAATATTATTGATATAGAAACCTACCTTGAATTAGAAAAAGATTATATATATCAAGATAAAAATAATATTTATATGAGTAGAGGTAGTCAATATAATGACTATCCTTTTCATATTGCTTCCTTTGTTTCTAAAGATTTTTCTTTAATACCAAAGAGTAATTATTTTAGATATCGAGATAGTATCTATTATTATGGAAATGAAGGCTACATAGTGTTAAAAAAGGTTAATAGCTTCAATTTCAAAGTCGATTCGCTAAAAACCTTGCAAGGTAAATATATTAATGTGGGCTTTGATGGGAAAAATATTTATCATAATTCCGATAAAATCAATTCTGAAATATTAAAAATGTTACCTATAAATTATAAATCAAAAGATTCTCTTCTAATCATTTATTTTCCGAATTAGTGAACATTTATGGTAAAAGGGATTTGCAATTCAACCTATATTATGTATGATCAACATGGGGCAAAGAAAAAAGGACAAGGGGATTTGAAAGAAATTGGAGAAGGGTTTAGAGCACAAACAAGTCATAATTTTGCGAATTCGTGTTTGATTAGATATCAAGAAAATAAAACTAAATACTATGATAAAACAACAACAAAAGTATGGAAAATTCAAAAAAAATAGTAATACAAATAATTTACATATTTACTTTGTTTTTCTTGGCTGGGTGTTTTAAAGAAAACTCTGTAAAAAATAAGGAATCTAAGGATAGAAATACACAAAATTATTTTCATATAAAGGATATTCTATATAGAGATGGTGACAATAATCTTTATTTCAGAACTACTGCATATAATGATTTTAGTGATAATAATGAAAAAATGTTAAAAACCTATTTGTATATTAATGAAATAGGAATTAATGATACTACAAGTGTAAAGCTAAAAAGCATAGTTGATACTACTTCTTTTAAAAAAGTTAGTTACATTTATTATAAAGATAAAAATAATGTTTTTGTTGAGTATCCAATGGCTTATGGTTCCTCTTTTTTTGTTATTGAAAACGCGGATAGTAAAACATTTGAAATTTTAAATCATAGTTACTACGCAAAAGATAAAATAAACTGTTATTACAGGGGGAAAATTATTAGTGGAGCGGACAACAAATCATTTAGAATTTTATCTCAGAAAGATGGAAATGGCAATACATCTTATGCAAAAGATAATAAAAAATACTATAAAGAGGGATATACTATTTCTTATCAGGAAATAAAGGATTTTGTCACAAATTAATATGGAAACATTTATAGATAGATTTATAATAAAAGGTTTTCTTTTCATCCCAAAGATCGGAGATGAGGTTTGGTAGGTTTTGAGAGTGGCAATGCAGAAAAGCCTTTTGTGATGGGTACGCATTATAATGGCTCAGAAACAAGCGGATATGGAACTTCTGATAACAAAATAAAAGCAATCCATACACGAAGCGGACATATTTTGAAGTTCACGGAAGATGAAAG
>NZ_LFNE01000020.1 GCF_001045455.1 Chryseobacterium sp. FH2 | reverse complement strand
CTGATTTATTCATGCCAACAGAAGTTGTCATATTTTCCCCCACATTTATATTCATATTCTTACAGTTAAAGGTCATTGTTTCGGGAGCAGTAACAGTAATGTTACTTCCTACTGTGTCAAAAATCATTTCGTTTCCGCTTTTGTCGGTCAAAATAATGCTTTCATCTTCCGTGAACTTCAAAATATGTCCGCTTCGTGTATGGATTGCTTTTATTTTGTTATCAGAAGTTCCATATCCACTTGTTTCTGAGCCATTGTAATGTGTACCCATCACAAACGGCTTCTCCGCATTGCCACTCTCAAAACCTACCAAACCTCATCTCCGATCTTTGGGATGAAAAGAAAACCTTTCCTATTGGGAAGATTTTTATTTCTGTATTCACAATGCTATCATTTTTATAAATAAATATTTTTTTTGTATCATCACCGCCTGTATCGCTGTAACAGTTCTCTTCCCAAACCCCTTCCTTTTTACCTTTTTCATATCCACCTTTCTTAGTGCAATTCCCAAAATCTTCTATCCAAATTCCTTCTTTTTGATGTTGATTATTAAAAAAACCCTTACCATCTCCAAAATCTATGTTGGGCTTTAATGGAAGGGTTCTAAAATGTCTGTACTTATAGCGGTGATAAAAATTTTTAACATACCGACCGATAGGTAGATTATCAACATAATTACAATAAAATATTGTATCATTTTTATCAATATCAATGATTTGGAATGTTCCATTAAATTTACCTTTCTTTAATGAAAATTTAGTTCCTAAGTTGGGATATAGATATATACCAGTTTTTTTCTCTTTTAGGTTTTTTTTTAAATCCCATTCAATAGTTCGTGTCCCATCATTATTTGGATTTACTTTTTCATTGGTATATGTGTGTGTTTTACATCCATATATGACAAAAAAAAATACTATTTTATATATGTTTAAATTCTTCATAGAGCTTTGTTATTATGTCAAATTGATAATCAAAAAAACCATATTTAAAAGAATCATAATCCATAATTGTATCGGTTACCTTTTCAATAAAATATATTTTGTGATATTCCTCTATTCTTGTATAAAATTTGATTAAATTTTCCGTAGAGATTATTTTATTTTCCAAGTCAGCAATTTGTGTTTTAGACTCTGATTCAATTTCATCTATTCTCTTTTTCCAATTAATTTTGTCAGAGATGCTTTCTTCGCCAAATTTAAATGGATAATCTTTAGGTTTTCGAACGTCGTAATCTTTTCTCCAACCTTCTATTTTAGCCAAATTTCCTTGATAAATAATTTTATTATTCTTTAGTTGATCTAAATAGATTTGTTTGGATGATATATCTTTTGGTGCTATCTCGAAAGGATGCTTTAATCCCATTTCGTGACCTATTTCATGCAAAATAGTGTCAGCCTCAAAATTATAAACCATAGATGAAAAAGTGAAAACATCCTCATATACAACAAATGCACCAGTCTTTTCATTGTTCCTAGTTTTAGGAGGTTCATCGATGGGGCTTATAAAAACAAAAATATTGTCCTTTAATTGTTCTTTTGTAATTCCTTTTTCTTTAAAAAATTGTTCTTGCACTTCAATTAAATACTTTGCCCCATCCAAAACTGCAGAGTTAGAAATTATTTGCTTTTCAATGAGCTTGGTTTCATCGATTTCAATTTCATCTAAAGAAAAATTTGAAGAGAAACTCACACCAATTTTAGAAAAGTAGGCATTGGTAAGTTTTTCTGTGAATTTTTGTAAAAAAGAATTCTCGTTTTCAAATTTCACTTCTTTGCCTTTTGCATCTTTAATATATGTACCTGTCAAATTTTGTTTTATATTCTCAAGATCCTGAGTGATATAAGATTTTCTCTTAATTTTAATATATTTGAATTTTCTTTTAGAAAAAATAAACGAGTCATTAGGTCTTACTGTTAAAATACCAACAATTTCTTTTTTTTCATTCAGAAATTTAATTTGTTGATTTTCGCTAAAACCTTGTTTACACTTTATAATAAACTTATTTATTACCAAAAGCTTTTCATCTTTATAATTGGTAACAACAATCTCATATCTTGTTTTTCTTCCCTCATCATTATCAGGTAAACTATAGTATTCTTCACTAAAGTATTTTTTTTCAATTATAAACTCCTTATTATTAATTGTCTTACCATCATCCGTAAAACCAACATCAAATATTGAGGTATCATATTCTAATGAAATTTTATTATTAGTGATTTTTTTAACATCATCAAAGGTTATGTATAAACTTAAAATTACATCTTGTCCAGTAACAATATTATGATTTTTAAATATTCTTAAATAAGGTGGGGAATATTCTTTACTATTTATCTTAACTTTAGTTTCATTATAAAAATCTGCGAAAATATCCTTCCCTTTTATACAATTGTCAAATATTTCAGAATGTTTTTTTGATCGTATGTAAAATTTTTCATCGTCAGTTCTATCCCAATCAAAATTATAATTCATCATTTCAGGACTATCAGTCCAAACTCGAGGATAAACAACAAAATTTACTATAGAGTTGATGGTAGAGATAGCGGTTGGGGCCTCTGGCGCTCCATAAATTATCCCGTCTTTTGCATTAAAGACAACTTTTTTATTTGACGATATCTCATAGCCTTCCTTGGCAAATATTTTATAACTTCCTCCGATTTCTTCAATCAGATCACCGCCAATTATTGTAATCTTACTCATCAATTTTAATGGCTTTTAGATTTTTCGGCAGAATTATGTTGTATCTCCTTTTGGGAATGGAATTCATGATTTTCAGTTGATTGAATATTTCCTTTACCGTTGATGATGGTTTGTTTGTCTTTTTCTATCTTACTTTCCTTATTCCCTTGGATAAACTCGACTACTTTTCCCACAACATTGGTCATAAAATCCATTCCTACAGAAAGATTTTTAAGCATCCCCACACTTTCAGTATG
>NZ_LFNE01000019.1 GCF_001045455.1 Chryseobacterium sp. FH2 | reverse complement strand
TCATCAGCAGCAACCAAAGATTCCCAAACAAGATGACCTGTTGCAACAATTGTTACATCTGTTCCTTCCTGTAAAAGAATACCTTTTCCAATTTCGAAAGGCATATCTTCAGGAATAAATACAGGTACAGCAGGTCTGCCAAACCTTAAATATACAGGACCTTCGTGGTCAGCAATAGCGATTGTAGCAGCTTTTGTCTGGTTGTAGTCGCAAGGATTGATTACCGTCATTCAGCAACTTGAATTTTATTTTTTTCTGCTTTTGCTTTTTGAAGATAATAATTTGAAAGTAATATGGATTCGGTAATATGTTCTGAATTATAATATTTATAAAATTTTTTTTCTAGTTCTGAATAAGTATATTTTCTTAAAGAATCATTGGAATTATTTTGTCCATAAAACCATCCAAATAAAACAACTAAAAAAATACAATATTTAAATTTCATCATTTTCGTTTTATATAATTGCAAAATTATAGTTTTATTTATTAAAAAAATATAACTTCATTTATTTTAAGGAGTATTGATTTAAATTGCTGATATTGATTATTTTAAATATTTTTTTTACTAATGGATTCATGAATTTATAGGTTTACTTTCTGGTTGGATTAATATAATATGCTTTCTTTGTAACATGTTAATTTTTTAAAACTATATTAAAATGAAAAAGAAAAACCAAACTGAAAAAAAATTATCTTTAAAGAAATTAGAAATCTCTAAAATTAATGATCCTAAAAAAATATTTGGAGGTACAAAACAAATGCAATTAGGAGGAGACGAGTGTATAAATGAAGATGCAAGTAGAGTTCAACAAGGCGGAGTAGGAACTGGAGGTCACTAACTTTAAAGAATATTTTTCTTATGAAATATAGAATATTTATCATTACTCTCTTTCTTGTTGTTATTTTTAAAGCTCAAGTCACAAATTTTGCTCCATCAATTCCAATTACTGATGATTATTTTGGTATTAAAATAGTTGATGAATATAGAAATTTGGAAAATTTACAAGATCCTAATACTATGAATTGGATGAAGTCGCAAACAAATTACACGAATTCTATACTAAGTAAAATTCCAAACAGAAAGTATTATGTAGAAAAAAGATTAGAGCTTGACAAAAGACAAGGTTATTTAATATCTAATGTAAGAATTACGGGTAATGATAGATATTTCTATTTGAAAAAAAAAGCCAATGAAAAAGTAGCGCAAGTTTATTATCGGGAAGGGTTTGAAGGAAAAGAAGTATTACTGTATAATCCTAGTGATTTTATTTCATCATTTAAAAATAATACATTGAATGATGAACATACTTTTGTTGTTAATCTGCTAAGTCCAAGTTGGGACGGAAACAAGATTGTAATTTCAATGTCTGAAAAAGGAAAAGAATTGTCAGAAATAATAATTATGGATGTAAAGACAAAGTTTATTCATCCTGAAATCATTACTAATACAAATCCGTCAAATATTGGAGGAATAAATTGGCTTGAAGATAACTCTGGATTCTTTTATACTTATTATCCTGTAACAGATCTTTCATCTGATTTATTTAATAAGAATACTCAGTCAATTTTATATAAAATAGGTGATACTCCAAAGAAATTAAATGATGTATTTTCAAAAATAAATAATCCGAATTTAAAAATTTTGGAAGAAGTGTACCCTGCTGTAATGGCTTTCAATCCAGATGATAAGTATTATATTGGAATATTGGTTGATTCAGAAGGCTATAGACAGACATATATTCAAAAAAAAGAAGAATTGTTAAATGGTAAAAATAACTGGAAATCTTTATATGATAAAAGTAGTAAAGTTCATTTTATTCGTTTAGAAGGAGAAGATCTCTTTTTTTTGTCTGGTTATAATTCTCCAAACTATAAATTATGTAAAACTAATGTTAATAATCCAGATTTTAAAAAACCTGAAATATTAATACCTGAAAAAAAAGATGAGGTATTTAAAAGTTATGCTATTACAAAAGATGGTATTTATTACGTAACAGTAAAAAATGGAGTTGAAGCTAAATTATATTTTTACAATAATGATATAGAAAATTCTATAAAATTACCGTATGTATCTGGAAATATTAATTTGCAATCCAAAGGGGGGAAATCCCCTGATATATGGATAACCTGTTCTGGATGGGCTAATCAAGAACAACGATACAAATATAATTTACAAACAAAAACTTTCCATATAGAAAATCTAGCACCTATTATAGAATATCCTGAATTTAAAGACATTATTGTTGAAGAAGTTGTTGTTAAATCCTATGATGGGACTGAGGTACCATTGTCATTGATATATAACAAAAATCTTAAAAGAAATGGAACTAACCCTGTTCTCATTGAAGGGTATGGTGCTTATGGAGAATCTTATTATCCGTTTTTTGCAAGAAGTTATTTATTATGGGCAAATCAAGGAGGAGTATTTGCTATTGCTCATGTTAGAGGAGGCGGTGAAAAAGGAGAAAAATGGCATATAGATGGACAAAAAGATAAAAAACCAAATTCTTGGAAAGACTTAATTGCGTGCTCTGAGTATTTAATTAATCAAAAATATACTTCATCTAAAAAAATAGGAATTTGGGGTGCGAGTGCAGGAGGAATTTTAGTAGGTAGGGCGATGACTGAAAGGCCTGATTTATTTGGTGCCGTAATAGCAGAAGTAGGAGTTTTAAATGCTTTGAGAAATGAAAATGGAGGAGTAGGAAAAGTGTCTGCAAAGGAATTTGGATCTATTACTAATCCTAATGAATTTAAAGGTTTATTAGAAATGGATGCTTATCAACATATCCAAAAAGGAGAAAAATATCCTGCTGTTTTAGTTACAGCGGGAATAAATGATCCAAGAGTTACTCCTTGGCAACCTGCTAAATTTATTGCTAAGTTATTAGTAAATACTATTTCAAATAGTCCTGTATTACTAAAAGTAGATTATCAAGGCGGACATGGAGGTGATATTCCATTAGTACAAACATATTCTAATTTAAGTGATATTTTTGCTTTTGCTTTCTGGCAATTAGGTCATCCTGATTATCAGCCTAAAGATTAAAAAAGTCCTCAATTTTGAGGACTTTTTATGTATGTAAGTTTCAATTTTATTTAAGCTAAAATTCTTTTCACCGCTTCTTTCACCGCTTCTGCATCAATTTTATATTTCTTCATCAATTCAGCAGGTGTTGCAGATTCTCCAAAAGTGTCATTTACAGCTACAAATTCCTGTCTTGTAGGCCTTTTTCTAGCTAGCATTCCTGCAACAGATTCACCTAAACCACCTAAATAGTTGTGTTCTTCTGCAGTTACAATTT
>NZ_LFNE01000018.1 GCF_001045455.1 Chryseobacterium sp. FH2 | reverse complement strand
GTTGATACTATTAATAGTACCAATGTAAATAAGTATAATAATTTTGCCTATTATATTTCTAAAACAAAAAATGGAAATTCCAAAGCAATCTATTTATATAACGAAATCCTCAAAAAATTTCCAAACCGAACCGTTGCTTATCTCAATTTAGCTGACAGCTATTGGGCAATCGGTAACGAAGACTTAGCCAAAGAAAACTACAAAAAGTATGTGGAGCTAATGAAATCCCAGAAAAAGGATTTGAAGAAAATTCCTAAAGAAGTTTGGGAGAGAATAAAAATAATATAACAAAAAGACAGAATGAGAAAATATCTATTACTAGTTTTGATATTTACAAACATCAAAGTATATTCTCGATGTGTTCAAATTAAATATTATCTGAATTACATTGGTTTTATTGGTAAATATCCGAATTAGATTTCACTAAAGATGAACAAAATTTTAGTGGAAGTTATTATTATTTAAGTAAAGGAAATATAGTTGGGGAAATGGTCAGAAATGGGCGATAGCAGAGTTTATGATGTTCAACTTTCAGCCCAAGAGAATTTAAAAATCTTCAACCCTGCTCCCTAAAAGGAACTTTTAGCTAGATAAAGTAAACCAATTTAACAGCATAGAAGCTTAATTTAAGTTGTCTTTAACATCTACTTACATCGAAATTAAGTATATTCGCCTTTTAATTTATTTGAAGAAATGAAGAAGATAATTTCTACCCTATTTTTGTTTAGTGCAAGTGTTATTTTTGCCCAGGAAGCCATACAATTTCAGGAATTACCATTCAAAGATTTGATAGCAAAAGCAAAAAAAGAAAACAAAATAGTTTTCTTAGACGCCTACGCCTCATGGTGTGGGCCCTGCAAAATGATGGAGAAAAATATTTTCACAAAAAAATCTGTCGGAGATTATTATAACGCAAACTTTGTGAATGCAAGATTTGACATGGAAAAAGGTGAAGGCAGAGAAATTGCATCAAAATACGGAGTTCGTTCTTACCCTACTTATCTTTTCCTAAATGGCGACGGAGAATTGGTTTCGCAAAATTTCGGTTATATGGATGAAAGTCCTTTTTTGGCAATGGCTCAGGATATAAATTCGCCCAATAACAAGAAAGGCTCATTAAAAGAGCGTTTTGCAAAAGGTGAGAAAGACCCGGAATTTCTTATCAACATTATGAAATTAAATTCTTCTTCTGATTTTGATTTTGCTAAAAAAGCCTCAGAAAGATATTTTGAAAATAAAAAGAAAACCGACGAATTATCAAAAGATGACATCGGGTTTATATTATTTTTCTTAAAATCAACTGAAGATCCTAATTATAAAGTTTTTACACAAAGAAAAGCGGATATTATAAAATTCCTTCCCGAAGAAACTTATAATCAGTTTGATGCCCAGATAAAGTTGTCAAAAATCGTCGAGCAATCAATTGATGAGAAAAATAACAGAATTGATGAAGAATATTTCATGAAAAATGCTGAGCCGTTAGTAGGGAAATATGATGCATTGATAAGGCTTAACCAAATGAAACTAAGCTTTTATGAGCAACATGCAAACTATCCGGAATACGAAAAAGCAGCGCTGGAATATTATAAAAATTCAGACTCATTTGATACAAATGAATTATTAAAAACTGCCTGGGTATTTTCTGATAATGTAAAAAACCTTTCATCATTAAAAAAAGCTGCTGAATGGGCAGAAAAATCAGTAATGAGAGGAGAAACATCAGAAAATACATATATTCTCGCAAAGCTTTATTTCTTAACAGGAAATAAAGATATGGCAAAAACATATGCAGAAATGTCTAAAAATATAGCCGTTCAGGCAAATAAAGATTCTAAATTAGCAGAAGATTTATTAAATCAGATTAAATAAATATAAAACACAAGGTTTGAAGTACAAATTTTTAGCAGGATTTCTTACATTACTTTCTGTAGGAAGCCTAAACGCTCAGGAGCAGGAAAAACCAGAAACAAGCGTATACTTAAAAGGGAATGCTCTTTTCATTCCTATTGGAGTGATAAATGTAGGCCTAGAACATCAATTAAGCAAAAGGTACACGTTGCAAGGTGATCTGCTAATCTCTCCCTGGAAATCATTTGCCGGTCACGAAATGCAATACTACTCGGTTTCTGTAGAGGGCAGATATTATTTTGATGAAGCTTTTAAACATTGGTATTTAGGTGCCAATCTAGGGTTTTCTGCCTTCAATGTGCAAAAATGGAATTATTGGAAAGAAGGAATTTTTGTAAACGACAATAATGAAGAATTTTCAAAATCTAATCTTCACCAAAAAGGAATATCTATTTTAGTAGGAGTTACAGCAGGATATCAGTTTAAATTATCTGAAAATTGGAATATGGATATTTATGCAACTGCTGGCTCTTCTCAAGACTTTTATAAAGGTTATGATAGAACTACGGGCGAACGTTATGATGGCGCTAGCGGAACAAATAAAAGTGGAGAAATTGTCCCTTACAGAGGAGGGGTTATGCTTTCTTATAAATTTAAATAAATGAAATTATTTAGAAAAAATCATATCATTATATCAATTATCACCTTTGTGATTCTTTTCTTAATGAATTACATTGGTAATGATTCGCCAGACAAAATGCAAAGAGCTTTGCTGACAGCTTTTGCAGGAGTTATCGGGCTATCGGTTGGGCTTTTTATTTTGAATAAAGGCAAAAATGATAACAGCCCACCACAAAATTTTGATTAAAAAACAGTACTGAAAAGGTCAATTGTAGATTTACAGTTGACCTTTAATATATTTAGTTTTCGTAAACAACATATTTTGTTCTAATTTGTTCAAATTTATCCAAATCTGACTTCCAAGATGCTTTAATTTCTGAAATTGTTTTCCCTGCAATAATTTGCTTTCTCAGTTCATCAGTTCCAGCTAAAGTATCAAACCATAAATTTTTCAGAAAAAAATCTAATTGCGGGTTTTTATAATTTTTGTAAGCTTTGATAACCCATTCTAAATTTAATTCTCTTAAATCTTTAGAATAATTCGAAAGATCTTCACCATAGCAAAGCTTTCCATTCAAAAAAGGATCTTTTGCTCCAAAATTAGGCTTAGGGATAAACTGATAAGGCAAATTTGTAGTCCAGGGTGAGCCATAAATTTGAAACGGTAAATCCGTTCCTCGTCCTACAGAAACCTGAGTACCTTCAAAAAAACACAAACTCGGATATAAATTGATTGATTGATCATTCGGCAAATTAGGAGAAGGTTTGTCTAAAATTGCATAACGTTCTTTTTTATGATAGTTTTTCATCATAACCAGAGTGAATTTAGCTTGTACCCCATTTTTCAGCCACTTTTCCCCATTTACCATTTTACCATATTCTCCGATTGTCAATCCGTAAACGACAGGAACTTCATGCATGCCGACAAAACTTGTCCATTTTTTCTTTAAAACAGGGCCGTCTGTATAACCATCATGTGGATTTGGTCTGTCTAAAACCATTACTTCAATGTTGTTTTCAGCCGCGGCTTCCATTAAATATGATAAGGTTGAAATATAAGTATAGAATCTTACACCAACATCCTGAATATCAAAAACAACAATATCAATTCCATGTAATTGCTCAGGTGTTGGTTTTTTATTATTTCCATATAATGAAACAATAGGAATTCCTGTTTTTACGTCCACTCCGTTTTTTACCTTTTCCCCCGCATCAGCATCGCCTCTAAAACCATGCTCAGGAGCGAAAATTGATTTTATTTTAACATTATTTTTCACTAAAAAATCTACCAGGTGTGTTCTATCATTCATTAATCCTGTTTGATTAGTGACCACACCAATAGTTTTTCCTTTTATTAATGGCAAATACACCTCAGGCTGATCTGCTCCGGTTTTAAAATCCGTCGTAACTTGTGTTTGAGAATAATATTGATTGAATAGTCCTAAAAAAATTAGGCAAATCAGAAGTAAATTTTTAATTTTGAAATCTAAATTCATAAGCTTGAAATTTCCTTTATATTTCTCTAGAAAAATAGCGTTTTCCAAAGATAACAAAAATAACCTTTCGAGGGTTATCATCTTCATAGGCAGACTTTCTGTTGCTTTAGGGATTATCGTTTCTTTAATTACCGTTGCTACAGGTTTCGGTTCAAAAAAAGCAATTAAAGAAAGGCTGGCAGATTTCAATGGGCATATCACTGTAAAATCAACAAGATCTAATTCCTCTTACACCACTTCTATTCTTGACAATCAGGGTCTGGATATTCCGAAAATTAAAGAAATTCCTGACGTGGAAACTATTCAGAAATATGCTTCTGTAACTGGGATTATGCGTAACGAACATAATTTTGCCGGAATTATCTTCAAAGGCGTTGGAAAGGATTTTGACAGTTTAAGATTTAAAAAATTTCTGGTTTCAGGAACTACTCCAAAAGTAACTGAAATTGGTTTTAATAATGGTATTACTATTTCCCAAAAAATTGCCAATGATCTTCATTTAAAAGTAAAAGACAGTATTGTTACTGTATTTTCAAAAGCCGATCAAAAGCCTATTTACAGGAAATTTGAAGTAGTAGGAATTTATAAAACTGACATTAAAATGATTGATGAGCAATTTGTTATAGGAGGCATCAATCATGTAAGAAAAATTCAGGATATGAAAGCCAATGAAATTGGCGGAATTGATATTTTTATGAAAAATGTAAATGATATCGACAAAGATTTTCCTGAAATCGAAAAATTAATCGGTTATAAGAATTATGCAGAAAAAGCAACCGACAAATTCCCTCAAATTACAGATTGGATTAGTATTTTTGATACAAATATTGCACTGATCATCATCATCATGCTTATTGTTGTCATCATTAATATTATCATGGTTCTTTTAATTCTTATTATTGAAAGAACGAATTCTATTGGTTTACTTAAAACATTAGGAGCAACAAATTCCCAAATCAGAGCAACTTTCATCAATTATACCTTAATTATCATGATTCCAGGACTTTTGTATGGAAATATAATTGGTCTTGGATTACTTCTGTTGCAGAAATTTTTCGGAATCATCAAATTAAACCCTGAAAACTATTATGTAAGCACAGTTCCTGTAGACTTGAATCCAATTGCTATTATCTCTATTTCTATCGGAATTTTACTAATATCTGGTTTAGCCTTAATTATTCCAAGCTATTTGATTAGTAAAATATCTCCAGTTAAAGCAATTAAGTATAGCTAACTTTATGTTGATTTTAACATATTCTTATGTGGCTTTTATCAATAAATTATTTTCTGCTAAACACTTATTAAACTGAAGGGTGAAATAATTCAAAAAACTCAAACAAATTTATATAATATTTGTTGCTTAATACAAATAACTACCGTGTTTATCTTCAATCAAATTTTTAGGTTTCATATTATTAATCCTATTCAGAATTATTAAAATAAAACGGATTACGATCCTCCAGGAAATTTGTTTTACATCAATAAATACGTTTTAATTCTCTTCCCCATTAAACAACAATTCTTATATTCTCATTATAGAATACAGAAACTTTTTTCCTAATGTCAGGGCTTCTCTTGTTTCAGTGACAGGGATTCTGCTTCTAGCTTTTACCACTAGCAAAATTACTCGCAGCCTATATAGCCTTTGCCAAGTTACTTATTCTTTTGAAGTGAATAGGATAAAGGATAAGGTATAGATATACAGGGATTGTACAGTTTAGCTCAAAAAAAAGTCTCATCCGGTATATGGATGAGACTTTATGTATTTTCTGTGTTTTTCGTCATTTCCGTTATTTTGTGGAAAAAAAAAACTCCTTTATCTTTCGATAAAGGAGTTGTAAATAAAAACTGG
>NZ_LFNE01000017.1 GCF_001045455.1 Chryseobacterium sp. FH2 | reverse complement strand
GTAAGGAAAAGAAGCAATACTTCTTTCCTCGCCTCTCCCGAAGAAAAAGGAACTTCGCAAAAAGCAGAACTTGGTGTTGCTTATTCTTCCAATAACGAACTTACCGCAGACAAAAATATTTACCAAATCTATGACGGGAGATATTATACAAAAGCAGAATGGGAAGAATTTCAAAAATCGCTTCCTTGGTGGAAAAGGATTTTATAATTTTTTTTCTAAAAACTCTCATTATGTCGTTGGCAAATGGAGTATTATTAATCCAAATATCTCCAAAAAATGAAAAAAACACTTTACTTTATTACCCTATTGTTATTAGCCTCCTGCTACACCAGCCAATATTTTACAAAACAAACTAAAATGAGACACTTCGATATAGAAAAATTTAAAAAAAATGCCATTGGAAAATATTCATTAAACTATGAGTATGAACAGTTTGGAACAATAACCAAACAAACAGGAGCCAAATTAAAATCAGGAACGGTATATCAAGAAAATATCAGTAAAAAACATTCAACTTTAGAAGATTGGTATGAATACGACGAAAAAGGAAGATTAAGAAAGACAGGCTCGATGATTTTCCACGACAATCCTATTGGCTTTTATCGTGAGTATGACGAAAACGGAAAAATGATTTTGGAAGAAAATGAGGAGGAAAAATACAAACTTTCCTATACTGATATACGTGAAATTATCCTAAAAACAGAAGGACGAGATATTTTTGATAACAGGCAAAATACACTTGTGATACGAGAATTTGTACAATTTGCTTATTATATGGTATTCATAAGCTATGATGATAAGCCTACAAAAAAATATCTATTAGATGCTTCTACAGGAGAGAAAGTAGATTTTTCCAAAATAAAAAAAACGGAAAGTAAGTCTACTTCTCATCTTAAATCTCCTAACGAAATAGGCACTGCCTATTCTTCCAATAACGAACTTACCGCAGACAAAAATATTTACCCAGTCTATGACGGGAGATATTATACAAAAGCAGAATGGGAAGAATTCCAAAAATCGCTTCCTTGGTGGAAAAGGATATTGTAGAAAAAATAGTATTCGTTAAAAAAACAATTGTATGAAAAATATAATTATGGTCTGCATTTGTCTTTTGTCGCTGAACAACTGCAATGCACAACACAGAAAGCAAAAGAATACACAAAAGAAAACAGCTCTTAAAAACAAAAAAATAAATCCATATCAATATTTAGTAACAAAAGATTTCGAGAAAATAAATTTCTCAAAAGGCGATTACACAAAAACTCTTCAAAATGGAAATTTTATTGAAGTTAAAGATTTTGGAAATGATGTTTATCATAATGAATATATAAAAAATACTTATTATTTGATTAGGAAAGGATATTACCCTAATGGAAATATTGAATTTAAAGGCATCTCCTTCAACCAAGATACCTTTAAAATGGGCATTTGGTATGAGTTTGACGAAAACGGAAAACTTATAAAAGAAACTAACTACGATGATGGGTATGATTTTACACTAAAAGAGGTCATACAATATGCCGAATCCCTGAAAACAATCCAAAGATACGAAGACCTAAACAACGAAGTATTCCCAAAGGGAGAATACACCGTGTTGAATATGGGTGACCATAACCGTATCAAAAAAGACATCCGAAACGGGCAAAAAGTTTGGGTTATAGAATGTCATGAAGAAGACATTCCCGGAGAAAGAGAAAAACCTATTATCGAAAACGGAAAAGTTGTGGGCAATGCCATAATGTTAATTTATACGGAAATTGTTTTGGATGGCAAAACAGGAAAAGTCTTGTCTAAAAAAATAATTGGAGAAGAAAATCTGTCAAAAAATGAGGTAAGGAAAAGAAGCAATACTTCTTTCCTCGCCTCTCCCGAAGAAAAAGGAACTTCGCAAAAAGCAGAACTTGGTGTTGCTTATTCTTCCAATAACGAACTTACCGCAGACAAAAATATTTACCAAATCTATGACGGGAGATATTATACAAAAGCAGAATGGGAAGAATTCCAAAAATCTCTTCCTTGGTGGAAAAGAATATTATAGTTTAATTTTATTATTTATGTTATATTATATGGTGTTGGCAGTGGCATATCATAAATCCTAATATCTCTGAAAAATGAAAAATATCATTATAGTAAGTTTAATGCTTTTATCTAACAATTGTAGTGGACAAAAAATAAATAATAACTCAAATAACGGCAAAATGAAATATTACAACGAAAAAGAATACAAAGACTGGGAAATAGATTCATTCTATGAATCATCAGAAGATGATAAACATTTAATAAATGGAAATGATAGAGTGAGGATAATAATTTATACAAATGAAAAAAAAGAAAAAATTATAGTAGAAAAAAGTAATAAAATCACTCCTTACGAGTACAATTATGTTTATTCTTATAAGAACAAGACTCTTTTAATAGAAACGAAAAAATTTTACTCCATTAAAATAGGAATACAGAGATACTATGATGAAACAGGCAAACTTATTAAGGAAACCGATTATGACAAACCATATAAATTTTCAATAGAAGATTTGATAAACAAAATGAAGAACGAATATAATATAGATTTACTGGATACCAAACACATCATAAGCCTTTACCGTTATGAAGAAAAAAAAGACCTAAATATTCCATTATATGAGATTTGGTATAATTATGACAACTCAAACAGAAATAATGTTGAATGCTACCTCATTAACGGCACTACAGGAGAAACATTGTTTACAGTAAAGAGATTTCTTGGAGACAAAAAAGGAAGTCTTTTACAAAACTATTTAGAAGGTTTAAAAGATAAAAATACATCTGCCATTTACAAAACCTACCAAGGCAAGAGCTATACTCAATCAGAATGGCAAGCCTACGAAGAAAAAGAATACGAAGCCTACTGCAAAAGAACAGGGAGACCTTATACGCCTAAAAGCCAAGAACCAACAGCAGAGAACCAAAGCTACAAAAGTCCTTTCCTTGCAGAAGACTGGGAAAAAGGCGATGATAGCACGCCAAAGAAGAAAAAAGGATTTTGGGGATAATCTGCAAGGATAAAATATGATGTTATGCCACAAAAACTCACAGAAACTGCCCTATTGCTTTGTGATAAAGGCGCAAAACCAAGCCAGCTAAAAGTAACCAGCCAGACCTTTAGCAAAGCAGAGAACAAACTCATCGCCACAGAACAGGACAAACAACCCGAGACCAATGTTCCAAGTTTCGGGGTTTGTACCGTAACCAGAAGTAAATGCACACCTGCCGTTGTCAAATGGGATAAGACCACGGAAAAGGATACTATTAATAATTTTAAAATTCTTACAGATGAAAGCACGTGCCAATGTTCGGTAGGCGGTAAAATCTCCGTACAAGACAAAGGGCACACGGAAAAACATGAGGTATAATAATTAGTTCAACAAAGCTGTCAGTTTGTATACTTTTTATAAATTTGAGCCATGTTAAACTTCTTAAAGAAAAATGTGGCACTGGTTTGGGCAAAAAAACATGTCCAAAAAGCTGATGATTTCAAAAAAAATGCAGAGAAAAACCAGGAAGATTTATTATTGTATCTTGTAAAAACAGCCCAAAAAACTCTTTTTGGAAGGGAGCATGATTTTGAAAATATTACATCTGTCAAGGATTTTCAGGAAAAAGTACAGGTTGCCGATTATGAAGTTTTGAAACCTTACATCGACAGAATAAAAAGAGGCCAGGCCAATATTCTCTGGACGGAAACTCCCGAATATTTTGCAAAAACCTCAGGAACCACTTCCGGCTCAAAATATATCCCCATATCTAAAGAAGGAATGCCTTATCAAATCAAAGGAGCTCAAAGTGCGCTTTTCCATTATATTGCTAAAAAAAACAATGCTGATTTTGTAAAAGGAAAAATGATCTTTTTACAGGGAAGCCCCGAATTGGAAGAAACTTTCGGGATAAAAACAGGCCGCCTTTCGGGAATTGTCGCCCATCATATTCCAAATTATTTACAAAAAAGCAGGCTTCCGAGTTTAGAGACCAACATGATCGAAGACTGGGAAACAAAGGTTGATAAAATCGTTGAGGAAACTGAAAAAGAAAATATGACTTTGATTTCAGGAATTCCGCCCTGGCTGATTATGTATTTTGAAAAACTGATCGAAAAGCACGGCAAGAAGATCAAACAAATCTTCCCAAACCTTCAATTAATCGTTACAGGCGGAGTAAATTACGAACCGTATCGTGATAAGATGGAAGAACTCTTGGGAGGAAAAGTTGATATTGTTCAGACTTTTCCTGCTTCAGAAGGTTTTTTTGCATTTCAGGATGATTATACGAAAGAAGGATTATTACTTTTAACCAACCATGGTATTTTCTATGAATTTATTCCTTTGGAAGAATATGGAAACCCTGATGCGAAAAGATTAACGTTAAAGGAAGTCGAGCTGAATAGAGATTACGCTTTGATTTTAACGACAAATTCAGGTTTATGGGCCTATTCTATTGGTGATGTTGTGAGGTTTATCGATAAAAATCCGCACAGAATTCTGGTAAGCGGAAGAACAAAACATTTTACCTCAGCCTTTGGCGAGCATGTGATTGCTTTTGAAGTGGAGGAAGCTTTGAAAGCCACTCTGGAAAAATATCCCGCCCAAATCACAGAATTTCATCTCGCTCCGCAAGTGAACCCAAGTGAAGGACTCCCTTATCATGAATGGCTTATCGAATTTGAGAAAGAACCTGAAAATTTTGATTTATTCAAAAATGAACTTGATAATCAGCTTAGAAAACGCAATACTTATTATGACGATTTGATTTCGGGAAATATTTTGCAAAAACTTCATATATCAAAACTGAAGAAAAATGCGTTTCATGAATATGCAAAATCTCAGGGCAAATTAGGCGGCCAAAATAAAACACCAAGACTTGCCAATGACAGAAAAATTGCGAATTTATTGGAAATTTATAAACTTTAAGCATATTTTTTCAATTCCAAAAACATATATTCGAAAAAAATTATAAATTTGAAAAACTAAAAAATAATAATGAGAGCATCTGTACTTTTAAAATCATCTTTATTGACATCTCTGTTTGTAATTTCGTCTTGTGCGACTACAAAATATTCAGAAGATATTTCCAAAAACGATTACTCAAACCTTGAGGCTGGAAAAATGTATACTGTAATGATGAAAGATGGTTCAAAAAATCAAAAAATGTTATTCCGTAACGTGGATGGAGACAACCTGATTGGGACAGCAGGAAAAAAAGACAGCGCAGAAGTTATTATTCCTAAAGCTAAGGTGGCAGCAGTGAGAGACAGCAGAAAGGCAGGAATCACAGCAGGTGCGGCGGTAATCGGTGCGGCAGGTGTTGCAGCTATCGTTTTAAGCTCATCCAGAGCAGACTAAAATAGATTTTATCTTTTAAGATTCATTTGATTTATCATTTGAAAAACTACAATATCAATAGCTCTAAGTAAATATTTAGGGCTATTTTTGTGCATGATTTCATTTACGCCGTTAAAGACATTGCAAAATGTTGAATTCAGGAATCTTCTCACGGGAAGATTTTTTATTGTTTTAGCCTTTAGAATGCTTGCTACTTTATTGGGATGGTGGGTATATCAATTGACAAAAGATCCGTTTTCAATAGGTCTAATTGGTCTTTCGGAGGTGATTCCTGCGGTGAGTTGTGCTTTGTACGCCGGTCATGTTATTGATATGAATGAGAAAAAAAGACTGCTTCTTATCTGTAACTATACTTATATTTTTCTGATTGGCCTGTTATTAATCCCTGCATTTTTGAATGTAGAAATGCATTTTACAGGTCATCAGATTACCTATTTCATTTATGGTGTAATTTTCTTCACAGGTATTGCGAGAGCTTTTATCGGGCCAATTGTTCCTTCTATGATTCCAAAAATCGTAAAAAAGGAAAATCTTCCGAATGCAGTCACCTTAAATCAGGCAACATTCTTAATATCATCCGTTTGCGGGCATGCAATCGGTGGTTTTCTAATTGGCTATTTCGGTGTAAAATGGACATTAGTTGTCATTATTTCATTAATATTCTTTGCTTCATTATTTTTCCTTCAACTTAATAAGCAGGAATCTGAACATAAAAAAGAGCAGGTAAACGTAGTGGAAAGTATGCGTGAAGGAATTTCATATATTTTTAAAACTAAAGAAATTTTAGGTGCACTTTGTCTTGATATGTTTGCTGTACTTTTCGGAGGGGCAGTTGCCATGATTCCTGTGTATGCTACTGACATACTGAAAGTCGGGGCGGAAGGATTCGGGCTGCTCAATGCAGCTTCAGATATTGGCTCCATGTGCATTATTACTATTTTATCCATCATTCCGTTACGAAAAAACCAAGGAAAAGTTTTACTTGCTGTTGTTACAGGATTTGGCCTTTGTATAATCGGATTCGGGTTATCCCATCTTTACTGGCTGTCATTTATGTTTTTGGTATTGAGCGGAATGCTTGACGGAATTTCTGTTGTAATCAGAGGTACAATTGTTCAATTAAAAACACCGGATCACATTAGAGGAAGAGTTTTGAGCGTCAACTCTATTTTCATTATGTCTAGCAATGAGATGGGGCAATTCGAAAGTGGTCTGATGGCCAAACTTTTAGGAGTCGTACGTTCGGTAGTTTTCGGAGGAACAATGACTGTTTTGGTTGCTTTACTTGTAGCAAGCACAAATCCGAAGCTCAGAAAAATGCAATATTAAAAGCCATAAGGTGGATTTTATTAAATATATAATAAAAACTTTAATTCAACGTTAATAATTTTTTATATTTGTATATTAAAATTCCCCTATATGAAAAAAACTCTACTAATTTGCTTTTGCGTATTGGGCTTTTGCGCCAATGCTCAATCTTTTACCGATAAAAGCCTTCAACAATCTGTTTTACAAATCAATACTGCTAAAACGGCAATTGATTACGATAATCTTTTTAAAAAATTCTCAGAATCTAAAACTTCTGAAAAATGGCAGGCTTATTACTATGCCGCTGTTGCATCGTATTTAAAAACCGATTTACTGATAAAAAAAGGGGCGAACCAGTCTCTTACAACATCCAATGCAGTAGCAGGTAAATTTGCAATGGGAGCATTAAGCTCTCAACAGAATAATGAAGAAGTTCAAATCCTTTTAGGATTGATTTATCTTCAGCGTGTAACGTTGAACGCTTCTCCAAACGTTCAAAAAGACTTGAATACAGTATCTGAATACATATCGAAAGTGGAAGGAAGCGCGTCAAACAATCCAAGATTAGCTATACTTAAGGCAAGAGTAGCTGAACAGGCCAACAAAACTGGCGAGGCGGAAAGTCTGTATCAAAAAGCTTCAAAAGAATTTGATACTTCTGCTTCTTCAAGCTCCCTTACTCCAAACTGGGGTAATCAGTTAATTCAAACTATTAAGTAATCTTAGGATTAAGAAAATTTTAAATCGATCGACATGAAAAAATATCTACTGGTCTTTCTATTTTTTGTAACTCAAATGGTCTTTGCTCAACAAGACTGTATTACAGCTATTCCAATATGTAGTGATGCCGATATTGCATTAACACCTGGAGGAACAGGGACTGTTGCAGAATCAGAACACGCAACAGGCTCTTGTCTTTATGGAGAAAGTAATTCTATCTGGCTTACCTTCAGTATACAAACTGCAGGAACATTAACATTCCTAATTACCCCTACTGGTGCCGGTGCAAATAATATTGACTACGACTGGGCATTATACGGGCCAAACCATAATTGTGCAAACTTAAACGTAGCTCCGCTAAGATGTTCTTATGCCGGACTATTCTCATCAGTTACACCACCTCTGACAGGTCTTAATATGACTGCTACAGATACTTCTGAAGACGGTGGCGGTGATGGTTTTGTAAAATATATTGATGTACTTCCAGGACAAGTATATCATTTACTTTTAAATAACTTTTCAACTACAATTGCACCTTTCTCTCTAACTTTTGGAGGAACTGCTTCTTTACTTACTCCGTTTGACCATAATTCTGCACAAATTTATCAACCGAATCCGTTTTTAGGAGCAGGTCCGGATCAAGATGGTCAAATCAACGTTTGTAGTCCATCATTTACTTATGACTTCTCTATGTGGACGTCACAAATCCTTAACGGAAACCCCAACTTTATTGTTAAATACTACAGAAGCGCAACTGATGCAATGGATGATGTAAATCCTATCACAGGTCCTATTACCGCAAACGTAGCAACTACATACCATTATTCAATATCTTATGTGGATCCGAACAGTCCTACAAGTTTCCTGAACCAATGTAGGGACTTTGGAACGATAAACTTCATTGACAGATCTTTTACATTAAATCCTGCTTCAATTACTGAATGTAGTAACAATAATTCAGGGACGGCACTTTATGACCTGACATCTGTAGATGTGGGTTTAACTCCCAACCTTACGGTAAAATACTACCCTTCAATGCCGGATTTAAATGCTGGAACAAATGAGATTACAACTCCATATGCTTATACTTCATCAGAAGGATCTGCTTTTGTAAAAGCAACGAATGAATATGGGTGTGTGGCTATTGCAGAGATTACTTTAAAATTCCACCCAATAGTTGTAATAAATAATGATGCTATTTTAAGATCATGTTTCATCGAAACAAATCCTTCCACAGCAGTATTCAACCTTACAGCTGCCCTTGTAACCGGACAAACCGGTGTTACAAAAACATATTATCCATCAATGGCAGATGCAGTCAACGGAACCAATCCTATTGCAACCCCGGCAGCATATATTGCTCCAAACGGGGTAGCTTATGTAAAAGTGACAAACGCTCAAGGCTGTTATGCTGTGGCAAAAGTTACCCTGGTTGTTATTCCACCGGTTTATTCTTCAGTACTGAAAGATAAAATCATCTGTATGGAAGATAAAACAACATTGGATGCGGGTCCAGGATTCAACGGATACGAATGGAGCACAGGAGCAACTACACAAACGATTACTGATGTAGGTGTAGGCACTTATTGGGTAAAGTTAAAAACAGGAGACTGCGTTGCATTACAAACCGTGAAAGTGTATCCTGCAGAACAACCTGTTATTTCAAATATTGATATTGCTACAAACACTGTAACAGTAAATGTAATTGGCGGAACTCCTCCTTACAACTATTCATTGGATAACGTAAATTGGCAAGACTCTAATGTTTTCCAAAATATATCGAGAGGAAATCACACAGTGTATGTAAAAGATGCCTATGACTGTGACCCTATTGAAGTTACTATTGTGGTTCCAAACTTAGTCAACGTTATTACTCCAAATGGAGACGGGGTAAATGATATCATTGATTATTCAGCCTTAGCTGGTAAACAAAACTTAGTATTAAGCATTTTCGACAGATATGGAACAAAAATCCACCAGGCTGACAAAATGAATGGATACAAGTGGGACGGAACTATTGGAGGTAAAAAAGTACCTACAGGAACTTACTGGTATTCTGTAACCTGGAATGAAAACAACAAAAAAAATACTGCTTTCAAGTTTTCAGGATGGGTAATGGTTAAGAACAGAGAATAACATTATCATACGTGAAAAAAACCGCCTTTGAGGGCGGTTTTTTTCACGTATGAATCATTATATTTAACATTTTGTCATTATTTTCGCTACTTTTGTTATATTAAATTCATTTAAAATGAAAAAATCACTACTGCTTTTTATTTTATTTATTTCGCAATTATTTTTCTCGCAATCGGATTGTATTACGGCAATTCCGGTTTGCGGCAATTCTAATATTTCTTATAATCCAAATAGCTCAGGCACAATTCAGGAGGCAACTTCTGCCAGTTGTTTAGATGTGGAGCATTATTCCGTTTGGTATGTATTTACTGCGGCAACTTCCGGAACAATTGAGTTTACCATAACTCCGTATACAGTTCCTGGTGTACTGCATTACGATTATGATTTTGCGGTATACGGACCGAATATTGATTGTACTACGTGGGATTTTGGTAATGCAATCAGATGTAATTTCTCTGGTACAAGTGGGCCAACAGGATTAAGCTCTACAATAACCGGATCTCAGTGGGAGGCACCTCTAACTGTTGTTGCAGGAGAAAAATACTATCTTCTTATAGATAACTATATCCCAAGTAACCCCTATGGTTTTTCTTTAACTTGGGGAGGAACAGCTACTTTAACATCTGCATTTAATGATCCCGCATTGACTCCCAATCCATTTGTTCCACCTGGCGTAGCAGGCCCTACTCCAACCTCTCCAAATGAGATTATGAAATGTTCATTGCCAACTATGTTTGATTTCAGCACTTTATCTGCCGGGATCATTAATGGCAACCCGAATTTTACGATTACTTATCATTTAACCACTAATGATGCTATCACAGGAAATGCTCCGATTACAGCACCAATAATGGTAAACGCAACAGACACTTACTACTATAGACTAAAATATACCGATCCAAATAATCCTGACAATCCTATCAACGGATGTTTCCAGACAGGGAACTTCAAATTCAGGGAAGGAAATATTGTTGCTCAGGATGCTACAATTTACGCATGTAACAATAACAATGTAGGAACAGGTACATTTGATTTAACATCTGCACCGGTTTATTCAGGTACTAATATTATCAAAAAATATTATCCTACATTCAATGATATGAATGCCGGAACAAACGAAATTCTGACACCTGCAACCTATGTTTCCGCAGAGAAAAAAGTATATGTAAGAACTACGACATCTGACGGATGTTCTGATGATGCCGAAATTACCCTGAAATTTCACCCGCTTGTAATTGTAAAAGATGCAAGCCTAGAATCTTGTTATATTGAATCAAATATTACAACGGCTTCTTTTGATTTAACATCCGCAGATGTTACATCCGTTCCAGGCGCTACTAAAAAGTTTTATACTACACTTACCAATGCAAACAACGGAACTAATGAAATTATTAATCCAAACAATTATATCACTACAACAGGCACTGTTTATGTAAAAGTTTTCAGTACAGAAGGATGTTTCGCTATTGCTAAAATCAATCTTCTTGTTTTACCTCCGGTAAAATCTACAGTATTGAAAGATCAGACTATTTGTATTGAAGATACCACAACATTAGATGCAGGAGCAGGTTTTGATGGGTACGAATGGAGCACAGGCGCTACGACTCAATCTATCAGTCACGTTCCGGTAGGTTCCTATTGGGTGATTTTAAAAACAGGAAAATGTTACACTAGACAATTCGTAAAAGTTTATTCATCTCAGCAGCCTGTAATTTCTAGCTTAGATATTTCAAACAACACGATAACAGTAAACGTGAACGGTGGTACTCCACCTTACAAATACTCTTTAGATGGTATCAACTGGCAGGATTCTAATGTATTTTCAGGTCTTCCGAGAGGTGAAAACAAAGTATTTGTAAAAGACTCTTATGACTGTAATCCTGTCGATGTACAGGTAACAGTTCCAAATTTAGTAAATGCAATTACTCCAAACGGAGATAATGTGAATGATGTAGTAGATTACTCGGCTTTAGCTTATAAAAAGAACCTTGTCTTCATAGTATATGACAGATACGGAAACAAACTTTATGAAGCTGACAAAATGAGAAACTTCTCTTGGGACGGAACTGCTTCAGGTAAGAAAATCGTTACAGGTACATATTGGTATACAATTTCCTGGAACGAAAATGACAAAAACAATACCCAAACAAAATATAGCGGATGGATATTGGTAAAAAATAAAGACTAATATTTTTTTAAAAATATTTAAATGAAATCACCTCATTTTTGGGGTGATTTTTTTGTCACTAATATATTAGAACTTTAAGACAATTGCGAATAATTTGTTAGTAAATCATTTTCCAAAAAAACTATCTTTGCAAAATCATGGCGCAGAAAGAAACATTATCATCTCTTACAAACGGAAACTTTGCGAAAGAGCTGTCAATTGCTGATGGGAAAATGCCTCCAAATGCATTAGATTTCGAAAGGTTGGTTATTGGTACTTTTTTGATTGACAAAAAAGGGCTTGATTATTCTATCGACTTACTTACACCGGAAGTTTTTTACGATCCGAGACATCAGGTAATATTTGCTACCATTTTGAAGTTATATGAAGGCAACCAGCCGGTCGATTTGATGACTATTATTCAGGATTTAAAGAAGGAAGAAAAACTGAATCAGGCAGGTGGAGATCATTATATCATTGATCTTACAATGGGGGTCAGCTCTTCTGCTCACATTGAATATCACGTTCGTGTTATCCTTGAAAAATATATTTTAAGAAGCTTAATCAATGTTTCAGCAAACGTAATTGATGCTTCATATAAAGAATCAACAGATGTTTTCGAACTTTTAGATAAAGCTGAACAATCATTTTTTGAAATTACAAACGGAACCATCAAAAAAGGATTTGACACTGCAAATTCATTGGTAAAACAAGCTATCGAAACCATCAAATCTTTAAAAGACAAAGAAGGACTTTCCGGAGTCCCTTCAGGATTCAGAGATGTAGATAAGGAAACCGGCGGCTGGCAAAATTCTGATCTTATCATCATCGCAGCACGTCCGGCGATGGGTAAAACCGCGTTCCTTCTTTCGATGGCAAGAAATATTGCAGTAGGTCACAAAATTCCGATGGTATTATTCTCGCTGGAAATGGCATCTGTACAGTTGATCACCAGGATGATCGCTTCTGAAACAAGAATTTCATCTGAAAAATTAAGAAAAGGGACTCTGGATGATGATGAATGGCAAAGACTATTCTCAAATGTATCAGAGCTGGAAAATGCCCCTTTATTTATTGACGAAACTCCTTCCCTTTCTATTTTCGACTTCCGTGCAAAATGCCGAAGACTGGTAATGCAGCACGGCGTAAGACTTATCATGGTCGATTATCTTCAGCTGATGACAGCCGGAGGTGGCGGAAAAGGAGCCGGAAACCGTGAACAGGAAATCTCTATGATTTCCCGTTCATTAAAAGCCATCGCAAAAGAATTAAATGTTCCGGTAATTGCACTTTCTCAGCTTTCGCGTAGCGTGGAAACCCGTCCCGGAAAAAGACCTCAGCTTTCTGACTTGAGAGAATCCGGAGCTATTGAGCAGGATGCCGACATTGTATCATTTATTTTCAGACCTGAATATTATAAAATTAGTGTTTGGGATAATGATGAAGAAGGACAGGAAACCTCAACGGAAAACCAGGCCGAATTGATCATCGCAAAACACAGAAACGGAGCAACAGCAGATGTAAGGCTTTCCTTCCTGAAGCATTTTGCGAAATTTGGTGATATTGAAGCAGCAACAGGAGGTATGGATGGATTCCCGTCAAATTTTGGTCCTGCTGAACCGAGTGGCTTTGATAAAATTAAAACGACTATTCAACCAGGCGCAGCATTTGACTTACCTGACAGTTCTAAACTTTCCGGTTCTTCAATGAATGATTTTGACGATGAAGATGATTTTCCATTTTAAAATTTAATTTAAAAATAAACCTTACTATTCTTAAAAACTTGTATTTTTTAGTAGTTTTAAACTAAATCTGAAATGAGTTTTTAAGAATTTTTTATAATCTAAAATTTGAAAATCGAAATATACACAGACGGAGCTTGCAGCGGAAATCCCGGAAAAGGAGGATATGGAATTCTCATGCGCGTTCCTGAAAAAAATTACCAAAAAACTTTTTCCAAGGGTTTCCGAAAAACCACCAATAACAGGATGGAACTATTGGCCGTGATTACCGCTTTGGAAAAATTAAAATCTACGGAAAACGATATTCATATCTATACTGACAGTAAGTACGTTGCTGATGCTATCAATCAAAACTGGATTGCAGGCTGGATAAAAAGAGGGTGGAAAAATGTGAAAAATCCAGATTTGTGGCAAAAATTTATCGTTCTGTATAATGTCCACAAGCCTAAAATGCATTGGATAAAAGGACATGCAGGACATTTTGAGAACGAACTTTGTGATAAACTTGCTGTCGCTGCCGCCGCATCTGCCAATTTGGAAATCGACACTTATTTTGAAAACCTCGAAAACAATTCTCTTTTTTAAATTCACTGTATTTAATATTAATTTAGAATAATTTCAAATTACACCCTTTTAATATTTCATCATGTAAATTAATAATCATTATCAAATATATCTTTATTTTTAGAAAATTAACATTAAATATATATTTATTTCAAGAAAATCAATATCTTTACATGTCTAATTAATGTGATATATTAAATGAATAGAAATTTACTGCTTTATTTTTTCTTCATTTCACTTTGCTTTTCCGGGAGATTTTCATCTCAAACTTACCAACTCACAGGAAATCCTGTGAACACGACCGGATGGACTGTTGTCCCGTCAACAGTTGTAAATGGAGACTTTGTGATGATTACCGATGATTTAACTAATAAATCCGGAGCAATCAAACTAAACGACCCAATCAATCTAAAATATTGTGACAAATGGCGCATCGAATTTGATTTTAGGCTTGACGGAAACGGTACATCGTCAGGAAGAGGAGACGGTTTCGCTTTCTGGTATCTTCAAAATCCGCCGGTTGTGAGTCAACTTGGTTCAGGATTAGGAATTCCTCAGAATGCAATCGGTCTCATGATAGGTTTTGACCTTTATAATAACACTACTGCAGGACAGATGAATAAGGTACACCTCGCCTATGGCGTGGTACAAAACACGACCGATAACAATAATATTGAATATTATAATACTGCCGGAAGCTCGTTTCATTCAGCTGACCTTACTTCTACACAACCTTTTATAGGAGCTACTTACAAACATGTGGAGGTTACTGGTGAGGTAGATCCCGCAACTCCCGCAAACTGGATTATTACTTTAAAAATCGAAGGAAATACAATTGTTTCTCAATCATTTGCACCCCAGGGAGCGGCTGCCACAATGACTACGGGATACTTTGGTTTTTCAGGCTCTACCGGGGCGGCTTCCGTGAGAAGCTCTATCAAAAATGTGAAAATTTATACCGATAAAGTTCAGATTTTACAATCTTCAATTCCTGTATCTACTTGTCCTAACCCTTCTACAAACAGCGGAACGGTAAATTTAACTTCCTACAATAACCAGTTTGTGAGCAATACAGCAAACTATACATTTTCATATTTTACCTCAACTGGAGTTCCGATTACGACTCCTGCCAATTATCAGTTTACCTCAAATACTACAGTAAATGTTGTTGTAAAAGACAACGCAGGTGTTCTTTGTGACAATCCGGACGGAAAGATTGTTTTAACACTCTCACCACTGAATGCAGATGATGTAACATTAAAAGCATGTAATAATAACAATGCAGGAACTGGGACTTTTAACCTTAATTCAGCTGCGGTTACGAATGTTTTAGGAGCTGTCAAAAAATATTATAAAAATCTGGCAGATCTTAATGCTGGAACTAATGAAATAGTAAATACCAATGCATACGTTTCAATCCCGGGAAAAGTTTATGTAAAAGTAACAACACCTCAAGGATGTATGGATACTGCTGAGATTACTTTAAGTTTCTATAATCCGATCATTGTACAAGAAGCAACTTTACAATCTTGTTTCATTGATACAAATATCACTTCTGCTTCTTTTGATTTGTCCACAGCCAATGTAACTGCTCAAACAGGAATTTCAAAAAAATATTACACAACCGCAGCAAATGCCATTAGCGGAACCAACGAAATAATAAATCCAAATGCTTACATTTCTACAAGTGGTGCAGCTTATGTAAAGGTTACTGATGAAAATGGCTGCTATATGATTGCTAAAATTAACCTGGTAGTTTTACCTCCTGTAAAATCATCTATTTTAAAGGACAAAATTATTTGTATTGATGCCAGAACAAATTTAGATGCAGGGCCCGGCTTCGATGGATATGAGTGGAATACAGGAGCTACAACTTCTTCTATTCAAGGTGTTCCTGTCGGAATGTATTGGGTAAAACTGAAAACAGGAAACTGCTATACGTTACAGACTGTGAAAGTTATTCCTGCAGCAGAACCCACAATCTCAAGTATTGATATTACAAACAATACAATCTCAATAAATGTAAATGGAGGAACTCCACCTTACAAATATTCTTTAGATGGTATCAACTGGCAGGATTCTAATGTATTTTCAGGTCTTCCAAGAGGTGAAGTAAAAATATTTGTGAAAGATTTCTACAACTGTGAGCCGGTACATGTACAAATCACCGTTCCAAATCTTATTAATGCAATCACTCCAAATGGCGACAATGTGAATGATTTTATTGATTATTCAGCTTTGGCTTACAAAAAGAACCTTGTCTTCATTGTATATGACAGATACGGGAACAAACTTTATGAAGCCAACAAAATGAGAAACTTCACTTGGGACGGCACTGCTTCCGGTAAAAAAATCCTTACAGGGACTTACTGGTACACTATCACTTGGAACGAAGATGATAAAAATAATACTCAGACAAAATATTCTGGCTGGATATTAGTAAAAAATAGAGATTAAGCAATCTTTAAAAAATCACTCCCCCTTTTCCGGAGTGATTTTTTATTCGCTTTAAGATTATAATTTTCTATTCTCAATTTCGAATTAAAATAATTCAAGTTTAAAAATTAGATAAATATTTAAAATTAAACTCATTTAATTACATAATTGACAAAAATAAATGCTTTAAAAAAAATAAAATTCAATACATTTACGATATTAACAAAATAACCAACTCACTTCAAATGAAAAAAACTCTCTTTTATTTTTTTATCATTTTATCCTGCTTATCAGGAAAGTTATTTTCTCAAACTTACCAGCTTGTAGGCAACCCTGTCGTCACTACGGGATGGGATATGGTATCTAGTGCTGCCGTAAACGGAGACTTTATACAACTTACTCAGGATGTCGGAAATCAATATGGAGCCATAAAATTATCTACCCCTATTAACCTTAAATATTGTGATAAATGGAAAGTAGAATTCGACTTTAGAATTGACGGGAACGGAACAGCTCAGTTCGGACGTGGAGACGGTTTCACTTTCTGGTATCTGGCAAACCCACCAACAGGTTTTGTTTCCGGAGGAGGGCTTGGTATTCCTGCAAATGCCAACGGATTAATGGTAGGCTTTGATATTTTTAACAATGACACCGAAGGTCAGATGAGTAAAGTACATCTTTTATATGGCACTAATAACTCCCTGAATAGCAATATTGAATACAACAACACGCCCGGAAGTACTTTTCACTCACCAGATCTCAACCCTACCCAACCGTTTGTAGGAGCAACTTATAAACACGTAGAAGTAAACGGAGAAACAGATCTTACCAATCCTACAAACTGGATCATCACTATAAAAATTGACGGAAACACTATCGTTTCTCAATCCTTTGCCCCGTCAGGAGGAGCTGTCGGTATGACAATAGGATATTTTGGCTTTTCTGCCGCGACAGGAGGGGCATCCGCAAGGCATTCCATCAAAAATGCTAAAATATTTATTGATAAAGTACCTATTCTTACCAATACAATCACTCCTTTTGTCTGTGTAAATCCGGCAACAGGAAATGGTATCGTAGATTTGACTTCTTATAATACTCAATTTACAGCTAACCCCGGAAATTATATTTTTACATATTATGTTTTAGGAAGTTCCACTCCAATTGCCAATCCGCAGGCTTTCCAATATTCAGGAAATACAACGATTACGGTTGTCATAAAAGATCCATCGTCTACTTTATGTGACAATGGTGACGGTCAAATTGTATTAAACCCGACACCTTTTGCTGCTGATGATGCGACCTTAACAAGCTGCAACAACAATAATGCAGGCGTTGCAATATTTGATTTAACAACAGCTGCCGTTTCCACTGTTCCCGGGGTTACCATGCAGTTTTATAATTCAATGTATGATTTGAATAATGACATTAATCAAATTCCAAACCCTACTGCTTATCCATCTGCTCCGGCAACAATTTATGTAAAAGTAACAACACCTCAAGGCTGTGTGGATGTAGCGGAAGTAACTTTAAAGCACCATCCTACCGTAACTGTTAATGACGCTATATTAAGATCATGTTTCATTGAAATCAATCCTTCAATGGCATCATTTAACCTTACCTCTGCGCTTGTCACCTCACAAACTGGCGTTACAAAAGACTATTACCCATCATTGACCGACGCCGTCAACGGAACCAATGCAATAGCAACTCCGGCAGCATACATTGCTCCAAATGGTGTTATTTATATAAAAGTATCAAACGCACAGGGATGCTATGCTATTGCGAAAGTTACTTTAGTAGTTATTCCTCCTGTTTATTCTTCAGTATTAAAAGATAAAATTATCTGTATGGAAGATAAAACAGTATTAGATGCAGGGCCAGGATTCAACGGATATGAATGGAGCACCGGAGCAACTACACAAACAATTTCCAATGTGGGAGTTGGTATATACTGGGTAAAACTAAAAACAGGAGACTGTGTTGCTTTACAAACAGTAAAAGTAATTCCCGCAGACCAGCCCGTCATTTCAAATATTGATATTACAGCAAACACCATTAGTGTAAATGTAATTGGAGGAACTTCTCCTTACAAATATTCATTAGACAATGTAAACTGGCAAGATTCTAATGTATTTACAAACCTTTCCAGAGGAGATCACACTGTCTATGTAAAAGACGCCTATGATTGTGAGCCAATCACGGTTTCAATTGTAGTTCCGAACTTAATAAACGTGATTACTCCAAACGGTGACGGCGTGAATGACGTTATTGATTATTCAGCTTTGGCCGGAAAACAAAATTTAGTATTCAGTATTTTCGACAGATACGGAGCACAAATCCATAGAGGAGACAAAAACACGCAATACAAATGGGACGGTACTGTAAACGGGAGAAAAGTTCCCACAGGAAATTACTGGTATTCCGTAACATGGAACGAGACTGACAAAAAGAATACACCCTTCAAGTTTTCAGGTTGGATCATCGTGAAAAACAGAGAATAGCACAAACATTCATATTATATTACAGAATCACTTCAAATTTGAGGTGATTCTTTTTATTTTAAATCTATTTTATTCATATTCAATTCTTAAATTTGTAATATGAATTATTTGGAAGCTTTAAGCAGAAGATATTCTGTAAAAAAATTCAATAACGCAATTATTCCCCGGGAAACCTTAAACAACATTCTTGAGGCAGGAAAACTGTCTGCAAGTTCTTTAGGGCTTCAACCTTATAAAATTCTGGTGGTTGAAAGTGAAGAGATGAAGCAAAAATTAATTCCTGCATTTTACAATCCGTCGCAAATATCCACCTGCTCTCACTTAATTGTTATCATATCAAAAAAAACAGTTGATGAAAGCTATATTAATGGTTATTTCAGACATATTTCTGAGGTAAGAGAAACCCCGATTGAAAATCTCAATCTATTCAAAAACAGCATCAGTCAACATATTAATCAAAAAACCCAAGATGAAATTTTTAACTGGGCAGAAAAGCAGTCTTATATAGTTTTAGCTAATTTAATGTACGCTGCAGCTATCGAAAACATTGACTCCTGCCCTATGGAGGGCTTCCGCCAGGATTTGATTGAAGAAGTTTTAGATATCGATCCGGAAACCGAGAAAGTAACCGTAACCCTCGCTTTAGGCTACCGTTCGGAAGAAGATCATTTCCAGCATATGAAAAAAGTAAGAAAACCAAACGAAAAATTGTTTAAATTTATTTAATTATTAGACAATTGTACCTAAAGTAAGCATATGATAAAAGCGGATGTATTAGTGATTGGTTCCGGTATTTCGGGACTTTCTTTTGCCATAAAAGTTTCTGAGCAGCTTCCTGATGCCAAAATAATCATAGTAACAAAATCTGATGAAGATGAAAGCAATACCAAATATGCACAAGGTGGTCTTGCAGTAGTCACAGATTCTAAAAATGATAATTTTGACAAACATATCGAAGATACAATGCGCGCCGGAGATGGGGAAAACAAACGAGATGTTGTGGAAATGGTAGTGAAAGAAGCTCCTGCAAGATTCAACGAAATTGTAGAATGGGGAGCTAATTTCGACATGAAAAATGGCGAATTCGCTCTAGGAAGGGAAGGTGGCCATACCGAAAACAGAATTGTTCATCACAAAGATATCACAGGCTTTGAAATAGAAAGAGCTTTACTACAAACGGCTAAAAACAGTCCCAATATTGAGATTTTAGATCACCATTACGTAATCGACATCATTACCCAGCATCATGTCCCGGGAAAAGAGTTAAACGAGGGAGATATCCACTGTTATGGTGCTTATATTTTAGATGAAAAGTCTAAACAAATTAAAAAAATCACTTCAAAAATAACATTAGTTGCAACAGGCGGAGCCGGTCATGTTTATAAAAATACGACCAACCCAACCATCGCAACAGGAGACGGAATCGCTTTCGTGGCACGTGCAAAGGGAAAGGTTTCCAATATGCAATATTATCAGTTCCACCCGACAGCTTTATACAGCAAAATCGATGGAATGCTGTTTTTAATTTCTGAAGCCGTACGTGGAGACGGAGCGAAATTAAGAACAAAAAGAGGTGAAAAATTCATGCATAAATATGATGAACGTGAAGAATTAGCTTCAAGGGATATTGTTGCAAGGGCCATTGACAACGAAATGAAAATCACAGGTGACGAATATGTAGGCTTAGATTGCAGGAATATGGATCACGGAAAGTTTTTAGAGCATTTCCCGAATATTTACAAAAAATGCAGAGACGAAGGAGTTGATCCTTTTACCCAATTAATTCCTGTCGTTCCGGCTTGTCATTATCTGATGGGCGGAATCGAGATTGATAAAGACGGGCAGTCATCCATTAAAAATCTTTTTGCTGTCGGGGAATGCACCAATTCCGGGCTTCATGGTGCGAATAGATTAGCATCAAATTCATTGTTGGAAGGTTTGGTTTTCGGACACAGCGCAGCAATGAAAACTATGGAATTATTAAATGAAAATAATTTCAATTTTGATGATTTGAAAGCTGTTCCGGAATGGAATGAAGAAGGAATGAAAATCATGGATGAAATGGTCATTATTTCCTATCTAAGAAAACAGCTTCAGGAAATGATGAGTGATCTTGTCGGGATTGTAAGAAGCAACCGTCGTCTGAATATGGCTTTGCAGAAACATCAGGAAATTGCAGCGGCGGTTAACGAAATCTACCACTACTCTATCCTTTCGCCTCAATTATCCGAATTAAGAAATTTAACAACCGTTGCTCACCTTATCATCTCCCAATCAATGGAAATGAAAGAAAATAAAGGGGCGTTTTACAATAAAGATTTAGCTTAAAGCACATTAAAATGAAAAGACCAAGCTACGCAACAGATAAAGTTTTAAAACAATTCATCAAAAATGCTTTAGAAGAAGACATTCAGGATGGCGATCACTCTACTCTTTCAACAATTCCGAAAGATTTGAAACAAAGCGCAAAGCTTTTAGTAAAAGAAGACTGTATCTTGGCCGGGGTCGAACTGGCTGAAATCATCTTCAAAACTTTTGATAAAGACTTAAAGGTTGAAACTTTCATTAAAGACGGCACAACGGCAAAAGTTGGAGATATCGCTTTTATCGTTACCGGAAGCGCAAGATCAATTCTTTCAACAGAAAGACTTGTTCTAAACTGCATGCAGAGAATGAGCGGAATTGCAACAATGACGAATGATTGGGATTCAAGATTGATTGGCACAAAAACCAAATTATTAGATACAAGAAAAACTACTCCCAATTTTAGAGTTTGTGAAAAATGGGCAGTAGCAATCGGTGGCGGAACCAACCACAGATACGGTCTTTATGACATGATTATGCTAAAAGACAATCACATAGATTATAACGGAAGCATCACCAATGCTGTAAAAATGGCAAAAGATTATGTTAAAAAAAGCAAGAAAAAACTTAAAATTGAAGTAGAAACCCGAAATTTAGAAGAAGTTCAGGAAGCTATCAATGCAAAAGTTGACAGAATCATGCTTGATAACATGGATGTAAAAACTATGAAGCAGGCAGTAAAAATAATCAACGGCCAATGTGAATCTGAAGCTTCAGGAGGTATTACTCGAGATATGCTTAAAGAAATTGCCGCCACAGGTGTTACTTTTATTTCCGCAGGAGCCCTAACCCACTCTGCAGAGAATATCGATCTGAGTCTCAAAGCAGTGAAATAGCGTTGAATTTTTAATAAAAACATAGGCTATTTATTAAAAATTCAATAATATGATTTTTTTCATAGGAAATTTCACTTTTTATCTAATTTGTTAAAAATCAACAAATTAAGACTTATCGAGATTGAATAAAAATTAACATACAGTTAATATTAGTTAAAATTTATTTGCCGATTTTTGCATAAAATTTAAATCTAACTATTACTTAACGATTATGAAATTAATCAACAAATCAATGCTAACTGCGATAATTACTTTATCTACAGCTAGTGTTTATTACGCTCAACAAGTTCAGGATACTGTTAAAGACACAAGATCCAAAGACATTGAACAAGTTGTACTAACCGGAGTAGCCGATATCGCTAAAGATAGAAAGACTCCCGTAGCAGTTTCGACAATCAAAGAAGCACAAATTGTACAAAGATTGGGTAACCAAGAATTCCCTGAGATTTTATCAACAACTCCTTCTATCTATGCTACAAAAGGTGGTGGTGGTTTTGGAGACGGACGTATGAACGTAAGAGGTTTTGACACTTCTAATACCGCAGTAATGATTAATGGAGTTCCCGTTAATGATATGGAAGGTGGTACAGTATATTGGTCTAACTGGGCTGGACTTTCTGATGTAACTTCTGCAATGCAGATACAAAGAGGTCTTGGAGCTTCAAAATTAGCAATTGCTTCTGTTGGAGGTACAGTTAACATTATTACAAGAGCAGCAGACAAAAAGAAAGAAGGTAATGTAACTGTGGGTGTGGGTAATGACGGCTATCTTAAAACTTTATTTTCATATAATACCGGAAAATCTTTAAAAGGATGGTCTACTTCATTCTTGATGAGTAGAACAGCCGGAGCAATGTATATTGACGGTTCAGATTTTGAGGCTTACAACTATTATTTCGCTCTAGGTTTCCAGCCAAACAAAAAACACGATTTTCAATTTACGTTTACGGGAGCTCCACAATGGCATAACCAAACTTTTAATAACACCATCGCAACCGATTTGGATATGGGTGATGGGAAATTAGATGGCGTTTTGTCTGACAAGCCCAACAGAAGATACAACTCCAACTGGGGCTACTTGAACGGACAACAATATTCTCAATCCGTAAACTATTACAGTAAGCCCGTTGCTTCGATCAACTGGGATTGGACAATGACCAAAAAATCTAAATTATCAACGGTTCTTTATGCGTCTTGGGGACGTGGAGGAGGAACCGGAATTTTGGGTAGTATTGTAGGAAAATCTGCAACAGGGGCGACACAGTCTAAGGGAATAAACGATATTGCTCTAAAAGATCAAAACGGGTTGATTCGTTGGGATGACATTTTTGCTTACAACCAGGGAACTAATGGAAATAATATTAATTGGAACTCGAATAATGTAAACTATGTTGCAACAAATGCAACACCTTTCATAGGAACAAGCTCTAACGGTATTACCAGAAGAGCTAGTGTAAATTCGCACGACTGGTACGGAATTTTGACCAATTTCCAACATAAAATCAACGACAACTGGAACTTCTCAGTAGGGTTAGACGCAAGATATTACTACGGTTACCATCCAGGTCTTGTTACTGACTTCTTAGGAAACAAAGAATACCGTGAAGCAGGAAACTTCAACCAATATCCGTATTACACTGTTACACAATCATATGACGCAGCGCCTCCTGCAAATCCGTTTGCAGCGGCTGTAAAAGACAAATCACAGATTGTATATAGAAATTATGATGGTAAAGTTCTTTGGGGAGGAGTTTTCGGACAATTAGAATACACAAATGACAAAATTTCAGCGTTTGTTCAAGGTTCTGCATCTGAGCAAAGTAACCAAAGAATTGACAATTGGGTAGGCACACAAGATCTTTATGCAGTAGTGAACGGAGTAAACACTTTGATTGCAAGTCACCTACAACAAGGACAAGAAGTTAACAGAACTACAGATCAGAAATTCAGATTCGGGTATAATGCAAAAGCTGGTTTGAATTATAACATCAACGAACAGCACAATGTTTTCGTAAATGTTGGTATTTATTCTAAGCAACCGAATCAAAATGCTATTTTCCCTTATTCATTACCAACAAAAACATTTGGTTCTTTATATCAGCAAATCGAAAACAAAGATTTAAGAAACGAAAAAGTATCCTCTGCTGAAATCGGTTATGGTTTCAAAAGTGGAAAATTCAGAGCAAACTTGAATGCATATTACACAGATTGGAAAGATAGATTCGTTCGTGTAACAGGTATCGCTTATACTAATGATGACGGCACTCCTGGCACAAATGGTACTGCAAGTTTGACAGGTGTGCGAGAAGTGCATATGGGTGCTGAATTAGAAACGTTCTATAAACCTTTAAACTGGCTGGAGTTCAACGGAATGCTTTCTGTAGGAAACTGGAAATACAAAAACAATCCAACAGGAAGAGTAGCTGATGTAAACGGTGATCCAATTATCACAAACGGAAAAGACGAAGTTGTCTTGGCTCTGGATGGACTGAAAGTTGGGGATGCTGCACAAACAACAGCTGCATTAGGAGCAACGGTGAAGCCTGTTAAAAATCTTGATGTTTTCGGAACATGGAGATATTATGATAATTTGTACGGAACGTTTAGCATCAATAATAGTTATATTATTAAAGATGGAAACATCCCTGCTGCCAGATCAGAAAAAGGGTCTTTGAAAGCACCTTCTTATAATCTTACAGATGTTGGAGCTTCTTATACATTTAATTTGACAAATGGTAGCAAGCTAATCGTTACAGCCAATATCTATAACTTATTTGATACTACTTACATTTCAGATTTGAGATCATCAGTTAAGAAGACTCTAACAGATTTTAAGACACCAACAACGACTGATGCGCAGGCACAAGCTGCATTAGATGCTTATAATGCAAATCCTAAAAACTTCTACAAAGGTTTAGATGTTAGCAATAACGTTTATTTCGGATTCGGAAGAACTTGGGCGGCTTCTCTATCTTACAGATTCTAATACTATAAAAACATTAGATTTTATAAATATCAATCCCGGCTTATCGCTGGGATTTTTGTTATATTTGTACTCGGAAAAAATAGAAAAAACAAAATATGGATTTTTACAACATTTTACTTAATGCTCATAAAGGATTTGGGTATTTGGAATTGCTTTTGGTAGCCTTATTTGTGATTGCTTTGTTGGTTACAATGTTTGGCTTTAGCGGGAAAGTAAACAAGTTTTTAAAGAAAACTACACTTTTCACTATGATTTTCTTCCATGTGCAGTTTTTATTGGGGATCATTATGCTTATTACCTTTTTCTCATCAGGTGCAAATATGGGAGAAATTATGAAAAACTCAGCTATGAGGTTCCAATATGTAGAACATCCTTTTTCAATGTTGGTTGCTGCTGTATTGATGACGATTGTCAACAAAAAAGTAAAAGTTAATCCTACAATTTCTTTAGGAATTGTTATTATGGGATTAATCGCTGTAGGTTTATTTGCATTCGCATTCCCTTGGACAAGAGTCTTTGGGGCATAATATATTAACTTAATAATTTTTAATCATTAAAATGAAAGTAGCTGTAGTCGGTTCAACAGGAATGGTTGGACAAGTCATGCTTAAAGTTCTAGAAGAAAGGAATTTCCCTATCACAGAATTAATTCCGGTAGCTTCGGAAAAATCTATTGGTAAAAAGGTGAAGTATAAACAGGAAGAATTTACGATTGTAAGCATGAAAGACGCTATAGCAGCCAAACCGGATATTGCAATTTTTTCAGCCGGAGGTGATACTTCCCTTGAGTTTGCCCCGCTTTTCGCTGAAGCAGGAACAACGGTTATCGATAACTCTTCAGCATGGAGAATGGATCCCACTAAAAAATTAGTTGTTCCCGAAATTAATGCTGATGTTTTAACAAAAGAAGATAAGATCATTGCAAATCCGAACTGTTCTACTATTCAGTTAGTAATGGTTTTAGGGCCTTTGAATAAAAAATATGATTTAAAAAGAGTAATCGTTTCTACTTACCAATCTGTAACCGGAACCGGGAAAGCCGCTGTTGATCAACTAAACGGAGAAATCGGTGGAGACGATTCTGTTACTAAAGTTTATCCTTATCAAATCTTCAAAAATGCATTGCCACACTGTGATGTTTTTGCGGATGATGATTATACTAAAGAAGAGATTAAACTAATGAAAGAGCCTAAGAAAATTTTAGGTGATGATACATTTAATCTAACAGCAACTGCAGTGAGAGTTCCCGTACAGGGAGGTCACTCTGAAAGTGTAAATATTGAATTCGAAAACGAATTCGACCTTGATGAAGTAAGAAAAATTTTATCTGAAACTCCGGGAATTGTGGTATTGGATAACGTAAAAAACAACGAATATCCCATGCCGTTATATTCCGAAGGAAAAGACGAAGTTTTCGTCGGAAGGATAAGACGGGATTTGTCTCAGCCAAAGACGCTGAATCTCTGGATTGTGGCAGACAATCTGCGGAAAGGTGCTGCTACCAACGCTGTGCAAATCGCAGAATACATTGTAGCAAATAACTTAGTTTAAACTAACAAAATAAAAAAGAGTCTCAGAATTGAGATTCTTTTTTTTATCAAACCTATGAACGTTCAAAAGAATAATAAAAAAGATAAAATAGGCTTTCAAAAACTTATTGCTGTTTTTGGAGTTATCCTTTTCATTGGAAAAATCGTCGCTTGGAAACTTACGAATTCTGATGCTGTATTTTCTGATGCTATGGAGAGTATTGTAAATGTAATCAGTGCATTTATGGGACTTTATTCTCTTCATCTTGCTGCAAAGCCAAAAGATGAAGACCATCCTTACGGCCACGGAAAAGTGGAATTTGTAACTTCGGGAATTGAAGGTGCTTTGATTGCCATTGCAGGCCTGATGATTATCTATGAAGGTATCAACAGTTTGATTGTCGGTAAAGTTTTAAATAAACTTGATTGGGGAATTGCTATCATTGCAGCGACGGCAATTGTCAATTACTTTTTAGGATATATTTCTATTAAAAAAGGGGAAAACGAGAACTCTTTAGTCCTTATTTCGTCTGGAAAACACCTTCAATCTGACACCATTACAACACTCGGAGTTGTAATCAGCTTAGTTGTCGTGTATTTTACCAAAATTTATTGGATAGATTCTGTTGTAGCACTTATTTTTGGGGCATATATCATCTTTGTAGGGTATAAGATTGTTCGTAAATCTTTAAGCGGAATTATGGATGAACAGGACCCTGATTTATTAAATCAAATCATAAAAGTTCTTGAGGAAAACAGACGTATAGAATGGATAGACGTTCATAATATGAAAATCCAACAATTTGGAGCCAATCTGCACATTGACGCACATATTACACTTCCATGGTATTACAGCCTTCGTGACGCTCACAACGAAATGGAAAAGATGATTCTCCTTCTGGCTAAAAATACCAAAAGAAGCGTTGAATTTAATTTTCATATGGATGACTGCAAACCTATCTCCTGCCCTGTTTGTCAAATTGCAGACTGCCCCGTTCGTGAAAAGGATTTTGTAAAAAGGGTAACATGGACTCCCGAAAATGTAACCAGTGTGGATAAACACACTGCTTAAACTATTATAAAAAATATTACATTTGTAAAAAATATAAGTATGGGAGTTGGAACTAATTTAAAGAAATTAAGAACAAATAAAACGAAGTTTTCTCAACAGGAAGTTGCGGATATGCTTGGTTTGGACAGAAGCACTTATATCAATTGGGAAAATGAAACTTCTGATGTAAAATCGCAATATATCCCAAAGTTAGCTGAAATTTTTAACGTGGAAATTAGAGATTTGTTTGAGGAAGAAAAAACATTTCAAATTTCCAATAGCACTTTTAACGATTCAGCAGGTGTAATTGTTTTTAATCTCTCCGACAGAAAAATAGCTGAAAAATTAAGTTTGCAAATTGAAGAACTTATTAGAACGATCAAAAAATAGTTGATTAATACTTAACAGCTTCAGAAATTTCTATCGGATTATTATTTTCTCTAATATATTTTTGAGCTTTTAATGCCATTCTGTCAAAATCAGGAGGCGGCTGATGTTCTCCTGTCTTCTCATCTATCATGTATATAATTTGTTTTTCTTTCATTCTCTTAAATGGATTACTATAATTGCTTAAATAAACTCTTTGTAACTGTTTTTTAGTTATGAAAATAGGTTTATTATCAACCCACACTTTTTGATTAATCAATTTATTTAAATCTTCTTTTGTATTTTTAATCTTAGATAATTTAAAAATATATTGTCTTTTTGTATCTGAAAGTTCTATTATAGCTCCCGGTAAACCATTAAAAATATACGGTCCAAACGTGATTGGATATTTTGTAGAAAACCAAGCTTCCCAATCCCTCCCTTTATATTGCAAAGTAGCAAGTTGACATTCAATATTATTGATATTTTTCGTTTGAGATTTAAGTTGCCAATTTAACACATCAAAATTCTCATTTATAACATATAGATTTTGATCAATAAGAGAAAATGAACTGATAATATTCGCTTTTTTAACTTTCATAAATTCTACATCATCATCCATTAGATACTGAGGATCTTCAAAATTATTACTTTTGATAGAATCTTTTAACAATACTTCCTCAGAGCAAAAAATATAGTTTTGTTTTTCTGTCCAAAGAACCATATTTCGCTTTTCAACATTTTTTGCAATAGTATCTTTTATTAGCTCCAGATTATAATATAACTTATAACTCTGAGATTTCACAAAAGAAAAATTTAAAGTTATTAAAATTACAGAAATAAAATATTTATTCATTTTTTCTTATTTAGTTAAAGAAACTGTTGCTGATTAGCAACAGCTTCAAAAAATTCAATTAGCAAGCTCCCATTGCAGTATAAGTTTTGCAATGATAACCAGATGGAGGATTTTTACAAGTGCCACTTCCACCTCCTACATAATCACCAGCATTTCCTTGTAAATTGTTTCTTTCATACACCCAACAATTTCCCGCATCAGCAGTTAAAGGATCTTTTTCTAGACCCTGCCCTCCTTTCAAGTCTTTTAGTTCCACTCGAGACAATTTTCTAATTTTTTTCATAATTTGTTCTTTATATATTTAACTCAACAAACCTATGAATTATTCTTCGATAAACAGTCGTGAAAACCCAACAAAAAAAGTCGGACAATTCCAACATTTAACAAATATAAGTAATTCAAATTCAAAACATTAACCTAATCATTCTTTAAGCTTAAATTTTTAAAAACAAACTGTTATTTTAGTTGAAAAAATATTTTAAAAAATTTATTTCTTTTCTTCCATCTGTTTTCTATAATAAAACATCGGAACAATCAAAAGTAAAATCAAAGGCTGGATTACGAATCTTCTCATGTAAAAAGAAAATAAATAACCAATTTCAAATTTATTATAAATACAATACAGATAAATAGGGAAAGTAATGGCAAAAATAATCGTAATCAATATAGCTCCCTGAAGTGTCCATTCCTTATTTTTAAATATAGAATGAATAATAATACCCGAGAAAAATAAATTCAGGATAAATCGAAAAAGATGTCCAATAATTAATTTTCCCCATTCAAAAGACGGAAAAGGGAGATTTTTATTCGCTTCATGAAAATAATTGAGAAAGGGATCATAGAAAATCTTATCTTCAAGCGCTCTCACACTGATAAGCCCAACAATTCCCAATATTACTAAAAACCAACTAAGAATTTTCATTTTTCAAAGCAAAAAATTTAATCCAAATTAGCCAAAGCAGAACTACGGTTCCATAAATTACAGCCGGAAAGATATAATCATGAGCCATTTTTCCGTATTCTTTATAATCTGTCATTACGATATTCAAACCTATGATTCGGAGCAGATTCATAATATACAATACCATAAGCCCGATACATGCAAATACAAAAGTTTTAGCACCTTTATAAAATGCAAAAACAAAGGCCACAAAAAGAATCATCACAGAAATGGCATTACAGCCTTCTACCATTCTGGTTGCATAGTTTTGTTTTACATAAAACCAAACCTGTTCTTTTTTTACGTCATTATAAAGCTGTGTCGGAAAATTAAAAAAATTCTGGAGTGAGGTTACCTGCTCAGCAATCATTTTTGAAAAAGGATCCAACCCAAGTTTTTGAAAAGAATTAAGGTAAAACTGATAGCCAAAAAGCAACACCAAATAAATGATGATGAATCGTAACAAAATTCCTAAAACGGGCTTAAAGTCCTTTAGCATAATGCAAATATAGAAATTAGCCCGTAAATTACTATATTTGTTTCCTACTATGATTTCCGAATACGCACAACGATTTTTTGAAAATTATACCGGTAAAAAGTCATCTGAATTTACAACATTAGCTCAGAGCGGTTCCTCGAGAGTAAATTTTTTGGCTAAAACCGAAAATAAGAAGTATATTATTACTTACAATGAAAATATCCGGGAGAATGAAAGTTTCATTTATTACTCAGGAATTTTTTCAGGCTTAGCCCTCAATACGCCTACAATTTTCGCTATTTCCGAGGACAGAAAAATGTATGTTCAGGAATTTTTAGGAAAAAATACTTTTTCAGAGATTATTTCAAAAGAAGGCTTATCCGACAATGTAAAATCTTTAGCAAAACAAACTTTAGAAAAACTTTTCAGGCTTCAAACTGAAACTCACGACAAAATAGACTTCACTAAAACTTTCGAATATGAAAGCTATGATGAACTTCCTGTAATACATGATTTGTATTATTTTAAAAATTTCGTCGCAGATGTTCTTGAGCTTGACTATCATAAATCTACACTTTTGAAAGAATTTAAGAAAATCGTAGATCTCATCGAAAGCCTTGAACCAAAAGGGATCATGATACGTGATTTTCAGGCTAGAAATATTATGGTCAATGAAAACAATAATGTTTCGTTTATTGATTATCAGTCCGCGATGAAAGGGCCGTTGATGTATGATGTGATTTCTTTTTTATTTCAGGCTAAAGCCAATTTTCCTGAAAATTTTAAAAATAAAATGCTTGATTTCTATATTAACCAGTTTGAAAATGAAGAAATCAGGAATCAACTAAAAAGCTCGGTTAAGCCAATTCAGTTGATGAGATTTTTACAGGTGTTGGGTGCTTACGGTTTCAGAGGATTGATTCAGAGGAAACAACATTTTATTTCAAGCATAGAAAAAGGAATCGAAAATATCACAGGATTTGCAAAAACGTGGGAAAATATGAAAGATTATCCTGAACTGCAACAAGTGATACAGCAGCTAAGTTTGGAGAAAACAAAATTGAAAATTGATGATATTTTAAACCATTAAGATTTGTTTAAGAAGTTAAGGTTAATGGTTCAGATAAATAATTATAAATAAGAAAATGCTACACATCGATATACACAGTTTTTCGTACAAAAAAGGAGGAATTCCAAAAGATGAATCAGGAAACGGAGGAGGATTCACTTTCGACTGCAGAGGAATTCTAAATCCTGGAAGAGTCGAAGAATATAAAATCCAGACAGGAAACGACATCGGCGTTCAGGAATATTTGGAAACAAAAACCGAAATGCCAAAGTTTTTGGAATTGGTAAAAAGCATTGTTTGTATTAACATTGATAATTATTTGGAAAGAGGTTTCGAAAATCTTCAAATCAATTTCGGGTGCACCGGGGGACAACACAGATCAGTTTATTCAGCTATAAAAATCGCTCATTTTATTGAAGAAAAATATGGCGAAAAAGTTGAAATCAGTCTTCATCACGACGAACAACATCAACTTAATCATAAATCATGATTGATAAGTAATATTTTAACTCCGTTAATTATTATTTATACATTTCAAAATCACTCATTATCTATAATATATGAAGGCTCTTATTTTTGCAGCAGGAAAAGGAACAAGGTTAAAACCTTTCACAGATCGTCATCCGAAAGCCTTGGCTACGGTAAACGGAGTTCCGCTTTTGGAAAGAAATATTAAATATCTTAAAAGCTTTGGTATAAAAGATTTTGTGATAAATATTCATCATTTTGGACATCAAATAGTTGATTTTTTAAAACAAAACAACAACTTCGACTGTAATATCGAAATCTCTGATGAAACTAATGAACTGCTGGAAACAGGAGGCGGTTTGATTTTTGCAAGAAGATTTCTTGATCATGGAGAAGATTTTCTGATTATGAACGCGGATATTTTAACAGAGATAAATATCAATGCTCTTGTAGAATACCACAAAAAGATAAAAGATTTTGCTACTTTAGCTGTTTCAGATAGAGAGAGTTCCAGAAAATTATTTTTTAATGATGATCTGGTTTTAAGAGGTTGGCTGAATGTACAGACGGGAGAACAAAGACTTGCTGAGTTTAATAAAGGCTTCAAAGCATTGGCTTTTAGCGGCGTACACTGCATCAACCCTTCTATCTTTGACAAAATAAAAAGAAAAGGTAAATTTTCCGTTATGGAAGAATACCTGGATTTAATGCAAACCGAACATATTCATGGTTTTGTACATGACAGCATCTTGATAGATGTCGGAAGACCGGAATCTATAATAGAAGCCGAAAAACATTTTAAATAATTTTTGCAATGGGAATCGAAGGAACCAGGGATGAAAGTTTAGTAAATCCTGAACTTGATATTAACGAAACAAAACTCCAAAACAGTTTAAGGCAAAAAAACTGGGACGAAACTATTACCAAAGACAGCTGGATGGTTTTCAAAGTAATGGCCGAATTTGTAGATGGCTACGAAAAACTGGCTAAAATCGGACCTTGTGTTTCTATTTTTGGTTCTGCCAGGTTGAGACCCGAAAGCAAATATTATGAAATGGCAGTAGAAATTGCCGAAAAAATAACAAAAATCGGGTTCGGTATCATCACAGGCGGCGGCCCCGGAATCATGGAAGCCGGAAATAAAGGAGCTTTTAATGCCCAGGGAAAATCTATTGGTTTGAATATTGATTTGCCTTTTGAACAGCATTTTAACCCTTACATCAATAAGTCTTATTCGATGAATTTTGATTACTTCTTCGTGAGAAAAGTAATGTTTGTGAAATACTCCCAGGGTTTTATTGTAATGCCCGGCGGATTTGGGACATTAGATGAGTTTACGGAAGCACTGACATTGATTCAGACTAACAAAATCGGAAGATTTCCAATTGTTTTGGTGGGTTCTGAATTTTGGGGAGGTTTATTAGATTGGTTCAAATCAACTTTACTAAAAGAAGGAATGATTGCTGAACATGACCTGGATCTTTATAGAGTTGTAGATACTGCGGATGAAGCCGTAGCACACATTAAAGCATTTTATGACAAATATTCTGTGAATGTGAACTTTTAATTGGCATATTATTTGTGACTTATAATTAGCAAAACATGATTGTAAATTTATTAATTAAGATGAAAAAACTTTTATATATATCAGGAATATTAACATTTTTTATGTTAATGAGTTTTATGTATGTAGATTTTTTCTCTTCGATGACTAAAGTAGATTATATTGATGGAAGTAAGACATTGAAGTTTACCACAAAAATGAACACAGGTCATATTTCAGATGCCATTAAAATAAACCCAAATACAGCAGGATTTGAAGCAGAAGTAAAGAGATATGTAAATAATAACTTTGACGTGTATGTTAACGGTTCTCCCAAAACGATTACCTTCACAGGTAGCCAGGTAAGCGGAGAGACAGTTTGGGTATATTTTGAAACAGGAGGTGTTTCAGATATCAGTACCCTGAAAATAAAAAATACGATCCTTCTAAGCGCTTTTCCTAAGCAGATTAACCTCGTAAATATCGCTTATAAAGGAAGTCAGAAAACAATGAATTTCCAGAGAGGAAAAGAAGTAAATGAAGTTTCTTTTTAAACAAGTTTACATTTGAATAGATAATCCCTGTTTCAGTTTTTGATGCAGGGATTTTTTATGTAGGAAGAAAGTAAGATGACTGTGACAATTTGTGGATAGATTTTCAATTTCTGCATTGATGACTTTTCAAAACCCCCGTTTAATTAATGCATATAACTTGATACAGCAACACAGCTGGCGAAAGCTCTGGAAGTTTCTTTGGATATCTTGTAGATCCTAAAGGTGTTTAGGGAAAAAATATTGTTTCTAAAATCCTTGACATCCAAAAACCAAAAGAGAACGACAGACAACACGTCTTCGCTCTTCTTGATGCATTCCTAAAACAAACTAAACTGCAAAGCATTATGTAAAATAAAGCCACTCAGTGAGTGGCTTGTTTATTAGTTATTTTTCTACATAAAATAGTCCTTGAAGACTTTCTGTAGTATATAATTTAATTCCCTCTTCTTCACAAATTTTTGTATCCGCAAACATATAACAACGTATTACATAAGGAGTGGTGCTTCTATTTGTTAAAGGATTTTTATCATTATCTCTTGGATGATATAAATTTAATTCCAAATTATATGATTTTCCAACCTCAATTTTTTTGTATTTATCAATCCTTATATCAGCTTCCCTACCTGAAACAATTTTGTATTTCTCGCCATCTTTCTTACAATAAATAATATAATAAGAATTAAGACTTTCTATTTTGTAAATTTTATATCCTTCCTGCCTTTTATTATCAATTGATTTGCAAGAAATACATAGGACAACTGATAGTATTAAAATTATATATTTCATAAATTATCTTTGTTTAGGTACTGTATGGAAAGGAGTCGTGTCATTATTTGTCCTATAAATTAATTTAACCGGTTGAAAATTAGAATCTCCTCTATATACTTCTTTTCCTTGTGCGTTATAGAAATGTTCATTAATATTTCCTCCTTGATTTACCGCACCATCGTGTGCTATTCTGTATACACTAGACGGATTACTTGCGTCATCATTATTTGCAGTAGATCGAACACCAGTATTGCCATTAGCTTGCGCTATTCTGGCTCCTCTGTAAGATTCTGTAACTTCATGTAATATTGCTTGTCCTGGATTTCCGTTTGCTTTAGATAAATTTCCCAACGCATCAGTATTAACCTCCTGATTAGTCACTATTTTTTGTCCTGGTGACCCAGCTAAAGAACCATCTACAGGCGAATTACTACTCTTATTTCCTCCAAAAAAGCCTAATAATGGACCTTCTCCACCAGAAGTAAAATCATTATCTGTAGCAGAAACGTTTACTATAACACTACTATCTGTTGTTGCAGAAAGTAATTCAGACGATCCTTGTGAAAGAGTAGCCCCCTCAACTTGTGTTGCCGTTACTTTACCATTAGAATCCATACTCAAATTTAATTGACCTTGTACAGATGCCTGTAATTGTTGAAGAGCCTCTTGAGATTTATTTCCTGTAATAATAACATCTTCATTCGACATTCCATCCGGATCAATAAAACGTATCGGATTATTGATAGCATAGTTATAAGGTGTAAACCTTCTATTAATTTCAGCCAACGGATCAACCACTCCCCACCGTCCAATATCCGGCATATACATCCTTGCCCCATAATCATACATTCCCGTCTCCTGCAGCTCCTTCCCATTATACTTATAATTAAAATAACTTCCCAGCTGTGCGTAACCTGTTCCGCCTATGTGGTTTAACCCGAATGGATAATAATTATTGGTATCCGTGGTTTCCAGAACGCCTTCGCTGTTTTTTCCAAAACTTACCCTTGCATTTCCCAGGTGGTCTCTGTACTGGTAAATATAACGGTTTTCCGTGAAACTGTAAAATCCTTCTGCTGTAGGTACAAAATCAAGGTCCCATTGCGGGATGGTGGGCAGGGGATCAAATGTTTTGAAAGCCTGCTGCTCGAAAGCAACTTCTGTTTTACACCACAAACACGTAGAGGATTCACGATAAGTATATTGAAAACCATCCAGGTAATCTGTTATGTTTTTTGTTACAGGAGAACCTTTTCCGCCTCCGCTGCTGTATGTTTTGCGAAGTTTTGTGCCGTCTGCACGGTAAAGATATTCCAGACTGAAACCCGAAGCAGTACCCAGCGGATTAAGCTGAGTAATGGACAGCGCTTCAGGCAGATTCAGGTAATTGTAAGCAATGCTCTGGATACCTTTATCCTTCATATTTATCATATTCCCGTTCAGATCATAGTCAATCAGATTATTTCCGCCTTCATATCCTGTATCATTCAAAGAATTTTCAATGATTCTGTCCAAACGGTTTCCTGTATATTGATATACCAAATCATCCACCAATGTTGAGGTAGTTCCGAACACTGGGAAAGCATTTCTTTTTAAGGTTGTAATGTTTCCGTTGATATCATAGCTCAGATTTTCATTAAAGTGGTTGTTATAGGGAGTTGAGGAAAGAGGCTCGGTATAGACGGCGTCCTGCAGCCTGTTGAGACCGTCATATCCGTACGTATATCTCTTTAGCACATCTTCGGTAGAATTTCTCCAGTCTACTTCAGCAATATTCCCGTTGAATCGCCCGGAAGCAATATTGGAATAAACAGGATTATTATATTTTATTTCATACCCGAACAATTTTCCGTTAAGGTTCGCAGGGTCATTAATTTTGGTCATCCACCCGCGGATATTGTACTGATAATCTATACTTTGAAGCGGCGAAGCGCTGTTGGTGCCCCCGACTTTCTTGGTTTTCAACTGAGAAAGCTCGTTGTATTCATTTTGAGCCAAAATCTCCTCAGTATTGTTGTCTACCTGGTGTTTGTGGGTCAGTAATCTGTTTTGGCTGTCATAGCCGAAAGTCTCTGTGATGATTCTTTCAGGGTCTGTATCAAGCCTTTTATGATAGGTTTTCGTGTTTTGAACTACCCCCGCAAAATCAAGCCTGGATTCTGTTTTCGTATATCCACCCAGATGATTGATGGAATATGAACCAACCGCTCTTCCACGGGTGTCGTAATACGTGTAATTCTTCGTCCAGTTATCATCTTCGATATTCTTCACAAGACTCATCACAGGAAGGCTTTTGGTGCTTACCCCTTGCGCATCGGGAGTATCCGTCAACAACGGCTGTCCCTGAATACTTGTCGGGAAAGCGGGATTGAAGCTGTAATTGGGATAGGTATCGTAATAATTGACACTCAACACCTGTATTATGGAAGTAGGATAAGCATTATTTCCATAATAAATATCCATTCCGCCTTTATTAAAACCTGTCAGGTTTCTTTCTTCTGTTAATGGATTTCCTATCCCGGCATTATAATCAGCAGCATCCTGAACATCTTTTCTGGAATAGGTGGCTCCTATGCCTGCAATTCCCGTATAAATGACACGTGAAAATTTATCATACCTTGTGAATAACCAGTCACCCGAAGGCTTCATATTGGCATCCTGAGTCATAATAAGCCGGTCTGCCTTGTCATACACCATGTATTCCCAGCCTTTCCCCGGAAGCTTTTTCTCTACCAAACGGTTCCTGCCGTCATATTTATATTGATAACAAAGGTTGTTTAATGCCGTATCATCGGTTGCCCCTGAAACAGAAGCCAAAGGCGGAATGACATAAGCCAATTGATTGTAATCATTGTAAACATAATACGTGTCTGCATTTTCTGTCCCGTTTACTTTTCGAACCAGTAATACCTGTCCCTGGCCGTTTTTAAACTCAATGGTCTTGTTGCCGTCTTCATCGGTTACCGTATTTTTATACAATTGCCCTGCCCCGTAAGAACCCGATAGAGTAATTCCGGATGTAAAAGCTGAATAATTAAACGTGGCAGCATATTTTTTTACCTCACCATCAATATTGGCTTCATAATCAAACTTCACAGGCTTGCCTGACCACTCATTCCCCACCTGAATCTGCTGCTCAAGCCTGTCTAAAGGAGAGTTTTCAAGTACTTTTTCAGCATAAATCTTTTCTGAACCATACACCGAAGAAGCATTCCCCAGCGGATTGCCAATAATGGCTCCGTTCAACGTTTGAGATTGGGGAACAGGTAAATAATCCTTCACCTGTCTGCCAAATCCGTCATATTCGATAGGCGTCACAACATCTTTTCCTCCGGGAGAAGCTTTGATGCCGACAACCTGCTTCGGCCTTCCTAAACCATCGAAATACTGTACCGTTTCTGTGGTTTTCGTGGCGGTGGTGCCGTTATAATCAAGATAGGTTTTTGAATATACATAGTTTTCTGTCGGACTTAATTGCCCATGAGCCAAGCCCGTGACTAGTAAAGCAGCGATTCGAATTAATATATTTTTCATCAGTTATTAGTGTTTATAGTTGTACTTGAATTCTTTTAACAGTTTCCCTGTCTGGCTGCCTTCTCTGATTTCCATTAACCTGTTAGCAGTATCATACAAGTAAACTTCCCGGATTCCAGACGGGGAAGTGATGCTTCGAACGCCAATCAAAGGGTCGTAAGTGTAGGTCGTTACCTGGTAATTCGACAGATTATTCCTAAAATTATCCAATGCTGATAACAATACGGTCTCATCGGTATTCACCGCTGCTGAAGCATCGGTATCTGATGCGGTGATTATAGCAGATGCTAAGCCCTGAATCTGTGTATAGGTGGCTCCCTCTACCTTCGCAATAGGCTGGGTATTATTGTACCCCCAAACAATTGACACTGGAACTCCGGCTTTTGTCGTGTACTGCTCCAGGTTGCCTCTGGTATCATACTTATCATAAGTGATTTCGGTAGATGCTGTATTTTGTAAATCATAGGTTTTTACAGATAAGGGCAATACCAAGTTTCCGGACTGGGAAGTGGGAACTGTAGTAGGATAAATCGTTTCTGTTCTTCCTATTGTCTTTGTGCCAGCACCCATAGTCTGGGTCGTAAGTGTTTCCAATGGAATACCTATCATGTTTTTGTCAATCAGAAGCTGATTGCCCTTCTCAGGAGCGTAGCTGTAAGAGGTCTCAATTAATGTGCCCTCTGGTGAAAGAGTTGATTGCTTTGTCAATTGATAATGTTGACTATTTCCAAAAACAGTATTTGATTTCGTTTCAAATATTTGATTATCCACATATTCCTTTGAAATGGATTCAATTAATTTGGAAAACCCATAATAATTTTGATAAAAAGTATATGAAATATTAGGGATTGGTCCATCGTGAGGATTATAAAGGTAACCAGAGTTTAATGCAAAATTTTGCTTAAAAATAAAAGACGTTATTGAGTTTTGCACAAAACTATAAGTATTATCTATAGTTTTAAAAATTGTAAAATTATTATTTTTAAAACCGTACTGTTTCTCGTTTTGAAGCAAACCCCTTTTTACTTGACCACTATTGCTATGTGGAGCATCCAAGATTGGAGGATCATATAAATAGGCATTTGCATCATCTTCATATAGATAGTTTCTTTCAAAGGCTGTATGTCCTTCAACTAGTTCTGTTATTGAATTATAGAATATTTTATTAGATCTGTCATTAAAATCACTAATAATATTATCTTTATAAAATCGATATACTGGAATTGAAGTTACTGATATTGATTCACCACCCTGATTATTAGGGTTACATTCTAAAGCACAATTTCTTTTTGTTGTTAAATAATCAAATAACTTTAGAGAAGATGCATTAGTAATACTCGTTTTCTGGGACGCAAGATCTTGTAATTTATTATAGTAAAACCAACGTATGTCAGAACCGTTCTGAGTATTATTATTTTCAATTTTTTTCACCCTACTTCCTCCATAATGAGTTAATACATCTTGAGTTTCATAGCGAGAATTATAACTTAAGGACACAGCCCCATCTATTCTTCCTAAATAAGACGTTACAGAGTACTGTACTTGATACTGATGTCCAGATACAGTATTAACTGGGCAGCCAAGATCACTTGGAAGGCCTGTTAGGCACAAATCTTTATTTGCTACAATACTCTCATAATATTTTGAATTTTTGCTCCTAACAACCGTACCAGTTGTTAAATCTTTAATTTGTATTCCATGTATCTCATGAAGATCATCTGGTTCTCCACAATTAGAATAATCTGTTGAAGCGTATGCTGCATAATTAATAGGAGAACCATTAGATATAAACGTAAATGACTTACTTACCGTTTTAGCTCCTACACAGGGTCTTGAAACTTCTAAACCAGAGCTTTCAACTTTTTCGACTTGTTTAGGTATTATTGAACTATTTGATTCATAAGTTATTTCTGAATATCCACCAGTAGGATAATATATTCTTTTCAAATTTCCAAGATAGGTTTTTGTTGGATCTACTTCTTTATTAGCAGAAGCATAACCGTTAGCCTTAGTGTAAATATAATTAGGAACTTGACCTGATATATCTGCAAAAGGTGTTTGATTCATTTTACCATTCGAATATCCATAAAAATCTGTCGCGAGACTAAATCTTGCAGGAATATTTTCTTTTGAATAATATTCGAACTTATATTTTTGGTTGGAAACAATATCTATAATATTATTTAAGAAATGACGATTAACAGTACTTTGCTCATTTAAAGGTAACCCATAGTATGTGACAGCAGGGCCTGCATTTACATCATCATAACTTAATTGAAAGTTTTTTATGATTTGGTTATTTTTTTTTGAAAGAACAGCAATTGAGGTAAGAAGCTTCCCATCACCATTAATATAATCTTTTCTTTGTTTATTATAGCCAAAATTAATTGTTGTAATATTATCATCAATACTTGATAATCTTGGTTTTAACGCAATCATTGTTGTTTTATTTTTTGTAATACCACTATTTTCATAGGTATTAGGAACACAACAACTTTCGGAAACACTAAAAGAAGCTCCCACAGATGTATAATAGCTGATTTGCTCTACAGAATAGTCAAAGTTAATAATATCATTTTTATTGGTAATAACTTTAGATAAATACCACCCAGAAGTATAATATTTATCAGGTCCTTTATAATCAATTCTAGATCTTTCCAAAAATTTTTCATCACCTCCAAAATAATATCTATTTCCTTGATTGTCATAAAGTACAAATTCTAAATTTTTCCCGTATTGGGTTACTATTGTAGTTTTATCATTTATTGTCAGCTTTGAGCCATCTCCACCATTGTAATGTACATTCAGATTTTTATCAATATAAAATTGACCTGAAAGACCATTGGAAAGTGAAAAATTAAACCAATCATATTCGGTATCTATAGAATTATCAGGATGAGCGGCTGTTTTAATAGTATTTGCATCTGCATTAATATCTATAGTCTCTGGAAACCAAACTGATGAGGACATTTCATCTTGCTCATCTCTTACAACTCTGGAAATAGCTCCCCCTGCAACCAATTGCCAAGACATTCCTAAGTTACTTCCTATATCATCTACTTTAATTCCGCTATTATATCCTAAATTTATCGGTATATTAATACCAGAATTTATATTATATATGGGTAAAGTATAAGTAAATTCCCCCGAAGGAGAGTTGTTGAAGTCTAAATTGTACGTACTAATTTTATAAGTTTCTAAAGAGGGTGGCTTAATATCTGGTAATGATTTATCAATATTGTTTTGTGCTCTAAAATCATTTGTTGCAGTAATAATGATTAGCAACATGACTGATAAAAATATTTTTTTCATAATTGTATTTATTTCTTAATCACTTTGGCATTTGCTGTTTTATTCTCCTCCGTTTTAATGGTCACCAGGTAAGCCCCCTGAATCAAAGCCTGCGTATTAATCTTGGTCACCTT
>NZ_LFNE01000016.1 GCF_001045455.1 Chryseobacterium sp. FH2 | reverse complement strand
GCAGCAGGCTTTCAAAACATTTGATCCCCTGCCCACCATCCCGCAATGGGACCTTGATTTTGTACCTACAGCAGAAGGATTTTACAGTTTCACGGAAAACCGTTATATTTACCAGTACAGAGACCACCTGGGAAATGCAAGGGTAAGTTTGGAAAAAACAGCGAAGGCGTTCTGGAAACCACGGATACCAACAATTATTATCCGTTCGGATTAAACCATATAGGCGGAACAGGTCACGCACAGCTGGGAAGTTATTTTAATTATAAGTATCAGGGACAAGAGCTTCAGGAAACAGGTTTTTACTCGTTTAAGTGGAGAAATTATATGCCAGATGTGGGTAGGTTTATCGCAATTGCTCCTTTGAGTGAGAAATTCCGTTATAACTCTACGTATGCATTCCAGGAAAACAAATTAGGAATGGGAAGGGAATTTGAAGGGCTAGAATTAGTGCCTTTCGAGTTCTTGATGATGTCTAACTCTTCGGTAGAACCTGTTATCCCTATTGCAGAACAAATTAGAGAAGCTCCGATTGAAGGGATTTGGAATGGGGCGAAAGATTTTGTAAGCGATATAGAGTTTTTCTCAAAAAATACTCCAAAAGAAACTTCCACTCCTAAGACTATGGATAATACCGTAGAGAATATAAAACCTGAAAATATAACTGAACAAGTTTCTAAAACAGGAGAAGGTAGAGGGTCAAATAACAGAACTGATGATGATGAGGCTATTGGAGATCATACTGTTCGTAATGAAAAAGGATCAACTACTTATAAAGAAAACCCAAATAATCCAAATAAAAATTCACAAGGTAAGGGTTTTGAAACTGTTAAAAGGGTTGATTATGAAGGGACAGCCCATAAAAATAAGTCAGGAGAAACGGTTCCAACACCTCACGTCCACGAGGGAACAGGAAAAAATTCAACAATTAAACCAGCAATTCCTGGTAAAGATATGCCTATTAATCTATAAGAATTAAAATATGTTAAATTGGTTAGAAAAATGGTTTGATTCTCAATGTAATGGAGATTGGGAGCATAATTATGGAATAAAAATAGAAACTTTAGATAATCCTGGTTGGGAAGTTACTATAGATTTAAATAATACAGATATTTATTTAAATCCTAAATCTTGGATCTTGTTTGGTAATTTTGAGAAAAAATGGATAGGATATAAGATTGAAAATAATAAGTTTAATGGAGCAGGGACTTCATTGAGCTTAATAATTCAGATATTTAAAAACTTAATAGAAAAGAAATTAATAAATGAAAAAGATTTTATAAAAAAATTAGAAAGCTAAAGAAATAAATATGAATCCCGTTGGCGCGAGCGTCTCGCTCGCACCAGTAGATAAAATAAACCCTCGCATTTTTGCGAGGGTTTTTGTGTTATAATATCCGAAATGACAACTAAAAAGCAAAGAAATCGGTTGTCAAATTGGCAACAAATATTTTTATAAAGCGTTTTTATTGATGCTGAAATCCCGTAAACAGATATCAGTAAGATTGAAAAGATAGTTTTGTTTTAAATAGGAGCAATTTATTCATTCAAAATCGATCCTATAGATGCATATTTTAATGATGATGATTTTCAAAAGTTTGGGTTTAAGGTAGACAATGTTGATGTAAAATCTCTTACAGAAGGGACGGCTTACACAAGCAATAATCTTTGTGGGCTTTATATCTGAGTAATAAAATATAACTTCCGTTAATCTATAAAGAATCCGTCTCAATCAAGACGGATTCTTTTAATACGATCGGGATCATTTTAATGAAATAAAAAGAGTTGATTTTGCCTGTCGTTCTGCTAAACTGCCATGTAATATATTAACACTGATTATTGCTACGATAGAATCTCATTTTATTAACTTTCTGCAAATCAATCGCATTATGAATAAACCAACAGCACTTGAAAAATTAAAGGCTATGGCAAATGAACCAAAAGACAGCCTTAAAAAATTCTTGGCAAAAGATGAACCCCTTGATTTTTTCTCTTTGGTGAAAAAATTTGGAATGAAAACAATTTATCATTATGAAGATTATGACGAGGAAGTAATGCGTGAATTTTACAACACGTACTCCACAGCAATTACTCAAATTCAACAAGAAGACAATGTTCAACATCAAACTGATACCGAACATAGTTGGTATGCGTTAGAGCGTAGCCAAGTCTAAAAAATTAATGAAATATTGGTTGAATATTTTAGAAGCTTGCCTGAAATATCAGAGGTGGTGATTAATCCAAAATTAGACAATATATTAATTAAAATATTTGGTGCGGGGGTTGATGAAAGATATTTGGAATATTATGTGTCAATGACAAAAAAAGGACTATATTCTTTTGATAAAACTTATCCAAATCGTTTTTCAGACCCTCACTATCTCTAGTTGCTAGAGCACTATCTCCTTTGATTCTAGATGATTTACCTCAAGATATTTTTGATATCCTTATAAAAACAAGATATTCTGAAAGTAGTTTAACTGATATTTTAAATATTGATATCAGTAAAATATTATAAAAAAGCTATTAAATCTAGTATTAATAAAATTTAAATTTAATTTAAGGGAAAATAAAAAACCGGGGCTAGCCCCGATTCTCAATATAAAATAGTCAAATTATTTATTAAGGTGCTGATAACTTCTTTGGATGAAGTCCGTCAAATCTTTTCCTTTTAATAAATTCTGAGAAAGTTTAGCCAAATCTAATGCGTATTTAATTAGATTCCCTTTTTCGTCAGCATTTTCAGTTTTTAAAATCTGATTGGCAAATTCACTGTTTGAGTTTACTACCAAATTATACATTTCCGGAAAACCGCCCATTCCAAACATTCCGCCCCCGCCGGTAGCCTGCATATCCTTCATTCTTCTCATGAATTCCGGCTGAGTAATGGTAAACGGAGCATCATTACTGTCTAAGTCTTCAAGCTGAACTGTAAATTTCGTATCGTTTACGGCTTCTTCAACGTTCTTCTTTAATGCTTCTTTTTCAGTTTCATTCAATTTGGAAATAATTGGTTCATCTTTTTTAATCAAATTATTGATGTGATCAGAATCCACCCTTACAAAAGAAATTTTCTCTTTTGATGTTTCCAGTTTTTGAATAACATGAGGAATAATCGGAGAATCTAATAGTAGGACCTCATATCCTTTATCTTTTGCAGACTGGATATAGCTGTGCTGTTCATCAGCGTTTGAAGCATAAAGAACAACCAATTTTCCATCTTTATCCGTTTGATTCGGTTTGATTTTCTCTTCTAATTCATTCCATAAGAAATATTTTCCGTCAGTTGTCGGATATAGTGTAAACTTGTCTGCTTTTTCCGCGAATTTTTCTTCCGTTATAATTCCGTATTCGATAACTATTTTAATGTCGTTCCATTTTTTCTCATAATCTTCACGGTTTTCGTTGATTAAAGAAGACATTTTGTCGGCAACTTTTTTAGTGATATAAGAAGAAATTTTCTTCACTGCGCCGTCAGCCTGTAAGTACGAGCGGGAAACATTCAACGGGATGTCCGGGGAATCGATAACTCCACGAAGAAGCATTAAGAAATCAGGAACAATACCTTTCACTTCATCTGTTACAAATACCTGATTTTGATATAATTGAATTTTATCTTTTTCAATATTTAAATTATTGCTCAGTTTTGGGAAGAATAAAATCCCCGTCAGATTGAACGGATAATCAACATTCAAATGAATATTAAATAAAGGTTCCTCAAATTGCATCGGATACAATTCGTGGTAGAATTTCATGTAATCTTCATTTGTCAGTTCACTTGGTGCAATTGTCCAAGCAGGAGTAGGGTTATTGATGATGTTATCAATTTCTTCTGTTTCCGCAACTGCACCCTCAGGAGCATCTTCCGGTAAAGGCAACGTATGCGTTTTAGTACCAAATTTAATTGGAACAGGCATGAATTTGTTATATTTCAACAACAATTCACGAATTTTCCCTTCTTCCAAAAATTCTAAAGAATCTTCTGCAATATGAAGAATAATTTCTGTTCCTCTATCGGATTTATCTGTAGTTTCTTCAAGTGTAAATTCAGGACTTCCGTCACAGATCCAGCGGACTGCCGGTTCATCTTTGTAAGATTTAGTTAAGATTTCAACTTTTTCCGCAACCATGAAAGCAGAGTAGAACCCAAGTCCAAAGTGACCGATAATTCCTGAATCTTTTGCAGAATCTTTATATTTTTCCAGGAATTCTTCAGCTCCCGAAAAAGCTACCTGATTGATGTATTTTTCGACTTCTTCACCTGTCATCCCGATTCCTTGATCGATGATACAGAGTGTTTTATTTTCTTTATCGATTTTAACCTCTAATTTAGGATTTCCGTACTCAACTTTCGCTTCTCCGATGCTTGTTAAGTGCTTTAATTTTAAAGTGGCATCCGTTGCATTTGAGATTAATTCTCTCAAGAATATTTCGTGATCACTGTAAAGAAATTTTTTGATAAGCGGGAAAATATTTTCCACAGATACATTAATATTTCCTTTAGTCATAATAATTTAGTTTTGTTTTCTATTTCTGTCTCAAAAAAAATACCGTTTGAAAAAAAGTGACATTTTGACATTATTTGTGTTGGTAATTATACTGTTGAAACTTTAAAATTTCCTTTCTTTGAAACCCGGCAAAAATTCAAAGAATTTTTGCCGGGTTAATTACAAAATACATTGCAAATCACCAGCGAAAAATTATCTGTTCACAATGACAACAAAAAAGACAACCCTTGGGTTGTCTTCAAATATTTTAAAATCAAAAAATTTATTTGTTTTTTAATGCTTCTTTAATTTTATTTTCCAATTCTTCAGAAAGCTCAGGATTATCTCTCAAAACATCTTTTACGGCATCACGACCTTGTCCGAGTTTTGTATCTTCATAGCTGAACCAAGAACCACTTTTTTTCACAATTCCTTGTTCTACTGCCTGATCAAGAATTTCTCCGCTTTTAGAGACCCCTTCGCCATACATAATGTCAAATTCTGCTTGCTTGAAAGGTGGGGCTACCTTGTTTTTTACAATTTTCACTTTTACACGGCTACCAATTGCTTCATCTCCGTTTTTGATTGGGGCACTTGCTTTTCTAATGTCTACTCTTACAGATGCATAGAATTTTAACGCGTTACCTCCTGTTGTTGTTTCAGGATTTCCAAACATTACACCAATTTTTTCTCTTAATTGGTTAATGAAAATTACAGTACATTTTGTTTTTGAAATGGTTCCCGTCAATTTTCTCAATGCCTGAGACATCAATCTTGCATGGAGCCCCATTTTAGAATCTCCCATTTCACCTTCAATCTCGGCTTTCGGAGTTAATGCTGCAACAGAGTCAATGACAACGATGTCAATTGCTCCTGAACGGATCAGGTTGTCGGCGATTTCCAATGCCTGTTCGCCGTTATCCGGTTGAGAGATAATCAAATTTTCTAAATCAATTCCTAGTTTTGCCGCATAAGTTCTGTCGAAAGCATGTTCAGCGTCAATAAATGCTGCAATACCACCTGCTTTTTGAGCTTCAGCAATAGCGTGAAGCGTTAAAGTTGTTTTACCTGAAGATTCGGGGCCGTAGATTTCAATGATTCTTCCTCTTGGATATCCTCCAACTCCCAGAGCGATATCTAAGCCTAAAGATCCGGAAGGAATCACCTCAATAGTATTATCAACAGTGTTGTCTCCCAACGTCATTACAGTTCCTTTTCCGTATGTTTTATCTAGTTTGTCAAGCACCAATGCCAGTGCTTTTTTCTTATCATCTATATTACTCATTTCGATTAAAATAATTTCTCAAAAATACACAATTTAAACTTCAAAAACTAATGTTTTTTCAATTTGAAAAATTACACAAAAGGGTAATTTCTTTGAGTTTTTATATGGAATAATTTTGAGTATTGATTTTTTATAACGCTTGTAATGAGAATAATATCAATGAAAATAAAATATAACTAATAAAAACTAATCACCATGAAAACTAAAATTTTAATATTGCTTTTATCCGGATGGGTAGGGGTGGTTTTTGGACAAAAAAAAGATACAATTGGAGGAGATGAAATAGCTAAAGTATATAAATATCATATAAAGAAAGTTTATTCTAATTATGATCCTAAACATGTTGTGCAACCTAAAACATTATCTAAAAATTTGACAACAATTTATCAATCGATAATTCCAAATAGCCAGCCTTTTAATGATAATACTTCATCATTTTCTTATGTTCAGACAGATGATAATCAAAAAATCGCTATTTCTACAGCTTATCAATTTTCAGATGTTTCCAAAACTTTCCTAAACATTGGGATAAGCGCAGAAGGGAAAAATGGTATTTTCAATATTTATTCATCAAAATCTTGGAGTAATAATACGGCATTAACTGTTGGTGTCAGCAGAGGATTTTGGGGAAGTCAACCTTATACGGTTGGTAAGATTAAAGAAATCAAATTAGATGAAAAACGAAAACTGTTTAAAGATTCACTTCAGGCAATGATACAATATACTGCTTTATTAAGGCAAAATTTTTTGAAAGATTCATTAAAATGGTATCAAGATAAATTAGATGATATAAATAATACTCTTTTAAATGAAGAAATTATTGATTTGAAATTAGAATCTAAAATTAATATGTATACAAAAAGGATTAATTTTTTTGAGAAAAAAATTAATGATTATAAAATTTTAGATAACCTTGTTAAAAATGAAAAAGTAAATGATTATGTAACAGATAAGTTTTCAGAATTTGATTTAAGATATGAAGTTTTTCATGGATATAATATTGTTTGGTGGCAAATAACATCTAAATTATTGAATAATACATATACATTTAAGGATAACAATAACTCAGAAAAAATTTCGAATATTAATGTGTTTCATGCAAATATAAATGCGTCTGTGATGTGGAATAATTTGACAAAGAATACGGCAAATTACTTAACAGGAGGTATTTCTGGATTTCGAGGGAGTTTTTTGAGTGATCCTTCTTTAAGGGGAATTACGCCTCTTATAAATAGCGGCGGAGAAATTATTAATGATGGGGTTTTGATTGGGGATGTTGAAAAGCTGAAAAAACCACTTTGGCAATATTCTTTCAATATTTATGGTGCAAGTTTTTTTGCATTTAAAAAACATTTAGGTCTTAGCTTGAGTGGAATGTATAACAATGCTTTTAAGAGCGAAATAGCTGAAAATTATAAAGAAAATTATACCATATCACTTGGCCCGATTTTTAAAATGCAGGGAGAAGATAATTGGGCAAAAGCCACGTTTGGAATATCTGCAGGATATGATAATCTTCCGCCTAAAGCTAAAGCCAAAGATTATTTTGCCATTAAAGCCTACATTGGAGTTCCATTCAATGTATTTCAGAAAAAGGATAAAAAATAATTTTATCAATAACAAAAACTCAATGAAAATTTGAGTTTTTTGTTATATTTAAATAATTCTGTAAAACTTTCATCTGAGCTTTATTTCCTTTATTTATCCTGGCTTCCCGGCTTACAATGGTGTCGTAAATTTTATTGAAGAAAATTTTGGAATTTGGAAACAGTTTTTTGTTCGGTACATCCGGAATATGAAGTCTTTTACAGACCTCTTCATCCAATAAAAACCAAGTGCAGCAAATGTGCAGGTAACGTAAATTTTTTCGCTGGAATTTATATTTTAAAATAGGATTCTCCAAAGATTCATTTAATAAAGAATGTGCCAGTAAAACAGAGTCTTTATCTGCCGAAGGCTGAACAGATGTCCATAAATAAAAATATTCTGTAGCCTGTTTTTTATCGTTCGGTAAAAGATTCTCAGGGATTCCCAATAAATATCCAACGTACTTCCAAAGATGAAAAAGACCCTTTTCTTCTTCGATTGAAAATGTATTTCCTAGTTTTTTTAAGCTATGAAGAAAAACAAGACTGAAGCCAATATAAGTCGCCATCATATCCCATGAATTGATGGGTTCACCCCAGTTTTCCGCATCCCAGTTTTTATAATATTTTTTTATGGACAGCCTTGCATAAGAGTGAATCAACCTGGTTTTTATAGCAAATTCATATCCTTTTTTGTGAATTTCTAAAGCATTGTATCTGGTAACATTAACCCAAAAATCCAAAGTCTCCGAAAGGCGCTTCACCGCTCCTTTCTTCAGAGCTTCTGTTGCGATTAAAGGTTTGTTGAGGTAAGCATAATCATAACCCCCAATCAAGCAATAATCTCTTAATGAAATTAAGGAATCAAGATTACTTCTCATACACAGTTCTGCACCATTTTTTAGTAAGTCATAATCGAGCCAATCGGGAATTTTCTGAGTTTGGGAGAAAAGTTTTTTTACACTTTCAGGAACATTATCATTTTCGAAAACTCCATTTCTGATATAATCTTCAATTTCCCTTGATGCTTCCTGAAATTTTTTTGTCAGATAGACATCCTTTGCGACTTCGTTTCCAATGTTATCGACGTGATAAAAATATTGAGAAAATTTTTCAAAATCATTAAAACTCACTTCAGCTCCGGAAAATTCAATTAATTGTCTTCCGTTACCTTTTGTCCAAAAGTCTTTAAAGTGCTTTGAGTTTTTGAAGTGAGGTTGTAAAATCATCTCTTTTATTTAGGATAAAAATACAAGTTTTACACCGAAATTCCTTAGTGAGATTTGTCAGTTTGCATTTAAATTAATCCCCATTCAAAAGCTTTTTTCAAAAGTTCTTTACTGTTTCTGGAATTGGTTTTTCGTAGGATGTTTTTTCTGTGAGTACGAATTGTGTGTTCTGATAAGATAAGTATCTGAGCGATTTCGGATCCGGAATATCCTTTTGCCATAAATGATAAAACTTCCGTTTCCCGTTTGGTTAGATTTTCCAAGAACTTACCACAATTCGAAAAATCATAGAGCTTTACCTGATGAAAGTCATTTCTGGGCCCGATTCCTGAAACTAAAACAGTGTAGGGATTTTGTTTGGTAATATGATTGATATTGGTATGAATATTTATAGACTGTATAAGATGTCCGTTTTCATTTTCCAATGTAGGAATAGCCTGATGATGGAATAATTCGTAGCTTCCGCTCGCAGTTTTCATCCTGAAACAATAGCTTGATTTGATATAAAGTTGATGTCGGAGGCCAATTTCCAACATTTTTTGTATAACGGTTTGTTCAGCCTGCATTACAAACGGAATATCATCAGGATGGGTAAGATCGATAACATCTTTTAAATGTTCCGGATATTTTTTTAAGCCATGAAGCTTTAAAATATTTTCATGATGATAAGAGATTTTACTGTTGGTAAGATTCAGGGCGTAATAGTAGAATTCACCGATGGCGAACATTTCTCCAATAATTCTCTCAATAGGAGGTTTGTTTAGAATTTTTATACTATTCCTGGTTCCGGGATAGGTATTCCAGATTTCGATTAAAGGATGTTTCTTTTCGGAGCTTGCCATGGGTTGGGTTTTGGGCTAAAATAGTTAAAGATTTCTTAAAAATACCACAAAAGGGTTATTTTTTTACATTGATAAAATTCCAAACTTTGTGTAACTACTAACCATGAAAACTCAACTTCTAAAACAGTTTGTTTGGAAACTGGTTTTTCGTGTGTTTTTAGTTATATACTAAGGTGAAAACCAAAAAGAAAAAAGATTAAATGGTTTATACTTTTTCTTATTAGTTGTTTGAAAATGATAAGCTAATAACCTCCTAATTATTTGGGAGGTTTTTTTTGTTTCAAAATCACACAAACGGGTAATTTCTTTGAGCTATTTAATTTCCAATCTTTGTTTAAGCAAAATATATAACTCTTAAAAATTATTATCATGAAAAAATTATCATTGATTATTCTTATTACTGCATCAGTAATGAGTTTTGCTCAAGAGAAACAAAAAGAATATGAAGTAAAACCTTATATTGCTTATTTGTCAGAATATAAACCATATTACGAAATGGTATATTCTCAAATTGAAACTAATCCGAATATTTCTTTATCTGAAAAGTTAAGATTATTAAATGAAGAAATTTCTAAACTTAAAAATAAATTTAAACAAGTAAGAAAACAAGAATTTGAAAGTAAATCAGTAGAGCTTTCAGTTAAGAACTGGTGTACAAGTAAATCTTCGGGAGGTGTTAAGAATTGTGGATATAAATACATTGGAGCTCCTTCCTCAGCCTTTTATACAGAGAAAAATTGGCTTAGGGTGATTGGTACTAATAAAGGAATAGATCTTAAGCCAGATGGGAGTGCTGTTGGATTGAAAATGACGGTAGCAGGAAAGGGTTATAATGAAGGGACTTTATTTGCGACATTTAAATACAGATCTGATTATACAGCTTTGGCTGTTGAGGAGGATACAGACAAATTTTTTAATCTTGTTATCAAATAATATAAAATAAAAAAACCGCTTTATGAAAAGCGGTTTTTTTATTTTATATTAAAGTTTAGACTAAGCTAAAACTTCTTTTACTTTATTTGCAGCTTCTTCTAAAGTAATTGCTGAGTGAACCGGAAGACCAGATTCGTCAATTAATTTTTTAGCTTCAACAGCATTAGTTCCCTGTAATCTTACAATCAATGGAACAGGAAGGCTTCCCATAGCTTTGTAAGCGTCTACAACACCCTGAGCAACTCTGTCACATCTTACGATACCTCCGAAAATATTAATCAAGATAGCTTTTACGTTTGGATCTCTCAAGATAATTCCGAAAGCAGTCTGAACTCTTTGAGCATCAGCAGTACCACCTACATCAAGGAAGTTTGCAGGATTACCTCCTGATAATTTGATGATATCCATTGTCGCCATTGCAAGACCGGCTCCGTTTACCATACAAGCAACATTACCGTCTAGTTTTACGAAGTTAAGACCAGCTTCACCGGCTTCAACATCCATTGGATCTTCTTCTCTTGTATCTCTTAATTCAGCTAAATCCTTGTGACGGAACAATGAGTTGTCATCCAAAGTTACCTTAGCATCAACAGCGATAATTTTGTTATCAGAAGTTTTTAATACAGGGTTAATTTCAAAAAGAGAAGCATCAATTCCTGTGTAAGCATTGTAAAGAGACACTATGAATTTTACAAATTCTTTGAAAGCATTACCTTCAAGACCCAAGTTGAAAGCAATTTTTCTAGCCTGGAAGCCTTGAAGACCTAAAGCAGGATCAATAATTTCTTTGTGGATCAAATGAGGAGTTACTTCCGCAACGTGCTCAATATCCATACCACCTTCAGTGGAATATACGATTGTATTTTTACCTTCAGCTCTGTCTAAAAGAATAGAAACATAAAATTCTTTAGTTTCCGTTTCTCCCGGATAATATACATCCTCTGCAACCAAAACAGAATTTACTTTTTTACCTTCAGCAGAAGTTTGTGGAGTTACCAACTGCATTCCGATGATGTTTTGAGCGTTTTCTTTAAGTTTATCCATATTTGGAGAGAACTTTACACCACCACCTTTACCACGGCCTCCTGCGTGGATCTGAGCTTTTACTACCCAACCTTGAGCGCCGGTTTCAGCAGTTAGTTTTTCAGCAGCAGCTACAGCCTCATCTGCATTGTTGGCTACGTAACCACGTTGAATAGCTACTCCATACTTTGATAAAATCTCTTTTGATTGATACTCGTGAAGATTCATATTATTTTTATTATTTTATTTTAATAGTTAAAGGTTGACAAATTTACTAAAAAGACATGGAAGTTCAAGTTTATTGACTTAAAATTTAAAGTGCAAAGAACTTGATTTTTAACATATCTCTCAAATTTGCTTTATTCTTCAGATAATTTTTCAGACTGAGAACCAATAAACGGAATTTTAGGAGCAAGAAAATAACCTGTCAAACTTGCAAAAAGTATTGGAACAAAATAGGTAAACCCCGTTAAAGATCCCAAAATAATGGTTGTACTCATCGGAGTTCTCGTCACGCAGGCATTAATTGCAGCCATACAACTTACAATCGCCAACGTTGTATCAACAGTTGGAAATAACTGATGAATAATCAAGCCTAAAGTGGTTCCCACAAAGAAAAGTGGAATGATAAAACCACCTCTCCAACCTGAAGTTACAGTAATGGCTATTGCTAATATTTTGAAAATTAAGATTACAATTAAAAAGTTCAATGCAAAATTCCCATGAATGAGCTGATTGATTTCGTTATGCCCAAAATATCTTGTTAATGGAAAATAGAAAGCGATAATTCCTAAAATTATTCCGCCGACTAAAGTTTTAATATAAATCGGAAATTTTCTATACTCAAAAACTTTCTTAAAAAATTTAACTACAAAAATAAAAATCCACCCGAATACAGTTCCGGCAATCCCAAAAGCTGTTGCATACGCAAAATCATAAACTCCTGTGTAATGATAGGCTTTCAAATCCCAAGTCGCCCCTATTCCCAAATGAATAATTAAAGCAAACATCAGATAACTGAAACAGCTCGCCACCAAAGCAGGAATAATTGCTTTGTAATATTCAACAGCATGTTTGTGATGCAGAATTTCCAAAGAAAAAAGACTTCCTCCAAGCGGAGCTCCGAACAAAGCAGTAAAACCCGAAGCCATGCCGGCAATACTCAAAGAACGTAATTCTTCACCTTTCAACCTGAAAATTTTTCCCAGCCAGGTCCCTGTAGATCCCGTCACCTGAACTAAAGGTGCTTCCGGGCCTAAACTTCCACCCGATGCTACACAAAAAAGCGATGATAAAATCATGGAAGGATTATTTTTAGGTTCTAATTTTCCTTTATTAAACCTGATGTTATTGACAATCAAATGAATTTCTCCCGGATCTCCAATAAAATGAATCACTAAACCCGCCAACAAACCAGAAATTGCCATTGTCGGAATAACCATCCAACCCTGAAATTCAGCTAAAAACTCCGTAAAATGTTCAAGAATGATCCAATAAATACCGGCGATAATCCCGCCGACAAGACCGGTAAAAGCCCACATGAAGAAAGTCCGACTGAACACAAAAGGGTTAAATCTCATGGGCTGATCCAATAGATTAAATGTTTTGATTATTCGCCGTCTTCTATTGATTTTCATTTTTAATTTATTTATAAAATACGATCATCTTTCTTTGTATTACCGAATTTTAATTTTTTAACTAATGGCTAAATTTTATTTTTCGTAAAATAAAGAATCAGCATTCCCCAGCTTACAATCATTAATAAACCTCCAAACGGAGTGATCGGCCCTAAAAACTTAAGATTTGTCCCCCAATAATCTTGAAGGCTTAAAAAATAAATACTCACAGAAAACATGAAAGTTCCTACAATCATTAAAATTGAAGTCCATTTTTCTGATGAAGTTTCAAACTTCAAAATATAGCCGATAATCAGTAAAAAGAAAGCAGCATACATTTGATATCTCACTCCTGTTTCAAAACTTTCCAGTCTTTCTACAGATAATATTTTCTTTAAAGCGTGCGCGCCGAATGCACCTAAAATTACGGATAACATCCCGTAAACGGCACCAAAAACTAAAGTTATTGTTTTCATTTATAATTTAAAATCTTAAATATTAAAGATATAATTCCCAGTATAATAAAAACCCAAGCAAATTTTTTGTTCTGAGCAAAGCCAGGATTTTTAGTTACTTTTATAAATATTCCAAAAGCCAATATGCAGGCAGATACGAAAATTCCAAACATGTTATTGAGCTCTCAATCTATTAAACTCATTGATAACTTCATGATGGGTTACCGTTTTATCTTTGAAATACGCCACAAAATGTTGCTTTTCCTCTTCCGTAGCGCCCATTTGATTTAGAATATTTAATAAATGCATTTTCATATGACCTTTTTGAATTCCCGTTGTTACCAAAGAACGTAACGCTCCGAAATTCTGAGCTAAACCGGAAACTGCCAAAATACTCATCAACTCTTGGGCAGAAGGCTTTCCAAGAAGAGCCAGAGAAAATTTTACCAACGGATGAAGATTCGTCAGGCCACCCACAACTCCTACAGAAATCGGAAGGTCGATCCAAAATCTGAAAATTCCGTTTTCGGTTGTACAATGTGTTAAAGAACGATATTGCCCATCTCTCGCAGCATAAGCGTGTGCACAGGCTTCTGTTGCTCTAAAGTCGTTTCCGGTTGCAATGACCACCGCATCTACTCCATTCATCACGCCTTTATTGTGAGTTGTCGCACGGAAAGGCTCAATTTCTGCGATCGTCACAGCCTGTTTAAATTTCCAGGCAAATTCTTCATTGGAAATTCCGCTATCGTCTTTTAAATCCTCAATTTTACAAGAAACCTCAGCTCTCACGATACAATCAGGGGTAAAATTGGAAAGGATATTCATCACAATTTGTAACGAATTCTTTTCTTCCTGTGTAAAATCTTCGCTTGTTGCAACTTCCTGCTTCAATGTTTTTCCAAATTGTTCCAGACAAGAGTTAATGAAATTTGCACCCATCGAATCTACCGTATCAAAGCTTGCTTTAAGCTGGTAATAATTGGGCATTTCGGAAGTTTTGTCAACTAATTTTATATTTAAAATTCCTCCTCCTCGTTTTCTCATGTTGGCTGTAATATCATCTGTAGCTTCCAACAATTTTTTCTTTAAACTGAAATTGAAAAAATGAAGCAGTTTGTGAGATTCAACATTAAAGATAAAGTGGGTGTGACCCAGTTTTTCATTATTAATGATGGTTGTTCTGAATCCCCCTTTATCAATCCAGAACTTCGCAGCCTTTGAGGCAGCAGCTACGACAGAACTTTCCTCAACAGCCATCGGAAGGGCAAATAATTTCCCGTCAATTAAGAAATTCGGAGCAATTCCGTAGGGCATATAGAAATTGGAAATCGTATTTTCAGAAAACTCATCATGAAGTTTCTGAAGATCAGCATTTTCGTTCCAGTATTGATTTAATATATTTTGATATTCTTCGTTTCCTTCAAGATACTCATTTACGAGCCAATCGATTTTTCCTTGTTTTGTCAGTTTGGAAAAACCTTCTACCGGTTTATGATTCATATGTATATTTATTTTTATATGTTGTCTGCAGTCACAAGTTTGCGAGTAGACTCATAAATTAATGACCGTAAATATAGTAAATTTGTCTCTGCCAATTGTTGATAACTTCCATCAAAAAAGATTGACATTTATCAATTTTGGAACTACATTTGAACAGAAAATAATATTTAAAATTATCATTTTCAATTAAAAATATGAATTTTGACCGCCTGAAAGAAAAACTCGAAATCCTTGCAGATGCTGCGAAATATGATGTTTCCTGCTCATCAAGCGGAGGCTCAAGAAAGAATAAAAAAGGCGCTTTGGGAGACAGTTCCGCAAGTGGGATTTGTCATACTTATACCGAAGACGGCCGATGTGTCTCGCTTCTCAAAATTCTTTTGACCAATCACTGTATTTATGATTGCGCTTACTGTGTTTCCAGAAGTTCAAATGATATAAAAAGAACCGCTTTCACCGTTGAAGAAGTCGTTGATTTAACGATAAATTTTTATCGGAGAAATTATATTGAAGGTTTGTTTTTAAGTTCGGGAATTTTCAAAAATGCGGACACCACCATGGAACGTTTGGTTCGGGTGGCGAAAAAATTACGTTTGGAAGAAAATTTTAACGGATATATTCATTTAAAATCAATTCCGGGTGCGAGTGATGAATTGATGCAGGAAGCAGCCTTATATGCAGACCGATTATCCATCAATCTTGAAATACCGACCGAAAGCGGATTGAAATTATTGGCTCCTGAAAAAAACCGACAGGATATGCTCAATCCAATGAAATATATTCAGAACGGAATTGCGCAATATAAAGATGAAAAGAAAATTTTCAGGAAAGTTCCAAAATTCGCTCCAGCCGGTCAATCAACACAGATGATTGTTGGTGCGACCAATGAAAATGACTTACAAATCATCAAAGTTGCCGATCATTTTTATAAAAATTTTAATCTCAAAAGAGTTTATTATTCCGGCTATGTTCCGGTTTTAGAAGATAAAAGACTGCCATCTTTAGCAACAGAAGTTCCTATGCTCCGTGAAAATCGCTTATATCAGTCTGACTGGCTGATGAGGTTTTATGGTTTTAAAGCGGAAGAAATTTTAGATCCGAATATGCCGTTTTTAGATTTGGAAGTCGACCCAAAATTAAGTTGGGCTTTGAGACATCTTCATCAGTTTCCAGTGAATCTTCAGACTGCAGATTACCAGATGATTTTAAGAATTCCGGGGATTGGCGTAAAAACCGCACAGAAAATTGTGAATGCAAGACGTTTTCAGGTTTTGAATATGGATCATCTGAAAAAATTGGGAGCAGCTGTAAATCGCGCAAAATATTTTATTGATTTTAATGCGGGAAATGCTTATTTAAGATATTTGACAGATAAAAATTTTAGAAAATTGTTGATTGGCGGAAGTTCTTCCAAGTTCCATAATCAGTTTTCGCAGCAGTTGAGTTTGTTTTAATAACGGAATAAAGCGGGGTAAAGAATCTATAAATAATTCGTAAAGCTCTATCTCCGTGAGAATGGCAAACTAGATGCAAAAAACATCAACTAATTAATTCGTTTTTGAATAAAAATGACCACTCTACTTTACGACGGCAGTTTCGACGGACTTTTCACAGCGATATTTGAAGTTTTTGAATATCGTTATAAAGATGTGGAGATAGTGGGCAGAGAAAGATTTTACCAGGAAAATATTTTTGCTGAAATTCATGAGGTGATTACTCAAAATGATAAGGCAGAAAGAGTTTTAAATAAATTGGAACAAAACATCGGAAAGTCCGGGATTCATGAGCTGTTAAAAGTTTATTTATCCGAGGATTCAGAATTGGAACTGCTTATTCTATCCGCCGTAAAACAATCAATACAACATCCTGAAGAGAACATTCTGCAAAATTATGCTGACAACGATATGTTGAAAATCTCTAAAATCTGCAAATCTGTAAGCCGGGAAAGACATCGAATGACTGCTTTTGTAAGATTTGAGAAAATGCAGGATGATGCCTTTTTTGCTAAAATTGATCCTGATTTTAATGTAATCCCTTTAATTCGAAAACATTTTAAAGACCGCTATCAAGATCAAAAATGGATGATTTATGATTTAAGGAGAAATTATGGAATTCTCTATGATTTGGAAAACTGTGATTTCTTTTATCCTGATGAAAAATTAGATTTGAGCACCTATCAGCAGAAGTTCCATAATGAAGAAGCTCAATATCAAACGCTCTGGCAACGGTATTTTACAAAGACTAATATTGTGGAAAGAAAGAATTTAAAATTGCATATTCAGCATATTCCGAAAAGGTACTGGAAGTATCTTACTGAAAAAAAATAGTTTTCTTATTGTTTCTTTTTTCATGAGCCATTTGTATTCAGAAACTTTTATATCTTTTATTTAAACTTTTAAAATTACATGAAAAAGATTATTTTGAGTATTATTACTCTTTCTATGATTGCAAGTTGTAAAAAAGATAATGGAATAAGAGCTTTCGTGAATGGTAATTCTGTTAATTTCAGGAAAACTTCTGAATTTGATGATTCATATAAAAATTTTAGAAATTATTTAGATTTGATTTTTAATTATGCAGGACCATTTCATTAAATAAAGAAACAAAATCGGTTACAAAAAATTCAGATTTGAAAACAGGAGATATTTTGATTACATCGGGGAGCCCGGGGCATGTCGTTTTCATTGCGGGAGCCTGTAAAAATAAAGACGGGAAAAAATTATTTTTATTAAGTGAGGGTTTTACTCCTGCACAAACGATTAACCTGATTTCAAATCCTTCTCATAAAGATATTTCGCCTTGGTACAATTTAGATGTAAGTGCACAGGGAACCAAAACTGCAAGATATATTTTTAAACCATCAAATTTTAGAAGTTTTTAATAATTTATATTCAAAACTCTTATAAAGTTACTGCGATTATCTGAACTTGTTTTTGTAAATTTGTGTTCGAAATTTTTTACTAGATGAAAGAGAGTGCTGTAAAAAAAATTGCAGTTCTTACTTCTGGAGGTGATTCTCCAGGTATGAATGCAGCATTAAGAGCGGTAGTAAGAACCGCAAATTACTATAATATCGAATGCTACGGAGTAAGAGAGGGCTACAACGGTCTTATCAATAACGATTTCCTGAAAATGGGGCCTCGTTCCGTAAAAAATATAATCAACCAGGGCGGAACTATTCTGAAATCTGCCCGTTCCATGGAATTTAAAACAAAAGAGGGCCGCCAAAAAGCTTATGACAATTGTGTAAAGCTTGGTATCGACGGATTGGTGTGTATTGGCGGAGACGGGACTTTCACAGGAGCAAAAATCTTTAATGAAGAATTTGGAATCAGAGTAATCGGTGTACCGGGAACTATTGATAATGATATTTTCGGGACGGATAATACCATTGGCTATGACACAGCCCTGAATACCGCAATGGAAGCAATTGATAAAATCCGTGATACAGCAACTTCCCACAACAGGGTTTTCTTTGTGGAAGTAATGGGTCGTGATGCAGGTTTTATCGCTTTAAACAGCGGATTGGCAACCGGAGCTTTAGATATTTTAATTCCTGAAAGAAAAGACAGTATTGATGAGCTTTTTGCGAACTTCAGAAATGCTGAAAAAACAGGAAAAGCTTCAAGTATTGTTGTGGTGGCCGAAGGAGAAAAATTAGCGAATATTTACGAATTAGCTGAAAAAACAAAAAAAGAATTCCCTGATTATGATATTCGTGTGGCAATTTTAGGACATATCCAAAGAGGTGGTTCTCCAAGCTGTGCAGACAGGGTTTTGGCGAGCAGACTAGGGTATGGAGCCGTAACAGGATTAATGGAAGGACAAACAAACGTAATGGCAGGAATGCGTTCCAACGATATGGTTTATACACCCATCGAAGAAGCCATAAAAAAACATAACGAAATCAATAGAGACCTTTTACTGATTTCAGAAATCTTAGCAATCTAATATTTTTTAATATAATTAAAACAAACTATTATGTCAACAATCAAAGTAGGTATCAACGGGTTTGGTAGAATTGGACGTCTTGTTTTCAGAGCAATGACTGAAAGAGATAACATCGAAGTAGTAGGAATCAATGACCTTATCGATGCTACATACATGGCTTATATGCTTAAATATGATTCTGTACACGGTATTTTCCCCGGAGAAGTTTCTGTTGAAGGAAATGACCTTGTGGTAAACGGAAAAAGAATAAGAGTAACAGCTGAGAGAGATCCGAACAACCTTAAATGGAACGAAATCGGAGCTGATTATATCGTTGAATCTACAGGTTTATTCCTAGATAAAGAAAGTGCGGCAAAACACATCAACGCAGGTGCAAAAAAAGTAATTCTTTCCGCCCCTTCTAAAGATGATACTCCAATGTTTGTAATGGGGGTAAACCACACTGAACTTACTGATGATATCAAAATCTTATCAAACGCTTCTTGTACGACTAACTGTTTAGCTCCTTTAGCTAAAGTTATTCACGATAATTTCGGAATTGTAGAAGGTTTAATGACAACTGTACATGCTACAACTGCAACTCAAAAAACTGTTGACGGTCCTTCAATGAAAGACTGGAGAGGTGGTAGAGCTGCTCTTAATAATATTATTCCTTCTTCTACAGGCGCTGCTAAAGCGGTAGGAAAAGTAATTCCTTCATTGAACGGAAAATTAACAGGTATGTCTTTCAGAGTACCAACTGTTGACGTTTCTGTAGTGGATTTAACGGTAAGATTAGAAAAAGCCACTTCTTACGAGGAAATCTGTGCTGCTATCAAAGCTGCTTCCGAAGGAGAATTGAAAGGTATTCTTGGATATACTGAAGACGCTGTAGTTTCTCAGGATTTCGTAGGAGATAAGAGAACTTCAATCTTCGACAAAGATGCTGGTATTATGCTTTCTCCTAACTTCGTAAAACTTGTTTCTTGGTATGACAACGAAATGGGTTATTCAAACAAGTTAGTTGATATGCTAATCCACTCTGCTTCTTTATAATAGTAATGAGCAATTAGCAATACAAAAAACCTTCCGATTGGAAGGTTTTTTTATTTTATATTAATCATGATTTTCGTTGATAAGACTTTCACCGTTGGTAATATTAATGCTTGTAGGGGTTACCAACTGTATTCCGTCGGTATCAAGACGTTGTTTTATTTTTAAATAAGCCTCACTTTTTAGTTGGACCATATTGGCACCCACTTTCATCCAAAATTTAGCCTGAAGGTTAAAAACACCCTGTTTCAAATCTGTAAAAATAACTTCAGTGGTATCTGTTCTATCTATATTTTCTAAACTTTTGATAACTTCTATTATTCCTTTTTGAGCTTTGCTGACATCTTCGTCTGCCGGAATTTCAAAATTTAAAATAATTCTTCGCTGAGGAGAAGCGGTAACATTTGAAAAAGGAGCGTTAAAAATGACCTGATTAGGAATATAAACTTTTTTCCCATCATCAGTAATGATTTTTGTGGTTAGAAAACCAATTTCCATTACCGTTCCTGAATTTGTACCAAGTGTAATGTAATCTCCAACTTTAAAAGCTTTATCAATTCCGATTAGCATGCCCGAAAAAATGCTTGATACCAAATCTTTCAACGCTACCCCTGCAATTACCCCTGCAACTCCTAAACTTCCGATAAACTTCCAGAGAAAGCCGCTGAATCCCATAATTTCCAATGCAATAAAACTCCCCATCAACATAATAATGAACCTGAAAACTCCTATCAGAGTGACCAAAGAACTTTCTTTTTTACTTTTGGGAAAGAATCTGTGAAATAATTTTACAGAAAATTGACTTAAATATTTACTTGTAAACAGGAAAAAAGTAAAAACTAAAATTCCGACGATTAATTTTGGTGTAAGTTCGGCAAACTTTAGATACCAATTTTCTAATACATTATAGACAACTTCAATGTAGCTTAAACCTTCTTTGCGCATGGATCCTATTATTTTTAATTAAATATATTAAAATTTTAAACAAAAATTTTGCCAGTTCCAGAAAGTCTACTAAATTTGTAGACTAATAAAACAAAATATTATGTCAATCAAATTAGGAGATACAGCACCAAACTTTCAGGCAGAATCATCATCAGGAGATATTGATTTTTATAATTACTTAGGACATTCCTGGGGGATTTTATTTTCACATCCGGCAGATTATACACCGGTTTGCACTACAGAATTAGGCTTTACCTCAAAATTGAAATCTGAGTTTGATCAAAGAAATACAAAAGTAATTGCATTAAGTGTAGATGGAGTAGAGGATCATCAAAATTGGATAAAAGATATTAACGAAACTCAAAATACGGAAGTGCAGTTTCCTATCATTGCCGATAAAGACAGAAAAGTCTCAGAATTGTATGATTTTATTCATCCCAATGCTTCGGCAACAGCAACTGTTCGCTCTTTATTAATTATTGATCCTGAAAAAAAGGTAAGGCTGATAATTACCTATCCGGCTTCTACAGGAAGAAATTTCAATGAAATATTAAGAGTTTTGGATTCTCTGCAATTGGTTGATTCACATAAAATAGCAACACCGGTAAACTGGAAAAATGGAGAAGATGTAATTGTTCCGCCAACAGTTTCTACAGAAGATGCAAGAAAAATTTTTCCGAAAGGTGTGACAGAAATAAAACCGTATCTGAGATATACGCCCCAACCTAATACATGATTTATTTGATTTTTTATAGTTTAGTTTTAATTTGTACGAAAATCGCCTCGAAATTTATTTCGAGGCGATTTCATTTTTATATTAAATAAAAATTATTTAACGTCGTTTACTACTTGCTTAGCTTTTGAAGTGGGTAAATAAATACTAAATCCTACATTAAAAGTAATGTTTGAATTTAATCCTTCGTTACCAAATCCTGCTTGTCCCTGATATTTTACTAAACCTTCTAAACCGATGTTTGGAGTGATAAAGTAAGAATAACCAGGACCAACTCCGAAGTCAAGACCTGTAGTTGAATTTCCGTTTTCAACAGATGAACCTCCGATACCTACGTTACCTTCAAAGAACCATCTTCCGTGATTTAATAAGTTGTCAACACCTTTTTCTCCAGGAGACAGATAATAACGTCCTAAACCACCTACTGCATAATCAAATCTTGTAGGAGAACCGTTTGTAACTTTGCTGATACCTAAATTTACATATCCCCCAACTGCTACATTGTCTTGTAAGAAATAAGCACCCTTTGGCTGTATTGCAATGCTATATCCACCACCAGTATTAAGACCAAAATTACTTGACACTAAGCTACTTCCTACTAACCAGTTTCCTTTTTGAATTTGAGCATTCATAGAAGTAGTTAAACCTGCTGTGGCTAATATTCCTGCTAGGATTAGTTTTTTCATAATTTATAATTTTTAATAATTAATGTTTATTATTCTAAAACTAGTGAAATTCAATAAATGTGCCAGAATGCTTATTTTTAGATAAAATTCTTAAAATAATGTTAAAATTACAATAATATAATTCATTGATTTTAACGGTCTTATTTGATTATTTCACAATTTTAAATAAATAATAGGATAATAGAAACAATAATTCCTGCAATGGTAAATATCATTCCTTATTTGAAAATTTTGTTTTATTACCGGCTTTGAATTGTTCGTAATGCCTGATATTTTAAGTTTTTATAAATATCTTTGTTAAAAATAAAATTATGCAATTGATAAAAGTAGGTCTTTGCGCTTTTGGGATGAGTGGGAAAATTTTCCATGCTCCTTTTTTAAAAGAGCATCCGGGATTTTTCATGTCTGCTGTAGTGGAAAGAAGTAAAGAAGCATCTAAAGAAAAATATCCTGACGCTATAATTTATCGCTCTGTTGAGGAGATGCTGCAAAATTCCGATATTGAATTGGTGGTAGTAAATACACCCGTTCAGACACATTTTGAATATGTAAAAATGGCTTTGGAAGCAGGAAAGAATGTAATTGTAGAAAAACCTTTTACGGTAAATGTTTCTGAAGCAGAGCAATTGGTGAAATTGGCTGAAGAAAAAGGATTATTTCTAAGTGTTTATCAAAACAGAAGGTTTGACCGTGATTATCTTCAGATTCAGAAAATTATTAGTGAAAAAAAATTAGGGGATATCAAGGAAGTTGAAATTCGTTTCGACAGATTCCGTACAGAACCTAGCGGAAAATCCCACAAAGAAAATCCACAGGAAATGGCTTCTGGCTCACTTCATGATTTGGGTGCTCATTTAGTAGACCAGGCGGTACAGCTATTTGGTTTTCCGGAAAAACTTTTTGCCGATGTATTTTCTATGAAAGGGATTGAGTTTGCCAATGATTATTTTGAAATTTTACTTTATTATAAAAATGATTTAAGAGTGAGATTAAAATCTTCTGTTTTTACCAAAGAAGCTCATTACGCATATGCGGTTCATGGAGAGAAAGGAAGCTTTTTGCAGGAAAGAACCGATAATCAGGAGAATGAATTGGTTGCAGGAGCAATTCCTACTTATGGAGAAGAGTGGACTCAGCCTTTAAAAGAAGCAGACGGAATTTTGAATTTTTTAAATGAAAAGAAAGAAACTGAAAGATCCTTTACCTCAAGCGAACCCGGAAATTATATGAATTATTATCAGCATATTTATGAGCATGTTGTTTTCGGATATTACTTGCCTTCGCCGGCGGGAGAAGTTATTCAGAATATGAAAATTATTGATACAGCAATGGAAAGCTCAGATGCTCAGAAAGTAATAAGCTTTATTTAGTTGTGAATTATGAGTTATAAATTATGAGTTTGAGTTGGTTTTCAACACACTTTTATTCATAATTTTATAACTCATTATTATTTTAGTCTTCCTGGAGTTCCAACCATCTTATTTCATGGTTTTCCAGTTTTTCAGAAGCAGATTCTAACTCAGCAGAAAGTTTGGCAATTTTTTCGTAATCCGTCTCGTTGTTAAGCTGCTCAAGAATTTTATCTCTTTGTTTTTCAAGCTCAGGCATTTCTTTTTCAATTAATTCTAATTCTCTTTGTTCTTTAAAGGATAATTTCCTCTTTTTAGTCAAATTTTGAGAATTGTTTGAAGGGGCAGCCATTTCTTTTACAGGCTCTGGCTTTGGTGTTGTTGATTTTCCTAAAGCTTCTTCTTTGCTTTTTGCTTCTCGGTATTCTGAGAAATTTCCAACAAAATCTTTAATTTTTCCTTCTCCTTCAAAAGCTAAAATATGGTCAACAATTCTATCCATAAAATATCTGTCGTGAGAAACGATAATTAATGAGCCCTGAAATTGCTGTAAAAAGTTTTCAAGAACTGTCAATGTAGGTAAATCCAAGTCATTGGTAGGCTCATCAAAAATCAAAAAGTTTGGATTTTGATATAATATGTACATTAAATGCAGTCTTCTTTTTTCACCACCCGAAAGTTTTGAAATAGGAGAGTACTGTGACTGATCATCAAATAAAAATAATCTCAAAAACTGTGATGCAGAAAGACTTTTTCCATTGGCTAGCGGATAATATTCTGCAACATCTTTGATAAAATCAATAACTCTTTCGTCTTCTTTATATGCTAAACCTTTTTGTGAAAAATAACCGAAAGAAATAGTTTCTCCCGTTTCTATTTCACCTCTGTCAGCTTTTTCAAACCCTTGAATGATGTTTAGAAGTGTAGATTTTCCCGCCCCGTTTTTTCCTATAATTCCTACTTTTTCGCCCCGTTGAAACTGATAACTGAAATCTTTTAACAAAACTTTATTTCCAAAACTTTTATCAATGTGATGAAGTTCCAGAATTTTTTGTCCTAAACGTTTCATTTCAAAATCAAGTTCTAAGCCTTGTTTTCTGGTGTCGGTTTTGGCCACTTTTTCAGTTTCGTAAAAAGAGTCAATCCTTGATTTTGACTTTGTTGTTCTTGCTTTTGGCTGTCTTCTCATCCACTCCAGTTCCTTTCTGTAAAGGTTATTGGCTTTGTCGATGGTTGCGTTCATATTGTCTTCGCGAATCATTTTATTTTCAAGATAAGTCGCATAAGAACCGTTATGAACATAAAGATTTTTATCCTCCATTTCCCAAATAATGTCACAAACACTGTCAAGGAAATATCTGTCGTGAGTTACCAATAATAAAGTGATTTTAGCTTTATTCAGATAATTTTCAAGCCATTCTACCATTTCTACATCGAGGTGGTTGGTTGGCTCATCCATAATTAATAAAGTATGGCGGTGTTCAGCCCTGGTTTCTGTTAGCAATTTTGCCAAAGCGACACGTTTAATTTGCCCTCCTGACAGGGTTCCCATTTTGGCTTCCAAATCAGTGATTTTAAGCTGGGAAAGGATCTGTTTCATTTCATTTTCCAAATCCCAGGCTTTTTGAGTTTCCATTTCAGCCAGAGCTTTTTCAATGAAATCACTGTCTGCAGAATGAAGCGATTTATGATAATTTTTAAGAGCCATAATCGGAGCAGAATCCAATGTCATCATAAACTCATCAATTGTAAGATTCGGATCGAAATTAATTTCCTGATCAAACAAAACCACCTGAATATCTTTATTGATAATCACTGTTCCACTGTCTGCAACTTCTTTACCTATCAAAATCTTCAATAGTGTAGATTTTCCGCTCCCGTTTTTGGCAACGATGGCAATTTTATCTCCCTCATTCACATGGAAAGTGATATTTTCGAATAATACCTTGATGCCATAGGATTTGGTAAGATTTTCGACAGAAACGTAATTCATTGGAATTTGATAGTTTGATTTTTAATTTTAATTGAGACGCAAAAGTACGAAAATGTAACAAGAAAACTTTTAAATAAACTAATACCAAAAAACGATTAATATGATAACAAAATTACGCGCCATTCCTAAAGAGAGATATTACGAATATTTTATTCTGGTAGCAAGATTTTTATTGGCTTTTATTTTTATAAGTTATGGATTTGGCAAACTTACGGAAGACGGGCAATTTGGAATATCATCTAAAGAATTGGCAACACCTATTAAAGATCTTTCTCTGTTTCGGGTAATGTGGTATTTGTTTGATCATGAACCATTTAAATCTGTCGTTGGAGTGTTACAGATTGTCACAGGTATTTTATTGCTTTTTCATAGAACAGTTATTTTAGGAGTCTTCTTTTTTATTTCGATTGCCAGTAATATTTTGTTGATGGATATTAGTTTTATGCCGGAAGGCCTCGCTATGGGCTTTGTAAAAAGATTTATTTTGTATTTCATTTTATGTGGATTGATTTTATGGCATGAAAGAGAAAGAATGAAAATTATCTGGAAAGCTATGATTAAAGATTTTTCTATGAAATTGAGATTTCCTATAATTTTATACGGAATGATTCCTGTGTTTGCTATATTTCTCGAGGTTTCTGCAGGTATTCCCCAATTGGTTTATCATTTCATTACAGAACCAGACAAAGTTTTTGACTTTGTTTTACAAGTTTTTCATAAATTATTTTAAAGTTGAATTTAATAAGTATTTTCAATTTGTTTTAAATTATTATTTGTTGAATAGTGTTTTGTTTGTTGTTTTTCGATTAAAATTGATTAATTTTTATGATAAGTGTATTTTGTTTTGATTTTTAATGTAGATTTATACTACTTATTATTAAAATTAAAACTATGACGCAAATCAACTTTTGGGCTATTTTTGTAGCCGCACTTATTCCCTTATTTATGGGATTTATCTGGTATCATCCAAAACTTTTCGGGCGTGTTTGGATGGAAGAAGCCGGATTGACTGAAGAAAAAATGAAAGGTTCTATGATCGGAGTTTTTGTTTTTACCTTTATTTTATCAATTTTCATGGCGCTTTTTCTTCAATTTGTCACAATTCATCAGTTTGGGGCATTGGGGATGATTGGAGGTGATGAGATTAATGCTAATCCTTCTTACCATGTTTTCATGAAAGATTATGGAATGGCCTACCGCTCTTTTGGTCACGGGGCTTTACATTCTTTTATGGCGGGATTTTTATTTGTATTTCCATTGACGGCAATTAATGCAATGTTTGAAAGAAAATCCTGGAAGTACACGATGATTAACTCAGCGTACTGGACGATTACGATTACCATTATGGGGGGAATTGTCTGTGGTTGGTATGTGGCCGACGGTTTTCACTGGGTGACACAAAAATAAATTGTAACGATTTTAAAAAGATAAGGCTACATTTGTGGCCTTTTTTATGCCATATTATTTAAAAATATACGAAACAACTTCCGGTTTACCTGAAAACTGGAATACTGTCATTGGGAATTATAATATTATGCTTTCCAAAGAATATTTCCGTGTTCTTAAAATTTCAAAACCGCAGAATATGGAATGTTTTTTCGTTGGATTTTTTCAGAATAACGAATTGATTGGCGGAGCTTTGTTTCAGTATCTGAATTTTATTCAACACAAAACTTTTCAAAAAAATGAGGTTTGGTGCAGTTTCAGAAGTTTTTTGGCCAGACAGGTCAGTAAAGATGTAATGATTCTCGGAAATAATATGTTGACGGGGCAAAACGGGTTCTATTTTGATTCTTCAAAGATTACCTTGAAGGAGGTTGTTCCTCTTTTGGATAAAGCGGTTCAGGAGATGCAGAAGAAAATCAGGAAAACGTCTTTAATTATTTATAAAGATTATCAGTCAAATTTTGTGAAATATTTTCAGGATAAAAAGCATGAAACTTATTTTAGATTTTCAGTGCAGCCCAACATGATGCTGAAAATAAGAGATGATTGGAAAAGCTTTGAAGATTATATCCGCGATTTTTCTAAAAAATACAGAGATAGGGCTAAATCGGCGAAAAAGAAACTAAAAGGAGTTGAAAAAAAAGAATTAAACTTAAATGATATAAGAAATCATCAAATTCAAATGAATATTTTGTATCAGAATGTAGCTGATAATGCCCCTTTCAATACTTTTTTTCTTGCTGAAAACCATTTTGAAAACATGAAGGAAAGCCTAAATGGAAATTTTAAAGTTTTTGGATATTTTTCGGATGAAAAACTGATTGGTTTTTATACGTTGATTCTTAATGTAAAAGATATTGATACCTATTTTTTAGGGTATAACAGAGAGCTTCAGAAACCAATGCAGTTGTATCTTAATATGCTTTTGGATATGGTAGATTTTGGAATTGATAAAAGCTTTTCAAGAATTATTTTTGGAAGAACCGCCCTTGAAATTAAATCAACTGTCGGAGCTGAACCTTTCGAAATTTTTGGATTGATTAAACATAATAATTTTTTGATCAATCCTTTCATGAAAAATATTTTTCCGTCACTTTCTCCTGCAACAGAATGGATTCAGAGAAGACCTTTTAAATAAAATTTAACTAAAACTAAATTAATTTTAATATCATGTTATGAGTCTTTTATGCTGAAAATATTGATTTTTGCAGTGAACTATTAACATGAAACAACTTAATTTTTTACTTCCTGTATTTTCTGCTTTTTATATTAATGCACAGGTTATTTCGGGAACAGTAATTTTTAAAGAAGAAAATAAGCCAATTCCTTATGTAAAAATAGGGGTGGAAAAAGAAAATAACGGTATAATTTCAGATGAAAAAGGAAATTTTTCCATCGATCTTTCGAACTCAAATACTTCTCATAAAGTGAAGGTTGGTGTGACGGAGGGAATACAGAATTAGAATTTGCTTTAAAATACCCACAAAACATAAATAAATTAATTATCATCGGTGCAAATGTTTTTCCAGCAGGAGTTGACAGTGAGTTATTAAATAACTTTAGGGGTAAAGTAAAATTCATGGCACTTGCCAACCAGCCTGAACATGAAGCTGAAAAAAGATTGCTTAATTTGATGCTGTATGAGCCGAATATCAGCAAGATGTCTTTACATTAAATAAAAAGTCCGGTTTTTGTAATTGCAGGCGAAAATGATGTTATTAAAAAAGACCATACCGAGATGATAGCAAAAGAAATTCCCAATACAAAATTGAAAATTTATTCACAGGCATCATATTATCTCCCTTTTGAAATTGCGGATGAATTGAATAAAGATATAATAGATTTTCTGAAAAATTAATCTAATGTCAATCTTTTTAGAGACCACAAGCTACCATTATAAATGTCTAAATCTACTTTGGTATTGATCCCGTGCACAATTCCGTTTTCTGAAAATTGCCAAAAATTCCACTCGCCCTCGGGAGATGGAGCAGGAACGTCGTTGTAATTTGCAAGCCAAAGCGGATAGTTGTCAAATTCACCTTTCAAAAGGTCTTTATAGTAGTGGTAGTAAGTATAAATGATTGGTTTTTCACCGTAAGTCTCTTCAATGATTTTACACCATGTTTTTAGATCTTCAATCAGCTTTTTATTGGTTTTACGCTTAGGGATTTTTTCAATATCAAGAATAGGTGGCAAATCTCCGCTTTCCAGTTTTACATTTTCAAGAAAATTATTTGCCTGAATCACAGGATCTTCATCGGCTCTGTAAAAATGGTAGGCTCCGCGAATCAAATTATGTTTTTTTGCCAGCTCCCAAAATTCACTAAAATGTTTGTCTGCGCTTCGGTCTCCCATTGTTGCTCTCATCACAACAAACTCTAATGGGATTGTCTTATTTCCTATGCTCAGGCTATCCCATTTTATATCTTCTTTATTTTGATAATGTGAAATATCGAAGCCGTAGGTTTTGTCAAGATTATTGGAAAGGATTTTTTGAATCCTTAACGTTTCAGTTTCACTATTGTGAAGTTTTTTATGGGTAAATTTATTGAAATACAGCGCGTAATAGTAACTGATTGATTGTTTTAAATATAAGCCGGTTCCAATTAATGCTATAATTAAAATTGCCAATACAACTTTTCGCCGGAAAAAATAATTCTTTCGACGGTTCAGATGTATCTTTTTGGCGGTCTTTTTGCTGTACTTTTTAGGTGACATAAAGTTTTGCAAAACTAACTTTTTTCACTACTAAATGCTAAAATAAAATCAGTAAATTTGTGTACTATGGAAACACGCGAAAAGATCATCATTATAGGAGGAGGCTTTGCGGGGCTGCAACTTGCAAAAACATTAAATAACAAGAACAAAAAAGTAATTGTTTTAGACAGGGTAAACCACCATATGTTCCAGCCTCTTTTCTATCAGGTAGCGTGCGGAAGGATAGAACCTTCCAATATTTCTTTCCCTTTCAGGAAAATATTTCAACAGTCCAGAAATACACAGTTTCGTTTGACGGAAGTTCGTGAGATTGATGCAGCAAACAATAAGGTGATTACTGATGAAGCCGAGTTTACGTATGATAAATTAGTCATTGCAACAGGTTGTAAAACCAATTTCTTCGGAAATCAGGATTTGGAAGGCAAAGCTTTCGGAATGAAAAATACTCAGGAAGCAATAGGTATCAGAAATCATGTTTTAATGACTTTTGAAAAACTGATTATTGAAAAAAGCAGGAGTGACGACGGAAACTGGAATATTGTAATTGTAGGAAGCGGCCCAACTGGTGTAGAACTGGCGGGAGCTTTCGCAGAAATGAAGAAAGAGATTCTTCCAAGAGATTATCCTTACATGAATTTTGATAACCTCAAAATCATTTTGGTAAGCTCTACCGAAAAACCTTTAGCAGTGATGAGTCCTGAAGCTCAGCAAAAATCAGAAGAATATTTAAAAGAGCTTGGCGTAACTTTCCTAAGCGGGGAATATGTCACAGACTATGATGGCGATAAAGTTATCATGAAAAGCGGAATGCAGATTCCTTCTAATAATGTGATTTGGGCAGCCGGAGTTACCGGGAATGTGGTAGACGGTTTTCCAGAGGAAAAATTATCGAGAAACAGATACATTGTAGATCGGTATAATAAAATAAAAGGGTACGACAATATTTTTGCGATTGGTGATATATCTTATATGGAAACCCCAAAATATCCACAAGGTCATCCTCAGGTCGCAAACGTAGCGATTAATCAGGCAAAAAATTTAGGTAAGAATCTTTTAAAGAAAACCAAGAATGACTGGGTAGAATATGAATATGATGATAAAGGCTCATTGGCGACAATAGGGAAACACAGAGCTGTTGTGGATTTACCGTTTATAAAATTTCAGGGATTTTTTGCTTGGTATTTCTGGATGTTTTTACATTTAATGCTAATTTTGAGCGTTCGAAACAAATTAGCTGTGTTCTTCAACTGGATGTGGAGCTATTTTAACAAAGATTCATCTTTACGATTAATCATTTTACCTAATAAGAAAAACGGAACATTACAATGAGAATTGACATTATAAGCGTGCTTCCAGAATTGATGGAAAGTCCATTTCAAACTTCTATTCTGAAGAGGGCGATGGATAAAGGATTGGCAGAAGTACATTTTCATCATCTGAGAGATTGGGCGATCAATAAACACAGACAGGTTGATGATGAGCCTTATGGAGGTGGAGCGGGAATGGTAATGATGGTTGAGCCATTAGATAAATGCATTTCTGAACTTAAATCTCAAAGAGAATACGATGAGGTTATTTATCTTACACCGGATGGAATTACGCTGAATCAAAAAATAGCCAATACACTTTCAATAAAAAATAATTTAATGTTTTTGTGTGGACATTATAAAGGTATTGATCAGCGTGTAAGAGATTTACATATTACAAAAGAAATTTCTATCGGAGATTATGTCCTTACAGGAGGTGAGCTTGCCGCCTGTGTTTTGGCAGATTCTATTATCCGTCTACTTCCTGGCGTTTTAAATGATGAGCAGAGTGCTCTGACAGATAGTTTTCAGGACGATTTGTTATCACCGCCTATTTACACCCGGCCTGAAGTTTATAAAGGTTTAGAGGTTCCAAAAGTTTTACTAAGTGGAAATTTTAGTAAAATTGAAGAATGGCGCCATGATGAAGCGGTAAGGATTACAAAAGAAAAACGTCCCGATTTATTATAGTTTTACGTACTTAATTCCGCTAAAAGAATAAGATTTTTTTCCCCCTTTGAGAATTTTTTTTCTTAAAATGGAATGAAAATTGTAATAATAGACGATAAAGTTTAAAAAATAACTCTATTTTATACTTATATTAGTTTTTTATTTAGGTTATTTTAAATTTTAAAGATTATTTTTTTCTTGTTTTGAAATCTGATTTCAAGATGTAGTTAAAATTTTTAATGTATATTCGTGGTTTAGATGTAATTATTCACGGGGATTTATGTACTATGAGTATAAAATTAACCAGAATATATTGTAAAATAATTAATCATATTTAAAAAAAAATAATAAATTTACATTCTGAAATTGATTTGTAAAATTTCAAGAATAAGAAAGCGTGTAGATGGAGTTGTTCACTTTTTATAATGTAGAAAATTTATTTTTACCAGATCCACCGCCAAAGCACAGGCTTGATCCTACAAAATCTGGGCTAAGGAATTGGGACGAAAAAAGATATAAGAACAAACTTTTTAAAATTGCGCACGTTTTTCAATTGATGGAGGAGGAGCATGGCGTTTTGCCATTTATGATTGGGCTCTCGGAAATTTCCGGAAGGAAAGTTTTGGAAGAGCTTGTGGAGATGGAACCTTTTAATTCTCAATACGGAATTGTACATTACAATTCTATGGATGAAAGGAAGGTAGATGTAGCCATGTTATATGACAAAACTAAAGTAGAAGTGATAGATTCAGAAGCTATTACTTACTTTTTTGAAATTATAGACAGGAAAATAGGAAATTATGATACAACTAGGGATGTACTCTATGTAAAAGTAAAATATAAAGGAGAAGTTATTAATATTTTTATCGCCCATCTTCCCTCTAAGCGTGAAAAAGATATTAACCAGCCTAAAAGAGCCTTTATACTTTCAGAAATTCGGGGCAGAATTATGAAGCTTTTAAATGAGAGTAAAGAACATGTTGTTTTGTGTGGTGATTTTAACGAAAACCCGGATGATGAAAATTTAATAAAAATTCTCTATGACAACGATTGTGCGAAAGTTTTGATAAACCCTTTTCAGGAGTTGTTTTCTACAAGAAATTATTCTACTTTTCATTATAAATCTGGATTGCTGTTTGATCAGATCATATTGTCGGAATCATTATTTGACCGTAATCTGGCTTTATCTTTCGATAAAGCGGGAGTATTCAACTCTGAGAAGATTAGCAGCCGGATAAGAAATTTCGAAGGCAGACCATTCCGGACGTATGCAGGTACACGGTATCTGGGAGGCTACAGTGATCATTTCCCGGTTTTTGTAAAATTCAAAGGTTTATGGACAAAGTAAAAACATGAATAATAAAAAAAATTAGAAAATGAAAAATTCAAGCAACACAAACTATCATTTAGATTCAATTGACAAGGAAATCATCTATATGTTGATGGACAATGCTAAAACGTCGTTAGCTCATATCTCGAAAAATGTTGGGATTTCAACAACTGCAGTTCACCAGAGAATTAAAAAATTGGAACATGCTGGCGTTATTGAGAACTCAATTTCGTTCCTTAATCCAAAGAAAATAGGATATAAAGTAATTTCTTATATCGGTGTATTCTTAGACCAGCCAAGTCATTATCCGGAGGTTGTAAAATCCCTGAAAGATATTAATGAGGTGGTGGAAGCTCACTATACGACAGGAAATTATACGACATTCTTGAAGGTACTTTGTAAAGATAATGATCACCTGATGCAAATTCTTAGCAAACTTCAAAAACTAAAAGGCGTGACAAGAACAGAAACTTTCATATCTTTGGAACAAGGTATTTACAGACAATTGAAAGTATAACAGATTATGAATATTGCTCAATATTTGGATTCAACATACCTGAAAACTCCGGTACAATCCGGGCTTTCAGAAGCAGAAACTTTACAGAAGGATATAGAACTTACGCAGGAGGCTATTGATAATGGTATTTTTGCAGTAATGATCCGCCCTGATTATGTAGCTGACATAAAGAAATATATTCAGGAAAAGAATTCAGATGTTGTAGTAGGAACTGTGATTGGCTTTCATGAAGGGACTTATTCTATTGATGAAAAGCTTGCAGAAGCCTCAAAAGCAATTTCAGACGGAGCAGACGAACTTGATTTTGTTATTAATTATAATGCTTATCTAAAAGGAGATTTAGAATTAATAAAAGAAGAATTTGTAAAATGTACACAGCTGGTAGTACAGCATCATAAAATTGCAAAATGGATTATCGAAATTGCAGCTTTAACAGATGTGCAAATTGCTGATATTACTAAAAATATTTCAACTTGGGCAGAAGAAACTTTCCCGGAAAACGATTTGTCAAAAATTTTCGTAAAATCTTCAACAGGTTTTTATGAAACAACTGATGGGAAACCGAATGGGGCAACATTCGAAGGTATCAAAATTATGCTTGAGAATGCCGGAAAACTTCCTGTGAAGGCAGCAGGTGGAGTGAGAACTCCGGAAGATGCCGAGAAAATGATAAATTTAGGAGTGAAGAGAATAGGAACTTCTTCAGCATTAGCTTTGATTAAAAATCAATCAGCCTCAGAAGGTTATTAAAGAATAATTTAAATAATAAATAAAAAACCATCAAATATTTGATGGTTTTTTATTTATACTTGTTCCTGATATTCTGTATAGAATTGTTGCGTTTCTTTTATCAGGGCATCCATTTCTTCTAAAGTGAATACTTCGAGGAATTTTTTTCTAAAGTCTTTAAAATGAGGAACTCCACGGAAGTAATTGCTGTAGTGCTGTCTCATTTCGATTAGACCTAATTTTTCACCTTTCCATTCTGTACTCCATTCCGCATGTTGGCGAACGGCTAATAACCTGTCCGAAATAGTGGGAGCAGGTAAATTTTCTCCTGTTTTAAAAAAATGTTTAATTTCATTAAAAATCCAAGGATATCCAATTGCTGCACGACCAATCATAATACCATCACAGGCATACTTTTGTTTATATGCTAAAGCTTTTTCCGGAGAATCAATATCACCGTTTCCGAAAATAGGAATTTCGATATTAGGATTTTGTTTAATTCTTGAAATATGTTCCCAATCAGCTTCTCCTTTATACATTTGGCCACGGGTTCTTGCATGAATCGTTAATGCTTTGATACCTGTTTCCTGAAGACGTTCAGCCACTTCATCAATATTAATGGAATGGCTGTCCCATCCTAAGCGGGTTTTTACAGTTACAGGAAGGCTGGTAGAGCTTACAACAGCTTTAGTCAAACGGACCATTAAATCAATATCTTTTAACACCCCTGCGCCGGCGCCTTTACAAACAACTTTTTTTACAGGACACCCGAAATTGATATCTACTAAATCGGGATTTACGGTTTCCACAATTCTCGCAGACATAGCCATTGCTTCCTCGTCACCTCCAAAAATCTGAATTCCGACAGGTCTTTCATAATCGAAAATATCCAGTTTTTTTCTACTCTTTATTGCATCACGAATTAAGCCTTCAGAAGAAATAAACTCTGAATACATCAAATCTGCACCATGCATTTTGCATAATCTTCTGAACGGAGGATCACTTACATCTTCCATCGGAGCTAGCAAAAGCGGAAATTCCGGCAGTTCTATGTTGCCTATTTTTATCATGGCGCAAATTTACAAAAATTAAAAATGATATAATCTATCAGGATTTTCTGAATATTTTTAAAGTTGAAACAAGATATAAGTTAATTTTAGAGTGAATTTAAAATGCTAGAAACTTGCTTTCACCTGCATACTTCCGATATGAATGGTTCTTTCACCGGAATTTCTTCCTTCATAATTTAAGTTTAATTGTAAGAAAGAATTAATTGCCTGCTGAATAAATACACTCCAGACCTGGTTTTTTCCTGGTTTTAAACCATCTAACATTTGGTTTCCGACAATTGTGAAATTATTTCCTGTAAAATTATTATTGATAAATGAAAAATTACCTCTGATAGAAGTTTTCTTACGTTCCCACTGAATTGTTCCTGTGATATCAAATGCTTTTAATAGTTCTTCACCATCTGTTCTTTGCTTTTGACGGAAGGCAGATGAAAGCTCAGCCTGAATAGCATCGGTAAATTTATAGGTTGCTTTTGGCTTGGTTTCGAAATTGCTTAAATGATAATCTCTTGTTGCAAACAATTGCGAAGAGTTTTGAATGCTGTGAACCGAATTTTCCCAGTCTATTCTGAATTCTTTATTAAACCAATATCCGATGTTTACAAAGTGTGAAGTTTGTTCCCTCTCTTCATTACTGAAATTGGCATTAATGAGGTTGTCATTTGATATAAATCGATAGTTACCATTCCAGCCGGATTTTTCTGTCGGGCTAAACTGAACAGAGGCTAAAATATTTTGATTCTTAAGGATCTGATCATCACTTTTTTCAAACGGATTTAAAACTAAAACCTTATCTTTTTTGTAGAAAGAATTTTGAGAATTTAATGAAATATTAAAATTCCAACGTTTTAAAAATTTATTTTCAGAATTGAAAACTATTGATGGATTGACAAACAGAGCCAGCTGTAATTTATTTTTATTGGATGGTATATATCGTACAGAATTGGTGTACACCCTTATGTATTGTGCTAAATCCGAATATTCGGCAATTTCAAATTCATCAAGCTGCTGAATTCCGTCTCCGTTATAATCCGTCCATTTATAAACCCCTTGCCCGTCTGTAACTTTAATGTATTGAAATTCTCTTTGAGCCTCCTGTCCGTTTCCTAATTCATAGAAAGCCTGTAAACGCATACCATTTCTGAAAAGCTGCTGGTTGTAAAGAATATTTCCAACCACAAAATCATTATTTCTGGACATATCAATATCCTGATTTTGATAAAAGAATTTTCTATAATGAAGCAATATATTTAAAGTAGTTTTTTCAGTTTTGATAAGCTGGCTTTCCGCCATAACTCCCAAAATATTGTTCATATTCTGGAGCCTGTTGTCACGCACGGAGTCATTGTCTCTCATGTAAAGTTTCGTCAGTAATTTGGTTCTTGTACTGTCACCAATTTTCTTTTGAACAAAAATTTCTTTCCAGCTGAAACTTGTAACATCCATCAACTGAGTGTCATTATAGGTTTTCTCATTATGCTCCATGCTTCCACCGAATGCCCAGCTTCCTTTTTTGCCTGTATATTCAGTAGAAACCCCACCTCTGATGAATTTTGTATCTTGAAGAGTGGCATTTGTTTCTAAGTAAGATAAATTTCCTTTGGTGAAAAATTTGCCTTTAAACCATCCAAAATCTAAGTCATTTTTAATCCCTTTGTAAGAATCTTTTTCATCAAGATAATTAATTCTATAGTTTACGTTAGATTTATTATTCCATTTATTTAAGAAGCTAAATATAAATCTGTTTTGGGTTCTTCCACTAAATTCCTGAGTTAAGTTGAAGTCTCTGGAAAATTCAACATCATTAATACGGTCTAAAATGTGAAACTGTTTGTCAATGTATTGATATTCAAAACTTGGTGTGCCTTTCCAGCTGTTTTTTGTAAATGTTTTATTTCCGAAAATACGCCCTGCATACCCGATGTTCTGATCTGAGTCTTTTGATGAAAATAGGTTTAAATCATAATTACTTAATGAAAAATCGGCTCCAATTTTACCATCTTTTAAAGCAACTTCTGTGTTTAATGAATAAACCTGTGCTTTTTGGGGTGAAGGAAGTTTTCTTACAGCTCTATAATCGCCCTGGTTTGGCCCTGCATATTCAAAAACACGGCCATTGTTGGTAGTCTGGGTAATTTTATAATCTCCGAGGTTTACTCCAAAATAGGTATATGAAACCTGATAAAGTGTTTCATTAGCATCAGTGGAAAATTCGTAATAATTTCCATTTGGGTTCTGAACCAGTTTATATAAGATTTTATTTACATCGTATGGCGTGACAATTGCGGAAGGTGCATACATTAAATCCTGATTATTTCCTGCATCAGCCAAAATTTGTTCATCTTCTTTAGATAAATTAAGGGCAAGTGGAGCATTTTTATTATCATTTTCCATAAACCAGTTTAAGCCGATTTTAAACTTTTCCCTTGTGTGCTCAACTTTTCCTGTGAATAAATATCTGGAATAATTTCTATTTGTATAATTATATGATATCGTAATGAAATTTTGCTGAAAAATAGGTCGGAAACTGGTGAAAGTAACCTCACCTGTATTATAATTAATGGTATAATCCTGATTTTCGCCACGTTTCATTAAAATACCGTCGATAAAAACCTGCTCAGAACCTGAAATAAGGGTAATGAACTGTTCTCCATTTTTACCTGTCAGACGATAAGGTCCTTGGTTACCTTCGACCCCTTGGAAACGAACCCTGTGGAATTCGCTTCGTGCAACTCCCATTGAAACATCTACAAAAGTTTTATTCTCTTTCCCGAATTCAGTCTGGAACTCAAGTCCCATGCTTCGTCTTTGATATTTGGCAAAATAATTTTTGGCCTCTATTAAATCTAAATGTCCTGCTCTAAGAATAGATTTATCCTTAATATTAAGCTGCATGTAGATTTTATCGAATTCTTCTAAAGTCTGAGTGTAACCATCTGCCTGAATCGGTAAGTTGTGGTCTGAAATACTGGCCAGAATGGTAACATCTTTAGATAATCGCCCTGAAATCTGTAAATCCATTGAGCTTTGCACAGATTGTCCCTGATTGTTACCAAAAGTAATACCCCGGATAATAGAACCTTTAGAATTAAGTTCTCCTAAAAATCTTTTTTTATCATTTCTGGCAAGAACAGCTTCGTCAACTATAATTCTGTTACTGGTTTTTACAAAATCTAATGTATCTTTTGAAAATATATCCTGTTCAAGTCTAGCTGCAAGAACGCTGTCTTTTTTTATAGAATCTTCCGGAAGGTTCGGATTTTTCCACGAGAAAACCTGAGCATTATTATATGATAAGCCCATGAAAAACAGCACGAATATTAAAAAAAAATTCCGCAAGCTCTTGGAAAATAATTGGTAAAAATAACTAAAAATTGTTTACAATAGAGGATTTAGCATTATTAACAAAAATTTACATTAATTATTGTGTAAAAAGTAAAAATACCTGTATTTTAGCAGTCTAAATTATTAATAATTAAATTTTTAAATCATGAAAAAAATCTTTACTGTTTTAGGGATGTTCGCTACGGCAGCATTGATGAATGCACAAGTGACAATTGCCCAGGTTTATGCGAACGGGGGTAACTCTGGGGCTACTTATAATAGAGACTTTGTTGTTCTTTTCAATAAGACAGCGGCAGCTGTAAATATTGCCGGATGGTCTTTGCAATATGGTTCTGCTACATCTACAGGAAACTGGTCAGGTAAGATAACCCTTCCATCAGGTGCTACTATTGCTCCTTATTCATATTATTTGGTTGGATTTGCTGGAAATGCTGCTAATGGTGCTGCATTACCGGTGACAGTCGATTATGACGGAGGATTTACAGGATCTGGTAACGTTAATATGGGAGGTAACGGAAAAATTGCTTTAATGAGTAATGATACTACTATAAATGGTACAGCTCCAACAGGTGCTATTGATTTTGTAGGAATGGGAACTGCTAATGCTTCTGAAGGGGGAGATACAGCTCCTGCAGGTTCGACAACAAATGCTATTTTTAGATCAAACGGAGGCTGTACAGATACTAATAATAATGCCGCAGATTTTGTACTAGCAGCTGTTGCACCAACAAACTCAGCTTCACCAACTAATGTATGTACGACTTTATCTGTTAATGATATCATATCTTTAAATAAAGCTAATTTCGTAAAAAACACTTTTGTAAAAGAAAACGGAATTACTTTCGGATCTGATGCTAAGGATGTGAAAATTTACAATATGCTTGGACAGGTTGTGAAAAGTGCTTCTGTAAAAGCTGATTCTAATTTAGATGTTTCTGAATTGGGAAGAGGAAACTATATTGTTACTGGTACTGTAAACAATCAACCGGTTTCTCAAAAAATCTTAAAAGACTAATCCTATAAGATTTTATAAAATATTAGCAGCCATTTCAAATTTGAAATGGCTGCTTTTTTATGATTGAATTTTAAAAGCATAGAAAGGATACTTATAAATACATTTTTTGTGGGTTATCTTTTATTTTAATACCAGCCTCTTCTTGCGGCATTAATGATAGAGCCCAGGTTTAATACCAAAGTATATCTAATACGTTTTGCATAGTCTCTAAAACCGGGTTCAAAGCCTAAAGAAGACTGAATAGGGAAGTATACTTCAAGAAAATCGGGAATTACTCTCACTTTTATACCACTGTCCCAAATAAACTTAGTGGGTTGATTTTTGTTTTTATAAACTCCGGCATCGGCATATACGTGAAAAATTTTCCAGACACTGGAATCTACATTAAAAGATGTAATCCAGTGGTTTACCGTTCCCGGAATGAAAGATTTGAATCCTCCGTCGGCAAGAATATATTGCTGTGATAAAATCCCGCTGTTTGCACTTTCGCCCAATAAAGTATAAGAAAAGGCATAGTTTGAGACTCTGGAAATTCCATAATTAAACATATTATTTCGGGTTTCGTTCCTTGCAAAATACCCGGCAAATACCCTTAAACTCAATTTTTGTTTTGGAGCAAATTCCCATCTGTAGAAACCTTCTGCAGTAATTTTGTTGAAATCTTCCATTCCCTGAGTACTTACACTTAAGCTTTTTTCGTGAATCATCTGACTGTCAGCGTATCCGTAACCTAAGCTCCAAAGATTATATTTATCATAATCTCCTCTGTTAATCATAAGCTGGTTAAGATCTCTTTCAAGGTAATTATATGAAAAAGCAATTCCGCGACTTACCGTACTTCTCGGGTTCTTTCTGAAATTTAAGTTTGTGAAGAATGATGCTTTTCTATAAGCTAAATCATAATCATAGTGAAAATAAGAGCCTGAAATACCAAAAGTCAAGCTTCTTATAATGCTTTCAGCTGGTAAAAAAGAATATGAAACTGCCCCTGAACCAGTCATTTTCCCTGTTCCTGAACTATACATCGGCGTGAAAGAATATAGGAACTTTTGGTCAAATAATGATTGATTTTTAAAATTAATTCCAAAAAGAAATTTGTCATAAGCATTGTTAAAACGAACTCTCGGAGTTATATAAATCTCATTGAATTCCGGATTTGGAATATCTTTTATAAGTTTTAATTTGATTTTCTTGTTATTTGAAAAGAACCCTTTAGCATATAGAAAATTATCTCTGTAATTAGATTCAGGGAAAATATAATCATCATTCAGAGTGATTTTATAAATATCTAAAGCAGGAACTGAAAATGTTTTGATTCTCTCATTCTCGTCTGTATCAATCCAATAAGATTTTGTTTCTCCATTTCTGGTTTCCGTTTCCAATTTTACAGGAATTGCGGTATCTGTATTTTTTGTGATTTTAATATTTAAGGAATCATCATCTCTTCTGATTCTTTTTAATTTGAAATTAACTCTATTTTTCTGTTTCAAAAATGCATCCAGATAATTTGTAGTTTTATCTTTTTCGGAAAGTTCTTTCAGAAAATCTTCAGGTTTTATTGGCTTGTCAGTATTTTTAACAATAAAATCTTTAACGGTACTGTTAAAATTTTCATATCCCATTTTATCGGCAGAATAATTAAACAGGCTTCCTGTTTCAAAACTGCTGATTGCCATATCATTAAAATTACTTAAACCTGTAAAGTTTTCATCAATTTTCTGATCAAGATTCTGAGACATAATATATTGATAAGCTAAACCGTAACGGTCAACCAATTTCACATTCGAAGCATGAAATAATTTTAACGGTTTTACGCCAAAAATTTTAGTTTCAGGGAGGTTTCCAAGTATTTTTGTTTCGCTGTAAAACTTTTTCAAATACTGCAGTTCCAGATAAGATTTTAGGCCGTTTTTGAACCAATGATTGTCTTCTTTGTCTGTGATAACACTTTCATCAAGAATTTTTTTGGCAATAATTCCAAAATAATCTAAATCTGTTTTTTCTGTATCTGTAAACATTTGGAATTTGAATTTCCAGAATGTAATATCATTATTTCCAAAAAAATCTTCTTTACCTCGGAATTTATCAGAAATAAATAATCTGTCAGGAACAGCTCCGATTCTGTCTTTGATAAATTTTAAATGTAGAGGAAGATAAAACTCAAGGTTTTGTTTTTCCTGAGATGTTAAATTATATCCAAATTTTATTTCAGTGTTAATCCCTTCTGTATTAATAATAATAGCTGGGAATTGGTTTTCGGAAATTAAAAATTCGGGATCAGAATCAAGATAGCCTTTGAAAGAATTCATCTGAATCTGTTGAAGATTACTTTCGATAAAATAATTTATGGGAATGTCGAAATTGACCGTCCAATAAGTATTGAAGTTTACAGATTCCTCAATATCATAATAATCTCTTTTGGAAATATTGTCCGGATCAAAATGATCCGGAACAATAAAGAAATATTTTAAAGCCACATTTTTATCAGATGTACCGTATCCGGTAAATTTTTTATCAGGAAGCTGCATCTGATAATGAAGCAGTAATTTTACATTTTCTCCAGGTTTCAAAGCTTTTTCCAATGGAAGGAAAAGATTTTCATCTGAAATATTATTAACAGGAATATCCCGATTATTAACTGAATTTTTTATATCTAAACTTAATACTTTGCCCAATTGCTCTGGTTTGGCAAAATGCAAATCATTATTTCTGTCTTCAAGTTTTCTGTAAACAAGCGATGTCCCTCTTTTGTTATATGCAGAAATCCAGTTTAAAAGTTTTATGGCATTTAAATCTTTCTCAGAGTGGTTATAATAGGTGATTTCCTGATTCACATCCAGCATTTTTCTGTCTGCGGATAATTTCGCTTCAATATATATGCTGTCTTTTTGTGCAGAAACCTGAACAACTCCCCAAAACAATATAAGACAAATACTAAACTTTTTCAATAATTCTGATAAAGTGTCAAATATAGCTTATTTTGAATATATTTTATAATGATTTTAGCCTTGAATTGCTTTTTTTTCTAAAGAATTTAAATAAGCATTCCAGCCTCCGTTTTTATATGTTACAGCAGCTTGTTCGGGGTTTTCAGACTTATAAATTCCTCTTCCTACGATGATGAAATCTGTATGAAGCATGTTGAAAACATATTCCGGAGTGTTATACTGTTGTCCTTTTCCGTCACCGGAATCTGCCAGATTTACTCCCGGAGTGAATAGTAAAATTTCGTCAGGAAGCTGATTTTGAGAAACCCCACCAATAACATTTGGATGAGATAAAGCTATCTTTAAAGCCTCTTCTCTATAGCTGCTTGTTGTCAAAGTACCTTTTGAAGACATTCCGATAATAGCAACCACGCCTACATTCTTGAAGCAGTCTAAAGATTCAAAACCACCAATAACCTGCGAAGTTACGAAATCTGCCCAATCTGTAATTTTGAAAACTCCGCTTGTAAACTGAAGTTCCTGAGTATTTCCGATGTCTGCGAACTTTCTGTCTTCCATTAATAAAAACTGGTGTTTTGCAGCTAATGTTTTTAATGGAATAATGGTTTTTTCATATTCGAAATCAGAAATAATATCAATATGAGTTTTTAATGCAATAATATGAGGGCCCACTTTTTCTGCCAAATCCAACAATTCCTGAGTCGTTGTAACGTCTGCAGAAGCAATAAGGTTTGATTTTTTTTCTAAAGCGATTTCTAATAATTTTCTAGAAACAGAATGTTGAGAAGCTTTTAGTTTCTGTTCATAAGAACATCTTTGTTTTTCCTCAAACTGGATGTGGTTTCCTTGTAAGAAATCCTGAATTCTTTTTACTTCTTCATCAGTTAGCTGACCGTCCTCCTGAAGAATAGTACAAACTTCTGAAATATTGAAAAGCGTGTGAACTCTGTATCCTTTGCTTTCCAAAAGTTGTTTTCCGCCTTGTTCTCGGTCAAGAACTACCACAATATCAGCAACTTTAAGATCTTCCTGCTCGACTTCAGCGATGGTTTCTACTAAAGATTTCCCAGAAGTAATTACATCTTCTACCAAAAGACAGTTTTGTCCTTTTTGGTAAATCCCTTCAATCAATTTTTTAGTACCGTAGTTTTTAGCTTCTTTTCTTTTGATAATCAACGGAATGTAGCTTTCCAAAGACATTGCAGTAGCCATAGGAAGTGCAGCATAAGGAACTCCGCAAATCAAATCAAAATTATCCAAAGGAAGCATTTCCAATAAATAATTGGCAAGATTTTTTAAGATTTTAGGATCTGATGCCAAAGGTCGTAAATCTACATAAAACGGACTTTCAATTCCGCTTTTTAATGTAAACCTTCCGAATTTAATGATGCCTAGTTTGTAGCATTCTAAAAAGAATTCTTTTTTACTTTCCATTATTTTTTATTAGATGTTGCAAATTTAAGGATTTGAAAGTGAACTGGGAAATTGTGAATAATGAATTGGTCAATTGGCAGTTTATTGTTCACAAAAAAACCATCCTTTTGAGATGGCTTATGTTTATTTTACGATTTCCGTATCGATAACCTTTGTACCGGCAGCGCTGTATTTTTGCTCAGCTTCCCAAAGCAAAAATTTATCAACTTCTTTTATCAGTTTGGGTATTACTAATGATAAAACTGCCAAATCATCTAATACTCCCACTACCGGAATGGCTACCTCAGGAATTAAATCTATTGGCGAGATAATATACAGTATACCTAATAAAGGTAAAATGATGTCGATGGATTTCATCGGGTAAAATCCTTTCTTCCAGGATTTTATCATTCTGAAAATGTCAGGAATTTTTTTTACGAAGCCCTTGTGACTGATAGCCTGCTTAGCTAAATTTAATTTAGAATACTTCATTTTGTGTTTAGTTTAAAATAATTTTTCAACCTTACAAATTTCGCAAATTCTATACCAAATAATTATAAAGTTTAGTTAAAAAAAATTATTTAATAATGTTATCAATAAATTGGTGCACAGATTCTGTATTCCAATCTCTGTAAGCATCTTCTTTTATCAATATTCTTCCTGATTTATCTAAAAGGAAAGTCGTAGGGAAAACCTTTGGTAATAATTTTTCAGAAATAGGACTTTGTGCAATATAAACAGGAACGTTATAATTGTTATCTTTCAAAAATTTTCTCACAGCCTCTTCCTGATCATTCATCGCAATTAATACAAAATCTACATTTTCCTTTCTTGTGTCGTATAATTTTTGAATCGTCGGCCATTCTTTTCTGCACGGAGGGCACCAGGTTCCCCAAAAATTAAGAAAAACAGGTTTGTCTTTAAACGTTTTAAGATTCGTGCTTGGAACGTTAATGCCTTTTAAATCAATATCGTAATCTTCTTCACTTACATGAACAGCATTTTCAATCGCAGCAACGGGAAAGAAAGCATCTCTCAATGTATCTTTTACTCCCGGAACGAAAGCAATTACCCCGATAATGGCGATTAATACAAGATAAATTATATTTTTTTTCATGTATTTTATTATAATAATTCTAAAATTTCCTGAACAGCATCTTTTCCTCGGTTTTTGGCATAATATAGCTGTAAATCATTGTAAAAATGATGTTTTGTGTAATTTTCAGGATCCGCTTTGTATTTCATTAATAATTCTTTCCCATATTTCGGGCGCGGTCCCCAAGAATTTTTTACATTAAAATCTTCATTAAGGATAATAACTTTTGGGATAGACTCTGTCCCGTTGGTTAAAAATTGACTGATTAAACTTTTATCACTGTCTCTAAGGAAAATTCTAACTTCATTTTTACCTTCAAAAAATTTTACCAAAGCGGGAACGGTAGCACTTGCATCACCACACCACGCTTCAGATATAATTAAAATTTTTCCGTCGAAGTTTTTAGTATCCAATTCTTTCAGTTGCTCTTCGTCGGGAATGTACTTTTTTAAAGTTCTTTCCATTCTTTGAAGCCCCAATTCATAGTATTGTTTATAATCAGTTTCTTGTTGATTAGAAGGGTTTTTTAATCTTTCTTCAGCGATTGTAATGTATTCGTCAAAAGAGATTCCTTTATCCCAGTAATTTTTCATTACCAAAAGTATTTTATTAAAAATTATGAATATTTCTTGTTTTGTTGATTAAAAATAGATCTGCCAATACAAAAGCAGCTAAACTCTCTACAACGGGTACCGCTCTTGGGACTACACAAGGATCGTGGCGTCCTTTTCCTTCCACGATTACAGGATTTCCGTCTTTGTCAATGCTGTCCTGAGGCCGGATAATAGTTGCAACAGGTTTGAACGCAACACGGAAATAAATATCCATCCCGTTGGAAATTCCACCCTGAATTCCACCTGAAAGATTAGATTTTGTAGTAAAATCTTCATTGAAGAGATCGTTGTGTTCTTTTCCTGTCATTTTCGCTCCGCAAAATCCGCTTCCGTATTCAAATCCTTTGCATGCATTGATATTTAACATAGCTTTTGCCAGTTCTGCCTGAAGTTTTGAGAAAATAGGCTCACCAATTCCTACAGGAACATTTTTTATCACACAGGTGATTGTTCCGCCAATGGTGTTTCCTTCTTTTTTGATTTCTTTAATTTTTGAAATCATTTTTTCGGCAGTTTCTGCATCCGGACAACGAACTTCATTGTTTTCAGTTTGTGAAAAGTCTAAGGCCTGATAAGGTTTTTCACAGAAAATATCACCTACAGAGGATACATAGGCATTGATTTCAATATTTGATAAAAGTTGCTTTGCAAGCGCGCCGGCAACGACCCAGTTTATCGTTTCTCTGGCAGAAGATTTACCTCCACCGCGATAATCTCTGATCCCAAATTTTTGATCATATGTAAAATCTGCATGACTTGGGCGATAAGCATTCGCGATATGATCATAATCTTTTGATTTTTGATTTTCGTTTTCGATGATAAATCCAATTGGGGTTCCCGTAGTTTTTCCGTCAAAAATTCCTGAAAGGAATTTTACCGTGTCACTTTCTTTTCTTTGTGTCACGATAGCTGACTGCCCTGGTTTTCTTCGATCCAATTCGTATTGAATTTTATCGAAATCAACCGTCAAACCTGCCGGAAAATTATTAATGATTCCACCATAAGCCACTCCGTGGCTTTCCCCAAATGTTGTAAGACTGAGAAGATTACCTAAACTATTGAACATGATACAAAATTACCGTTTTTTCTTCAGATAATAAAGTTTCAGGATTTGTTCTATTTATCAGTGCTTTTGATGGTATTGATAACATTTTCGGCTTCTTTTTTTTCTTTTTCTGTTAAATTTTTCCAGATAAATCCTTTTTGCATATTATTCTCATCAATTAATTGCGGAAAAATATTTGCGTCTACATCATCAAAAATAAAGCTTGTTGAAATTGCCGGAAGTTGAGTGTCAAAATTATAAGGATAATTTTTTGATACATTGAATTTTAAATTTCCAATTTTGAAAGAATTAAATTTTTTATACTCATAATCGGCAGGTTTGTAAAATTGTGATTTATCAAATTTGGTCATGAAATTTCCTAATCTGAAGCTTGGAACCAACTGTTGAACGAAATCAGGGAATGATAAAAATGTGATGAAAAATATACTTAATGCTGAGAAAATGACGAGTGATTTGTTTCGATTAAAATAATTAAAAAATATGACAAAGAATATCACAAAAAACACATCGATGAAAAATCTGTATTGAGCTGAAAATAAAATAATTAAAATACTTTTGATAAGTATTGAAATGCAAATTAAGCTAATTGTTTTATTTTTTTTAATAAAAGCAAAAACAATAAATACGAATAAACTTACAATGAAAAGAATATTAATTGTTGATTTGATGCCACTTAAGAAAACCCAGTTTTTAATATAGCCTATCCCTGAAAAATTCTGGATTTTCTCATAAGAATATTGCATGTCATATGTCTTTAAAATAGCATATTGTGATGATATTTTCAACATTTCAGGATTCGGTTTCCAGCCTATACCAAAATCTCCGATTGAAACAGGAAAAACTGGATAGCCAAACGTCCAAATATTTTTCAGGCAAAACAAAAGGATAATTAAAATTCCCGGGATAAAATTTTTAAAATTTGATTTGATAATAAAAATAGAGTAGAAGAAGGCTAAAATCGGTAACCAAATCATTGTAGGTTTTATAACGAATACAAAAGCTGAAAATGCAAAAAGCAATTTTATGTTTTTATTACTATTTAAAATTTCATTTAAAATAATCAGTGAGAAAATAATTACGGGCAGATCCGGACTTGGAGATTGTGAAAATAATAATAAAATAGGAAGAAAACATAGTTGCATCCAACTTTTCTTTTCTATAATATATATCGAATAGACGATTAGTAAAATTGCATTGATTCTTAAAAAAGGATCAGCAAAATGTGAAAACCCTGCCTGAAATATATGCCAAACCGACATTTGTCCCAAGGTGAGATCCAAATTTGAAATTCCTTTTACCAAGCCGTATTCCGTGAGCCATTTTATGGTTGGGATATAATATCCGAAATGATCTAATATAAAAGGATGAAACGAACTGCAGAATAAAATGATTAAGGTAATTAAGCTTAGTAACAGAACTTTTTCCTTTGGAAGTTGATAGAAATTGAGATATAATTTATTTTTAAAAAAGAAGAATATTCCAAGTAAAATAGTAATGCTTTCTATGTATATACTCAAGGGTATAAAGAAAGACAAAACAGTCCAAAACAAACTTATTATAAAAATTCCTGATAAGATTTTTCCTGAAATTCCTGTGAGAAGTTGTCCGAAGAAGAAATCCATAATTTTTCCCCAACCCATTAAAATCGGAACAATAAAAATCGTGGAAAGCAAAACTAAAAACATAAAAAAAGATTGCCTAAAAATAAGCAATCTTTTATAGTTATGGTAAAAATTAATTATTTAGGCTGAACTCTGCCATCTTTTCTATCTCCCGCTCTACCAATTGTATAACCGGTTGCACCTCCTACCACACCACCGATTACAGCACCAAGACCTCTGTTTTTCTTGGCAATAATCGCACCTGCGGCAGCACCACCTACCGTACCGATAATAGTACCTTTGGCAGCTTTACTCATGCCTTTTTTCTTGGTTGTACCTTGTGTGGAGGTACTGCCGTTATCTGCATAATTTCCGTTTGAGCCGGAATTTGTTTCTCTGTCTCTATATATTGTTCGTGTTTCTCGTATCACTTGAGGTTTTGAATTTGCAGCTGCTTCACTTTTTATTTTTTTAGCTTCCGCCATACTGTCTGCTTTTTTTTGCGTTTCATAAGCCATTTTTTCTTTTTCAATGGCTAATTTTTGTTTCTCAATTTCAAGCTGTCTCATTTGGAATTCCACTTTTTGTTGATCCAGTGATTTTTCTGCTACTTGCTCATCTTTCTTGCAGGCTGTCAACATAAAAACCGACACAAGTCCTGCCAACACTATATTTTTCATAACTCAAATTTTAATAAAATATCAAAGTCAAAAAAAATGACAATGACAATGATTATATTATTCTTCTCAATTATAACGCCAAGATTAAGTTAAGTAATGTTAAAAATTCTTAATAAATATTAAAATAATGCGTTTTTAAAAGAAGTTCTGAACTTAATATTATTAATTATTTTGCGAATTTTGATTGATACTCAATGTTTAATAATTTGTATGTCATCGATTTAAATTTTCAGAATGAAAACCAATATCTTCCAGAGAATTTTTATTTGTGATATTTCAATAAATGTAATATAGTGTTAATTAAAAATTTTGATTTAATTAATATAAATCACTTAAATTTGATATACAAAATTATATATATGAAAAATTTAATACTTACAACTTTGGCTTTTGCAGGAGGAATCGTGTTTACGGCGTTTTCGTCCAGTGATAATTTAATGAATGTTGCTCATGCATCCGAAAAATCCGCTGATTTAAAAGAAATATCTAAGACCAAAACTTATAAAATAAGATTTGGTCTTCTTTCGAAAAACGGTACGAAAATACTTTCAGGAAATTATGATGTTGGAAGCTTTATTGCTACAAACAATATGACAGGAGAGTCTTTTGATACATATTACGGAGGTGGTTTTCAGTCTCTTCCCGTTTATTATGAAGGGATTCCTGCGGGAACATATACATTTTCAGCCATGCAGGGACAAGGCGGCTGGGTGGGCTATGGCTCTGTTGTAGGCACAGTTTCTGATCTGGAAGTAGATGCTGATGGATATGTTACGGTTTATATTCCGATTGCTTGGGAAGAATAATTTTTACACGCATACCTAACTTTGAGATTCCTCGTTTTTGAGGAATTTTTTTTATTTTCGGTTATAAATTTATTCATTTCATATTTACTCCTCCTTTTTGGGACTTTCTTATTCTAAATTATAGTACAGAGAATTTACGTAAACTCTTATGTCTTTTAAATTCTTAAATTTTGAAATATTTTCTATATAATGTCTTTTTTATAGAAATATTACACATTATAAGTTTAATTAATGTGGTTTTGTGTTTAATTAAATTTAGTTATCTTTGTAATGAAAATTTTTTTTCATCATTTGTGTTTTTACCTCTCATAGTTATATGGGAGGTTTCTTTTTTTATTATTTGAAATTTTCCAAACATATTTCTTTAAAAATTACAACTCCTGCCATTTAACACATACTGTTTTATTCTTTCTTAATTGTTTAGTTTAATGTGAATTAGTGAAATAGGTATTCTTTTAAAAGTCAATTTGATGAATTAATGGGAATTTGATAACGATTGCTTTAATTCAGTATATATCACTTATCTTGAATGTTCTGGAAACTAATGCTTTCGGCAGAGAATATATATCAAAAATTATAAAATTTTTATAAAAAACATTGAATTATATACTAAAAATGCCGGAAAAACGATTTAGATTTGTAGGATTAATATAAATACAACAACTTATGAAGAAACTCTCTACTATTTTAGTACTTCTTCTGTGCTTGATTGACATTGGTTTTGTCCCCAATGTGTATGGTCAGGCAGTAGCATTACCGTATAGTCAGGACTTTTCAACAGCCAATGACTTTACTTTTGTTAACGGAAGTCAAACCAATATCTGGAATTATGGTACCGCAGTCGGTAATCCGGGTGGTTCTATTTACATTTCTAATAATAGCGGAACAGCTAATGCGTATACCACAGGTAGTCCGTCTATTTCGCACGCTTATAAAGATTTTATAATTCCGGCGGGGTCTACGCTTGCAACTTTTTCATTCGATTGGAGAGCATATGGGGAAAGTACTTATGACTATTTAAGAGTCTGGTTAGTACCCGCTACTTATACTCCTACAGCCGGAACTGCTATTACTGCTGCGGGCGGAAGGATTCAGGTTGGAGCATATTTCAATCAAATTTCAGCATGGCAAACCTACACTAACTACTCTTTAAATGTGGGTAGTTTTGCAGGTAATACAATGCGTCTTGTTTATGAGTGGACAAATGATGATTCATTTGGGACTCAGCCACCTGCAGCGGTGGATAATATTTCATTACTAATTCCAACTTGCGTACAGCCATCAGCGCCGGTTACTTCTGCAATTGGAGCCAATACAGCTACAATTGCCTGGACAGCACCTACTGTTGCGCCAGGAAACGGATATGAATATTATCTTTCAACAACAAATACGGCGCCTACAGCGGCTACAACTGGAACTGCTGCTGCTGGAACTTCTGTGATTCTGCCAAGCTTAACAACGAGTACTACCTACTACTGGTGGGTACGTTCTGTGTGTAGTGCAACAGATAAGAGTGTTTGGTTACCTGGTGGTAATTTCACGACAACTCAGATTCCTGCTACTCTTCCGTATTCTCAGGATTTTACAACAAACAATGATTTTGGGTTCACAAACGGTACTTATACTAATAAGTGGGCTTATGGAAATGCTGCTGGAAATCCGGCAGGAGCTATTTATATTTCAAATGATAATGGTACTACCAATGCCTATACGCTTTCTAGTTCTGAAAGTACTGTTCATGCTTACAGAGATATTACTATCCCTGCAGGAACTACTACTGCTACTTTTTCATTTGATTGGAAAGGAGTGGGAGAGAGTACTTATGATTATTTAAAAGTTTGGTTGGTTCCGGTTTCTTATACGCCTACTGCAGGAACTTTAATTACCGCAGGTTCTGGAAGAATTCAGGTTGGCCCGGATTATATTAATTTGCAGAGTGCTTGGCAAAATTATATGAATCCAAGCTTAAATATCAGCAGTTTTGCTGGTACTACAATGCGTTTGGTATTCCAGTGGAGAAATGATGGCAGCGGTGGATCACAGCCACCAATTGCTGTTGATAATGTAAATTTATTTGTTCCTAGCTGTAATGTGCCTACTGCACTTACTGTTAGTGCTCAGACTTCAAACGGAGCTTCATTAGCATGGACTGCAGCTGCTCCTGCGCCGGGAAATGGATATGAATATTATTTATCTACAACAAACACAGCTCCGACTGCAGCAACTGTTGGAACTGCGGTTACGGGAACGACAGCTACTCCGGGAGGGTTAGCTTCATATACAACTTATTACTGGTGGGTACGATCTATATGTTCTTCTACTAATAAGAGTATCTGGATACCCGGTCCCGCATTTACTACCGGTCAAATTGGTACAGGTACAGGTACTTCAGGGTATCTTCCTATATATTCTTACTACGGATATAATTATTCGCAGCAAATTTATACGAAGGCTGAACTTGTTGCAGCAGTAGGAGCTAACAACTATATTACAGCAGTTAGATTTTATGTTGCTACTCCGCAGACTCCTCAGGCTAATTATAACCAATGGGTGGTATATTTGGGTAATACAACTCAAACTACATTTGCATCAAATACAAACTGGATACCTTTAGCAAACCTAACACAAGTGTATTCTGGGACATTACCGAACATGACTGCCGGAACCTGGGTGGAGATACCTTTATCAACCCCATTCATTTGGGATGGTGACAGTAATATTGTGGTAGCAGTTGATGAAAACTCACCAGGATATTCTTCTTCAGGAGCTACATGGGGAAGTTATACAGCAGGAAGTAACAGAGGTATTCTTTATTATGCTGATGGTACTAATCCTAATCCTGCGAGTCCTCCTTCAGCGAGCAACAGATATGCAGATATTCCTAGAATTCAATTTAAAGGAGAGCCATTATTGCCATGTAGTACTAACCCTCCTGCTAATATCGCGATGGGAGTAGTTACGGCTTCAACCGCTACGGTTACTTGGACTCCGGCTATTGGTGCTACTTATACTATCAGATATAGAGTGCAAGGCACAGGAGCGTGGACTACCGCAGGTACTGTAGTTTCTCCTGGAAACAGTATTACGATTCCTGGTCTTACAGAGCAAACGACTTATGAAGTACAGATAGCTACTACTTGTAGTGGTACTCAAGGAAGTTATTCTCCTTCAACAGTGTTTACAACTCCACCTCTTTCATATTGTAATATGACAGGTAATGGAGCTGATTATATTGCTAATGTTACAGTAACTTCTGCAAACGTTGGTTTCTTACCAATGAGTAATACTACACTTCAGACAAATTATACTAGTTATAATACACCTGCTACACTTATCAACCTTGACATTGGATCTACAGGAAACCAAATTTCGGTTGCTAAAGGATGGACAGGAAGCACATATAGTGATGCAGTAACTGCATGGATAGATTTTAACAGAAACGGTACTTTTGAAGATTCAGAACGTATCCTTATTTCTGCGGCAAGTACTACTACTCCGGTAGCAGCTTATTTTGATGTACCTGCAACAGCATACAACGGGCCATTGACAACTACAATGAGAGTAATCTCAAGACGTACAAGCGCACCTGTAATGTGTCAAACACCTGTTGATAACGGTGAGGTAGAAGACTATGCGGTAAGATTAAGACCGTGTTCTACTGTAGTACCAAATACACCTACGTTTACTTTAACTACACACAATTCAACCACTATAAACTGGACGGCTGTAGCTAACGTAACATACCAGGTAAGATATAGAAAACAGGGGCCTCCTGCAGGACCGTGGGAAGTAAAATATGCTTCTACGCAATTAGCAAACATTCCATTGTTAATTGATGGTTTAGATCCTGCTACCATTTATGATGTACAGATTGCTACTGTTTGTGGTTCAAATGTTGGAACATATTCACCGATTACATCATTCACTACAAGATGTGATCCTACGCCTCCAAGCATTACAATCAGTAATATTACTACAAATTCTGCGTCGGTTACCTGGGCACCTCTTGTTCCTAATTCTACATATATCATGAGATATAGAATCGTAGGAACTACTACATGGACTACAGTTAATTTACCCAACCCACCGGCGAATACTTATCCGCTTTCAGGCTTGGATCCTTATACAAGCTATGAAGTTCAGATAGCTAATCAGTGTGTTGGAGAGACTACTCCTAATCCATGGTCGAATCCAAAAGTATTTACAACAGAAAGAACTTGTGAATTGCCTCCACCGGGCTTAACGATTACTAACCTTACACCAACAACGGCTGTAGTGGTTTGGGATT
>NZ_LFNE01000015.1 GCF_001045455.1 Chryseobacterium sp. FH2 | reverse complement strand
TTATAATGCAGCGGGTCAGCTAGTTTCGAGCGGATTAATCTTAAACAACAATATTGATGTTAGGAAATTGGTAAGTGGCGTGTATGTGATTGACATCGATGATGTTCAGGGTAAAGCACAGAAGAAGTTTATCAAAGAATAATCATTAAATAAATAATGAATTCATTATTTACCTTATAGGAATAGGCTCTCAGAAATGAGAGCCTATTTTTTTAATGTGCTGATGAGTTAAAAAGTTTTCTTGTTATTAAAACTTTCAACGTTTAATTTATTTATTTTTTAATACTCTTAAAATAAAGTTAAAAGGAGAAAGACCAATAATATTGGCATAATATTTTAATATAAAAAATAACTCATGTTTAATTTGAGTTTTCATGGTTATTAGTTTTTATCCTCGGAGAAATCTGAGGATTTTTTATGATGTTAATTTCCCGGAGGATCTCCGAAAATACTGCAATAAAAAATTCCAATCGATGACGGGCGGTTATGGAAAAGAATCAGGAATGGTAAGCAAAACTACAAAGAGCGTCTCCGCATTAAATCGTGATGTAGCTTTAATCATATTCTTGGCATAAGTATTGAATAATAGAAGACGCTAAGTCATACAAAAAATATAAATGAAATTAAAATCCTTGCAATGATGTAAGAATTTTGTACTTGAGAAAACACTTTATAATATATCTTTCAAATTTTACTAATCTTCAGTTAAGGCTGGGGATTTTTTTATGTTGAAATATTTTATGTGTTAACTAATATTATATAAAATTAAATAGTAACTTGTAAATGCGTTTTTTAACGTAAAATATTAACTAAATAACAATAACTATGAAAAATCTGAAAAAACTTTCCAGAGAAAGATTGATTTCCATTAATGGAGGAATCGAAACTTGTGTTCAAAATTGTTTACCAGGATATAGAAAATGCTGTATTCCGCGTCAGGCCTACTATTGCGTTTCTAACGAAGAAGCATGCCTGTAATGTCTTAAAAAATTTCTTTGAAACATTTAATTAGTTAGAGACTGTCATTTAGATAGTCTCTTTTTTATGGCGTAGTAGGGGCTACGTCCCGATGTTTTTATTTTATTGGAGTCCTTGGATTCTTTCTAATCCATCCTCTTTCTATAAAGGAATGATCTTTTTTCAGCTCTAAAGTTGTTAATTATTTACTTACAAAAATTTTAGTTTCTCCAGATATAAGATTTTTCTTATCTTTAATGCAAATTTTTAAATGGCAGGAAATGCCAAATAATTTTTTTTCATCATTTGTGTTTTTAATCTCCTGTTTCATAGCAGGAGATTTTTTATGATTGGAATCATAAAATGATAATTCTGAAAATCTTTAATTTTATATATACCTTACTTTTCAATATAAAACAATCATGTTTAAACCTCTCAATGCCCCGAGAGGTTTTTTTATTAAGAGGTACGAGAACTTTTTCTTATCCATTCAACATCAATAAAAGGATGGTCCTTTGTTATTATTAAATTTGGTTTAATAGGCTTTTTCAAAACAATTTGGGTTTCTTGTTTTTCTCTATTTTCAATACCGCGTAAAACAATAGAAAAAATAACTTCTTCGTTTACTTTAAGAAATCCGGCTCTGAAAAATAATTTATTATAACAATAAACATCAAGAATCTAATCTCTTACTGAAGATTTTATACGGATGATTCTTTCTTTAAAATCCCCAATTTGTTTTCCTCAACAATTTGAATTACAATTCCAGAAATTTCCAGAAATTTAAATTACAAAATTAGAATGCAAATCAAATATTTTAGTACAACAAACTTGGCGTAATTGAAGAAAAGCAAAAATAATAAAATAACTTGTTGGGATTTAGTTGGAATATTTAAAAATAAAAACCCCTAACATGCTTTAAATTAGCTGGTTAGGGGTTGATTGGGAGGTGCCTAGCGGATTCGAACCGCTGTAGATGGTGTTGCAGACCACTGCCTAGCCACTCGGCCAAAGCACCGTTTTTTAATGTGTGCAAATATAATAAAATTCTTTATTCAACAAAAGCTTTTTAGGCAATTTCTTTCTTTCCAAGGTCGTCTATTTCGCTTTTAGCCTGTTTTTCAGCATCATAATTTTTTGTATTAATTACTCTGGTATCACTCCAGCTGTCATGCCAGCCATTTTCTCCCAAAAAAGACAGTGCATCAAAAGGTACAAGCCTTGAAAAAGTACGTCCAACTATTTGACCTATTGTAGGTTTATTGCCATCTATGCTGATTACAGACGTGCCGGTAATGTATTTACCAATAGTTTTTCCCAGAAAATATTCCATCAAAATGAAATAACTGAAATAGAAAAGTAAATACAAAAACATGAAAGAAATATTTACTGCAAGATTACCTTCTATAGCTTCAGAATCTATTGCTTCTCCAAAAATAACAGCATATACAAGTCCAAAAATGAAAATGATTACATAATAAATTACCTGTATAAAAATTCCGTCTAAAAAATAGTTTGCAAATCTTGATCCTGAAGACGCTCTGTGTCTATTAACAATTTGTAAGTATTTTCTCATGGTTAAATATAGTTTTAGGTTGTTTTTAAAATCCGTTTAATATTAATTTTAAAGAAGCATTTGTATCAATTACAGCAGTGATTCCTGTGGATGAAAGAAGAATTTTAGTTGGTTTTAAATTAAAAACCCTCCCGTTCATTTTTAAACCTTTATAATACTCTTTATTAAACGCTTCTTCAATGCTTTTTTTCGAAGTTTCTTCAAGTTCCTGAGTAGGAATTCCATACTCTTGTTCTATCATTTTTACAATTTTGCTCTGGAAAAGAACAGAGGCTGTTTTATGTAAAATGTTTGTTGTTTTCAACTTAAATTTAGTATTTGACAGTACAATTTTCCTCTTCATCTCATCATACACGGGGATTCCCGAAATTATAGAAGTTCCTTTAATGTAGCCGTCAGTTTGAGCTTCAATTGTAATCCTTTCATCAATTCCGTAGACTCTGATATCTATAATTTTTACTTTTGAATCATTAATGTCAAATTCCTTATTTAAAAAAGTTTTTCGTGCTATATTGCTTGCTTCAGTAAAAGGGATGTTTGCCGTTGTCTGAAGTGAAAATTTATCAGCAAGATTGGGATTAAAACTAAAATTGGCTGCTGAACTGATTGTTTGTGATGTGGCAGGTTTACTTCCGGTGAAGGTTTCAGAATAGATGTCGATGCCAAGATTGGTGTCAATTTGATTTCCATAAAATTTCAAAGGAGTAAGATTCACATTGATAGGCGTTACCTTCAGCCAGGTATTATATTCTTCAGAAATATTAAAAGGCTGCGAAAAAACATTCCAGGCCATTACAGCATATTTTTGAAAATTAAGTTGTGTAGCCATTTGCTGGTCAATAGTTTTGCCAAATTTATCCTGCTGTTCCTTTAAACTTTTTTCAACTAAAGAGGTAATCGGAATCTGAATTTTTCCATAATCCAAAACCGGTTTTGTCACCCATCTAAAACCATTGGGTTGAGTATTTGTCGTGATAGTCCAATTATTTTTAAAACTTAAAGTCGTATTGAAAGACATCACCGTTTCAAAAGTTGTATTCTGATACGTGTAAACTCCCAAAGTCCCGATACCTTTTTCAGCCCATATTTTTAATGGAACCTCAATCAGTAAATTTTGATTGGTACCTCCAACAAGGCGTATTGGCCGGGTTTTCCATACTTTTACTTTGAACTGATCGTTGTTATTATCTGTATAAGAGTCATCCTGATAAATCAGTTCCTTCACGGAAGCATTGATCATATTGCTAATCTCCGAAAGCGGAATAGTCACAGGCATTGTGATGCTGGATTTTATTTTTGGAAAATTGTAGGTAGCTAATTGATTGTCAGCTTTATTCTGGCCAAAAATACTGACGAATGCTAAGATGAATAATAGGTTGATGAACTTCAATTTTTTATGTTTTTAATAGGCGAAATTAATAATATTTTTAATTATCAGGTTTGAAACTTTTCTCTAATTCTATACTTGCACCTTTTACTTCTCCATCCATTGGAGGTGATGTTTTTGTTATTTTTAATTTAATATAATCAATTTGCGGAAATTTTTCATGGATTTTAGAAATGATTCTTCCTACAACATGTTCCAGTAATTTTGATTTAATTTTCATTTCATCATGAATGATTTCATTGATATCTGCATAGCTTATCGTATCGTTTAAATCATCAGATTCTGCGGCCTTCCACAAATCAGTGTGGAGTAGTTCCACATTTAAGATATAGTAAGCCCCGATAATATTTTCTTCGGGTAAAACACCGTGATAAGCATATATTTTTACGTCTTCAAGATAAATCTTGCTCATATTTTTTAATTTTTATTAAGCAAAAATCGTTTTAATTCTGCAAAATCAGGAGTTATTTCTACACTTTTTTTCTCCTTTTTCATTAATTCTTCCAAAGATTTTGGAATGCCAATTTTAATACGGGTTGCCTTTTCTACAGCATCAGGAAATTTCACAGGATGTGCCGTTCCCAAAATAAACCCTTTTTTACCCGGTTTTTCTTTCAAATACTGTTCCAGGGCTGTATAGGCAACTGCGCTGTGAGGCTCAAGCATATAATTGTACTTTTCATAAACTTCAGCAATTGTTTGCAAAGTTTTCTTATCATCAATCGAATAACCCGTAATTTTGCTTTTTAAATTTTCAAATTGATTTTCAAATAGTTCTAAAATTCTAACAAAATTACTCGGATTCCCCACATCCATCGCATTAGAAAGTGTTGCAACTGTTTCTTTTGGTTCTAATTTTTTTGACTTTAAATACTTAGGAACCATATCATTTTCATTACAAGCCGCAATAAAATGTTCAGCGGAAAGCCCTCTGAAATGAGCCAGAATTCCTGCACAGATATTTCCGAAATTCCCGCTAGGAACACAAATTACTGGATTCTCTTTTTCTAATTTTTGCCATTGTTTTAATGCCAACACATAATAGATTTGTTGGGGAAGCCATCTTGCAACATTAATGGAATTAGCCGAGGTTAAAAATAATTCTGAGTTAATTTCTTCGTCCGAAAAAGCCTGTTTTACCAAATTCTGACAATCATCAAAACTACCGTCAACTTCTAATGCATAAGTATTTTCACCCAGAGCAGTCAATTGCTTTTCCTGAACCGGGCTTACCCTGTTTTTCGGATATAAAATCACCACATTGGTTCCCGTAGTTTTGTAAAACCCGTTGGCAACTGCCCCTCCTGTGTCTCCTGAAGTGGCAACCAAAACCGTCACTTTTTTATTTTCATTTTTCAAAAAATAGGAAAGACATCGGCTCATAAATTTTGCTCCGATATCTTTGAAAGCCAAAGTGGGACCATGAAAAAGTTCCAACGAATATATATTTTCACTGATTTTTTTCAGGGGAATTTCAAAACTGATTGTTTCTGAGACAATTTCCATTAAAATATCAGAAGGAATTTCATCTCCTACAAAATCTTTCATACATTGAAAAGCAATTTCTTCGTCTGGAAAAAGATGAAGATTTTCAATAAAATATGTATCAAATTGCGGAATAAATTCTGGGAAAAACAGACCTTTGTCTTTTCCTTGCCCTTTTATAGTTGCTGTTTTAAAATCAACAATTTCTTTTTTATCTTTTAAATTGTAATAATTCATTGTGGTTAAATTTTTAATCTTCATCAATAATTTTGATTCCTGATGGATTTATTTTTGAAACATAAACATAGTTGTCAATGTCGATCTCATCATAAACAGATTTCATCATTTCAGCGATTTTTTGTGCAAGTTCTTCTTTTTCGGATAACATAAAAACCGAAGGGCCAGAACCTGAAATTCCGCCTCCTAAAGCTCCTAACTCTAAACTTTTTTCTTTAATTTCATTAAATTTCGGAATTAGAATACTTCTGATAGGTTCGATAATCACATCATTCAAACTTCTGCCAATCAATCCAAAATCATTTTTCTGAATTCCGGCAACAAGTCCCGCAATATTTCCCCATTGTTCTATTGCATCCTTCAAAAGAATATTTTTCTTTAAAATCTGTCGTGCATCTGAAGTTTTTACTTCGACTTGTGGATGAACCGCTGTCACAAATAAGTCAGGAGAGCTCAACGGGATAATATCAACCGGATTTGATGATTTAACTAAAGTTATTCCTCCATAGATACACGGAGCAATATTATCTGCATGTTTTACATCTGAAGCCAATTCTTCACCAAACATGGCAAAGTAGACCAGCTCTTCCTTAGATAAAATATTTCCTAATAATATGTTTGCTCCAATGGCGGCTCCGGCGGCGCTAGCCGCGCTGGAGCCGAGCCCGCTTCCGGGTTTTATTTTTTTATTAATGACAACCTCAAAACCATTTTTTAAATGTAAATGCTCCTGAATTTTTAACAATACCACACCTGCAACATTCTGTAAAGGCTTTTCCGGTAAACCGAATTTGTCTGTATGTTTTATGATAATTTCAGGGGATTCTGTTAATCTCAATTCCATTTCATCATACGGCTCATGAATCGCCATTCCCAAAATATCAAATCCACAAACTAAATTGGCGACAGTTGCAGGGACTTTTAATCTAACTTTTTTCATAATTTTAATTTAAAGGGAACGGACAATATCAGCAAAAACACCACTTGCAGTAACTTCCGCACCGGCACCAGCTCCTTTTACAACCAAAGGCTGTTCAGAATATCTCAACGTTTTTAAAATGACAATATTATCTTTTCCGTACAAATGAAAAAGATCACTTTCAGGAGCAATATGATGTAACCCGACTTTGGCTTTCCCATCTTTAAATTCGGCAACATATTTTAAAATTTTCCCGTTATTTTTGGCTTTTTCCAATAAATTTTTAAAATGACTTTCATATTTGATAAGAGATTGGTAAAAATCTCCCACACTTCCATTCATACACTCTTCAGGAAGAAAGCTTTCATTTTCAATCTCATTAAATTCAAGGGAATATCCAGCTTCTCTTGCCAGAATTAGAATTTTTCTGGCGACATCAGTTCCTGCTAAATCAAGCCGCGGATCAGGTTCCGTGTAGCCTTCTTTTTGAGCTTGCGCTACGATTTCAGAGAAAGTTTTGCTTCCATCATAATTGTTAAAAACAAAATTCAATGTTCCGCTCAGGACTGCCTGAATAGACGTTATTCTATCACCACTTCTTATTAAATCATTAATTGTTCCGATAATGGGAAGTCCTGCTCCGACATTTGTTTCAAAGAAAAATTTGCAACTGTGATTTCGGGCAATTGATTTTAAATTTTTATAACTTTCAAAGTCAGATGACGCTGCAATTTTATTACAGGCAACAATATTTATACTTTTTTTTAATAGTTTTTCATACATATTCGGAATTTCTGAACTAGCCGTAACATCTACAAAAACAGAATTTCTTAAATTTTTAGAAATGATTTGCTGTGCGAATTTTTCAGCAGATGCTTCTTCACCTGTTTTGTGAAAATTAATAAATTCACTTTCTGAAATTCCTTTTTCTGAGAAAATCATTTTACGACTGTTAGAAAGTCCCGCAATTCTTAGATTAATCAAAAGATTTTCTTTAAGATATTCGTTCTGTTTATAGATTTGCTGAATTAATTTCAACCCAACATTTCCTGTTCCACAGATATAAAGATGAACCTGCTTTATTTCTGATTCAAAAAATTCTTCGTGTAAAACATTTACTGCTTTTTTGATGTCTTTTTCTGAAATAACAATGCTGATATTTTTCTCCGAAGAACCTTGCGCGATCGCTCGAATATTGATTCCGTTGTTTCCCAGGCAACCAAACATTTTTGCACTTACACCACTTCTGCTTTTCATATTTTCGCCTACTAATGCTACAATAGAAAGATTGGTTTCAATTTTTACAGGTTCCACTTTTTTTAGTTTTACATCATCTTCAAAAGACGAATCGATAGCAGTTTTTGCATTAAAAATATCTTTTTCATTTATTGCAATAGTAATAGAATGTTCTGAAGAACTTTGAGTAATAAGAATCACATTGATTTTTTCGCTGTTTAAACATTGAAACAGCTTAGCCGAAATCCCCGGAATTCCGATCATTCCACTTCCCTCCAAGGTCAGCAAAGCAATCTTGCTCATATTAGAAATCCCAACTGCAATCTGTTGATTTTGAGATTCTGATTTTTCTAAATTATGAGAAATTAAAGTTCCGAAAGCTTCGGGGTTGAAGGTGTTTTTAATTCTTAGATTAATATTTTTAACCATTACAGGTTGAATTGTTGGGGGATACAAAACTTTTGCTCCAAAATGAGAAAGCTCCATTGCTTCATGATATGAAATTTCAGGAATTGGTTTTGCATTTGAGACTAATCTTGGGTCGGAAGTCATCATGCCGTTTACATCTGTCCAAATCTGAAGCTCATCAGCATTGATAGCAGATGCGATAATTGAAGCGGTATAATCAGAACCACCTCTTCCCAGGGTTGTTGAATTTCCTTTTTCATCTTTAGCAATAAATCCCGGAGCTATAATAATCTGATACTGGTTTTCACTTAAAAAATTTCTCAAATTATCTTCTGTACGTTCAAAATCTACCTTAGCATTAGTGAAATTACTGTCTGTTATGATATTATCTGCGGAGTTCATCCACATTATATCAAGTCCTTCAAATTTTAACCTTGCAGCAATAATATTTGAGGAAAGAAATTCCCCGTAAGAAGTGATTTTATCTTTGATTCTAGCAGTAAATTCCCCCAAAACGAAAATTCCGTTGCAGAGGTCTTCAATATCATTAAAATGTTTTTTAACGAAGCTCAGCCATGAACTTTGTTCCCTAATCGGAATTAATTCTTTAACCAGATTCAGATGTTTTTCCTCAATATCTTTTATAACCTGAAGATAGTTTTCATCTTTTTTAGAAGCAGATTCTGCTGCTTTAATTAAGCTATCCGTTGTACCATGAAGTGCTGAAACTACGACAATAACTCTATTTTTAAGAGCTTCTCTTTTTATAATATCCCCGGTTTGCAGTATATTTTGTGAGTTGGCAACAGAAGTTCCGCCAAATTTTAAAACTTTCATTATTTGTTTTATTTTAATTTATAGAAAAATGAAATTTTTACTCTTTATAAAAGAGTATACGTATGTGAATTTATATGTGAAAATTTACCCCTTATGGGGTAGTCGTAGTTGTTGTAGAAACAAAAGATACTTCCGAAATAGAGAAATCAGGAGTAGAAATATCAGATATGTTTCTTAAAAAATTCATTGTTGCTGAACAAATGTACAAATTATTTTGAAATAGAAAAGTTTTTTAAAATAAAAGAGGCTGTCTAAACAGATAGCCTCTTTATTTTCTTTAACAGTTGTCTGGAATATATTGTCCTTTCGGAACACAAATAGGTTCACCACTGCAACCAACTCCACAAGTTTCATGAATCTCACAATTTAAATTGCAGAATCCAGCTCCGCCTTTTACATTTTTAAGACTTTTTCTGTCTAATTTTTTTAAATTTTTCATGTTTATATTTTATATTCTCTCAAATATAATTAAATATTCAACATGTTGTGAAAAAATTATTTTATACTTTTCGAAAGATCAAGCATTGCCTCGATTGGCTTCAATGCTTTTAATCTTAATTCTTCATCAATAAGAATTTCAGGAAGCTCATACTTCATACATAAATACAATTTTTCCATTGTATTACGTTTCATATAGAAACATTCTGAACAATTACAGCTTTCGTCGAAAACCAAAGCCGGAATCAATTCTTTATGAGGAGCACGTTTTTTCATTTCGTGTAAAATTCCTTCTTCCGTAGCAATAATAAATCTTTGACAATCATCTTCTTCAACATAGTTCAACAGAGCGGAAGTAGAGCCGATAAAGTGAGCTAATTTCAAAACAGATTCTTCACTTTCAGGGTGAGCAATCAATTTTGCGTCAGGATTATCTGCCAATTGCTTTGCAATTCTTTCCATTGAAAACGCTTCATGAACTATGCAGCTTCCATCCCAAAGAATCATATCGCGACCCGTTTTTTTAGATAAATATCTTCCCAGGTTTTTATCCGGAGCGAAAATAATCGGTCTGTCTTTCGGAAGGGCTTCAATCACTGTTTCAGCATTTGAGCTGGTTACAATGATGTCACTTTCTGCCTTTGTTTCGGCATTACAGTTAATGTATGTTGCAATTAAAGCATTCGGATGCTGTTCACGCATTTTTCTCAAGCCTTCACCTGAACAACCGTCTGCTAAAGAACATCCTGCCATTGTATCGGGAAGGACAACTTTTTTCGTAGGATTCAGAATTTTTGCTGCTTCAGCCATGAAATGTACTCCGCAGAATACAATCATATCAGCATTCGTATCTTTTGCCTGTCTGGCTAATTGAAGGGAATCTCCCAGGAAATCAGCAATATCCTGAATTTCTCCGGGTTGGTAATAATGCGCTAAAATTACCGCATTTTTTTCTTCTTTCAATTGAAGAATAGCTTTTACCAATTCTTCTCCTTGAGGAATCACCAAATCTTTTATATCCAAAAATCCCCTTACCGGAATGGCAGACTTAGCTTTTTCTAATGTTTCGGTACTCATATCAACCTCAATGTTTTTTGATTATAGAAATTAGATAGAAGATTAGACTAAAGATTTTAAGGCTTTAAAAAACTAATTTCTAGTTACTTTCTATAAAATTTTTTATTAAACTTTCTATTTCTTCTTTTGCAATATTCAAATCGGAATTAATCACGATTTTATCAAATTCTTTTGCATAAGACATTTCTTCTTCTGCCTTTGCTACGCGGGTTTTGATAGTTTCTGCATCATCGGTGTTTCTTGAAATCAATCTTCGTTCCAATTCTTCAATGGAAGGCGGTTCAATGAAAATTGATAAAGCCTGTTCTCCAAAATATTTTTTCAGGGATATTCCACCTTTTACATCAACATCGAAAATTACCACTTTTCCCTGATTCCAGATTTTTTCAACTTCAGATTTTAAAGTACCGTAATATTTATTAGTATATACTTCTTCAAATTCTACAAAAGCATTTTCTGCAATTTTCTGTCTGAATTCATCAGGACTTAAAAAATGATAATCCACAGCATGAATTTCATTTCCTCTCGGTGGTCTCGTTGTACATGAGATCGAGAACTGCAATTCCTTAAATACTTCCAAAGAATGCTTTACTAATGTAGTTTTTCCGCTTCCAGACGGTGCTGAAAATATGATAACTTTATCCATTCAGATTAGAGATTTTTAGATTAGAGATATGAGACTAAGTTCTCAGATCCCATATCTATAGGTCTGTTGTCTATAATACGTTTAACGTCTGCTCTTTAATTTTTTCCAAATCATCTTTCATCATGACCACCAGTTTTTGGATTTCCGCATGATTGGCTTTCGAACCTAATGTATTGATTTCTCTTCCGATTTCCTGAGAAATAAACCCAAGTTTCTTTCCGTTAAAATCTTCATTATCCATGACTTCTTTATAATATTTTAAGTGTTGGGAAAGTCTTACTTTTTCCTCTGAAATATCCAGTTTTTCCGTGAAATAAGCCATTTCCTGATAAAAACGGGTTTCATCAACATTTTCAAATTCTTTTAAAGATTTTTGATAACGTTCTTTTACACTTACAATTCTTTCTTCTTCATAAGGAATTACCTCAGAGAGGCTTTTATCAATATTCTGAATATTCCTTTCTAATTCCTCATGCAGAATTTTACCCTCCGTTTTTCTGAATTCCTCGAATCGGTCAACAGCAGCGTTTACAATTTTTGCTAATGCTTCCCATTCACCTTCCGACAATTCATCCGGCCTTGAGGTAATAGCGTCAGGAAGTCTTACTGCCATTTTAAGATATTCAAAATCAGGTCCATCAGAAGCGATATTACGAAGTTCATTGATGTAAGAATCAATTAAACTTTTATTAATTTTCACATCATTTGTCTCTTCAAGATTCTCTATATTGATGTAGCAGTCTACTTTTCCACGGATTATTCTATCATTAAGAATTTTTCTTACCTCAAATTCTTTTTCTTTATATCTCAAAGGAATTTTAATATTCAAATCAAAGCTCTTACTGTTCAGTGATTTAATATCTATTGTAATCTTTTTGCCTTCAAAAACATCTTCGGCTCTGCCGAATCCGGTCATTGATAAAATCATAGTTTTTTATTGTCATACAAAGATAAACATTTAATTTAGCACTGTGAAAAATTTGATTTCTGTTGTAGGACCCACCGGAATTGGAAAAACGAGATTGGCAATTGACTTGGCTAACCATTTCAATACGGAAATTGTTTCCTGTGATTCACGCCAGTTTTTTAAGGAAATGAAAATCGGAACTGCTTCACCATCAGAGGAAGAATTGGCAGAAGCACCTCACCATTTTATAGGAAATCTTTCGGTTGAAGAATATTATTCTATCGGCCAGTATGAGGAAGATGCATTAAAAAAACTTAATGAACTTTTTGAAAATCATGAAACTGTCATTTTGGTTGGCGGAAGCATGATGTATGAAAAAGCGGTAATTGAGGGCTTAAATGATTTGCCGGAAGCTAACGAAGATAATCAGAAAAAATTACAGGAAATTTTCGAAAATGAAGGAATTGAAAAACTTCAGGGAATTGTAAAGGAACTCGATCCCGAATATTTTGCGGTCGTTGATTTTCATAATCACAGAAGACTTTTGCGGGCCATTGATGTTATTTGGCAGACAAATAAAAAATATTCTGAACTGATTGCTGTTTCACAGGATTCCAGAGATTTTAATACCATCCGAATCGGAATTGAAGCTCCGAGAGAAGAATTGTATGACAGAATCAACAGGAGAGTGGATATTATGATGGAGAAAGGTTTGTTGGATGAAGCAAAAAGTCTTGAAAAATTTAAAGATTTGACTGCTTTAAATACAGTTGGCTATTCAGAACTTTTCAGATATTTTGATGGAGAATGGGATTTGGATTTTGCCGTTTCTGAAATTAAGAAAAACAGCCGGAGATATGCAAAACGTCAATTGACGTGGTATAGAAAAGCAGATGATATTCATTATTTGCCGTTGGGATATTCTCAGGATGATTTTGATGGGTTGATTGAGTATATCAAAAAACTTTGTGTTTAAAATAAATTATAATAGTTGTTTTTCGCAAAGATCAATATTCTGAAATTTTAAAACAAAAATGCGATCCCGAAAGACCGCACTTCATTAACAATATAATTTAATTTACTACTTCCAACCGCCACCTAAAGCCCGGTATAAATCTACAATACTGCTTAATCTCTGTCTTTTTACAGACGCAAGATTCAGCTCTGCCTGTAGAGAATTTCCCTGAGCTGTAATCACCTCCAGGTAATTTGCCATTCCGCTTTTGTAAAGCATTTCGGCGCTTTTGATTCCGTTTTTTAAGGTGGCAACCTGTTCTGTTGCTTTTTGTTCCTGAACTTTTAAACTTTCATTGGAAACCAAAGCGTCAGAAACTTCACCCACTGCATTTAAAACAGACTGACGGAATGCCAGCACGTTTTTCTCTCTTTGGATTTTAGCAACATTAAGATCTGTTTTTAATTGCCTTTTCTGGAAAATAGGCTGAGTAAGTCCTCCTAAAACAGAACCGAACAATGAAGCCGGAATCTGGAACCAGTTATCAATTTTAAATGAATTGACGCCTCCGTTTGCTGTGATCTTCAATGAAGGATACATGTTTGCCTGAGCAATTCCTACTATTGAATTTGATTCCAATAAAACTAATTCCTGTTGACGAACATCCGGGCGGCGACTTACCATTGCTGCCGGAAGTCCTGCAGAAATATCCTGAGGTAAAGAAGTGTCGGACATTTCAATTGTTCTGCTTATTTTATTCGGATTTTCACCGATAAGAATGCTCAAAGCATTTTCCTGAATCGCAATATTTTGCTCCAGCTGAGTAATTAAAAGTTCTGTAGATTGCTTTTGGGCAGTTGCCTGCTGAACTCCCAAAGAAGTTGTATCACCACTTTGCCACATTTTTTCTGTGATGGAAAGTGTATTTGTGCTTAATTCTAAATTTGATTTGGCAATATGTAATTGCTTATCAAGCATCAATAAATTATAATATCCTTGGGCAATTGCCGCTACAACCTGTGTCTGAATCGCTTTTGTTGCTTCATAAGTCTGCAGATACTGCATTCTTGAAACTTCCTGCTGGTTTTTAATCTTTCCCCAAATATCAGCTTCCCAAGATAAATTGAATGCTGCATTGTAATCTTCAACATGACTTTGTCCTAAAAATAAATTCAAGCTCTGTCCGTTCATGCTGTTTTTTGAAGGTTTTGAAATCTGCGCAGAAACTCCGAAACCAACATCCGGATATTGAAGGTATTTTGCCTGTTTTAATTTTTCCTGTGAAGAGGCAACCTGTTTTAAAGCAATCTGTAAATCATAGTTGTTTTTAATCCCTTTTTCAATCAATGTTTGCAATATCGGATCACTGAAAAATAGTTTCCATTCCAGATTAGCAACACTTGCTGTATCAGCGGTTGCCGTATTTTGGAATTTTTCTGGAAGCTCAAGGTCTGGCTCCGTGAATGCCAATTTAGACACACATGAAACCGAGCCCAAAGCCAATATAAATGTGAGAAAAATATTCTTTATTCTTTTCATAGTTTTTAAACTTTTAATTGAATACAAAACTTTGAGAGTATTTGTTTAATGCAAAGGAGTCTTTAGTAGGAGAATACGTTGCTTTTATGATATGTATGAGTTGAAATAGTTTACTTTTACCTCAAAGTTTTGTATATCATATTTATTAATGAGCAGTTGCTAAAAGTTCTTCTTCCAGTTTTTGTCTTTGAAGTCTTTTCTTTTTTCTGCTTGGCATTTTTTCATGTAAATACTGGAAAATAACGTACATCACCGGAATAATAAAAATCCCGAATACTACTCCCGTAAACATTCCTCCAACAGTACTGATACCGATAGAGTGATTACCTTTTGCTGCTGCACCTTGTGTCCAGACCAACGGAAGCATACCGATGATGAAGGCAAATGAAGTCATCAAAATAGGTCTTAAACGTAATCTTGAAGCCTGAAGTGCAGATTCTATTAATGTTTTTCCGGCTTTTCTTCTTTGAACAGCAAATTCTACAATCAGAATCGCGTTTTTCGCTAATAATCCGACGAGCATGATTAACCCCACCTGAACGTAAATATTATTATCAATTCCTGCCAATCCCGTGAAAGCAAATACTCCGAAAATCCCTGTAGGAACTGTCAAAATAACGGCAAACGGAAGAATGTAACTTTCATACTGGGCTGCCAACAGGAAATACACAAATAAGATACTTAGCAAGAAAACGAAAGCAGTTTGTCCGCCGGTTTTGATTTCTTCACGGGTAATTCCTGTCCATTCATAGCCATAACCTCTGGGGAGTGACTTCTGAGCAACTTCTTCCACAGCTTTGATGGCATCTCCGGTACTGTAGCCAGGTTTTGGAGTTCCATTAATCGTCACAGCATTAAATAAATTATTTCGTGCCACAGTTTCGGGCCCGAAAGTTCTTTTTAAAGTCACTAAAGTCTTTACGGGAACCATTTCGCCTAAATTATTTTTAACATAAATCCCCTCCAAAGAATTTGCATCCGTACGATAAGGAATATCAGCCTGAGCCATCACTCTGTAGTATTTTCCGAACCTGTTGAAATCTGAAACGAAGCTGCTTCCGTAGTAGATCTGCATGGTCTGCATCAATTCTGTCACAGAAACGCCAAGCTGATTTGCTTTGTCTGTATCAACATCAATAGTATATTGCGGATTTCCCGCTGCATACGTTGTAAAGGCAAATGCAATTTCCGGACGTTTCATCAATTCTCCGATAAATGCCTGAGTAGTTGTTCCTAATTGTTCGAAAGAACCATTAGTTTTATCCTGAAGCATAAATTCAAATCCTGAAACGTTACCAAATCCCTGAACTGTAGGAAAGTTGAAGAAGAATGCATTAGCATCTTTTACCTGGGCTACTTTTCCTGTTAATGTTGCTGCAATTTGATCAGGATCTTTCATTTCTCCACGATCTTTATAATCTTTAAGTTTAATAAAACCTGCAGAATAAGGAGAAGCGTTCGCATTACTGATGAAGTTCATTCCATCGGCCACCCAAAGGTGATTCATAGCTTTTTCTCCATTCACAATTTTATCAATTTGCTCGGTAGCTCTGTGTGTTCTTTCCAATGAACTTCCCGGAGGGGTATTTACTGCATATAAAACGAAACCTTGATCTTCTGTTGGGATAAACCCTGTCGGAGCTTTTTTAATCAGGAATACACTAGCAGCAATGATAACGGCTAGTCCGCCAATCGCAACCCATTTGTTTTTAATTAAAAATTTAAGGCTGTAAATATACTTTTTAGTCATATTGTTGAATGCGACATTGAAAGCATTGAAAAATCTTGCTCCAAAACCTGTTTTATGACTGTGTTCTCCATGTTTACCTTGAGGATCGTTCAGGAATAATGCACATAAAGCTGGACTTAATGTCAATGCATTTATCGCTGAAATCATAATAGCGATTGCCAATGTAAAGGCAAACTGTCTGTAGAAAACTCCTGCAGGACCCTGCATGAAACCAACCGGAATAAATACGGCACACATTACCAATGTAATGGAAATAATGGCACCGGAAATTTCGCTCATGGAATTCATAGTAGCCTGCTCTACAGGCATTCCCGTATGTTCCATTTTCGAATGGACGGCTTCTACCACAACGATGGCGTCATCTACCACAATTCCGATGGCCAGTACTAATGCAAACAATGTCAACATATTAATGCTAAATCCAAACAACTGAAGGAAGAAGAATGTACCAATAATGGCAACAGGAACTGCAATCGCAGGAATTAATGTAGATCTGAAATCCTGAAGGAAAATATACACTACAATAAATACCAGAATAAATGCAATCACCAATGTCTCAACTACCTGATGAATCGAAGCATCTAAGAAATCTTTGGAATTGTACATGATGATTGGTTTCACTCCTTTTGGAAGGGTAGTGGAAAACTGGTCAACCTGTTTTTCGATTTCAGTTAAGATTTCATTTGCGTTGGAGCCTGCGGTTTGAAGAATAGCAAAACCTGCTACAGGCTTTCCATCAACCCTGTTGGCTGCTGTGTAAGTATATGAACCAAATTCTACTCTCGCTACGTCTTTTAATCTTAAAAACGAACCATCATTATTAGCTTTGATAGCAATATTTTCGTAGTCTTCGTTTTTGTTTAATTTACCTTTATACTTCAAAATATATTCGTAAGTTTCCTTACTTCCCTGTCCAAGACGGCCTGGTGCAGCTTCAAGATTATGGTCTTTGATAGCAGTCATTACTTCCTGTGGAGAAAGGTTATTGGCTGCTAATCTATCCGGTTTCAGCCAGATTCTCATGGAATAATCTCTGGTTCCGAAGACCTGTGCCTGAGCAACGCCCGGAATACGCTGTATTTGAGGTATGATGTTGATTTTAAGGTAGTTTTGTAGGAATAATTCATCATATTGCTTCGGATCTTCACTGGAAAGCCCCATAAACATAATCATACTATTCTGTACCTTTTGTGTAGAGATTCCCGCCTGTACAACTTCCTGTGGAAGTTGGCTCATTGCTTTTGATACACGGTTTTGAACGTTTACCGCTGCGTTATCAGGGTCAGAACCCTGCTTGAAAAACACGCTCAAAGTCATTGTACCATCGTTACTTGAGTTTGATGTCATGTATGTCATATTTTCCACACCGTTTACTGCTTCTTCAATAGGAACAGCTACGGAACGTGCCACTACTTCAGCATTCGCTCCCGGATAAAATGCCGTTACCTGAACGCTTGGTGGTGCAATATCGGGAAATAAGGTAACCGGTAAATTGAAAACCGATAATGCTCCCAATAGCAATAATATAATGGAGATGACCGTTGAAAGTACCGGTCTTTCTATAAATTGTTTTAACATAAGAAGTTTATTTTTTAAGTCTTCCGTACTCTGAATAGAAATATTATAAAGGTTTTGCTTTCAGCAAGCTGTCGGAAGAAATAACCTTAGCTTTGATTGGTGCACCGTCCTTTAGCATTCCGATTCCTGTGAATACGATTTTTTCGCCAGGTTGTAATCCCTCAGAAATAAAGTAGTAGCTGTCTGTTTTTCCTGAAATTTTTACAGGTTTGCTGACTGCTTTCTGGTCTTTCCCGACTACATAAACGTACGTTTTATCCTGTATTTCAAAAGTGGATTCCTGTGGAATTACTACCGCATTTGAAATGAGTTGTGGCATGCGAACCCGCCCTGTATTTCCTGTTCTCAACGTTCCGTTTGTATTTGGAAAAATAGCGCGAACACTTATGGCTCCTGTGGTTTTATCAAACTGCCCGTCTACAATGCTCATTTTACCTTTTTGAGGGTAAATGCTGTTGTCCGCGATTATCAAATCAACCATCGGCATATTTCTTAGCTTTTCTTCTAATGTTGCTCCTTCGTATTTATTTTGAAAAGCAATAAAATCAAGCTCACTTAAAGAAAAGTATGCGTAAATCTCACTGATGTCTGACAATAAAGTCAATGGGCTTGCATCCGTTCTTGAAATCAAACTTCCTTTTTTGTAAGGGATTCTTCCGATATATCCACTTACCGGTGCTGTTATAGTAGTAAATCCTACGTTGATTTTAGCGCCGCCAACAGATGCTTTTGCCTGTGCTGCTGCTGCAACTGCTGCTGCGTAATTGGCTTTTGCAGTTTTCAATTGTACATCAGAAACCACTTTTGCAGAAACTAAGGGCTGGAGTCTGTCTACTTCAACCTTAGCTTTTTGGATATTAGCATTGGCAGCCTGTAAATTGGCCTGAGCCATATTCATTTGCTCACCGTAAGCCCTTGAATCTATTTTAAATAAAGGTTGTCCGGCTCTCACGTAAGCACCTTCTTCTACATAAATTTTGTCCAGATAACCATCGACCTGTGATCTGATTTCTACATTGTTTTTCCCTTCCAGAGCGGTCGGAAATTCCTGATATGTTGTAGCCGGAGACGTAATTACGGTGTAAACGGGTAATTCAGGAGCAGGTGGTGCGGCGTTGGAACCTTCTGCTGCTTTTGTGCAATTTTGTAAAAGGATAATACTTGATATAAGTATGATAAACCTTATTTTTCCAGGTATTTTCATTTTTAGTTAATTTTTTTAATGAAGTGTTAGATTAAATTAATGTTGTGTTTAAATAAAATCCTGTTATATTTTCTAACAGTGTTAATAGTAAGTTCAAAAAAAATTACAGAATTTTTAATGTCGATTAGATAAGTGTTTTCATAATTGAAAAATTGTTTAAATGTTGGTTTAGTATATAAAATAGTGGGTGTATGATGTTAATTTTACTAACGGTGTTAATTTCTCGGTCAAAAGTTTTAACTTTGAATATATTAATTCTAATAAATTTTCTTTACACGTTTACTTGAGTTAGCTTTAAATGAATAAATTAGGTTAATTGTGTTATAAATCCTAACGGTGTTAATTTTAGTTCAAAAAAAATTTATAATGACTTAACGAAAGCTGAAACTGTTTCGTCCAGAGTCGTTTTGTTCATCGTTGAAGGGATATCTGTATTACGCATCATCATAATCGAAATCAAACCATGTACCGCTGAAAATAAAGCGTGAGACATGTGACAGGCATTATCCAGATTTGACCCGTTTTTCTTGATAATTTCGTAAGTACAATCATAAATCATGTCCTGAAATGAAGAAAATTCTTCCTTCATCATTCCTTTTCCGCTGCATTGCATTCCCAGACCGAACATCAGTTGGTAATATTCCTTATTCTTAAAAGCAAATTTCCAGTAGGCATCTACAATTGAAATAAGCTGCTCTTCCGGGGTATCATGCTTTTTCTGAGCTTTTAATAATTCTATATGTAACTGATGAAAGCCGTTTAAAGAAATTTCAAATAAAATTGCTTCCTTATTTTCAAAATAATCATAAACTACAGGTGCGCTGTATTCAATAGCATCTGCAATTTTACGCATCGAAAGTGATGCCCAGCCTTCAGTTTTCGCCAAATTGAAAGCCGCCTGCAAAATATTTGCACGGATGGATTCTTTTTCTCTTTGACGACGTTCATGTAGACCCATGATATTTCTTTTCTAACAGTGTTAGCAAAACTACAAACTTTTCTGTATATCTTCCAAACAATTTTTTGAATTTAACTTTTAACTAAAGTTTATAAAAGCCTGAATATGCTTTTAATAAAAGAAATATTTATCTTTGTCAACAAATAAAAAAGATATGGATACTCCCTCAAATATGTTAGCATTGGGTACAAAAGCACCGTTTTTTGAGCTCCCGAACCCGTCTAAAAGCAATGAAATTCAATCATTAGATGATTTGAAAGGCGAAAAAGGGACGCTGGTAATCTTTATGTGCAACCATTGTCCGTTTGTTCTTCATGTGATTGATAAACTTCATGAATTATATGAAGATTATAATGAAAGAGGAATTGAATTTATCGCAATAAACTCGAATAATGTAGAAAAATACCCTGCAGATTCCCCGGAAAAGATGATTGAATTTCAAATTGAAAGAAATTTTGATTTTCCTTATTTATATGATGAAAGCCAGGCAATTGCAAGAGCTTATGATGCAGCTTGCACACCGGATTTCTTTTTCTTTGATGAGAAATTAGATCTTATTTACAGAGGGCAGATGGATGATTCAAGACCGGGAAACCATAAAGATGTTACAGGTGAAGATTTAATTATCGCTTTTGAAAATCTTCTGTTGGGTGAGCCTCAGGAAGAAATTCAAAGACCGAGCATGGGTTGTAATATTAAATGGAAATAATTTTTCCTTTAGTTTAAAATATATAAAGCTGTTCTTTTTGAACGGCTTTTTTTATAACGGATAGACTTTTGGTTATATATTTTGTTAAAAGTTATCCACAAGGTTATCCACAAATTTATTAATATTTTAGTGTTAGATCTATATTATCTTTCTTAGATTTGACCTCTCAATCTTATTTTGTCTTTTATAAATATTTGATAATTATCAGGTTGTGAGGTTATCCCCAAAGTTATCCCCATTACTTGTGGACAAGTGTTTTTTTGTTTGAATCTTATTTTTAAAATCTCGCTTTAACTCTTGTATCATCCTCAACTTTTAAATCTATATTTACCTTATTATGCGAATAATTCTTAATAAATTCTGAGGGTGTTTTCTCTGTATATTTTTTAAACATTCTATTAAAATAAGTCACATTATTAAACCCGCAACTGTAACTGCATTCTGAGATGCTTTTATCCTGTGCCATCAGCAGACACGCTTTATTAATGCGATACCGGTTCACAAATTCTGTAAAGGTAATCTGTGTTGCTTTTTTGAAAAAATTACAGAAAGCAGGTAAGGTCAGATTTGCCAGTTTTGCAACATCTTCAATATTAATTTCTTTATCAAAGTTATGTTCTACGTATGTAAAAATATTTTCCAGGCGGGTTTTATTTTTTGAAATGATTGTATAGGGCATAATTTCTTTGTTCAAAAGCTCATACTCTGTGCATTTTGAAAGCTCAAATAGTATTTCCAATAGCAATAAATATCTTTTATAGCCTTCAGACTCCAACATTAATTTCAATTTTGGAAGCATTGCTTTTTTGATTTTAGGATGAAAATGTATTCCGTATTTTGAAAGCTCGAGCAAATTTTTGATAGATCGTGCTTCAATTTCCTGTTGGGGAAACTGCAAAATTTCTTCGTTGAACTGAAGTACAATTTCTTCATGTGGATCAATGGAATTTAGCCCAAACCCTGAATGTGGAATATTGGAACCGATTAATACCAAATCTCCATTTGCGTAATTGCTTTTGTGATAACCAACATGTCGCGTTCCGCTCCCGGAAATGACACATACAAGTTCGATTTCGGGATGATAATGATATTCCCATTTAAATTCTGAGATAGGCGAGTTATTGTGAATCGTGCGAAAAGAGCTCTTTTCATCAGGAATCACTCTTTCAAAAGTAACTTTCATTCAGTTAATCGTATTTTATCTCCTAAAATAATAATTATATTAATATAGTTCAAATATTCATTTACTGTGTTAAATTAATGTTAACTCAAATGCTTCTATCTTAGCCAGCAAGAAATTATTTACATGAAAAATTTCAATATAAAAGCTGTCTTGTTTTTGAACTATTTTGTTTTTGCGATTCTTTTGAATTCCGTAGGAACAGTCATTTTGCAGGTGCAGCAAAATTTTGGGATTTCAAAATCTCAGGCGAGTGTTCTGGAAGGTTTTAAAGATCTTCCGATTGCTATCTGTTCGTTTATTTTAGCATCATTTTTACCGAAAATCGGAATAAAAAACTCTATGTTGATTGCTCTGTTTTTGGTGAGTTGTATGTGTTTTGTAATGCCCTTTACTAATGAGTTCTGGTTTTTCAAATTGCTGTTTGCTATTGTTGGGATTTCTTTTGCTTTGATAAAAATATCAGTTTTCACTTCCATTGGATTGGTGACAAATACGGATAAAGAACACTCAAGTTTCATGGGATACCTAGAAGGGTTTTTTATGATTGGCGTGTTAATGGGAAATGTTTTATTCAGCTTATTTATTGATGACCACAACCCAAAATCCACACATTGGCTGAATGCTTATTGGGTTTTGGGAGGTCTTTCAGCATTGTCGTTTTTGTTTTTATTTTTCTCAAAACTTGATGAAAATGAAGCGAAAAGCGAAAAAACCGATTTGTTGGGAGATTTGAGAAACAGTGTAAGTTTGTTCAGCTACAAAAAAGTACTATTCTTTTTATTGTGTGCTTTCCTTTTTGTTTTGGTGGAACAGAGCTTCCAGACATGGACACCTACTTTTTATAAAGAAATTTTAAAAGTTCCCACCTCGATGAGTATTCAGGCAGGAGCCGTTTTGGCAGGAGCCTTTGCTTTGGGGAGATTTTTATCGGGATTTTTCTCGAAAAGATTCAGCTGGATTTATGTGGTTTCTTTCTGTGTGGTAGGCTTTGCCATTAGTATTTTATTGGTTTTGCCATTAACTCATAACATTCATATTGACACCAATACAAGTTGGTTTAATGCCCCAATTGTGGTGTATTTATTTCCACTGATGGGCGGCTTGTTAGCTCCGATTTATCCGAGTATCAATTCTGTAATTTTAGCTTCAATTCCGAAATATCTGCATAGTGCGATGTCTGGATTAATCGTAGTTTTCTCCGCAATCGGAGGGACAATCGGGTCGATAATCACAGGTTTTGTATTTCAGGAGTTTAGTGGGCAGCAGGCTTTTTACCTTTCACTAATTCCGCTTTCATTATTGATTATTTCGGCAATTTTCATGAATAAATTAAAAATAAATCCTAAAAAATAAAAATGAACAATCAGCTTTACATAAAAGAAATTCAGGTGCTTTTTGATGATGTGCAAAAATCTAAGGTTTTTGAGGACCAAAAGATGATGACAGATGCGGTTCCGTTATTTCCGATTTCTGAAATTAATGCAAAATATGAGTTGGAAAAACAAAGGGAAAGTTTTGACCTGAAAAGTTTTGTAATGTCAAATTTTGATTTTTTGGGAGCAAAGATTTCAATTCAGAGAGAAGATCATTTGCCGATTGAAGATCATATTGAAAAACTTTGGGATGAACTGACAAGAACAGCTTATGAAGAAAAAGGCACTTTATTAAAGCTTCCAAAGCCTTATGTGGTTCCGGGAGGCCGTTTTAATGAGTTTTTTTATTGGGACAGCTATTTTATTATGCTTGGTTTGCAGGTTTCGGGAAGAATTGAAATGATGGAAAATATTATTGAAAACTGTTCTTACTTAATTCAAAATGTAGGGTTTGTTCCGAATGCAAGCAGAACTCATTTTTTAACCCGTTCTCAACCCCCGTACTTTTCGCTGATGCTTGATTTGCTGTTTGAAACAACAAAAGACGAAAATATTTATATCAGATATCACGATACCTTAGAAAAAGAATATGCTTTTTGGATGGATGGAAAAAATGATTTAGATAACGATTCCGGTATTAAAAGAGTTGTGAAAACTAAAGATGGAGATATTTTAAACAGATATTATGATGCTGAAAATACTCCCCGTCCTGAAAGTTATCTGATTGATATTGAAGATGGTGAAAATGCTTTAAACGAAGAATTTTACAGAAATATAAGAAGTGGCTGCGAATCCGGCTGGGATTTTTCCAGCAGATGGTTTGCAGACGGAGAGAATATACAGACTATTGAAACACTGAATTTGGCAGAGGTTGATCTGAACTGTCTTTTATGGCATTTGGAAAATACTTTAGCAAAATCTTCAGCGTTTCAAAATCTTACTGATAAAGAGAATTATTTTTTAGAAAGGGCGGCAAGCCGAAGACAAATGATAGATAAATACTTTTGGGATGGAAAGATTTATAAAGACTATCATCTAAAAAAACACACACAAACCCCGTCTGAACATATTGCCGCTCTTTATCCTTTATTTTTAAAACTGGCAGATGAGGAACAGGCAAAATCTGTTGCTGAAATTATAGCTGAAAAGTTTTTGTATCAGGGAGGGTTGGTAACAACAACCAAAAAAACAGGTCAACAGTGGGATTTACCAAATGCTTGGGCTCCTTATCAATGGCTTGGCTTTAAAGCAATGAAAAATTACGGCTTTGATGATTTAGCTGAAAAAATTAAAAATAATTGGTGTTCAAATGTTGAAAGAGTCTACAATAATACCGGCAAGCTGATGGAAAAATATAATGCACTGGATACGGAAACGATTGCGGGAGGTGGAGAATATCCAAACCAAGACGGTTTTGGCTGGACAAACGGTATCTATCTTACATTAAAAAAGAATTAAAACTAACTATAAAATTCATATGGCTATGAAAAAAAAATCGATCTTTTTAATTGCCGGTGTAGCAACGCTGTATTTCAATAATGCGTATGCCCAGGAAACTCCACAGGATTCCACAAGATCGGCATCTATCGAGCAAGTTGTTATTACGGGTAACTCTAACCCGAAAAAGAAAATAGAATCCAGTACAGCGATTTCTACATTCAGTGCAAAAGAAATTCAGAAGCAAAACCCGATCAGTGCTGCTGCATTGCTACAAAGGGTTCCCGGTTTTGCAGTTGAAACTTCCGGAGGTGAGGTAGGAAACAACCTTTTCGCAAGAGGTATTCCTTCTGCGGGAGCTTATGAATTTGTGCAGGTTCAGGAAGATGGTCTGCCGGTTTTTGAAGACGGGGCTTTGCAGTTTGCTAATGCGGATAATTTTTTCAGAGTAGATAATTCTGTGAACAGATTGGAGGCTTTAAGAGGTGGTTCCGGGTCAATTTATGCAACCAATTCTCCTGGTGGCCTTATTAATTTTATTACAAAAGAAGGAAGCAATGATTTTAAAGGAACTGCAAAGCTGGAAACAAGTACTTATGGTTTGATGCGCACAGATGTAAACTTAGGCGGAGCCTTGGTTCAGGATAAATTATTCTTCAATGTCGGAGGCTTTTACAGATCAGATGACGGAATTCGAAAAACAGGTTTCAAAGCCAACAATGGAGGGCAGATTAGAATGAACCTGAAATATGTTTTTGATAAAGGGTATGCTAAAGTTTATTATAAAAAACTGGACGATAGAAATACATTCTTCCTGCCGATTCCTTTGGTGCAGAACGGCAATGACTTGAAAGGATTCCAAGGTTTTGACCCAAATTATGGAACATACAGTTACAGGGCAATCAGTCAACTGAATATTCCACAAGCCGGAGGGGGATTTTTCAGCAGAAACTTAGAAGATGGAATTCACCCGAAAGTTGATGTTTTAGGAGCTGAATTTAAATATGATTTAGGAAATAATTTCAGTGTTATCAATAAAACAAGATATACTGATATTAATATGAATTATACTGGAATTTTCCCGGCGGGAGGGCCTCAGACGGCAGCTGATTTTGCTAAAAATTATGATGAATATCAAGATACGGATAATAATCCTGCAACTCCGCCGGTATTGGTGCATGCAGTAGCGCCACAATATACTTCAGTAAGTACCGGTGCGGTGGTAAATCCTGCCTATGTTCAAAAATTAGGATTCTGGGCAATTGATAAGCAGATGAATAATTTTGTGAATGATTTACAATTCAATTACAAATTAGATAAAGGTAATGTAACGGCAGGTTTTTATAAATCAAGCTGGAAATCTCATCAATACTGGAACTGGAGTAACATTTTAACCACAGCTTCAGATAGGCCGGAGCTTTTGAATTTGGTTGATACTTCTTTAAATCCGACTGATACAGGTTATTCTAAAACATATAACGGGGTTACTGATATGACTTTCTTACAGAGAGATACTCAGACGCAAGGAAGCCTGAATGATTTATATGTAAATATAGATTATAATATTACCGATGCGTTGAGTTTCAATGCCGGTATCCGTTACAGTCATGATTTTTATAAAGGGAATTTTGCTAATACAACAAACTCAAATTTAAATAATTCAGGATTAACAACAGACGGGACGCATGGTTTCACCACGACAACGGCTGATGATAATATGAGTGTTTTGGGCAGTAAATTTACATATTGGAACTATAATATAGATAAGGTTTCTTATACACTGGCTACTAATTATAAGATTAATAAAGAGAATGCGGTATATGCTCGTTTCTCTCATGGTTTCAGATCACCAAATGAAGAAGCGTATTACAATTATTTCTCAAATCCGAACCCTGACGGACCGTTGAAAGCTGTAACAACTAATCAGTTGGAAGTAGGATATAAATATTATTCTCGTACTTTTGATTTGGCAGTGATTCCGTTCTATTCTACGCTGAAAAATCTTTCATTTACGGATATTTTCTCTGACGGTACTTCGGAGAATACCTTTGCAAATACCCGAAATTATGGGGTAGAATTCGAAGGATATGCCAGATTATTCAGTAACATATTGGAAGTAACATTCAACGGAACAGTTCAGAATCCGAAATATAAAAATTTAGAGACAGGAAGTCTTTTAGAAGGGAATACAGTAAGAAGAATGCCAAAATTCTACTTCAATATTGCTCCAGCCGTGAATATTACAAAGTCATGGAGAGCTTATGTAAGTATGAATTATTACGGGAAACGTTTCCAGGATGAATTGAACGCCCAGACATTGCCTTCCTTCAGTGAATTTGGAGCGGGAATGTCTTATCAGCTTGGAAAAATTCGTTTTGCAGTGGATGGTACCAATATCTTTAATACGATTGGTATTACAGAAGGAGATCCAAGAGCTGGTTCGCCAACGGGTGACGGCATCATTATGGCACGGCCAATCATGGGAGCTGCTGCAAGAGCATCAATTACCCTAGATTTTTAAAACTCAGATTTCATATCATTCTTAAAAAACCGTCAGATTTTTCTGACGGTTTTTTATGTGTGCAAATTATTTGAAAAACGGATTATGCTGCCTTTCAAATCCGATTGTTGTGGAATTTCCATGTCCTGAGAAAACCTGTGTTTCATCATCAAGTATGAATAGTTTTGAGTTGATTCCACTGATTAATTGTTCGTAGTTTCCTTTGTATAAATCCGTTCTTCCGATGCTTCCTTCAAACAAAACATCACCGGAAACCATGAATTTTTGCTCAGTATTATGGTAAATCACACTTCCCGGAGAATGTCCCGGAACATGATAAATTTTGAATCTTTCTCCATCTAATTCAAGTTCGTCTCCTTCGTTTATATATTCTATTTCTACATTTACAGGCTCGATTTGAAAACCAAATCGCATCCCGCTTGCCTGAAGCATATCTAAAACCTCTTTATCGTCCTGATGCATTGTCACTGGAACCTTAAAGGCATCAAAAGCCCATTGTAAGCCTAAAACATGATCGATATGCGCGTGAGTTAAAAGAATTTTCCGGATTTTTAAATCATTTTCAGTTATGAAATTATTGATAGCCTGAGTTTCCTGCTCAGTCATATTTCCCGGATCGATAATCCATGCATTTTTATTTTCGTTGTAAAGAATGTAGGTATTTTCGCTTGCAAAGTTGAATACGAAACTTTGAATCTGAAGCATATTCTGAATATTTTAATTAAGACAAATTTAACTACAAAAGTTGTTGTTTAAAAATACTTAAGAGTTTTTAACTTGATTATTATGGATGTTTCGGCTTTGCCCGGCATAACAGTGTTGAACATTTCCGCTAAAAAAACGTTAGTATCAGTAATGTTATGCCGGATAAAGCCGAAGTATCTGTTTTAGCTTCCTTATTAATAAATAAACTTTAACAACTTTTATGGTTTAAAATTGATTTTTCGTTATCTTCGTAATAATGAAAACGTTGCAGATATTATTACTAAGTTTAAGCTCTTTAGCTTTCGGACAAAAAATCCAAAGTATACAATTATTCAATCCTCAGACGAATGACGAGACGCCGGTCATTAATTTTAATCAGCAATTGGTGTTGAGTTTTGATGATCTTACCAATTCCAGTGAAATTTACAGATATACGTTGAAACATTACGACAGAAATTGGCAGGATGACAATCTATTCTTTACAGAAATTGCCAACGGAAGCCTAAATGCTTTGTTGGATAAATTTGAATATTCTTTCAATACGTTGCAGGCTTATACACATTATAAGCTGACATTTCCGAATGATAAAATTCAACCAAAAATTTCAGGCAATTTCGAACTGATTGTTTACAAAGATTCTGCAGATAAGCCTCTTTTCAAAAGAAGATTTTATGTAGTGGAGGATAATGCAGCGTTAGCTTTGAATGTTTCTCGATTTGCAGATGCTAAAAACCCAAATGCCAATCAAAGGATTGAGGTACAGGCAGTCGGAAAAACCGGAGACTTATCTTCGAATGTGAATTCTATCACGGTAAGTGTGATGCAAAATAACAACCCGAATGTTACAGTAAATAATTTAAGGCCAAGCTCAACATTAGGAAATAAAATTCTTTTTCAACAAATGAACCTTGTTTTCCCGGGAAATAATGAATTTTATTATTTTGACAATAAAAATATGAATATGCCTGCTGACATGGTTCAGGGTACTGAGGTGAAAGATGGTGTAAATAATACATATCTTCATCCGGTTTGGGCATTTCCTTTAAACTATCAGTATCAGCCGGATGTAAACGGAGCCTGGTATTACAGGAGAAATGATTTGGGGCTGGAAAGAAATGCTGAAAGAGAAGCAGACTATTCTTGGGTATATTTTTCGTTAGAATCTGATCCTGTGGATAAAGAAATTTATGTTTTGGGTGGTTTTAATGATTTTAAACCTCACAAAGAATACCAAATGCAATATGATGCTCAAAACAAAAGATATGTTGCCAAAATATTTTTGAAACAAGGTTTTTATAATTATGTTTTGGCAACCAAAGAAGCTGATGGAAGCCTTAACTTTGGCGAAGTCAACGGAAATTTCTGGCAAACGGAAAACCTGTATCAGGGATTTATGTATTACAAACCATTTGGGAGAAACTATGACGGCTTGATGGGGTACGGAGAATTCAGAACGCCTGTAAGATAGCTTAAATAAAAAACCTTATAAGCTCATACTTATAAGGTTTTGCCAATGGCATACAAATATAATAATAGTGTTTAAATTGTTTTTATTAATTCAGTTCCTTAAAAATTGCTGTTATAAATAAATTTTCCTCATTTTCAAAAATATAATGAATAAGAACAGGAAAGTTTTCCATTTTATTCACGGCTATTTCGCTGGACTTTTGGGTTGAGGTTTCCAAAATCTCATTGATAGATACTTTCAGATCTTCCAGAAAGTCGATTCCTTTATTTTCTTTTTCCGCATTAAAAACTCTCATAAGCAACCTTATGTCATTTTTGGCAATGGAAGAGAGGAGGATTTTCATTTTTTAAGCACAATTCTTTTTCAGGTCAGAAATATTTTCAAAAAAATCAAGTTTTGTTTTTGGGTTTTCCTGATGAAACTGAATTCTGTACAAAACCTCATCAATTTGAAACTGGGGAACTGAGAATTTATTTTGGATTTCCAAATTCTCAACCATTTTTGCCAAAGTTTCTAACAGTTCAGGGGTGAAACTTTCAATTTTGTGTACTAAAGTTTGAGCTGTTGTATTCATCATTTTAATTTTTAAGGTTAATGATGTTCTTTTGATGGGGTAAAGGTAAGAAAAATATTTAAATTTTTCATTTTTATATTTAAAATTAAGGGGTCTTGTTTAATATTTTTATATTTATTTGTAGCTTTAGTGTTTTTAGTAGGGGTGTGGTTGATAATTTATGGATTTTGATTAGATGTGAGTTTATTTGGTTTTGTAATGAATTTTAATAAAGGCTATAATGTGAAACACAACTATAAGCCTGTATTTTACAAAAAAATAACCTCCGGAAATGGAGGTTTTATATTCTAAACTAAATAAAACTCATTCAGTTTTTCTTCGCACAAAATTTTTACGACTTCAATCCATCGGTCTTCATCATTCAGGCAAGGAATATAATGGAAATTTTCTCCCCCACCATGCAAGAACTGTTCTTTTCCTTCTACGGAAATTTCTTCCAACGTTTCAAGGCAGTCAGACACGAAAGCCGGACAGACAATTGCAAGGTTTTTTACTCCTTTTTTGCTGATACTTTCAAGAGTCTCGTCTGTATAAGGCTCCATCCATTTATCTTTTCCCAATCTTGACTGAAAAGTGACCATCACTTTTTCTTTTGGCAGTCCTAGCTTTTTTATCACAGAATTTGTAACATTAAAACACTGATGACGGTAGCAAAACTGATGGCTGGGATTGTGTTCACGCGTACAGCAATCGTTTAAATTACACGTTTTAGTAGGATCGGTTTTATAAATATGTCTTTCCGGAACTCCATGATACGAGAACTGCAAAGCGTCAAATTGTTCAGGAAGTTTTTCTTTAATGCTTTCCGCCAAACAATTGATATAAATATCTCTGTTGTAAAACGGTTGAATATAATTAATCTTTACATTCGGGAATTTTTCTTTTCTAACTTCTTCCGCCTTTTCTATTACAGTTTCTGTTGTACTCATCGCATATTGCGGATACAGAGGGAAAAGTACTATTTCGGAAACTCCTTTATCAACTAATCTTCTGATTCCTGTTTCAATGCTCGGTTCAGCGTATCTCATCCCGATTTCCACAGGAACATCAACTAACTTTTGAAGTTTCTTCTGTATTTTTTCTGTGATGACAATCAGTGGAGAACCTTCATCCGTCCAGACTGTTTTGTAGGCTTCTGCAGATTTTGCAGGCCTTGTATTTAAAATAATTCCGCGAACGAGAAGTGCCCGGAAAATCCATCGGTAATCAATTACCCTTTCATCCATCAGGAATTCATCAAGATATTCCTTTACATCATTTACTGCCGTTGATCTTGGCGAACCAAGATTTACTAATAAAATTCCTTTCATAATATAAATAAAGAGTAATTGGTAATGAGTAATGCTTATTGCCTGATTATTTATTACTAATTACTTATGTTGTTATCCGTTTACAGCTTCCACTCTTTCTACCAAATCAGGAACAAATTGCTTTAAAATATTCTCGATTCCGTTTTTCAAAGTAGCTGTAGAACTTGGACATCCTGAGCAAGCTCCCTGTAACAGCATTTTTGCGGTTTTATGCTCCTGGTCGTATTCCATTAAAGAAATTTTTCCACCATCGTTTTCCACTGCAGGCGCAACATATTCATTTAAAATATCAGAAATTTTCTGTTCGTCGTCTGTATAGTCTCTGTTGATTATTTTTTCTACAGGATTTTCGTGCTTTTGAGATTCGATGTTTGAAATTTCACCCCCGGTTTGAAGATATTCTGCAATAAAACCACGTACAGCCATCATTACCTGGTGCCATTCTACAGTGTCGTCCCTTGTAACTGCCACAAAATTATCAGAAATAAAAATTTCTTTCGCAAAATCAAATTCTTTAAAAATAGCCTGTGCCAAAGGAACTCCTTCTGCCTCTTCTCTTGACTTTACTTCTACAAAACCTTCTAATAATAATTTGTTTGAAACAAATTTCATGGCATTTGGATTTGGAGTCATTTCAGCATAAATCTGATACATCTCTTTTCTCTTTTGAAGGTAAATTCTAGGGTTGGCCAATAATTCGTCTTCAACGATATTTTTCAGGCTTTCTGCCACGTGTTCCCATTCTACAGTATCCTGTTTAGCGATTGCTACAAAATTAGCCGTAATGAAAATTCTTTCCACAAATGGGTAATTGAAAAGCTCCTGTGCCAAAGGAATTTCTGATATATCCGAATCTCTGTCCAACTCTAAAGACCCTGGAATCAAGTTGTAATCAGCAACAAATTTCATCACTTTTGGGTTTTCGGTTGGTTCTATAAGTATAGTATGCATTTTTTCGTTAAATTTGAGATACAAAAATACGTATTTAGAAATTAGAAGTTAGAGATTAGAAGTTAGATTTTCGCTATCACTGTAATTTACGATTTGTGATTTCGATGTTTAATTTTCAAACCAACTTGTTGTCAAATTTTCAAATTAAAATTATGGCTTTAATAAAAGAACTTTTAGGTAAAAGACCGCAAATCGGAGAAAATACTTTTTTGGCTGAAACAGCTACGATTATCGGAGATGTTACCATGGGAAAAGACTGTAGTATTTGGTATAATGCAGTCATTAGAGGAGATGTACATTACATCAAAATGGGTGATAAGGTAAATGTTCAGGATAATGCAATGTTGCACTGTACATATCAAAAATACCCTTTGAATATTGGAAATAATGTTTCTATCGGGCACAATGCAATTGTTCACGGATGCACGATTCAGGATAATGTTTTGATTGGGATGGGATCTATAGTGATGGATGACTGTCTGGTGGAAGAAAATTCAATTGTAGGAGCAGGTTCCGTGGTGACACAGGGTACTCATATTAAATCAGGAGAAGTTTGGGGCGGTGTTCCTGCAAAAAAAATCAAAGACATTAGTGCTCAATTGCTGGAAGGTGAAGTAAACAGAATCGCTGACAATTATGTAAAATATTCTTCCTGGTATAAAGAAAATGTGAAAGAAGTTGAAAGTGAATTTTAATAAGCAAAAATTTATTTAATGATAATTTATAAAAAAGCTTCACCAATTTGATGAAGCTTTTTTGGTGTTAAAATAAATCCTTAGTAAAGAAACTCCTGAGAGTTAAAAGTTATTCTACGGGATACACAACCTCTGCTTTTCCGTTGGCGCATCTTATTCCTGCAGGTTCTCCTACTAAGGAACAATCAGAAATAATGTTATATTTTTTATTAAATTCTTTTTCTTTATTGTTGTAATTCTCAATTTTTGGTAAAATTGTGGCTTCTAGTTTTGCAGGATATGCAATGTAATATTTTGGCCCGCCACAAGCTTTAGAACCCATTGCGGCTGGCTTCCAATCTCCGGTTGTAGTGTCTGTGCATTTTTCTTTTTCAGCTTCAGCCTCAATTTCTGCTCTTAATTTATCCAATTGGGCCTGATCGTATTTCTGACTGTCTTCATCAATAGGTCTTTCAGATATATCTTTAGGTAAATTAGCATTTGCATCAGCATTCTTTGAAGAAAAGCATGAAGCCATGATAACAGCCATTGACACAATTAATAAGGAGATTCTCATAAATATTTTCATTAATTTGGTGAAACTATTTTCAAAAGTTATGCCAAGATAAGAATTTTAAATTTCATTTTCCGTAATTTTGGGGACGATGAACAATCACTTTTTTGATTTAATAGAGCATACCAACAGAAGCGTTTTTCTTACCGGAAAAGCAGGAACGGGAAAGACAACTTTCCTAAATGATTTTGTAAAACGTACCAGAAAAAAACATATTGTAGTTGCACCTACCGGGATTGCGGCCATCAATGCAGGTGGCGTTACCATTCATTCGATGTTTGGGTTGCCTTTAAGGACTTTTTTACCGACTACTGAGAGAATAGACACCAGTCTGGCAAATAATATTGCTGATCTGATGCCTCATTTTAAATACAGAAAAGATAAGCTCAAACTATTAAGAGAAGTGGAGATTATCATTATTGACGAGGTTTCAATGTTGAGAGCAGATGTTCTGGATATGATGGATTTTTCTTTGCGATTTATCCGAAGGAATAATCAGCGTTTTGGAGGTGTTCAGATGTTGTTTATCGGGGATTTGTATCAGCTTCCGCCAGTGGTGAGAGATGAGCATATTTTGAAAATGTTTTACAATTCACCTTTCTTTTTTGACAGTCATGCCATTAAAGAAATCCCTCTGGTTACGATTGAATTAACGAAAGTCTACCGTCAAACGGATCAAGAGTTTTTGGAAATTCTAAATGCAATTCGTGATGGAGATATTGCCAATATTGATTTTGAACATTTAAATGAAAGATACCAGCCTGATTTTGAAATGGGGACTGAATCTTACGTTTACCTGTGCTCGCACAACAAAATGGCAGATGAAATCAATCAGAAAGAATTGGCAGGAATAAAAGTTGAGGCTAACACCTATGAAGCAAAGCTTTTTGGTGAGTTTAAAGAAAATCAGTTTCCGAACGAGCAGTTTTTAGAATTAAAAATAGGTGCTCAAATCATGTTTATCCGAAACGATATTTCCGGAGAGAAGAAGTATTTCAATGGTAAATTAGGTGAAATTTCCGCTTTGGATGAAAATGAAATTAGGGTAATTCTTGACGGAAGCGAAAGAGAAATTACTGTGAAGAGAGAAGTCTGGGAACAGAAAAAGTACTTCCTTGATACCGATAAAAATATCAAAGAAGAAGTTTTAGGAAGTTTCGAGCAATTTCCTATAAAACTGGCTTGGGCGGTAACGATTCATAAAAGTCAGGGTTTAACATTTGATAAAGTAATTATTGATGCCGGAAAAAGTTTCACTGCAGGTCAGGTATATGTGGCGCTTTCCCGTTGCCGAACGTTGGAAGGTATTGTTTTAAAATCTAGAATTACTCCCGAAGTTATTTTTAAGGACAACCGAATTTTGACTTTCCATTCAGATACGGTGGCGAATGACTATGTTGAAACTATCTTGAATCAGGAAAAATACGATTACAGCATCAAAAAAGTACTCCGGACTGTTGATTCCCAATGGCTTTTAAAAGAAGTAGAGGAGTGGAATAAGCTATCGATTGTCACGAAAAGTATTGATAATGTAAAGGCGAATCAGCTTTATTTTCAACTGAAACACGAGATTGTAAACCTTGGAAAAATCTTTGAAAAACTAGAAAGAATAATCTTTCAGAAGGTAAATAATTTTATCAATCAAAAAGAAGAATGGTCTGAAATTGAGAGTAAGACAAAAGGTGCGGTTAATTTCTTTTTTACCGAAATCAGAGATAAAGTTTTTAATCCTTTAAAAGAATTTTACGCTGAAATAAAAGGAGTAAAAGGCTTAAAACAATATAATGAAGAATTAAGAACCTGGCTTGAAGATATTGAGGAATATCTGAATAGCCTAAAGGAAATTCATTTGTTGGAAACCAAACTTCTGGATGAGAAAAACGACAAGGAAGTCAGTATGAAAGTTGCAAAAGTTCCTTCACAGGTTCTTACTTTCCAATTGTTTGAGCAAGGAAAAACGATTGCCGAAGTTGCATTGGAAAGAGGTTTGGTAAAGGAAACGGTAATCGGGCATCTCGCAAAATTTGCAGAACAAGGTTTGTTGGATATTTCTAGAGTAATTACTTCAGATAAGATCAAAGCTTTTGAAGATATATTCTACAAAAATCCTTACGAGACTTTAACAGAATGGAAAAACGCTTTGCCAAGTAATTTTGAATTTAATGAAATCAGGATCTTGATTAATCACTTTAATTATTTAAAAGAGAAAGCGAAATCATAAAAGAAAAGGATTTAATAATGCATTATTAAATCTTGGTTAACACGATATATCACAATTTTTATATCACCTTTATCATCCTTATTATAAAATAAAAATTGCTGTGCAAAAATATATTCGCTTTTTGCATTGTTTCCTTTCATAATTAAATTTTCAACTAAGAAAAAAATGGATGTATTTAAAAAATTTCCAATAGTTTTTTCCTGAACTGCCTAATCAATCCTATCAATTACAAAAAGTAACTAATGTAATTTATTAGCTTTAAATTTGTTTGGTTTTTAGACCAAAATTTAAAATTATATGAAATTAAGGAAGGAGATTCTATTCACCTTCAGAAAAATAAACATCTCGATATGAAAAATTTTGAAATATCGGTTCTTGACCTTGCGCCAGTAAAGCAGGAGAAAAGCATTCACGATACTTTTCAGGACAGTTTATCTTTAGCAAGCCATACTGAAAATTTAGATTATAAAAGATTCTGGCTTGCAGAGCATCATAATATGGCAAGTATTGCAAGCTCTGCGACTTCGGTTCTGATTGGCTTTATCGCCAACGGAACGAAAAAAATAAGAGTCGGTTCCGGAGGCATTATGCTCCCAAATCACAGTTCATTAGTTATTGCCGAACAATTTGGTACTTTAGAATCACTTTTTCCGGGAAGGATTGATCTTGGATTAGGCAGGGCTCCCGGAACTGATGGGTTAACGGCTCAGGCTTTAGGAAGAAATCCGGCCGTTATTAACGAACAGTTTCCCAGACAGATTTTGGAATTGCAAAAATATTTTTCCAAAGAAAATGCTGATGCATTGGTTCGTGCCATTCCTGGTGAAGGATTGGATATTCCGCTGTATATTTTGGGTTCAAGTACAGACAGCGCTTGGTTAGCAGCAGAATTGGGACTTCCTTACGCTTTTGCGGGACATTTTGCTCCTGAACAAATGGAAATAGCATTTAAAATTTACAGAGAACATTTTCAACCTTCGAAATATTCAGATAAACCTTATATTATTGCCTGTGTAAATGGGGTAGCTGCAGAAACTACACAGGAAGCACATAAAATTTCCACAACATTATTTCAGGCATTTATCAATATTGTAAGAAATGACAGAAAGCCCTTCGCACCTCCGGTTGATGATATGGATGACATTTGGTCGCCGATGGAGAAATCAATGGTTTTGCAGAAATTGAGATATACTTTTATCGGAGATCAAGCGGAAATTGAACAAAAGCTGAAAAGTTTTCAGGAAAAATTCAATGTAGATGAGCTGATGATCAATTCTCATATTTATGATCATCAGAAAAGACTGGAATCTTACGAGATCATCAGAAAAGCTAAAGACTCATTATTCAAAGCTTAACAAACCATTTATATTAATTGGCAGATGCTTATTTTTATGAGTATCTTTGCAAAAATTTAAAAAGTAAAAATGTCTGATATTAAATTAAATACTATTCCAGAGGCTATTGAAGACCTTAAAAATGGTAAAATAATCATAGTAGTGGATGATGAGGACAGAGAAAACGAAGGTGATTTTCTTTGTGCTGCAGAATTGACAACACCTGAAATCATCAATTTTATGGCGCTTCACGGAAGGGGATTGATTTGTATGCCACTTCCTGAAAAAAGATGTGATGAGCTGGGACTTGATGTCATGGTAAGCAGAAGCAGCGATCCTAAAGAAACAGCTTTTACGGTTTCGGTTGACCTTCTTGGAAACGGGACATCTACAGGTATTTCTGCAGGTGACAGAGCTAAAACTATTTTAGCTTTGATGGATGAAAAATCTAAACCGACAGATTTTATGAGACCCGGTCATATTTTTCCGCTTCGTGCAAGAAAAGGAGGAGTTCTAAAAAGAGCAGGACATACTGAAGCAGCAATTGATCTGACTCATTTAGCAGGCTTAAAAGAAGGTGGAGTTATCTGTGAAATCATGAATGAAGACGGCACAATGTCTCGTTTACCGGATTTACAGGTTTTTGCTCAGAAACATGACATGAAGATCGTTTCTATTGAAGATTTGATTCATTATCAGCTTAAAAAAGGGAATCTTATCGAAAGACTGGAAGAAAGAAAAGTAAAAACTGCTTATGGAGAATATGATTTCTTTGCTTTCAGGGAGACTTCTAACGACCAAATCCACTTTGCATTGACAAAAGGAGCGTGGACGGTTGATGAGCCTGTTCTGGTAAGAGTTCAGTCTTCTGATTCTTATTTTGATGTTCTAACAAGATTAAATAATGGTGAAAAGCCATTATTGGAGAAGGTGACAAACATGGTAAATGAAGCGGGAAAAGGAGCTATTATTTTTATTAATAATGTTTCAAATTCTGAGAATACATTAAGAAAATTACAGCAGTTTTTGAATTATCAGGACGGTCAGGAGCAACATCCGACTCTGGCATACAATTATAGAGATTACGGAATCGGGACACAGATTTTGAAGAATCTTGGAATTAATAAATTTAAAGTAATCACTCAAAATCCAAATATCAAGCCTCAGGTTGGGGGATATGATGTTGAGGTGACGGAGTTGGTTCAATTATAATAAATTGACTGATTAAAATAAAAATGGCTTGATTTATCAAGCCATTTTTATTTCGTCGAAATTTCTGAAACCATTCAGGAAATCTTTGGTATTCATTCGTTTTTTTCCTTCCAACTGAAGTTCCAGAGGAAAATATATACCATCTTTCGTGAATATTTTAAAATCATTTTTTGAAATCTCTAAACTTCCGGCAGGTTTTTTATGATTTGAGACTTCAAATTTTCCACCAAATATTTTTAATCCTTTTTCCTCTTCTCCGATTTTTAACATTGTGAAAGCAGCCGGGTAGGGCGACATTCCCAAAATAAACTGATGAACTTCTTTTGAATTTTTTGTCCAGTCAATTTTTGTGTCCTCTTTGAAAATTTTAAAAGCATTTTTGGGATGTTCCACGTTGGGCTGAGGTTTTTCTGAGATAGAACCTTCCGCCAAACCGTCAAGGGTTTTTACAACCAGTTTAGCACCCATTTCCATTAATCTGTCATGAAGGCTTCCTGCGTTTTCATCAGGTAAAATAGCAAGTTCTTCCTGAAGTAAAATATTACCTTCATCAATTTTTTCATTGATAAAGAAGGTGGTCGCACCAGATTTTTCTTCGCCGTTTATCACTGCAAAATTAATCGGAGCTGCCCCTCTGTAATCAGGTAAAAGTGAAGCGTGTAGATTGAAAGTTCCCATTTTTGGCATTTCAAAAAGAACTTTAGGCATCATTCTGAAAGCAACTACCACAAAAACATCGGCATTTAATTTTCTTAGTTCTTCCAGAAATTCAGGATTCCTCAATTTTTCAGGTTGAAAGACAGGAAGATTATTTTCTACCGCAAATATTTTTACCGGCGATTGATTAATTTTTTGTCCGCGCCCGCTTGCTTTATCAGCAACCGTTACAACGCCTACCACTTCATGATGTGATTGATAAATAGCCTCCAAAGAAGTTTTCGCAAACTCCGGAGTTCCTAAAAAAACGACTTTCAATGATTTCATGGTACAAAGATAATCTTTGTTGATTTAAATATTTAAAGATTGAAAAATTAAAATATATGTGTCATCAGGACGAAACACGGTGGAGTGAGAGATCTGAAATATTATTTTGTATATCACTGATTGATTAAATAGATTTCTCTTTGAAATGATATCAGAATATTTTATGCCAGCGCATAAGTTCTGAAATTCAACATTTTTACTTTTCCTGAGTCGAGAAGATAAATTAAATTTTCAAGAATATTATCTTTAGGGTGATAAGTCAATTGAATTGAAAGCTCTTCTACAGTTGCGGGTTTTTTAGACAAAACATTGATAATTTCTAATGAAATATTTTTTCCGAAAACAGACTGTTTATTTTTTTCGCAAACTGAGCAGTTCTCGCAATTCTTCGTATTTTTTTCTCCAAAATAAGAAAGAATAAGTTTCATTTTACAATATTGATTGTCTTCAATATAAAACTTCATTTCCTCCCATTTTTGAATTTTATTTTTTTGAATGTGCTCAAAAAGCTTCCAGTAAGCATTATTGATAACTCTTTCGTCCCTAGGTTTTAAAAATTTTATACTGGATAAAGCACCGTCTATATATTCAATATAATTTTTCTGTTGGAGCTCTTTAAGTCTTTCTTTAATTATATGAGCACTTACTTCGATTTTTTTACTTAGCTGCTGTTCGCTGAACATTACTTTGTGAGTTGCAATTCCGGAAATTGAGCGAAGCAAAAGCTCAATAAAATATGCATCTTTCTGTGGCAGCTGATCAATTTCATCACTTTTCATTAAAAGCTCCAAAGATGACAGCGTTTTATTGTCATTAAAATAAATGATTTCCTGATTATGAAGGAATGTCAAGACATTATTAATCTTAGCCTTTGAATATTTTGTGAAATTTTGTATCCCGGCCATATTCAATTGAAATACCTTCTCTGGCAATTCATATTCTGCAACCTGAAAAATAGAATAGAGATAAGTGATAATTTTTAAAAATTCTGTTTTATTAGGAATTTGATTTTTTAAAATTTGGTCAAAATTTAATATTTCCTGTTTATTCCAAAGAAGAAATGCGAAACTTTTTTTGCCGTCCCGTCCAGTTCTCCCGATTTCCTGATAATAGTTTTCGATGGAAGGAGAAGGGGAGAAGTGAATAACAAAGCGCACATTATCTTTATCTATCCCCATTCCAAAGGCATTTGTAGAAATTAGAACATTTTGATTACTGTTATTCCAAGCATTTTGGCGGGTATTTTTTTCTTTTGTTGTTAATCCGGCATGAAAAAAATCAACATTTTTCAGGTGCTTTTGATGTAAAAATTCAGTGAGCTGTTCCGCATCTTTTCTGGTTCTTACATAGATAATCCCCGATTTTGTAGTATATTTTAAAATATCGAAAACTCTTTGATACTTATCCGAAACTTCTTCTGTGAAAATTTTAATATTACCCCTTTTGAAACTTTTTTGAAAAACGGTAGGGCTTTTAAGTTCTAATTTAGTTTTAATTTCCTCTAAAACTTTTGTTGTAGCCGTAGCAGTCAAGGCAAGACAGGCAATTTCCGGGTTATTTTTTCTGAATTGCTTAATATTCTGATAACTAGGTCTAAAGTCCTGTCCCCATTCTGAAATACAGTGAGCTTCATCTACAGCAATAAAAGACAATTGAATTTCTTCTATATTTTGTAAGAATTGTGTGTTAGTCAATCTTTCTGGGGAAACATATAGAAGTTTAGTAAGGCCTTCTTTACATCTGCTATAAATAACTTCAGCATCATAATCATCCAGTTCTGAAGATAAATATTCAGCTTCAATTTGATGAAATTTAAGTTGATTAACCTGGTCTTTCATTAAAGCAAGAAGAGGAGAAATGACAAGACAAACTCCCTCTTTCAATAAAGCCGGAAGCTGATAGCAAAGAGATTTTCCCGCTCCGGTTGGCAAAAGAGCAAGAGTATCTTTTCCATAAATTATGGAATCAATAATTTCTTCCTGAGAGTCTCTGAAATTATCATACCCCCAAAAATGTTTTAGGGTTTCATACTTGAGTTTTTGAAAATCGTGTGAGGAAATCATGGAGTAAAAGTAAGGAAAGTATTACAACAAAAAAAGCCACGCAAGGCGTGACTTTTATATAATTTAAAATAATTTATTATTTATTTAGCTTCAAAGTAAACTCTTCTGTTTGCTCTGTTTTTCCATTCAGGACATTTAGTAGCTGGGTCACACTCTGGGTATTTAAGGTCTTTTTCACCTCTACCGATTGCATTAAGCTTTCCTGATTGTACACCGTTTTTGATCAAATAATTTTTCACGTTGTTAGCTCTTCTTTCAGATAGCTTTTGGTTATAAGCATCAGAAGCTCTTGTGTCGGTAGCTCCGATTACAGTATAAGAACCATCTGAAGAATTAATATAATTAACAGCGTTATTCAAGATAGGGGTGTTAGAAGGTAAAATTCTGTCAGAATTCAAATCAAATTCAATTCCTTCAAGCGTTCTTGTTTGATCATCTACAGGACCTCCTGTTGCAGGAGCTGTTGTAGGACAACCTTGGTTTTCAACCGGTCCAGGAACAGTTACACACTTATCGTAAAGATCGATTACTCCGTCTAAATCCGTATCAAGAGCAACACCAGCACCATCTACTCTTGCACCAGCAGGAGTATCAAGCTGTCTGTCCCAATCATCACAAACCCCGTCATTATCAGCATCTCCTTTCTTACAAACTTCAATATCTTGGTTTTTGTCAGCCAAAACATCTAATTTATAATAAATTTCCTGAAGTGGATCATGCCACATTAAGTGAGATTCGTGCTTTCCTAGTTTTAAAGAGATACCTAAAGTAGCATTGAAGAAGTTGTCAGAAACCTGCTCTTCACGCTGATTGATAGCGCTATATTTGTTTCCACCTCCATCAAACTCATCATCTCCTGTCATGACATACATTAATCTACCTTCGATGTCAATTCTTCTGTTTACTTTATATTTAAGACCTGCACCAGCCTGAGCAAACATTGAACCTAATTTAAATGGTTTTACTTCTGTTACCATTTTTTGACCTGAAGCATCTTTTTGATAGGCTCTATAAGCTATGGTACCAACACCTGCATAACCATGTAACGCCCATCTGAAAGGAGAATGATTATCAACTCTTCTCAATAGATTTGAAAAATTGATATCTCCTAAAATAGAAATCGCATCATATTGTGTTCTCGCAGCAACTTGTTGATAAGGTAAATTTGCAGGAACCGGATCTTTTGTATTAAACCATCCTTGTCTTGTTTCACCTCTGTCATATTGTAGTTTCAAACCGAAAGCATGTGTTATTGCTTTATCAATACTTATATATGCAGAATAACCGAAAAGGTTTTTTCCGTTACCATTCTTTATAGATGTTAAATCTGAAGACTGCATTAACGGTACACCTGCACCGGCAGAAATAGACCAGTCATTAAATCTTTTCGATTTATTTGTAAACGGGGAGACATTGGCAGAGCCTGAAGAAAATGTATTTGGATATTCTCCATTTGAAGAAACTGCCGTTGAGTCTTGTGCAAAGCTAGCTGTAGGTACAGCCAATGCAAATGCTACAATTGCTAAACTTAATTTCATAGTGTATTTTTTATTTAGTTAATTAAATGATTTTGTTTTAAGTTAAAATAAACCTCTATTTATTTTAAAATCCTTTTTACTTGTTCGTTGGGCAACCGTTATTTTCAACCGGTCCGGGAACAGTAACGCATTTGTCATATAAATCGATAACACCATCAAGGTCCATATCTAAAGCAACACCAGCGCCATCTACTCTTGCACCAGCAGGAGTGTCAAGCTGTCTGTCCCAATCGTCACAAACCCCGTCGTTATCATTATCTCCTTTCTCACACACTACAAGATCTGTACTGGCATTTTCTAGTACGCTGGCTCTATAATAAGCCTCTTGCAATGGATCATGCCAAGCCAGGTGAGACATATGTTTTCCAATTTTGAATGATAATCCAAGATTGACTGTCCACATATTATCAGAACGTCTCTTATTGAGCATATTATATTTAGATGTTGCAGAAGCTGTGTTATAGTCACCAGGACTTCCCCATCCGCCACCATCAAACTCATCATCACCACTGATAATGTACATTGTTCTGGCTTCAATGTCAATAAGTTTGGAGACGTTATATTTTAGTCCTAACCCAAACTGATAGTAAAGAGAATTAATATCAATATCTTGTTTAATAAATAAAGGAACTCTTTTAGGAGAGTCACTGTATCTATACTCATTGTTGTCATACAAAGATGTATCATACCCTTGTACACCAATACCTGCATAACCATGAAGCGCCCATCTGTAAGGAGAATGATTATCAACTCTTCTTAAAATATTAGAAAAGTTAACATCTCCTAATAAAGCAATCTGATTATACTTAGTTTTTGCTGTTGCTACACCAGCTACTTGTCCGTCAGCACCATCAAGTTGACCCTTTTGAGTAGTCTCACCTCTTTGATAGATAAGGCTTAATCCAAAAGTGTGGGAAATTTGCTTGTCAATACTTACGTAAGCATTATAGCCCCAATTTACCTTTTTATCATAGATAGATCTAAGGTCAGAGTGAACCATAAACGCTCCTCCACCACCAATAGAGACAGACCAGTCATTGAATCTTCTCGTCTTGTTGTTGAAAGGTTGAACATTGGCAGAACCTGAGGAAAAAGTATTAGGATATTCGTTCGTAGAACTAACTGCAATACTGTCCTGAGCATAAGTAGCAATAGGCAAAGCGGCCAATAATAATAAACCTAATTTCATACAATATGTTTTATGTTTTATTTAAATCTTTTAATAACATTTTGGAAAATTCTCTTTCAAACAAATGTTTTTTATGAGGTATTTCCAGCCTTTCTGAGACGAAATTTAATTCATCATATGTAATGATATCAATATCTATTACTCTGTCAGTGTATCCTCCAGTAGCTTTTGAATCATTAATTCTCCCCATTTCAAATTCAATACTTTTAACAAAATCAAGCAGTTGAATAGGTGAAAGACTTGTGGATATTAATGATGCAATATTACAAAAAATATTGGAACTGGCAAATTCTACAGGCTCTGATATTAAAAATTCACTAATCTTTAATATATCAATTCCCTTTTCATTGACTTTTTTGAGGGCAGTTTCGATATTTTTTTTTTTGTCTCCAAGATTACTTCCTAGTAACAAAATGACCTTATGTTGCGACATATTGTAAAAATGATTGATTTTATGAAAAGTTTCTTTAAAAATGTACTGGCAAATATAGTTGCAATTGTGATATTGTGCGCTGTGTTTTTTGTCTTTTTCATTATGATGCTTGTCTTTAGTACGATGGGTAATGACAAATCTGTTTCGGTAAAAAAGAATTCGGTGTTGACGATTAATTTAAATACAAATATTATTGATAGCCCGACACAGGAAGAAAATGATATTTTTAATATTGGCAATCAAAATAAAAATGTCTTGATTTATGAAGTTCTTGAAGCTATCAATAAAGCAAAAACGGATGACAATATTAAAGGTATAAGTATCGAAGCTGATAACATTAATGCAGGACTTACGCAAATCGATGATATTAGAAATGCTTTAGAAGATTTTAAGAAAAGCGGAAAGTTTGTTTATGCCTATGGAAATGGTGTTTCGCAAAGTTCTTACTATCTGGGCTCCGTTGCTGAAAAATATTTTCTTCATCCCGCAGGAATGATTGAGCTGAAGGGGCTGGCTACCGAGGTTACTTTCTTTAAAGATTTTGCCGATAAATATGGTATTGGGATTGAAGTTATCCGTCATGGAAAATTCAAGTCTGCTGTTGAACCTTTCTTGCGAAACGAAATTTCCCCTGAGAATAAAGAGCAGCTAAGTACATTATTAAATGATATCTGGAAAAATACGTCCATGAAAATGGCTGCATCCAGAAAAATTGACAGTGCTCAATTCAGAACTGTAGTTGATAGTTTATACGGAATGATTCCTGAACAGAGCTTACAATACAAGCTTGTGGATAAATTAGCGCAGAAAAGCGAATATGATGATCTTCTTAAAACAAAATTAGCGCTGAAAGAAAAAGACAAATTAAATAAGATTTCTTTGTCAAATTATATTAAATCTTTCTCCGGTGATGATAAATCAGGAGATAAAGTGGCTATTCTATATGCATCCGGATCTATATATAATGGAGATAAGTATAATGATATATTCTCTGATAAATATGTGAAATACATTAAAGACTTGCAGGAAAATGATAAAGTGAAAGCGGTTGTCTTCAGAATTAATTCTCCTGGTGGAAGCGCAAATGCATCGGATGAAATTTTATTTGAGCTTCAAAAATTAAAAAAGAAAAAACCACTTATCGTTTCTTTTGGGGATTATGCCGCTTCGGGAGGGTATTATATTGCAATGGCTGCTGACAAAATTTATTCCGAGCCAAACACACTTACAGGTTCTATCGGAGTTTTTGGAGTGATGCCTTATTTTAAAGATATTGCTAACAAAAATGGTGTTCGTTCGGACATTGTTGCTACCAACGCAAACTCAGCATATTACTCAAGCTTAAACGGTCTTACTCCTTATGGAGTTACCCAGATTACAAGAAGTGTTGAAGGTACTTATAAAAGGTTTGTACATTTTGTAACTCAAAACAGAAAGCAAACTTTTGAACAGATTGATAACATTGGCGGTGGTAGAGTATGGAGTGGAGTAAGAGCTAAAGAAATAGGTTTGGTAGATGAATTGGGAACCTTAAACGATGCTGTGAAGTATGCAGCACAAAAAGCTGGTCTGAAATCTTATAACGTATCTTCTTATCCTAAGAGAATGTCTAAGTTTGAACAAATATTCAAAGATTTGGATCAAGACGATATTTCTGCAAAACTTATTAAAAATAAAATTGGAAAAGCTAATTATGAGATCTTGGAACAGATTACAGATGAGAAGCTAAAGTCTGAGGTAAAAATGGAAATGCCTTATCAAATAAAAATTGACTAACTAAATTATATTATACAAAGAAACGCCGGATTTGAAATTTTCAAATCCGGCGTTTTATTTTGTTTAAATTTTAGCTTTTTCTGGTAGCCATTCCGTATATCCAAAGGAGAATTAAAGCCCCACCGATTGCCAGAATCCAGCTTCTGAAGTTCCAGAAAGAAGTAACATCTCCCCAATGAAGTACATACACTCCGATTGCACCTCCTATAAAGGCTCCTAAAATTCCCAGAATAATGGTAATCAGCCATCCGCCTCCCTGGTTACCAGGCATAATCATTTTTGCGATTGCTCCGGCAATAAGGCCGAATATGATCCATGTTATAAATCCCATAGTTGCAAATTTTTAATTGTTAATATTTAAATCAATTTGTTTTTACTAATTTAAAGAAAAACATGATTAAAATCATCTTTTTTTGAAAAAAGAATCAACAAATTCTGTACCATTAAACAATTGTAAATCCTGCATCTTCTCACCAACCCCAATATATTTCACGGGAATCTGAAACTGGTCTGAAATACCAATTACAACACCTCCTTTAGCTGTCCCGTCCAGTTTCGTTACTGCCAAAGCATTTACTTCGGTAGCTGCGGTAAATTGTTTTGCCTGCTCAAAAGCATTCTGTCCGGTAGAGCCATCAAGAACCAATAAAATCTCATGAGGGGCATCAGGAATTACTTTTTGCATAACTCTTTTGATTTTTGAGAGCTCGTTCATCAGATTAATCTTATTGTGAAGCCTTCCTGCCGTATCAATGATAACAACATCAGCATTCTGAGCTACTGCGCTTTGTACCGTATCAAAAGCTACGGAAGCCGGGTCAGAGCCCATATCCTGCTTTACAATAGGGACACCGACTCTTTCACTCCAGATTGTTAATTGGTCAACGGCTGCTGCTCTAAAGGTGTCTGCGGCGCCTAAAACCACTTTTCTTCCTTCAGATTTAAATTGGTAGGCAAGTTTTCCGATAGTAGTGGTTTTTCCAACACCATTTACTCCAACTACCATGATTACATAAGGCTTCTTGGAACTGTCAATATTTCCTGTTCCCGCATGCGGATTTTCAAGCAAAAGCCCGGAAATCTCTTCACGAAGAATATTATCTAATTCATTTACACTGACATATTTATCTTTGGCAACACGCTCTTCAATTCTTTCTATGATTTTGATGGTTGTAGACGCGCCTACGTCGGATGCAATCAGCACTTCTTCCAAATCATCAAGTACTTCATCATCTACTTTGCTTTTGCCTACTACGGCTTTTGTCATTTTTTCAAAAAAACCCTGACTGGATTTTTCCAATCCTTTATCTAAGGTTTCTTTCTCTTCCTTTTTGAAAATATTCTTAAACCAACTCATAGAATTTTATAATATAAGATGTTGTGTTGCTCTCTTTATAACAAAGATAACAAAAAAACTACCCAAAAGCTGAGTAGTTTTTTATATTGTAAATAAAGTGGGGATTATTTCTTTAAATAACCATCTACTTCGTCTGCATTCATTACTTTTTCGTCAAAAACGTAAGCACCTGATTTAGATGACTTAACCATTTTCACAACTTTAGTCATTTTTTTTGACTGTCCGCTTTGTAGGGTTGCTACTACTTTCTTTGCCATGGTAAATTATATTTTATAAATTACTTGATTTCTTTGTGAAGGGTAGATCTTTTAAGAACAGGATTATACTTCTTAAGCTCTAATCTCTCTGTAGTGTTCTTTTTATTTTTAGTAGAAATGTATCTAGACATTCCTGGCATACCGCTCTCTTTGTGCTCTGTACATTCAAGGATTACTTGAACTCTGTTTCCTTTTTTTGCCATGATTTATTAATTCTTTTTAATCAATCCGTTTCTAGTCGCTCTTTCAATAGCTTCTTCGATTCCAATCTTGTTAATCACTCTCAATCCATGAGCTGATACTTTCAGTGTTACGTGCTTATCTTGCTCCGGAAGGTAAAACTTCTTCTCCAATAAGTTAATTTCAAAACGACGCTTCGTTTTGTTATTAGCGTGAGAAACGTTGTTACCAACCATTGCACGCTTTCCTGTTATTTGGCAAATTCTTGACATATCTCGATGTTCTTATTTGTATAATATTTGAGGTTGCAAAATAACGAAGAATTTTTTAGATAGGCAAATCTTTTGTAAAATATTTATAAATAACTGGCTGATTTATAATATTGATTTAAATATAAGAATATCCTCAACATATCATGGCCATTGGCCCTGATAAAATTCATATAAACTTTCTTGATACCAAGTAAATTAATCCTATATCTTTGTTTTTAATTAATCTAAATAAAAATAATATGAAGAGGATTTTTATTCTTTTAGGAATGATTCCGTTGGGACTTATGGCGCAGACTTTTACTGAAGTGCAGACAGATATGAATAATTTTTATTATTCTGCAGGAGATTCCGGAGATATGGATGGAGATGGTTTTCCTGATGTTGTCATCAATGGAGCGGTGGATTCTGACGGAGATGGGAATGTAGACACAACCTTCAACAGTGTTTATAAAAACAACGGCTCTACACTTATATCTTATGCCGATTTAGGAATAGATGCAACGCATTTGGGAGATATAAAATTTATTGATTTTAATAATGACGGGCTTCTTGATATTATTTCAACAGGATTAAGCTATAATGATATTGTTAATTACAAACATTACAGATTCAAAAATACAGGATCGGGTTTTGTAAAAGAAGCGGAAGTTCCGGGAAAGGTATACGGTTCTATGGAAGTTTTTGATTTTAATCATGATGGAAAGCCAGATTACGCAATCAATGGGACTCAATACATAGACGGAACAGGTTTTGTGAATACTATTGATTTGTATGAAAATACAGGAACAGGTTTTCAGGAAAATATCGGCTGGTTGGAAGGAACCCAGAATTCCAGCTTCAAAATGATTGACCTTAATAATGATAATCTTCTGGATATGATTATTTTAGGATATGACGTAAATGGAGAACCTTTATTTAAAACATATATTAACAGCAACGGAACTCTACTGGAATCTCAGGCTCTTCCGGCTATGGCCAGCGGAAAAATGGATTTTGCTGATTTTAATGGAGATGGTTTTCAGGATATTGTCATTTCGGCGCAGGATCAAAACTATACAGGATATCTTGGCGTTTTGATGAATGACGGAACGGGGCAATTGACGCTTCAGGAAATTCCTACAGGAGAAATGTCTGAAACTTCCGTGATAACAGGAGATTTAAATAATGACGGGCATTATGATTTTATCGTTTCAGGAAATGATGAAAACAATGATGCTGTCGTAAAAATATTCACTTATAATGCAGCTAATCAATTTTTTACAGAAGATACACCTACAGGTTTGCATACTTTAGGAGGCCCGGGTTTTGTACACTTACTTGACTTTAATAATGATCATCATCTTGATGTATTATTATCCGGATTTGATTGGGCAGATTCGGGAATGCCTTCATTAACTAAACTTTTCAAAAACGTTTCACCAGAAACCAACCAAAAACCTTCGCCTCCTGCAAACCTGAACTTTACCAGAAACGGAAACAGAGTCAACTTCTCTTGGAACGGCGCTTCTGATGATAAAACTCCTGTAAATGCTTTACGATACGAAATAAAAGTAGGCTCAGCTCCCGGGGCTCAGGATATCGCGAAATACGTGGTAACAACACCGTCATGGTTTTTAGACCTTGATCCTTCCGTTCAAAATGTGTACTGGAGTGTAAAATCTATTGATGCCTCAAAAACATATTCAGATGCTTCCGCTGAAAATGTTTTAGCAGTACAAAATATCAATTCTATTGATAAGCAACTCTTCATTTACCCAAATCCTGCGATGGAAAAAGTATTTATAAAAGGAGAAAAAGTTTCTGCTGTTGAAATGTATTCAATGGATGGTAAAAAACTGAATGTGACGTTAAATAACGATCAGTCAATCAATGTATCTCACTTGCCAAAAGGAACATATTTGTTACAATTAAAAATAAAAGAACAATTAATCACCAAAAAACTCATCATTAAATAATTGAAACATTCTTATCAACAGGAAAAGCCAGACGTCCAGCTGGCTTTTCTTTTTTACATTTGATTTTTTGGAGGCTTTTCAAAAGTCTCCTTTTTATTGATAAAGAAGTTGAAAATAAATTTCTAAACTTTAACTTGTTTTCTATTCTGAAATCTTTTAATCAGGAAATAAAATAACAAAAAGCCTAAAGCAAAGATTGAAAATCTCGAAAGCAAATCTCCCGCTCTTGTATAGAAAGTCATTTTATCATAAAGATTTATTTTGGCAAATAGAGTGGTTTTATCTCCATAAAAAGTATCTTCCACGACTTCTCCTTTTGCATTGATATGTGCAGAAATTCCACTGTTTGCGGCACGGGCGATTTCTCTTCTTGTTTCGATGGCTCTTAATTTTGCATATGATAAAAGCTGTTTATGGCCTTCTGTAACGCCCCACCAGGAGTCATTCGTCATAATTCCCAGGAAATTGGCTCCCTTTTTTACATAATCTGTGGTAAATTCCCCATAAATACTTTCATAACAGATGATGGGAGCATATTTTCCTTTGTTGTAAGGATTCGAAAAAGCGACTCTTTCTTTGTCTGTTCCTAAAGAAGCAACCGTACCTCCCAAATTAAGCATGGCATCGCCTAAAATTGGCTTTAAATAATTCATATAAGGGAAAATTTCAACACCGGGAACCAGCTTTCCTTTATGGTAAACTTCCACTTTCTGATTAGGGATAACCTGAATAGCAGAGTTAAAACTTTCAACCCAAAGTCCCTGATTCAGTTGGTAAGCTTCTTTGGGCAAATTATTGCTGTTCAAATAAAATCTGTGTGAAGAAATTCCTGTTTCAAAAACAGAATTTGGATGTTTAGCGAGGAAATTTTTTACATTATTTAAAAGAAAACTTTTCTCAAAAGCTGTCTCTGAAATAGAGCCTCTTCCCGGAAGTGCCGTTTCCGGAGCAATGAAGTAATCTATTTTTCCTTTTGCATTTTGGTCTGCAAGAGTTAATAAATCATTTAAAATCGTTAAGCTGTCTTTTGAATATTTTTCTGCATAAGGATCAAGATCAGGCTGGAGCATTAAAACATTGACCTGTCCGACTGGTTTTTCATTAAAGCTGCTATATTTAATAATTGAAATAATCATCGGAAGAGCAATTAAACCGGCTACAATTGAAGAATTTCTTATTAAATCTTTTCTTTTTCTTCCCGCTTCCCAGGTTCTTACTGTGTAAAATAATAAGACATTAATCACTAAAATCCAGAAACTCCCTCCTGTTGCACCCAATGTATCATACCATTGAACCAGTTTTGGGTATTCTGAAAAAACGTTTCCTAAATTCAGCCAGGGCCATGTAAGTTCCCAATTCAGATGAAATTTTTCAAAACTCATCCAGATAGCGATGAAAAATCCTAATCCCCAATATGTTCCCTGAGCATTTTTGTACCAATGATAACATTGAAAAACCAGAGAATATAAAAAGGAATTTACCAAAACCGGAAATACAACGGCCATTAAAGAATGGCTTCCGTCAGGATTTTTAGAGCCGTACAGCCAGCCTGTCGTGACTACATTCCAAATGACAAAACATAGGTAGGAAAGCCCGAAAACTACCCAGCTTTTTCTATTGTAATCTGAAAATTTTGAAACGCCATGCTCCATCATTAAAAGAGGGACGAGCGCAAAAAATATAAAAAACGGAACTCCGTATGTTGGCCATGATATAGACAACAGCATTGCCGAAATGAGCGTAAGTAAAACGTATTTCATTGAAATAAAATATAATGCAAAAGTATGATTTGTAAAAGGAAACTCAAAACCAAAAGGAATGATAAAACAGTTAATTTTTTAGTTCCATATCTTTTAATCCCCAATCCTGAATGGTCATGATGACCGGCATAAAAGATTCACCATATTCGGTAAGTTTATATTCCACCCTTGGCGGAATTTCTGCGTAAATAATTCTTTCCAGAATGTTATCTTCCTCTAATTCTCTTAACTGGTTGACAAGCATCTGCTTACTTATCATAGGAATTGCTTTTTGAAGTAAGCTGAACCGGTTTACTTTTCTGCTGATTCCGTATAAGATAACGGTTTTCCACTTTCCGCCAACTTTATTGTAGAAATGAATGACGGGACAATTATGAGGATTGAAATCTTTATTTTTTCTTTTATTACCCATTGGTCTAAAAAAATGTACTAAATACAAAATTGTATTTTAGTGTAAATAATCAGACAAATATATTAGTTTTGTTACAAATAAAAACAACGTAAAGATGGATCATAAAGGATTGTTCTCAGAAGAAATAAAAAAGGAAATAGTAGGAAATTGGGAAAGCATCGCTGTTGAAATACGTCCCAGTTCACTGAAAAATGAAGACGGAAGTTTAAAGCCGTTTTATTTAAAAAGGCAATTTAAATTTTTACCTGAAGACAGGTTTGAGCTTGAAATTATCAATTTCGCAGACGCTTACGGTAAAATTCCTTTGGCTAAAATGCTTATAAAAGGAAATACAGAATGGCAGGGCGATCATCCGGTTGCTGAAGGAGCGCAAAAAGTAGATTTTACGGCTGATGAAGCATACGAAGTCACACCTTTACATCAAAATTTCGCAGATATTCTGAATAATTCAGCTAAAGATGGTTTTAAAACTTGGGAAGTCGGGAAACCTCAAAATATTTTAAAGAAAAAATTCGTTCCTTTTGGTTTGGCTGAAGGACAAATTTTTAAGGAGTATGATTTGATTTATCTTTATAAGGACATGATGTTCTGGGGTGCAAGAAATATTGACGGAAGAGGTTTTGACACGGAAGAAAACCGACCGGCTAACCTGCAAATCCCATTGATAAGAAAAAAATAACAAAAAGAGAGTCAATTTGATTCTCTTTTTGTTATTCAGATGGTGAAATTAAATACATTTGCAATTGATGCTTAAGAAAATTTATAAAGTTTTTATCCTTCCTTATACTTTATATCTGCTGTATCTTATGTTTTTGGGATTTGGCAGATCGCAGTTTGATGAAAACGTTATCAGAATAAAACCGATTGTTTCAACCCTGATGTTTATTGAAAATACCATTCTTCTGAAAACCATTGTTATGATTGTTTTAGGAAACATCATTATGTTTATTCCTTTTGGATTTTTAGGTTGGATTTTTCCTAAACTTAAAGATTTGAAAAGCTTACTTTTCACTTTTATTTCAGTAATTACCATAGCTGAGGCACTTCAGTATTTTACCAGAATGGGAATTTTCGAAGTGGATGATATTATCCTGAATACTTTTGGGGTTTTTATTGGCTGGAATATCCGTAAATTATTAGACAATACATTTAGCCGTTTAGTTCTTTAGCCCGTTTTTCTGCGCTTAAAATCCCGTCTTTTAAAATTTCTTTGAGATTATTTTCGTTAAATGTTTTCAAAGCAGCTTCGGTTGTTCCACCTTTTGAGGCAACATCTTTAATTAATTCCTCAAGGTTTTTATCCGAATTGTTGATTAGATGATACGCTCCAAGCATAGTCTGTTTCACAAAAAGTTTAGACAGATTTTCATCAATTCCCATTTCCATTCCTGCTTTTATCATAGCGTCAACGATGTAGTAGAAATAAGCCGGGCCACTTCCTGAAAGTGCTGTTACACCGTCTAATAACGCCTCATTTTCGAGGTAAACGGATCTTCCTGTTGAGTTTAATAATCTTTCGATATTGATCAACTGGCTGAAAGAAATTCCGTCAGCAGAAGTGTAGCCTGTAATCCCCATTCCCAGAAGAGTAGGAGAGTTTGGCATTGCTCTTACAACCAAAGGATGGTTTAATAATGTTTGAATTTTTTCAATTTTAATTCCTGCCATAATGGATAAAACCATCTGATTTTCTTTTAACGAAAACTGAAAATTTTCTGCAACATTTTGAAAGTTCTGAGGTTTAACAGCAATGATAATCAGGTCCGCTACAAGCTCTCTTACTTCATCAAAAATTGAGATGGTAGAATGTGGAAATTCCTGTGAGATTTTAGGAATTTTAGATTCGTTTCTTGTAATGAGGTGCAGGTTTTCGGGTTTTATCAGTTCGTATTTCAAAAATGATTTTGAAAATGATAGGCCCATATTTCCGGCTCCTAAAATTGCTATTTTCATATTGTGTTTTTATTGAAGAAATGATTTATTTTTTTAATAAATGTTCTATGAGTTTGTTTTGGCTTTCCATTAGTTTCGCCATTTGCTGTTGATTTTCTAATATTTTAGAAATCAATTCTGGAGAATCATAGCTTATTGTGTTATTTGTAGATTCTGTGACAAAAAATGGAGAGTTTTCAAATTTTGCATTGGATAGATCCAAATTTGGAATTTGCTCTTGAATTAATTCGTAAAAATCAGCTTCAAAAATTTCAGCTAATCTCTGTAAGTTTTGAAGAGTTGGCTTTGCCTGTCCCGCTTCCCATTTATTATAAGCAGATTGGGAAATATCCAATTGATGGGCTACGTCCATTTGTGACCATCCTTTTTGTTCTCTTAATTTGCGGAGTTTTGTGTCTAAGCTCATAAATCCTGGATTTTAATGCTAAAGTAATACTTTTTAAAATGACAACCAACGGTTGTTGATTTTATAACTGGCGGTTGTTGTTTGGAAGTTAACGTAAAAATATCTTAGCAGAGTAAAAAAAAAATATTTATTAACTTTAAAATTTTCAGAATGATGAAAAAATTTTTATTAGCAGCAGCTTTTGTGTTTGCAGGATTAGTAAGTGCAAAAAGTGCTGCGGAAAACAAAACCATCTCAAAAGATAAAACTGAATCTAGTGAAGAAAAAGATTCAAAAAGAAAAGGAGGTTGTATGCAAGTATTTGTTGAAACGTCATGTGGATTAAACTCTCATACAACTTGGTGCCCTGAATGGGGATTAGCGTGTTTATGGAGTGATGCGGAGGCTGTTGAGCATAACAATTGTGGAGAGTAGAAAAAAGTGGTCAAGTAATTGGCCATTTTTTTAATTTTATTAATTTTAAAAAATGAGAAAGAAATTTATTGGGATATTATTAATAATTATTTTTATCCAAAATCTAAAAGCACAAGAAATAACCTCTAATAATGTTTTTTTTTACAAGTTTGAATTTCAAAGAGATTCAACTAATCAAGAAAAGAAATTACAAGAGATGATGGTTTTGATTTCTAATGGAAAGGAATCAATATATAAAAGCTATCCGGGTATGAAAAGAGATTCAATTGTTACAGCTGATTTTGCAAGAGGTAATTATACGATAAGTTTTAAAAATATGCCAAAATCAAATGTCTTTCACCAAGTTTATTATAATAAAAATGAAGACATTCAGATTTTTGATAAAGTTGTTAATAAATATTTTTCTTTTCCTGCGGATAAAATAAGTTGGAAAATAGATAATGAGAAAAAGAAAATTGGAGAATTTAATTGTCAAAGAGCTTTCTGTGTTATTAATAACAGAAAATTTGAAGCTTGGTTTACAAATGAAATTCCTTTGAATGATGGCCCGTACAGATTTAAAGGTCTTCCAGGATTAATTGTTCAGGTATATGATGAAAAGAAATATTTTGTATTTACTTTGGAGGGGATAAAGAAGCAAAATATCACTACAGAAATTCCTAAAAATGTAATTAACACGACTCATGAAAACTTTATAAAGGAAAGAGGAGAGTTTTACAATGATCCTGTGGGAAAGGCAAAACTTTATATGGGAAATAACGTAATATTAGCTGATCCCAGGATAATTAACGACAGATTCAAGAAACATAATTTATTTTTAGATTGATAGTGTTTCGATTATCCAGCTAGGCTTTACTGTACAGATAATCAAAATAATCTACTCCACAGGAAATTCCGGTCTCTTTATTTTTAATAACTAAACATTTTAATGAAAAAGATTTTAATACTTTTTATTCTGTTATCTGTAAAGTTAATTTCACAAACTAGCTTTAATGTTATTTATGAAGCAGATTACAAATTACAGTATAAAATGCTAAATATTCCAAATGCAATAATTCAGGAAACTACATTTGCATTATTAATAAATGAAAAAGAATCTTATTTCAAAAATATGAACAAGTATGTCGGAGATTCTTTACGTTATGAAAAAAAGCTGGATGATAATAGTAGTATACATGAACATTTCAAATACTCTACTTTTTTTCGTGAAAACATTGGAACAACGGACGGAAAAATTTATGTTACTGCTCCAATTTCTAATAAAAATTTCAAATATGAAGAAACTAATGGTATAGATTGGAAATTAGTGAATGAACATAAGAAAATAGGGAATTACAATTGTCAGAAAGCGGTAACAAAAAAATATGGCAGAACTTGGATCGCTTATTTTACTAAAGATATTCCTTTTCCGTTCGGGCCATATAAATTCAATAAATTGCCAGGACTTATTCTTGAGGTATATGATGAGAAAAATGACTATCATTATACATTATATAAATTTGGTAAAAGAAAATATATATGTAAGTCTGCAAATATCAATACGAACGCTACACTTGTTGAAAAATCCAGGATATTTGATTATCAGCGCAAAGAATTAGGTGACCAAAATCAATTCAATGATTTTATCGAAGATAAGGAAACGTTGAATTTTCTCAGGAAAAAATCTGCTGAAAGAGCCAAACAATTTAACCCTGTTGAACTCAGTATTTATTAATGTAGAATGTAGAAATTCTACATTTTATTTTTTATTAAGGCTAAATCAATAAAGTTTTATCTTACAGATAGTCAGACTAATCTATTCTACAGGAAATTCCGGCCTTCTCATTTTGAATTTTGTTCCGGAAAGTGCTTCTAGGAATGAAACCAGGGCTTTCTTTTCTTCGGCAGTCAATTTTAAAGGTTTCAATAAGGGATCGGTAGAAGGATAAAGCGGATCCAGTTTTTTCTTTTCTTCCGAGGGATCAATCATGTGCATTCCGCTGTCGTATATATTGACAACACCTTCCAGCTCGCTGAATAAACCATTGTGCATCCAAGGCTGTGTCAGCATCAAATCTCTCAACTGCGGAGTTCTGAATTTTCCGACATCTTCCGCTTTTTTAGTAACCGTATATAAACCTAAATCTTCATATTTTCTTTTGTAGTAGGTCAGTCCGATATTATGGAAAGATTCGTCGGTAAGATATTGACCGTTGTGGCAATTCATACAACGTGCTTTTGTCCTGAAAATATGCATTCCGTAGATTTCTTCGTCAGACATCGCATTGTATTTACCTTCAAGGAATTTATCGAAACGGCTTGGCTGGCTTTTTATAGTCTTTTGAAAATCCACTATGGCTTTTACAATCCTGTCATAGGTTACTTTATCATCACCGTAAGCATTTTTGAAAAGCTGCCCGTAACCTTTTACCGCCTGAATTTTGGCAGGTAAAGTTTTTACGTCCATTGCCATTTCGTGATGAGCTCCGAGAGGTCCAGCAGCCTGCTCTTCAAGGGTTTTTGCTCTTCCGTCCCAGAAAAATGTCTGTCTTTCAGAGATATTGTATAGAGACATTGTGTTTCTGCTTCCCAAAAGATGATCATTTCCCAAAGCAACACGTCTGCGGTCTGACCATCCCATTTCCGGATCATGGCAAGAGCTGCACGAAATCTGGCTTGATTTAGATAATTTTGGATCAAAGAAAAGCATTTTACCTAAAATAACATTAGGTTTATCCTGATCGGTAAAGAATGCGGAATCCGTTTTAATAGGCGCGAATTCTTTCCATTGTACGCCGTAGTCAATATTAGGCTTTGGCCATTCTGAAATAGCTTTTTTATAGCTCTTTACAATATCCTCAATCGTTGGATCCTGAACTTCCAGCAAATCACGGTTTACTTTTGGTGTAAAGCTTAATAAAATCAATAAAACTATCCCTGAAACCCAATATATTCCTCTTTTCATGCCTTAAAACGTTATCCCTATGCTTGCACCTGCAAAATTATTGTTTTTTTTCTGAATTTTCTGAGATTGATATTGTGCGCTTACAAAGAATGCGGGTAATTTTTCAAGTTTAAAATCATATCGCAATGAAGTCCCGAAAGTCGTTATATCACTTGCCTGGAAATTATTATCCTGGAGAATCCATTCGTCTACGGACACATTTCCTGTAGCTGTCAAAGCATTAATGGATTTATTAACAGCTCTTTTTGAAAAATAAGGCTGAAATGTCAGAACCTGATTTTCATTAATTTGCTGTTTGTAATCTACATTTAACCCGAAATATGAGTAAACAAACTTCTGTCCTGCGTTTGGATATAATCTTCTTTCTTTAATCTCCTCATATCCGTAAAACGGAGTCGCAGTGATGGAAAAATGATCTTGCTGATATTGATAAAAGCCTTTTACGGCAGTTATATAATTTTCTCTGCGGAATGCTTTTCGCTTGAAAATCTGTGTCATACTAGCAACAGAATTTACTGAATATCCATATTCTGAACCGGTCTTTACAGAAGAAGTAAAATTTGCCAAAAGACCAATGCGGTGTTTTTCATTGAAATCGAAAAATTTAGCACCTTCAAACTGGAAATTTTCATCTGCTAAATCGGAAGTATCATAAAATGTATTTCCTGTATTTTTATAGCTCTTGATATTGTTTGCTCTTCCGATACTTGCCTGAAGATAAAAATCGTTACCTCCTTTACCGGATATTTGTAAGCCTCCTTTTACTCCGAATTCTTCAAAGGTTGAAGATGGAGTTGTTCCCCCGTTAAACAGGTTGTTAGAATATCCCAATCCCACCATCTGGTAGACATAAGGACGGCCTAATGCGCTTTGGAATGTTAAAGAATTATTTTGGGTGTATTTACTGAATTCACCAAAAATTCCGACTTCATATTCTCTGAAAACTTTATAGTTTACCCCTGCATTTATCCGCAGATCAGAGGTAGTGCTTCTCAATCTCGGATCTCTTGATCGATATCCTAGCTGAGCCAAATAGCTTACCTGGCCGGCAACCGTCCAACGATTCATTTTTTGTAAATAGCCTCCTGCAAATTGATAGCGTTCTACATTTAATTTTCCTCCAACAGAATCTGCTGCTGCATAAGGTGCTATACGATCATAATCCAGGTTTTCGTTCCATCTGATAACCCCGGTTTTTATATTTTGATAGCTTGCATTCCCCCAAACAAAACGGTTTGGTTTTAATTTTTTAAAAGATGTCGCTTTTATCGTTAAACCTTTATCCCCGTTTCCTAATTGCTGACGGTACATATTTTCGTTACTGCCTTGATATCCAACTCCGAACTCTGAAAATGAAGAAGAACTATAACCCGACATTGAAGCCGGATTATAGTAATATTGAGCTTTAAAATTTCTTTCTACATTATATTGATTGTTGATTGTCTTAAAAAGGCTAAGGCTGTCCTGTGCTTTTACAGAAAGCGAGCCGAGGCTTATCAATAAAAAATAGAAAGACGTTTTTGTATTTAGCATAATTTATTTTAATGAATGACAAACAGTATCTTAGTGTACAATACCGTCTTTTAAACTTGGCTGTGAATCCTTTACAAAGTCAGTTGAAGAATTGTTTGTATCAGAATAAGCTGTTTTACCATTCGCTAATTTTCCGATTACCTTACGTCTTACAGATTTTCCGTAACGTGTAGCATCGTTATCAACCGTTCCTGCAGAAGTCCACCCTGCATCAATACCTGCAGAAGTTACTGTTTGGATAAATTTTGTAGGAATACTGTTATTTTCACCATCCACAATCCATGAATTTGGAATGGCATAAGCACTTTTTGAAGTTACACCTCCCGCACTGTTTTGGTATGTATAATCATATTTGTGGTTTTGTAAGAATGTAGTTTCATCTTCTCCGGCCGGAAAACGGGCAATTACATAGCTTTCAAAACCTCTGTTGTGTAAGAAGAACATGTTGTAAGTCATCTGAGTATAAATAACTTTTACATTCGGTACAGCAGGGTTGTCTACTTGTCCTAACGCCGGGTTTGTTGAAGGGAATTCGAAATCAGCATTATGTAAATCATAAGCTGTACTTGTATTTTCTTTATGGTTAATAGCATTATCAGCAATTACGATAAAATCTCCCGGCTGTACAGGGTATTGAGTTCCTGTACCGGGTAAAACCATTACCCCTTTTACGGCAAAATATTGATTCACATCATACGGAGTAGGGTTTTTGTCGTCTGTCGTAAGGAATTCTGACTGTCCAAGAATCAGGCCGTCTGCATATAATACCTTATCGGTGTTGTTGGTAAGCTTGAAATAACGTCCTGAATTATAGTTTTTATTATCTGCAGTTTTTATTCCTGTGAAGAATACTTCTTCAATGATAAAATCATCGTGAAATGACTTGAAGAACAATGGTACATTTACATTTGTAGCCAGGGTTGTAATATCTGCGTTGGCAGAACCTCCTGCTCCTGCAACCTCCATTTGGTTAGTTACCACATGACCGTTGACAATAATTTTATATGAACCGTACGGAACTTCTATAGATGTTGAGTTTGTGTTTTGGATTTCTCTGGTAATAATGGCACCTGTATTGATTTCCCTGATTTCAATATTTAAAGTTTGGTATGAAGAAATATTCTCTCCGGAAAAAGATAAAGTTAAAACTCCGTTTTGAGCTGTCTGCACTCCGAAATCATCACTGGAGCATGATGTCACCGTAAAGGTTGTTGCCATCATTGCTGCCAAACTTAATAGTAAAATTCTTTTTTTCATGTTGTTTTCCTTAATATATATTAAAAATTGTAGTTTAATTCCATTCCGAAATAAGGTGTGTTTGTTCCTTTTCTGTATACAACCACATTATTGAAAGTATAGGGTGCGCTGTAATTGAAAAGCCTGTTGACAAACATGGATGTTTTTAAAGCTTTGTAAATACTTTTTGTAACCTTGATATTTCCGGTCATTGTAAACGTATAGAGCCATGGAAGATTATCCGTAACAGATACGTTTCTTACAAGCCATTGCTTATAAAGATCTGTTCTGTCTGCATCTGTGAACGGATGTACAACTCCGTCAATTCCGTAATAAGAAATTGGTTCTGCGATTCTTTGATCATTTTTTCTATGATCAAACAAACTTCCCTGTACCGATGCAGAAACAATTAAATCCAGACTTGGAATATAGGTATCGATAAGAAGATTGTAATTCATATTAGAATAAACATATCCATAATCATTCTGATATATTCCGTAGTATGGGAAAGGACCTGTTGCTACAGATACGGTCGGCATTTGAATTACCGGGATTGTATTTCTGTATTGCGTTTTGAAATAAGCTCCGGTAAGAGTAAATCTTGTATTGATAGCTTTAATTCTTGGTGAACTATATCCAAATTCGATACCTTGTTTTAAGGTTGCACTTCCATTTTCAGTGGTTTCGTAATTTGCAAAATTATTTTTTATGACATACGGAACATTCGTAAGATCCGGTCCGTTTGGTGTCCATTGATTAATGTCAACCTGCGAAGCATCATATTGCTTATAAGTATGAACAACAGAATTTGCCATAGTTCTGAAACCATTCGTCATATCTTCTTTGAAATAAGTGATGAAAAAATCATTGTTTCTATAACTTACATCTAAACGAATTTCTTTTTTAACACTTTTAGCAGCCTCAATATTTTTATTCTCTCGCGATTGTACGTATGTCATGAAATTTACATAACGATATTGTGCATCATTGTGATAGTAATTTAGCTGAGTATAATCCCAATAATCTTTATTGGGATACAGCATCAATAAGGTCGGTTGTTTGTAAAACAAACCGTAGCCCAATGTGACATCCGTTTTCAAAGGATAATTATTAATCATTAGATGTGGCAGACTGTATTGGAAATTCAATCTTGGTTCTGTGAAAACTTTTTTGCTGATAGCGTAAGAATTGTCAATTCCTAAATTTTGAGAAAGCCTTAAACCTGCATATAAAGTAAATTTATGCTGATTGATGGCATAGCTCATCTGATCGCCTGCAAAAGCAGCCAATAAATTCGAGGCAGGAATATCGTTAAAAGCTCTTGGTCTTGTCATGGTATTGCTTGCAGCAGGAGGTCTTGTCATATCATAAACCAACCCTGCACCATTATTTTTAGAATATCTCCAGTCAAGTCCGGCTTCGTAAGCGTGAATAATTCCGGCTGTCTTTTTCGTCCCGTTCAATTGGAAAAGTGCAGTAATGTCTAAAGGCTTTCCTTGTGTTGAAAAATCGGTTACATAACGAAGCTGTGGAAAAAATCCTACATTTTCTCCTTGTTCATAAGCCAAAGAGAAAGAACGCGGGCCTGACAACTGAATTAATTTTGTCTGTTCGATCTTTTCGAATCCTGCACGGACTGATGTATTTAAAGTAACCTGATTAAAGAAAGAGTTTTTATCTAAATGATAAATAAAGTTGTTGGCAAAACTTATTTTTTTGTTATTAGACTCATATCTGTCTGTATCAGGATTTCCATTATCAGGATCGTTTTTTTTCTTGTCGATATTGGTAGAAAAGTCAATATTTGATTTCCATTCTAAGGTTTTTGACCAAAGTGTTGAAATTTTCTTTGAACGAAGTGAAGCAGTGACACGCTGATAATTTTCAAAATCATCGGTCGGTGTAGCTTTTGAATCCAGGAAATCTATGCTGGCACTTAATTGCCATTTGTCATTTATTTTAAAACCTTTTCCTACATAGTATTGTTTGCTGAAACCATCAGCTTTAAATCTTGCCTGTAAAGGAGTTTGCCCGATTTTACGCTCAATTTTGATCAAACCTGAAGTCAAATCTCCATAAGAAGCAGAAGGAATTCCTCGGATAATTTCTACTTTTTCAATATCGTTTGTAGAAATTGTTCGCATATCAACTCCTGAATAAGCTGTTTCTCTATTTTTAACAGCACCTAAAAATTGGTCTCTATCTACAGAAATTTGCATATCAGCATTTGAGTTAATGATATTGTCATCAATCATAAACTGAACTCCCAATGATGAGGTTTTATATTTATTTTCTGTAAAATCGTTTGGATTTTCACGAAGAAAAGCTCTGTTAGTAGAATTTAAAACAGGTGCTTTTGCTAATCCACCGGGAATTAGTTCCATTAAATCTGAAAAACTAGACGGCTGTAAATGTTGCATTGCCTGTCTGTCGATTACAGATTTGGTTGTTAGACCTTTGCTTTCTTTAGAGAATATTATGACTTCTTCAAGCTTATCAATGGGTTGAAGCTGAAATGTGATGTTTTTTTGAGATGAAGAAAGATTGATTTCTTTTTCCTGATAATTCGGGTGAGCGATTCTTATATGATGTTTACCGGTTCCCGGAGGTAAAGAAATGGTAACATTACCATTATTATCAGTAGTTAAAGTAGAATTATCTACAATGATGGCTGCACCTTTCAGTGCCTTGTTGTTTTCGTCCTGAATAGTAATGTTCAATTGCGATTGGTCTTCCTGAGCGTAAGCAAGCTGTGTTCCGCCCAGTAATAGAATAGCAATTGATAAATATTTGATCATTCTTCTTTGTTCTAAATAAAGCACGGTAAAAATATAACTTTATTTAGAATAAATCAAAATAATTGATAAAAGTCAGGAAATAATTTGTGAAAATTTTACATAATAATTCTTAAAAATTATATAATATTCACTTCTCTTTCCAGCTCTATACCGTATTTTTCTTTTACAGAATTGATAATCTCGGTGGAGAAATCGAAAATTTCTTTTCCGGTTGCATTTCCGGTTGCATTGATGATTACTAAAGCCTGAAATTTGTGTGATGCCACATTTCCGATTTGTTTACCTTTCCAGCCGGATTGCTCAATAAGCCAGCCAGCGGGAACTTTCACAAAATCCCCATTGGGATAGCCCTGAATGTTTTCAAATTTCTGTTTTAAATCCTCATATTGTTGTAGAGGAATGGTAGGGTTTTTAAAGAAACTTCCTGCATTTCCGATTTCTTTTGGATCAGGAAGCTTGCTTTGTCTGATATTGATTACAGCTTTAGAAATATCCTGAATGGTGGGGTTTTCAATACCTGAATTTGCCAGTTCAGATTTGATAGCTCCATATTCTGTTTTAATGTGATGATTTTCTTTTGTAAGCTTAAAAGTGACTTCTAAAATCACATATCTCCCTTTTCCTTCCTTTTTAAAAATAGAATCTCTGTATCCAAACTTGCATTTCTCTAAATCAAAAATTTCAATTTCTAAAGTTTCAAGATTTAAAACGTTGCAGTCTACAAAAATGTCTTTTATTTCCGTTCCGTAAGCTCCTATATTCTGCATCGGCGAGGTTCCAACATTTCCGGGAATTAAAGACAGGTTTTCCAGCCCACCATAATTTTTCTCCAAACAATATAAAACAAACTGATGCCAGTTTTCACCCGCTTTTGCAGTTACTAAAACTTCATTTTCACCAACAATTTTCTCAGAAATACCTTTCAAGCTTAACTTAATGGCAAGTCCGTCAAAATCTTTTGCCAATAAGATATTGCTTCCGCCACCTAGAAAAAGTAGTGGAAGTGATTGAGCTTTTGAGAAGTTGAGAGCCTCTTTTAATTCGTCAATATTGTTTACTTCTACGAAATATTTAGCTTTAGCTTCTACACCAAAAGTGTTGTAAGGTTTTAGTGAAAAATTTTCTTGCATTGGTTTTATCTGTATTCTTTTGGGAGAATTTTCTCTAGTTGAGATTTAAATTTTTCAAATTGCTTGTAATGAATCGTGTCATTATAAGAATTTACAAAAACATGGGATTGTTTGGGCGTTTTAATCTGGAAAGTTTCATCTATTCCGTCTTCGGCCTGTTTGCTTTCCGAACTTTTGATTTTATCTAAAGTTTTAACGTCAATTGAAGAACTCAGCTGGTTCCAGGTTTCATGAGTAATCGCAGAACTCCATTTTTTATGAGTGTTGCGGGACAGAATTCCCTGCTCGATACTGATAGAGTCTTTCGAGACTTTTATATTTCTGTAGCTTCCAAGCTGCCCGCCTACATTTGATAACTTGATAAGTGTAATTTCATTAGAGTTTACAATTGGTTTTTCCTGTTTTTTGTCACAAGAAAAAAATGCCGGCAATAAAACTGTCAGAAAAAGTATTTTCAAACCTGTATTTTTTATTGCTGGCATTTTATATTTTAAATTAAAGATTGAATTGTAATTTATATTGCTTTAAAGCGTTTTTCAGGATCTCAACGCTTCTTTTTAAATCTTCTTCTTTAAGAACATAAGCAATTCTTACCTGTTTTTTACCCAATTCCGGATCGCTGTAGAAACCTCCTGCGGGTGCAACCATGATGGTTTCATTTTTATCGGTATACTCTTCCAAGAGCCATTGTGCAAATTTCTCAGTATCATCTACGGGAAGTTCAGCTACACAATAAAAAGCTCCTTTAGGTTTTGGACAAATCACTCCAGGGATTCCATTTAGTAAATCTACCAAAATATTTCTTCTGTGAGTATATTCTTCTCTTACAGCTCTGATGTATGGTCCGTCATTCTGGTGAGCTGCTGTTGCTGCAATCTGTCCTAAAAGTACAGGACTTAATCTTGCCTGTGCAAAAAGCATTGCGGCATCGTGAATCTTTTTAGAGCGTGTAATCATACATCCGATTCTTACCCCACACATTGAATAACGCTTTGATTCTGAATCAATAATGATACAGTTTTCCGCCAATTCAGGAAAAGCCAACATTGAAATCTGCTGTTTTCCGTCATACACATATTCTCTGTAAACCTCGTCTGAAATAACAACGATATCATATTTTAAAGCAATTTCCGCTAATTTCTGAAGTTCTTCGCGAGTATAAAGGTATCCTGTAGGATTTCCCGGATTACAAATAATAATTGCTCTTGTTTTAGCTGTGATTTTTTTCTCAAAATCTTCAATAGGAGGAAGTGCAAACCCGGTCTCAATTGTTGATGGGACCGCCACGACATTTACATTAAAGGTACTTGTAAATCCGTTGTAATTTGCATAATAGGGTTCTGGAATAATAACCTCGTCACCATCGTCACATAAGGTAGAAATGGCAAAATTTAAGGCCTCTGAACCACCATTTGTTACAATGAAATTATCAGGCGTAAGATCTGTGAAATCTAATGAATGGTAATAATCTGTAAGCGCTTTTCTGTAATCTATGTTTCCTTCAGAAAGTGCATATTCTAATACTTTTAAATCAATGTTTTTTAAAGCATTTAGTGCCGTTTCCGGAGTTTCAATATCTGGTTGCCCGATATTCAGGTGATATACTTTTGTCCCTTTTTGTTTTGCTTTGATAGCGAAAGGAACCAGTTTTCTTACCGGCGAAGGCGGCATGTGTTGTGCTCTGTTTGAAATATTCGGCATTGTTCAAAAATTTGTATGGCAAAAATAGGATTTAATTTCTCAATAATAAAATGTAAAAACTTTAGTTTTGATTTATTGATATGATTGTTTTATGAGGGTTTGTTGGTTTATATTTTATTAATTTATGTTTATTTATACTTAAATTGTTATTTGGTTTTGTCTATTTGCTTAATTTATAATTTAAATTTAAATAAATATTAGTATTAAATAATTAAAATAAATTGATTTGTATTACTTTTTTTATAAATTTACAGCAACAATAATAAGTAATATGAAAATAAATCAATTTTTTGGAGTTGTTAATTTTACAGCTCTTTTTACAGCTGCTCTTTTTTCAGCGCAAAATTATCAACAATTAGCAATTCAGTCTGGCTATAATGCCGATGTTATAGCGAATGGTATTGGCTCATCAGCGTTAAGTACAAATATTGATGTAGATGGGGTTTCCTTTGCTTTCGTGGCTAAAGATTTTCAGTTGACGCCTTCAAGTACACCTCTTACTTACGGTGTCCCCGCAGATGGAATCATCAATACAGTGGTGACGAGTACCCCGGGATTGAGCTTTAAATTAGCCAATCTTAGTTCGGATAACTCTTTAAGATTGGCGGCAAACGGGCAGTCCGGAACTCTTGTTTTGGTAACGCCTACGCCTGTAACTAAATTATACATGCTTTCTACAAGTGGAAGTGGAACTTCTAATGTAGATATTACTGTAAATTTTACTGATGGAACTACTCAAACATTTTCAAATCAAGGGCTTTCAGATTGGTACGGAGGTTCAAATTACGCTATTCAGGGAATTGGTAGAATCAATAGAACAAATGATGTTTTGGAACCCAATACAACGAACCCTAGATTTTATCAGGCTTTATTAAGTATTGATACCGCGAATCAGGCAAAGCCAATTCAAAGTATCACCATAACTAAAGTAGGAACAAGTGTAGGTATTTCAAATATTTTTGCTTTTTCTGCGGATATTTATACTGATTGCTCTGCGCCTACCTTGCAGCCTGTTGGAGCGCTTACTTCCAGCTCAGCCCAGGTTTCATGGACGGTTCCTGCGTATACTCAGTCTTCGGGCTATGAAATTTATTACAGTACCACAAATACAGCTCCTACAGGCAGTACAGCTGCTATACTTACAAATATTACGGGAACTTCTACTACGATTCCTAATTTGTCTCCTTCTACCACCTATTATTATTGGGTAAGAACAAAATGTGCAACCACTACAGGACAAAGTGCATGGTCATTCTCAGGTACGTTTAAAACATTGTGCGCTTCGGTGGTTCCTCCTTATTTAAATGATTTTGCCACTGTTCCGGGGAACTGCTGGGCAAATGCTCTTTCCGGAGGTACACCAGCAACAGGTCCTACAGGAACTACAGCATATTGGGTGTCAGACGGGTTCTTAAATAGTGGCACTTCGGGAGCTATGAAGATTAACCTTTATACAACAAATAGAACAGGATGGCTGAAAACGAATGTTTTTGATCTTTCGGCTGGCGGATATAGAGTGAAATTTGATTATGGTGTTACTGCGTATAATTCTACTGGGCCGGCATCATCTATGGGATCAGATGACAGAGTTCAGTTCTTGGTTTCTAATGACGGAGGCTCAACATGGACAATCCTGCAGACTTGGGATGCAACAACAGCTTTACCTTCGAACTCAGCTAATAGTTTTTCTTATGATCTGACGGGGTATAATGCCGCGAATACTGTTTTTGCTTTATATGCAACTGACGGAACAGTTGATGATGTTCCGGATTATGAGTTCTTTGTTGATAATTTTGTTGTAGAACCTGTTTCGCTAAGCACTTCGGAAGTGATGGCAAACAAGAAAAATATATCTGTCAACCCGAATCCGTTTAAAGATGTATTATATCTTTCTGATGTAAAAGACGCAAAATCTGTTGTCGTAAATGATATTTCAGGAAGAGTTGTAAAAACTATTAGTAATCCTACAAAAGAGCTTGATTTAAGTAATCTTAATGCCGGATTGTATTTAGTAACCGTTCAGTTTAAGGATGGTTCTGCAACTACCCTGAAGGCTATTAAAAAGTAATTTTCGGATTTATATAATTCTACCCAGGCAGTTGTGTGTAATACGCAGCTGCTTTTTTATTTTTGAATTAAATTTTTTAAATCAAAGTATTGATAAATTTTGTTATTTTAAACATTTTAAATTTGATAGAAAATGCAGATTCAAGCGACCTCAATAGAAGATTATATTTCAAAGATTCCTGAAGACAGACAGACTGTTTTTAAAAAGCTTTTTGATCTTATTAATGACCATTTGCCGAAAGGTTTTCAGGAAACCAACAGCTACGGAATGGTTGGATGGGCGTTTCCGTTAGAGGCTTATCCTGCCGGGTATCATTGTACGCCGGGGTCACCGCTTCCTTTTATGGCATTGGCTTCTCAGAAAAACTTTATTGCATTTTATCATATGGGAATGTATGCTAAGCCTGATTTGCTAGATTGGTTTGTATCCCAATTTCCAAAGTATTCTAAAAGAAAACTGGATATGGGAAAGTCCTGTATCCGTTTCAGAAAACTGGATGATATCCCTTTTGAATTAATCGCCGAGTTGAGCAAAAAAATGACTGTTGAAAATTGGATTGAATGTTATGAGTCGAATTTTAAAAAATAATTTTAAGGTATTTATATTAATTGGTATTTATTTTTTTCTTTCCGGATGTAAATCTAATATTGGTTCAGATTTAAGAAATGGAGATCTGCTTTTTGTCACTGCAAAAGAAACCGGATTGTCAGGAGCGATTAATAATGTTACTCAAAAACAAGGAAATGCTTCATTTGATCATATCGGAATTTTAGAAAAAGACGGAAGGGCGTTTTTTGTTCTTCATGCGGCTCCGAAAGGTGGTTCTCAAAGGCAAACCTTAAACGATTTTTTGAAAGATCAAGCCGAAGATGGGCAAAATGTTGTAGTTTATCGTTTAAGACCTGAATATCAGAAAACAATTCCTTCTGCTATTGAAGAAGCAAAGTTGATGTTGGGTAAGCCTTATAATTTCAATTATATTTTAGATGAAAATTCTTATTACTGCTCAGATTTTATCGAAAGGGCTTTTAGAAAAGATCATATTTTTAAATTGGAGCCTATGACATTTAAAGATCCTAAAACAGGAAAAACGAATGCTTTCTGGGAAGAATTTTATCAAAAAAGAAACCTCAAAGTTCCGGAAGGGGAGCTGGGTTGTAATCCAAACGGATTGGCTGGTTCTGATAAACTGGAAAGAACAAAAGAATTAAAATAAAAAGATATATCTATATTGGCAGAAGCGGACTAAGGTCTGCTTTTTTATTGGGATTGAGTACAATTTTATTAAAATCTGCAGGAAAGTAAAAATTTAAATGTTAAAATAAAAAAATATTAGTCTACTAATTTGGTAGACTAATATTTTTTTATATTTTTGCTAAAGATTTGAGGCTCAATAAAGCTTGAATCAATAATGTTAACCAAAAAATGTTTAGTATGACTACACCTAATCCAAATCTGCAGGTTTTACAAAACAAATTAAACCTGCCAAAGAAAGAATTAATATTGGAAATAGAATTGAATGGGAAGATGAAGTTCGAACATTTGATGAATACTATTTATAACAGATTCGGGATATGTCATAGAGTGTTGTCAGCTAACGTGGAATATGTGAATGGAAATAGTTTTGGTTCGGTACAATTATATATTAATGTAAATTCAGATGATTTTCAGCAGCTTGAATATTATCTGATTAATAATAAACTTTTGAGTACAACTGTGGAGTACGTCTGCAGAAAATATTCTTGAGATAGATTCATATAGTTTTAATTTCCAAAAAAGCGTTCAGTGAAAACTGAACGCTTTTGTTCTATAGTAAGATTTAAAAACTAATTTTTAGTATTTAGCTCCTAACTTTCAATTTTTTATTAAATTCTTTCAATATCTGCTCCGATTGCTTTCAGTCTTCCGTCAATATTTTCATAACCTCTGTCGATTTGCTCAATATTGTGGATGATTGATTTTCCTTCTGCGGAAAGTGCTGCAATAAGAAGTGCATTTCCTGCTCTGATATCCGGAGAGGTCATTGTGGTTCCTCTCAATGGAGTTTCCTGATTCAATCCGATTACCGTTGCTCTGTGCGGATCGCATAAAATGATCTGAGCGCCCATGTCGATTAATTTATCAACGAAGAATAATCTTGATTCAAACATTTTCTGGTGAATTAATAAACTTCCCTTCGCCTGGGTTGCCACCACTAAAATAATTGATAATAAATCAGGTGTGAATCCTGGCCAGGGTGCATCTGAAATGGTAAGAATAGATCCGTCAATGAATTTCTGAATTTTATAATTTTCCTGAGCCGGAATGAAAATATCATCGTTGCTTTGTTCAAGCTGAATTCCTAATTTTCGAAATGTATTGGGAATTACTCCCAGTTGGCTCCAGTTTACATTTTTGATGGTGATTTCAGATTTTGTCATCGCCGCCAGACCAATCCAAGAGCCGATTTCTACCATGTCCGGAAGCATCGTGTGCTCAGTTCCGTGAAGGTAATCTACACCCTCTATGGTTAAAAGATTCGATCCTATCCCCGAAATGTTTGCTCCCATTCTGTTCAGCATCTTACAAAGTTGCTGTAGATATGGTTCGCAAGCAGCATTATAAATTCTGGTTTTTCCTTTAGCTAAGGCAGCAGCCATTACAATGTTTGCAGTTCCTGTTACAGAAGCTTCTTCAAGTAAAATAAATTTACCATTAAGTTCTTTAGCTTTTAATGAATAAAAAAACTCTTCTTCATCATAATGAAATTCTGCACCAAGTTCTACAAGTCCCTGAAAATGAGTGTCTAATCTTCTTCTTCCGATTTTGTCACCTCCCGGAGTAGGCATATAAGCTTCGCCATATCTTGCTAACATAGGACCCATCAGCATGATGGAACCTCTGAGTTTTGCTCCGTCTTTTTTGAATTCGTTAGACTTTATATAATCAAAATTAACTTTATCAGATTTAAACGTATAATCTCCCTGCCCGTTTTTTGTAACCTTCACACCGAAGTCGCCTAAAATTTCAATCAGCCTGTTTACATCGTGAATATCCGGAATATTTTTAATTTTTACCTCATCATCTGTTAATAAAACAGCACAAAGAATCTGTAGAGCTTCATTCTTTGCTCCTTGTGGAGTGATTTCACCATGCAATCTTTTTCCTCCTCTTATTTGAAATGTTCCGCTCATTATTTTCTGTTCTTATAATTATTATTGGTGTGCCTTCTTTTATTATTGTTATTATTATTGCTGTTAGACTGGTTTTTATTATTATTACCCCTGTTGTTATTGTTATTATTCCGGCTGTTATTGCTGGTGTAATAGATTTTACTCTTTTCAAGAGTATCTATTCCGGTAAGATCCAGTCTGTTTTCGGAAAGCTCTTTCAGATGGCGGAAAATTACATCATCTGTTACATGTTCTTTATTATATACGTTATAAGATTTCTTCATATTGTTAGCAATCACTTCGATTAAGGCTTCTTTTTCGTCACCTGTTTCTAGCTCTATTGCTTTTTCGATTAACTGAAGAATACTTTTTCCGTAAAATTTAAATTCACCCTGAAGTTTAGGATATTCCATAGTCTTTGGTTTCTCAGCCAGCTGTTCTCTGGTAGGAAACGGGTATGGAGAATCTACATCTAAATCATAATTAGCTAAAATGAATAAATGATCCCAAAGTTTATGTTTGTAATTTTCTTCATCACGAAGCTGGGGGTTTCTTTGACCCATAAAATCGATGATTGCCATTGCCATTTCGTTTCTTTCATTTCTGTCAGAAGTCTCTTTGCAACGTTCAACCAACTGTTGTATAATTCTACCGTATTCCGGTATATGAAGCTGGGGTTTTTGGGTATTGTATTCCATAGTCTGCAAATATATGGATTAATGGAAAAATTGTACCGAAAATCTTAAAAGTTTATGATTTTTTAATGAAAATTTAAATAATGATTTTTAAATGTTATTATTGAATAGCAATTTTTTTTCCTGGCAAATGTGATTTATATCAATAAAATTGTAATTTGGTTGATAGTTTAATAATTAAAACTTTCTATATGAAAAAAACACATTTCTTACTTTCTCTTCTGGCTTTAGGCTTTGTCAGCTCTTGTCAGAATAATGATGAGATGATTAATGAAACCCTCGAGAAAAATGAAGTTCACGATAAAATTGTGAATGTTACAAAACATGACGGGCGTCCTTTCAGTACAGGAGACGGAGCTGCAGCAGGAAAATTTGTATCAGGTCCGGGAGGCGGAGTTTTGATGCAGGGTTTTTATTGGGATGTTCCCGATGGCGGAAACTGGTGGAATACCGTAAAAACTAAAGTCACTGACTGGTCAAATGCCGGAATCGGAGCAATCTGGCTACCTCCTGCTTCAAAGGCTCAAAACGGAGCATACTCAATGGGATATGATCCGACAGATTATTACGATTTTGGAAATTACAACCAAAATGGGAGCATAGAAACACGTTTTGGTTCAAGAACAGAACTTGAAGCCCTGATTACGCAGGCTCATACGGAAAATATGCAGGTTTATGCTGATATTGTAATTAATCATAATAGTGGCGGGCAATCTGAAGCAAATCCTTACACAGGAACAAATACATGGACGAACTTCTCAGGGGTGGCCTCAGGAAAATTTCCAAGAAATTACAATGATTTTTATAAAAATGCTTACGGAAATAATGATGAGGGTGCTTTTGGAGGTTTTCCCGATTTGTGCCATGCGAATCCTTACGTTCAGGATTGGCTTTGGGGAAGAGATGATTCTGTTGCAAAATATTATAAAAATGTAATGAAATTTGACGGTTGGAGATTTGACTATGTGAAAGGTTTCGGACCTTGGGTAGTGAATGCCTGGAATTCCAGCGTTGGCGGATTTTCTGTCGGAGAATTATGGGATTCGAATGTAAATACTTTGGAATGGTGGGCAAACAATGCAAACAGCTCTGTGTTTGATTTTGCGGCATATTATAAAATGGATGAAGCTTTTGACAATGGAAATTTAAACGCTTTAAATGATGACATGATGTGGAAAAGAAATCCTTATAAAGCAGTAACTTTTGTGGCAAATCATGATACGGATATTATTTATAATAAAATGTTGGCGTATGCATATATTTTAACACATGAAGGATATCCTACAATTTTTTACCGTGATTATGAAGAATGGCTGAATAAAGAAAGGCTAAACAATCTGATTTGGATTCATAATAACAAAGCTACGGGAAACACCTCAATATTATATACAGATAATGACGAATACATTGCAAGGAGAAACGGCTACAACGGAAATCCCGGATTAGTTGTTTATATCAATAGTTCTTCAAGCTGGCAGGAAAGATGGATTCAGACAAACTGGGCAAATCAGCAAATTAAAGACTTTACAGGAAGTTCAAGTTGGTACCCAACAACACAGAGTGATAAATGGGTTAAAATCCAATGTGCTCCAAATTCTTATTCGGTTTGGTCATTGAATCAATAAAAATGTAATAGAGATATAAAAAAGACTGTTTCAATTTTGAAGCAGTCTTTGTATTTAAATATCAAGAAGAAGGTAGATATCATGCTGAGCAAAGCCGAAATATCTATTGATTTACACTTAAACCTCAATAAACTTCGCCCTCTGATGAGGTGTCGGCAAATAACATTTCTGATTTGCCAGTTTCATTCTGTTTCTGGAAATCAGGTCATAAAATTGGTCACTTAGAGCGGCGGGCAGAATTTTACCAATACCCGAAAGCTTATAAATTCCACCTAATAAATTGGCAATTTGTAAAACCGCACGTGATTTTATCAGATAATATCTGTTGGGACTCCAAAGATACATGGTATTGAATTCTGTTGTTTTCAAACCTCTTTCCGATAAAAATTTTTGGCCAAAATCAGATTGCAAGGAAGCAAACATAAATTTATCATGTTTATCCCTTTCTAAAATCCATTGTACCCAAAAATTGCAGACTCCACAATCTCCGTCGAAAAATACAATATATTTATTTTGCCAGTTTTCCTGCATGATTTTTAGATTTAAAATACCATTGCTCTTTCTGTATCCTCTTTTACTTTTTTAAAATATTGAATTAAAATTTTTCTCTGTTCATCAGTTAATTTTGCGTCCTGATGTCCCAAGTAATATGATTCTAAAGGCATTTCCTTTTTTTCAATCATTTCAATACATTCTTCCAGTTTATGAGCTTGTCTTTTAGGCTCATACACGGCAAAGGTAGAAAAATTTAAATGTTTTCTTCCTTCATCAATATGATTTTTCAGGAACCATGATGAAGGCGCTATACTTGAATACCAAGGATATTTCGTCTCGTTTGAATGGCAGTCATAGCAAGATGTGTTGATGATTTTTGCAATATCGGGTGGTGTTTTTTTTATTCTCAAAAAATCCATACCCGGAGTCGGAGTCGGATTTGTTTTATCAATCGGAAAAAACTGTATGATGATAAAGGCTACCAGGAGCACAATTAATACTTTTTTCATATCCTGAAATTCAAGTTTTCTAAACAGATAAAGTTAATTAAATTTTTGGTAAATAAAAACTTTAAAAATTAAGGAAGTATTACCATTGAATTGAATTATTCTAAATATGCATTCCAGATCTTCTTATTTGTTTAAAATAATATAAAATTTTATTAATTTAATTGCATAATAATGCATTTTGCTGTTGTGCTGTCAGGAAATTAGTATATATAAATGTGTTATAGTTTTTAACTATTGTAAAAATATTTTTGATAGATTGTATTTATATTTTAACTGTTGTAAGTTTGCCTTGTTCTTAACAATGAATTTAACTGTAATCAACATAAAAAATTAAACGATAATGGAAAATGATTTAAATGACATAAGTAAATGTCCGTTCCACAACGGAACTATGAAAAAACAAAGCGTTGCCGGCGGTGGTACAAAAAACTTAGACTGGTGGCCCGATCAGCTAAGAGTTGATATTCTTCGTCAGCATTCTTCACTTTCAAATCCTATGGATAAAGATTTTGATTATGCAGAAGCTTTTAAAAGCTTGGATTTGGAAGCTGTAAAAAAAGATCTTCATGCCTTAATGACAGATTCTCAAGACTGGTGGCCGGCAGATTTTGGGCATTATGGTCCTCTCTTTATTCGTATGGCCTGGCACAGTGCGGGGACCTATCGTATAGGTGATGGCAGAGGGGGAGCCGGGGCAGGACAGCAGCGTTTTGCACCTTTAAATAGCTGGCCGGATAATGTAAGCCTTGATAAAGCCAGAAGATTATTGTGGCCAATCAAACAAAAATATGGTAATAAAATCTCTTGGGCGGATTTACTTATTCTTACAGGAAATATTGCCCTGGAATCTATGGGATTCAAAACATTTGGCTTTGCGGGAGGCCGTGAAGATGTCTGGGAACCAGATATGGATGTATATTGGGGTTCGGAAAAAACGTGGCTAGGAGGAGATTTACGTTATGCTCATGGCTCAGAAGGAGTCGTTGAAGGACGTGGTGTACTTCCTACGGATGATGATGCAGACGGAGATATCCATTCAAGAGATCTTGAAAAACCTTTGGCAGCAGTGCAAATGGGGCTTATTTATGTAAATCCCGAAGGTCCGGACGGAAATCCGGATCCTATTGCAGCAGCAAAAGATATCAGAGATACATTTGGAAGAATGGCGATGAATGATGAAGAAACGGTAGCTTTGATTGCCGGAGGTCATACTTTTGGTAAAACTCACGGTGCTGGTCCTGCAGATCATGTTGGAAAAGAGCCGGAAGCAGCGGGAATTGAAGCTCAGGGGTTCGGCTGGAACAGTTCTTATAAATCGGGTAAAGGAGCTGACGCCATTTCAAGCGGATTGGAAGTGACGTGGACGGAAACACCAACACAATGGAGCAATTATTTCTTTAAAAACCTTTTCGAAAACGAATGGGAACTAACGAAAAGCCCCGCAGGAGCTCATCAATGGATTGCTAAAAACGGAGCAGAAATCATTCCTGATGCATTTGATTCTAATAAAAAGCACAGACCGACAATGCTTACAACAGATTTGTCGCTAAGGTTTGATCCTATATATGAAAAAATTTCAAGAAGATTTTTTGAAAATCCGGAAGCTTTTGCTGATGCATTTGCCAGAGCCTGGTATAAGCTGACACATAGGGATATGGGACCAAAGGCTCGTTATTTAGGTCCTGATGTTCCTCAGGAAGAGCTGATTTGGCAAGATCCTATTCCTGAAGTAGATCATGAATTAATTACAAATTCTGATATTGAATCTCTTAAATCACAAATTTTAAATTCAGGATTAAGTGTTTCTGAATTGGTTTCAACAGCCTGGGCTTCGGCTTCTACATTTAGAGGAAGCGACAAGCGCGGTGGGGCAAATGGCTCGAGGATTAGATTGGCACCTCAAAGATATTGGGCGGTAAATAATCCTGCACAGCTTCAAAAAGTGCTGGGAATTTTAGAAAATATCCAAAAAGAATTCAATGAAACTCAAACCGGAGGTAAAAAAGTTTCATTGGCAGATTTAATCATTCTTGCGGGAGGTGCAGGAGTGGAAAAAGCGGCTAAAGATGCAGGTCATCATATTATTGTTCCTTTTGCTCCGGGAAGGATGGATGCTTCTCAAGAGCAGACAGATGTGGAATCAATGAGCTATCTTGAGCCTGCTGCTGACGGTTTTAGAAATTATTTAAAGAAAAAATTCTCTGTTTCTACTGAGTCTTTATTGATTGATAAGGCGCAATTATTAAATCTTACAGCTCCGGAATTAACCGTTTTGATTGGAGGAATGAGAGCTTTAAACACAAACTTTGATGGTTCAGAACACGGAATTTTTACACAAAGACCTGGGGTTCTTACCAATGATTTCTTTGTAAATCTTTTGGATATGAGTACTCAATGGAAAGCTGCTTCAGGAGATGATGAATTGTATGAAGGCACTGACCGTAAAACAGGTGAGAAAAAATGGACGGCAACACGTGCAGATCTTGTTTTTGGTTCAAATTCTGAATTGAGGGCGATTGCTGAGGTGTATGCAAGTTCTGATGCTCAGAAGAAATTTGTAAATGATTTCGTTTCCGCTTGGGTGAAAGTAATGAACGCAGACAGATTTGATCTAAAATAATCAATAAACTTACATAACATTGCAGAGACAGCTTGTAAAGCTGTCTTTTTTTAGTAATTTTTTATTTAAGTTTATAAAAATTGATGAAATTTTGAGATAAACTATATATTTGCTGAAAAACAAACAAATATATACATGACAAGAAAACTATTTCCTGCCTTATTATTGGCAGGCTCTTTTACTTTTGCTCAGGTTGGGGTAAATACTGACCTTCCTAGGGCTACCTTTGAAGTGGTAGGAAACCCTATGGATACTTCAAAATTTGATGGGATTATCGCACCGAAAATTACCGGAGATCAATTAAATGCTAAGACCTACACAGCTTTCCAAACCGGAGCTTTGGTTTATGTAACTGCTTTGGGCACCTTAAGTGGGCAAACTGCTGATGTAAATGAAATAGGATATTATTATTTTAATGGAGATTTGAATAAGTGGGTGAAAATCAATTCCGGAAATTCTACGGAACCTTGGAAAATTCAGGGAACGAATGATCCTGCTACACAGAATACAGAGAACATTTATCAGGAAGGAAAAGTAGCTATTGGAACAAATCCGACAATGTTGGCAAGTGCAAAACAATTAGAGGTCATGGGCGATTTCAAAACTCAATATGAAAGCGGAGGAAATTATTACGGTATTGACACTAATTTTAATGCTGGAGCCCCTTTTAATATTATGTATGTAGCGAACAATACGGATCTTGCCTCTGCAACAGAAAGCTCTGTTCTATCTCTGTCTCAGGGAATGGCGAATTTCCAAACTACAGGAGCCAACGGAAGCGGGAGTATTGCTGCTTTTACCAATACAAATGGTGGATCTTTCGGAATGGTTGCCAATAACCAGGATCAAACCGTGAGTTCTTCAATTTTTGGGAGTGCCAATTCTGCAAATACCAGTGAATTGGCTTTAGGCCATTTTAAAACAAGTGGAGAAGCTTCTACAGTAACTATCGAAAAATCGAAAGGAGTACAGTTTTCTTTCGTTAATTCATCCAACGCTCTTGAAGGTACATATGTTTTCCCTAGAAATAATGGCTCAGCCAATCAGGTTTTAGTGACTAATGGTCAGGGAGGTACCGCTACCTTATCATGGAAAGACGCTTCTTCAATTAATCAAAAAATCAGAACATTAAATACAGGAACTGTAACTGCGGATGATTATACAATTCTTGTTACCGGGAATGTATCACTTCCTGTGGCTGCTGCAACCAATCAAGGAAAGATTTATAACTTAGTAAATGATACGGCCGGGAATGTCACTATTAACGGGACTTTCAGAATTAATGGCGGTAATTTTACAACTTATAATTTGAATAATAGTGATTGGGGGAGAGCGATTGTAGTACAAAGTACCGGCTCAGCTTGGGTTGTGATTTCACGATATTAAGTTTTGGTTTAAAGCAGATATACAAAAAGTCATTTTTGCAGGGGATGACTTTTTGTTAATAAATCTTACCAATAAAATAATACAAGGGTGTCAAATTTTTACAGATAAAGACCAATTTAAATATTAAACTCGATGAAAGTATGTTGCGTTTTGATAAAAAAAACAAATAAAAAATCAAAAAATGCTTGTTTTCAATAAATTATATGTATATTTGTAAAATAATAAGGCTCCTGCCGACGCTTCTTCTGAAACTTTTGAGTTTTTACTCTTTCTTCTCAGTCTTCGCTTTTTCAGCCGCTAATTTTTGTGCTCAATATCAGATGCAGTACTTTAACCTGAATATTTTCAAGGCTCTAAAAAATACCAACATCATTTCTTGCGCTCAAAAAGGTTTATTAATGTTTTGATAAATAATATATCAATGCAGTAATGGCAACCGCCTAATAAAAGTTTATAAATACAATAATTTTTTAATACATTACAATGCAACAAGGAACAGTAAAATTCTTTAACGATGCCAAAGGATTTGGTTTTATTACACCTTCAAATGGTGGTCAAGATGTTTTCGTACATACTTCAGGTTTAGTAGATAATATCCGCGAAAACGATGTGGTAACATTCGATTTACAAAACGGTACAAAAGGCGTTAACGCTGTTAACGTACGCGTAGCATAATTTAAAGGAAGGTTAAAACTTTCCTTTATTTAAAAACGGCAGATAACATTAATGTTATCTGCCGTTTTTTTGCTTCAATAATGTGAAAATTAAAAGCTTTAAAGGTAGTATGATATTTAAAATTTTTGCAATATGCTCCTTGTAGTAACTATGTGATATTTGCTTGGTAATGAAGGGTTTGGTATACTGTTGTAAAATATTAAACAAAAATAATATTGAATTTAAAATAAATGCCCCGAAGATAGTCGAGGCTCTAAATGTTTTCACAACGGAATAATCCTTATTGTGAATTGCTTTCGGATACAAATGTAGAAATTAATTATTTAATCAGTTTACGGATTTCCGTATTTATATGAATTTTTTTCTGTTTAATTTTAGGAATTTCAAATAAACTATTTAGCTATGGCGAAAAATATACTTGGATTAGACTTGGGAACCAATTCGATTGGGTGGGCGTTGATAGAAATAGACCACGAAAATAAAATTGTGAAAATAAAAGGGCTAGGCTCACGAATTCTAACAATGGATGCTGCTGAAATTGCAAAATTTGAAAGTGGTGCCAAAATAGAAAGTGGAGCAGCTAAAAGAACCACACTACGTTCTCCAAGAAAACTCAATGAAAGATATTTATTGAGAAGAGATAGACTTCATTGTGTCTTAAATTTATTGAATTCTCTCCCGCAACACTATAAACTCTCCATTGAATTTGAAAATGAAAAAGGTAAACGTAGCGGAAAGTTTAAAAAAGGTGCTGAAGAGAAATTAGCGTATTATAAAGATGATAACAGAAAGTTTCAATTCCTTTTTAAAGATGCTTATTATCAGATGGAAAATGATTTTAAGAAAAAATATCCTGAAATGTTTTATCAAAGAAAAAATGGCAACGAAACTAAAATTCCTTATGATTGGACGTTATATTATTTAAGGCACAAAGCAGTAACAGATAAAGATTTTGAACTTACCAAAGAGCAATTGGCTTGGATTACTTTAAGCTTTAACCAAAAAAGAGGTTATGAAAAAGTAATTGGACAGGATGAAAAAATGCAAAAAGAAGGAGAATTAACTGATAATTTTGTTGGAAAGGTACAAAGTATTACAAAGATTGAGAATGAAGAAGCTTACCTAATTGTTTTAGTTGATAACAATAATGAAGCGATTGAACTTTTTAAATATAAAGAAGAAACGAAAATTCCGATTACAGAAATCGGAGACTTAAAAGAGGTTGAAATTGTCTCCAAATATGATGACGAAGGCACAATTGATTCAAAGAAAACAGAATACATTATTAATGAAGTTCGCGAATTTCTAATAACGGATGTTAGAAACACTGGACGAAAAATAAAAGAAAATTTCATTTTTGAAGTAGAACTGGAAACAGGCTGGATAAAAGAGCAACAGAGTAAATTTACTCCAAAATGGAAGGACACTAATCGAGATTTCATCATTAAAACTAAATATGATGAAAACGGAATTAGAATACCAAAAGGTGCAGATAAGGGTAGAAATATTAATATTCCAAAAGAAGAGGATTGGACTTTAATGAAATTAAAAACAGAGACTTCTTTAACTTCTTTCAATACAAAAAATAATACAAAAGGAGTTGCTTCTTTTGTATATTATAATCTTCTACAAAATCCAAAACAAAAGATAAAAGCTGATTTAATAACTGTAATAGAAAGAGATTATTATCGTGAGGAGTTGGATGTAATCTATAAAAACCAAGAAAAATTTCATCCCGAATTAAAAAATAGAGATTTGTATGAGCAGGCAATTCAGCTTTTATATCCTAACAATCCTAACCATCAAAAGACAATCAAAGAATTAGATTTTAATCATTTGATAAAAGAAGATATTCTTTTGTATCAGAGGGATTTGAAATCAAAAAAATCCTTGATAGCTAATTGTATTTACGAAAAGGAAAACTTTGAGCGGACAGACGAAAAAACGGGTAAAAAATATAAAAATCCATTAAAAGCTATTCATAAAGCTAATCCGCTTTATCAGGAATTCAGGTTATGGCAATTTATTAAAAGGCTGAAAATAATTAAGAAAGAGGAGGTTATTAATGAAGAAATTAAAATTAATCTTGATATTACTTCTCAATTATTGACTAACGAATTAAAAGAAGAATTATATGCCTTTTTGAATGAGAGAGAAAGTGTTACAGAAAAAGACATTCTCGGATTTCTAAATAAAAAGTACAAGGATTTAGATATAAATACTGAAAATTACAAATGGAATTTCGCATCTGAAAAAGAACCTTGCAATCCAACGAGATACAATTTTATTTTAAGAACAAAACGAATTAAAGGTTTCGATTACAGAACGTTTTTAACGCCTGAAAACGAATACAGCCTTTGGCATTTCTTTTATTCTGTAAAGAAAAAAGATGAATTTACTAAAGGCTTAACTAATATCATCAGTCGATTATTAGACAAATCGGGCTTGTCAAAAGAGTTTCACGAAGATTTGGTAAAGAATTTTAGCTCTTTCGGAGGGTATACTAATGATTACGGTACCTATTCCGAAAAGGCAATCAAGAAAATGTTGCCATTTTTAAGACTTGGAAAATATTGGAATTCAAAAGATATTGAGAACATTCTTTCAAAAACAAATCACGAAGTAAAGCAAAAAGTTCTAGATAAAGAAGAAATCAATGGAGAGATAAAAGACTTTCAAGGTCTCTGGGTTTCGAGTGCGTGTTATCTGGTTTATGGTCGCTATTCTGAAGTTGGAGAGGTGCAGTTTTGGCAATCGCCCTACGATATTGAAAATTACTTAAAAAATGAATTCAAACAACATTCATTGAATAACCCAACAGTTGAAAAGATATTGGTTGAAACCTTGCACGTTGTTAAAGATATTTGGAAATATTACGGTGAGGAAATAGGAAAAGATGAAGAAGAGAAAATTATTTATAATAAGCTATTCGATAGAATTCATATAGAATTAGGTCGGGAGATGAAAAAAAATAATAAACAAAAAGAAAGGGACGATAAACAAAACAAAGAAAATAGAAAAGCTAATGAACGAATTGTGGAACTTTTGCGTGAGTTAAAACAAAACAATTCTTCATTACAAGAAAAATCGCCATTTCAACAAGAAAAACTTAGAATATTAGAAGAAAGTCTTCTGTCGTCTATCGAATATGATAAAGACAATACCGAATATCAGCTTTCCAATGGAAAAATAACTAAAAAGGAAATCAAAGAAATAACTACAAAAGAGCTTTCTAAAGTCAGCAGAAGTGATTTTGAACGATATAAACTTTGGTTGGACCAACGGTATCAATCCCCTTATTCAGGGAGATTCATTAAATTGTCTGACTTATTTGACCGAAAAAAATATGAGATTGAACATATTTTTCCACAGGAACGTATCACACTAAATGCGCTTTACAATAAAGTAATATGTGAAACGGAAATCAATAAAGAAAAAAAAGCTTCTACAGGTTATGGATTTATATCTAATGCAAAATCTAAAAAAGTTTTTTGTTCTGCACACGATTCAGAGATTGAAATAATTGGAATAAAAGATTACGAAGATTTGGTCAATAATAATTTCTCAGGTAGAAAAAGAGAAATATTATTAAGTAAGGAAATACCGGAAGAATTTACAAATAGCCAATTAAACAACAGTCAATATATCTCTAAAATGGCGATGAAACTGTTGAGCAATATTGTTCGTGAAAAAGGTGAAGATACATTCCGTTCAAAAAATGTTTTGGCTACAAACGGAACAATTACTACAACCTTAAAAAGACATTGGCAACTGAATGATGCTTGGAATGAAATTATTTCTCCGAGATTTAAACGATTGAATAAATTAACTAATACTAATTTATTCGGAGATTACAGAGAAATTAATGGACATAAAGTCTTTATCAATACTGTTCCCGAGGAAACGAATAAAAATTTCGATTCTAAAAGAATAGACCATCGTCATCACGCTTTGGATGCATTAATAATTGCTTTGACTACGGAAAATCACGTTAACTACCTAAACAATATTTCATCACAAGAAAGTAGCGAAGAGAAATTAAATACAAGAAAAGGAATTAAATTTCAATTGACGAATTCAAGAAGAGGTTTTAATGATGAAAAAGAATGGTATTTCCTGCCACCTGCACAGATAAAAACAAAAGATGGTATTGATGAATTTGAATATCAGTTTAAAGATATTAAAAGCAAAGTATTCAAAGATATTGCTCAAAATGCGCTAGAAAACACAATAGCAAGTTTCAAACAAAAGAATCGTGTTATTCGTCAGCGTTGGAATAAATATTTGAAATCTGAAGATGGAAAACTTAATATTATCAAGCAAGATGGTTTAAAAGAAGTTGTAAATTATAATGTAAGGAAGAGGCTCCACGAAGATACATTTTACGGTAAAGTCAAGTTACAAGATAAGATTACTACAATTGGTTTGGAAAAAGCATTAATTGAAAAATATGATTTGGTCGATGATGAATTGATAAAAGAGATAGAAGGTTTAAAAAATATTGATGGTAAATCTCTAAAAGAAATCATAGGATTATTGAAGAGTAAACATCCCAAGGTTTCTGTTTATGAGAAGTTTGTGGCAACAAGATTTGGGAATAATTTAGAAACTTTTGCTTCTGTGCCGTCAGATAAAATTATTAAAGCCATTCATTCAATTACAGATACAGGAATACAGAAGATTTTAGAAAACCATCTTAATAATTACAAAGAAGTTGTTGATGGTAAAACAAAATTTGATGTTGAAAATGCATTCTCTTCCGATGGTGTTAAAGAATTAAACAAAAACATTGTAGAGTTAAATAATGGTAAGGTTCATTGTCCTATTTATAAAGTAAGAACAAGTGATGCAATGGGAACAAAGTTTTCTGTATCGGAAGAAGGACAAAAAAGTACAAAATTTGTTGTCACAGCCGCTGGAAGTAACTCTTTTTGTGGTTTTTACCAGAAAAATACAGAACGGAAATTTTATATCCCTACTTTACGAGAATCTGTTGAAAGTTTAAAACAAGGATTTGAGCCTTGTCCCGCAACACATCCTGAAGATTCAGAGTTCAAATTGATTTTTGTTCTTAACCCAAGTGATTTAGTTTATGTTCCGACAGATGAAGAAAAAGAAAACCCTAAGTTAATTGATTTTAATAATTTAAAGAAAGAGCAATTTAGCAGAATCTATAAATTTACAGATGGGAGTGGAACAACTATGAATTTTGTACCTGCAAATATTGCAAGTTTGCTTTTCAATATGTCAAATAAGGAGCAAGAAAAAACTGAAATTAAATTATCTATTCAAAATGAGCTAGGTCTGGGTAGTCCACAGTCTAAAAATCAAAACACAGTTGATGGGATTCAAGTAAAATCAGTTTGTTTGAAGTTGAAAGTGAATAGGTTAGGAAATATCTCAAAAGCATAAGCATATGATAACCCGCTCCATCTACATCGGCAATCCCGCCTATCTCAAGCTCAAAGACGAGCAGATGTACATTATGGAACCTTCTTCCAACGAGATGAAAGGCAAAGTTCCGGTGGAAGATTTGGGATTGCTGATGCTGGACCATTTTCAGATTACTATTTCGCATCAGCTCATTCAGAAAATGATGGGGAAGAATGTGGTGGTCGTTAGTTGCGATACACATCATTTGCCACACGGAATTATGCTGCCGCTTCACGGTCACACCGAACATTCCGACCGGATAAAAGACCAATTAGAAGCCAGCGAACCTCTCAAAAAACAACTCTGGAAACAAACCATCGAATGTAAAATTGAAAACCAAAAAGAGGTTTTGAGAAGATTGGGCAACTATTACGAACCAATGATTGACTATCAAAATAACGTCAAAAGTGGTGATATTACCAATATGGAAGGCATCGCAGCGCAACATTACTGGAAGTATCTCATTAGTTTGGATTTTCTCAGACAGCGTTTTGGAGATTCGCCTAATCAATTTTTCAACTTTGGATATTCAGTACTCAGAAGTATTGTTGCAAGGGCGATTGTAGAAACGGGTTTGTTGCCTGTTCTGGGAATTTTCCATAAAAATAAGTACAATCCTTACTGTCTTGCCGATGATTTGATGGAACCTTACCGCCCATTCGTCGATTTGTTGGTAATGGATTGGCTGACCAAAAATCCTGAATCCGAAGAACTGACTAAAGAATTTAAAGCCCACATCCTGCAAATAGCAACTAAAGATGTGATGATAGATGATAAGACAAGACCATTGTTGGTAGCGGTAAAAACGACTGCAACTTCGCTTTATAAATGTTATACAGGAGAGAAGCGACTCATCTCATATCCTGAATTGAAATGAATGATTGGTCATTGTACTTTTTACAGCGTACATAATATAATAAAAAATGAATGCCGAAAGGTTAAACGCTTATCGAATTATGTGGGTTTTAGTATTATACGACTTACCGACAGAAACCAAAGCCAATATGAAAGATGCCAATCGCTTTCGTAAGGCTCTGCTGGATGATGGCTTTACCTTGTTTCAGTTTTCGATGTACGTTCGCCATTGCCCTAGTCGTGAAAATGCCGAGGTACATATCAAAAGAGTGAAATTTATGCTTCCAAAAGCAGGTAAAGTGGCGATAATGTGCATTACCGATAAACAATTCGGCGATATTGAGATTTTCTTTGCCAGGAACAAAGAAGAACCACCACCGACCTTCCAACAGCTTGAATTATTCTAAATTTTAAATCCTAAATAAATACAAAATCCACTGAATTTCAGTGGATTAATTTTTGAGGTTGTATAATATCTCAAAGATACTTAAAATTGAAAGCAATTCACAACAGGCAGAGGATGAGGAGGATACTGATGAGGGTTGTATAATATCTCAAAGATACTTAAAATTGAAAGCAATTCACAACTATGGCATCCGATGCAAAAGTAATCACTTTGTTGTATAATATCTCAAAGATACTTAAAATTGAAAGCAATTCACAACCAGAATTACATTTTCAATCATCAAAGTTTGTTGTATAATATCTCAAAGATACTTAAAATTGAAAGCAATTCACAACAGATTACATGAGGCAGTTACCATCCCGGTAGTTGTATAATATCTCAAAGATACTTAAAATTGAAAGCAATTCACAACTTTGGATTGTACTACTTAAATTAATAATTAGTTGTATAATATCTCAAAGATACTTAAAATTGAAAGCAATTCACAACTAATCCCCCTCTTTATCATTATACTGATAGGTTGTATAATATCTCAAAGATACTTAAAATTGAAAGCAATTCACAACTTAAAAGCGGGGTTTCCCCCGCCCTGGTTGGTTGTATAATATCTCAAAGATACTTAAAATTGAAAGCAATTCACAACTAGTGTTCTTTAAGCCACTTTTGAAAATCGGTTGTATAATATCTTTTTTTTAATATCTCAAAGATACTTAAAATTGAAAGCAATTCACAACTAATTTTGTCCGTATAATTATTCCGTAAGAGTTGTGTAATATCTCAAAGATACTTAAAATTGAAAGCAATTCACAACTAAATTCCGCATTCCCTGTTTTCTCGTCAAGTTGTATAATATCTCAAAGATACTTAAAATTGAAAGCAATTCACAACAGGGTTTCGCCAATCTGATTAAAATGATTAGTTGTGTAATATCTCAAAGATACTTAAAAATGAAAGCAATTCACAACTTACACCAATTTGCCATGATTACAAGAATTGTTGTGTTATATCTCAAAGATACTTAAAAATGAAAGCAATTCACAACGATGTGAATGTTTTATCCTTATATTTTTCTTTTACAAATGCTATTACATCTTCATAGCTGAAATCCCAACCTTTATTGTGGACTATGTTTTTGATGAGTTTGCCGCTTTCCTCAAATTGGTATTTTTCGTCTAAAGCAATTTGAGTAGCCTTAGATAATAGTCCTTTATCTTGAATATATCCGTTTTTCCCGCATATATATAAAATTTTTATACGTTCTATTCTTAGTAAATACTCTTTAGTTCCTTCAATTTCAATTACTTTCAATCATCTCATTTTCTGTTTATTTCCTGTATTTATAAACATTTCTTATTTCCCCTTTTTACAATATCTGGATTTTTCGTAATTTTCATTCCGTTCTTATAATCCTCAAATTCAAAGTTTCAAATTTATTATTAATGCCGGGTCTTTTCATTTTTTTAGTTTTTAGCCGTTGTTTTGTTTGTTTTTTCAAAACGTTTTCGTTGCTGGGCATTGCAGTAACTTGCTAAACTTATTATAAAGGCAAAAAAGAATAAAGTTTTTCATACAGCTGTAAATTGATTACCCAAACAGATTATCCCAAAATCCTTTTTTCTTTCTAGATGTTTTATCATCGCCTTTTTCCCAGTCTTCTGCAAGGAAAGGACTTTTGTCTCCTTGGTTCTCTGCTGTTGGTTCTTGGCTTTTAGGCGTATAAGGTCTCCCTGTTCTTTTGCAGTAGGCTTCGTATTCTTTTTCTTCGTAGGCTTGCCATTCTGATTTTGTGTAATTTTTGCCTTTGAGTTTTATAAACTGCAGTAAAATCTTCTATTATTGGTTCTGGCACATTGTCCCCCGGCTCTTCTTTTACCCAATATTTTTTTCTTGTTAACATTTTTCCAGTGTCACCATCTAAAACTATTTCGAAATATTGATTAAAAGAATCTCCTCTCCATGTTATTCTCCATAGTTTTCTACCTGCTTTTTGTGTAGAATCTTTTTCTGACGATTGGGGATAAATTAAAGGAGACCATCGGTTAATTGAATTTCCACTATGATTTGCATTTCCTAATAACATTGGGATTTTCTGTTCTTCCATAAATTTTTCTACATCTTCCCAAGAAAAACCAAATAGCTTATCATTATCTATGGTATGTGTCAGTTTTCCATTTTCATCAAAATAATACCAAGTTCCTTTATAGACATTACCTTTGACGATTTTTAACCCCTTTTCTTTGATATTGCCATTAGGATAAAAAGTTTTTTGTATCATGAAAGGGGAATTATTGTAATATATAATTTCCAAAGGATCATATTCTCCGGGTTTTATTATAAATTTTTTATTTTCCCCCATTATCTCAAAAAAACTTCTATAGATAGACCTGTTCTCATCTAATTTTCCTTCATAGTAATATCCCTTTTCTTTTGCCTCAGAATCCTGCAAAGCAGCAGCTTGTGAAGGTATCTTTAAGGTTTCTTCTCTTGTTCTTTTGAAATCAAATGTTTCAAAATTGGAATTTATATTAGGTATATAGTACATTTCTTTAGATTTTCTGATTAGTGTATCTGACTTTTTATTAGGCTCTTGCCCTTTACAACCAAATGCTATAAATGACAAAAATATGATGAACATTGTTTTTTTCATAATAATTCTATTTACCCAAACAAATTATCCCAAAATCCTTTTTTCCTGGGTGTTTTATCATCGCCTTTTTCCCAGTCTTCTGCAAGGAAAGGACTTTTGTCTCCTTGGTTCTCTGCTGTTGGTTCTTGGCTTTTAGGCGTATAAGGTCTCCCTGTTCTTTTGCAGTAAGCTTCGTATTCTTTTTCTTCGTAGGCTTGCCATTCTGCTTGGGTGTAGGCTTTGCCTTCGTGGGTTTTGTAGATTTGTGCAGATTCTATTAGTTTTGGAAATTTTTCTTCAAAATTGGGTATAATTTCTTTATAATCTAATAAACGTTTATCTGTAGTTTTAATTTGTTCTCCTGTATCGCCATCTAAATAGTAGTATTTGCCTTTTTGATAAGAATAACTTATAGTTTCTCCTTTTTCATATTTATATCCAGGAGGCGGAGGACCATCTTGAGGTTCACCAATTTTTACAAAAATTTTCCAAAGTTTTTTAGTTGATTTATCGGAATAGTAATATTGAACCTCAAACTTATCTCTGCCTTCTCCGGTATTGAGATTAATATCTTTTTTACTGTCCAGAAATTTTAAGACTTCGTTATAGCTGAATTTTCCGAACTTCTTATCCTCATCTACTTCTTTTATTAATTTTCCTTTTTCGTCAAAATAGTACCAATGTCCAATTTCAATTCTTCCAAACGAACCCAAGCGTACATCACCAAAATATTTTCCCTTTTCCTTGATTGTGTTAGGTTGATTAGGTTGTTCATAAAATTCTTTATATGACCAGTAAAAATAAGGAAACGGAGGAATCTCATAAATATCCGTCCAAGATGCCATTACTTCTCTACCTCTACCAAATACATAAATATCCGATGAACGGTTAGGGTCTTTATATTTTCCATTTTCTATTTCAAATTTTCCGTAATCAAATGTTTCAAACATAATCTTATCTTTTTTTAATTCTTCTGTTATTATACCTGTTCTGCAATTTTGCAAAAGGCTAAATATTATTATTACTAAAAATCTATTCCACATAACTTTAATTTATATTGGGGTTTACAATTTTCCATTGCCAATACCAACTACTTATTCTGCTGATTGTTGTATGAGGTTGTATCGTTACCTTATCAATCTAAAATATCTGTAAAAAAAAGAAAAATAACTTGGCAGAGGAGGAACTACGTAGTAGCTGTAATAATCAACTCCCTCATCAGGGTTAAAAACTCCTCCATTTTTTAGCTTATAAAAGCCATTTGCACCATAACTATTATAAGAATCTTCTGCATATTCGTATCCCACATAATCTGTCTTATCTAACTCAAAATTAAATTTTTCAAACATAATAGAATCTTTTATAGGGTTAGTATTGGTCGCATAGCTCTTTTGTCTTTGGACTGTGCAACTCCAATACCCAATTATTATAAAAGCAATTATTATAAAATGTTTCATAGTAATTCTATTTACCCAAACAGATTATCCCAAAATCCTTTTTTCCTGGGTGTTTTATCATCGCCTTTTTCCCAGTCTTCTGCAAGGAAAGGACTTTTGTCTCCTTGGTTCTCTGCTGTTGGTTCTTGGCTTTTAGGCGTATAAGGTCTCCCTGTTCTTTTGCAGTAGGCTTCATATTCCTCTTCTTCATAGGCTTGCCATTCTGATTGGGTATAGTCTTTGCCTTCGTGGGTTTTATACACTGCTGTTGATTCTATTAACCAAGGGAATTGTTGCTCAAAGTCTGGTATTATTTCTCTATAATTTAATAATTGTTTTTCTTTAATTGTCTCACCTGTGTTTCCATCTAAAGCATACCATTTACCTTTTTGCTCTACACGATAGCCTTCTCCTGGTATTTGATATGCTTCACCTATACTAATTACAATATACCATAATTTTTTTGTTGATTTATCAGAATAATAATACTTCACTTCTATCTTATCTCTTCCTTCTCCTGTATTAAGATTAATATATTTTTGTGTTTCTAAAAATTTTAATACCTCATTGTAGCTGAATTTTCCAAACTTTTTATCTTCATCTACTTGCTGTAATAATTTTCCTTTTTCATCAAAATAGTACCAATTTCCTATTTTATTAGAAAATCGATAAAATTTACAATCTCCAAAATATTTTCCTTTACTTTTAATATTCCCATTACTATAAAACTCTTTATATGTTGTAAAAAATGAGTTCGGTGGTAAAATTGAAATATCTTCCGGTTTCATAATAGTCACTATTCCTTTGTCTCTAAATATATATTGGTCAGAATATTCATCTTTTCTGAATTTGTTATTTTCATTTTCAAATTTTTCAAAATCAAAAGTTTCAAACATAGCATTTAATTTATAATATTGTTTTTGTTTTGTTTGTGCATTACAACTATTAAATAGTAGTATGGCGATAATATTTATTAAAAGTGTTTTCATATTTAGGTAATATTTGAGTTTACTTTTTTCCACTGCCAATACCAAGTTGAAACTCTATCTAATTTTGTACTTGGCAGACCGGTAACTTTATCAATTGTTAAATGTGAATAATCCATTACATTATCAGTTTTTAGAGCTTTATAGATATAATCAGTACCATAAAAAGAATGTGGAAGTCCTAAGCCGTGGAGACATTCGTGGCCAATAGTTGAATCGTCGTGATTGCCAAACATAATTCCAAAATCCGTGTTTCTGTTAGAATAACCTAATGTACTTGCTTCTGAATATCCTCCATCAGGAAGATTAGTTTTCACATAATCATTCAAATTATCTAAAAAAAATAATTTAAAATGATTGGTAAATTGATTAGGATACTTCCTTTCAAGTTCAGCTTTTAAATAATTTTGTAGATTTATAGTATTACCATCTTCATTTACAAGATTTTTTCCTGTAACTCCAAATTCTGTGTTAAAATCAATAGAATTATAATTGTCCGCAGATTTTCGCACATCTAAAACAATATCCTCTAACGAACCTTTTGAATTCGTTACTTTTTCTACAATATTTGGAACAATCAATGCTTGTTTTACATTTCTATTAAATTCCCTTATTCCAGAATATCTTCCATTTCCAGCACTTGTACGTACTCTTACAATTACTATATTTTTTTGTAATTGTTTTGTTGGTGCGATAATCCTAAGAACCCCAGCAGATTGTCTGCTTTTCTCATTACCTTTTTCATCCAGCATAATGGATACGACATTAATATCTTTATCTGCATTAAAAGTTGCATTACAAGTTAGTGTTATTTCAATTTTCTTTTTTAAATCTCCTTTTGGAATTGTATGTTTATCAACACGAATGATGGGATGAGAATTATTTGCAATTGCCCCATCTACTTCAAAAATAACCTGGTCTGGTTTTATTTCTTTGCCATCTATTTTCTGAAATTCTAAATATAATTCAAGTTCTGCTTCTCCTTTTTCTATAAATTTTCTAGAGTTTGACGGGTCCGGAGTTCTTGGAAACAAAGTAATAAAAGGTCTATAATATCTTTTTCTTACTGGATTTCCAGAAGAATCGTTTTCTAAGGAATACAGATAATTACCATATAAATTTTTTAAAGTTTCTAATTTATTGTATGCTGAAAAAGCGGTTGGCTGTGGGTCTAATTGGAAAAATGTTGTCCACAAATTGACATTATTATTCCTGGTTGTTGTGGGCTCGGAAATTGCTTTTGTGTAATATTGACCAATTAACGTATCGTACTTTGTATCTCCATCAAGACCAGTGTCCCCAATTCTAAACCAATCGAAGCCAAATTCGCCTTTCCAATTACTTTTGGGTCTAAACTGTACGATGCAGGTAGCATCAAGTAAAATATCTGTCGGAGTAAATGTCTCTGCAATATTGGTGTGATTAGTCCCTTCCTGTCCTTTTGCATTTACTGTCCCTTTGGAATTTACTGTTACAATTTCTTCTGAGTGCATCAAAAGTTTTTGAGTTCCTGCTACATTGGTTTCCTTCGCTTCAATCTTGATTTCCCCTTCTCCGTTTATCAAAGTTTTGGGACTTTGGAGATGGTAGTTATCGGAAACAAAATATTTCAGAATGGGTGTGTTCATCATCATTTGCA
>NZ_LFNE01000014.1 GCF_001045455.1 Chryseobacterium sp. FH2 | reverse complement strand
CTCTTACTGGTACAATAATGGAAATGGAGGATTTACGAGCTACGATGGTGGTGACAAAGGAGGCCATGCCGGGGGCGGAAGTTTGGCGTATGGTTCTACAGTAAGTTACAGCGGTATCTTTACAATGGGTGATGGAGTTTATACATTACCGCCGCTGGTGCTTTCGGGAAATAGTTCCGGATGGGGGCAGCAGATACAAAGTCAGTTTAATTCCTACATGAATAATCTCAATAATAATTGGGGAGCAAATGTAGCAATGGGAGTTACAGGAGTGATGTCTTTACCTACAGGTGGCGGAGCTTCAGCAGGAACCTGGACTGCAATTAGAGGTATATTAGGAGAATTAGCAGGAGGATTAAGAGCCGGTTTATGGTCTTTGCCTTTAATGTTAAACGGAGATAGTGCTCATGCTCCTGCTTATAATATACCTCTTACAACATCTGTAGATGTACCTGTTACAACAACGGATGTAAATAAGAATGGAATATTATTATATAGAGGTATATCTGCTGATATACACACTGAAACACAACTCTCAATGTATAATGAAGCTTTATTTGGAATTGCTATCCCAAATGGTTTAAGACCCGGAAATAAAGCTCACTGGAACATGGATGACCATGCTAGAGGCGATAATTATTCAGTTTGGACATCTTGGACATCTGATCCGAATGTGGCACGAGATTTTGCAACGAATTATGGAACAGCACCAGGAGTAGTTTTATCCAAAAGGTTTAAAGTTGGAGTAAATGCTATACCCAACATTTCTCCTACAGGTATGTCAATGCAAGAAAAAGAATGGTTAATCTTCGGACCTGTAACGAGAGCTAATGTTCAACATGTAAAACCTTAACAATGGAAACAATAGAAGATATTTTTAATTTGATAAAGCAAACTGTACATTTATCTGGTAAGATTGGTGATTACAAAATTAGAATAAGCAAGAGTACATTTGAAAGAAAGCATTTAATCAATATATATAAGATAAGAGAAGGTATTGCTACTCGTCAGGAGAATCATAAGCTTGCAAAAAAAATGCATCAGTTACTTATTGGTTTGGAAGATTATTCTGGAGATTTGTTAAAAGGAGCAGATATTTTTGGTGATAATTATTTCGGAATGTTTTATTTAAGTCAAAATTGGGATGAAGTTATTGGGTATTTAGAAAGTGAAACAGATGAAAACGGAAATGTTATAAATTGCTGAAATTCAAATCATTGGAGTTGCTATCTTTTTTAGGACAAAAAGATTATACTTCTTATACTCTCTTTGTTTAATAAATAATTCTAAGTTTTAAAAAAAACAGCGCAGAAGTTCTTGAAGAAAATAATTACTATCTATTTGGACTGAAACATCAGGGATATAATGTATTAGCAGGAAATCCAAGTTATCAATACAAGTACAACGGGAAAGAACTGCAGGAGACGGGAATGTATGATTATGGGGCAAGGATGTATATGCCGGATATTGGAAGATGGGGAGCAATCGACCCATTGGCGGAAGTCTCTAAAAGATGGACTCCCTATAATTATGCTTATAACAATCCTATAATGTTTGTAGACCCGGATGGGATGTTGTCTGTTAGTTCTTTACAAGAAATGTGGGATAATACTTCAGGTTCCAGTACTTGGACTAATAGTGGAAATGGAACATTTGATGGTGGCGAAGATGACCCGAAAAAGAAAAATGTTCGTAAAGCGGGCTCTTCTTCTGGGATGTCGGAAAAAGAATCACTTAAGGCACTTGTAACTATTGATGGGAAAAAATACCATAAAAATACAGGTAATCTTGGGGCTCAAATTGGAAATTGGATTAATTCATCTGTTTTTGGAGGAGACGATGATTACTTTGTAGAACATAAAGAATATAATTCTGCTGATGACAGATTTATACACGAAGCTGTTAATACATCAGCTGGAGCTTTAGCAGGAGGTGTTATAGGAAAAGTTGCGGGAAAAGGCTTTGGTATGCTATTTAGTAAATCAAAGGCTTTTAATCCTACTTCTTTCGCAGATGAAATTATTGCAATAAATGCCAAAACTGAAGGAGGAGGAGTTATTTTAAGTAGTAGTCAAAGTAGTGTAATTAATTCAGCAATGTATTATGATACTGCAGCGGAGCAAGGTAGCTCAGTTTTTAGGTCTATTATTTCTAATCATATGTTTCAAGATGGAAATAAGAGAACTGCCGTTCAGGCGTTTATGTATTTTGCAAAACAAAATGGATAAAAACAGTACCTGTACAGCAGATTTATAATGTAGCGAATAAAGTTGCTACAGGACAAGTAAGTGAAGTTTCACAAATTGCTAAAATGTTAACAAGATAATTTATAATGGAAATAAAAGAATTAGTAAATAAGCAAAACCTTTCTCCAGAAGATATTTTAAATTTAATTTCTTTCGTTGGAAAGAATAAAGATATCATTATTGTAAAAAATGATGGCATTAGAGATAGTAATCAATATTCAGTTATAATAATTTCATCAAAAAATTCTGAAAAAAGTTTTAGATGTGATAACAGTTTATTACCAGAAGCTATGAAAAAAGTTTTAAGTGAATATATAAAAGAATTTTTCTAAAATTATATAAAACAAAAGCCACCCGTATGAGTGGTTTTTTATTACATTATAGATTGCAATTTAGTTTGTTGAACGCATCAAGGAGAGCAAAGACGTGTTGTCTGTCGTTCTCTTTTAGTTTTTGGGTATCTAGGATTTTAGAAACAATACTTTTTTCCAAAAGAACATCTGTAGAACCTACGAGATAATCCAAAGAAATCTCTAAAACTTCCGCCAGTTGTGTCGCCATCTCAATAGACGGTTTTACTTCCTCACGTTCATATCTTCCGATGACAGCAGCGTGAACACCTACAAGTTTGCCCACTTCGTCCTGCGACATCTTTTTATCTTTTCTTACTTCTGTAAGACGTTTACCAAATGCTATAGACTTCATAAATGTATTAAAAACAACAGTTAATAAAGGAATTAGACAATGTGTGGTGAAAAACTTTTTTCAAAAATTTCATCTATGGAAATCTCTGCAATCAAAGAACGTTTAAGTTTATCCGAAGTCCTGAAGCATTACAACCTGCAACCTAAATTGATCCAAAAGCGAGAGCTCAAACTCCAACAACAAATGGACTTGTAAATTCTCCTTTTTTTGTAAGTCTCGGACATGAATTGGGAAATAAAAGAAATGAAAATAATTATTTATTATTTGGAAGCTGGTTCGGAGTAAGTAGGGGTGAAATCTTTACATCCCATACAGAAAATATGATTCGTGCTGAAAGATAATTTACCTCTTAGAATTTCTTATGGAATAAATAAAAGTAATCCCGATGGTTTACATGGTAAAACTATATTAATAGACTCTGTTGGAAATAGTCTATATTACAATTCTGGAGGAAATCCATATAATTGGAAAAAACAAGAATTTGAAACAACTGATAGCATAAATGCTATAAATTCTTTATTAAATTGTTCTCCATATCCAACATTCAAAGGGAGATATAATTATTATGATAATGTTAGACGTACAAAAAAGAAATAGTTACAACTACTTAATGCTTTTCTTTGTATACAATCATGTTATGCTCAAAATCAGCAAATCAAAACGTTTTTTGAAATTGAAAAGAAAAAATTTTATGAATATTGTATTAAGGAATCAGAAATTGATAAAATAAAAAATACGGACGAGAATAAAGAAGTTATAAAATTATCAAAGATAGAGTGATTATCTTTGATAATTTTATAGATGGTACTAACACTTTATTGGCTTCATTACCGGACAAAAAAGGAGACTTTATTATTTTTAATTGGAAGAAATACGATACTTATATTCCTGCTCCTACGGTTAGTCTACTCCAAACCGATAAGACGCAAGTTGTAGAGTTTACTTATTATGATGAAGCAAGAAATGCATATGATATTCCTATGAAACGAAAGGTATACGAAGAAAAAGATGGGAAATTTAAAAATGAGCTCCAGTTTATTCAATCTACATTAAATGGAAAAAAATAGATGATAGTATAGCCCGATACCAACGAAATGATTATTATATTATTAAAAGAATTAAAGGGAAATACCTTTTTTACACTTTGATTAATAATAAGTTAGAGCAAGTTCGATAAAACCTCTACCTTTGTAAGACAAAAGTTTTTATATCCTCTAATTTGGAAAATTCAATAAAAATATCATAGAAAGAGTAATTAAAAGAGTTAATCTTTCTATTTTTGAAAGAAAAACACATTTTATATGAAGATAAAAGCTTATTCATGTTCCGGATGTATTTGTAACCAAATCAAGACCTCTTCTCATCTCTTGCTCGTAACAATGGAAAAATAGTATAATAACAAAAATGAAAAGAACAGAATTCCAATTCTTATTTTTATAAAGTAAGTATATTTGTAAAGTATAAAAAAAATCCTGTGTCAGAAACAATAGCAAAGCCTATCATCGCAAAAGAACTTCTGGAATCTCTTCAGACAAAGGTGGAGGAGGAGAAGCAGGTGATTGTGCATTGTTGTTTTCCGGCATCACCATTTCTGGGGAATCTTATCAGAATTTGGCATTCTACCTATCTTTTTGATAATCAGTCTGAGCACAGAAGCAAATTGATTTATGCGGAAAATATTACTATTTTTCCAAACTGGACTCCGGTTCCATTTATGCAGGACTTTTGGTTTACTTTAGTCTTTTCAGGGCTTCCAAAAGATTGTAAAAGTTTTGATTTAAAGGAAGTGATTCCGGAAGAAGGCGGCTTTTTTGTAGAATCAATTAAAAGAAATTCTTCGGATATTTATAGAGTGAAAATTTCAGAATCATACGGATAAAACAGGTTCAACTTATGAGGTTATAATAATCAGGCAGAATTTTTGTAACATATTTTTAACAGCTTTGAACGCAAAATTTCATAGTTTTAACTTTTTAATTTAAATTGATTCATGAAGAAATATATATTGATATTGATGCTTTTTCCATTATTTGTCTTTTCTCAAAAGATGGTTTCAAAAGAAATAGTGGAAATCAAAAAGTTTCAGGAAGATTTGAATGCTGAATATCTTAATCCTAAAGAAACACCTTTAAGAGGGGGCAATTTCACAAATTTTAAAGGACACCCGTTTTTTCCGTTTGATTTAAAATATAGGGTTACGGCAAAGGTTGTGAAAACGAAAAGTGCAAAACCTTTTGACCTTCCGACATCTTCCGGAAAAACAAAATCTTATAAAGAATACGGAAAAGCGACTTTTAAACTAGACGGAAAACCTTATACTCTGACCTTATATCAAGGTCTTGATTTAATGAAGCAGAAAAAATATAAAAACTATCTTTTCTTGCCTTTCCGTGATGCTACCAACGGAAAAGAAACTTATGGTGGCGGAAAATATATGGATTTGAGAATTCCGGAAGGAGATACAATCATTCTTGATTTTAATAAATCCTATCAGCCTTACTGTGCTTATAATGCTTACGATTACAATTGTCCGATTGTTCCTGAGGAAAATAAGCTGCCTGTTGAAATTCGTGCTGGAGTTATGTATGAAGATATTTATCATCATTAATTTATGATTAGTTTACATTTTTTCAAACAGGAAGATTTATCTGATGTAAATTATACTTTAGATAAGATTCAGTCAAAATATACTTCCACAGCAGAATTGGCTTTAACAAGGATTAAAGACAGAAATACAGGCTTAGAGCATCCCGTTACGATTTTCAGAAATGAAAAACCTGTAGGATTTTTTACACTGGATTTCGGAGAAGATAAAATGGATTTAACGGATAATCAAAACTCAGTCTTACTCCGTTCTTTATCTGTAAGTCCCCACATGCAAGGCAGAGGAATCGGAAAATCTGCTATGATTGAGGTTGACGGTTTTATACGTGCAAATTTCAGGGATTGTGATGAAATTGTATTGGCTGTAAACCAAAATAATATTTCCGCTTATGAACTTTATCTAAAAGTCGGTTACCAATACGATGGCAAAACCAGAATGGGAAGAAGCGGGCCGCAATATTTAATGCATAAAAAACTTTAAGAAAATTTTAATTCTAATTTTTTCGTTTGGCGTGATACTTTCAGCTAACTTTGAGTAACATCAAATAATAAAGTATGGAAATATCACTTCAAAACCAGGTTGCTGTAGTTACAGGAGCCTCAAGCGGAATTGGTTCAGGAATTGCAAAATCATTGGCTTCAGCGGGAGCTGCAGTTGTTGTTAATCATTCTTCCGAAAGGTCTGCAGATGAAGCAAAAGCGGTCCTAAAAGAAATTACTGATGCGGGTGGGAGGGGAATTACCTATCAATGTGATGTTTCCAAGGAAGATCAGGTGGTGAAGATGTTTCAGGATACCGTTTCTGAATTTGGAACTGTAGATATTCTTATTAATAATGCCGGAATCCAAAAAGATGCAAAATTCACAGAAATGACGCTCGACCAATGGAATGCCGTGATCGGAGTGAACCTTACAGGGCAGTTTCTTTGTGCGAGAGAAGCTATCAAAGAATTTCTTCGCCGGGGAATCGATACTTCCCGTTCTATTGCTTGTGGAAAAATCATTCACATCAGTTCGGTTCACGAAATTATTCCTTGGGCAGGTCACGCAAATTATGCTTCGAGCAAAGGGGCAATCAGAATGCTGATGCAGACGTTGGCTCAGGAATATGGTGCTGATAAAATACGTGTCAACTCTATTTGTCCGGGAGCGATTCAAACGCCGATTAACAAAGATGCATGGAGTACTCCGCAGGCTTTGGATTCATTACTCAACCTGATTCCTTACAACAGAATAGGGCAGCCTCAGGATATCGGGAACCTGGCTGTATTTCTAGCCAGTGATTGGGCAGACTATATTACCGGAACCAGTATTTTCGTTGATGGCGGAATGACAACTTTTGAAAGTTTTTCAACGGGGGGATAGCTTTTTTGAGCGCACATTTCCGGCTTTCACTACTCGCTTTTTTGTACCGTTACCTATTCCGGGGCTTGCAAAAAGAGCTCAGACATGCCGTTCAATCCGGGGCGTATTTCAGTCGGGAGTTCACCGATAGTCAATTAATGTATTTAAATATTTTAAACTCATAAAAAACCTCAGATGTCAGAAAAAATCAGATTATCAGACCTTTCATGGAAAAAATGGGGCCCTTATGTCAGCAACCGCGAATGGGGTGTTGTACGTGAAGATTATAGTGAAAACGGGGATGCGTGGAACTATACCAATCATGATATCGCGGAAGCAAAAGCTTACAGATGGGGAGAAGAAGGAATTTGTGGTATCTGTGATGATTTGCAAAAATTAATTTTTTCCGTTGGTTTTTGGAATAAAAAAGATAAAATGGTGAAAGAGAGATTCTTTGGCTTATCAAACGGGCAGGGAAATCACGGTGAAGACGTAAAAGAATATTTCTATTATCTAGATTCCACCCCTACGCATTCTTACATGAAAATGCTGTATAAATATCCTCAGAATGCGTTCCCTTATGAAGATTTATTAATCACCAATTCTCGCAGAGGTAAAGATGAGACAGAATATGAGTTAATAGATACAGGGATTTTTGACCAAAACGAATATTTTGACATCTTTATAGAGTATGCTAAGGAAAGTCAGAATGATATATTGGTAAAGCTGACAGTAGTTAATAAATCTGAAAATGAAGCTCCTTTAATTATCTTACCGACAGTTTGGTTTAGAAATACATGGGATTGGGGATATAATGATTACAAACCTCAATTGAGTTCGGATGAAGCCAATGCTATTAAAGTAAAGCATAGAGATGTAGAGATAAAAAACGTTTATGCAAAACAATCTTCTAAAACTTTGTTTTGTGATAACGAAAACAATAACGAAAAACTTTACCAATCACCCAATGAATCAAAATATTGTAAAGACGGAATCAATGATTTTGTCGTTAACGGAAACTCACAGGCTGTAAACCCTAAAGATTTTGGTACGAAAGCTTCGTTTTTTATTGATGAAATTTTTAAGCCTAAAGAAACGAAAACCTTCGAATACAGAGTTACAGATAAAGATTTAAAAAAGCCGTTTGATGATTTTGGCGAAATATTTAATGAAAGACAAAAAGAATCAGATGATTTTTATAAAGAAATTCAGCAGGGAATAAAATCTGAAGATGAAAAACTTATTCAAAGACAGGCTTTCGCAGGAATGCTTTGGAATAAAATGTTTTATCATTACAACGTTGAAAGATGGCTAAAAGGTGATCCCGCAGAAGTGCCGCCACCAAAATCCCGAGAAAAAATCAGAAATTTTGAATGGAAACATCTCAACAACGAGCATATCATTTCAATGCCCGATAAGTGGGAATATCCCTGGTATGCGACATGGGATTTGGCTTTCCACACGATAAGCTTTTCACTGATTGATCCGGATTTTGCCAAGCATCAGCTAAAATTATTCCTGTTTGAATGGTATATGCATCCAAATGGCCAGCTTCCGGCTTACGAATGGAATTTGAGTGATGTAAATCCACCGGTTCATGCCTGGGCAGTTTTCCGGGTTTTTAAAATTGATGAATATTTAAAAGACAAACCTGATTTGGAATTTCTGGAAAGCGCTTTCCAAAAGCTATTAATGAATTTCACCTGGTGGGTCAATAAAAAAGATAATAACGGAAATAATATTTTTGAAGGCGGTTTTTTAGGGCTTGATAATATTGGCGTTTTTGACCGGAATACAACATTGCCGAATGGTGAACAGCTGGAACAGTCCGACGGTACAAGCTGGATGGCAATGTTTGCCCTGAATATGATGAGAATTGCTTTAGAGTTGGCTCTTTATAATAAGGTTTATGAAGAAATGGCAATGAAATTTTTTGAGCATTTTCTTTCTATTGCCAATTCTCTGGATAATATGGGAGATGAATGTTTCAGCCTTTGGGATGAAGAGGACGAGTTTTTCTATGATGCCATATCCTCCAATGACGGAAGCCATATATATCTGAAATTGAGGACAATTGTTGGTTTGATTCCGATGTTTGCCGTGGAAGTGATTGATGATGAAATGCTTGAAAACCTTCCGGATTTCAAAAAAAGGATGAAATGGGTTCTTGAAAACAAACCTGAGCTTGCAGCTTTGGTTTCAAGGTGGGAGGTAAAAGGGCAGGATTCTAAACATTTACTTTCACTTCTGAGAGGGCATCGCCTGAAAAGACTGCTGAGCCGGATGCTTGACCCTAATCAATTTTTAAGCGATTACGGGGTTCGTGCTTTATCGAAGGAATATGAAGAAAATCCGTATACATTAAAGCTGAATGAAACTGATTATACCGTAAAATACACTCCGGCGGAGAGTGATAGCGGGCTTTTCGGAGGAAATAGCAATTGGCGCGGCCCGATTTGGTTTCCTATTAATTTTTTAATTATTGAAAGCTTACAGCGTTTCTTCTTCTATTACAGTCCGGATTTCTTGGTTGAATATCCCACAGGAAGCGGAAATTATTTAAATCTGGATGAAATTGCAGATGCTCTAAGCAAAAGATTATCTAACATATTTTTAAAAGATGAAAATGGGAATCGGCCTGTGAACGGGCAATATCCAAGATTTCAAACCGATCCTGATTTTAAAGATTATATTCCGTTTTACGAATATTTTCATGGGGATAACGGTCGTGGAGTAGGAGCCTCACATCAAACAGGATGGACGGGCTTGATAGCAAAAATTTTACAGCCGAGATTTTCAAAAAAAGAGATCGCAGAATCTGAAACAGAAATGCCCGATGAAGCAAAATAGCTGAACTCTTTATTCAAATATCTGCTGGATGATTTCAAGAGATGTGGGAATTTTAAAATCTGTAATGTGATAATGATAATATACCAAAAGACTGTCCAGAAAATCTTTTCTGAAGGAAGAATGAATTTTTATCTGATATGGTTTTTCAGCTAAAAGAACAGCTTTCCAAATGTTTGAAATAGTAGTGTCGAATAGCTGATGTGACAGTTCAGCAGAAAAAGTCCCTGTTTCCGGATCCAGAAAACATTCATTATTAATAAGTGGAGAAACACCCTGTATTTTTAAAATTTTAATTAAAAAAACTAAGTAAGACTGATAATTTTTTTGGTCTAATTCATCTATAAACTCGTCGAGACAAAAATAAATATTATGATTCTTATTTTCGTGTCTTAAATTTTGATTTAAAAAGTCTGAGATGAAAAAAACAACTGTATTTGCCTTGATGTCAGTATAAATATCATTGCTTTTTACTAATTCAAAACCTGAAACCGTTTGGATGCCATTTCCTTTTACCGGATTTACGGAAAAGCTGAGTTTACTTAATGGCAGAAGAAAAGCCTTCTTCTTATTTCTTTTAGAATAAATTCCTTTTAAAAAATAAGACTGAAAGCCTTCTTCTTCTGTAAAACAATGCAAGACTGCATCATTTTCGCCGTATTTTATGTATGAAAGTAAAAAACCGTTTTGTGAATTCATTAATTTACCACTGCAATTTTAGCGGTAGCTTTATCAGAGCCATCTTCATTAGTCATTAAAACAAAATAGATCCCCGAAGCTACTCTTTTTCCTTTTTGGCTTACAAGATCCCACTCGTAATACCCTCCTCTTGCAACAGCAGAATGTACAATATTTCCGGCTGCATCTACAATTCTTATATTTGTTTTTTCTGCAAGCCCTTTGATAGTAACATTACCTTTGAAATTTGAGTAAACTACTGGATTTGGGTAAACCAGTACATTACCGAAATTTGAAGTTACATCTGCTACATCCCCTTGATAGGTTACAATTCCGTCGAGAGTGACAAAATAAATCTTTCCGGTTTTGTTATCGATTTTAATATCTGTAACGTTGTTTGTCGGCAGTGGGGAGTTTTCTTTTGTAAAATGTTTAATAACCTGCTCACCGCTGGCTGATAAGTAATAAACACCACCGTCATCTACAGAAACCCATTTGTGATTTCCCCCATCTACTTCGATTTGTAAGATGGCGTTATCTCTGAATAGCTCTTCTGCGAGACCGTTTTGTTCTATAATTACAGGAGATGCCTGTGGTGAAGTTTCTGTGATTGCAGACTTTGGATTTGGAAGAATTCTCAGGCCGGAACGGGTTCCAATCCACACATTGTCATCTTTGTCTATAGCAGCAGATATGGTCCCGTTTGCGGGCAGCCCATTTTCTTTTCTGATATATTTTAATGGCGTTGTTGTAGAAGTTGGGTTATTTCCATATTCTTTCATGATTAGCCCTCCCGGATCAAAAAACGGGGAAGGAATATATATTATTCCATCTTTTGTAAATGGTTTCTGGGAACCACCTGCATTTACTATCGGGACAAGGGTAAAATCATCTGAAGATTGGTTATAAAAATAATATCCGGTATTGGCTGAACCTGTCTGTATCCCCGTTACAGCTACAAATAATTGATTGTTTTCATCAAAAGTAAGTCCTGTAATACGATTATAAAGATTATCAGAATCGTTATTTTTGTATACTTTTTTAAAGACATCATTTTCCATCTTGTAGATGCCTTTTTGACCTTGATTATAGATGTGGTTTGTAAAAAATACTTCACTTGGATTTGATGGATTGGGCACTACATCTAAAATGTTGAATGTGATGGGATTATCTTTAAAATAATCAGGATAGATCCATTTACTGCCATCAAAATGGTAATAGCCGATATTTCTGCCTGCCGGAGGGTCATTATAGGCAACTTTTCCTCCTGTAGAAACCCATATTTGATCATTCAGCAAAGAAATTTTATAGGCAATATTGTTGTATGGGCCATCAGGTTTGAAAATTGTACTTTCTTCGGTCTTTATTCCTGACAATTTTGTTCCGCCATAGATTTTACCGTTAGTTTTTGTTGCTGTATTACATTCTTCTCCGACTGTTGCGCTTCCGTTAGAAGTCCCGTTGGTGGCAAATGTATATATTCTGCTTACATCTGTTACAATGATGTCGTTTCCGGTTACGACAATATCACGAATGCCTCCAAAAGTCTGTGGCAGTGGGGTGGCAATGCCATTGTCGTAAAGGTAGGCAGCGGTTGAAGAGCCAAAAGAAAGAACAGATTCAGAATCAATCTGGTTAAAAGAGCCCGCCATTTCGGTAGTCCAAGTGGAAAAAACCGGGAAAGTCGTATTTATTTCATGGCTTTTTAATCCTGAATTAGTTACGGCATACACTTTATTTCCTACTAAAGTTGCTTCATTGCTGGCTTCATAAATACCACCATTTAAGAAAAAAGCAGAATCATTAAATTCTTTCTTTGTCAAATCAAAAATGGAAACCCCGTACCCTACAGAAACCGTTGCTTTATTTCCCGTAACCGAAATATGATTGATTTTTTTGTTTCCCGTATAGCCTGTTGCCAAAGGAATATCTACAATGTAGGTAATCCCGTTTGGCGTGATTACATCAAGAGACCCGTTCTCATATCCCACCAGTCCGGTATTGGTTTGGGGGTTATAGTCAAAGGCTGAAATCTTTACATCGTGCAGACCGTTAGCTTTAGATAACTTTGTAATTTCACCTGTCGAAATTGTATAATAGAAGACCCCGTTTTCTGTTGCTGCAACTATTTTCCCGTTGCCTTCCTTCATGGCCAACACATTGTTATAGGAAAATAAATCTGCCCATTTTTTTGAAGAAATATTCTGTGCATTTACAACCTGCAGGGATGCTAAAATTCCCAGAGAAATTAAAAGTTTTTTCATGTTATGCTATTATGCTGCTATCAATTACCTGATTGTTCCAGGAAATATGTTTTACGTTTTTATTTGAGTCAAAAAAGAAATCTATTCTGCCTAAAAGAAGCCCGGCCCAGCCCACCTGGTTTACAAGAACATTTTTACCTTGTCTGTTGGTAAAAGTTTGAGGCTCCGGCAAGAAAGTATGGGTGTGCCCGCCCAAAATAATATCAATATTTTCGGTTTTGGCAGCTAAGATTTTATCACTTACTTTATCAGGCTCTTCCTGGTAATCGTAGCCGATGTGTGAAAGGCAGATGACAAGATCACACTTTTGTTCGTTTTTCAGGAAGTTTGAATAATGTTGCGCCACATCAATAGGATCAGAATAGACTGTTTCTCCGTACTGCTTTTTACCAACCAATCCGTCCAGTTGAATTCCGACTCCGAAAATCCCCACCTTGATTCCGTTTTTATTGAAAATCTTGTACTGAGAAGTTTTTCCGTCAAGGATTGTATTTTTAAAATCATAATTTGAACAGATAAAAGGGAAGTGCGCATTGGGCAGCACCTTTAAAAATCCGTCTAAGCTGTTGTCAAAATCATGATTTCCCATCGTAGAAGCGTCATACTTCATCATGGACATTAATTTAAACTCCAGTTCCCCTCCGAAAAAGTTAAAATATGGTGTTCCCTGAAAAATATCACCTGAATCAAGAAGCAAAACATTGCTTTCCTGATTTCTGATTTGCTGAATTAAGCTTGCCCTTCTTGCAAAACCTCCCTGATTAGGATTTTTGGTATAGCTTGCATCGAAAGGCTCTATTCTGCTGTGCTGATCATTGGTGTGAAGAATAGTCAGTTTGTTTGCGGATTTTACGTCAAGAATTTTTAATTCTTCTGCCATCATCATATTCGGAGCTAAAGCCATTGCTAAAGTTCCGCCACCTATTGCTTTTAAAAAACTTTTTCTATCCATTACTTTTTACCAATAAAATTTAAACGAACATCTGTATTTGCTACTACTTCGGGAGTTTTTTTGAAATATTCAATAAATAAATCTCTTAATTTGATTCCTGTGGGGATAGATTCTCCTTTTGCGAAGAATTTCATATTGTCACCACCCAAAGCCAGATAATCAGATGTTGCGATGTAATAATCCTGGGTTGGATTTACTGTTTTTCCGTTGATTAAAGTTTGGGTTAATTGCCCGTTATTCGTTTCAATGTATAAATGAGAAACCGGATTGTTGACCTGAGTTTTTGCATAATAGTCAAAAAGCCCCTGTAAATCAGAACCCTTCATTTTTACGATAATAACCTCATTTTCGAAAGGCATTACTTCGAATACGCTTTTCAGCCAAATGTCTCCTTTACCAATCGTTGTACGGATACCTCCGATATTAATCAATGCGGCATCAACATTTTTTTTAAGGTTGGTTTTTGCCCATTGGTCGGCTCCATCGAATGTATAGTCTGCTAAAAGATTGCCCAAATTACTGTTATCACCCTGTTTGGTAAGGTCTACATTGGTATGAGAAATCTTTTGATTCATCTCTTTATCCAATTTTTGCTTATAAGGCTCAATAATTTTTACAAACTCCTCATCATTCTTTAGCTCATTATTAATCGAAATATTTTTCTGAGTCTGCACATTTGCTACCTGCAACGGAGAAGCCGTTTTACAAGCGGAAAGTGTAGCCAGAGTAATTCCAAATAACAAGAATTTATTTTTCATAATATCTTTTAGTATATGCAAATATAATTATATGTATTTATAATATATTAAGCATAAGAAAAAAACATTTAAAAAATAAATTTCATTCCGCCTGTAATATAACCGGATAGCGCTGTTGCGGATGATTCCTCAATTCCCAATTGACTTGTGTAACTGTTAGAAAGGGAATTGGAAAGAATAGGGTAATATTATGGGCGTACAAATAAGTGATGAGTAGTAGTACTATTCAAATAAAAACGCGCGCAAAATTTCATATGAAATATTCCTTTATTGGTCGGAGTATAGTAGTTTTAAATAATCTATTTAATAAATTAGGTATTAAACATGTTAATATTGGGGAATCGTTTTATTTTGATTCTAAAAGTGAAATTGGTTGCGAACGAAGCTTAATTGTAGATTTTAAAACTTAAACATTTAAAGTAATTAGTTTGTAGTATGAGTACATTTCGGGGTTTCATGGCGAAATTGACTTTACTAAATTATATAATTTAGAACCTTTCTCTAAATAATCACAAAAAATGATAATAGGGGGTAGCCGAGGAAAAGTAAAATTAAATTTAAATAAAAAAGATGAATATTTACAATATTAAAACGATTAAGATGTTTAGCATTAATTACTTTAATTATTATTTTTAATTGACCATTATTTTCCATTTCTGAGCCATTATACAAAAAATATATTAACTTATACTATTGCTATTATAATGTGTGGAATTTGGAATTTAACTGTTTTTTTTAAATGAAGATAAATTTTCCCGATATCGTCTGCTCTGCAATGTACCACCACCTCTCAAAAAGTTCTGTTACATTAAAATAATCATCATTTTTTTGACTCTTTTTTGCGCATATTTTTTTAATAGGCTGAAAAATTTCACTGAATGGATATTTAATTTTTCTTTCTTAAATTTACTCTTATAAATTATAATAGAATATGAAAAAAGCCCTATTTATCTTAACCTTTCTTTATAGCTGTTTACTGTTTTCTCAAACTAATACATTTGTATATGAGATGAAGTATAAACCATGTCAAGAAAAAGATTCAACAAAAATGCAAAATATGATCTTAGATTTTTCTAATTCAAAATCTATATTTAGATCTTCTAAAGAAAAAGATAGCGATTCTATTTTAGCCTATACAAAAAAAATAACCAATTATCCGTTGGGGTTTGACGATCAATTCTATATAATCAAGGATTTAAGCCAAAAAAAAGTAACGAAACTAATACAAAATAGCACTGATACTTATACTATAAATATAAATGAATCAATAGATTGGAAGATTGATCCTGAAGTTGTAAAAATAGGAGATTATTCTTGTCAAAAGGCTATGGGGAATTATGGCGGAAGAGAATGGATAGCATTTTTCACGTCAAAAATTTCTGTTTTAGACGGACCATATGTATTTCATGGGCTTCCGGGTTTAATCGTGAAACTATATGATACTAATAAACAATATGATTTTTCACTTATTCAAGTGAAAAAAGGAAATTCTGATTTATATGATGTAAGAAATAAAAAAAACTTAAACATAAGCTGGAATAATTTAGAAAAATTATCTAAACAATACTACTCTGATCCATACGCAAATATGAAACCTAATTCTGCGTCAAATATCAATAGACAAGTCGCTTTTCGTGATGAAAATGGAAAAGTAATTGAACCGGATTTTAAGGGATGGACTAAATCAAAACAGAATAAAATAAAATCTTGTAATAATCCTATCGAAATTAACCATAAAATAAATTATTAATGAAATATATTCTTGTTGCGCTATTAACCTTTGTTTTTTCATGCACAACTTTTAGCAAGTATTCTGTTAATAGTAAAAAAATAAATTGCAATGAAGAGAATAAATCTTTCTTTTGTTATTCTAATGATTCTCTAAAATGGAATTATACATCATTTGGAGGTGTTAAATTCGTCAACAATAAATCTGATTTTCAAAAATTGGAAATAAAAAAATCACCTAAGTTTAAAAATGTTTTATTGTATGGTTATTCTAAAATTTTAAACGGAGATTACTATATACTGTTAGATAATAAAATGTATCCCGAAACATTTGTTTATAAAGATACTATCATAAATAACAACAAAATAACAATAGCCGTAAGTAACAATATAAATGGAGATTATAACAAAAAATTTTTACTTAGTGGCTTACATTAATTTTATTTTTCATAATATCTTTTAGTATATACAAATATAATTATATGTATTTATAATATATTAAGCATAAGAAAAAAACATTTAAAAAATAAATTTCATTCCGCCTGTAATATAACCGGATAGCGCTGTTGCGGATGATTCCTCAATTCCCAATTGACTTGTGTAACTGTTAATATATTGAAAAGAGCTGAGGTTGAGGATGTTGTTAAACAAAAGGTTGTATTCAAAATTTGATTTTGCTTTTCTATATGAAACCTGACCACCGAGCAAAAAGTTTTTCATCGTGTTTTGTTCAGTTTTCTGAATTAAATATTCACCTAAGACATTGGCAATCCATTCTTTTTTAATGTTAGCTCTTATTCCTAAAGACAATTTGATATTATCTTGTCTGGAAGCTGTATCATAAAAGCTTTGTTCAAAAATACCTGTTGTGAAAGTGTAACCCAAATCAAATTGTAATGGCTTATTTCTAAAATTGGTTGAAAGTTTTTGAGAGAATTCAAGGTTTTTAATGGTGGACAAATTTGAATTACCACTGATAAAGTTGACATTTTTGCTTAAAAGACCTGTTAATTTTGATTTCAGGGAATAATTTTTATTAAATCTGTGATTATTGGTAAGGAAGAGTACAATTCTATCGTTGTAAGCACCAATAGTATTTTCTGTTCCTGAAAATGTACCGTAATTAATAGTATTTGTTGTATAATTTGGTTTAGTTTTAGTATACATCAGCATAAAGAACAAATTGTTCCCTTTGTCAAAATTAAATCTGTTCCAGGTAAATTTATAAGTATCTGTATTACTCAATAAGTCAGGAGTGAGCAGGGTGTTGTTGTAAAAAGACAAATCTCTTGTATAGAATGTATGATATTGAAGGAGTTTTATATTTGGAAGATCGTATCTTGAGTTGTATTCTAATCCCAAATCATTTGCTCCTAAATTAAATTTTATACTGAATCTTTTTTCAAAGTAATGCTTATTAATCTCATTAACCGTAAGGAAATTTGAACTTACCGAACCTGACATGTCAAATTTCCACAATTTTTTAGAAATGTTCACATCATTAATATAATGGTAAATTTTAAGAATTCTGTATTCGGCAGTTTCAGAAAAGGTTTCTCCAAGATCAGAAATATTCTTTTTATAAGAAATTCCGGAATGAAAGTTAAAATTCAGAATTTTGTTTTTGTTCTTCAAATAAAAATCAAATCCATATTTATTGGAGTTTATTGAATACTGTTGAGATAAAAAATTACTATTTCCAAGGAATAGCTGCGTATTAGAATCAATATTGAGGTATCCTGTATACGATTCGCTGAGCTGACTTAAAGCAAATACTAATTTATAATTAAGGATTTCTTTATTCCACGACAGGAAATTGCCTGTAACGCTGTTCTTTATTTTGTTTTGGACTTCATAATAGTTATAATCTACGGAATGTCTGTCAATATTCTGATTAAAATTATCCAGAGTAGGATTGTATCCGAAATTATAATACAAAAAACTATTATCTGAAAAGGTTTTCTTTATTTTAATTTGAGTAGTTCCGAAAAAACCACTGTTATTTTCTTTTTTTTGTTCCCAAAAATTAAAGCTTTGCGGTTGCCCTTCAAATGCCGTTCTTTTAGAAGTTGAAAATTTATCCAGCGAAGCATTATTTAAAATAGAAAAAGCGGTAATGGTAACATTCTTTTTAGATTTTGAATATTGTAAAGCGCCAAACTGATTAGATTTTGATTTTACCTTTCCGTCATTGTTTAGAAAACTCGGAATGTCTATATTAGATACGGTTCCTGAATTCTCAATATCTTCCTGAGTATTCATTTCGTAGAAATCCATGAAATTAATAGGATCTTTTGCAATATTATTGGCATCTGCAATCAAAGCTAAATTTCCTGCTTTTCCGAATTTGAATAAATTGGCATGACCTGAGTAAGAATTTTCAGTTCCGTAGTTTCCTTCTATATTTCCGTTGATTTTTCTCCTATACTCATCTTTCAGTTTTAAATTCAGTGCAGTGGAACGGTTTCCGTTTATGGTGTTGTAATTTTGCCAAAGATCAATCCCTTCGATCATGTTAGCCGAAATATTTTGCGTAGCCATCTTATGGTTTTTCCCGAAAAATTCGTTTCCATCCACTAAAACCTGACCTAGTGTACTTCCTTTATAAGTTACTTTTCCGTTTTCGTTGATGTCTAATCCGGGAAGTTTTTTTATCAGGTCTTCCGTTGTTCTTTCTGTGCCGTCTCTTACAGCTTTCAGATTAAAAGCAATAGTGTCTTCTTTAGCTGTTGCTATCTTTGGACGGGATTTTATTTCGACTTCTTCTATAACTGTAATTTGTGGTTCTAATTGTACCTCAAAATTTAGTTTTTCGTTGGTATCTATTTCTACCAATTTTGTTTTGTAGAATACAGAAGTGAATTTTAGTGAAAAAATTCCTTTCTCCGAGATCTGGAAAGCACAAATGCCCTTATCATTTGTTTTTTGAAAATCTAATGTTTTTCCGTTTTTTAAAAGCTGTACGTTGATTTCTGAGATGTTTTTTCCGTTAATTTCCTTTACCTCAATACTAAGCTGTTGTGAATACGAAAAATGAAAGAGCAGAAAGAAAATAAGGATTGAAAATTTTGATTTCATCAATTATAACCGTATTTCTTCAGTAGTAGGCTTGCTCAGTATTTCCCTGACCTCTTGCATTTTTTTTGTATTCTTCACCCTTGTATACTTTTAGTTTGGGATAGATTTTTTCAACATCATTCTCTTTAGAATCATTGCTCACTTTTATTGCGGTCAAAATATAGTCTGGGATTCTACTCAAAATTACTCCCGGAAAGTCCTTGAAAACCTCTTTTTTTCTTCTCTTATTAGATTCATCTATTTGCGTAGTTCCAACATCGTGTATAAAATCAGCACGAGGAATATTTTTAAAAAAAGAATTTCCATTAGCATAATACAGAAAATTTTTTTGCGGTATTTTTCTTGTGGTATTCACTTTTTCCTTATACTCTTTAGACATGCTGCGGTTTTCTAACTCATTAAGCTCTATTCTTTCGTATTCTACTTTTAAATATTGGGCATTAAAGAAATTTAGAAAAAATGATGCTATTAAAAATATTGGTTTCATTATAAATTAATATTGCTTTCAGTCTTTTTTACTTTTTTACTTTCTTCTCTAATTTCACTCATTTTTTTGATATAATCATCTTCATTTAAGACTTTTAATTGGGGGTTAGGTATTTCAAAATCTTGTGCTGTTGTATCATTGCTAATTTTTGTAGCATAGATTACAAACTCTGGAGATTCTATTTTTAAAATCAAACCAGGCAGATTTCCATAGGCATATGGGCCAACACTTGCAGGAATATCCTCAGTATACCAAACTTTAGTTAATATTCCTTGTTCAGTTGTTACTTCAGCAAGTTTACATTTATATTTTTCAATATATTCAATATCATCTTTATAATCTATTTTATTAAATTTTGGAGTAAAATATCTATAAAATTCATCTTCATTAAAATTTTGATATTGATAAAACCCTTTATCTCCTTTTTTACGATAAATTTTAATTTGCTTTTCAACAAATTTAGTTTTTGGTTTAATAGAAGTAAATTCATCTATTTTTTTACTTTCTTCTTCATGAATAATATCAGCTTTCAAAATACTTTTAAAAAAAGTATTTCCATCTTTAACATATAAAATTTGTTTTTGAGGTTTTTGCATTTCTTCTTTTACTTTACTCTTAAAAGCTTCAGAAGATTCAGCTAGTAAAGGACTGTTATTAAACTGTTTATTTATTCGGTCATATTCCACTTTTAAATTTTGTGCATATGTGATATTTATAAACAAGCATATTAAAATTAAAAAAAACTGTTTCATAGTTTTGCTTTGTATTTAAGATTAAAGCGTCTAAATAAATAGACGCTTATAATTTAATTGTTAATTTCTAACAACCATACCAAATTGTCTGTACATCCCAATAATGTTCAATCATATAAACAGTATGTCCTAGACCATCATCAAACGAAGTTATTACATTAACCGGAGTAATAGTTGTTGAATGACAAATACCAAATAGTTTTTCTGCTTCCTCTAATGAATTAACTCTAACAGTTGTTGACTTTAAAGATATAATCTCTTTGTTATTAGAAAAATTTTGAACTGGTGTAGATTCTTTAGCAAATGCCAAAGTAGTTCCTGCAACTAGGAATGCACCTAATAATACTTTTTTCATAAATGATTTTTTTTGTTAAAAAAATAAATTTAATACACTTAAAAAACATTTCGTGCACTTGTGTTTTTCTACTTACTAAGCTAAGTATATCTCTTTACGAATAGAAATACTTTTAGTGAAAATATTTTTACTTTTACTCAAAAAATATATACTTTTGATGAAAATAAATATAAATGACAGAAATGGAGAAAATTATAGAAAGAATTGCCCAACAAAGGAGTAAAAAAGGCTACACTTTTGAAAATATGGCTGATGAATTAGATATTACCCCTGCTGCATATCGCAAAATTGAAACAGGAGAAACCAAACTAAGCGTAGAAAGACTGATGAAAATATCTGATATTCTTGAGGAAGACTTATCCAATCTTTTGGATATTAGTACGAAAAGCACAATTAATACCCAAGCTAATCAAGGAGATGGATTTGGATATGTAGAGACTATTAATAATGATTATAAAGATATAGTTAAAGATATCAAAGAAACATACGATAAGCTTATTGAAAGCAAAGATGAGCAGATTGCAACACTAAAAGAACAGATTGCTTTTTTGAAAGAGAAAAAATAAATAGTACTATTTGTAAATAATAACCCTTTCGATGTTTAAAACATCGAAAGGGTTATTATTTACAAAGGGAAGAATTCAAGATTCAGATTAAAAAAAGAATTTAATAAACCACAAGTTCTTGCCATAAATTATTAAATTTGACAAAAATAATTCTAACAGATGAGCATTTTAAAAGGAGTAGGTGTTGCATTGGTGACACCCTTTAATGAAGATTTATCCGTTGATTTCGATAGTTTAACAAAACTTATTGAATATAATATCGAAAACGGAACCAATTATTTAGTTGTTTTGGGCACTACAGCGGAAGCTGCAACGCTTTCTGATGAGGAAAAGAAACAGGTGATTGAGCATGTCATTAAGGTTAATAATAAACGTCTTCCTTTAGTTTTGGGGATTGGCGGAAACAATACTCTTGAAGTAAAAAAACAGATTGAAGAAACAGATTTATCGGCATTTGAAGCCGTACTTTCTGTGTCTCCATATTACAATAAACCCAATCAGGAAGGTCTTTACCAGCACTACAAAGTTTTAGCGTCTACAGGAAAGAATATTATTATTTACAATGTTCCGTCAAGAACAGGACAGAATGTAGAGGCAGAAACCACTTTACGTTTGGCAAAAGAATTCCCGAATTTATTTTTAATTAAAGAAGCGGCACCGAATATTCTTCAGTATTTCGATATTTTAAGAAAAAAACCTGAAGGATTTTCATTGGTTTCAGGAGATGATGAATACACGCTTCCGGTAACTTTAGCCGGTGGGGACGGGGTAATTTCGGTAATTGGGCAAGGATATCCAAAAGAATTTTCTACCATGGTTCAGCTTGCTTTTGACGGAAAAGTGAAAGAAGCATATGAAATTCATAATAAACTGGTTGAAATCACAAGACTGATTTTTGCAGAAGGAAATCCTTGCGGAATTAAAGTGATTCTGGCGGAAAAAGGAATTATTAAAAATTATTTAAGACTTCCTTTAGTTCCGGCTTCAGAAGGGCTTTATGCAAAAATTAAAGCTGAAATGTCCCATATTTAACAATAGAAATTTGCAGTAATAATAAAGTGGAGAGCCAATGGCTTTTCACTTTTTTTAATGATAAAAAATTATGAAATTAATAGAAGCAACAGAAAAAGACATTGCTTTGATTCAGGATTTGGCGAGAAGATCCTGGGAAAGTGCTTATGTGGGAATCATTTCCACAGAACAGATTGAATATATGCTGGGCGAAATGTATTCCGCCGATGAGATTTTAAAGCATATTCAAAGCCCCAATTACCATTATTATTTGATCTTGGATGATAATCATAATTCTTATGAAGGATTTATCGGCTATGAACATGGCTATGAAAAAGGCACGACAAAGCTTCACAGGATTTACCTGGTTCCCGAAAGTAAAGGTAAGGGATTTGGAAAAAGTGCTTTGGAATTTTTAAAAGAAAAAGTTTGGGAGAGTGGTGATAAGAGAATAATTCTGAATGTAAACAAAGATAATTCTGCAAAAAAATTCTACGAATCGCAGGGATATACTGTATATAATGAAGTGGTTTTAGATATTGGTAAGAATTTTGTAATGGATGACTACCAAATGGAGTATTTATTTCACAAATGATTGACTTAAAATTTTGTAATATTCCCGTGTAATTCTATAACAGGTGATGTCTTTTTTAAACCATCTTTGCAATAAACCAATTCACTTATTTAGATTTTTAGATAAATAGTACATTCATATGCTTGATTTTAAGCTGTTGAAGCTTTATTTCAGTATATTTTTTTTCATCCTTAGTGTTTAAATTCCTGTATTAATTAATACAGGAGTTTTTTGCGTCTTAAAATTTTCTTAAAGTTTTTTCTCCTAATTCACTTTTAATTGAAATAAAGTGTTTATATTTACTCCAGGATTTTACACTATATTAAGGATGAAAATGTACGTTAAATTTGATTTCAATGCACTTTGCAGAAAGGTATTGGACGAAAAGCTCAAAGAACAGGGGATAAAATACCGCTTGTTGAATTTTGGGGAAGTAGAGTTTTACGAATCTTTTACAAAAGAACAGCACAAGATTTTTAAGAAAAAACTTGAAGATTATGGTATCGAAATTATCGAAAGCCAAAAAATTGCTTTGGTTCAAAAAATAAAAGATGCCATTGTGGAATTGGTTTTCTCTGACGAAATTATTCCTGTAAAGGCTTCGATTTTTATTTCCGAAAAACTGAATCACAGCTATGGGTATCTTTCCAACCTTTTTTCAGAAGTAGCACTTACTTCCATTGAAAATTTTATTATTCTGCAAAAAATAGAATATGCAAAAGAGCTTATCATAAGCAATAAGCAAAGTCTTACTGAGATAGCCCATAAACTGAATTATTCCAGTGTGGCGCATCTGAGCACGCAGTTTAAGAATACTACAGGAATTACACCTTCACAATTTTACAAGATTGTGGAAAAGAGAAGAAAAATACAAAGTTTAGTAATCATTCCCTAAGATGATAAACAAAGAATATCTAAGTATTGCTATTATAGATGATAATAATGAGAATGTAACTTTATTTAAAAATATTTTAAATAAAATAAAAATCGGGGTAAAGATTCAGGTATTTCAAAGTATTGACAAAATTTTGGATTATTTGAATAGTGGCGAAGTTCTCATCCCGGAAATTATGTTTATAAATTTTAATGTTTTTGAACGTAAAATCCTGGATGAAACCAGAAATCATGGAAAGTTTGACAACCTGGTTACAGCCTTGTATTCAGAAAAATTATCAGAAAGTGAAATAGAAGATTTTTTTGTAAACGGAGGAAATATTTTTATAAGAAAACCGGATAATGAAGTGGCTCTGAAAAAAGTGCTTTCTGATGTCATTACTGTTAACTGGCAATATCATACCTCAGGTTTGAATAAAGATAATTTTATCCTGAAGATTTTATAAATAAGGGAGTTATGGCAAAAGTTTGTTAACTGAAAATTAATATTCAGAGCATAATTTTCACACAGATGTGAAAATTCTATAACTAAAAAATGAAATCATATAAAAAGTTTTTGCCGGTATATTACCATTTTTGTAATAAGAAAAATGGTAACACAAATTCATCTATATTTCAAAACCGGAAATGAATGAATTAAGTTATTTCAAGTTTTAAACTAAATTATATACATCACAATGTTAGTTAAACAAAATGAATTATAATAATTTCCAATTTATAAGCGAAGAAGATCTTTTAAAAAAACGGTACAATCATGAAAACTTGTAGTAGTTAATGGATATTCGTTTCATTTTTATCCTTTAGCAATGCTTCAGTTAGTTTTTATAATAATTAAAATTGGAAACATAATTCATTTTGTTTTTTAATTTATTTTAATAGTTGCAGCTACCATAACTTCCTCAACACAATTATAAATATTTTCACACCACATCACAAAATATTAAGTTATGAGGCTACCAGCTATTAAAATAAATTTTTTCTGAAAAACTGAAAGTAAATTTCTTCAAAAATAACAGTTTTATAAAGGGGAGCCGCGTAAAGATTATTTCTTTTCGCGGTTTTTTATTTTATGAAATTTTGCTCCACTTATTTTTACCGCGATAATATCGAAGGTAGTAGTTTTTGATAACCATATTTTCTGCTCTGCTCAAAAGAGGATCTGTTTCTAAGATTTTATCGACTGTATGTTTTGTCAATTTTATAATGGCAGAATCCTGAATCAGATCGAGCCTTTTAAAGTCTACAACGCCACTTTGCTGAGTACCGAGAATATCTCCCGGACCACGCAGCTGCATATCAACTTCAGAAATTTTGAAACCATCATTAGTTTCCACCATCGTTTTGATACGTGTTCTGCTGTCTGAAGATAATTTATCCGAAGTCATCAAAATACAATAGCTCTGTTCTGCTCCGCGACCAACACGGCCCCGAAGCTGATGAAGCTGTGACAGTCCGAACCTTTCGGCGCTTTCAATCACCATTACAGAAGCATTAGGAACGTTTACACCTACTTCAATTACGGTAGTAGCTACCATTATTTCGGCTTTCCCGGAAGCAAAATAATTCATTGCTGCATCTTTTTCATCGGGCTTCATTTTCCCGTGAAGCATGGTAACATTATAATGTGTGAAATTTTCCATCACATTTTCCAAGCCTTCCATTAAATTTCTATAATCTAATGTTTCAGACTCTTCAATCAAAGGGTACACAAAATAAACCTGCCTGCCTTTCTGAATCTCTTCCCGACAGAAATTATACACGTAAGCCCTGTCTTTTTCCCGTCTGTGAGCTGTAATGATTGGCTTTCTTCCGACCGGCATTTCATCAATTACAGAAACATCCAAATCAGAATAAAAACTCATCGCCAGGGTTCTGGGGATAGGAGTTGCAGTCATGACCAAAATATGTGGCGGAATTTTATTTTTAGCCCAGAGTTTAGCCCGTTGTGCGACACCAAATCTGTGTTGCTCGTCAATAATGGCCAAACCAAGATTTTTAAATTTAACTTTATCTTCCAAAACAGCGTGCGTGCCCACCAAAATAGAGAGTTCTCCACTTTCAAGTTCCTGATGAATGATTTTTCTTTCTGAGGCTTTGGTAGAGCCTGTTAAAAGCCGAACGTTAATCCCTGTCCCTGTCAATAAATCTTTGATTCCGTTGTAATGCTGTTGTGCAAGGATTTCGGTAGGAGCCATTAAACAACTTTGAAAACCATTATCCATGGCAATCAGCATTGTTAATAAAGCAACCATCGTTTTCCCCGAACCTACATCTCCCTGCAGCAGACGATTCATCTGGATAGGTTTTTTCATATCCAGACGGATTTCTTTTAAAACCCTTTTTTGGGCTCCTGTAAGCTCAAAAGGAAGATTGTTTTCATAGAAACTTGTGAAATAATCCCCGACAATAGGAAACGGATTACCATGTGACTGGGTTTTATGATGAAGTTTTTTTAAGGCATAACCAAGCTGAAAAAAGAATGATTCTTCAAATTTTAACCTGTAATTAGCTTTTTCAAAATGTTCTAAACTTTTTGGGAAATGGATATTGAGAAAAGTATGCTGTCTTGATAAAAATTTAAAGTGTTTTATCAGATATTCAGGCATATTTTCATCAAGAAGGTTCGGAATTTCCTTGCAGATATTTCTTACAACATTTTGAAAGAATTTTTGATTTAAACCTCTTTTGGTAAGTTTTTCAGAACTCGGATAAATTGGTCTTAATCGATTGTCACTCTCCTTGTTTTCTTCAATCTCAATTTCAGGATGTGGCATTGAAAATTGGTTATTGAACACATTCAGCTTTCCGAAAATGTAAATTTCTTTATTCACGGGAAGCTGCTCTTTCAGCCATTTTGAATATTGAAACCAAACCAAATCCATCGTACCGGTATCGTCATTGAATTTTGCAGACAGCCTCTTCGTTTTTCCCGTTTGAATTTCCTGAAGATTCGTGATTTTCCCTTTGAGCTGAATATCAAGATTGGTTTCCTGCAGTTGAGAAATTTTATGAACTTTACTTTTATCCAAATAACGAATAGGGTAGAAGTTCAAAAGATCTTCTACCGTAGAAATGCCCAACACGGTTTTGATGAGTTTGGCTCTGTCCGGGCCAATGCCCTTGACGTATTCTATGGATGTTTCTAAAGTCATTAAAGAACCACGAATTTCGGAAAAAAATAGAAATTAAAAAAGACTTTCAAAGCTGAAAGTCTTTCTATGTTTAATCTTTTATTTTAGATTTAAATTTTTTCTGATAATCTTCCCACTGCTGTCCGGAACGAATTTTTTTATAAAGGTTTTTAGAAATTAATTCTAAATAGGGCTCTAGCTCTTTGGCAGATAATTCGCCCTGAAGAATAGTAATGGGCCCCCCGCTTTCATCCAGAAAAACAGTACTTGGAACGGCTCCTACGTTCATATATTGAGTGAACTCGTGTAAAGAGTTTTTACCTTTCTTATGTTCTGTATCAGGATTTGAAAACGTTCTTCCAAAGATTTGAACCGGTTTTTTTTCTTCCGCATTGAATTTTACAGGGTAATAGCTTTCATTTAGAATATCAGCAATTATCTGATGTCCATATGTTTTTTTATCCATGATTTTACACGGTCCGCACCAGTCTGCATAAAAGTCGATAAGTATCTTCCTGGGATTTTCTTTCTGAGCTTTTAAGGCTTCTTCGATCGTCATCCATTTTACCTGTGCAAAACTAAAATTTAAACAAAAGATTAGAATTATGCTTATAATTTTCTTCATAATTTGATATTTAAGTAAAAATAAGCATAATTACTTACTTTTATTTTACTTCCTGCATTAATTTCTTTACGAACGGAGATATCAAAATTAATACCACTCCGGCAATTACAGCATATAATCCCAATTGTTTATATCCATCAGTATAAGTGATGAGAGCATCATAGTTGGTAGAGCCCTCTTTTGCAGTCGCTAAACCTGCTCCGATGATTCCCGCAACATACTGTCCGTATGCTGAAGCCAGGAACCACATTCCCATCATCATTCCCTGAAGATTTTTTGTGGAAAGCTTTGTCATGATAGATAATCCGATAGGAGAGAGGCAAAGTTCTCCCAAAGTAATTACCAGTAATGCAACGGTAAAGAAATTCAACGAAGTGATGCCTTGAAGATTGGCAAAAAGTCTTGTTGCAAATAAAATATAATAACCCAATCCGAGGAAAATAAATCCTAATCCAAATTTGATGATCGTATTAGGTTCGATTTTTCTTTTATTTAGCCAAATCCAAAGTAATCCAATAATCGGAGCCAGGAAAATAATAAAAAATGCCCCTCCGGAATTATTTACACCATTCGGATCTAAACCTAGAAGATCCTTATTTAAATTTTTTGCAGCAAAAATACTTAATGAACCTCCACTTTGCTCATAAATTCCCCAAAATAAGATTGAGAATAAAATGAAAACTAAAGCAGCCCAAAGTTTTTTGCGTTCTGCAGGAGTTACTTTTGTCATTTCGTAGAAAAGATAAATTAGCGTAAGTGGCCCGATTGTATACATAAAATAGTCTGTATATTGGGTCTTTGCAACCATTACCATAATAATCGGAACGAAAATTAATGATAAAACATACACTCCGTATTCCTGCCATTTAGGAATTGGGGCAGATTTTATTTCATTATTTGGATGTCCCGGTTGAAGCCCGATAGAACCCAAACTTCTTTGTGTAAAGACGAAATTGATTAAACTAATTACCATTACAATTGCCGCAAAACCAAAAGCAAGATGCCATCTTAGTTCTTCCGGGATAAAATTAGAAAAAAGTTCCCCTTTACCTATGGCAATGCATAAATAACCACCTAATAAAGCACCCAGATTGATTCCTGCATAAAATAATGAAAAACCTGCATCTGCTCTTGAATCGTTCGGTTTGTAAAGCTGACCAACCATTGATGAAATATTGGGTTTAAAGAACCCTGTTCCTACAACGGTAAATGCGATTCCCAGGAAAAAGAATTTATGGGGATCTGTTGCTAAGATTAAGCTCCCAACGATCATTAAAAGTCCACCCCAAAATAAAGATTTTCTGAATCCTAAGATTTTGTCGGCAAAAAGTCCACCAATAAATGTAAAGGCATAAACAAATGCCTGTGTTGCTCCGTATTGGAGATTGGCTTCTTTTTCATGGAAATTAAGTTGGGAAATCATGAAGAAAACCAACATTCCGCGCATTCCGTAGAAACAGAAACGTTCCCACATTTCAGAGAAAAAGAGACTCCAGATTTGTTTTGGATATTTTCCTTTGAAATTTTGTATTTCATCTAAAGTTAAACTCATAATTGTATATGATTAAGTTTTAATTAGGGTTTTTATCTTCTTGATCCAATTCAAAACGAATTCTGTCTTGGTCAATAATTTGTTTTTAATTCTTCTTCTTTAGGCGCTTTCCTATTTGCCAATACGTAAACAGCGACGTAGAATTCGCTATTCGAAAAATTTTTTCGAGCGATTGGGCAATATCTCTTTTTACTGATTGAAATAAAAGAATCTTCGGAAATTTCCATCGTGCAAAAATAAAAAAAAACCTCCGACTTAGCAGAGGTTTACCTATATTTTATTGATGTGAACTAGTTTACACCGTGCATCATTTTCTTTAAAATTGGAGATATTAAAGCCAAAATTACAGCAGCAATACCACACAATACAACGAATACCATAAAGAATTCAAATAAGTTGTGGATTTCAAACCCGGCAAAAGTCGGGTTTTGTAGAGGCAATTGAGCCTTTTCAAAAGCTGCAGCCTGATCAGCATTCAATGTGACTTTTTTATCTAAAACATCCTGAAGGTTTACTCCAATTTCCTGTGCTTTAGAGAACTTATCGCCAGTTGCAGGAATCAATGCTCCTAATGAACCGGCTAATGCATACCCTGCAGCATTAGAAATAAAGAATACACCATATAATAAAGATGCGAATCTTTTTGGAGCTAATTTACCTACCAATGATAGACCGATTGGTGACAAACAAAGTTCACCACAAGTTTGGATGAAATATAAAAGCATTAACCATTTGATAGCCAATAAACCTGAGTTTCCAAGATCTTTTACATTATGCGCAATGATGAAATAACTTAATGCAATTAGAGCTAAACCCATTGCCTGTTTCATCGGAGAAACCGGCTCTTTTCCTTTTGCTCTTAATTTATCCCAACACAAACTGAACGGAACAGCTAATAATACAACAAAGATTCCGTTGAAAATCTGAACCATTGAAGGAGGCATGTTCCATCCGAAGATGCTCCTGTCTGTTTGGTTATCTGCGATAAATGTTAATGAAGAGCCTGCCTGCTCGAAAGCTGCCCAGAAGAAAATAATAAAGAATGATACGATATAGATTACCCAAATTCTTTGTTTTTCAATCTTATTTTCAGCAGAACTCATAATTAAGAATGCTAAAGCAATACCTGCGGCATAAATGAAAGGATAAATAATTCCTTTGATTAATTGTCCCATTTCTACAGAGTTGAATCCAAATTCACCTACCAATAAATATCTGAAAGCGAAGAATAAAATAACAAAAATACCTCCTGTAATTCCTAAAGATTGTCCAGAGAATTTTGCTGTTTGTGTTTCACCTTCCTCAAAATCTGCACTTGTATTGTTTTTTGGTAATCCACCGATAGGTCTTCCTTTCGGTGTTACTACATATTTATTTTTAAGAATGAAAAAAGTCACTGTTCCGATTACCATAGCAATTGAAGCAGCAAGGAATCCCCATTTAAAAGCAAAAATATCTCTTACTCCCGTTGCAGCATCTTTTACATCTCCCAGATATGGACAGATAAACTGTCCCAAGAATGCTCCAATGTTGATTCCCATATAGAAAATCGTGAAAGCCGAATCTAGTTTTGACTTTTCCTGTTTCGGATAAAGGCTTCCTACCATTGAGGAAATGTTTGGTTTGAAGAATCCGTTACCAAAAATAATAACAAACAAAGCCAGCCACATAATCATTTTTGCACTTCCTAAATCAGCAGAAAAGCTTGATGCACTGATAAATAGTAAAAACTGACCAATGGCCATTAATGAACCTCCGATTAAGATAGCGTTTCTGTTCCCGATATATTTATCAGCAATGAAACCTCCCAAAAGAGGAGTAAGATAACATAAAGCTAAAAATCCACCATAGATGATTGCCGCATCAGCTTCTTTTATTAATAAGGAATTTACCATGAAGAGCGTCAAAAGTGCTCTCATTCCATAAAAGTTGAAACGCTCCCACATTTCTGTTCCGAAAAGAACCCATAATCCTTTTGGGTGTCTGGAACCTTTTCTTTCAACAAATTCATCCGGATTCGGATTTAATGCTTCAGTATTATCCATTTTTATTGTTAATTTTTGTTAAGACTGACAAATATAGTTTTTTTTGTGTTTTCAGCAAGGTTTTAATTTTATAATTAAATAAAAAAGCCGCAGAATGATTCCACAGCTTAATTTTCTTTTATAATAAATAAGAGTTAATGCCCTTTTTCTTTCATGATTTTGTTTAATCTTTTTAACATGGAGAGTCCTAAAAGCGTAGCGAATATTAACAAAGCAAAGTTTACCAAAAAATAATTCATTTTGTTATCATAACTATACCAGGTACTTGCCAAAATTCCTGAAAGTTTGTTACCAACTGAATTTGCCAAGAAAAAACCTCCCATCATCAAAGCTGTGATTCTTGCCGGGGAAAGCTTAGAAACAAAGGATAATCCCATCGGAGAAAGACAAAGTTCTCCCACTGTGATGACTCCGTAACCCGCAACCAACCACCAAGGTGAAACTTTTACAGCTCCATTATCTCCGGCCCAAACTGCAAGAACCATTACCAGGCAGGATAATCCTGAGATAAATAGTCCTAAAACAATTTTTGTAGGAGTTAAAGGTTCTTTTCCTTTTCTTCTCAATAATGCCCAGAAACCAACAACAACAGGTGTTAAAGCAATTACCCAAAACGGATTGATGGATTGGAATAATTCTGTATTGTATAAATAAACCTTTTTTTCAGGATTTTTTTCTAATTCAGCACGTTGTTCAGGCGATATATTTTTAAAATAAATATCTTTTCCTTTTTCTTTAATGGTATTTCCGTCCTTGTCTTTTTGAGATTGGTATTGATCATCATAAACAGAAACTTCTTTGTCTTCATAACCTTTTCCGTCAACCATATAGATACTTTCCAACGGTTTTTCCAAAGCTGCAGGAACGCTCCTGTCGGTATAATAATTGGCCCATCTGGTCAACGCTGTTCCGTTTTGTTTGAAAACTGCCCAGAAAAACATGCTAATTAAAAATACAGATAATAAAGCTCCAATTGATGATTTTTCTTCTGGTTTTGCTTTGAAATAAAGAGAAGCATAAAAGTAAATAACAGGTATACAAGCAAAAATAAAGGCATCAGTACTGTCACTTCCGAAAATATTTCCGGGGATAACCCAGCCAATTACTCCGGCAATAATAGCAGGCAGGAAAACTTTAATCAAAATTTCAGAAAGCTTTGTATCACCTTCCTGTACGGGCTTCATTTGTGCGGCATGGATATAGTGTTTTCTACCTACTGTAAAAATGACCATTCCGATCAACATTCCGACTCCTGCAGTGATAAAGGCTTCGCCCCAACCGAATTTATTCCGCATGAAAGCTGCAATAATATTGCAAATAAACGCTCCAATATTGATGCCCATGTAAAAAATATTATATCCGGAATCTTTATTGGCTTTATAAGGTTCTTCAGAATATAAATTTCCTAATAATGTAGAAATTGTAGGCTTAAAGAAACCATTTCCGATGATAATTAAAGCTAATGAAGTATAAAATAAAGTCAGATCTTTGAAAACACCCATCCCGATATATCCGGCAGCCATTAAAATTCCTCCCAAGTAAATGGATTTAATATATCCTAAAACTCTGTCTGCCAAAAAACCTCCGATAAAAGGAGTCAAATAAGTCAAAGCGATATACGTTCCGAAAATATCGTCTGCTGTTTTATCAGGTAGCCCCAAACCTCCCTTCAGGCCGGTTGGCTCAATAACGTACAGTACAAAAATTCCGAGAATTAAATAGTATCCGAAACGTTCCCACATTTCGGTAAAGAAGAGGAAAGGCAATCCTTTAGGATGTTTAGTCTTCATATTTTCAAATTTCAAGTTTCCCAAAAATAAGTTTTTAATTTTAATTGATAAAATAAATTGAATTTTCCCAAAATGATTAATGATATAAATATAAAAATCCCTCTCAAAATTTTTGAAAGGGATTGTATTTTCAGGCTAAATCGGGAGAAGCCCATATTTTATTTTTTACAAATTTTCAAGAATAAAATCCGTCATTTTCTGATACAGCTGAGGTCTTGTCTGTCCGCCATAAATTCCGTGGTTTTTATCAGGATAAGCCATGAAATCAAACTGTTTTTTGTTTTGAATCAACGCTTCAGAAAATTCCATAGAATTTTGGAAATGTACATTATCATCAGCCGTTCCGTGAATTAATAAGAATTTTCCTTTTAATAAATTAGCGTATTCTGTTGGTGAGTTTTTATCATATCCATCAGCATTTTCCTGGGGAGTTCTCATAAATCTTTCTGTATAAACCGAATCATAATACCTCCAGTTTGTAACCGGTGCTACAGCGATTCCCGCTTTGAAAACATCAGCTCCTTTTGTCATCGCCAGACTCGTCATATAACCACCAAAACTCCATCCGAACATTCCGATTCTTGATTTATCGATGTAAGATTGGTTGCCGAACCATTTTGCAGCGGTAATTTGGTCTTCGATTTCATATTTCCCTAAATTCATATACGTTACTTTTTTGAATTTAGCACCTTTATAACCAGTTCCACGGCCGTCAACACAAGCAACGATGTACCCTTTTTGAACTAAATGGTTGAACCATAAAGTGTTTCCGTTATCCCAAGAATTGGCAACCTGTTGAGAACCAGGTCCCGAATATTGGAACATGAATAACGGATATTTTTTATTTTTATCAAAATTTTTAGGCTTCATAACCCAAGCGTTCATTTGATCTCCTGCTTCATTTGGTATCGTGATAAATTCTTTTTCAACAAAATTATCCGCTTTTAATTTCTGAAGCTGCTCATTATTGTTTTGGAGCTCTTTTACTACTTTTCCGTTTCCGTCTTTTAAAACAAAAGTGTAAGGTTTTGAAGCAGTAGAAGAAGTTTCAATAAAATAATTATAGTTTTTACTGAAATTTGCGGAATTATTCCCTTCTCCATTTGAAATCAACTGAGATTTTCCGTTTTCAATATTGATTTTAGAAACAACCTTATTGATACTTCCTTTTTCTGTGGTCTGAACGTAGATTTCTTTTGATTTTGGATTAAACCCATAATAATCAGTTACTTCCCAGTTTCCTTTTGTAACCTGTTTTTTCAGTTTTCCATCCTTGTCATACCAGTATAAATGGCGGTTTCCGTCTCTTTCAGAGCCCCAAAGGAAAGAATCGTCCTCTAAAAATTCCAGTGTCGGGCTGTCGGTATCAATCCATTTTTCATCCGTTTCTGTAAAAAGTTTCTGAACAGTTCCTGTTTTTGTGTTGACTTTTAAAACATCAGAGGCATTTTGGATTCTTTCAGAAGTAATCAAAACAATTTCGTCCGGTTTTGCTGTCTGTACAACATTTGGAATATAATAATGCTTGAAGTTATCTAAGTTAACTTTTGTTTTTTTACCGTCGTTTAATTGATAAATATGTGCTGAAACAACAGAGTTTTTTTCTCCTGCTTTTGGATATTTGTAACGCATCTCCTGAGGATACAAAGATTTTCCATAGATTGGAATATAAATTTCCGGAACTTCAGTTTCATCTAATTTGACGAAAACAATAGCATCAGAGTTTTTTGTCCATTCATACAATCTTGCGTGTCCGAACTCTTCTTCATACACCCAATCTGCAAGACCGTTTAATATTTTATTTTTAACTCCGTGTTCAGTTATTTGTGTAATTTTTTCTGAATTTAAATCCTGATAATATAAATTATTCTCAGAAATGAAAGCTACTTTCGTTGCATCTGGAGAGAATCTTGGTTCCTGAACCAACTTTCCGTCATTTAAACTGATTACTTTTCCCGACTTTAAATCTTTTACATCAAATTTTCCTAAGAAAGAATGTCTGTAAATCGGCTGGCTTTCCTTTAATAAAAGGATTTTAGACTCATCATCAGAAAACTCATAGCTTTCGAATTGTCCGTCAACAATATTTCCTTCCTTTTGAGAAGTTTTGTAAGAATATTTGGCGATTCCTGTAGGTTCAATAACCAAATAATTTTCACCGTTTTTCATGGAAGTGATTCCGGCAATGCCTTTTCCGCGGTAATATCCTGAATATATTTTATCTAAAGTGATTTCCTGTGCAGATAAATTTTGAAATGCCACAGCAACTGTAAGCGTTAGTAAGAATTTTTTCATTTCTAATTTTAAAAGATTTCAAATATAATAATTTTATAAATGCTAAAAAAAGCAATTTAAACTTAGCTTTTGGCAACAAAATTGAATATCATAAAGTATAATCAAATCAAATAATAATTATGGAAACGAATGCCTTTAACCAAAAACTGAACCGATATGTTTTAAATGACCAAATTATATATACCGGTTTTTCTAGTTTTAATGATGCTGAAGAATGCGCACAGAAAAAAGGGGGAACTTTGGTGGAAGTAGGCTTTAAAGATGGAAATGATAATCCCAATATTAGTGATGAAGCTGGTTTAATTGAAAAAAAGCTCCATTATTTTGTAGATGCAGGAGAGGAATATAAGTTTATTCATTCATCAGATCCGGGATTTCGGAAATATGCAGACGAACTGCAGAAAATTAAAGCAAAATTACAGCAGTCTCCGCCGGATGAGAGATATTTAGCGAGTTTTGAAATTGAAAATGCAGAAGACCCGATTATTGTGATTAAAAATGATCATTTTGAATCGGTGACTTCCAGAGAGCGTTCAAAATATTTGAAGAATGCAAATGTTTATGAAATAGGTGTAGCCTTACCAAAATCTTAAAAATAAAATATCATGAGCAAGACAAAATATTCAGAAAAGGCTCAGGACAAAGTAGGAAAAGTAATGCACGAATTCAAGGAAGGGAAACTGAAATCCTCTTCCGGAGAAAAAGTGAAAAGCAGAAAACAGGCGGTAGCCATCGGTATTTCTGAAGCTAGGGAAAAAGGTTTGAAAGTACCTAAAAAGAAAAAAGATTAATTTAAAATAAAAATCCGCGAAAGTAATTTCGCGGATTTTACTTTTTATGCTCTATCCTTGATAATTGTAAAGAATTTTATAATATTCATCTGCCATTCTATCACTGTTGAATTGATCTTTTACATCATTCATTGAATTGTGCTGAATTTTTCTCCATCTGTCCGGATTATCATAATAGGTAGGAAGGATTTCCTTTTCGAGGATTTCATATAATTTGTTTAAATCATAATTGTCCTGTTCATAAATACTCATATTCATATAATCAGCTTTTGGAACTACGAATGAGTTTTCACCGTGTTTTGCAAATTCAGGAATCCATCCGTCATCAGTTGAAAGGTTGATAGAACCGTTCATAGATGCCGTCATACCTGAGGTTCCGGAAGCTTCTCTGGGAACTCTCGGATTGTTTAACCATAAATCTGAACCTTGTTTTAAAGATTTGCTCAATGAAAGTTCGTAGCCTGTAAGAACGGCCATATTTTTATGATTTTTACTTTCTTCCACTAATGTATTAAATGTAGAAATCGCAGAATAATCCATTGGATAAGGCTTTCCTGCCCAAATAATCTGGACGGGATATTTCGGGTGGTTCAGCAACCTGTAAAATCGGTCTTTATCATGCAACAACAGATCGGCACGTTTGTAGCCTGCAAATCTTCTCGCCCAAACGATTGTGAAAACATTGGGATTAAATAAATTTCCGGTCTGGTCAGCTACAATTTTGAAAAGTCTCTTCTTTAAATGTTTTTTACGGTAATCAAATAATGTTTCATTGTTCTCGTCTTTTGCATTGTAAAGAGGTTTATCAGCCCAATATTTGAATTCTTGGGCGTTGGTAATCGAAGTTATTTCGCAAATTCCGGGATATTTACTCCACATTGCTCTGGAAACGACACCGTGAAGCTGAGAAACACCATTTGCCACTTTCGCCATTTTCAAAGCACAAAGTGAGTGATTGAAACGATCATCATCAGAACCTTCAATACTTTTTACGTCTTCCATGCTGAAACCTGAAAAATAGGACATGTCATAACACAATTTTAGATTATGTTTCTCATTTCCTGCCTCTTCCGGTGTATGAGTGGTGAAAACAAGCTTTTCTTTAACCTTGTTTATATCTCCATTGTATTTTTTCAGTAAATGAAATGCCGCGGGAAGTCCGTGAGCTTCGTTTAAATGATAAATATCTCTTTCAATATTCATCTCATCTAACAATTTTGCACCGCCTTTTCCTAATAAAATATATTGTGCAAGTTTAGTAGATTCATTGGCATCATATAATTTATGGCAGATTGTTTTTGAAATATGATCATTTTCGGGAACATCCGTTGAAAGGAAAAACATCGGTGCTGTATGAAAAATTTCAGGATCAAGATACCAAACTTTTACCCAAACCGGTGCGCTGTGAATTTCAATCTGAAACTTTATTCCTGTATCTTCAAGGAAGCTGTACATTTTTCTTGTCCATGTAGGTTGTAAAGTCTGATCATGGTTTCTTGCCTGATCATAGTAACCAAATTTCCACAGAATCCCGATTCCCACAAGGTCTTGTTGAAGGTTATAAGCACTTCTCATATGAGAGCCTGCCAAAAAACCAAGACCTCCTGAATATATTTTTAAAACCTGCTCAATGGCAAATTCCATCGAGAAATAGGCAACTTTTTTAGAATATTGAGGGGCTACGCTAAAAGGTATTTTAAAATTTTTAAAATCCATACATCACAGTTTTATATTTGAAAGGCTCAAAGGTATTAAATATGAAAATAAACTTAATGTTAATTATACGATAAATTATTTTTAAAAGTGTCGGATGAATAGTTTATTTTACTTATCTTTAAGTGTAAATTTTTGATAATCAAAAACTTCAATAAGTGATGAGAGAAGTTTTATGTGTTCCATAACGATAAAAAACCAACACATGAAAAAGGCATTTTCTGATGAAGATTTAATTAAAAATCTGAGCTTATATTACCTGAACCGACATTTGAAAAAAAAGCCGATAGAGAAGTATCACCGTACCATAGATGAATCTCCGCTTCACGACCGTGAAAAGTATAAGAAAAAAGCAGAGATTTTGTTACTGAATTCTTTTATGCATCATTTTCCTGAAGTTAAATTTGAAGATTTAACCTGTGAAAGCCCCGACTTCATTGCAAAATTCAACGACAAAAAAATTGGAATCGAATTGACTGAAGTTATCAACCATCTTGAAATGAAAAAGGTTGAAAGCAATTTAAACAAAATTTTCCGTCAGGCGGAAATAGTATTAGAACAAGAGGACACTACGAAATATCGTGGTGTTTATTTTTTAGAGTTCTACCCAAATATTAAACTAGAGACTCTGGAAAATCATGAGGAAATTATCTTAAATATCTATAAAAGTATTAAAAAGGGAAAACCTTTCGGGTGTGTAAAAAGTATAAGAAAATCTTTCCATCGTAGAAATGTTTTCATTACTCATGAATATAATATGAATCTGTTTGATGAATTATGTTCTGAAAAAATCTTGGAACTCATTGAAAAGAAAAACGAAAAATTTCCTTATTATGATACTTCTGTGGATGAATGTTGGCTTGTTATTGTTTCAGATATGAATTCTATCGCATCCCGGTATACTTTTATTCAGGATAAAGAACACTTAAATGAGGTAAAAAGCCCGTTCCATAAGATTTTTCACCTTGAGAATCTTTGCGGAAACATTACAAGTATCAAATAGCTTTTATTGTTTTTTGCTGAAAAATCGTATAATTTTAAATTTTTCACATTTAAAAGTGTAATTTTTTTTGAATATTTTTATTTTTGATTGGAAAATGTTTATATTTGATATTCGTCATTTTGATTTTATCTAAATTCTAATAACCTTGAAAAAAATTATATATGAAAAAAACTTTACTCTTTATTCTCTTATTCATATCACAAACATTTTTTTCTCAAGCGGATTGCTCAACTGCTTTGACAGTTTGTGGAAATTCAAGTATTACTTATTCTCCTACAGGAATTGGCGCTGTCAATGAGAATTTAGGCGGCTGTCTAATAACGGGCGAGCATAATTCTATATGGTATAAAATTACTATTGCGACCGGAGGTACACTTACTTTTGATCTGGTTCCCAATGATCCGAATGCAGATTATGACTGGGCAGTTTACGGCCCTAATGTTGTCTGTGGCAGTTTGGGTTCACCAATACGTTGCAACGCTGCTACTGTAATTAACGTTGGAGCCTCTACAGGATTGAATATGACGAGTACAATTACCAACGCTGCCGGTGGATCAACTACACCTTATTGTAAATATTTGGATGTTTTACCGGGAGAAACTTATTATTTATATATAGATAACTGGGTGGGAGCAGGCAGCACTACAACGGCTCCGTTTTCTTTGACCTGGGGTGGAAGTGCAACTTTGGCCTCGCCATTTACAGATCCTGCTTTACAGCCTCATCCTTTTACTCCTCCCGGTAATCCGGCGGCAAATCCTGCAGATCCTAGAGAAGTAATTGTTTGTACCAATCCTGCAATTTTTGATTTCAATTCTTTATCAGCAGGCATTATCAATAATAATCCTAATTTCCTGATAAGTTATCATACATCACAAAACGATGCGCTTTCGGGAGCCAACCCTATTTTGACACCGCAAACAGTTAATATGACGACTATATATTATTATAGTATTCATTATCTTGATCCTACAAATCCTAATAACCCTATTAATTCTTGCAGACAGGTCGGAGCTTTTAAGTTTAAACAAGGAAATATTACAGGTACGAATGTTACGCTGTATAGCTGTAATAATAACAATGCGGGAACGGCGACATTTGATCTTACGTCGGCGGCTGTATATGCAGATCCTACAGTGATTAAGAAATATTATCCTACGATGAATGCCCTTAATACCGGGACCGGCGAAATTTTAAATCCGTCTGCTTATGTTTCCGCCGAAGGCACAGTTTATGTTAAAATAACCTCCCAATATGAATGTACAGGAACTGCGGTGATTACGCTTAAATTTCATCCGGTAGTTGTGGTAAATGATGCGGCCCTGAGATCGTGCTTTATAGAAACAAACCCTGCAACGGCCTCTTTTAACCTTACTGCAGCGCTTGTAACATCCCAAAGTGGAGTTATCAAAACATATTATCCATCATTGACAGATGCTGTCAACAGCACCAATGCCATCGGAAATCCATCAGGATATATTGCTCCAAACGGGGTAGCTTATATAAAAGTTACCAATTCTAATGGATGTTATGCTATTGCCAAAGTGAGTTTAACGGTTATTCCGCCAGTTTATTCTTCTGTATTAAAAGATAAAATTATTTGTATAGAAGATAAAACGACACTGGACGCAGGAGTGGGATTTAATGGTTATGAATGGAGTACGGGGGCAACAACTCAGTCTATCAGCAATGTAGGAGTGGGTATCTATTGGGTGAAACTAAAAACTGGAGACTGTATTGCTACACAGACTGTAAAAATCATTCCTTCTGAACAGCCGGTTATTTCAACCATTGATATCGCTACGAATGTTGTTACAGTAAATATAATAGGAGGTACTGCACCTTACAAGTATTCTATGGATAATGTCAATTGGCAGGATTCGAATGTTTTCAATAATGTCACAAGAGGAGATCATACGGTATATGTAAAAGATGCTTATGATTGTGAACCTATTGATGTAGATATTGTTGTTCCGAATCTTACCAACGTTATTACGCCAAATGGTGATGGAGTAAATGATGTAATAGACTATTCGGCTTTAGGAAATAAGCAGAATTTAGTATTTAATATTTTTGACAGATACGGAACAAAAATTTTTCAGGCTGATAAACTTCGAGGGTATAAATGGGATGGTACGACTGCCGGTAAAAAGATTCCAACCGGGACTTACTGGTATTCCGTAACATGGAATGAAAATAATAAAAAGAATACGCTTATCAAATATTCGGGATGGGTCATGGTAAAAAACAGGGAATAATTTACTGTTATAAAAACAAAAAGCCGTCGCGAGAGTGTCGGCTTTTTATTTTTTTTCTGACTGTTTTGAAAGAAGTAAAGTGGATTGAATAATCTCAACATAAAAATTTTTAACTTAGATGTTCAATGTTGAATTATGAAAGATTTATTTATAAAACGTTTTGAATACTATAAAAAGCTTGGTGATAAATCATTTGAACAGCTTTCAGATGAACAGCTTTTCTGGCAATTCAATGAAGAGAGCAATTCAATTGCGGTTATTGTAAAACATATTGCAGGAAATATGCTTTCAAGATGGACTAATTTTTTAACGGAAGATGGCGAAAAACCTGAACGAAACCGTGATGAAGAATTTATCAATACTTTCGAAACGAGGCAGGAAATTCTTGATTATTGGGAAGAAGGCTGGAAATGCCTTTTCGATGCCTTGAGTCAGATTAATGATGAAAATTTAGAATCCACCATTTATATCAGAGGTGAAGCTCATTCTGTTTTAGATGCGGTTTTTCGTCAACTGGCTCATTATCCTTCATATCGGGCAAATCGTTTATGTTGCTAAAATGATGAAAAATGAGGATTGGGAAACATTTTCTATTGCAAGAAATAAATCACAAGAGTTTAATATGAAATGAAAAATAAGCTTTCGGTAAATGATTTTGATGCAAACTCTTCGCCTGTTTGTTTTCAAAATAGCTCCGAAGTTCGTGATGAATATCATCAATAGATTGAATCAATTTAGAAATAATATTAAAATTACTATCTTTGCACCCATTAAATTCAGGAGTAAATAATGTCAACTTTTCAAAGAACAGCCGCATTTCACACCCTTGGCTGCAAATTAAATTTTGCGGAAACATCTACTATTGCCCGTCAATTAACAGATGCAGGTTACGATAAGGTAAGCTTTGATGAAAAGGCGAATATTTATGTTATTAATACCTGTTCGGTAACTGAAAATGCAGATCGTGAATGTAAGCTTCATGTGAAAAGAGCTATGAAAGCCAACCCTGAAGGGTTAGTAGTGATTGTAGGATGTTATGCACAGTTGAAGCCTGAAGAAATTTCACAAATTGAGGGTGTTGATTTGGTTTTAGGAGCCAAAGAGAAATTCAATATTTTAAGTTATCTTGATGATTTGGAGAAATCTGAAAGTGAAGGTATCGTTCATTCTTGTGAAATTGAAGAAACCGACTTCTTTATCGGGAGCTACTCTATTGGAGACAGGACCAGAGCTTTTCTGAAAGTTCAGGATGGGTGTGATTATAAATGTACGTACTGCACAATTCCTTTAGCAAGAGGGATTTCCCGGTCTGATACTATCGAAAATGTATTGAAAAACGCCAAAGAAATTGCTGAAAGAGATATCAAGGAGATTGTTTTGACGGGTGTCAATATCGGTGATTATGGTAAAGGCGAGTTTGGAAACAAAAGACATGAACATACTTTCTTGGATTTAATTTCAAAATTAGACCAAGTGGATGGAATCGAAAGAATCCGTATTTCTTCTATCGAACCGAATCTTTTGAAGGATGAAAGTATCGAATTGGTTTCTAAAAGTAAAAGCTTTGTTCCGCATTTTCATATTCCGTTGCAATCGGGAAGTGATGATTTACTGAAAAAAATGAAACGTCGTTATCTTACAAAATTATATAGCGACAGAGTAAGCAAAATCCGCGAGGTAATGCCTGATGCGGCTATCGGTGTAGATGTTATCGTTGGTTTCCCGGGAGAGACAGAAGATAGATTCATGGAAACATATAATTTCCTGAATAGTCTTCCGATTACTTATTTACACGTATTCACTTATTCTGAAAGAGAAAATACGGAGGCTGCAGGAATGGAAGGCATTGTTCCTATACCTGAAAGAAAAAGACGCAACAAAATGCTTAGAATCCTTTCTGAAAAGAAAAAAATGGCATTTTATCAAACTCAGTTAGGCAAAACGCTTCCTGTCCTTTGGGAACACGAAAATAAAGACGGCAAAATGTATGGTTTCACGGAAAACTATGTGAGAGTACAAAAAGATTTTGACCAGGCATCTGTAAACCAAATTGAATTTCTGAATTTAGAAAAAATCCTGTCAGATGGCACGGTTTCTGTGCAATCTTCTTACGAAAGTTTTTTAGCAAAAGCATAGTCTCTTTGCAAAATTTCGACTAAATTTATTTTAACTTTAAATACTACATTCATGAGAGATAAGTTTTTATCTTGGGGAATTGTATTAGTCATTGCTACGTGGATTGTAGCATTGCTAATCAGAGCGCATTATTGGATACCCATTCTGCTATCCGCTTTCTATGCATTGGGCGTGTACAACGCTTATCAGTCAAAACACGCTATTTTGAGGAATTTTCCTGTCATTGGGTACTTCAGGTACTTTTTCGAGAGTATTTCACCTGAAATGCAGCAATATTTTATCGAAAGAGAGACGGACGGAAAACCTTTTCCCAGAAATCAGCGTTCTGCAGTCTACAGACGTTCAAAAAATTTGAGTGATACGGTCCCTTTTGGAACACAGTTAGAAGTTAATCATAGAAAATACGAAGGGATTAAGCATTCCATCTATGCTAAATCTCCGTCAGAAGAATTACCCAGAGTTTGGGTAGGAGGCGAGCAATGTTCGCAGCCTTATCATGCGTCATTATTTAATATTTCGGCGATGAGCTTCGGTGCGTTGAGTGACAGAGCACAGATTTCGTTAAATAGAGGTGCTAAAAAAGGAAATTTTTATCATAATACGGGTGAAGGAGGGATTTCTCCCCATCATTTGGAAGGAGGAGATCTTTGCTGGCAAATCGGGACAGGATATTTTGGGTGCAGAGATGAAGAAGGCAAATTTAATCCTGAATTGTTTACAAAATATTCAAACCTTCCAAGTGTGAAGATGATTGAAATTAAACTGTCTCAAGGAGCAAAACCTGGTCACGGAGGAGTTTTACCGGGAGTGAAAAATACCCCTGAAATTGCAAAAATCCGTCACGTGACACCAGGCATGACAATTATTTCTCCACCATCTCATTCTGCTTTTTCTAATGCTGCAGAATTGTTGAGGTTTGTTCAGCAGTTAAGAGAACTTTCAGGTGGAAAACCGGTCGGGTTTAAGTTATGTATTGGTGATACTAAAGAATTTGAAGATATCTGCGTTCAGATGAATGTGTTGAAAATTTATCCTGATTTTATTACTATTGATGGAGCAGAAGGAGGAACAGGAGCTGCACCGCCGGAATTTTCTGATGGAGTGGGGATGCCTTTGGAGCCTGCTTTGATTTTTGTTAATAGAACATTGAATAGTTATAATGTAAGAGATAAATTAAGAGTGATTGCCAGCGGAAAAGTTCTGACAAGTTTAGATATTTTACGAGCTATTGCAATGGGTGCTGATATGTGTAATAATGCGAGAGGCTTTATGTTCTCTTTAGGTTGTATTCAGGCATTGAGATGTAATAATAACATGTGCCCGACAGGAGTTGCAACACAGGATAAAATGTTGATTAAGGGCCTTGATGTGACCGACAAAGCAGAAAGAGTATACCATTTCCATAAGAATACACTGCATACCTGTAATGAATTAATCGCGGCAGCAGGAAAAAGTTCTTATGAAGAAATTGATGCTACAATGTTTATGAGAGGGGATGAGTTTGACCATTTGGCAGATTTGTATTTCCCGGATATTTTAGGAAATGTAAAGCAGAAAGCCAGGTCTTAAAAATAAAAAACGCTTCAATAATTTGAAGCGTTTTTTTATTTCTATTTAATAAATTATGGTCTTGCTTCTGTTTTGTAAACTTGGAAGTTGAAAACAAAAGTTCTGTTTCTGAAAGAATATCCACTATAATTATAATGTGAATCTCTCGCAAAAGCAGCTCTTGAAGGAACAATAATTACTCCTTGTAAGTTATAAGGAGCTCCATTTCCTTGGTCAAATGCCTTGAATTTTTGCAAAGCTTCGTTATAACCTTCAATTACATAGTAGCTTGGTTGTTTTGCAGCATCTGTGGAAGCATCTGTAATTAAAGGATCTTGCTCAGATATGTAATAAAACTTAGGATCTACCACGGGAGAACCAGAACCATCAACTGTATTGTAACCGGTCATATCTACAGGCGAAATAAAGGCTACCTCACCGTTTGTATCTGCTGCAAGATAAGTTTTAGCTCTCATCATAGTAGTTGTAATGTCTGTAGCACCGATTGTTTTACCTGGATTGCTTGGGTCAATATCTATAGGCTGTGCCCCTGGTCTTACAATGTATACAACTCCTGAAGCCAGTTTTATTGGGTCTAATTCAGATAATTTTTTATAATGATCATCTGCAGTATCTGTTGCACTGAATGTTTTTATATTTCCCTGAGTATCCAAATAATTTGCATCTAAAAACTTTTGGATAGACTGATCGTCATACGAATTTTGTGTTGCAATGTCTTCTGGCTCAACATAAGTAGCCGTATCATCATCATCTTTTTTACATGCAGTGAAGCACAATGAACCCGCAAGGATATATAAAAATATTTTTTTCATTTCAAAAAACTTTAATTACTTTACAAATAATATAACGGCAAAAGTATAAAAAATTATGAGAATAGATAAATTTTTATGGAGCATTCGTTTTTATAAGACGAGAAGTATTGCAGCAGAGGAGATTAAAAAGAACAGAGTTTCTATAGGAACGTCTGCCGTAAAGTCATCAAAAGAGGTAAAGGAAGGGGATGTAATTAAGATCAGAAAAAATCAAATTGACTATAAGATTAAAGTTCTCCAGATTCCGAAAAGCAGAATGGGAGCCAAGCTTGTTCCGCTTCATATCAAAGATGTGACAGATAAAGAACAATACGAATTATTAAAACTTCGTAAAGCCTCCCAAAATTACTATAGAATAAAAGGAGAGGGAAGGCCCACCAAAAAAGACAGGCGTGATATCGATGGTTATGCTGAAAATGATGTTGAAAGCGATTTTACAGACTGGGATGATTTCTTTGGCGAAACAGGTGACGATTCTGAAAACCAGAAAAATGAAGATTAATTTAAAATAAAAAGCTCTAGTGATAGAGCTTTTCTATTATTTCAGCAGCGATAGCTTCAGGTGTACGTGCATCTGTATTGATACTAAATTGTGCTTTACTGTAAAATTCGTTTCTTTCGAATAAATGTTTAGCGATAAACTCTGGAAGATTTTCATCAGAAATATTTGCAATTAATGGTCTTTTTTCTTTCTGTTTTGAAAGCCTCTCTGATAAAGTAGCAACAGAAGCTCTTAAAAATATACTTTTAGAGTTGTGATTAATAATTTCCATGTTATTATAATAAACCGGAGTTCCTCCACCCAGGCTTAAAACTACATTCTCCTCGCTCGCCAGTATTTCTTCCAACGCCTCTCTTTCTAGCTTTCTAAAGTAAATTTCTCCCTTTTTTTCGAAAATTTCAGGAATGGTTAATTTATTTCGTCTAAAAATCTCTTTATCTAGATCAATTAATTTAAAATTTAATTTTTCGCTTAATATTTTGGAAATGTGAGATTTGCCACACCCCATGTATCCGACCAGTGAAATTATCATGAATTTTTTTTAAACAAATTTGCGAAAAAGTTTTGAGATAAAGAAAAAACTCATATCTTTGCACCACTAAAAATGAGGGACATTATTACAGTGTTAATCATTGATAAAGTGGCCGACTCGGTAGCTCAGCTGGTAGAGCAATACACTTTTAATGTATGGGTCCTGGGTTCGAATCCCAGCCGGGTCACTAGCAAGAAATTACTGGATTTGTAATTTTATTGCCTGCGTGGTGAAATTGGTAGACACGCCATCTTGAGGGGGTGGTTTCCTAAGGATGTGCTGGTTCGAGTCCAGTCGCAGGCACACTGCAGAAAAAAAAATAAAATAATTCGTATGATTAATTAGGATTTAATTCTATATTTATCATTACAATTGTGGCCGACTCGGTAGCTCAGCTGGTAGAGCAATACACTTTTAATGTATGGGTCCTGGGTTCGAATCCCAGCCGGGTCACAAGTTTACTGAAAAGTAAATTTTTTTCATATTAATATTTTGTGATTTGGTGTTTCAAAGGCTTCCGCAAGAAGCCTTTGATTTTTAAAAATAAATTTTGCAGGAACAAAAAATAATGTATCTTTGCATCTCTTAAAAAATGAAAGGCATTTTTAAAATGTATTTCGTTGACAAAGTGACCGACTCGGTAGCTCAGCTGGTAGAGCAATACACTTTTAATGTATGGGTCCTGGGTTCGAATCCCAGCCGGGTCACAAGTTTACTGAAAAGTAAATTTTTTTCATATTAATATTTTGTGATTTGGTGTTTCGAAGGCTTCCTCAAGAAGCCTTCGATTTTTTTGCTCTAAGATTATGAATCTGAAATTTTTACGATTGATCTATTTAATTGGATAAATTAAAAAGTGCTGTTTAGTAAATAAACAACACGAAATTTTGGATGAAAATTATTTAAATCTTAAAAATATCCTGAATTAGTCCAAATGCATATTGTCGATCAGTCTGACTCCATCTACAACGACTACGATAAATGCTCTGAAATTTCTGTCTTTATAGAAAAAATCAGTTTCTTTTAAAGTGTCTTCATCTGCAATCAGGAAATATTCTAGTTGCATTCCTTGCTGATTGTCAAAAATATCCTGTACCCTCAGTTTTATTTCGGGAATGGTAATGACCCTGAACCAATCATTCACCTTTTTTAAGGTCTCATAAATGACTTTTGATGCCTCTTTTCTGTCTTCATGCAATCTTTGATTCCTTGAGCTTAAAGCTAATCCGTTTTCTGCTCTATAAATTGCAACTCCTTGTATTGTAACCGGAAGTTTTTTCTTTTCAACCATTTTTTTAATAATAGCTAATTGTTGAAAATCTTTTTCACCAAAATAAGCATTGTCTGGTTTTACTTGTCTGAAAAGTTCTTCTACCACCGTTCCTACCCCGTCAAAATGACCCGGCCTTGATTTTCCTTCCATTTCATTTTCCAGCCCATCAAAATCGTAATGTTGACTTTCTGCTTTTTCAGGATAGATATCAGCCACTTCCGGAATATAAACTGCATCTACCAATTCCGAGTTTTGAAGGATTAAAATATCTCTGTTGATATCTCTAGGGTACTTTTCTAAGTCTTCAGAATTGTTAAATTGAGTGGGGTTTACAAAAATTGAAGAAATTACAAGATCATTTTCTTCTTTTGCTTTTTTATAAAGTGATAAATGCCCGTTATGTAAAGCTCCCATTGTAGGTGCAAAGCCAATTCTTTTGCCCATTTCTTTCTGTCTTTCAATGAAATCCTGAAGAGTTTTCTTATTTTTTAAAACTTCCATAGTTTATTTTAATAGTATTTCAAAAATACTAAAAATATCATATAATTAAGTGTGGTTTTGATAATTTGAAAATAGATATTTTCGTAAAAAAATGTTAATTAAATTAATGTTGGATGTTTTTTTGTAATTTTGCACATTAAGCAATTATACAAAAATTAGATAGAAGTTTTATGCCGAATCAAAAGATACTGTACATTACTACAGAGATGTATCCATATCAGGAAGATACAAATATGGCTGCAGTCGTAAACAAAATGGCACTTAAGATGCACAATGAAGGCAATGATGTAAGAGTTTTTATGCCAAGATTTGGACAAATAAGTGAAAGAAAATTCCAACTGCACGAGGTTATCCGCCTTTCAGGAATGAATATTATCATTAATGACCTGGATCAGCCTCTAATTATTAAAGTAGCGTCTCTTCCGGGGGAAAGACTTCAGGTCTATTTTATAGATAACGAAGAATATTTCAAAAGAAAACAATATTATTTTGAAGATGACGGAACAGCTTTCGACGATAATGACGAGAGAGCTATTTTCTTTGCCAGAGGAGTAATTGAGACAATTAAAAAACTTAACTGGGTTCCTGACGTGATTCATTTAAACGGATGGATGACTTCATTCGTGCCTTTATACCTTAAAACTTATTACGAATCTGACAGTTACTTCAAAGACGCGAAGATCATTCTTTCTTTATACAATGAGAAAGACGCTGGATTCAGCAAAAATGTCGATGAAAAATTAAAATTTGATAATATTTCTGGTTTAAAAGCGTTAGATAACCCAACCTTTCAAAACTTTGTGATTGAAAGTATGGAATATGTGGATATGGTAGTGAAAGGAGATGAGTTTTTAAATGAAGATTTAGACAAAGCTTTCAACGAAACTGCTACTCCTAAATCGGAATATTTAGATATAGATTCAATAAATAAACTTTATTAAAAAACACATTTTAATGACTTATAGTATTAAAAGAACTTTCGTCATCTTTTTTTTGGCGATTTTTGGAAGTGTATTGCTTTATAATTGCGAACCAGATCCGGATTCTTTGGGAGAGCAATTATTTCAAGATGGAGCTGCACAGGGTAATGAAGAATCTTTTCCTCTTATAGCATATAATATTGATAATCTTGATACCATTCAAAGTGATGCATCAAGATTAAATTCTGCGGTTCTCGGAGCTTTTAAGGAAGGAAAGTTTGGGATGCAGAAAGCTTCTTACCTTACACAACTGAGATTATCCACATATGATCCGGATTTCGGAGCAAATGCAGTTGTGGATTCTGTTGTTTTGGTAATTAAGCCAACTTATGCTACGGATTCTGTTACCACCACCACCAATGAAGATTATATGCATCCAGATCCGGCAGGAAATATTGCTGCTAAGAAAGTGGTTGATACTTATCCTGTAAATAAATATGGTAATGCTAAAAAATCGATGACTATTAAAGTAAATGAAGTCACGGATTTCTTAGATGGATATGCTGATAAAGCAAGTTCAGGTAAAGCTTATGCTTATGGACAGGAAATTGGTTCAAAAACTTTTGATGGGAATGTTAATTTAGTAACGATTACTAAGGATTCAGATGCATCTTCAATTTATACTTCATCTGCGGTAGGAACGAGAATTAAATTAGATTCTACTTTCTTTCAAAATAAAATTATTGCAAAGAAAGGTCAACCTGAACTAAAAGATGTTTCAAATTTTATCAGATATTTCAGAGGGTTAAGAATTTCTGTTGCTGAAGATGATGGATATTTAATGCAATTTGATCCGAACGGATTGGAATTAACGATGTACTATAAGTACGATAAAACTGAAAATGGTACTACTACAAAAACAGCCAATACATATACATTTGCTTTAGGTTCTGGAAATACGCATATTGGGAATTATGTTTACAATAGGCCAGCTACATACACTGCTGCAATTGCAGCAAGTAATAAGGATACTGGAGATAAGTTGCTATATACCCAAGGAATGGGAGGTGCTTCAATTGGAGTTAAATTTCCTAAAGAAACAATTGATAAGTTGAAAGTTTTATATCAAAAAGATAAAGCAGCAATCATCAGTGCTAAAATCAGAATATATACTGATTCTGAATGGACAAGTAAATATTATAAACCAACTGTATTTACAATTACACAAAGAGATATAGTTGATGGTAAAGAGAAATTTACTTTTACGAACGATTTATTGAATATTTCAAGTTCTAATAACTTCTCTATTTATAAAGCTTATGATTTGGATAAAAATCCAACACATTATGATTTTACGGTTACTCAATCACTAAAAGATATTGTAGAAGGGGGAGAAGAATATAAAGACAAATTTTTTAAAATCGATATGGGAAGTTTCTTGTTAAATTCTTCAGGAACGCTTGCTGGTCAACAATATACATCAAGAGCTTACGCTAGAGACAGGGCTGTTTTCGTAGGAACAGATCCTAATAATGAAAATAATATTCAATTGAAAGTAATCTACGGAACAAAATAAACTTAAAAAACACTTATCAGAAATATGTGCGGAATAGTAGGATATACAGGATTTCAGGATGCTTACGATATAGTAATCAATGGTCTTAGAAGATTAGAATACAGGGGTTATGATAGTGCAGGAATTGTCCTTGAAAACACAAATAATAAATTTGAGGTTGAAAAAACAAAAGGGAAAGTAGATGATCTTGTTAATATTTCCAGCCAGTTAAAAGGTACGGCTAGAATAGGAATGGGACATACTCGTTGGGCTACTCATGGAGTTCCCAGTGATAGAAACTCTCACCCGCATGTATCAAACAACGGAAAAATAGCACTTGTTCACAATGGTATTATTGAAAATTATGACACCATTAAAACAATGCTTAAAGAAAAAGGATTTGATTTTAAATCTGAGACAGATACTGAAGTGTTAGTAAATCTTGTTCAGTATTTTATGGATCTTAATTCTGAGATGGATTTTCCGACAGCTGTAAGATTTGCTCTTAATGAAGTTTATGGAGCATATGCAATTACGGTAATGCACGAAGATTATCCGGGAATTTTGGTTGTGGGCAGATTAGGTTCTCCTTTAGCAATCGGTATTGGAGAAAAAGAATATTTCATTGCTTCAGATGCCTCTCCTTTTGTTGAGTTTACAAAAGAAGCTATCTATTTGGAAGAAGGACATATGGCTACAATTTCTTTGGAAAAAGGAGTCGACATCCGTACCATTAATGATAACTCTAAAATTGAGCCGGAAATTCAGAGACTTAAGCTGAGTTTAGAGCAGATTGAAAAGGGTGGTTACGAGCATTTTATGCTTAAAGAAATTTTTGAACAGCCAAAATCTGTTCATGATACGATGAGAGGGAGGTTACTGGTAGATGAGGGAATCATCAAAATGGCAGGAATCTGGGATTATATTGAAAAATTCAAAAATGCTAACAGAATTATCATCATCGCTTGTGGAACTTCTTGGCATGCAGGTCTTATCGGAGAATATCTGATTGAAGAGTATGCAAGAGTACCTGTGGAGGTAGAATACGCTTCTGAATTTAGATACAGAAATCCAATTATTACAGATAAAGATGTTGTTATTGCAATTTCTCAATCAGGGGAAACAGCAGATACAATGGCTGCTTTAAAATTGGCAAAAGAAAAAGGAGCATTTATTTATGGTATTTGTAACGTGGTAGATTCTTCTATTGCCAGAATTACAGATGCTGGTTCTTATACTCATGCAGGTCCTGAAATCGGAGTGGCTTCTACAAAAGCTTTCACGGCTCAGCTTACTATTCTTACACTGATTGCATTTAAATTAGGTAAGCATAATGGTAACTTAGGAAATGCTGAATTTATGAGCTTAATTTCAGAATTGGACGCTATCCCTAAAAAAATTGAAGAAGTATTAAATACTACTCATGAGGTAACTCAAAATATTGCTAAAGATTTCGTAGATGCTACAAACTTCCTGTATCTGGGTAGAGGATATAATTATCCTGCTGCTTTAGAAGGAGCTTTGAAGCTTAAAGAAATTTCTTATATACATGCAGAAGGATATCCTGCAGCAGAAATGAAGCACGGGCCAATTGCTTTAATTGATGAAAATATGCCAATCGTTATTATTGCCCCTAAAAAAGGACACTATGATAAGATTGTAAGTAATGTTCAGGAAATTAAGGCTAGAAAAGGAAAAGTTATTGCTGTAGTAAATAAAGGAGATCAACAGGTAAGTGAAATGGCGGATTATGTGATAGAAATACCTGAGACCTCAGAATGTTTCTCTCCAATCGTTGCATCGGTGCCTTTACAGCTGTTAGCATATTATATAGCTGTATACAGAGGTGCTAATGTAGACCAACCGAGAAACCTTGCAAAATCTGTAACAGTAGAATAAAAAATTGTTTGAAATAAAATAAATTTAGATTTCTTCCGTTATTTCAAAAAAAATCTTAAAAGTTTCTTAAAAAAATTATATATTTACGGCTTAATTATAAAAATTAACATGAAAAGGATATTTCTTTTATTATTGTCTGCGTCGGTAGCATCGGTATCTTGTTCAGGTGGTGGTAGCTCTTCTGTAGGGAAACCGGGAACAAAAGGAGAATTGATACCAAGAGAAAAAACGAAATCATTTGTTGCGGAAAGACCATACGGAATGGTTGGTATCCCTGCAGGTTCTTTCATTGTAGGTCTGGCAGATCAGGATATGACAAACACTCCTGAGAAAGCTTCACTGAAAACAGTAACTGTTTCTTCCTTCTTTATGGATGAGGCAGAGACTACCAATGCAGAGTACAGGGTATTTATCAACTACGTAAGAGATTCTATCGCCAGAACTTTACTTGCTGAAGCTGCCGGAGAAGGTGGTGAAGGCGGAGGAAGAGGCGCTGCAATAGGTGATTATGCATACCTTGCAAAAAAAGAAGAAAATTTAACACCATATCAGGAATATTTAGAAGGTCAGGGTGGTAGAGACGAAGGTACTTACGATCCAAATAAAAGATTGGATTGGAAAATTCCTTTACACTGGAGTACAACTAAGTATCCTGATGTTGAATACGCAGAAGTATTAGAATCTATGTACTTACCTGCTTCTTCCAGAATCGGTAATGAAAGAATCCTTGACGTTAGTAAATTAAAATATACTTACAGATGGGGTGATATGGATGCTGCAATCGCTGATAACGAAAGAGGTGTAAATTACCTAAAAAGTGAAAGTATTGCCATCTATCCAGATACGACTGTTTGGGTAAAAGATTTCCATTTTGCTTATAACGAGCCTTTATTTGAACAATACTTTTGGCATAAAGCTTATAAAGATTATCCGGTTGTTGGTGTGACTTGGGATCAGGCCAGAGCTTACTGTAATTTCAGATCTAAATTAAAGTCTGATTACAATGAAAGCTTAAAAAGAAGAAAACAAAGACCATTACAATTCCGTCTTCCAACAGAAGTTGAATGGGAATACGCTGCAAGAGGAGGTATGCAAAATGCAACTTACCCTTGGGGAGGTCCTTATTTAATGGATGACAGAGGTTGTTACCTTGCAAACTTCAAACCGAAGAGAGGTAATTATATGGAAGATGATAAAAAAGGTACTTATACATATACAGCTCCAGTAAAGAAATTTAAGAAAAATGGATTTGGGTTATTTGACATGGCAGGGAACGTTTCTGAATGGACAGAATCAGGATATAACAATTCTTCATACGGATTCTCTTCTACTTTGAATCCTTCTACTAAGGACAAAACTGATACTAAAAAATCAGTAAGAGGCGGCTCTTGGAAAGATGTAGGCTATATGCTTATGACAGGTGCTAGAGATTGGGAAAGAAAGGATTCTGCGAGAAGTTATATCGGATTTAGAACGGTACAGGATATTCCTGAAGCTGCTGTTAAACCAAGAAGAGTAAACAGATAAAAAACATTTTCGATAAAAATTATTTACTAACATTAACATTAAAAAAAACTAACTTATATGTTTAAGACTAAAGATGCGTGGATGAATTTCTTTTATTCATTCGGTGCTGCAATTGTAATTCTTGGAGCTTGGCTTAAGATTACTCACATCACTTTGGGACCAATCAATGGTAACATGGCTCTTACAGTGGGGCTTATTACTGAAGCTATTATCTTCATTATCTTCGCATTCGACCCACCGAAATCTGAGGAGTCTTATGCTTGGGAAAACGTTTATCCAGAATTGTTAGATAAACATGCAAACCCAAACCCATTGCATTCTAATGTATCTTCTAAAAATGCAGCAGCAGCTCAGTTTGCTGAATTAGAGAATTCTCTTTCAAATAAATTAGATAAAATGCTGGCTGATGCAAAATTAGATGTTCAATTATTTGATAGATTAAGAACGGGTATTGATAAGTTTTCAAATTCAGTAGATCAAATCAATCAAACTGTGGATGTTTCTGCTTCTACACATAAATATAATGAGCAATTAAATAAAGCTGCTCAGCACATGGAAAGTATGAATGCTTTATATGCTATGCAGTTGGAAAGTGGTAAGAGACAATCAGAGCTTGCAAGTAAATATGTAGCGGATATGCAAAAATCTGCTGAACAATCAGAAAAATTCAACCAAGAATTACAAGGTTTAACATCTAACTTAAATAACTTAAACAGAGTTTATGGCGGTATGTTAACTGCAATGAAATCTTAATTCCCCAGACCATTTCTAAAATTTAACTACTTAATCAAAAAACAAAGAAAAGAGAATGGCACAAGGAAAACAGACCCCTCGTCAGAAGATGATCAACCTGATGTATTTGGTGTTCATCGCGATGATGGCCCTAAATATTGATGCAGAAATCATTAGATCATATTATGACTCTACTAAAGCTCTTAATGAAACAAGAACTTTAACTGAAAAGAAAAACGAAAAGATTTTCGAGAGAACTCTTGAAGCTAAAGCACAGCAAGTACCTGATACTTATGCTACGCCTTGGGAGCAGTATAAAGTTTTGAAAGCAAAGGTAGATGCATTAGTAAAAGCTTCTGATGATATTAAGACAACTCTTAAGAAGCAATCAGAATTTCATGATAAAGATCCTAAAACAGGAAAAGATATTGATGTAAGCGAAAATTTTGCAGCACTTAACAATAATGAAGCAACGATGAGTTACTTCTTTAAAGATGGAGATGAAAATTCTCCTACAAAAGGTGCTATGGATTTGAAAGCTAAAATGGATGATGTAAGAAATTATATTAATGTCACTTTTGGAAAAAATGCTCAACTTCAGGATTTAGTAGATAGAGCTAATAAATCTATCATTGCCGAATATCCTCAAGGAAAATCTCCAAACGGTAAAACTTGGTTTCAGAACAAATTTTATCACCAGCCACTTATTGCGGCAATATCAAATCTTGAAATTATCCAGAATGATGCTAGAAATGTACAATCTGATGCGTTAGCATTATTGCTTCAGGAAAAAGTGGATGCCAGCATTAAATTTACAAGTTATGAACCTATCGTTTCTGGACCTATTGATATTCAGGCTGGTAAACAGGCTGAAGTGAAAGTTATGCTAGGTACTTATTCTAACAGTAATAAGATTGCTATTACCGGTGTAAGCAAGGTAGAAAATGGAAAAGGAACTATTGCTATTTCTGGTAATGGTATTGGTGAGCATACTTTAAGTGGAAACATTACATTGACTGATGCTTCTGGTAAACCTCAGACTTTCCCTTGGACACATACTTATAACGTAATCGCCGGACCAAGAGAAGTGAAGATGGAGAAAGGATTATTATTATCTGCTGATAAGATGAACGTAATGTATAGAGGACTTGAAAACCCTGTATCTGGTTCTATCTTGGGAGCTGACAATTCTAAACTTTCATTATCTGCTCCTGGTGCAGTGGTAAAAGGTGCGGGTGCTGGTAAATGGATTGTTACTCCTACCACTGGAAATAGTGTTAAATTAACATTATCTGGAACAGACCCTTATGGTAAAACTGTTTCCCAGGTATTTGAGTATAGAATTAAGAATGTACCACCGCCACAAGGACAGATGAGAGGTCAGAATGTATTGTCTATGCCTGCATCTTCAGTACCTAATCAGTCTGTACAAGCGGCTATCCCGGACTTCGATTTCCCGGTTTCATTCACTGTTAATCAGTTTATGGTGAAAGTTCCTGGTAGAGCAGCGTTACTAATTAAAGGTAGCAGCTTAGATGAAGCAGCTGGATTAGTTAAAAACTTGAGAACAGGAGATGTTGTTTACATATTTGATATTAAAGCAACAGCTACAGGTTTAGGTAGTCAACAAATTAAAAATATTTCTCCTATTGTTATCAATATTAATTAAGATTAATAAGTTTAAAATAGTATTATGAAAAAATATATAGGCAGTCTTTTAGTATTAGTTTCAGGGTTTGTATTTTCCCAGACTATTTTGAATGCATCTTCTCCGGAAGAGTTCAGAAGAATGAGAGAGGAAAACAAACAGAAAGTAGGAGACACTGTTATTGATAAAACCGTGAAGCCTTTAGAATATGGCTTTGTTGATGATAAAGATATCTTAAAAAGTATGTTTGTTTGGGAAATCATTGATATGAATGATAAGATCAACCAACCATTCTATTATGATAATCCAGATGGTTTATTGGCTACTCAAACAAGATCATTATACCAATTATTATTAGATGCAGCAATTACTGGTAAAATCCAGGAAGTATATGATGACGAAAACTTTGTAACTAAACTTTCTCCGGATGGAATTCAGAAGAGATTGGAAAGTGTAAGAGTTTCTGATGCTGCTATTGATATCCTTAACTCTGGAAGACAATTGACTGAACAGGAGAAAAAGGAATATACTGATATTTTCAAGACAACTACCGATAAAGTAAAAGTTCTTAAAATTATGGGTATGTGGTTTATCGATAAGAGAGACGGGCAAATGAAGTACAGACCTTTGGGTCTTGCTGCTATGGGGCCGGATCCTGCTGTACAGGGTAGAACAGGACCAGACGGGCAGCCTTTGGCTGGAGCAGATGAGCTTATTGACTTATTCTGGATCTATTATCCAAGTGCAAGAGATATTTTAGCGAACAATTTTGTGTATAACAGAAAAAATTCATCAGCTGATTTGTCTTTCGATGACCTTATCAATGCAAGAAGATTCTCTTCAATCATTTATAAGTCTTCAAGCGGTTTAGGAGATGGAACTATCAAAGATTATATTCCTAGAAATGCTGACGAACAATTGGAGGAAAGCGACAGAATTAAGGAGCAAATTCTTCAAATGGAAAATGATATGTGGAATTACTAAGATTTCACTTGATATTTATACAAAACCTGAGTACTTTTACTCAGGTTTTTTTATTTATGAAAAAAGTAGATTATATAATAGTAGGAGATGGATATGCAGGGCTTTTCTTTGCACATCAATTAATAAAAAATGAGAAATCTTTTGTGATTTTTTCTGAAGAAAGAAAGAGTGCGTCCCAGGTTTCTGCGGGAATTATAAACCCTGTGGTATTGAAAAAATTTACTACATTTTGGAAAGCCCAGGAACAAATTGATTTTTTACGAGATTCTTTAAAAGAAATTGAAAGTTACACAGGAAAGAATTATCTAATTGAAGCTCCTATTCACAGAATTTTTCATGATGAAAATGAGCAACAGCTCTGGCTGAAAAAATCAGAAAATAATGAACTTATTAATTTTTTAGATAAAAATTTTGCTCATTTAGAGGTGGTAAAAAACGACTTTAATACTGGAAAGGTAAATCAATCTGCCAGATTAGATGTTAATGGGTTTTTCACTGGTTTATTCAATTATTTTGAAAATACTTCAAAATTAATTAGAGAAAAGTTTGATTATTCTAAAATTGATATTGCTGAATCTTCTTATAAGGATTTTAATTTTAAAAATATAATTTTTTGTGAAGGAATGGGAGTTATCGGAAATCCGTTTTTTGCCGGAATTCCTGTAAATCCAAATAAGGGGCATCACATTAAAGTAAAACTTTCAACAGGGGTTTTTCAAAATATTACAATTAAGAAAAAACACTTTTTTTTCCCTGCCAATAATGATTTATATTTTTATGGCGGAACTTATGATAGGGAGCAGCTTCACCATCATATAGATGATTCTGCTGTAGATCAGCTTATAAAGGGTTTATCTGAAATTTATCCTTACGATTTTGAAATAAGCGAGGTGAATTTTGGATTCAGGCCTACGGTGAAAGACAGAAGGCCCATCATTGGAAGGCATGCTGAACATAATAATTTTTATGTTTTTAACGGTTTAGGGGCGAGAGGAATTCTGAATGGCTGCTATTTTTCTAAAAGTTTATATGATTTTATAGAAAAAGATATCCCTTTGCAAGAGGAGATTTCATTGGATAGATTTAAATAACAAATTGAAGCAGAGAAACATAAAACTCAGATTAAGGTTGTCCAGAATACAAGTTTTAACATTTAAATTGAAAAATTATAAGTATAATAAATTTATTGTAAACAAAAAAATCACCCTGCAAACAGGGTGATTCAAGTTAAAATTTAATTTGAAAGCAAAACGGGACTAATGAAGTCGGGATGAATTCTATATATTAGTCCCTTTTGCATTTCTACTTCCCTTATTATTAATAATTAAATTTTTACATTTTTTTTGTTAAAAAATAGGATGCAAACACCGCTGGAACGGGATGAATTTCCAAAAGGCATTTACATTCCTATTTCAATCTACTTATTATTATAATATTATTTCAAACATAAAATAATAAGTAAATTTATAAACTAATCGGATCTTATTTCTTAAATGAGTGAGCATTTTATTGTCGCCTGTATGCTCACTCACTGAATCCTTATCAGGGAACAAAACTTGTGTTTTATACTAACTTGAGAATGATGGTACAAATGTATGGTCAATTTTAGAATAATCCATTACTGCAAAAATACTTAGTATGTATAAATAATTGGTTATCAAATATTTATATAAATTTTGAAGTGAATTTTAAGTACTGGAAAAATTAGGTTTTTATATAAATAATTCAAAAAAACCTCTAAAAAAATTTAGAGGTTTCGGTAAAATGAATTTTTAAACAGATTTTATAAATCCATCATCCACTTATTAAGGTCAACATCTGAAGCAAGGTCTAATTTTTTTCGTAATCGGTATTTTCTGGATTCAATGGTTCTTACCGAGATATTTTTGTATTGAGCAATCGTTTTTGTAGAAAGATTTAATCTCAAAAATGCAGAAAACTTAATGTCGTTTGCCGTAAGATGGGGATACCTGGTGGTAAGAGTTTCATAAAATTCAGGATATACTTCCTTGAAACGGGTAAGGAAAAAAGGATCATTTGTCATGGCAAGTTTCGACAGTTCTTCAAAGGCTTCATTAAGTTTTACTTTAAGCTCACCGGTTTCATGCAAGGTTTCAATGATTATTTCTTCAGTTTGCTTTTGCTTTTTCAGATGTCTTCTTACCAATAAAAAAATCGTAACAATAGATATTGTAGCTATTGCCAAAGCCAAACCTATATATTTTATTTTTTCTTTCTGTTCTTTTTGATTTTCTTCCTGAATAATTTTGTCAATAGGAAGGCTGAGAGCTTCTCTTTCTGATTGATCAATACTGTCTTTTATATCGGAATATTTCTCCAGGTATTCATTCTTTTTCTCGATATCATTAAGCTGTTTATAGGTGTCTGAAATGGCTTTATAAGTACTTTTAATATCTGTTTTTCGGGAAAGTTGCTCAGAAATAGCAAGAGACTGTAAATAATAATTTAATGCTTTTTTATAATCTTGTTTTTGTGTATAGAGTTTACCATAAGCTGATAAAGTCATGGATCTTTGATAAAGGCTAAAATCCCCGGTAAGTTCTAAAGCTTTGTTAAGGTAATACTCAGCAGTGTCCAAATCATTATTTTTAAGATGTTTTTCTGCAATATGCACAAAGGTAAGAGGCTGGGCAGTTAATTCGAGACGTTTTTTTTGATAAAAATTAATAGAATCAATTTTTTTGAGCTCCTCAAAATTAGCAAGTTTCCACGTGTAATAAAAGTAAAGAAGTTTTTCACGTTCTCTTCTGTCCTCTATTTTTTTTGCAAAAATAATTGACCAGTCCAAATTAGTGTTCGATTGCTGCAAAAGCCCCAAAGAAGCATAATTTCTACCGTATTCACCATATAGCTTAGCGCACAGTGATAAATCCTTAATCTTTCTCAGATTATTTTCTGCACTTTCCAGATACTCCAGGCTTTCTTTATATTTATGAAGAAACCACAAAAGCCCCCCCATATTGATTTGGGTGGCAATGATACCATGTTTGTCATTTTGTTTTTGGTATTGTTGCAGAGCTTTTTTATTGAGTTCAATACTTTTATTGATATCGCCGTCAATTCGGTATTTCTCTGTCAAGCTGTCAAGCTGTTTTATAGAATATGTCTGTGCAGAAAATTTTGCAATAAATAATATTAACAGAGCATATAACGCTTTTTTAAAATAAGGATTTGGGAACATATCTGCGTCTTTTAGTTTGCAAAATTAAATTTTATCCACATTATTATGTAAATATAATATTTTAATTGTATTATTATGTATTTATTCTTAATATAAACAAGGTGTTTTTGTTGTTTTAATAATTTGATTATTAAAGGGTTAAATTACTTTCTGTTTGTTTCATTCCCTACTTTTGCATTTGAGTGTAATTTTGATTTGTTTATAATTCTATAAAATTAAATAATATTACGTGTATTTTATTTATACATATTGATAATTTTTTGATAATTTTTCAAAATTGATATATGATATTCATTTTAAAATGATAAGCTGCAGATTGTAGAAATGTTTTTAGAAAATTTAATTATTAAATACTTTATTTTGATGTTGCAAAATTTCTTATATTAAAGCTATAATTTTGAACAAATATTAAACGATGAACGAAAGTATTTTAGGTATCATTGCGGGTACGCTTACTTCTGCAGCTTCAGTTCCTCAGCTTGTAAAAGTTTTGAGGAAGAAAAATGTAGATGATATCTCTTGGTTAATGCTTCTAGTTCTTATTTCTGGTCTTTCTTTATGGGTCTGGTATGGTTTCATAAAAGATGAGCTTCCTATCATTTTATCAAACTCATTTGCCGTACTTCTTAATGTATCCCTGCTTATTTGTTATATGATCTTCAGAAAATCATAATTTTATTATCTTTTTTTCAGGTATGCCAAAAAAATGATGTTGCTTCTTTTTTGATAATAACTCTACATTTTATAGAATGTTTTCTTTCTTTTTCTATACTTCATATCTACTGTTGTTGTTTATTTAAGATGTTGTTTTATAGTATTTTATGGCGTTGAAGTGATTTTGCAGTATGCTTTTTTTGCGGTATTGGTTCTACATTTGCAACGAAGTTTCACGAACGATACAGTTCCGGATAACTTTGGAAAACAAGTGTAAGAAACTGTTCAGGAAATTAAAAAAAATTAGTCAGACACTAAAATTTATATTGAAAGAAAATGAATACAATTATTGAATTTTTAAAGAGTATTGCTTTACCAAAAAGACGAATCTTGATTTACTGTAAAAGATAACGATTCTAGAAACACAATTCCCAAATGAAATTTTAAAATGTAAAACAAGTTGGTTATTTATCTTAAAAAACAATTAAAGTCTGTCAGTCTAATGATAGCTTAGGGTTGAAAACATGTAGATGAATAATTAATATTTAAACACTAAAAAAATGAAAAATAAGATGAGCGCAAACCAGAAAAACATTGCCAGGTTAATATTTTGAAGACAACTTTAAAATTGTCACTAAAATTTTATGGCAGCTACTGCAGCCGATTAACCTCAACATTCTAAAAATAAACACAATATGAAAATTTTGTTGTGTTGTGTAAAATAACAGGGCGAAAGTGTTCCCACAATCAATCTGTTATTTACACTGCAACAGAATGGAAATGATAATTGACTGTTCCTTTCCCTCGGAACATTAAAAACAGATAGATGAAAAAAAATGAGTTGTTTATGTAAAAAAATAACAGGGCAAGTGCTTTCACAGCCAACCCTGTTATTTTTTACCTAACAATTCAATAAAACCGGATGATTTAAAAATAGATTATCAAAAAAACTAGAGTATAAATAAATATTACAAACACTGGAAAAAATGAAAAAAAGCATTTTAATATTGTCTATGATGACGCTTTCTGGCATGGCAGTTGCCCAAATTGGAATCAGCACAGCTAACCCTCAGGGTGCTTTTCATGTAGACGGAGCAAAAGATAATGTCCTTACAGGAGTTCCTACTTCCGCTCAACAATCAAATGATTTTGTAGTACTCAAAAATGGGAATGTTGGCATCGGGACAATAAATCCTGCGGCTAAATTTGAAATAGTGGCGGATAATCAAGGTGAAGGATCAATAAATGATTTTACATTTAGAGGATTTGGAACTTCTAAATTGCCTGCAATTTATTTTACAGGAGCAAATGGTACTTATTCAGCACCAACAAATTTAGTCAAAGATGATCCGATAGGGGCTGTAACATTTATCCCGAGAGTTAATAATAATTATATTTATACCAGCGGGTCGAGGATTACTTCGTACTATCAGGGTGACGGAAGTAATATATCAACAGATTTAAGGTTGAGTACTTCCGGAAGAGAGAGAATAAGAATTTCAGAAACAGGAAATGTTGGAATTGGTACTACTACGCCAAACAACTTGCTGGATTTAGGAACATCTGCGGGGAAAAAACTGGCGATCTGGAACAGTGTAGCCGGAGATGACTTTTATGGATTTGGAGCAGCTCAAAATGTTTTACAGCTTTTTGCAGGAGTTCCCACTGACGGAAATGCATTGATGACATTGAACAAGAATGGCAGAGTAGGCGTGGGTACTACAAATCCACAAGCTAATTTCCATGCTATTGGTACAAGAAGATTTGAAAATGCAACGGGCGGTTCAGTTCCTGTAGGTTCGGTATTGACTGCTACTGACAGTAATGGTACTGCAGAATGGAAAACTCCGGCTTCTGAAACTGTGGTAGGAGATATTATAACAGGTGCAGGAATAGATATTCCTTTTGCGGGAGTTATGACCTTAAGATATACAGGAAGATCTATTACATTGCCACCGGGAAAATGGGCAGTTACTATTACTCAGCTTACCCAAGTGGTTGGGATTTTAGATACAGATGACTGGATGTTTGTTAGAAGTACTTTCGGAGAAGGAAATCCGGCATTAGGAAGTACGGCTACACAGTCTCCTGATGTGAAATCACCCTCATTAATGAGTTTTAAAGTACAAGGACCGGCTTCGCCTGGACACTCTCAACAATTTGATGTGGCTCAGGGTATTGTTTTTATTGAAAATAAAACTAATGCTCCTAAAACATACAGATATATTGTAGGTAATACAGTTGTAGGAGGTAGTCCTGTTGCTACGACCATTATCAAAAGTTTTGGAGGTACGTGGTCCGAAAGCTCAATATATGCAACTGCAATTAAATAACACAAAAAAAAGAGAAAGTTTATTTTATAGATGTAGAAAAAGAATGCTTTAATATTTTTTTGCGCTCTTTTGTTGCTGCTGTTTTTAGATGAGTAAAAAAGCTTTTATAATATTATAGAAGCTTTTTTTATATTCAATATACTTTATTTTAAACCGATTAAATGCTGAAGTATATAAATTAAGCGCCTCTGTATATTACAAAAACGCTCTTTATGATGATGTGTTTTATTCAGGATTATATTATTGTAAAACAAATTTTGCTAAAGGTGCCATTCTCGCCTTGTTCAGAGTAAGAGTATTCCCGTTTACCGAATAATTGTCTGCGGCAAGTAAAGCTTTTACATATGCGTTTTCGATATCCAAATCCTCACAGGCCATCATTGTAGACATCCCCTGATTAAACTTGATTCGCATTATATCTTGTTTTATTTCAAATGTCCCGCCAACTCCATTGCAGCCACCATTTCCTTCATATCGCATATCAGACATGTTAAGTTTGAAATAAGGATTGCTTTTAGGGTTTTTAAGGATGATGGGTTTACCGTTTAGTTCAGTAAGTTTCCATGTTTTTCCGGTAATATCATTGCTTGGAGATGAAGGTTTATTAGCACAAGAGCTTAAAAACACGGCTAAAATGGTGATTGTCAGGTATTTATATAAATTTTTCATAGTTATTTAATATGGGTTGGTAAAGACATTTAGTATGAAGCCATTTTGCTGGAAGCGGAAGGTTGATCTTTTTTGTTTCGAAACATTACCATATCATAGTCCTTCTTTAAGAAAGTAACTCTTCCTTTTATGTTTGAATATTGATATTCAGCATTTGAGGCAGTGTATTCAGGAAGCTCCCTGCTTTTTTTCAGTTCATAGGTTTTGCCTTCCAAGTGTATGATTGCGGTATTGTCTGTATTGTTGATAGAAACTTCCATCTGTGCCCCGTCTTCGTCTGTGAAAACGTCTTTTATGACATCTTTAGGTTCAGTGTCGGCTATCGAAGTGCTGGTTACCGTTTCTGCTTCTTTAGAGTGCCTACACGCTACTGCAAAAAGGACAAAGAGTCCCATGGTAATTAATTGTAATAATTTTTTCATAATAATAGGTGGTTAGGTGATTCATGAATTTTTATATTAGTTCTGTATAAATTTACAACTATTTTTTAATTATATATGTTAATTTTTCATAAAATAACAAAATATTAAAAGGTTTTTTATCGTGGTAAATGGGTAATTAGAGATTGAAGAATCTTAAGAATCTCAATAAAAAAAGGAGTATTGAAATACTCCTTTGATTTTTTAATTGTCATATAAATTTTCAAAAATTTTGTTTTAAGGTGCGGTAATCTGATCGATAGTAAAAAATGCTTTTGTGGTTGAGCAGGTTCCTGCTGGGCATGTTGTTGCATTCCCTATGCTTGCGGGAGTGGATGAGCCCATCATGAAATACATTTTGTAGAAAGATTTGTCAGCACCGTCGTTGGTTGTCCAGGAATAGATTCTTTGTTCAGGCATGCCTCCTGCGTATACTCCAGGATCTGCCCAGTAGGGATTAGTTGAAGCGGTTTGTATTCTTGCTCCGATTGTGGCATCTATAAGCGCTTGGCTGGAGGTAGCATTGTCTCCGGCCCACGCTCCGGCAGGTAGTCTTAATTGGTTTTGCATATATCCACCTGCTCCGGACCATAAATAATGTCCGTTTGAAATGATGTCTACTGTAGATGAGCTGTTGTTTCTGATTTGTAAATTTACATCTGCAAATGCAGTACCTGTAGGTATAAAACAACGTACGGAAAATTTTCCGTCAGGAGTATTGATGGAAATGGCGTATCCGGCTCTTCCGTTGTCTGTGGTAGCTGTTAATGGCCCCATTACTGCGATACTCTCAACAGTTGCAATATTTGTTGTACCGCCCCCGCCGCCTGATGAGGTGTTGAAGACCCTCCATTCCGTTCCATTCCAGAAATAATAACCGGGATTCAGTACAGGCCCTGTGTTATAAATTAGCAGGCCTGTCGCATTCGGATTACCACTTAGCTGCATTGTAGATGATGTAAGGCTGATTCTGGGGCCTAAAATCCCCTTGTTTTGTGAAGTGATGTCTAAAATCGCAGAAACATCTGGTGCGTTAGTTCCGATTCCTGTACTTCCGGTGCTTGTTACGATAAAGTCATTGGCTTGTTCTGTTGCTGAGGGAGTGCCTGTAGCTGGATTATCTTTTGCTCCGTCGATGTGGAAAGTGTTTTGTGGATTGGATGTATTAATGCCTACTTGAGCAAATGAAAGAATTGATACAAATACAAATCCTAATGTTGATAGTTTGTTTTTCATAATTAAAATATTTCATAGTTATAGATGTATTGTGGGGTGTACTAAGTTTTTACATAGTTTAAGAATCTGGTGCCCTTATTTTTAATTTTTTATTCATAGGATAATGTTTTTAGGTTGTTGGGGAGTGTTATTCTGAATATGTTTTTGGGTATTTTTGATTATGTAATTTTATTCATCATATTTTAGCTAAATTTTCATTAAATATAAGTAATATTATGAATAGTTTCGTAATAAAATGATATTGTTAACTATATTTCATATTTGTGGGATGCGTTTACTAAATATAGACAATATTTACATGTTTTATTTTTAAATTAATAAAATAAGATTAATATCTGTTGGTATAAAGCTTTTTGCAGAAATGATATTAAACAGTTTGCTGTTTTTTTTGATTTTGTTTCTTTCGGGCAAACCTGTTTTTTTTCTGAAAATTGGGAACTGGTGCGATTTCAGGTAATTTAAAGGAGAGTTAAATTTTGTTAATCTATTATGTTTGTATATAGAACTAAATGTACATTTGTGCCTTCAAAATGAGAAACTATATCGTATACTTTTTGACTAGTCTTTTTCTGCTGTTTGTAGTGGAAAGCAAAATTAATGTCAAAACTCTGCGAAACGACTATTCTGGTCATACTTCTCATAATATGCCCAAAAAAGTAAACCGTTTAAACCAAACTTACGAAAAACTTTCAATGCAGCAAGCTCCTGATGATTCGGGTAATGCTTATTCGTTAGAACTTGCGGAAGATGATTTTCAGTTTTCGGATACTTTCCAGACGATTGTCGTTTTTGCAAGTGTTTTCAGTTTGATTTATGTTTTCGGTTTACGAAGCAAAAAACAGTTGAAATCTGCCGTATATGGTTTTATTTCAAATTTTTCTACTGTTAAAACGTTTATCTTGATCCGTTCGATAAGAATTTAAAAATTTATTTCTTTGATTGCTTTTCTGCTCATGAGATGAGCAGGAAATATTCTGCGTTGTGTTTGCCGGTAATCATCACATCGTAACTATACTTATTACCATTTCTAAATTTTTCATAAACGATTTAAAATATTAAACTCTAAAATTATGATGAAAAGAGTTGTCTCAAGCATTATGCTAAGTGTCCTCTTATTTGTTGTTAGTTGTAACAAAAAGAAAGAAGAAAGGGAAGAAGTTACAATTTATCCGGTTACCTCTGCTGTGAAAATGGATACGGTAATCAATAAAGAGTATGTAGCTCAGATTCGGTCTGTAAAGAACATTGAAGTTCGCGCACAGGAAAAAGGTTTTCTGGAGAAAATCTATGTGGATGAAGGTCAGTATGTTCATGCAGGACAGACTTTATTCCGAATCATGCCCCAATTGTACCAGGCAGAATTATTAAAAGCCAAAGCTGAAGTAGAGCAGGCTACCATTGAGCTGAAAAATGCAAGTACTTTGGCAAACAACAATATTGTTTCCAAAAATGAAAGAGCAATGGCAAAAGCTAAATTAGACGCTGCAAATGCAGAAGCAAAACTGGCTCAAATCCATCTATCATTTACTGATATTAAAGCTCCGTTTTCAGGAGTAATCAATAGGCTTCCATTGAAATTGGGGAGTTTGGTAGACGAAGGAGATTTGTTAACCTCACTGTCTGATAACAACGATGTTTACAGTTATTTCAATGTTTCCGAACCCGAATATTTGAGTTATCAGATGCATGCTGCAGACAGGGGAAGTGATGAGGTAACTTTGATTATGGCAAACGGGGAAGCCCTTCCCCAGAAAGGTAAAATTCAAACCATTGAAGGTGAATTTGATAATGAAACAGGAAATATTGCATTCAGAGCCAAATTTCCGAATCCTGAGAAATTATTAAGGAACGGAGAAACCGGAAAAGTACAAATGACTTTACCATTAAAAAATGCTTTAATTATTCCTCAGAAAGCGACATACGAAATTCAGGATCAAAAGTATGTTTTCGTGATTGATAAAAATGGTGTCGCGAAGTCTAAAAATATAAAAGTTGCTTATGAACTTCCTGATGTATATGTTATTGCGTCAGGGATTTCAGAAAACGACAAAATCTTGCTGGAAGGAGTACAAAAAGTGAAAGATGATCAAAAAGTTCAGACCAAATTCCAGGATCCGAAAAAAGTTCTTCAGTCATTGAAATTAAAAGCAGAGTAGGACTCTTTAAATGAAGTAGTATGTTTAAGAAATTCATTCGCAGACCTGTTCTGTCTATCGTAATCTCATTGATTATCGTATTTATGGGAGTTCTATCATTGGTAAAACTTCCTATAACACAATTCCCGTCAATTTCACCACCAAAAGTAAACATCACCGCAGAATATCCGGGTGCGAACAACGAATTGTTGATCAAATCCGTAGTCATCCCGCTGGAAAGAGGTCTTAATGGTGTTCCGGGGATGAAATATATGACTTCTGATGCCGGAAATGACGGGGAAGCTTCCATCCAGGTGGTTTTTGACTTGGGAACCGATCCTAACGTAGCAGCCGTAAATGTTCAGAACCGTGTATCTTCGGTAGTAAATAAACTTCCTCCTTTGGTAGTGCGTGAAGGGGTGAAAATTACCCGTGAAGAGCCCAATATGTTGATGTATATTAATTTATACAGTGATGATCCGAAATCTGACCAAAAGTTCCTTTTCAACTATGCCGATATCAATGTAATGTCTGAATTGAGAAGGGTAAGTGGGGTAGGCTTTGCAGACATTTTGGGAACAAGAGAATATGCAATGCGTATCTGGCTGAAACCTGATCGGTTAACGGCATATAATATTTCAGCAGATGAGGTAATGGAAGCTTTAAATCAGCAAAGTCTGGAAGCATCTCCGGGTAAAACAGGAGAAAGTTCAGGAAAGCGTTCCCAGTCATTTGAGTATATTTTAAAATATCCTGGTCGTTTTAATAATGAAAAGGATTATGGAAATATTATATTAAAAGCAAAATCTGCAGGAGAATTTGTAAGGTTAAAAGACGTTGCGGATATAGAATTCGGTTCTTCGATGTATGACATTTATTCTACATTAAACGGGAAACCTTCTGCAGCTATTACCGTAAAGCAGTCATATGGTTCAAATGCAAGTGACGTTATTAAAAATGTAAAAGCTTTGATGGCTGACCTGCAGAAAAACTCTTTCCCGAAAGGAATGCATTATGACATTAGTTATGACGTTTCAAGATTTTTGGATGCCTCTATTGAAAAGGTTGTTCATACTTTATTTGAAGCTTTTGTTTTGGTGGCAATTGTGGTATTTCTATTCCTGGGAGACTGGCGCTCTACATTAATTCCTGCTTTGGCGGTTCCTGTTTCATTGGTAGGTACTTTTGCTGTGATGTCCGCTTTTGGAATTACTTTAAACATGATTTCACTCTTTGCCTTGGTAATGGCAATTGGTGTCGTCGTCGATGATGCGATTGTGGTAATAGAAGCCGTCCACGCCAAGATGGAAGAAAAAGGACTTTCGCCATTAAAGGCAACCGAGGAAGCAATGCATGAAATCAGTGGTGCAATTATCGCAATTACCCTGGTAATGGCATCAGTATTCATACCGATTGCGTTTATGTCCGGGCCGGTTGGGGTATTCTATCGCCAGTTCTCCATTACAATGGCTTCTGCAATTATACTCTCGGGAGTTGTAGCTTTGACATTGACGCCGGCTTTATGTGCTTTAATTCTAAAAAATAATCACGGAAAAGCTAAAAAGAGAACTCCGATTACTATTTTCTTAGATAAATTCAACAATTTATTTACAAAGGGGGCAGGAAAATACGAGAAGCTTTTGAATAAAACGGTTACTAAAAAAGCATTTACATTACCACTGTTATTAGCATTTTGTGCTTGTACATTCTTCCTGAGCAATTCTCTTCCTTCAGGGTTTATTCCAAGTGAGGATCAAGGGATGATTTATGCAATTATTCAGACCCCTCCGGGTTCCACGCTGGAAAGAACGAATCAGATTGCTAAAGAATTATTAAGAGAATCCGAAGGTATTGATGGAGTACAGTCTGTTTCTTCATTGGCAGGATATGAAATCCTGACAGAAGGTACAGGTTCCAACTCAGGAACTTGTTTGATTAACCTTAAAAGCTGGGAAGATCGTAAAGAATCTGCTGCGGAAATCATTGAAAAACTTGAAGAAAAGGCTAAAAATATTCCGGGTGCGAATATTGAATTTTTCCAACCTCCATCCATTCCGGGATATGGAGCTGCGGGAGGTTTTGAACTTCGTCTTTTAGATAAAGCGGGAAGTGGGGATTATCAGAAAATGGAAAAAGTGAGTAATGATTTTGTAAAGGAATTGAAAAAACGACCTGAACTGGGTTCTGCATTTACTTTTTATTCTGCGAGTTTTCCTCAGTATATGCTAAAAATTGATAATGATTTGGCGGAGCAAAAAGGAGTTTCCATTGAAAATGCAATGGATAATTTATCAACCTTGATTGGTTCAAACTACGAGACGAGTTTCATCCGATTTGACAGGCCGTATAAAGTAATTGTCCAGGCGGGACCTCAATATCGTGCGCTGCCAAGTGATTTATTAAAGTTATACGTTAAAAATGATAAGGAGCAAATGGTTCCATATTCAGATTTCATGAGATTGGAAAAAGTATATGGTTTATCTGAAATCACGAGACATAATATGTACAACTCTTCAGAAGTAAGTGGTACTCCGGCGCCGGGTTACAGCTCCGGGCAAGCCATTAAGGCTATTCAGGAAGTTGCAGATAAAACCCTTCCGAGAGGTTTTGGTATCGATTGGGCAGGGATCTCTAAAGATGAGGTAAGCCGGGGAAATGAAGCTGTATTTATTTTCCTGGTGTGTCTGGGTTTTGTTTATTTAATTCTTTCTGCACAGTATGAAAGTTTTATTCTTCCGTTACCGGTAATCTTATCATTGCCAACGGGTATTTTCGGGGCATTTTTATGTTTAAAATTATTAGGACTGGAAAACAATATCTATGCGCAGGTGGCAATGGTCATGTTGATTGGCCTTTTAGGTAAAAATGCAGTGTTGATTGTAGAATTTGCCGTACAGAAGAAAGCTGAAGAAGGTATCCCTGTTGTAAAAGCCGCCATTGAAGGGGCTGCTATTCGTTTCCGTCCGATTTTAATGACGTCGTTTGCATTTATTGCGGGATTGATTCCGTTGGTAATGGCAACCGGACCAGGAGCTGTGGGTAACAGAACGATTGGTACAGCCGCTGCGGGGGGAATGCTTATCGGAACTATTTTCGGGTTAATGATTATCCCGGGATTGTACTACATCTTTGGAACAATTGCAGATAAATCCAGATTAGCGAGATATGAAGAAGAAAATCCTTTAACAGAACAAACAGAACCTTATCAACACGATGACAAACATGAAGATTTATAATAAATATATAGCAACCATTGCTTTATCGCTTGTTTTAGCAAGCTGTAAGGCGCCTATGGCGACCGTTATAAAAGATGAGGTAAAAGAAAATATTCCTCAGAATTTTAATCAGGAAGAACAGTCAGATACTAATAATAACAGCGGAATGACACCTTGGAGACAGTTTTTTACAGATCCTAACCTGGTTGTTTTAATAGAAACAGCTTTAAAAAATAATCAGGAACTGTTAATTACTCTACAGGAAATTGAAATTGCAAAAAGCAATGTTCTTTATAAAAAAGGAAAGCTAACACCTACTGTTGCAGCAAAGCTTGGGGCGGGAGTAAGTAAAGCAGGACGTTATACGAGCGAAGGAGCGGGTGATGCGACAACTGAAATAGAACCCGGAAAAGAAATGCCGGATCCGCTGGGGAATTTCGAAGGAGGAATCATGGCAAATTGGGAGATCGATATCTGGAAAAAACTTAAAACAGAAAAAGAATCTGCAGTTGCTCATTATCTTTCAACGGTTGAAGGGAAGAATTTTGTTCTTTCGAGTTTAATTGCTGAGGTTGCAGATAATTATTATGAATTATTATCGCTGGATAATCAACTTGAGATTATTCAAAAATATATAGAACTTCAAAAGAAAGCCTTAGAAATATCTAAAATTCAGAAAGAAGCGGCAGCAACTACTGAGCTGGCTGTGAAGAAATTTGAGGCGGAACTAGCAAAATCAAAAGCTTCAGAATATACGATTCGTCAGCAGATTACGGAAAAAGAAAACCAAATGAATGCTTTGTTGGGAAGATATCCTCAACCGATTGTAAGAACGAAAGAGAGTTTTATGTCAATGGTTCCGCAAACAGTCTATACAGGAATTCCTTCACAGTTATTGGCGAACCGTCCCGATATCAAACAGGCTGAATTGGAATTAAAATCATCAAAACTTGATGTGGAAGCAGCAAGAAAAGAGTTTTATCCTTCGTTGGAAATCTCTGCAACATTGGGATTAGAAGCTTTTAAACCTTCTTATTTAGTAAAGTTACCGGAATCAATTGCCTCAAGTTTGGCAGGAGAATTGGCGGGACCACTGATTAATAAAAGCGCTATCAAAGCTAATTTCCAAACAGCAGACGCAAGACAGATTCAGGCTTTGTATGAGTATGATAAGACTATTTTAAATGCTTATCTGGATGTAGCAAATATGATGTCAAAGATCAAGAATATTGATCAGTATTATCAATTGAAATCTGAAGAAAATAAGGCATTGGATCAATCAATAGACATTGCCAACCAATTATTCAGAAATTCAAGAGCAGATTACCTGGAAGTTTTAATGAACCAGAGAGATGCATTGGATGCAAAAATGGAATTGGTAGAAGCAAAAGAAAAACAACTAAGTACAGTTGTTGATATTTATAAGAGTTTAGGAGGAGGCTGGAAGTAGAGGAGACTTTTAAATCGTTATGAAGAAGGGTTCAGATCATAAGATCTGAACCCTTTGTTTTACCATGTAAATGTTAAATTTTCATGGTTATTAGTTTTTATTATTGAGAAGTTTTTTTTAAAGGCAACTAGGTTTTAGTTCTATTGGGCTTTCAAAGTTTTTCAGTATTTCCCATTCTTTTTTATCGTAGGAATCTTTTACTTCTTTACTGTTGACATCTTTTCCATTGATGACATAAGTAGTTTGGGATGTATTTAAATTTTCAAAAATAACCGAGGGTTGTTTTATATATTTTTTCCAAAACGCATCCCATTGTTTTGGTGAAATATTCATTGGCTGGTCATAGGTGAAATTCCTTTGTTCGAGGTCATTTTTTTCTTTTACTATTCCCTTCACTTCGAAATTATATATATTCTCAGAATCTGTTATTTTTAAAATTAATCCCGGTAATCCGTAAAATTTATAAGGTCCGTCACTTATCGGGATTTCCGTTGTATACCAGGCTGTCCATTTTCTTCCTCCAAACTCAGTAAAAGCCATATTGGTCTTATATCCTAAAATTGTCATTGCTTTATCGTTTACCAGCTTCCAGTTTTGTTTACAAGAGCTATAATTTGTAGAGAAAATACTGGTGAAAAAGCGTTCTTCCACGGTAATGTTACTTTGAGAAATGTCTTTAATTACCAAAGAGCGGAATTTTGCATTGGAATTTCCATCACTTACTTTTAAACCCTGGGCTTTGTTGGCAAAATAATCATTCACCATTTTGGTATGAGCAGAATCTCTCCTGAAATTTTCGTAGGCCTGGAAATAAGATTTACCTTTTTCATTGGTTATCAAAGTGCAAAGTTCCTCATGTTTTGGAACATCAGTTTTATTCTTCCACTGCATTTCATAGAAAACCTTATAAGATTGTGCAAAAATAAAATTACTGATTAGAAATACTGGTAGTAAATACATTTTGTTCATAAGGTTCGTCCTTTTCATAATAGTTAAAGTAATAAGATGTTAAATTCCATATAATCATTATTGCAGAGAAGAAGAAAAGATTAAAGCTAATGATAATTCCGATATGCATTAGAATCGTCAGGGTAAACCAAAGTTTTCTGGTTTTGCTGATATTTATAAAGATAGGATATAAAATTTCTATTATAATGATCAGCCATCCTCCTGCAATATAAAAATATCTGAAATTTTCGTTAAAAATTGAAGGCAGATGTATAAAGTGTGTGAAATTTGGAAGGTTTAATGATTTCCACATTGATTCCCCGTTCCACCAATTGAATCCCAATATTTTATCAAGTCCTGAAAAAAAGTAGGCAATACACAGATGTAGCTGGATAATCCTTTTGCTGATGTTTAAAGATTGTATTGGAAGATTGAAGATTGTTTTAGGTAAATATCTTTGCTGAACAGAAAAATAACTGCTCGTCGGAAATATAAAAATATAAAATAAAGACATGCTTGAAAAAAAATCAGCACCATAAAAAAATAATGAAGCGGTTTTTACAAAAGAAATCTGTAAAAATAATAATGCTAATGCTGATATTCTACTAAAAAAGCCTAAAATTACAAATATTGTAAGGGTGATATAGATGTATTTGAAAATAAGCCCCGGATTTTGAGAATATTCTGATAAGAATGCTTCTATTTTGCTGTAAGGTATGATGTTATAATCATAAAATGCCCCATGTATTTCAACCGGAATAATGCTGTTACTACCATACAATAACTCAAAATCACTCCAAACAGAAAGGAAATGAACCAATAAAATTGCTCCAATACTTATTCTGAAAAAAACAAGAAAATTCGGATCGAAATTTTTGTTAAAAAATATGTGTAGAGAATCTTTCATTTTATACTGTCGATTTTTATTAATCTTGTTTCTTTTTTATTACTGTCCAGTGTGGGTTGGTCATATAAATAAGCGTAAGTAATTATATTATTTCCATATTTTTTCTTAAAATTTTTGTTTACTTGTTTTAAAAGAATATGATTGATTTTTAATTCAGGTATATTTTTATCTTTAGTTGTTACATTTTTGATATATACGTCATTGAGGTTTGCAAATCTCAACTTACCTTCTTTTGTACTTAACAAATCTGTAGAAATATATGAATTACCGGTTTGGGTATTTTCAGATATTATTAAAAAATTGCTTGAAACGTTCGGCGCAAAAAAACCATATCCAGTATCAAAACCTGTATAAGAAGAAACCAACTTTTCATACTTAAATCCTTTTGTCTGAATGGGGTTTTCATATTTATAAAAGTCACAGAAAGACTGAGTAGTCGTTGTTATTCCTGTAATTATTACCTTTAAAACTATTACAGAGAATATTATATATTCAAAATATGTATTCTTCATTACCTGTTAGTTTGATGGAAATAACAGGATGCTCTTATGAGCATCCTGAAAAAGTATTTACTGATACTTGTTGATGATTTTGTTTAATTGAGTAAGCACAGGTGTCGTAGGCTCATCCGGGAAAGTTCTGTTTTTTGTAGTACAGGTACTTAGCTCAGACTGATAGTCGCAGTAAGTCCATCCCACAACGTTTTTACTTAAAAATTCTAAATCTTCTTTAGAAACTTTCTCAGTGTTTTTTACAGTAATTACATTACCGTTTACTTCGATGATGTCTGTGTTTTTCGTATCAGCGAAAGACATAAGCGTTAGAGTGATAACTCCACCTGCTAAAAGAATTGCTTTTTTCATGTTAATTAAATTTGAAAGTTGATAGTTATTTTTCGATTTATTTATAAGCCATTTTTTTGTATTGCGCACTACAAAATAAGTGGATGATAAATTATTTTTTTATTCTCCAGTGAGTGCCGTTTTTTACCGGAGGATCTTCTTCTTCAGCTTTACTGATAGAATCTCTTGAAGTAGATTGGTCACTATCCTTGCTCATTATATTAGAGCTTTTACCACGGGATTTTTCTTCAAACCTTGGTAAGTCATTTTCGTCATCCTGTCTGCAGGATTGTAAACCTGCAGATAAAACTATTATAGCAAATAAAGAGATGATCTTTAAAGAGATAATCTTTTTCATATTGATTTCTGAATTAAAGGTTATCCCTGGCCAGGTTTTAGTTTGATTTCTGATTTCGAATTTATAGGCAAAATGATAAGAAAAAAAATACTTGTTGTCACTATTCAGAAATTAAGACGTCTTAATTCATGAATTGGGACATTATTATTGTGTTGATTACCAGTGTTTTGTTGCTGTTTTTAATCAGATGTTAATTATCTGTATTAATTCCATAATGTTTGATAAATTTTAACAATTTTTGTGTATTTTTGATTAGAATGTATGTCTTAATAAACACTCATTGTGAATAAAAAACTATTTTTTCTATTATTTATAATAATTTTTAAACTTTCTTTTTCTCAAAAAGAAATGTATAGTGAATATTATAAACTGAGAAAAAACTATGAAAACCTGGAAGAAAATGACAGTAGGGCCTTTCCCTATATCAAACCCTATATCAATAAAGCTAAAAAAGAGAAAGACTATACAAAATTAGTTCAGGGCTATAAAGACGGGATCTTTTATTCTGGTTCAGATGAGGAAAAGCTAAAATATGCAGACAGTATGATCTATGCTGCAAAATTATCAGGTGATAATGATTTAATAAGCACGGCATATATTGATAAAGGAGTCATTTATTACTACAATTATAAAAGATTTCAGCCTGCACTTAATGAATATCTCAAGGCCTATGAATATTCTAAAAATACTGGAAACAGTTTCCTGAAATACCAGAATTTATATCATATTGGTGTTGTAAAAAGCTATTTGGGATATGATGAAGAAGCGTCAAGGATTTTCAGACAATGTATTAATCATTATTATCTAAAAACAAAAGAAAAACTTCATCCTAATGAAATTTTTAACAATAAGAAAGGATATCTCAATAGCTTACACCGGCTGATTATCTGTTATCGAAATCTAAAACAGTTTAAAGAAGCAGATTCTTTGATTCAAAAAGGGTTAAGAGAAGTGAAAAATAATGAAGATTATAGTCAGGAAAAAGGTTATTTTCAATTAAGCAACGGGATTCTAGAATATCAAAAAAGTGATTTTAAAACTGCAGTCCAAAATTTAAATGAATCTTTAATTCCTATCAAAAAGACGGATGATTTTGCTTCACTTTCAGTAAACTATTTTTATTTGGGTAAAAGTTTTTTCAGTCTAAAAAATAACAATCAGGCGCTGTCAAACTTCAAAAAAGTTGATTCCATATTCCAAAAATATCAGTTTATCCTTCCGGAGGTAAGGGAAAATTATGAGATATTGATTAACTACTATAAAAAAGAAAAAAATCAGTCTCAACAATTATATTATACCAGCCAGCTTTTAAAGGCTGACAGTATAATATCTACAGACTTTAGTTACCTTTCTGCGAAAATTCATAAAGAATATGATACAAAAAATCTTTTAGATGAAAAAAATAAGCTTGAAAAAGTAAATTCCCGGGGAAACTTTGTTATTATTAGTTTGATTATTTTGGCAGCTGGTCTGGTTATTTTACTAATTATCAGATATAAAAAAGAAAAAAATATTCAGCAAAAATATGATTTGCTTGAAAAAAAGCTTAGAAATAATGAAGGTAATTTAAAAGAGGGCAAAATTTCAAATCCACAGATTTTTGAAGAAAAGAAAACTGGTTTAGATGAAGAAAAAATCGAAGAGTTACTTCGTAAATTGAAAGTTTTTGAAGATAAAAAAGAATTTACTCAAAAAGGGCTTACCATACATAAACTTGCTAATCAGTTTGGCACAAATTCCAAATATCTTTCTCAGGTAATTAATGACTGCAAAGGTTCTAATTTTAACAAATATTTGAGTGAACTAAGAATCAATTATATTACTAAACTTTTGTTTGAAAATAAAGAATATTTAAAATATAGAATCGAGACTCTAGCTCAGGAATGCGGAATCGCTTCAAGGCAGAATTTTTCTGATTTATTCTATGAAATTAACGGTATTCGGCCTACAGATTTTATAAGGAAGAGAAGACAGGAACTTGAAAGTAAAGGTGCTTTTTCTAAATTAAATCCTATTTAAGTATGAAATATGGTGAATATTAGTAGTAAAACTTGGTTTTCTTCATTATATTTGTTATCCACACACAAATTATAATCATCATGAAAAAGCTTTTATTCATTATTCTCGGTGCTGCAATTGTTTTGATGGCAATTCTTCTGATAAAAACAGCCACTTACCCATTTAAAAAAGTTGATTCAGAAGCCAAAGAAGGCTGGAAAGCAGCGAAAAATGATTCTGTCGTTCAAAGATTCGCAGGAGGGATCAAAATACCAACAGTTTCTACAGGAGAATTAGGCGATTTTGATTATTCCACTTTCGATGCATTTAAAGAATATTTGAAAAAATCTTATCCTCTGGTATATCAGAATACAGAGAATTATGAAATCAATAAATACGGATTAGTTTTTAGACTAAAAGGTAGCCAGCCAAATCTCGAACCGATCTTATTTCTTTCCCACATTGATGTTGTGCCTCCTGGAGATGCGGATGTAAAATCAAATGAGCAAAATATTTTCAGACCGGATGATAAACCTTTACCTGCTGTGACAAAAGTTGCCGAAGATTGGGATTTTGCTCCTTTTGCCGGGGCAGTGGCTAATGGAAGAATCTATGGAAGAGGAACTATGGACATGAAAGGGATGCTGTTTTCTTTGATGGAATCTATGAACAGCATGATTAGAAATAATAATGTTTTGAAAAGGGATATTTATCTGGCTTTTGGCTTTGATGAAGAGGTTGGCGGACAAAAAGGCGCTACACAGATTGCAAATTATTTTAAACAGAAAGGATTAAAATTCGATGCTGTATATGATGAAGGAGGTCTGGTACTACAGAAAGGAAGTATTGCAGGGATTGATTCCGATGTTGCTGTCATTGGTTGTGCAGAAAAAGGATTTTTATCCGCAAAAATTCAAGTAAAAGGGCTGGGAGGCCATTCTTCTATGCCACCAATGGAAAGTGCTATCGGGAAAGCAGCAGTTATTATGCAGCGTTTAGAAGATCACCAGATGAAACCTGTTATTACCCCGCTTATTCATGAATTTTTTGATAACATCGGAGGTTCGATGCCATTTGCAAACAGATTGGCTATTTCAAATCAGTGGCTTTTAAAGCCGGTTTTGTTATCTCAGCTGACTAAGAATAACTCTACCAATGCTTTAGTTCGTACTACAACTGCACTTACCATGATGAAAGGTAGTGATGGTACAAATGTACTTTCTCCTGAAGTTGAATTTGTGGTTAATTTCAGACTTCTTCCCGGAAATACGGTAAAAGAGGTGAAAGATCATATTGCAAAAGCGTGTGAAGGTTTTGATGTGGAAGTTGAGGAAATAGATAATACCAGAGAAGCTTCTGCGGTTTCTCCGACTAATACAAAAGCTTTTCGAATGATTCAGGCTGCGATTAAAGAAATTCATCCGACTGCCATAGTAACACCTTATCTTACTGTTGGCGGAACAGATGCTTACAAATATCAGATTGTGAGTAAAAATATTTACCGGTTTATGCCGATAAAAATTAATAATTCTGAACAGCAAAGCATCCATAGTACCAATGAATATATAAGTATAGAAAACTATATGAAAATGATTCACTACTTCGAATACATTATGAAGAATTATGATAAGTAAATTTTTTTTTATAAAATCCCTTACATTAAATTTCTTTTTAAAAACAAAGGAAAAAAATATTTAATTAAAAATAACACGTCAAGTTTTGTCGCTTTACACCTATAGCTTTGCAATATTAAATCATTAAAGCTATGGAATTACCATTTTATATAAGCTACAGAGAATTTGAAAAAGATTATTACGACAATCTTGAAAAATGGTTTGAGCATTACGATAATACAAATGAAATTGACTTTCTGAAAAGTCAGGCTGAGTTGTACAGACCTTATTTATGCTACAATTTCTCGGAAGATAAACTTCAGCCGGATGCTGTAATAAAGGTTAAGCACTGTTTCTTTCCTTACTTCGAAAATTTTGGTATTTCTTTCTGTGTGGATTTTGAAAACGGAAAACAATCCAAGCCCTTACCTCCCGGAATTAATAACATTTCAGAATGGAAAACCATTACGATGATGGAATATGCTCAGCATGTTTTAGATAAAATCAATACATACTTTTACAAAAAAGGATTGAATAAAGAAAAAGAAAATGTGTTGAATTATATTAATAATCATGAAATTATCACCTCAAAAGAACAAACCGGATATTGTTTACATTATGAGCAACATCAGAAAACGATTCCCTTTTTAAAAGCTTTTCTGCCTTATTACGGCTGTACAGTTGATATTTCTTTATATAGAAATTTTCACTTTTCTATTGTAAGGATTGCAGATTTTATTGATCAAAAACTGAAAGCTGTAAAAGCTTTTGAATATAGCTCATATTCTGTTTTAAGATCCGAAGCTACAATTAAGTTGCATATGAAAAATCATAACTTCCTCACCATTTGTAATTAAAACTAATACACCAAACATTCATATACTAAATTGTATTGTTTGAACATTTTGTTAGCTTATTTTTCAAACAATGAACCCAGCCTTCGTGGCTGGGATTTTTTCTAATATTAAATTATCATGATTCTAAACGACAAAAAATGATTGATAAGAGAAGTAAAACTAAGTTATTCAAATGATGTAAAAGATTCCTGCTATACAAAAGATCCCAGTAGAAATATTGTTTAGTCATAAACCAGTCAACATTTTAATGTTTCTTTATACTCAAATTGTTAAATAGTACTTTCTATAAAGTTAAAAAAAATTATATTTGCTTAAACAAAATGTATGAAGTTTAGAAACGATATTTCCCTTCTAAGAGCTATTTCTGTATTGGCAGTTTTATTTTTTCATTTCAAATTAAGATATTTTTCAGGAGGTTTTATAGGGGTAGATATTTTCTTTGTGATCTCAGGCTATCTAATGACTAGAATTGTGCTTTCCGGCTTTAAGAATGATAACTTCGACCTTTTATCATTTTATAAAAAAAGAGTAGTAAGAATATTTCCGGCATTACTTGCTATGATTTCATTTTTTGCATTAATAATTGGATTATTAATACCTACTCAAATTATTAATTATCTAAAATATTTTTATTCCAGCAGTCTTTTTTTCTCTAATATTTTTTACTATTTAAATAGTAATTACTTTGATACTGCTTCTCAATTTAATTTTCTTTTGCACACATGGTCTTTATCGGTGGAATGGCAGTTTTACATGATTTATCCATTAATACTGATGTTAATAAGGAAATTTTATGTAAACAATAAAAATAAATTTATATTATTTTTTTGTTTGATGATAATAATTTCGTTAATCTCAATGCTGCTACATAGTAAAGCTGACAGATCGTTTTCATTTTTTATGTTCTACCCAAGAGCTTGGGAAATGATGTTTGGAGGTTTGGCATTTCTTTTTGAAGGCAGGTTTAAAAAAATAAATTTAAATTTAAAAAAAGTAATACTGGCTTTATGCTTACTTGTTATTTTTAGCTGTATCTATCTCATTAAGGAGTATAAGGTTGTATGGCCTTCTTTACTGACAATAATTCCGGTTGTATCAACTGCAATCATACTTCTGATAAATATTGATTTAAAATTTTTTAATAACAAGCTAGTCAGGTTTGTCGGAGATATATCATATTCTTTGTATTTATGGCATTGGCCTTTTTGGGTGATAAGCATGTACTTTGCATTAAATGACAGATTGAGATATAAGGTATTGTTTATTTGTCTGTCGTTTATATTTGCAATAATTTCATATTATTCTATAGAGAAAAAAACCAGCGATAACAAAATAAAACCTATTTTAATTACAAGTTTTATATTATTTACGGTATCTTTTATTGTTACGAAACTGTACAAAGAGCTTCCTGCAAATAATTATATGAAAAATTTAATTTTTTGTGCGTCAGATTATAAGTATAGTGAGGAGGCAACTAAACAATATAATTTTATCAAAGGCCATAAAAATGGAGAAGACCGTTTTAATGAATATGATTTGTCAAATCTTAAAATAAAAAAAGATTCTGTAGTAATACTGTTGGGAGATAGTCATGCAGGAATGATGTCAGAAATGATAGAGGAAATAATTGATAAAGATAAATATCAATTTATACAAGTAACTACAGATGCTACGTACCCTATGATAGACTCAAAAACTAATTTTGAAGGGCCAAGGGAGTTTTTTAATTACTTTTTTGTAGATTATTTTCCAAAAATAAAGGATAAAGTGAAACTGGTTATAATAAATTCTAACTATTCAGGGTATCCAATCAAAGACTTAGCCTTAAAAATAGATTTCAGCCAGAAATATTTTGCTCAATATAATGTAGATACTGTTTATTTGGGACAAACTGACACGTATTATTTTGATTATCCGACTACAGATTATTTAGAACAAAGGTATAGCATTCATCAACCGTTAAATTTAGAATTATCTCGAAAAAATAATCAGGTCAATCTTTTTTTAGAGGATCATTTGAAAAATAAATATATAAATTTATTAAATGTTTCAATTCAAAAAGTGAACAAGTCAGGCATTCCATATATGTATGATACACATCATTTGACAAGCTACGGATGTGATCAATATAAAGACATTATTAAGGAGAAATTAAATGAGTATTTACAATAAGAATTAAGATAAAAGCCCTATTAATTTGATTGGGCTAAATTAAATATAGTTTTTCGAGTAAGGATGAATTATTTATTACACCTTCCTCATTACGAACCATTTCTAACTTAAGCATTTTTTGCTTTTTCCAATTCTTCTAATATGTTATCCATTACTTCTTCGGTTGTAAAGTATAAAAAAACTATGTTTTAAAGAAATCAAAACTGCTTTAGGAAAGGTGTTATAAAACAAAAAAAGACTCATAAATCATTGATTTACAAGTCTTTTGCAGAAAGGAAGGGATTCGAACCCTCGATACAGTTACCCGTATACTACCTTTCCAGGGTAGCTCCTTCAACCACTCGGACACCTTTCTTTATTCGAGACTGCAAAAATAGGGTAATTTATTGAATCTGCAAACTCTTAATGTAATTTACTCTGAAATTTCTCCACAGAGACTTCTTGCAAAATTATCAGCAAAACTACCCTTATAATGTGGATTATCAATTAAATGCATTGCTTTGGTAATGGCGCTTTCGGCTGTGATATCTTTTCCGCTGATAGCTCCTATTTTTGAAAAAATATTACTGTTTTCATATTTTCCAAATGATATTCCGCCTGAAATACATTGGCTTACCACCACTATTTCAGTTCCGTTATTTCTGATTTCCTGAAGAGTTTCCATCGTCTTTTCACTGCTGAAAATCGTTCCGGAACCAAAAACCTGAAGAATAAGGACTTTCATTTTCGGAATTTCTTTAAAATGATTAAGCTTCATTCCCGGAAAAATTCTCCAGAATAAAATATCTTCAGAAATATGATCATCTACATGAAATTGTATTCTGGGATCACAGCGGTGGAGATTTTCTTTAATGATATTTAAATGAACCCCGGATTGCCCAAGAATAGGGTAGTTGGGGCTGGAATATGCATCAAAATATTCTGCAGAATATTTCAACGTCCTGTTTCCTCTTAATAATTTGTATTCAAAATAAATTGCAACTTCCTGAATAACAGCTTTATTGTTCTCATATAAACTGGCATAATATAGACTTGTTAAAAGATTTTCTTTCGCATCCGTCCTTAAATCACCAATTGGAAGTTGTGAGCCTGTTAAAATCACCGGTTTGGTTAGTCCTTTTAACATGAAACTCAGTGCGGAAGCAGTATAAGACATGGTGTCAGTTCCATGAAGAATCAAAAATCCGTCATAGTGTTGATAGTTTTTATGAATGTAATGAGCGATAACTTTCCATTCTTCGGGGCCCATATCAGAGGAATCCAGCGGTTTTTCGAAAGGATGTACAAAAACTTCACATTCCATCAACTTCATTTCGGGCATTTTTTCAAAAATATTTCCAAAATCAAACGCTCGAAGGCTTCCGGTTTCATAATCTTTTTCCATACCGATGGTTCCACCGGTATAAATTAGCAGGACTTTACGTTTCATGTAATACTTTTATTAAGATTTTGAGCCTGGTTCAGGTTCATTCCTCAAAATTACGTTAATTTGCAAAGATTTGAAAATGAATGAAAGATTTAGCAAAAACTTTTGAGTATTTAAAACAGTTTTTAACAGAAGAAAGATTGCAAAAAATTGAACATTTCGCACCCGAAAGTTCAGATTTTATACTTCCTGTGGTAGAAGACATCTATCAGTTCAGAAATGCCGCAGCGATTGTACGTTCTGTGGAGGCTTGTGGTTTTCATAAAGTAGTGGCTTTACAGGAAGAGTATAGTTTCGAACCCAATCTTCGCGTAACAAAAGGCGCCGATACTTGGGTTGAAGTTGAAAAACTACCAAGAAATAGGGAATCTTTTCAAAACATTAGAGACAGAGGTTATAAAATTGTTGCGGTTTCATTGGAAAATAATGCAGAAATGTTGCCTGAATATAAAATTACCACACCAATTGCTTTAGTTTTCGGAACTGAAATGGAGGGTGTTTCTCAGGAAATTTTAGATTTTGCAGACGAAACGTTAGCAATTCCGATGTATGGTTTTACAAGAAGTTTTAATGTTTCGGTTGCAGCTTCGATTTGTATGTACGAATTGAAACAAAAACTCCTTAAATCTGATATCGATTATAAACTAAACGAAGAAAAGCTATTGAGAATGAAAATCCGTTGGGCAGTAAATTCGATGAGAAGCGGACAGCAGATTTTTGAAAAATATGTAAAAGACAACAATTTTACAGATTTATTTTAAATCATTGCTAACAAAATTATACTGAAATATTCAAATAATTCCAGGCTGCAACGAAAATTCCTGCGGTTTCTGTTCTAAGTCTTTGATTACCAAGTGATATGGCTTTTATTTTATTGTCTGATAAATAAGAGATTTCTTTCTCAGAAAAATCTCCTTCAGGACCGATTAAGAATGTAATTTGACCTGGTTTTGAGATTTCTTTAAGCTCCATTCTCTCCAGATTTTCATGGCAATGAGCGACAAAAGTACTGTCTGCGTTGATACTTTTAAGGAAATCCTGTAGTCTGACAGAATCATTTATGATAGGAAAATGAAATCTTAAGCTCTGTTTGGAAGCAGCAATTGCCTGTTTTCTTAGTTTGTCTATATTAATATTCTTTCGTTCTGTTTTTTCAGTCTGTAGAATTGTAATCTCAGAAATGCCCATTTCTACAGCTTTTTCTACAAAAAATTCAATTCTGTCAATATTTTTTGTCGGAGCAATGGCAATGTGAAGTTTCGGGCTAAAATCAGGATGCCCTGTTTTAATTTCAGAAACATTGATATTTGCTTTCTTTCCTTCAATCATCAGTTTTCCGGAAGCAAGATTGCCTTTTCCGTCTGTCACATGAATTTCTTCACCATTTTTCATTCGAAGAACTTTTACAATATGCTGTTGTTCATCATCATGAATGATTACTTTATCATCTGATATTTCCCCGTAAAATAATTTCATATATCCTGGCTTAAGATGGCAACTCCTGTTTTTATTGTTTTATAAATGTCTGTATCACAATCTCTATAACTGCATACAAATACTTCTTCCATCCAATTATTATTAATGAAAATGATATTTAAATATTCTTGTTTTCTTAAATTGTTTTTGATTGATAAATAATCTCCTTCTTTTGGAGTATAAGGAAAACTGAAAATATTCCCTGAATTTATTTTTTCTAGAATTTCGTCTTTTATATCCTGAATATATCCTCCTTCAGAACTTGATGGGAAATAATCTAATGAACTTTCCGGAACATCATTCTTCCCTGTAATAGTTTCTAATACCCAATAATATTTTGAGTTCTTTTTAGAACGTGTTCCAAGTATTTTTTCTTCTAAGAGTATTTTCATAAATCATATTTTGCAGTTGCAGAGGTTCTTAAATCAGTAAATTCCCCTCTTTCAAACTTTAATTGGGCAACCATTGCAATCATTGCGGCGTTGTCAGTAGTATATTCAAATTTTGGGATGTAAATATTCCAGCCTAATCTTTCATGATTGTTTTCCATAGCTTTTCTCAGCGCTGAATTTGCAGAAACCCCCCCCGCAATTGCAACTTCTTTTATATCTAAATCTTTTGCCGCTTTTTCAAGCTTATTCATTAAAATTTCAATGATTGTTTTTTGTACGGAAGCACAAAGATCCTTAATATTGTTTTTAATAAAATCAGGGTCTTTTTTAACTTCTTTTTGTATAAAATATAATACAGAAGTCTTGATTCCGCTGAAAGAATAATCATAATTCTCTAATTTTGGTTTATTAAATTTAAAAGCATCAGGATTTCCTTCCTTAGATAGTCTATCGATAACCGGACCTGCAGGATAATCTAAATCAAAAATTTTTCCAATCTTGTCAAATGCTTCTCCTGCTGCATCGTCAATGGTTTTCCCTATGATTTCCATATCAAAATAATCTTTTACCAAAACAATCATTGTATGACCTCCGCTTACGGTAAGACATAAAAACGGAAATTTTGGCGGCATAGGATTTGCATCTTCAATGAAATGGGCTAAAATGTGCGCCTGAAGGTGGTTTACCTCAATTAAAGGAACATCTAAACTCATTGCCAAAGATTTAGCAAATGAAGTTCCTACAAGAAGAGAACCCAAAAGTCCGGGTCCACGTGTAAATCCTATAGCAGAAATTGCATTTTGTTGTATATTTGCTTTAGTTAAAGATTTTTCAACAACGGGGATGATATTTTGCTGATGCGCGCGCGATGCTAGTTCAGGGACCACACCGCCATATTCTTTATGGATTGCCTGAGTCGCAGCGATGTTCGAAAGAATAGCATTTCCCTTGATGATAGCTGCTGATGTATCGTCGCAAGACGATTCAATACCTAAAATTATAGAGTCGCTCATAATAATGGCAAAGTTAGAGAATAATAACGAGAATGAGAACAAAAAATCGGTAGCTGAAAACTTAGGTAATCAGGTACAAAAAACTGTTGATAATGTAGAAGGAGCTGTAAAGGAGACCGTTAAGGAAGCGTCTGAACTTGCTTCAGATGCTATTCATCATCCTGTAGAAACTGCAGAAGAGTTTGGAAAACAGGCAATGAAGGATGTTACAAGCTATTCTTGGTGGGCGAAACTCTTATTAATTCTTTTCTGGATTGGTTTTGGTCTTGTTGCTGCTGTTTTTATCATTATCAATCTGCCGGTAACGAAACAATGGGCTGCAGATCAGGCTTTACAGATTGTAAATAAAGATTTTAAAGCAAAGATGTCTACCGAAAGTGTAGAAGTAGATTTTTTTGGAGATGTAAAAATTAAAGGTTTAAAAATAAAAGATTATAAGGGGCTTGATTTTATTACGGCAAAAGAATTTACTGCTAATTCAGATTGGTTTTCTTTAGCGACAAACATTGGAAAAAATAATTCTTTAAGTTTTAATTCCTTAACATTAAAAAACGCCGAGATAAAAGTCATTACTTATAAAGGGGACAGCATTTCAAACTTTATCCGTTTTACCCAGTTATTTGACAGCGGCAAAAAAAAGGACTCGAAAAAGCCTCCTTTTCAGTTAGATTCCAGGGTGCAGATTCTTGATTCTAAGGTTTCTATTGTGAATTTAAATTCACCGGGAGAAGCCGGAAAATGGCTGACTGCTACAAAGTTTAATCTTAAAGCTCCAAATGTAAAAGTAAACGGACCGAACGTTTCTGCATTAATCAATAATCTTTCATTTGTCACAAACAGATGGGGAAAATCTCATTTTGTAGACACTTTCTCTACGGAATTATCCATGACTCAGGATTTTCTTTCACTTAAAGATTTAACATTAAATACGGATCACACACTTTTACAGGGAGATATTAAATTTAATCTTCACAAAGGTTCTTGGGCGGGTTTTGCAGACAGGGTTCGCTGGGATATGAATCTTCAGCAGGGAAGCCAGCTGAGTGGATATGATATTAGCTATTTTGTAACAAACTGGGATAATTTTAAACCATTCAATATTTCCGGTAAAATGACAGGGCCTTTGAATAAATTTCACCTTGAAAACTTCCTTATAAGAAACCCCGATGTAAATATCGCTACCAGAACAATGAAAGTTGATAATTTGTTGAAGGGCAATTTTTTAATTGAAACCAATGATCTTTCAACAGATTTTACCTATAAAGATCTAAAAGCAATGATGCCTTCATTTATTTCTAAAAAGATGAAGAATTTTGCTGATGACTTTGGAAAATTGAAATATAACGGGGCGGCAAGGGTAAATCCTAAACAAGTCTATGTTTCCAGTGGAAATCTGATGACAGGAATAGGACAGGCCAAAATTACGAAATTCTCTCTTACAGATTACAGTAGTGCGATGCCGAAATATTCAGGAATTGCTGAAGTACGAGATTTAAATACTTCTGTAATTACCAAAAATAAATCTGTTGGTCTTATTTCCGGTAAATTTGATGTGAATGGTCAAAGTTTCGATGTAAATACAATGCGGTTGACGACAAAATCCCAAATTGCAAGCATTGAAATCTTAAATAAGGAAATTAATAATCTTTATTTGGATGGTTTATTAGATCACAAAAAATACAACGGACTGATCACTGTAAACGATGAGCAGGCAAAAGCGACAATAAAGGGATTAATCGACTTCAGTACTTCAAGAATTTCCATGAATATAGATGCTGATGTTAATTATTTAAACATGAATTATTTTACCGATAAACCCGGAAACCAGATTGTAAGCGGAAAGGTGGTTGGTAAAATGGCCATGTCTTCTATTAACGATTTGACATTGGATGTTGAAGCAAATAATATCAATTTTGCGACAGCTACTCAAAAATATATTATTCCCAATGCTAAGCTAAAAACTTTTGTTGAAGGAGGAAGCCGCGTTATCGATGTTGATGCTCCTGGAGCTGCAAGCGGTAAAATTTCAGGAAGATATAATCTGGCCGATTTAGCCGGAATGGTAGAAAATGGTTTAGGTAAAATCTTGGTTGGCCCACCGCCTAGAAAATTGTACAGAGGGCAGAGTTTTAAAATGGATTTTGATGTTCAGCAGGGTTTGGTAAGCTATTTCCTACCTGATTTAAAATTACCTCAAGGTGCAAAAGTGGAGGGTGAATATGATGGAAACTCGAATAATTTAATTTTAAATCTTGATGCTACAACGTTAAAGTATGTAATGACCAAGAAAGAGGAAATTACCGAAGCGGATAAGGCTTTAGCTGCCGCAAATCCTGATTATAAAATAGATACTAGAGATAAAGTTACCAGAGACAGTGCGATGGTTGACAGTGTCATGGTAAGAATAAATACAGCTAATCTTGATGAACAGTTGTATGCGAAAATTGGCAAAGTTGTCTACAATAAAAATGTTTTCAAAGATTTTACGCTGAGTGGAAGAAATGAAAACAACAGTATTCTTCATTTGGCTACTAAATTTAAACATGGAAATACAGAAGATACTTCCGAAGATCAGCTGAAAGAATATGTAATCAATGTCAACCAGACAACCAACACAGTAGGGGATTATGTTTTTAGATTTGAGCCTACCGAAGTTAAATTCAATGATGTTGTTTGGGCTATTGACACAAGTCCTGAATTGGATCATTCTATTACGTACAGAAAGAATAAAAGTGATTTTGAAATTCGAAATCTGAGGATTTATTCAGATAATAGTGCATTGTTGATCAATGAAGCTGACTTTAAAAATGCGAAAGACTTTTATGTAGATGCAGATATCAAAGATTTTGCGATTGAAAAACTTCTAGAAATGCAATCCGGAGGAAACGGAATGAACATTAAAGGTTTGGCTAATGGTTCTGTTAAAATCAGAATGGATAAAAGCACGCTTCAGCCTTTGGTTGATTTGACCATTGATGATATCACGATGAACGGAAATGATATGGGTGATATTACCGTTTCCGCAACCAATAGTTTTTCGTTAAATGTTTATGATATTGATATAAAAGTTGCTTCTTCAGGAATAATTGGAAATAATAACCTGCATGTCACGGGAACTGTTAATAATAATACACCAACACCTGTAATTGATCTGACGGCAGAAATGCGGGATTTTGATGTTGCCTTTGCCCAGCAGTTTGTACAGACTATTTTTGGAAATCTAAGAGGAAAAGCAACCGGAGACCTGAAAATAACAGGAAAATTTAATGATCTTGATTACAGTGGAGATGTTTCTTTAAAGGGATTTGGGCTAAAACTTTTATTTACGGGAGTTGATTATTCTTTTGGTGATACAGTTATTCCTTTATCAAAAGGATTGGCAATCCTTAACAATATCGAAGTACATGACGGAAGATCCAATTCAAATGGAAACATTTCCGGGGCAATACAGTTTGAAACACTTTCATCAATGGGGGTCAACCTGGTAATGAGAGCTGATAATTTACTGGTATTGAATACTGCTCAGAAAGATTTTGATTTGTTCTGGGGAAGAGTTTACGGACAGGGGGATCTCTACGTAGACGGGCCGGTTTCTGCTTTAAATATTTCAACACCTAATATGAAGGCGCTTAATGGAAGTACATTTACTTTCAATTCGGGGTCGACTTCGAATGTTGAAGAATTTAAGATGTTAAGATTTTTAAAAGAGGGTAAAGACGGTTTAATTACCCTTGAAGAAAAGAAAAAAAGCGGGGCCAATATGAATATCGATTTCAATCTTGACGTTGATAAAGGTACGACGGTAAATGTTCTTGTAGGTGATGATGTAGGAAATATTACTGTAAAAGGTACTGCCAATAATCTAAGATTTCAAATGAACAGGCAAGGAAATATTGCTATGAACGGAACCTATAAAGTTGATAACGGAACCTTCGTTTCTAAAGCAATCCTTAATAAAACTTTCCAGATTCAGAACGGAAGCAGTATTCGTTGGGACGGTGATGCTATGAAACCTGCTCTTGATATAACGGCCAATTACATAAGAATGGTTTCAAATGCAGGACAGTATTTGAACATGGGAAGTATACAGCCAATCAGTATATTATTACAGGCCAATATTACACAAAGCCTTACGGATCCTAAAGTAGATTTAAATCTTACCGCAATGGATGTTTCCAGCCAGGTAAAAGAGACGTTGGCTTCTAAAATGAGCCAGGAGGGGGAGAAAGTTCTTCAGTTTGGTTCTGTTTTGCTTTTGAGTAGCTTTAATGTTTCTAATTCGGGTGGAGTTGAAGTGGATGTTGCAGGCGTTGCAGAATCTTCTGGATATAATCTGCTTTTAAAACAATTGGGGTCGGTTCTTAATACGATGAGTAATGAGTTTCAGATTGACCTGAATTATGTGAAAGGAGATCAATATTCAAATACCGGAGACAGGGCTAATGCGGGAGTAAGCTTTGCTGTTTCGCCAAGGATAAAAGTGAAAACAGGTTTGGGGATTCCTTTGACGAAAACAGAGGCTACAGAAGCTAATTACCTATCGGGGGAAGGCTCAATAGAATATGACGTTTCCAGAAAGAATGACGGAGGATTAATTCTAAGAGGATATTCTAAACCTACAAACATTGGTATGGGCCTTGCAGGAGCAGGAACAAATGGTTCTGCAAATCAAGCCTATGGAGGCGGGGTGGTATGGACTAAGAGCTTCAATTCTTTGTTTAAAAAGAACAAAAAAGATAAAAAAACAGCTGAATCAAAAGTTGAAATAAAAACAGATTCTACAAAATCAGGTGGTAAATAGTTAGAATATTTTAATGATTTTTATCATCCGTGTTAATTATTGTTAATGTTTGATATAATTTTTTTAGTTAAATTATTTTTTATAAATTTGCAAAAAATACATTGATTTTTTAAGGAAATTGTAATTTAACTAATATGAACTATCAACTGGACGAAATAGACAAGAAGATTCTTGATTTCTTAGTAGAAAACACAAGAATGCCTTTTACAGAGATTGCAAAGCAGATGGACGTTTCTGCTGGAACAATTCACGTAAGAGTGAAAAAAATGGAAGATGCGGGTATTATTTTGGGATCATCTCTTAATATCGATTACGGTAAATTAGACTATCACTTTACGGCTTTCATCGGAATTCTTTTAACAAAATCAAACCGTACACAAGAAGTGTTAAAAGAATTAACAAGTATTCCTAACGTAATTGAAGCAAGCGTTATTTCAGGAAAATATAATATTTTCTGTAAAGTAAGAGCTAAGAATACGGAAGATGCTAAAAGAATTATCTACCAAATAGATGATATTCAGGATGTAATGAGAACTGAAAGTATGATTTCTATGGAAGAATATTTAAGTGATAAAAACAGGCTGATTAACGCTATTTCTATTTAATCAAATTTTAAACGAATTATATAAAAGAACTTATGAAATTTCTCATAAGTTCTTTATTTTTGTAGTTATGGAAGAGTACAGCTATTTTGATGAAAATCCTAAGAAAGGATGGGGTTTTATCGGTGCATTTGCAGCTTTGATGCTGTTTACGATAATGGGATTCGGGATAGACCTTGACGAATTTCTTCAGCATGAATATTTGAATATTCCAAGATGGTATTTCTATGTGATTTTCTCAATTGATGCTTTGATGGTAATAAGTCTGGTTCTGATGTTTTTTTACCGGAAAATAGGAATCTTTGCCTTTCCTGCTCTTTTGGTGTTGCATTTCTTTATGCACAATTATTATTTATCCACATTCCTTTATACGGATGTTACTAACCTTTTCCTTTTCACAGGATTCGGAATGTTGGCTATTATTCCGAAGTGGAAGTTTTTTACATAAAAAACCGCTCTCATTATGAAAGCGGTTTAGAAAATTATAATTAATGATTTATTGTCATTAAAGTTTCTTCCGAAACTTTGTATTCCCCCTTCTGGTAGGTGTCTTTACTGGAAAGTAGAACTTCATAAGTGTAAATACCTTTTGGTAAATTATATGTACACTCTTTCTCGTCTTTCTGTATTACGAATTCCTTTTTTATTTCCTCATCTTCTATTTTTCCATTGATTTTTACGGTAATTTTCTCTTCTATTTTGTTTTTAAAACAAAAACTGTCTACCGTTTTAGCATTGGGATCTGTTTTTTTTGTACCATTTCCTTTTAAAGCCATATAGCCCTGCACTAGAATATTACCTATTGCTAATCCTTTATCTAAACCAGATATTGTACTTTGGGATTGTAATGATAATGGGAAAACATAGATGAAGAAAATAAGAAAATATTTGATCTTCACATTTAATTTATTTGAGTGATATTAATTTTTTAGAAAATTCTTGGTAATCAATCGAACCCTCTTCCGTATGAATAACTTTTCCATTTTTCAGGATGTAAGTTTTAGGAACAGCATCTGTATAAACCAAGTTATCTTTGCTCTTTCCATCTAAAAAGTTTCTAATAGCTTTTCTGTAATTTCTATTCTCAAAAGTTATATCATTAATTTTATTTTGGGAAAGATAAGATTGAAGTTTATTGCTGTCTTTATCAATAGATAAGAAAACTAATTTAATGTCTTTGTTTTCTGTAGCTATCTTTTCAAAGATTGGCATTTCTTCTAAACAAGGTTTGCACCAGGTTGCCCAGAGATTAACAATAATCAATTCTTCTTTATTCAGGTAATTTTTCTGAAAAGAACTTTTTGTAAGATCTTTGTCATTGTGAATACTTATTTCATCAGTTGCTCTACCTATTGTAGTATTCCCAATTTTAAAGCTAAATCTTGATCCAATTAAGATTAACGCAACTATAAGAACTAAAATTACGGCTATTATTTTTTTCATTTTTGTAAATTTTGATAAATATATGTAAATATTTATTTTACTGAAGAATTGATAATATAAATTTCATCATTATCATTTACAAAATAGTCTCCTGCTTTTATGGTATATACAATATCACCTTTCTTAATTACAGTATTCTCTTTAAATGTAATCATATTGTTGTTTTTTCTAATTTCTTCTCTTTGAGATTCGTCAAGATCAAATTTAAGAGAAACACTAACTTTTTGATTGGTTAATTTTCCTATAGTAGGATAAAATACACATACACTAACTGTATAATCCACATTATGCCCTAAAATTGTTCCTGTTACATGTTCTGACCAGCATACTGCATTGTGCTTAATCTTTGATAAATTATATTCAACTTCGTTATTTTTAATTATGTATTCTCCTTTTGGTAATACTAATGCCGTTCCTTCTTCGTCTTTAAACTGGGGCATGATTACATTTTCGTCTAATTTTACAGTTCCATCTTTAATAGGTATATTACTTGTAAAAGTAGATGAGTAGGATTGTTGCTGAGAGCCATCTTTATTTGTTGTTATATAATGACAGTGTGTGGTCGATATTAGATCAACATCAAAAAAGCCAAGAAAAGAACAGCATGAGGTAGTATAACATGCAACCTTAATTTTTCTTGATGCTTCTTGAGCACTAGTAAAGTTTATTGTTAAAATAAATAATAATGACATAAGTCTGATAAAATTTTTCATAAAATTGTAATTTTAGATTTTAAATAATTTTTTTACACATTTAAGTTTTCTCGAGAACTTATGTCAAAACTAAAAATGTTATGGTTAACATTCTAAAACAAAAGTTTTAAAATCAAAAACAAAAGTTTTAAAATCAAAAACAAAAGTTTTATTTTTAGAGTTTAAAAAACATTAAATTAGCTGAAAAATTATTCTTATGTCCTTAGGAACCAAACTACGTCATATGCGCCAACAGAAAAACTTATCTCAGATGCAGGTTGCGCATGAGTTAGACGTTTCTCAAACTGCTTACAATAAATGGGAAAGTGATCTGACTAAACCCGGGATAGAAAATCTATTGAAAATTTCAAATTTTTATGAAGCGGATATTTACGATCTTATGAACGATGAAACCGGAGATAGTATTTTTAATAATACTTTAGGTGACGCAAGCGCCATTAGTAAAGTGACTACAATAAATAATTATATTTCGGATAAACTTATAGAACAATATGAACAAAGGCTGAAAGACAAAGATGATCAAATTGCTTTACTGAAAAGCCTTTTAAATAAAGAAGAATAATTAAAATAAAAATAATAATTGAGTTATTTTATTTAATAATAATAAAAAAGTCCTCAATTTTGAGGACTTTTTATGTATGTAAGTTTCAATTTTATTTAAGCTAAAATTCTTTTCACCGCTTCTTTCACCGCTTCTGCATCAATTTTATATTTCTTCATCAATTCAGCAGGTGTTGCAGATTCTCCAAAAGTGTCATTTACAGCTACAAATTCCTGTCTTGTAGGCCTTTTTCTTTTTTTAGCATTCCTGCAACAGATTCACCTAAACCACCTAAATAGTTGTGTTCTTCTGCAGTTACAATTTTACCTGTTTTTTCAACTGATTTTAAGATGATTTCTTCATCTAAAGGCTTAATTGTGTGGATATTGATCACCTCACAAGAAATGCCTTCTTTTTCAAGCTCATCAGC
>NZ_LFNE01000013.1 GCF_001045455.1 Chryseobacterium sp. FH2 | reverse complement strand
CGGCATAGGTTTTCCCATATCTGCAAATACTTAAGCATAGCTGTTGATTTGTATCAGTTTAAATATCTCTATATTGTAATTTAAACATTTATTTACTTCACAAATACTTCACTTGTAATTATGAGTATACAGATAAGCTATCGCTTTATAATAAAAAAAGAAAAGAACAAAGAAGGGTTATATCCAATTTATTTGAGAGCATTTTTAAAAGGAAAGAAAATAGAAATTGCAACACCTGTAAAAATTCCTATGCGAGACTGGTCATTGAGAAGTCAAAGGGTAAAATCTCAAAATAATCAATATGCAAGGTATAATATGATATTGGAAGCAATAGATAAAAAATCCATCAAGTTGCTGGTGGATAATTTTTTAAATGAAGAATATCCTTTATCATTAGTACAGTTCAAAGACCGCTTACTGGGCTTGAATCATAATTTAACAGAACAAAGTTTTACTGATTACATTCTCAGTTATTTAGAAGAGCATAAAACAAAATTTAAGTCAGAAACTTGGTTCGGATATAAATCTCAGATTTCCAAGATTCTTAAATTCAAGAAAGAAATTCTCTTTTCAGATATTAACGAAAAATTCATAAACGATTACAAGGTATATATGCTAAAAACTTTGGGAAATAATGAAAATACTGCCAGTAAAAGCTTGAGAGTGCTACGAACATTTGTAAATATCTCTATGCGCTTCGGCTACATAAAAACGAATCCATTTCAATATACTTCCATAAAAAAAGTTGATGGTAAGAGAGATTTTCTTTCCATTAAAGAGCTTAACAAACTTACCGATTATTATTCAAAGAATAATTTAATGAAACCATTAGAGAAAAATATTCTCAGTTATTTTTTATTTGCTTGCTATACAGGGCTTCGGTTTTCTGATTTAAAAACATTCTCGACCGAGTCTATAATTGATAATTCTATACATCTTCGTATGCATAAGACCGGGTATTTAGTAAATATTCCCCTAAGTAAAAAAGCAAAAATGTTTCTTCCATCTAAAACTTGTGACGGAAGCAATGTTTTCAGAATGTATTGTAACAAAGTGACCAATAAAGTATTAAAAAGAATAGGAACAGAGCTTGGATTTAATAAAAAGCTTACTTGTCATGTAGCTAGACATACATTTGCTACTACGTCAATTTCATTAGGAATTCCAATAGAAGTAGTAAGTAAATTATTAGGACATACAAGTATTCGTACAACGCAAGTTTATGCAAAAATAGTTGATACAGTTAAAATAAAGGAGATGAAAAAGTGGGATAAGTAGTATATTAAGTATAAAGAATATTATAATCAAATATCACAGTATCGAGTCAAATTCGATACTGTGGATATTCTTTGATTTTTTATCATTGAAATTTTCCTCTTAAAACCGCCATATCATCACTCACTTTCTTATCCAAAATCTTCGCATAGTGCTGGGTGGTTTTTATATTCGTATGCCCAAGCATTTTGCTCACACTTTCAATAGGAACACCATTTGACAAAGTAACAGTAGTCGCAAACGTATGTCTTGCAATATGGAATGTTAAATCTTTATTAATTCCACAAACACTCGCAATTTCTTTTAGATACGAATTCATTTTCTGATTGCTGAGAACAGGAAAAAGCACATCTGAATTGACGCATTGCGGATGATTCTCATATTTTAAAACGATTTCTTGAGCTAAAGGCAATAGCGGAACTCGGGTTGAGGTATCGGTCTTTTGACGATGTGTAAAAATCCATTGATCACCATCAAACCCGACATTGATGTTAGATTTTGATAATTGCTTGACATCCACATAAGCCAATCCGGTATAGCAGCTAAAAAGAAAAATATCCCGAACTTGGTTCAATCGATCTGATGCAAATTTCTTTTCATAAATCATCTGGATTTCTTCCTTGGTAAGGTAAGGACGCTCTACAGCTTTGATCTTTGCTTTATAGCCGAGAAAAGGGTCTTTCGTGATCCAGCCGTGAGCCATACATAATCGGATGATCTTTTTGAAATTTTTGAGGTATTTAACGGCTGTATTGTTTGCACATTTACGCACACTGCGCAACCAGAAATCATAATCACTGATAAAGCCGTGATCGATTTGCGTGATATCAATATCAGAAACTTTGTATTTCCAAATGATGAATTCCTGAGTATGCTTTAAAGAAGTTTTATAACGCTCCAACGTGCCTGGGGCAAAATCCTGACCGACCAATGCTTCCACTTTGTCATTATGTTCCTGAAAGATGGGAATAAGCATTCTTTTCTCAATATCCGTTCCAAGCAGTTTAGATTTTAAACTCTCTGCAGTAACAACAACTTCCTCTTTCAGCATCAAGAAGTGGAAATCATATACTTGTTGTTCTAAAGTTTTAAGATAAGAGTTCAGTGTTTTGGCTTCTTGACTATTACCTACGGCTTTCTGTGATTTATTATCCCATTTCTGTGGGTCGATGTACCTTTTAGCGGCAATATCCGCTGCCTTGCCATCTATCGTGATTCGTAAGTAGATGGGTGCTGTTCCGTTTGTTCGGATTTTATTCTTTTTTATAAAGAATAACAGGTTGAATGTTTTGTTCATTGTGTGGTAACTTTAATTGTTTAATAATTTAGTTTTTGTTACCACTTTTTGCAAGATGTACAATCGTTAGACTGCCTATTAGTCGGGTTTCCCTGAATTTTTCGTGACCTATTTTCAAATTTTAAGGATGGGTCACGGAATAGGTCATAAAAATCGTGACCTATTTTGATTTTTTTTGACTCTAGCGTAAAAACAAAAAACGCTGTAAACATTGATGTTTACAGCGTTTTAGCTTATTTTAGTATCTCTACCAGCGGAGAGTGAGGGATTCGAACCCCCGGACCTGTTACAGTCAACAGTTTTCAAGACTGCCGCAATCGACCACTCTGCCAACTCTCCTTTAAACTCCGATGTTATCTTCGTTTTCAGTGGTGCAAATATAGAACGTTTTTCTTTATTGCCAAAATATTTTTAAAACAAATTTTAACAAAAATTAATAATCAGCTAAAAATCAGTTTAATTATTTTTCTGAACCTTGATTAATTCTATAAAATACCCGAATTAAAATAAAAAAACACACCCGAAAAGATGTGTTTCATATTGAATTTAGTAAAATTAATGTAATTCAGCGAGATACTTTTCAGCATCCATAGCAGCCATACAACCACTTCCTGCGGCTGTAATAGCCTGTCTGTAGATATGATCCTGAACATCTCCGGCTGCAAAAATTCCGGGAAGATTTGTTCTTGAAGCTCCTTTTTCAGTTGCAATATATCCGTTTTCATCCAAATCGATTTGCCCTGCGAAAATATCCGTATTGGGCTTGTGGCCAATCGCTATAAAAATTCCATGAACATCGATTGTTGATTTTTCCCGAGTTTGATTATTGATAACAACAGCCCTTTCTACCAAATTGTTTTCTCCTTCAATTCCAATTAATTCGTGATGGAATTTCACTTCAATATTGGGTGTATTCTGAACCCTGTGAATCATTGCTTTAGAGGCTCTGAACTCACCTTTTCTAACCAACATCGTCACTTTATTGCACAATTTTGAAAGATAGGTAGCTTCTTCCGCTGCCGTATCACCCGCACCCACTACTACAACATCTTTTCCTCTGTAGAAAAATCCGTCACAAGTGGCACATGCTGAAACACCTCCTCCATTATACTTTTTTTCGTCATCAAGACCTAAATATTTTGCAGTAGCTCCGGTAGAAATAATAACCGTTTTGGCAAAAATTTCCTTATTTCCGGCATATAGTTTGTGAATACCGCCAACTTCTTTAGAAAATTCAACTTTAGTAATCATTTCATAATGCACTTTTGTGTCGAATCTCTCCGCTTGTTTTTGCAAATCCATCATCATTTCAGGACCTGTAATACCCGCTGGATAACCCGGAAAATTATCAACCTCCGTAGTTGTAGTTAATTGTCCGCCCGGCTCCAGACCTGTGTATAATTCAGGTTTTAAGTCTGCTCTTGCTGCATAAATTGCCGCTGTGAAACCAGAAGGCCCGGATCCAACGATCACACAATCTAAAATGTTTTGCTCCATAATTTGCTTTTCAAAAGATTTAAAAATTTCCGACTGCTAATTTCGTAATTTTTAATATGTAATTAAAGTTATTTTAATGATACTTGTCAATATCAAACATGTGAATTGTCAATGATAAAATAAAAATCGATAGACAAAATCTTCTATAAGTTTTCAGGTTTTTATACTTTCATTTTAATCTTATCAACATTGATAATCTTGTATACCAGCTCTTTAATTAATTCTGCTTCGTTCATATTAACTGCTCCCAAACCTTTTCCTTTCATATCAAACTCTCTTAAAATTGAGATCACCCTGGTAGCATGTTTTAAAGGATACAACCTTGCAGATTCAGCATAATCTTTAATAAAATAAGGATTAACACCCATTTGGGAAGCAATAACTTGTGGTGGCTGACCAATCATCGTATTATAAATAATAACGTTTGAGAAGTAGTTATACAAACTCGCCAGCATCATCACAAAAGGATTATTCTTAGGATTTTTACCCATAAAATGAGCAATTTTAAATGCTGCGTTGGCATTTTTTGTTCCTAAAGCTTTCTGCAACTCAAAAACATTATATTCTTTGCTGATTCCGATGTGGTTTTCGATAATAGTTCCGTCTAAAACCTCTCCTTCTTTAAGAATAATTTTAAGTTTGTTCAATTCATTCGCAATCCTGGAAAGATCATTTCCAAGATATTCTGCCAACAAATGAGAGATATTCGGAGCGGTTTTTATATTTAATTTAATACATTCGTCAGCAATCCATTTCGGAAGATTATTTTCCTTGATAGATTCACTCAAAAATAATGCGTTTAATTTATCTAAAGATTTCGTAACCTTTTTACGACTGTCTAATTTCTTGTGTTTGTGAGCAAAAACCAAAACTGTTGACGGGACAGGATTTTCAACATAAGCTTCCAAAGCTTTGCTTTCGTTGTCATTTAATTTTAAATCCTGCGCTTCTTTTACAATAAGCACCTGCTTATCACCCATCATCGGAAATTGTCTCGCCAAAGAAAGAATTTCCTGATAAGTTGTATCTTTTCCATAGATAACGGTCTGATTGAAAGCTTTTTCATCTTCATTCAAAAAGTCATGTTCAAGTGCTTTTACAGCCAGATCAATAAAGTAAGGCTCTTCTCCGTGGAAAAAATAAATCGGTAAAACTTCTTTATTTTTAATACTTTTGAGGATTAAATCTAATTCTTTCATCTTATAAATGGAACTTCCAAAACTGAATTTTCAGGAAACTTTTGATTTTAAATTCAAGAGAGACAAAGATAAGTTTTTTATTTATGATTTAGTTCGTAAAACTTACCTTTTACTTACCCCTGAAGAATGGGTAAGGCAACACTGGATACACTATTATCTGACCGTAAAGTCCTACTCTACATCTGCTTTAATTACTGAAAAAAAGATAGTTTTAAACGGTTTAACGAAAAGAATTGACCTTTTAATTACAAAAAAGACAGAGCCCATAATTTTGGTTGAATGTAAAGCTCCACATATTAAATTAACGGAAAAGACATTTGAACAAACGGCAAGGTATAATTCCATTATCGGAGCCAAAGAAATTATTTTAACGAATGGTTTACAGCATATCAACGCTTTTTATGAAAATGAACAATATCTGTTTTATAAGCAATAATTTTTTTTACCGCTCTGAAAAAAACGAAGTGACAAGAACCTGTTTATTCTTAAATAACGACGATAAAAATAATTAAATCTTACTATGGAAATTAAAAATATCATATTCGATTTTGGAGGTGTTTTAATGGACTGGGATCCCAGATATTTTTTCAAGGAATATTTTAATGATGATGAGAAAATGGAATATTTTCTTGAGAATATTGCTCAATCCGAATGGAACGAAGAGCAAGACAGAGGAAGATTACTGTCAGAAGGCACTGAAATCCAGGTGAAAAAATTCCCTGAATGGGAAAAGGAAATCAGAGCTTATTATGATAACTGGAGTGTAATGCTGAAAAGTGATATTCCCCATAATGTAGAAGTCCTGAAAAAGCTTGGAAAAACTGATTATCAATTATATGGCTTAACAAACTGGTCAGAAGAAACTTTTCCTTACGCATTGGAAAACTACGATTTTTTTCAATTATTTGATGGAAAAATTGTGGTTTCCGGAACTGAAAAATTAATCAAACCTGATCCGAAAATCTGGTATGTTTTATTGAAAAGGTATAATCTTCGGGCAGATGAATCTGTTTTCATTGATGATAATCCAAAAAATATTGATATAGCACAATCTTTAGGTTTTCATACAGTCCATATTACTCCGGAGACAAATTTAGAACAAGAATTAATTGATTTAGGTGTAAAATTCAATTAATCGGAAACTTTATAATATTCTATTAATCCTCATTATAAGTTATTTTTATTAATTTAGATGAGGATTTTTAATTCCCGTTCACTTAAACAATTACAAAATATGATACGTTCAATCTTACTAACAGTATTACTTATGGCTTCAGGAAATGTTTTCAGTCAAAATCTTAAACCGGTTGCTTATCAGGATGGTTCACAAAAACTGAATGGTTTGATAACTTCCAATACAGGAAAAAAACTTCCTGGAGTTTTGATTCTTCCCGCCTGGAAAGGAATTGACGATGAAGCAAAAACAGCGGCTGCCGAACTTGAAAAACAAGGTTATATTGCTTTTATTGCTGACATTTATGGTGAAGGGAATATCCCGACAAATTTGGATACAGCAGCAAGAAATTCGGGATATTACAAGAAAAACTATGACGCTTACCAGAAAAGAATTTCATTAGCTTTAGAAGAGTTGAAGAAAAATGGGGCAATTTCTGATAAAATTGCAGTAATTGGATATTGTTTTGGCGGGGCAGGAGCTTTGGAATCTGCCAGAGGAAATCTACCAGTAGTGGGAGTTGTTTCGATTCATGGAAGCATCGGAAAAGATCGAAACAGGGCAAACGGACCGATTTCCACTAAAATCTTAGTTGAAAATCCCGCAGATGACCAAGGCGTAACCCCGGAAGATTATAATAACTTAATCAAAGAAATGAACGAAGGAAATGCAGATTGGCAGATTATTACTTATGCTCATTCAAAACATACTTTTACTGATCCGAAATCACCGGACTACAACGAAGTAATGGCCAAAAGAGCCTGGAATCATACGCTGATGTTTTTGAAAGAAATTTTGAAATAAGCTTCAAAAATTAAACAGTTTTTTGTTATTATGAAAGTAGCCAAGGAATGACGGATTTACCTTAAATAATCTTAACTTCTTACAATAAACTTAATGGTTAAAAAAAGAAATTCTTCCTATCGTCAAATGACAAAAAACTGTTTATTATAATTTTAATTTTCTTCTTCTCTATTTACAAGGTCAATCGAGAAAGCAGGAAGACAAACTGCAATATATTCGCAGGGTTCAGAAAATGGGTTGCTGTAACGGACTCTTGCTCCTTTTTCAACCAGAATACTTTGTCCTTTTTCCAACACCATGATTTCTCCGTCAACTTCAAATTGCTTTTTTCCTGAAATGATTATTGTAAATTCATCAAATTGAGGAGTTTGATGCGGTTCACTCCAATTTGGCGGAGCAACCATATGTGCAATGGAAATATTGGAATTATTCGTAGAATTGCCCCAATGCTCTTCAATTAATTTCCCATCTGTTGTAGGAACTACAAATGGTGATTTTTGAATTTTATATTTTTTCATATCAATGGTTTTCTTTTTTGATCTCGTAAACAAAATTAGTTCTTGCCGGTTCTCCGAAATAAGCAACTTCTTCTTCGGCAATTTTTTGCCCGCCAAGCCTTTCCAATGCGATCTGTGAACGGAAATTTTCTTTTCCAATATGAAAATGAACAGTATCTACAAACTGGAAAATATAATCCAGCATTATTTTCTTTATCTGAGGATTAATACCCCTTCCCCAAGATTTTGTCCCGTAAAAAGTATATCCGATAAAAATACTGTTTTTATTTTCATTAAAATCGTAAAAACGAGTACTTCCAAGCACATTTCCTGTTGTTTTTTCAATTATTTTAAAAGCACCTTGGCTATCCATTGCACCTTTAAAAAAGTTTTCGAAAGCTTCTCTCTGATAACGGTCTTTATTGGGGTGTTGTTCCCAGACCTTCGGATCGGAAGCCACTTCGTATAAAGACTCAAAATCCCCTTGCTGTAAGGGGATTAATTGATATTCCTGATTTTCTAAAACAGTCTGGATAGAGAAATTCATTTTTTAGCTTTTTGTTTTTGCTGCTTCAGACTCTATTTTTTTGATTTCTTTCAGTTTATCAGAAATTTTGATTACTGCATCTGGTTTTGCAGGCTTTAAAGCAATTTCTGCCTGCGCCATATCCCATTTGATGACCAGATTTCCTGAATTTTCGTCTGTTGGGTTCAATGTAATTTCAAACCACTCTTGCTTATCTGCTAATTTATTAACAGGAACGGTAACATCCACAACATCCTGTTTTGGATCGTATGTATAAGCACCCCATTGCTGAAAATCTTTATTTAAAATAACTTTCCATTCTTTTTCTGTCGGAACAATGAATAATCCGTATGTTCCTGCAGGAACAATTTTCCCCCCGAAGTTGACAGATTGTCCGAAAGTAATTTTTGTGGATGAGTTTGCTCCCGCTCTCCAAACCTGACCGTAAGGCACTAAATCTCCAAAGATTTTACGCCCTTTTACTCCCGGTCTGCCATAATCGATAGTAATTTTAGACATAGAGAACTGCTGCTCTACTTTCTGGCGCGGACTCGCTACCGGAACAGAATAATCCTGAGCAAAACTGAAAGCTGAAGCTGATATGCAAACTGCAAATAGTAACTTTTTCACGTGTAAATTTTTGCTTAAAAGTACAAAAATCAAAACAAAATAGCCTTCTCCAACTCCAATAATTTTTGCTTTCTCCAAATTCCTCCTGCATAGCCTACCAACTCACCATTTGAGCCAATAACACGATGGCAGGGAATTAAAATTGCAATTTTATTAATCCCGTTTGCTGTTCCGACCGCCCGGATTGCTTTTGGATTTCCCAGAAATTCAGACTGTTGCTTATAGGTTCTGATTTCGCCCATCGGGATTTCCCTTAGCAATTGCCAGACTTTTTGCTGAAAATCAGTTCCTTTAATAAATAAAGGAATTTCAAATTTCTCTCTTCTTCCTTCAAAATATTCTTTTAATTCTGACTCTAATTGTTTGAAATGATGATGTTCTTTTTCTTCAATTTCTGCATTTAAAGATTTTGATAAAGATTTAAACTGATTTTCAATATTTTTTCTGTCAGTAAATTCCAGCAGGCAAATTCCCTCGTCTACTGCACAGGCAAACATATCTCCAAGAGGTGTTTCTATGGTTTTACGGTATACATTTTTCATCAATATAAAATTAATAATTTTTTAGAATCCATGGTTTCTTTTAAATGTAATTACATTTCTTTTTATTATTTTTAAAGCAAATAACTAATAATCAAATCATAAAAATGTTTGAAAAATCAATTTTACTGTTATTCTTCCTTACTTTATTCTCTATTGTAAAATCCCAGGAAACAATCCCTTTTAGAATTACGAAACATAATAATATCATTGTCAAAACTTTGGTAAATGATAAAGACTCCCTCGATTTAATGTTTCAAATTGCGATGGAAGATGCCTCAATTTCTCCTGAACGTCAAAGAAAAACGGATCATATTATATTTAAAGATGATATCAGCGATGGTAATATTGTAAAAATCGGAAACAAAAAATATGAAAATATCAGATTTTTCGATAATGAATATACCGGGCATGAAGCAGACGGAAAAATCGGGACAGGAATTTTCAAAGGAAAAATCTTTAAAATTGATTATGATAATAGCCAATTTCTTATATATGATATGATGCCGGATTTGAAAGATTATGAATCAACACCTCTATTTTCAGAAAACGGGCAATTTTATATCGCTGCAGACAATATTTTTGACAATCAGCAACAGGAGGTTTACTTTTTACTGCAATCGGGATATTCCGGTGCAATACTTTATAGCAATCAGTTTGCAGATGGAAAAGAATTGGATAAAAAATTAAGAGTTACAGGCGAAAAAACATTAAAAAATTCTGCAGGACAAAGCGTGATTACAAAACAAGGCGTTTTATCTCATTTGAAATTAGGAAGTATGGTTTTAAAAGATGTCTCAGCCGGGTTTTTTGCGGGTGGCCTGAAAACTCAAAAAGTAAACTATTTCGGGGCAGATTTATTAAGACGTTTCATTTGGATTTTCGATGCAGAAAGAAAAACGGTATATTTTAAACCAAGTAAATATTTTTCAGCACCTTATTATAAAATTCTCTAAAAAAACCTCACTTCTAAAAGTGAGGCTTCTGATAGTAAAATACGCTTTAGGGTTATTTAATTTTTATAAAGCTTATTCTTCAAATCAATGAAAAATTTTTCTGATTTTCCGAATTGATTTTTATTCATAAAAGAAATAATAACGTTTAGGTACGCTTCTGAGGGAATAAATTCTGTCCCTATATTTCCTGAAAATTTTTTATAGTTATTTTCCAGATTTTCAGGAGCTTCTGACAACTTCTTAATATCTGTTTTAAAACCTTTAAAAATAAATTTCAAAGCATCATAATTTGCAGGATATGAGACATTTCCGTGTATTTCATCTTCATAAAACCTATGTTTAAAATTCAATGTTTTATCCACTTCAACTAAATTTTTAAACTCCTGAATAGCATCTCCCATGTCTGAATTCCAGTTTTTATTTTGCTCTTCATTATTAGCCTGAGCAATATATAAGAATTTATTTTCCGGAAACTTTTTATTTTTGGTTATATAATTTTTAGTTTTAGAAATCAATACTTTATCATCCCACCACAGACTTGGATCATTTGCAACATAAGCATTAAAATAATCCGGATGAGCAAGCAAAGTATTCACCGTGAAAAGGCCTCCAAAAGAATGCCCGACAAGGATTGAATAATTTGCAGTTCTGTAAGTTTTATTAACGAAAGGTTTAAGCTCTTCCTGAATAAACTTTATAAAATTTTCACTTCCGCCACTGTTTTCAAACAAAACCTGACTGGGATTTACCGGGCTTTTCTTTGATGATTTTGTGGGTGTAAGATCTCTTGTCCTATCAGTATTTTTTATTGCAATTACAATAAACTCTGGAATATCTGCATAGGGTTGCTTTGATAAAAAGTCAGTCATGGGAGCATAATATTCAAAATTAATCTCCGCATCTAAAAGGTAAATGACAGGATATTTTGCAGGTTTTATACCAGGATCATTATAATTTTTAGGCAAATGAATCAAAATTTCTCTTTTTTCGTTAAGAATTTTAGAAAATACCTCTTGTTTTTCACCTAGAACAATTTGATTCTGTGCATTGCAAATTGAACTTAAAATAATGCATAATATAAAAATTATAGTCTTAAACAGGTTGCTCATAATGGATTTTTGTTCTGTGTTGATGAATATTTTTAACTTCTTTTGTCTTCGTGGTTGATTTATTTCTTCGGCCCCACCAAATTATGAAACCTGTAATCGGGAGGCTAGAACAAATAACTCCAATGATAAATGTGAAAATTTTACCAAAAATACCACCCCAATATCCAACATGTAAATCAAAGTTCATATGCTCAATTACTTCATACATCTGAACTTCTTTAGGATAAATGATTTCTTTGCCTGTGTACTTATTGGTTTCCATACTTTTCCCATTGCTCAGGCTTTTTAAGCCTATAAATTCAGCCGCTACCACATGATATACGGTCGCGGAATCGTTCCTTGGGATACTCATTCTGAATTGCTTTGCTTCCGGAAATTCTTTGAATTTTTTATCTGCAAAATCAGAATATGACAAAGCTTTTTTTTGAGAATCATATTGAGGTTCATATTTTTCGGCAATTGCATGAGCATCCGAAGTTCCTCCAAAAACATTTTGTGTAAGATTTGTCAATACTTCATATGCCATGATAAGTCCCGTAATCGTAAGAAATAATGCCGGCAGCAAGGTATAAAACCCTAAAACATTGTGTAAATCATAGTTTTTCCTTCTCCATTTTGTTCCTGATTTTATCTTAAATGCAGTGGTTCTGGTAGTTTTATTCCATTTTTTTGGCCACCATAAAATTAAGCCGCCTATTAATTGAACAAAAAATATAATGGAAGCAATTCCTACAACCGTTTTTCCAAATTTTCCCGCCAAAAGCTGGGCGTGGATATGGGCAACAACATAGAAAAATTCATAACTTTTTGTAGAACCAATGACTTTTCCCGTATATGGATTCAAATAATGATAAGCAAAAACACCTCTCGGACCACGATCTTTTTTAGGCTTCTCTGTCTTTTTAACATTTTTATCTTTGGGAGGTTTTATCGCCGATGCCACACGGAAACTTCTCCCGGCATCTTTATAAGTATCAAAATAAAATGCTTTTCTATCCGGAACCTGCTTATGAAACTGAACCAGTAATTCCTCGGGAGACATTCTTTTTACATTTGCCGGAGCTTCAACATATTTTGCACTTCCACCACACCAGTCAATAATTTCATCACAAAAAACGAACATCGTCCCGGAAAGCGTTACCGCCAGTAAAATGATTCCCGAAACCAATCCTAGCCATAAATGCAGCCATCCGGTTATCCTTTTCGTAAGAGATTTTCCTTGTTTTTTCTTTTTTTCTACTTTCTTATTTTCCATAGGTATAAAATACATCAGAGCGGCAAGAACTTACCGCTCTTATTGATTTTTAGTATTAAAATTTAAATGCAAAATTGGCTAGAATTTCTCTTGGTTTTTGTGGCTGACCATAGAAGTTCCAATACGTTTCATTAAGTGCATTATTCATTTTCAGACCAATTCTGTATTTCTTCTTATCATAGAAAATTGTGGCACCTACCGAAGTGTAAGATGGTGCAAGAAAATGATTGGTAATATTGATATATGTTTTATCTACATAATTGAACCCGGCTCCGAAGCCTAATCCTTCGTAAGTTCCGTTCATGATTTTATAACTTGTCCAAAGATTGGCAACATGCTTTGGTGTCCAGGCAATCCTCTTCCCGTGATTCACACTTCTGTCATCATAACGATTGTCATTGTATCCATAACCGGCAACAATATTTAAACCATTGACAGGATTTACAATGAAATCTACTTCAATTCCTTGGTTTTTAATTTTTCCATCCTGAATACTTCCTAAGCCACCCGGTACAGCAATTACTCTGTTTTTCACATTCATATTGTAGTACGTAATAGTAGAAAGCAGCTTTTTATTAAACAAATCTAATTTGAAACCAGCTTCGAATTGATTCCCCTGCTCGGGTTCCCATTCAGTAAGAACTCCGTCCTGGTTTAAAGAAGGTGCATAGTTTTTGAAGCCATTTACATAATTGGCAAAGAAGGAAATTTCGCTTTTAATAATTTCATATACCAAACCGAATTTTGGCGAAAACTGGGTCTGTTTGTATTCTCCTGTACTCTCTACCCCATTATCTGTTGTATTTTCATTTTTATAATTGTCCATTCTTAAACTTGCCATTACCAGGAAATTGTCTGTAATATTTAAAACGTCAGAAATATATGCGCTAAAAGTACTGAATTGAGTAATTTCATATTTTGTACCTGTTCTTGGTATCTCTTTTATAACATCTCTTGAAATCGGAGTCCAAGGTGAATTAGAATTAAGTACTACAATATCATTTCCTTCTGCAGTACCATATTGAGGTGTAAATACACCATTCAGCGGATAAGGTGCAAAGACAGAATTTGAATTATTCCCGACTTTATACATAGGATACTGATTTTTAGTTGTTTGCTGGAAATAATCAAAACCTACAACAATACGGTTTCTAAGATTCCCTATTTTAAAATCACCATTGAAATTTTGCTGAATATTATCTGTAGTAACTTTATAATTATCAAAAGGACGAATACTTCTGCTCACTGAGTTATTATCTAAATAATTTAATACCAAAAAAACCGATTCATTTTCATTTGCTTCTCCTCTCTGATATGAGGTTCTTGAAGTCCATTGATCATTAAATTTGTGAGAAACTTCCGCCATTGTGACAAAGTTTGTTCTTTTTGAACCAATATCATTGCTTGTAAAAGATCTGCGGTGGGCTACTTCCAAATCTTTCATAGAGCCAATTGTCAGTTTTTCAGACTGTCTTACATAAGCATTCAAAGTCTTCTCCGGTGCATGGAACTCTGTGTCTAAAGTAACGGTAGTTTTATCACTTACCTTGTACAAAAGGCTACCTGAGAAAAATAAACCTTTATTATATCCTGCATCCTGAAAGGAATCCTGAGAATAAGCAGCAATATTGAATCTTGCTAAAGCTGTTTTTTCTCTGTTTAAAGGGGTATTAACATCAGCAGTAATCCTATTCATCCCCCAGCTTCCTGTTGTATAATTGATAATACCTCCGAAATTTTCCTGAGGTTTTTTAGTGATTACATTGACCACGCCACCATAATTGGCCAGCGTTCCGCCAAATAAAGTTACTGAAGGCCCTTTTATCACTTCTACCCTTTCAATGTTTGCAATTTCTGACTGTACTCTCGGATTTTGTAATAATCCGTTTCTGAAATTTGCTGAAGACGAAAAGCCTCTCAGAAAAATATCGTTTCCACTGTCATTCACACTATTATTTACCACCACTCCGGGAGCAGAAGCCAATGCTGTATTAAAATCCACAGCATTCATCTCACTGATAATTTCCTTAGGAACAATGTTGTAAACAGTTGGATTTTCCAGGTTTTCCAAAGGAAGTCTGGCTACTGATTCAGATTTCTTCGTTCTGTAATTATTTGTACCTTGTAGTGAAACTGCCTGAATTTCAGAAACCCTTACAGTATCAGTTTCCTGTGCGCTCAATATCGAAGCGACCAGTAACGACGCTGAAATAATAGTTTTTTTCATTATATATAATTAAGTTAGTTTCACAAAATTATCTTATTTTTATTAATTCTAAATAAAAACATGACACATCTCATATACTAAACCTTAAAAAATTCATCAAAAAAAATAATTTTCAATAAAATAGAAACCATTTATATGATTTAAAATGAAAACATTACATCTAAAAGATTTTAATTTATACTATCTCGTTTTTTAAATTATTTTTTTCGTAAATATTTCTGCTTCGAATATATTTCCTAATTATCTTCTACATATGAAAATTTCCTATATCGCTTAAAATTTTAAACATAAAAAAACCTCGCAAGAAAAACTTACGAGGTTGAAATATTTTAATCAAAAATTACATTGTTTCCATTTTGAAACTCATGCTTTCGATAACTTTTAGAATCGCTTCAACTGTATCCATTGATGTTAAACAAGGAACACCATTTTCCACACTCATTCTTCTGATCTGGAAACCGTCTCTTTAGAATAATATGTATTTTTGAACATTAATAAAATCATGATGAAAAGAATTATCCAGTTTTTTAGAAAAAAGAAGAAAGAGACGTTGGCAACCAATTTTAAGAAGCCGGAACTTCCTCCATTTTTCACTGAAAGAAAAATTGAAAAAATATATCCTATCGACTTTCCAGGAGATAAATTCGGCAGATTTTCTAATTTCTTCGATTTTAATTCCTCATATAATTTCATTCTATTTTTAGATTTAACTTCTAACTCTGATTATCAAATATATCTGAAAGAAAATTTTCCAAAACTCCAAAATCAATTTTCTGAAAAGGACAGAAATTTTATTCAAATTCCTGATTATACCGAAAATACTGAGCTTATTGACTACAAATACTTTTTTCCGAACTCAAGCACTGAGTTCAATAACTTCAATAATATCAGTAAAGAAATGTACAGCAATATTGATTCTTCTATTTTGCAATTTCTTGGATATAAAGGAAACATTAAAACCGGTTTTCTGAGTGTCTATGAAAGAAATATTGTTTTTGTAGAAAAACTTGAAGATGAAACAATTTCAGATTACGTTGAAAAATATATTCTGAATCTTAGAACAAAAAATTCTGAACAAAAGCATACTATTTTTTATTCATTAGATAAAGAAAATGATTCAAAGAGATTTGAACCGTCGATTGAAATTGATATTGACACCGAAAAAATAGTAGAAGAAATTCACCTTAGAGTTCAGAAACTTGTGGAGACCGGACATTTCTTTTTAATTGCACCTTTGATGGAAAAGCTGATTAAGCAACCATTTTTCTCAAATACTACACTCAGTCCGATAAAAATCACATCAGACTATCAAATACTTCTGCCCGATTATGATTTGGAAATCAAAATGAATCATCTTACAAAGGCTATTTATTTTCTATTTCTTCATGAGAATAGACCTATTGATCTAAAACAATTATCATTATACAAAGACAAGCTCTTCACTTTTTATAAATACATTTCATATAAAAATTCACTAGATGAGATGGAACAATCCATTGATGCCTTACTAGAACCTGAAAGTAATCTCATTTATATGCATCTGTCGAGAATTAAAAGTGCTTTTATCAAAAAGATGGATTATAATTTTGCAAAAAACTATTACATCGTTGGTTCGAAAGGCAGGCCAAAATATATCAGTTTAAACAAGGACTTAATTATTTGGGAAAAATAATTTTAGTTTGCAATATTGCAAGTTTCAACACTCAACATATAATTCATCTATTTTTGTATTAAATAAATGACAGCTAAAAACGGAAAGTCAAAAAAAGTAGCGTTGATGTTATAAAAATTGTATTTTTGCAATTACATCAACGAAAAAGAAGAGTTTAAACTTTTGCTTTTGTAATACGAATCGGCAAAATTCATCACCGTACAAAATGCAAACAGTTGAGCTCCTTGCCTTATATGGCGAGGGCTTTCCTGTTTTATGTGCGGAGGCTTTGCCGAGCCTGTATTACTAAAGCGTGGAAAAGTTCCTCGCTTTTTTTGTGGGTTTACGGGAAGCTGTAAGAAATACAAAAGAAAATTTAATAATTTTAAAATAAACAATATTATGAGAAAAATTTTATTACCGTTATTGTTGTTACCTTTTATAGGTTTCGCTCAAAACGGGTGTTGGAAAGAAACTGTAGCAGCAGGATCATTTAATTCTGCATTTATAAAAGCAGATGGAACACTTTGGACAACTGGCTATAACCAATATGGCATACTAGGAGATGGAACTACAAACAGTAATACTCTTCAAAAAATTGGTTTAGCAAATGATTGGAAAAAAATTTCAATGAGTTTCAGACATGTAATTGCAGTCAAAACAAATGGAACACTATGGGCTTGGGGTAATAATGAATATGGAAATTTGGGAGATGGCACTAATATTCAAAAAAATTATCCAATACAAATAGGCAATGATACTAATTGGAATATGGTTATCACTGATTATTCAGGCTATTCATCTGGTGCAATAAAATCAGATGGAACATTATGGAGGTGGGGTAAAAATGATGTTGGACAAATAGGTGACGGAACAACAGTTGATAAAAATATTCCAATCCAAATAGGTGTAGATAATAATTGGACTAAAATTGCAATAGGAGAAAAGCATACTTTAGCTATTAAATCTGATGGAACTTTGTGGACATGGGGATTTAATGGATGGGGTGCTCTTGGATTAGGAAATTCATATTATTACCAATATACTCCGATACAACTTGGAACTTCCAATGATTGGCTAGAAATATCTGCAGGTCAAAGTAGTAGTTATGCAATAAAATCAAATGGCACTCTTTGGGCTTGGGGGCAAAATGATAAAGGTCAATTAGGAGATGGTTCAACAGTTGACAAAATGATTCCTATACAGATTGGGAATGATAACAATTGGATTTCAATTTCTGCAAATTATGAAAATTGTTTAGGACTAAAAAATGATGGATCATTATGGTCTTGGGGGCAAAATACATCCGGGCAAATAGGAAATGGATTAAAAGATAATAGTAATGATTATTCAGGAAGTATTCTTAGTCCCATTAATATATCAAATGGACGCACTTACACCAAAATCTCTTGTGGTACATCTCACAGCAATGCTATAGATTCGCAAAATAATGTCTATTCTTGGGGATCTAACAGTGGAAGCTATGGAATTTCTCCAAATATAGCACCAGTATTTATTCCTACTAATTTTATAAATTGTAATACTTTATCTTTAAAAGAAGAAAATCTGACTATCTCTAAAATCTATCCCAATCCATCAAGAGATTATATAAACTTTGAATCTAAAAAAGAAATTTTGCAATTAAAGATTTATGATTCTACAGGAAAAATAGTTTCTAATAAAAATCTACCAAACAAAAGAATAGATGTATCATTCCTACAGAAAGGAAATTACTTAATTTTTATTAAATTTGAAGACAACACTACGAATTCTTATCATTTTATAAAAGAATAAATAAGCTTTTCAAAAAAAAACACTGATTTATAAAAAATCTATAACTAAAATTATGTTTGGACTATTCAAAAAAAGAACTGGAATTGATAATTTTTCAAATGATTTAGTAAAATATTTTGAAAAGATTATCTCAAAGGTTAGACAACAAATTGGTAATGATAAAGTTGCATTCCCTATTATTGCTTCATCGGCACTACTTGATGCAGAAAAGGAATTTAAAATTCAAAAACAAAAATTAGCTAAGGATTACTCCATTTCAGAAGAGGAGGTTGATCGAATTATTTCGCAAACATCAAAAGCTGTTTTTGATAAATATTTTAAAATTGGTTATTAAGATATGTTTACAAAATTTTTACTCAAAAACGGACCTGGTTCACCTGGAAATACTGCTAAAGTTTTAATAGATCAATTTAATCAACTTAATCAAAGAATTTTAGCAAGTGAACCGAATGAAATCTATACACATATCTTAACAAGTAGAATTATGATTTCTCATGCAAATTCCCAAAATTACTATTCAAGATTATATGATTTGGATAAAATAATGGAATTTATAGAAAATGATATATGCACATTAACTTTTTTAGTGCTTTTCTCAGAATCAGAAACTTTCAGAACCGCTGTAAGACCCAATAGATATGGTGATTCTTCTTTTGATATTGTGACAGAAGTAATTTTTGAAGTTTGCAAGAAAAATAGTTGGTTGAGTCAATTTGATATTGATAAATTCAGAGATAAATCGAACAAAATCTGCAGACTACATATCTATCATTTTTAATTTTACAAGCATGAAAAAATTATTCACAATATTTTTCACTTTCCTCGTTTTTATTTGTTTTTCTCAAAACAAGTTCACAAAAAATTTTACACTTTTTTCAATTATAAAAAATGGTGACATAAGTGAAATCAAACCTACACAAGCTTCTGTCGTGTATGATTTTACTTCAAAAAAAATTACAATTAATAAATTAGACGGTCAGAAAGAAGTTTATAAAATTACTTCTAAGTCTCAAAAATCTAACGCGAGCAATGGCGAAAAATTTCTTGAAACAATTGCTACAGATGGTAATTATAATTTTTTATTTAGATTTTTAGAAAATAGATTAATGATTATAAATATGGTTACTCGAAATGGTTTAGTTTTTTATAAATAATTTTTTAATATGCTTATAATAGGAATAATTGCTTTAATAATTATCATTTATTTATCTGATAAAAACAGACATAAAAAGGAGATTATTGACAGGTTAGATAATGAAAAAAATCAACTATTAAAATCGAAAAACAGTGAAGAATTAAGGATCGGAGAAAAGATTGTAGAAGAATTTTATAAACTATTGCATGCTAACTCTCCGAGATTAAAAGTAAATACTCACGTAAATGAAATTTTCAGAAAAAGAACGTTTGTATCCTCATTACAGGGAAATAAAAGTTGTTACTTTGAAATTATAATTAAAGACAATAATGTGATCACGATTGAGTTTGATGCTCATACATCTTATAATAGTGACGACAACTATCATTATTTCACTTACAGTGAAAATATTACCATGACTGCAAAAAAACCTTGGGTTACAGCTATTGATCAAATGATTTATGAAAAAATAATTGATGGTAATTGCAAAACTTTGTATTAAATTTTGTGAACCAATTTCTTTATGATATGAATAAAAAGCGGAAGAAAAAATCTTCCGCTTTACTTTTATCTCAATCCGAAAACTACATCGTTTCCATCTTAAAGCTCATACTTTCAATCACTTTCAAGATTGCTTCAACTGTATCCATTGATGTTAAACAAGGAACACCGTTTTCTACACTCATTCTTCTGATTTGGAAACCGTCTCTTTCAGACTGTTTTCCTTTGGTCATGGTGTTGACAACATACTGAACTTTTCCTTTTTGAATCAAATCAATAAGATTAACGTCTTCCTCCCCGATTTTGTATCCTATTTTACAAGGAATCCCTTTTTCTTCAAAGAACTTAGCTGTTCCTTCCGTCGCCCAGATCCTGAAACCAACTTCATGGAATCTCGCTGCCAAATCAGCCGCTTCCTGCTTGTGTTTATCAGCTACCGTGAACAAGATTGAACCGTGCATCGGAACTTTTCTTCCTGCTGCAACCAATCCTTTGTAAAGTGCTTTTTCCAAAGTAGTGTCTTTACCCATAACCTCTCCTGTAGACTTCATTTCAGGGCCTAAAGAGATATCAACTTTCGTTAGTTTCGAGAAAGAAAATACAGGAACTTTCACAAAAACACCTTCTTTATTTGGAACTAAACCATTTTTATAGCCTAAATCTTTTAGTTTTTGCCCTAAAATTGCTTTTGTAGCCAGGTTCGCCATCGGAACATCCGTAATTTTAGACAGGAAAGGAACTGTTCTTGATGAACGTGGATTTACTTCGATTACATACACATTTCCTTCGAAAAGTACGTATTGAATATTCATTAAACCAATCACATTCAATCCCTTAGCCAGTCTTTGTGTATAATCTACTAAAGTATCAATTTCCTGTTGAGAAACATTTTGTGGAGGATACACCGCAATAGAGTCTCCAGAGTGCACTCCCGCTCTTTCAATATGTTCCATAATTCCCGGAATAACTACTGTTTCTCCGTCACAGATTGCATCCACCTCAACCTCTTTTCCGGTGATATATCGGTCAATCAAAACCGGTTGATCCGGACTTGCTTCCACTGCATATTCCATATAATGAGCCAATTCGCTTTCTGTGTAAACAATTTCCATTGCCCTGCCTCCCAAAACGTAGCTAGGACGAACTAAAACCGGATAACCTATTTCGTTCGCAATTTTTATCGCTTCTTCTTTTGAAGTGGAGGTTTTTCCTAAAGGCTGAGGAATTCCCAATTCCTGAAGAGCTTTTTCAAATTTATCTCTATTTTCAGCCCTGTCTAAATCTTCCAGGGAAGTTCCCAAAATCTGAACGCCATGAGCAGCTAATTTGTCAGCTAAATTAATTGCCGTCTGACCTCCGAATTGTACTACAACTCCTTTGGGTTTTTCAAGTTCGATAATATTCATTACATCTTCTTCCGTCAATGGCTCGAAATATAATTTATCTGAAATCGAGAAATCTGTAGAAACTGTTTCAGGGTTGTTATTGATGATAATTGCTTCATAACCCATTTCTTTGATTGCCCAGACTGAGTGAACTGTGGCATAGTCAAACTCAACACCCTGCCCGATTCTGATTGGTCCAGAACCTAGAACGATGATTTTTTCTTTGTCTGATGCTACACTTTCGTTTTCTTCTTCGTAAGTTCCGTAGAAATATGGGGTTTCAGATTCGAATTCAGCAGCACAAGTATCTACCATTTTGTAAACCGGCATGACTCCGTTTTCTTTTCTGAAATTGAAAACTTCGTTCTGCGTTGTATCCCAAAGAACAGCAATATTTAAATCTGCAAATCCTAATTTTTTAGCCTGCATTAAAACTTCCTTATCAAATTTATTGTCAGCAATAACTTTTTCGAAATCAATTAATTTCTTGATTTTCCAGATAAAGAATTTGTCGATTTTGCTCCATTCTACGATTTGTTCCCAATCATATCCTCTTCTTAAAGCATCACCGATGATGAACAATCTTTCATCGTCACAAACTCTGATTCTTCTTTCGATTTCTTCTGCGGTAAGTGCTTCAGCCTGTTTAGTTTTTAAACCGATATGCCTGATTCCCGTTTCAAGAGAACGGATAGCTTTTTGTAAAGATTCTTCAAAATTTCTTCCGATAGCCATTACTTCTCCTGTCGCTTTCATCTGTGTTGAAAGTCTTCTGTCCGCCGTTTCGAATTTATCGAAAGGGAATCTTGGGAATTTAGTTACCACATAATCTAAAGCTGGTTCGAAACAAGCGTAAGTTTTTCCTGTAACCGGATTCATAATTTCATCTAAAGTCAGACCTACCGCAATTTTTGCCGCAATTTTTGCAATCGGGTAACCAGTCGCCTTACTGGCCAAAGCAGATGAACGGGAAACTCTCGGATTAACTTCGATAATATAATATTCAAATGAATGTGGGTCTAAAGCCAGCTGTACGTTACATCCTCCCTCAATTCCTAAAGCTCTGATGATTTTTAATGATGCGTTTCTCAATAACTGATACTCTCTGTCAGAAAGTGTCTGAGAAGGTGCTACTACGATTGAGTCTCCTGTATGAACCCCAACCGGATCTATATTTTCCATATTGCAAACTACAATTGCATTGTCGTTCGCATCACGCATTACTTCGTATTCAATTTCTTTGAACCCTGCAATTGATTTTTCGATAAGACATTGTGTAACAGGGCTATATTTTAAACCTAGTTCAGCAATTTCTTTTAATTCAGCTTCGGTGGCAGCAATACCACCTCCTGTTCCGCCCATTGTGAAAGCAGGACGGACAATCACAGGATAACCGATTTCGTTAGCAAAATTTAATGCTCCTTCTACTGTATTTACGATATCCGATTCCGGAACAGGCTCATTTAATTCCCTCATCAGTTCGCGGAAAAGATCCCTGTCTTCTGCCCTGTTGATTGCTGAAAGTGTCGTTCCTAGAACTTCAACTTTGCACTCTTCAAGAATCCCTGATTTTTCCAATTCTACCGCCATATTTAGACCAGTCTGACCTCCAAGAGTAGGTAAAAGCGCATCCGGACGCTCTTTTCTGATGATGTGACTTACAAACTGAAGTGAAATCGGCTCAATGTAAACTTTATCCGCGATTTCAACATCCGTCATAATCGTGGCAGGATTTGAATTAATCAAAATTACCTTATAGCCTTCTTCTCTCAAAGACAGACAAGCCTGCGTTCCTGCGTAATCAAATTCCGCTGCCTGACCAATGATGATTGGTCCTGAACCGATTACTAAAATTGTTTTTATATCGTTTCTTTTCATTTTTTCTTTTTTATTATTCCATGGATTGCATCCGTGACCATTATTGTTGAACCACTTCGTGGTTCGGATTTATTTTTCTTGTCATCTCCCACAGATTTTATCCGTGGCCATTGTTGTTGAGCCATTTCATGGCTCTGCAATCATTACATTTCCGTTTTCCGGGCAGCCACGAAGTGGCTGAATTTTAATAGTCATAGGTGAAACCTATGAATTGGATAGTTAATCACATTCAAACAACCCATTTCATGGGTTGAATCTTATTTACCACAGATATTTTTCATCAAATTCAATTCCATGAGATTTTAGCAAATTTTTATATTCAACCTCAAAAGATTCATTTTTATGATGTTCTTTTTGGTTTTTAATATAATTGATGATCATATCCTTTTCTCTTTCTGAATAAGTGAATGCACCGTAACCATTCTGCCATTCTTCAAAATCAGGAAATAATCCGTTTTGCTTTATCCACAAGTTGCTTGAAACCTTTATATCTTTTACAAAACTGCTCAAAGAAACAGATGGATGCAAATCTGTAAATAAATGAATATGATCCGGCATTCCATTAATCCTATAAAGCTTACAGTTTTTATTTTTAACAATTCCCCAAATGTATTTATATAACTCGTCTTCATATTCAATATTTAACACAGGTTTTCTGTGCTTGGTACTAAATACAATCTGATAATATATTTGGCGAAAAGTTGACATTTATATTTATTTAATATAACCTTACAAGTTATTGATTCTTCTTATTCTTAAAATCTTCCATCAACTGGATAAATTCATCAAATAAGTAGTTTGCATCCTCAGGACCTGGGCTTGCTTCCGGATGATACTGAACTGAGAAACAAGGGTGGACTTTGTGTTTCAAACCTTCATTTGTTCTGTCATTCAATGCGATGTGTGTTTCAATTAAATCTGTTCCTTTCAAGCTTTCCTGGTCAACTGCATAACCGTGGTTTTGAGAAGTGATAGCCACTTTATTTTTTTCTAAATCCAACACGGGGTGATTTCCTCCCCTGTGTCCGAATTTTAATTTGAAAGTTTTTGCTCCACAAGCTAAACCAATCAATTGATGCCCTAAACATATTCCGAAAATTGGAACTTTTCCTAAAATTCCGCGAATCATTTCAAGAGCCTGCTGATTGTCTTCAGGGTCACCAGGGCCGTTTGACAACATAACTCCGTCAGGATTCATCAACAAAATTTCTTCCGCTGTTACGTCTTGAGAAACAACCGTTATATCACAATTACGCTGAGATAACTCCCTGATAATACCTAATTTAGAACCAAAATCTACAAGTACTACTTTAAATCCTCTCCCAGGATTAGCATAAGGCGTTTTTGTCGAAACCTGCTCCACCTGATTGGTTGGGAAAGTAGTTGATTTTAATTCTGAAACTACTGTGCTTTCGTCTGCATCAGCGTTTACAATTTTTCCTTTTACCACTCCATAATTTCTAAGAACTCTTGTCAGCCTTCTTGTGTCAATTCCTGAAATTCCTGAAAGGTTTTTCTTTTTAAATAATTCATCTAAAGTAATCTGAGTACGGAAATTCGATGGCAAATCACAAAGTTCTTTTACGATAAGGCCTTTGATAGCCGGCTCAATACTCTCATAATCATCTCTATTAATCCCATAGTTTCCGATAAGCGGATAGGTCATACAAACAATCTGCCCGCAATATGACGGGTCAGAAATAAGTTCCTGATAACCAGTCATCCCGGTATTGAAAACTACCTCTCCTGCAGTTTCCAATTCTGCTCCGAAACCTTCTCCATGAAATACTTCACCGGACTCCAGTATTAACTTTTTCTTCATTTTTAAATTAGATATTAGATTTAGAAATTAGAAGTTAGTTTTCCAACACTTCCATTTCGTTATTTATTTCTTATGCTTTGTCTTTGTTCCTTATTTTATAAGCCTACTTAAAAGTATAGCCTTCTTTTTCCAGGGCTTCTTTTAAAATAGCCATTCTTGCGAAAACACCGTTCTGCATTTGTTTGAAAACTCTTGAACGTTCGCATTCTACCAAATCTGTGTCAATTTCAACTCCTCTATTAATCGGAGCCGGATGCATAATGATGGCCTCTTTTTTCATAGCTTTTTCTCTTGTTTTCGTCAAACCATATTTTCTGTGGTAATCAGAAGCAGAGAAACTCATTTTTGCATCATGCCTTTCGTGCTGGATTCTTAATAACATTAAAACATCCACTTCGGCGATTAATTCATCTACAGAAAGATAAGTTCCGTTAATTAAAGCCCCTTCATCAAACCATTGTTCGGGGCCTGAGAAATATACTTTTGCGCCCAGTCTCCTTAATGCTTCAGCATTTGAATTCGCAACCCGGCTGTGTTTTACATCTCCTACAATTCCTACTTTTAAACCTTCAAATTTTCCAAATTCCTGATAAATTGTCATCAAATCAAGCATGCACTGAGATGGGTGGTTCCCCGTTCCGTCTCCTCCGTTGATTACAGGAATTTTTATATTTTTTAATTCGTCAAAATACCTGTCTTTTTTATCTCTGATTACAACTAGATTTACACCTAAACTTTCAATCGTTTTTACCGTATCATAAAGGCTCTCTCCTTTGTTTACAGAACTGTGAGAAGCATCAAACGGAATAACCTGCAAACCTAGTTTTCTTTCGGCAATATCGAAGCTTGTTTTTGTTCTTGTACTGTCTTCAAAGAAAAGATTTGAGCAAAAAACTTCTCCTTCAATTTTGGCAGTTTTCCCATTCGCAAAAGCCAGTGCTTCTGTTACTATACTGCTGATTCTCTCGGTGGTTAGTTCTGTAATCGTAAACATAATTCTTAATTTTTTTACAAAAAAAAAGCGAAGAAAATATCTTCGCTTACTATAAATAAATATCGTAAAGGGCGCCTACGCCCGGTAATTCTAATGATATAAATATTGTGTTATTCATTAGGTGCAAAGATACAAAAATTTCATAAACTGACAAAACCAAATTTTCAAATAAATTAAAAAATTTTAATCTTTCCTTATTTTCATTTTTAAAATACTATTTTTGTTAAACTCAACTTATTATAATTATATGGATTTAAAAGACAAGATGATTCTCAGTATTATTCAGGAAGATTCTACCTATTCGGTAAAAGAAATTTCAGAAAAGATTGGTCTTACCTTTACTCCGACGTATGAACGTATTAAGCAACTGGAGAAACAGGGAATTATTGAGAAATATGTCGGTCTTTTAAATCGCGAAAAATTAGGGTTAAACATTGTCGTTTACTGCAATGTTCGCCTGAAAGAGCAATCCCAAAAAGTTCTGGAAACTTTCGAAAAAAATATTGGAAAGCATGATGAAGTCCAGGAAATCATCAGTCTTTCCGGCGAATATGATTATATGCTGAAAATTATCGCAAAGGATATTAATTCTTATAATGAATTTGCTGTCAATGTAATTTCAAATATTCCTAATATCGGGCAATATCACAGTTCCATTGTGCTTCACGAGGTAAAAAAATCTACTAAATTTAAAATTGATTTGGATTAAAATTTAAATTGAATCATTAAGAATATTTAAGGAGTTAAGTTTAATTAAGAAAATCTAAAGATTTTTTAATTATTACTTTTTATAATTTGCTTACAGATGCTCTCCTCAACTACTTTTAACTCCCTAAATAAAACTTAATGGTTTAAAAATCAACCCAATAATTTATTTTTAAGTTTATTAAACTGATATTCTACTTTATCCAGACAAAGATTGCCAATACTTCCCTGGTGAGTATGACTTAGATTTTTTATTTCAAAATCAAAGTTATTGTTCTCAATCTCCTGCCCGACTTTCACATACGCATCACGGAATGAACTTCCATTTTTCACCTCCTCATTGATTTTCTCTACACTGAAAAGATATGTATACTTTTCATCCTCCAAAATTCCGTCCTTCACCTGAATATTCGGCAACGTATAATTTAAAATCTCCAAACATTCTTTTAATGAATCAATTGCCGGGAAAAGAATTTCTTTTGTCAGCTGCATATCTCGGTGATAACCTGACGGAAGATTATTCGTCAACAAAATAAACTCATTCGGCAACGACTGAATTCTGTTGCAACGCGCACGAACCAATTCAAAAATATCAGGGTTTTTCTTATGAGGCATAATGCTGCTCCCCGTTGTAAACTCCTTTGGAAAGCTGATAAAATCAAAATTTTGGCTTAAATATAGACAAACATCATATGCAAATTTCCCCAACGTTCCCGCCAAAGTCGCCATTGCCATCGACAACATTTTTTCTGATTTTCCACGCGTCATTTGGGCATAAACGGAATTATAATTCATCGATTGAAAGCCTAAGTTATAGGTCGTACTCTCACGGTCAATCGGGAAAGACGAACCATACCCTGCCGCTGAACCCAATGGATTTTTATTAATGATATTTTTAACCGAGAAAAGCATTTCGACATCATCTAACAACGCTTCGGCATAGGCTCCAAACCACAATCCGAACGATGAAGGCATTGCAATCTGCAAGTGGGTGTATCCGGGCAGCAAAACATTTTTATGTTGTTCCGCCAGATTAATTAATATCTGAAAGAATGCATCCGTTAAAACTGTAATATCACGGATTTCATCTAGCAAATATAATTTTATATCCAACAAAACCTGGTCATTACGAGATCTTGCCGTATGAATTTTCTTCCCTGTATCGCCTAATTTTTCAATTAAAATAGACTCAACCTGCGAATGAATATCCTCCGCATTTTTATCAATTTCAAAAGTTCCGTGCTCTATTTCTTTTAAAATCTCCGTCAAAACAGACAACATCTGTCCTGATTCTTCACTGGAAATAATTCCAGCTTCTGCCAACATTTTACAGTGCGCCATCGAACCTTTAACATCATATTTTGCTAAACGTTCATCAAAATCAAGATCTTTTCCCACTGTAAATTTATTCACTAATATATTGGTGGCCAGGTTATCCTTCTGCCATATTTTTTTCATATTTCTTTCTTTAAAAATTGAGTTTGTTTTGACAACTCAGCAGGGCATCCTTATTATTTCTGTAACTTTAAACATCTCCACTTTTTAAAGCCTTTCATTTTTAATTTAAACTTTTGCATAAATCTTTATTAAAAATATTCAAACTTCATCGCCTGCTGAGTAAGGTCAAAACATTAAAAACAAATTAAAATCAAATGCTTTACTTTTGCCTTGAAATCGAAGATTCGACGTAGTCAAACAAAACAAGCAAAAATTCAAGACTGGAAACTTTCGATAAAAATAAATTCTAAAAATTCTAAATCTTGCACGAATTCAACATTGTCTCGCATTCGTTTTATAAAACTTTTTCAAGGATTTGGATATAAATCTCAATTCCCTCTTTTATTTCATCTATATATATATACTCATCCGCAGTGTGCGATCGCCTGCTGTCACCCGGACCGATTTTCACTGATATGCAAGGAATAATAGCCTGGTCGGATGATGTTGGTGAACCATAAGTTATCCTCCCAATTTCCAGTCCTGCCTGTACAAACGGATGTTCCAGTTCAATTTTTGAGGAATTTAACCTGAAAGATCTTGCTGTTAATTTTGATTTCATCTGAGACTGGATAATTTCAAATGCTTCTTTATTGGAATATTCATCGGTAACTCTCACATCCAGCGTAAAAGCACATGATTCCGGAACTACATTATGCTGAACTCCGGCATGAATTCCTGACAACGTAATTTTAACTTCACCCAAATAATCTGAAACTTTCGGAAATTTGAAGTTTAAGATATTCCGCAAATCTTCCATACATTTTACAATTGAGTTATCAGCATTAGGATGAGCGGCGTGAGAAGGAGTGCCTTTCATTTCCCCGTCTATGACCAAAAGTCCTTTTTCCGCAATCGCCAGATTCATCTGCGTTGGTTCCCCTACAATAGCAAGCTCGATATTTGGTAACTGGGGAAATAAAGCTTCAATTCCGTCAAAACCTGAAATCTCCTCCTCTGCCGTCAAAGCAATAACTAAATTATATTGTAAATCTTCTTTATCATAAAAATATAAAAAAACCTGCGCCATCGAAACCAAAGAAGCTCCCGCATCATTACTTCCCAATCCGAATAATTTTCCATCTTTTTCAATCGGCAAAAACGGGTCTAACGTATACGCTTTGTTGGGTTTTACGGTGTCATGATGCGTATTCAGTAAAATCGACGGCTTGAAAACATCAAAATTTTTATTCACGGCCCAAATGTTATTTTTAAAACGTTTGGTAGGAATCTGATGTTTTTTGAAAAAATTTTCAATCTCTAAAGATGTGTTAAATTCATCTTTACTGAATGATGGAATTTCAATCAGCTTCGTCAATAATTCAACTGCGTTATTCAGTAATTCTTCTTTACTATAAACAGATTTCAGTTCCTGCATGATGGCTTTCTATATGGCTTTTAAGTTCAGTTTCTTTTATTAAGAATACCTTATTTACATTATTTTTTACCGCTCCAAGAGCATTTTCCAGCTTAGGCAAAATCCCTTTATGCAATTTTCCTTCACTTTTCAATGTTGAAAATTCATCTTCGGTAATATTTTTGATGACAGACTCAGGATTCTCGATATCTTCCAAAACACCCTTTTTATCAAAACAATACAATAGTTCAACATCATATTTTGAAGATAAAGCCTGAGCAATCACTGATGCAATGGTATCTGCATTGGTATTGAAAAGATTTCCTTTTTTATCGTGAGTGATTGCAGAAAACACAGGAACCAATTCAAGTTTAAGCAACTTTGAAATCAGTTTTCTGTTCACACTTTTCTCAGTAATATCTCCCACAAAACCGAAATCAATCTCTGCGTGTTCTCTTTTTTTAGCTTTAATTAAATTCGCATCAGCTCCCGAAAAACCTATTGCTTTGCATTTTTTCTGCTGAAGTTTTGCCACAATATTTTTATTAATTCCTCCTGCATATACCATCGTCACAATATCCAAAGTTTCTTTATCCGTGATTCTTCGTCCGCTGATCATTTTTTGCTCAACACCCAATTTATCAGCCAAAGTAGTTGCTAATTTTCCGCCACCGTGAACCAGAATTTTCTTTTCCTTAATATTAGAAAATTGCTCCAGAAATTCGTTCAATAATTCATCATCATCAATTAAAGCACCGCCGATTTTCACAACAAAAAGCTTTTCTTGCATGATTTAATTATTTGTATTAATTCCATCTAAAATTTCAGAAAAAACAGCCTGAGCCGAGAAAATCCGGTTTTTTGCCTGTTGATAAATGATAGAGTTTTCCCCATCCATTACCTCATCACTTAGTTCTACATTTCGGCGAACAGGAAGACAATGCATCACTTTTGCCTGATTGGTATTGGCTAATTTTTCATTCGTTAACATCCAGTTTTCTTTCACTTCAGGCATTGCTGCATAATCATCAAAAGATGACCAGTTTTTCACATAAATAAAATCTGCATCTTTCAATGCTTCATCCTGATTATGAACTACTTTTACGTCTTTTGTAAAGTTTTTATCCAAATCATAGCCTTCAGGATTGGCAATTACCAGCTCAACATCCATTTCCTGCATCCATTCTGCAAAAGAATTTCCAACCGCATGAGCAATCGGTTTGATGTGAGGTGCCCAGGTTAACACCACTTTCGGCTTACTTTCTTCTTTCCAGCTTTCGGTAATCGTGATACAGTCTGCCAAGCTTTGCAAAGGGTGACGTGTTGCCGATTCCAGAGAAATAACAGGAACTTTTGCATGTTGCTCAAACTGACTTAAAATGCTTTCATTCACATCATCTTCCTTGCTTTTCATTCCTGCAAAACAACGAACTGCAATAATATCGCAATATTGATTCAATACTTCGATGGCATCTTTAATATGTTCTACGGTACCACCGTTCATTACAGCTCCGTCTGTGAATTCTAAGTTCCAAGCTTCTTGTGCTGCATTTAACGTCAACACATTTAATCCTAAATTTTGTGCTGCAATCTGGCTGCTCAAACGGGTTCTCAAACTTGAGTTTAAAAAGACAAGTCCTATTGTTTTTCCTTTTCCTTTCTCGGTTTCCGAAAGAGGATTCTCTTTAATTTGTAAAGCTTTATTTATGATTTCCTGTAAGTTTTCAACATCACTTACAGAGGTAAATTTTTTCATTTTGAATTAATTTTAAAGATTTTCTAAAACAGATTTCAAAGCACCAATGAATATATCGGTTTCTTCTTTTTTAATGTTAAGCGCCGGAAGAATCCTCAACACAGCCTTATCATTGGAGTTTCCTGTGAAAATATGATGATTGTATAACAGACTGTTCCTCACTTCTGAGCAATCCCTGTCTAGCTCAATTCCAATCATCAAGCCTTTCCTTCGGATGGTTTTAATATGTGGAAAATCTTTAATTTTATTTTCAATATACTCTCCCATTTTTTGAGCATTTTCGATGAGATTCTCATCTTTCATAACATCCAGTACAGCAATCGCAGCAACACAGGCCAAGTGATTCCCCCCGAAAGTTGTTCCCAATAATCCGTTGCTTGCCTGAAATTTTGGATGAATCAAAACACCACCAATCGGAAATCCATTTCCCATTCCTTTTGCCGTTGTAATGATATCGGCTTCAATTCCAAATTCCTGATGGGCAAAGAAATATCCGCTTCTTCCGTAACCTGACTGAACTTCATCCAAAATCAAAACCGCATTATATTTTTTACATAAATTTTTGATTTTAGTTAAAAATTCAACCGTTGGAATCATAATTCCTCCAACTCCCTGAATTCCTTCGATAATTACGGATGAAATTTCATTTCCCTGATTTTCAAAAATTTCTTCAAGCTGTTCGAGATTATTCCATTCTGATTTGATGAATCTTTCGTCATAATTGACCGGAGCAACAATTTTAGGATTATCTGTTACAGAAACGGCTGCAGAAGTTCTTCCATGAAACGAACCTGAAAAATACAGCACTTTCTTTTTCCCGTTGTGAAAAGAAGCCAGTTTTAAAGCATTTTCGTTTGCTTCGGCTCCTGAATTACACAGAAACAAACTGTAATCTTCCAAACCGGAAAGTTTTCCTAATTTTTCAGCCAGTTCAGTTTGCAATTCATTCTGAACCGAGTTTGAATAGAAAGATATTTTCTCTAATTGTTCTTTTAGTTTATTTTGATAATGCGGATGGTTATGTCCGATAGAAATTACAGCATGACCTCCATAAAAATCGAGATATTTTTCTCCTTTATCGTCCCAAAGAAAAGAACCTTGGGCTTTAATTGGATTTATATTAAATAACGGATATACGTTGAATAAATTCATTTTTTAGTTGATGGTTTCTGGTTGATAATTGCTGGATTCGGGATTCAAATTTTAAAAATTCACGATTAAATTATTGACTATTCACATTTAAAACGCAATTGGTTTTAAATTCAATCCTGAATTTTCTGCCCAACCCATCGCAATATTCATGTTTTGTACAGCCTGTCCCGAAGCTCCTTTCAACAAATTGTCAATCGCTGAGTGAATAACCGCAACATTTCCACTCTTTTCTATATGAATCACACAGCGATTGGTATTGACAACCTGTTTTAAATCAATTGCTTTCTCGCTTACCTTTACAAAAGGCTCATCTGCATAAAAATCCTGATACAATTGATTGATATCTGAAAGTTCTAAATTTGTTTTCATTGTGGAACTCGTAAAAATCCCTCTCGCAAAATCTCCTCTCCATGGAACAAAATTCAGACTGATTTCATTAGTATTAAAAGAAATTAACTGCTGTAAAACCTCATCGACATGCTGATGTGTCAAAGTTTTATACGCCGAAATATTATCATTCCTCCAAGTGAAATGCGTTGTTGACTGTAAAGACTGACCTGCTCCCGTAGAACCGGTGATTCCCGTTGTATACACTTCATTCAACAAACCTTTTTCAGCTAATGGAAGCAAAGCTAACTGAATCGCTGTTGCAAAACATCCCGGATTTGCAATACTTTTTGCTCCTAGAAGTTGTTTTTTGTTGATTTCAGGTAATCCATAGATAAAATTTCTGTTTCCCAAACTTCCATTCAAACGAAAATCATTTCCTAAATCAATAACTAACGTTTCATCTTTTACGGTATTTTGAGTCAGCCAATTCTGACTTTCTTTGTGAGGAAGACATAAAAAAAGAATATCTACATCTTCAGATTTATCAGTTAAAACCATTTCACAAATCGCCGTTAAATCCGGGTACAAATCTGAAATCTTCGCCCCCGAATTTGAACGACTATATAAAAAACTCAAAGACACATTGGGATGAAAAGCCAGCAGACGTACCAGTTCGCTTCCTGTGTAACCGTTGGCACCTATTATTCCTACCGCCTTCATATTTTCACTCCGTTTACCTGGTGATATATATTTAAAGAATTGCTTACAATTTTCGTGTAACCTTTCACATCTTCGCCTGTCCAAGCTCTGTTTGCTTCGCCGTAGCTTCCAAATTTATCGGACATTAAGTCATGTTCTGATTCAATTCCGTTTAAAACAAATCGATACGGATGAAGCGTTATAAATACCTTTCCGCTCACTTTTTTTTGAGAATCAATTAAAAAAGATTCAATATTTCTCATCACAGGGTCTAAGAAAAGTGCTTCGTGAAGCCAGTTTCCATACCAGTCGGATAATTGGGATTTCATCATCTGCTGGTATTTTGAAAGCGTATGTTTTTCCAATAAATGATGTGCTTTGATAATCACAGATGCCGCCGCCGCCTCAAAACCAACTCGCCCTTTAATTCCTACAATAGTATCCCCCACATGAATATCACGACCGATTCCGTAAGCAGAAGCCAATTCTTCAATTTTTTGAATCGCATAAACCGAATGTTCAAAATGAACTCCGTTTACCGCGACAACCTCACCTTTTATAAACTCAATTTCCAATTCGGAAGGCTGGGTTTCTTTAATTTGTGAAGGAAAAGCTTCTTCGGGGAGATAATTTCTTGATGTCAGTGTTTCTTTTCCTCCAACTGAAGTTCCCCAAAGCCCCTTATTTACAGAATATTGAGATTTTTGGAATTCCATTTCATATCCGAGATTTTTGAGAAATTCAATTTCCTCCTCACGGGACAGTGCCATATCGCGAATCGGCGTAATGATTTCCACATTCGGACACATCACCTGAAAAATTAAATCGAAACGAACCTGGTCATTTCCCGCTCCCGTACTTCCGTGGGCAATCGCATCAGCACTGATCTGAATCGCATATTTTGCAATCTCCTGCGCCTGAATGGTACGTTCAGCACTTACAGATAATGGATATGTATTGTTTTTTAGTACATTACCAAAAATCAAATACTTTACACAAGAATTGTAGTAATCTTCCTGAGCATCAACACACCTGTATTCTTTTACCCCAAGATTTAAGGCTTTTTTCTCAAGCTCTTTTTCTTCTTCTTTAGAAAAACCTCCGGTATTTACAGTTACTGCATACACTTCATATCCAAGTGCTTCACTCAAATATTTCGCACAGTAAGAGGTGTCCAAACCTCCGCTAAACGCTAAGATGACTTTCTTGCTCATTTTGATATTGATTTTCGGGTTGATTATTTACAACACCATTTACTTTATTATTATCTGGAACGAAAAGCATTGCCGTGCAAAGGCAGTTTTTACGTTCCTTTTTCATTAAAATTTCATAATTCACACAATTCCTGCATCCATTCCAAAATTCTTCGTCTTGTGTCAATTCAGAATAGATTACCGGTTTATAGCCTAAATCACTATTGATTTTCATCACGGCAAGACCTGTCGTGAGCCCAAAAACTTTCGCAGTTGGATATTTTTCTCTAGATAATTGGAAAACTTTATTTTTAATTAAAGTTGCCACCCCCCTGTTTCTGAAATTCGGTGAAACGATAAGCCCTGAGTTGGCTACAAACTGACCATGTGACCAGGTTTCTATATAACAGAAGCCCACCCATTCCCCATCTTCAGTGGCTACTACAGCATTGCCTTCTGAAATCTTTTTGCTTAAATATTCTATGGAACGTTTTGCGATTCCCGTTCCTCTTCGCTGTGCAGAATCAAACATTTCCTGCTGTATTTCGCTCACATACATCAAATGTATGGATGAGGAAATTTCTATTTCCATTTATTTATCTAAATTTTTTGGCAAATTTAAAACATAATAACTTTAAAAACCAAATTAAAAAGATATTTTTTTTGTTTAAACAGGATACGCAGGTAAATTTATCTTTAATAAAAAATATTATTTTGGTAAATTGATATATATTTGCTAAAAATATATAGTTATGGAAAATACCTGTCCAAAATGCAGCAGTAACAAAATCGTAAAAAGCGGAATCGTTAATGAAAAACAACGCTTTCTATGCAAAAACTGCAACTATTATTTTACCGTAAAAAAATTGGGAAAACAAATAGACGATTACTATGTAACTAAAGCATTGCAACTTTATCTTGAAGGTTTGAGTTTCCGTGAAATAGAAAGAATTATAGGGGTTTCTCATGTTACAATCAGCTCATGGATTAAGAAATATAATATTACACGACCTCCTCATTCAGAATTCCATCCTGTATATAAAATTTTAAAACAAAATGAATTAATTGAATACATTGCTCAGGAAGAGAACATTAAAAATTCCGGATTGATTATTACTCAGTTTGCCGATAAATATATGCTGATAAAATGGGAAAGGTTTAAAAAATAAAACTAAAAAAATTGGAATTATTCATCATACATTATAAGTTTTTCACAAAATCAACAGTTAAAAAATAACAATCTATTAATCAGAATATTAAAGTTAAAATAATTTAAAAACCTGACATTTTCACAACTCACAATTCATAATCCATAAACTTACAACTATATACCTACCACTAATATATATTAAATTTTTATAAATAAATTATTAATTACAATTTGGCTTTCATAAAAAACAACGCCAAAAATTGATAATTTATGAAGAAATTACTCACTTTTATTGGATTAGCCTTAATCAGCAATTCTTTATATGCTCAAGGTTCACCTGACTATGGAAGCGGGCTTAAATTAAACCTCAATCCACAAGGTGATAAATACATTAGATTAATTCTCTGGGATCAGTTTTGGCTCAGAAATACCCAAATGAACCCCGGAAGTATAATTGGTGGGGAACCAACCGACAATTCATGGAGTCTAGGAAATCGAAGGTTACGAGCTTTGGCATATGCTCAGATTTCCAAAAGATACATGATTCTTGCCCATTTTGGAATTAATAATCAGACCTTTATCAACGGTGGTGGCTCCGGAACTTCGGGAACAGGAGGCTACGGAAACGGTAAAAAACCACAGATGTTTTTCCATGATGCCTGGAATGAGTACGCCGTTATCATGCCCGGAGAAGCAGGAAAATTCAGCTTGACTTTAGGAGCGGGACTACATTATTATATGGGGCTTTCCCGTATGACCATGGCTTCCACACTAAACTTCCTTACTGTTGATTCTCCTATTTTCACCTGGCCTTTAATTGATAATTCCGACCAGTTTGCAAGACAGCTTGGAATGTTTGCCAAAGGAAAATATGGAAAACTGGAATATCGCTTCAGTTTAAATAAACCTTTTGCAACAGATTTAATCCCAGCCGATGTTACAGATCCTTCAAAAGCTGTAGCAGTTGACAACAACGGAAATCCTAATTTCTCAAAAGCAGGATATGTCGAATATCAATTTTTAGATGAAGAGTCAAACTTACTTCCTTTCAAAGTGGGCTCATATTTGGGAACAAAGAAAGTTTTCAATGTTGGTGCAGGTTTTTATCACCAAAAGGACGGAACCCGTACCTCCGTAAATTCAAATATTGAAAAACATGACATCACGTTAGTTGCAGTCGATGCTTTTGCGGATATCCCTTTGGGAAATGCTAAAAATAAAATGGCAGTTTCGGCATATGCAGGATATTACAATTATCAATTCGGTCCGAATTATATCAGAAACTTAGGAATTATGAACATTGCTTCGTCTGACCCCAATTTCATTGGTGATAAAGCCATTGCAGGAGCAGGAAACCTACAGCCTACCATCGGCACAGGTAATATTATCTATGCACAGGCGGGTTTACTGTTGCCAAGCCAGGCAGAAAAACCGAAAATCAGAATCCAACCGTTCGCGGCTTATACACATAAAAGTTTTGAAGCATTTGATAAATCTTCTTCACAATTTGATGTAGGCGCAAACTGGTTTATAGATGGGCATCACGCGAAAATTACAACGCAATATTCTACAAGACCCGTTTATACAAGCCCGACGGGAAGCCCTTCTTCAAAAGGAGAATTCATTGTTCAGTTCCAAATTTATTTATAAAACCCGGAAAACTCAATATCAATTTTAACTAATATTAAATCAAGCAATATGAGCGAAAATCATCATAATACCTACGAAAACATGACCGATAAGCAGAAAAACCGCACTATTTGGAGCGTTATCACTGCCTCATCCCTTGGAACTCTTATAGAATGGTATGATTTCTATATTTTCGGAAGTCTGGCAATTGTTTTGGCGACAAAATTTTTCCCTGCAGACAATCCCACCGCGGCATTTTTATCTACACTGGCCACCTTCGCTGCGGGATTTGTGGTAAGACCATTCGGAGCATTATTCTTCGGAAGATTAGGAGATATTATCGGAAGAAAATATACGTTTTTAGTGACTTTATTAATCATGGGGTTCTCAACATTCCTCATCGGATGTATTCCCAGCTACGAAACCATTGGATTTATGGCGCCGGTTTTAGTTTTAATCTTAAGATTATTGCAAGGATTAGCTTTAGGCGGAGAATACGGAGGTGCAGCGACCTATGTTGCAGAATATGCACAACCCCACCGAAGAGGCTACTGGACTTCCTGGATTCAGACAACAGCAACAGCAGGGCTTTTTATTTCATTAATTGTAATTTTAATTACAAAGAATACTCTTTCCGCAGAAGAGTTTGATGGTTGGGGATGGAGAGTTCCGTTTTGGATTTCCATTTTAATGGTAGGAGTTTCTTACGTCATCAGAAAAAATATGAAAGAATCCCCACTTTTTGCTAAAGCTAAAAGCGAAGGAAAAACTTCAAAAAACCCTTTAAAAGAAAGTTTCGGGAATAAATTTAATTTCAAATTTGTCTTATTGGCATTATTCGGGGCCGCGATGGGACAAGGGGTAATCTGGTATACCGGACAGTTTTATGCGATGAGTTTCCTTCAAAAAGTAATGAATGTAGAATCCGCACAGGTCGATTCATTAATGGCAACAGCTCTGTTTTTAGGAACACCTTTCTTCGTTTTCTTCGGATGGCTCTCTGATAAAATCGGAAGAAAAGCCGTGATGATGACGGGAATGTTAGTCGCGATTTTAGCCTACAGACCGATTTATGATTCTATGTTTAAAAGCGTAAATCTTGAAACTAAAACGGTAGCCGCTAACGGAATTACAGAAAAAAGAATCGTAAAGATTCATGATAAAATTGCGACGGACAGTTTAGTAACTTTCCATAAAGAAACCCTTTACACAGACGGAACTTTAATTAAAAAAGACAGTGTTGTCCACTGGTCGCCAACCGGAGCTGTAATAAAAGACGGAAAAGCAGAAGAACCAAAAGTTTCTCAAAGCTTGAAATTAGCAGACAACACAAAATGGTACCTGGTGTTTTTAGTTTTCATTCAGGTGATTTTTGTAACAATGGTTTACGGTCCGATTGCAGCTTTTCTGGTGGAAATGTTCCCGGTAAGGATCCGTTATACTTCAATGTCTCTGCCTTATCACATAGGAAACGGGGTCTTTGGAGGATTGCTTCCGGCAGTTGCAACATACTTGGTAACAACGGGAAAAGAAGCAGGGCACGCAACATGGTATCTGGAAGGACTTTGGTATCCGATTGGAGTTGCTGCAGTATGTTTACTGATTGGATTATTCTATCTTAAAAATAAGAACAATAATATTCACGATTAAACACCGAATCACTTAAAAATTTATTAATTTTAAAACTACTAAAATGAACGGACTAAAAAAAATATTAGGCATTCTTTGGATTGCAGTTGCTTTGGTTGTAGGCTATTTCGGAATAACCGTTTTAGGGATTCCAAAAATCACCTCCGGAAAGCAGGAAGATTTGGTATTCGGAATTATCATTCTGTTTGTACTGATGCCAATTATTTGTGGTGGAATGGCAATTTTCGGTTACTACTCATTAACAGGAGAATATTCTGACGATAAAGTTTAAATAAAATAAGTTAGTGATAATTGACGGATAAAACTTGTCCGTCAATTATCTTTTATATCATTATGAAAAAGAGACACGAACAAAAATTAATCCTCCTGAGTATCGGACTTCTGGTTGCGTTCAGCATTCCTGTTTCATTGTTATTCAGCAGCGATAAGGAAATTTTTGGCTACCCGATGATGCTGATTTACATTTTTGCGGTCTGGATGGTTTCCATCATTATCTCTTTTGTAATTGTAAAAAAATATGATGAGTAGTTTCGCGTTATTTTTTGTGGTTTTGTTTTATCTGGCACTTTTGTTCTTAGTCGCTCATTTAGCGGAAAAGAAAAAGAGTAAGCTATGGATAAACAATCCCTACATCTACGCATTATCACTGGCAGTGTATTGTACGGCCTGGACCTACTACGGAAGCATCGGTGTTGCGGCGACTAGCGGACTCAACTACCTTCCAATTTACATTGGCCCCATCATGATAATTCCGGCATGGATTTACATCAATACCCGGATTGTACGAATCTCAAGAGTCAATAAAATCAGCAGCCTTGCAGATTTTATTTCATTACGATACGGTAACAGCAGAAGCTTCAGTGCGATTATTACAGTTGTCTGCCTTTTGGCAATTGTCCCTTACATTGGTTTGCAGATAAAAGCAATTTCAGAAACCTTTCACTTAGTGACCGAAACCTCAATATCAAAAAATATTTTAACGGATAATGCTACTTTTGTTGTTGTATTAATTGCTTTATTTTCATCCTATTACGGAACACGATATGTTGATGCTTCAGAAAAACGACTGGGAATTATTTCAGCAATAGCTCTGGAAAGTTTTCTGAAACTTTTTTTCATCATCATTTTAGGGTTTTTTGTTATTTATTTTGTTTTTGACGGATTTTCAGATATTTATGAAAAAGCCAGCAGATTTGAAGATTTTAAAGAGAAAAATACATTCAACGGAATTGAAGGCGCCCTGAACTGGATGGTTTTATGTTTAATTTCAGGAACAGCAATCTGTATTCTTCCGAGACAGTTTCACACGGCGATAGTTGAAAACAGGCAGGAAAAACATATTAAAACTGCGATTTGGTTTTTTCCTCTTTACCTGTTGATTTTCACCATATTTATCTTCCCGATTGCATGGGGTGGAAGACTGATTTTTGACGGACAAAACGTAAATCCGGAATTCTACTCCATTTTGATTCCGCAGCATTTTAACAATACTTTGATTACGGTTTTTGTTTTTCTTGGCGGACTGAGTTCCTGTATTTCAATGATTATTATTTCTGCCATTACTCTATCTATCATGCTTTCCAACAACCTGATTATTCCTTATGGTCTGTTGGGAAAATTTAAATCTGAAAATGAAATACAGAATACCAGAAACATTACCAATATCAGGAAATTCAGCATTTTTGCACTGGTTATCATGGCATTTGCTTTTTATAAATATTTCATTTTAAAAACCTCGCTGGATTCAGTTGGTTTAATCTCATTTGTTGTTATCGGGCAGCTGGCACCTTCATTTTTCGGAGCTATTTTCTGGAGAAGAGGAAGTTACAAAGGCGCTGTGATTGGATTATTGGCAGGATTGGCAATTTGTTACTTCGGATTGATTATTCCTCAGTATTACTTCTCCTACAATCAGGAATTCAAGGGTGCTTTGAGAGACATGTATGATGCTTTTGACTTTTTCGCGATTCCATATTTGGGAAGAATCCCACAGATTTTCTTTTGGTCAATTTTAGTGAATACAAGTTTGTTTACCATCATTTCTGTCAGTGTAAAAGGAAATTACCGTGAGAGAAATTTCGCCGAATTATATGTTGATATTGATAAATACATTCAAAATCACGAAAATGCTTTCATCTGGCGTGGAACAGCTTATGTTTCAGATATTAAAAATATTCTGGAACGTTTTTTAGGCAAAAATAAAACGGAACAGGCTTTAAGAATTTTCAATTTAAAATATAATATTGATTCTCAAACAGAAACAGCAGATTCAAGATTTATAAAATTCTCCGAAAATCTTTTGGCAGGAAGAATAGGAACCGCTTCTGCAAAAATTTTGATTGAAGGCGTGACTAAAGAAGATAAAATATCTTTAAAGGAAGTTTTAAACATTTTAGAAGAATCCAAAGAAAATATTATACTTAATAAAAAACTGACGGAGCAGTCAGAAGAACTAAAACAATTATCTGATGATTTAAGAAATGCTAACGAAAGTTTAATCATCAAAGACCGGCAAAAAGACGATTTTTTAGACTCTGTTGCACATGAATTAAGAACTCCGATTACAGCAATTCGTTCGGCAGGAGAAATTCTGGCAGATGATGATGATATTCCTTTGGAAATCAAAAAAGAATTTTTAAATAATATTATTACAGAGTCAGACAGGCTAAGCGAAATCATCAACGATATTCTCTATCTGGATAAACTTCAGCATGGCGAAATTGCTTTAAATATTCAGGAAAATAATATTATTGAAACCTATAAAAAAGCATTAAACCCGCTTTTGCATCTCATTCATCAGAAAAATATTCATTTAAGTGAAGTCAATCTTTTGAATCAGTTTATATTTGAATATGATGAAGCGCGGATGATTCAGTTATTTCAGAATATTTTAGGAAATGCTCTAAAATTTACGGACGAGCAAGGGACAATTCAGACAAAATTATCTGAAAAGGAAAATCAATTGATTATTACTATTTTTAATACAGGAAAACATATTCCCGAAGAGGATTTGGAAATGATTTTTGATAAATTTTATCAGTCTAAGAACCAAAATATTTTAAAGCCTACAGGAAGCGGACTCGGATTGGCTATTTCTAAAAAAATTGTACAAGCTCAAGGAGGAACCATAAAAGCAGAAAACAGCGGGCTGGGAGTGACTTTTACGATTATTCTTCCTAAAAAAATAAAAGAGATTAAAAATGAAGTTGAACAAAATCAAGACACAATATGAAAAAGATAATCATTGCGGATGATGAGCACAAAATATTAATGTCGCTGGAATACAGCTTTAAGAAAAATGGATATGACGTCTACATTGCAAGAGACGGAACCGAAGTATTGGAATTTTTAAAAACAATGACTCCCGAGGTCATTTTACTGGATATCATGATGCCGAACCTTGACGGTTACAGCACTTTAGATATTATCAGACAAGACGAAAAATTAAAAGATACAAAAGTCATATTCCTGAGTGCGAAAAATAACCCCAGAGATATTGAAAAAGGCTTGAAAATGGGAGCTGACGCCTATGTAACAAAACCTTATTCTATAAAAAAACTGATGCAGCAAATTGAGGAAATGTTTTGATAAAACTGAAGATGAAGAAATAAAGATAAAAGACCTATTTATTAAAATCATACACATTGTCATTCTAAACTAGAACGGAGTCCAGAAATGAAGAATCTTTCTTATTTAAAAGTTAATTTTTAAACCATTAAGACTATTTAAGAATTAAGATTATCAAGAGATTGCTTCGTCGCTCCGCTTCTCGCAATGACATGAAACACAAAAATAATATGAACGCAGAAGATTTATTTAAACAAAGTATAGAAGATAAAGAAAATTTCTGGAAAGAACGGGCCCAGGAAATACGCTGGTTTGAATTTCCTACGCAAATTCTTTCAAAAGATGAAACCCAATATGCTCAATGGTTTTCCGACGGAAAGCTCAATATGTGCTATTTGTGTATTGACAGGCATATTGAAGACGGCTTTGGAGAGCAGGTTGCAATCGTGTACGATTCACCTGTTACGAATCAGAAAAAAACATATACTTTCAATCAGGCGAAAGAAGAAATTTCAAAACTGGCAGGGGGCTTAGTTTCTTTGGGATTGAAAAAAGGCGATACAGCTGTTATTTATATGCCCATGATCCCACAGACACTTTTTACCATGTTGGCTTGTGCGAGAATTGGCGTGATTCATAATGTGGTTTTTGGAGGTTTTGCGCCTCATGAATTGGTAGTGAGAATCGATGATTGTAAGCCAAAAGCTTTAATTACAGCAACTGCCGGAGTAGAAATTGCGAAAAGAATCCCTTATTTACCGCTTGTTGAAAAAGCAATTGAATTAGCCCAGGATAAAGTTGATAATATTATCGTTTACAACAGAAAACTAGTTGACAATCAACATGAAATGTTTGATGGATTGATTGATTATGACGAATTAGTCCAAAAATCAGAACCCGTTGATTGCGTTTCCGTTGAGTCAACTCACCCCCTCTATTTGCTGTATACGTCCGGAACGACAGGAAAACCAAAAGGAATCACCCGTGATACAGGAGGATATGCAACCGCTTTAAAATTTTCCATGAAATATATTTATGGAGTTGAACAGGGAGAAACCTATTGGGCTGCATCCGATTTTGGCTGGGCAGTCGGGCATAGTTTTTCGGTTTACGGACCTTTAATTAACAGAAATACAACGATTATTTTTGAAGGAAAACCTATCATGACTCCCGATGCAGGAACGTTTTGGAGAATCATTTCGGAATATAAAGTTTCTGTGATGTTTACCGCTCCAACCGCTATTCGTGCCATTAAGAAAGAAGATCCGGACGGAGAATTGGTTAAAAAATACGATTTAAGCCATTTTAAAAAGCAGTTCCTGGCAGGCGAAAGATGTGATGTTGCGACATTAGACTGGTTCGCAGAACACATCGGAGTTCCTGCTATTGACCATTGGTGGCAGACAGAATCCGGCTGGCCGATGTTGGGATTAATGACTTTTGATAACAATTACAATATCAAAAGAGCTTCTGCTGGAAAACCAATTCCCGGATATGATATTAAAATTTTCGATGAGAACGGTTATGAACTAGATGCTCATCAGGAAGGCTATTTAATCATTAAACTTCCACTTCCTCCAGGTGCATTACTAGGAATCTGGAACGATAATGAAAGGTTTCAAAACAGTTATTTATCACAATACAAAGGATATTATTTCTCCGGAGACGGTGCGATTAAAGATGAAGACGGATATATTTTCATTACAGGACGTGTTGATGATGTGATTAATGTTGCCGGCCATCGGCTTTCAACTTCGGAAATGGAAGAAATCGTTTCATCACATCCTGATGTTGCAGAATGTGCAGTTGTGGGCATTGATGATGATTTGAAAGGGCAGATTCCTTTTGCATCGGTGGTTTTAAAAAATGGCTCGACGATTTTGGAAAAAGATTTGGAAAAAGATATTGTAAAAAATGTCCGGGAAAAAATCGGAGCGGTTGCCTGTCTTAAAAATGTAATGACTGTGAAACGTTTACCAAAAACACGTTCCGGAAAAATTTTAAGAAAATTAATAAGAACTCTATTAGACGGAAAAGAATTCCAGATTCCGTCGACGATTGATGATGAAAAAATCATTGAAGAAATTCAGCAAAAAATCGAGGATTATAGGGCTTAAAAGAGAAATTAAGTATAAATTTAAAATATAATAAAATTCAAATTTCAAAAACGAAAGGATATGAGAAATTATCTAATAGAAGATTTACCGCATTATTTTGAAGAATATAAAAAATCTATTAAAAATCCCAAGAAATTCTGGGATAATATAGCTGACCAAAATTTTGTGTGGTACCAAAGATGGAGCAAGGTCGTAAAATATGATATGAATGAAGCAAAAATTACCTGGTTTAAAAATGCTAAATTGAATATCACAAAAAACTGTCTGGACAGGCACCTTTCCGTAAGAGGCGACAAAACAGCCATCATTTGGGAACCCAACGACCCGAAAGAAGAGGCACAGCATATTTCTTACAATGAATTATATACACGGGTTAACAAAACAGCCAACGTTTTAAAAGAAATGGGTATCGGAAAAGGTGACAGAGTCTGCATCTATCTTCCGATGATTCCTGAATTGGCGGTTACCATGTTGGCCTGTGCAAAATTGGGAGCAGTTCACTCGGTTATTTTTGCAGGATTTTCCGCTTCTGCCGTTTCTTCCAGAGTAAATGACTGTGGTGCGAAAATGGTAATTACATCAGACGGAAGCTACAGAGGAAATAAAATTTTAGATTTAAAAAGCATCGTAGATGAAGCGCTTGAAAAAACACCAAGTGTAGAAAAAGTTTTAGTTGTAAAAAGAACAAACAACGAGGTCAAAATGAAACAGCACAGAGACTTCTGGTTGGCTGATTTATACGAACATGCTTCTCCTGATTTCGTGACAGTAATTATGGATGCAGAAGACCCACTCTTTATTTTGTATACTTCCGGCTCTACAGGAAAACCAAAGGGAATGCTCCATACCTGTGCCGGCTATATGGTTTACACAGCTTATACCTTCAAAAATGTATTTAATTATAAAGAAAATGATATTTATTGGTGTACTGCCGATATTGGCTGGATTACAGGACATTCATATATCCTTTACGGACCGCTTCTAAATGGGGCAACTACCGTAATTTTTGAAGGAGTTCCTACTTATCCTGAACCCGACAGATTTTGGGAAGTGATTGAAAAACATAAAGTTACCCAGTTTTACACAGCTCCAACTGCCATTCGTTCATTAGCAAAAGAAAGTACAGAATGGGTTGATAAGCATGATTTAAGTACATTAAAAGTAATTGGTTCTGTAGGCGAACCAATTAATGATGAAGCATGGCATTGGTTCAACGATCATGTTGGAAAGAAAAAATGTCCGATTGTCGATACCTGGTGGCAAACAGAAACGGGAGGAATTATGATTTCACCGCTTCCATTCGTTACACCGACAAAACCTACATATGCCACCCTGCCTTTACCGGGAATCCAGCCTGTTTTAATGGACGATAAGCGCAATGAAATTTCAGGAAATCAGGTGACAGGAAACCTTTGCATCCGTTTTCCCTGGCCGGGAATTGCGAGAACAATATGGGGCGACCATCAAAGATACAAAGAGACTTATTTCTCTGCTTTTCCCGGAAAATATTTCACTGGTGACGGCGCTCTGAGAGATGAAGTCGGATATTACAGAATTACCGGTCGTGTAGATGATGTAATCATTGTTTCAGGACACAATTTAGGAACTGCTCCGATTGAAGACAGTATCAACGAACATCCGGCTGTAGCAGAATCTGCGATTGTAGGCTATCCTCATGATATTAAAGGAAATGCGCTTTACGGGTTTGTAATTTTAAAAGAAACCGGAGAAGGGCGTCAGAAAGAAAACTTAAAAAAGGAGATTAATCAACTGATTTCAGACCAAATCGGACCGATTGCAAAATTAGATAAAATACAGTTTGTTTCAGGGCTGCCGAAAACACGTTCAGGGAAAATTATGCGTAGAATTTTGAGAAAAATTGCAGAGGGCGATTTCAGCAATTTTGGAGATATTTCTACCCTGTTAAATCCTGAGATTGTTGAGGAAATCAAAAATGAAAAAATAGATTAAAATTTCAACAAAATAAAAGCGCAGAAATCTGCGCTTTTATTATTTAATTATTTTAATTGACTGTCTTCCAAGGTTAGAATGTACATCAAGAAGATAATTTCCCTTTGGATAATCAAAATCCAACGAATATTTTTTGGCTCCTTCATTCCTGATATTATCTTTTAAAATATTTTTAATAAAATTTCCTGAAGCGTCATATAATCCCACTATGATATGATCCGAATGTGTAAAATAAACATTGAGATTAAGCTTATCCTTCACAGGATTTGGAACAACTTCTATTTTTAGCTTTCTTTCAAGACTTTCTTTAAAACTTTCTTTAATTCCTAAATTTCCATTTGTCATTTTATAAACATTTGTTCCGGCAGCAAAAGCAAGATTATTATTTACAAAGAAAATTCTGTTTAAAGAACCTCCAATGCCCGTATCCGTCCATGTATTTCCGCCATCATTGGTTTCATAAAATCCTGTATTGTGACCGCCCATCCATCCGTGGGTTTCAGAGGTAAAACCAACCGCCTGAACATAAGTATCAGGAAAATCTTTAGTTTCCCAAGTGAAACCACCATCCAGTGATTTTAATAATTTTCCCGTGTGCGGAGCCTCAGATTCAATAGAACAGAAAATTTTGTTATTATCTAAAAACTGCATTTTCCAAACATATTCATTTTGGATATTGCTGTTATAAATTTTTGTCCAAGTAGTTCCTCCATTAATCGTTTTAAGAACCACTCCTCCATTTTCATCATTCCCAGATACAAACCCTACATTTTCATTAATAAATGTAATTTCTACCAAAGCATTTGCATAAGCTGACATATCAATATACTGCCATGTATTCCCGCTGTCTGTCGATTTTATAATATATGCAGGCGAAAACCAGGCACCACACCCATAAACAGTAGACGTTCCCACACAATCCAATCCGCAGATCGCTTCCGGATAAGGCGAAATATTGTCTACTTTCTGCCAAGAAGCTCCCCCATCCGTGGTTTTATAAAAATTGTTGTTTAAGGTTCCAAGAAAGCCTATATTTTCATTCAAAAACTCTATATTTCTGAAATATTGATTGGTAGCACCATTTACAACCTGCTGGGTCCACGTAGTCCCGCCATTTGTAGTTTTGAAAACAGCACCGTTTCCACCTTTTGCCGCCCAGCCTAAATTTTCATTTAAAAAAAATACATCATCATATCTGCCGGCACCATTAGAAGGCGGATAAGAAAAGACAGACCAACTGTACTGTGCTTGAAATAAAGATGATAAAAGGATAAAACCAAGGAGATTTTTTTTCATGGGATTGTTTTATTTTGAATATAAATTTGAATTATTTTAAAAAAATAAGTGCCATAATTTTTAATAATTAGGATATTGAATCTAAACTGATAGATCCACACATTAATCGAAATTTAAATTAATCTAAAATTAAACACCAGTTTAATAGATATTACCAAATATTACACTATAAATATATAGATAAAATAATTAATTTGAAATTTTATTGAAAATTAATCAAAATTTAAAATTAATTTATTACCTTTAAATACAAATTAAAAACTATTGCTTATGTCAAATATATTAGCTGGATTATTTGAACATCACAGCGATTACAAAAAACTGGAAGCCGATTTAGAAAATATTGGTTTCGGAAATTCAGATTACATTGTATATCTTGATGATAACCATATGAATCCTCAGTATCTTGCGAGTGTTTCAGTAAAAAACAATGAACAGGCAGATAGCGCTAAAAATATCTTTTTGCAGAATTCTGTTTTAAAAACATATCTATTTGAAAATATGAGCCTTGAACAAGCTCATTATCAAAAATTGAAAAGCTATATTGATGCCAGAAGCAAAGCTGAGATTCACAACAGCCCTGATATGAAAATAAAAGGGTCAAGCAATGGCATGGATTCCGCAGAAGTGAAATTTTAACAAATACATTAAAAACTGATAACCGAAAATCCGTAGAATCTTCTGCGGATTTTTTTGTATTTGAAAAGTGGAAAAAATTTCGTATTTTCGTTTAATTATAGGCTTTTTACACAAATGAGTTACGACTTAGAACAGGAAAACAAGGAGATTCTCGCAAGATATAAGGATCTGATTTCCAATACATACAGAACTTTGGATGAGGAAAATAACAAACTCATCCGAAAGGCATTCGACATTGCGCTGGATGCCCATAAAGACCAGAGAAGAAAAACGGGCGAGCCGTATATCTATCATCCCATTGCCGTTGCAAAAATTGTAGCGACAGAAATTGGCTTGGGTGCAACTTCTATTGCATGTGCATTACTGCATGATGTAATTGAGGATTCTGATTATACTTACGAAGATCTCAAAAAGATCTTCGGGGAAAAAATTGCCAATATCGTGAATGGATTAACAAAGATATCCATCATGAATCACCAGAACATTTCGGTACAGTCTGAAAATTACAGAAAACTGCTACTTACTCTTTCTGAAGACTTTAGAGTTATTTTAATAAAGATTGCAGACCGTCTCCACAATATGCGAACTCTGGAAAGCATGGCCCCGGATAAGCAGAAGAAAATCGCGTCTGAAACAGTTTATATTTATGCTCCTCTTGCACACCGTCTAGGTCTGTACAACATAAAATCAGAGCTTGAAGATTTATCTTTAAAATATAATAATCCGGACATTTACACAGAAATAACGGAAAAGTTAGAGCTTGCAAAAGAAAACAGAGAAAGATATATTGAGGAATTTAAAAAAGAAGTTTCCGAAAGACTTAACGAAGAAGGATTAAACTTTAAAATTAAAGGCCGCGCAAAAGCAATTTCTTCGATTTACAGAAAAATGCTTAAGCAGGGTGTTTCTTTCGAGGAAGTATTTGATAATTATGCCATTAGAATCATCTACCGATCTGACGCAAAGAATGAAAAATTCCTGGCCTGGAAAATTTATTCTATTGTAACAGACGTTTATCACAGTAATCCTTCGAGAATGCGTGACTGGATTACGCAACCCCGTTCCACAGGGTATGAAAGTTTACATCTGACGGTTCTTGGCCCTGATAAAAAGTGGATTGAAGTGCAAATCCGTTCCGAAAGAATGGATGAGATTGCAGAAAAAGGTGTTGCCGCTCATTATAAATACAAAGAAGGTTATAAACAAAGTTCCGATGACAGAAATTTCGAAACATGGGTTACGGAAATTCGCGAAGTTTTGGAGCAACAGCAAAACCTTACTACTTCTGAGCTTTTAGATAATATTAAATTAAATTTATATTCTAAGGAAGTTTTTGTATTTACTCCAAAAGGTGAAATCAAAATTTTGCCAACCAATGCCACTGCTCTTGACTTTGCATTTTCCGTTCATTCAGATCTGGGAATGAAGTGTTTGGGTGCTAAAATTAATGGTAAACTGGTTCCGATTTCCTATGTTCTTCAAAATGGAGATCAAATAGATATTCTTTCTTCTCAAAATCAAAAACCAAAATCTGACTGGCTGGAATTTGTTGTTACTTCAAAAGCAAAGTCAAAAATTAAGAGTTATTTAAACTCACAAAAAAATCAGATAGTTGAGGAAGGAAAAGAAATTCTTCAGAGAAAACTTCGTCATGCAAAGATCAATTTTAATGAAGAGGAAGTAAACAAGCTTCAAAAGTTCTTTAATCTGAAAACGTCTCAGGAGTTATTCTTGAAGTTTCAAACTAATGAACTGGATGCTAGTAGCTTAAGAAAATATATTGAAAGTAAAAATGTATTTAATAATCTCCTCTCAAGATTCAGAAAATCACCGAATAAAAATACCGTTTTTGATGAGCCGAAACATCAAAATCTTGACATGATTGTCTTCGGAAAGGATGAGGAAAAGCTAAATTATAGTTTTGCAAAATGCTGTACGGTAATTCCGGGGGATAAAATTTTCGGATTTATTACTATTTCGGAAGGGATCAAGGTCCATAGCGATAATTGTCCGAATGCTATCAATCTTCGGGCCCAATATGATTACAGGGTAATTCCTGCTAAATGGGTAAATGCAGAAAGCTTTAAAAACCGAGTAAAAATTGAAATTGAAGGTCTTGACAGGATGGGTATGATCAATGACATCACGGCCGTCATCAGCAATTCAATGGAAATGGACATGAAAAGTATGTCTATTGAATCAAACAACGGAATTTTTACCGGAAATATCAATCTGGAAGTAAAAAATAAAAGCCAGCTAGAACAAACCTTTAAAAAACTTAAAGAAATCAACGGCGTTTCAAGAGTCAGACGTTTATAAAACACAATATGAGTTTAAGCATATACTTTAAAAAATTTTTCAGCAATAGTCAATCATCAGGAGTTATTTTAATTTTTTGTGTTTTAATCTCTTTACTGATAGCAAATTCACCTGCTGCTGAAGGATTCCAACAGTTTTTAGATAAAAAAGTCGGTACCCATTTGTTTCATCTGAATTATCCTGTAAGTATATGGATTAATGACGGCCTGATGGCAATTTTCTTCTTGCTCGTAGGCCTTGAAATCAAAAGAGAATTGGTAGAAGGTGAACTTTCATCTTTTAAAAACGCATCTCTTCCTATTTTCGCAGCTATCGGCGGAATGCTTGTTCCTGCTGTAATTTATACAGTTTTTAATTCGGGAACGGAATATGCAAATGGCTGGGGTATTCCTATGGCAACAGATATTGCATTTTCATTGGCAATTATCTCTATGTTAGGAAGTAAAATTCCGGGTTCAGTTAAAATTTTTCTTGCCGCATTAGCTATTGTAGACGATTTGGGAGCAATTTTGGTGATTGCAATATTTTATACTGAGCAAATTCATTGGACTTATTTATTACTCTCTTTAGGAGTAGCAGCTCTTTTATTTCTATTAAACCTTCTAAAGGTTACCAAACTTATTTTATACATCATTCCCGGAATATTTTTATGGTATTTCTTACATCACTCAGGAATCCATGCAACAATTGCGGGAGTTTTATTAGCATTTTCAATACCTACAAACGCTTCAAATGTAGAAATTTCACCTTTGGAAAAATTAGAGCATACACTACATTTTCCAGTAAGTTTTCTCATCATGCCAATTTTTGCTTTGACAAATACAAATATTACCTTCAACAGTTCAATGATAGAAGGTTTGACCAGCACCTTAGGATTGGGAATTATCGGAGGTCTGATCTTAGGGAAATTAATAGGAATCAACCTATTCTCTTTTTTAGCCATCAAACTAAAAATCAGCACCTTACCACAAAACAGCTCATGGTTTCAAATGTTCGGTGTAGGGCTTTTAGCAGGAATTGGTTTTACGATGTCTATTTTCATTGCTCTATTATCCTTTAAAGGAGAAATTGAAATACAAGATGAGGCTAAATTTGCTATTCTCATTGCTTCATTTTTAGCTGCAATTTTAGGATATGTTTTACTGAATATCAGCTCTAGAAAAAATATTGAGGCTTTAGATTAATTTTTCACAACGGCCCAATTTCCTTTTAAAGCACCCATTTTCCATGTGCCTGACTTGGTTTCTAAACTTCCATATAAAATGAATCCAGATGGCGAAGGGCTCATTGTAGACAACGCCCCACTTCCACCGCCCTGCATAGCCGTATAAAAAGTTTCCTGAAATTCCATTGATGTTCTCACACCTTCAATACCTCCTTTTTCACCAACATTTAAAACAAGTGTCCCGCTTTGATCACCTGTATAGCTTCCTACCCATTTTCCTTTGTAAGGTGTAACGTAATTATTTTCTTCTCTATTTCGATTAATTTCATCACAAGACGTGAAAGAAATCAAGGCAATCAGCAAAGTAAAAAATTTAATCTTTTTTCTCGTCATTATAAAATTTTCGTCTATGTTCTTCATCACTTTCTAAATTAGGTTCAGAAGTAGCAGCATGATAACCTGTTGCTTCTTTTTTAAGTTCGTCAGACAATAATTTCTCTATCCTGAGCTTCCTGATAGCCATATTCAGTTCATTTCCGAAAAGAAGCAGATAAACATTTACATTGACCCAAACCATTAATAAAATCATACTTCCGATTGAGCCATACAGAACGTTATATCTTGCTACATCCTTTACGTAAATTGCAAATCCATAAGTAGTTACAACAAATAAAATTGTCGTTAAAACAGCCCCCGGAACAGCCTGCCTGAATCTTGTAATTTTCACTGTTCCCAGCCAATAAAACAAAGCCAAAAGGATAAAATAAAACAAAGGAAAAGAAACAAACCCAATAATTTTTGACAAGTTATTCACCAACCACGAAATATCATAAGTTGGGGTAAAAAGCTTCAAAACTACCTCAGAATAATATACCCCAAAAAGGGCTAAAAACACGATACTTATAAACCCTATTGTTATAAAAAATGAAAGAATAAATTCCTTTACATCACTGAGTTTTTCCTCAGAATTTTCGTTAAAACCGTTAATTAAAGAAAACGTTCCGTTTGTTGCAAAAACCAAAGCAAGAATGATAGTTAAATTACTGATTCCTTTCATATTAGGAATAATATTATTTTCAATATATCCTCTTACTTCAGTTTCCATGTGTGATGGAAAAACATTATGAATCAAAACTTCAAAAATATAGAATTGAAGTTTATCATAATGAGGCATATAAGGTATAACCGACAATAAAAAGAGAAGAAACGGGAACAAACTTAATGTGAAGCTCCATGAAATACTTCCTGCTTTTCTCCCGATTTTTCCTTTAAAAATACCGGAAATATAGATCTGAAAAAGTTGCCAAAGCGATATCCCTAAAACAGGAATATGGATATCATCAAAGAATTCTTGAATTTTTAAAACAAATCTGGGAATCTTTATACGCATTATTCTACTTCTTTAGTTAAAATTTTAAAGTGTTATCTACTGCATCAAAACTTTTATTCACAAACTTCGGAGCACCGAACCTAAATCCTAAACCTATTCTGAACAGCCATTGGGTGGTTGAATAAAAGTTCTCATCCGAGCTGTTTACCCAATTAAGCTGAGTCCCCCCACCGAAAAACCATTTCCCGTTATCATAACCTATCCTTGCATTAGAATAAAGCCCGATATTAAACTCATGAAAATTTTCATTCAATAGTTTTGAATAATAAATCTCGGGATAAATTTCCACAATTGTATACCAATTTTTTTTAATCATTTTCTGTATCCCGCCACCCGATCTCATAGCAATCCTAAAATCTTTGGTTTTAGAATCTTCTTCAGTTTCATTAAAAATATCGCCCTGATAAATTGTTTTGTCTAAGCCGCTCAGGATATTATATTGATAAAATAAGCCTGTACTTACCACAAAAACATCTTTTAGCGGCTTATAAGTCATATTGGTAAAGCTCCTGTAATCCGCTTTATTTCCCAACCACAGATAACTTGTTTCTCCCTTAAATGATCGATATTTTGCATCAGGAAACTGTAAATACCCTTCTTCATTGTAATCCTGGCCATAAAGTAATTTCATCAACTCTTTGGTATCCTGAAAATATAAACCGCTCACATCGCTAAAATAGATATTCTGCCTGATTTTTGGTGTTACGAAAAAACTAAAACCTACGTTGAAATATTTTGATTTACCTTTTTCAGCATCATCATTATTGATTTTTGTAAGCTTTGGAGCAAAAGAAAAACTTACATCCAACCATCGATATCTTAGAAAAAATTCTGTGTAAAAAGCATCATTGGGTCTTAAACGAAATACTTTATTTTCATAAAGCAAACCAAAAGAATCACTGAGATAACTGAGCCCGGCTACAACCGATATTCTGTTTTTATCCTCTTCTACATATTTTTTGATTTCCTCTTCTTTCATCTCTTGGGAAAAGGAAATTAATGGAAAACATAAAAAGGTAAAATATAATGTTGCTTTCATCATATCGGTGCTCCTACAAAAGTACTGATTTTTTTAAACTTAATATTATTCTTAAAATCCCATAGAGTATGACATTCTTTAATTTTATGAATATCTTTGCATTAAAATAATTTAAAGGTAGAAATGCAGATTAATTTACTTTGTATTGGTAAAACAGATGATAAGGAAATCACTTCTTTAATCAACTATTATTTAAAACGTCTTCCAAAACACTGGAATTTTGAAATAATTGAAATTCCAGATGTGAAAAATGCTAAAAATCTTTCACCCGACCTTCTGAAAAAAGAAGAAGCAAAATTATTTTCAAACCATATCGATAAAAATGAATGGGTTGTGATTCTTGATGAAAAAGGAAAACAGTTTACAAGTCGAGAATTTGCTCAAAAAATAGACAACTGGATGAATTCTTCCGTAAAAAAAATTCATATCCTGATTGGCGGAGCGTATGGTTTTTCAGAAGAAATCTATTCAAGAGCAAACGAAAAAATGTCATTATCTAAAATGACATTTACCCACCAAATGATTCGGTTATTTATCGTTGAACAGTTGTATCGCGCGGATCAGATTTTACAGGGGAAGCCTTATCATAATGATTAAACTTTCAAATTAATCTGTCTTTTTGCCTCACCAACCACAAAAGCAACAGAGTTGGCAATATTAAAACTCCGGATTAATTTTGACATGGGAATTGTCAAATGGTTTTCAAAACGTTCCAGAACTTCTTTACTCAAGCCAATACTTTCCTTCCCAAAAACCAGCCAGTCTCCATCCTTAAAATCAGTCTCCAAATAGGATTTTTCAGCATGTGAACTCATCAGAAAAACACGGGATAAATCCGGAATATTTTGTATCCATTCTTCAACATCAGCATATTCAGTAACATCAAGATGCACCCAATAATCTAATCCTGACCGTTTTAGATTTTTATCGCTAATTACAAATCCAAAAGGATGAATTAAATGTAATTTACTTTCCGTACCCACGCATAATCTTCCGATATTACCGGTATTGTTTGGTATTTCAGGCTCTACAAGAACAATGTTTAGCATGTATAAAATCTATCAATAATATTCTTTACTTATTTATTTTGCGGGTGACGTACATTTTGTGTAATAATCTGCAAGAACAGCTTTTTCATAGCCTAAAGCTACAGCTTTATCAAGATTGGTACAAGCTTCCTTTGGCTTTGCCGTATCAAACAAAATCAATGCTTTTGTAAGATAGGACTGTGCAAATTTAGGATCAATTGAAATTGCTTTATTCACGTCAACAAGCGCTTCTTTTGATTTTTTCATTTTAAGATAAACATCGGCTCTTCCGTTGTACAATAAAGATTCCGGTTTATCGGAAATCAGTTGATTATAGTCTTTTAAAGCACCTTCCAAATCACCATTATTCTTTTTAAGATTCGCCAGACCTGTTTTAGCAAAAATATTATCTGAAGCAAAACTTAAAATCTGATCTAAATCTTTTACTGCTAAATCTTTCTTTCCCTGACTGTCATAAATCTTAGAGCGCGTAAGATACATATCTACATTCTCTGGATCTATCTGGAGACCTTTGGCAATATATTCCAGCGCTTTTGCTTTGTTTCCTTTCTGGCTGTGTAATGATGCTAAATTGGCATATACGGAAGCTGACATGGGATTTGATTTTAAAGCAGATTCATAAGATTTAAAAGCTAAATCCGTTTTACCTAATCTTCTCTGAGAAGTTCCGAGATTATTGTAATAATCCGACTGAAATTTTTGAATCTGCTCTTTCTCTGCTAATTTTGAATATTGTTCTTCCGCACATTTGTAATCTGCCTTTTTGAAACAATCTTCTGCAATTTTTGCATCCTGAGCATAAAAATTCAATGAAGTAAGCCCGAAAGCTAAAAATAATAATTGTTTTTTCATGAAGTAATATTTTGTTTATTGATAACTTTTTTTGCGAGTGCACCAAAAATAACACCCAATAAAGTACCAACAAACGCCCCCACCAAAATATCTATCGGGAAATGCACTCCTAAATATATTCGGCTATAAGAAACCACTACAGCCCACACAAATATAGCATAAGGAAACCATTTAAGTTTCTTTTTTAACAAAATACTTAAATAGGCAGCTAAAAAGAACGTATTAGAAGCATGAGCAGAGTAAAAACCAAACTGCCCCCCACATTTCACAATTCGCATATGATGCTCTAAGGCAGGATCATGACAAGGCCGTAATCTTGCCACACCATATTTAAAAACACTTGCAAGCTGGTCTGAAACAGTAACACCAATCGCAATGAATATCAATATGAAAACTAAAGATCTTAGCTTATAGTTCTTGAATAAAAAGTAACAGAAGATAATATAAAGCGGAACCCAAATCCATGTGCTGGAAATAAGCATCCAAAGCTGATCAAAAGATGTGTCTCCTAAATTGTTAAGAAATAAGAAAACCTTTTTATCTTCCTGAATAATTTCGTCCATTTTTATCGGCTTACTGGTCCTTCGTAGGTATCGTCATCTACAGGTTTAGGTTTTGGAGGATCATTAGATGTTTTCGGCTCTGTAATAATATCTTTTTCAATATCTTTCATCGGATTGAAATCTTTCGCAGCATCTTTCACCTTTTCAATCTCACGCTTAATTTCGGAAACAGGATTATCCGTCTCTTTCATGATTTCTGTTTTGATGTCTTCTACTGCACCACGCATTTTTCTCACACCTGCTCCAAGATCACGTGCAATTTGTGGAAGTTTATCCGGTCCGAATAATACAACGATTGCCACAGCAATCAGTGCCATTTCTCCAATGCTTAATTCCATTCCGCAAAATTACGAAACATTATACATATGTTATGCAATTCTGTAATATTTTAAACAAATTTTAAGAAATATAAAATATGGCATTGGTTTTAAGTCTTGAAGTTTAAAAGAATCTACTGCTTGTAATATTCAGAAATCCTTATCCATTCTCTGTTTAATGGCAATCTTGATATCTTCTTCTGTTTTTTCTGTTCATTTTTTCAATATTACAAATAATTAATTCACATTGAATAGATTTATATTAAAAATTTTATTATTTTTAGAAGACAAACCATTCAAATATTTAACTATGAAAAAATTACTAAACACATGTAAGATTTTTGCTGTACTATCAGTGTTAATGCTTAATAGCTGCCGAAATGAAGACAGTGAAATCCAGTCACAGGAAACAGTTTACCAAAAAGTGACGGTTGCAGATTTAAAGAATGAAATCATCCTTTCTGGCCAAGCCCTGCCTGAAATTGTCCAATCCCAAATCAATACTTCAAAAATTAATCTTGAAAAGCATTTAAAAAATGAATTACAGATTACGGGAATAACTGTTTTAGGTAAAATTTCAACATCAAAAGGCCTTGAAATATCTCAGAACTTAATTTCGCAAAAAGATAATTTTATAGCGGCCGGAAATATTGTAGAGCCAGAAACTGTAAAAATCGGAAAAATACAGAGCTTAAATTCGGGAGAGGAACTGAATATCGCTCAAACCGAACTGAAAAATTTATTTGGAAAAGAAATTACAGTTGATTCAAACGTAATTGAAATTTCATGGGACAATAAAGGTGAAAAATTTACTTCACTTTGTTTTTATAATGATTCGGGGATTATCTGGGACAATATTCTCGGCGGATTGATAATGATGGATCAAAGAGGAAATGCCGAAACTTCAGACGCACAGTCAAAAGTTTCTTCAAAATGGTACAAACAATGGTGGACAGCCAACTGGCTTTGGGGCTCTAAAAGAGGAGAAATCGGTTATAAAATTACCATTTACTACTCAGGTTCCACAGTTTCCAATGTAGATGTAAGCGATTGGGGAAGCATCAGTCTAGGAAAAGCAAAAAGCGAAAGTAAGGTGACCAAAAAAACGGGAGCTTACGGACAGTGCAGATATGCTCTCGGACTTTGCACGCCTACAGGTTCTTTAAGCTTTAACTCAAGTAATTTTTCGGTATCATTCTCTGGACTGGGAAGCAATATCGTGAGCAATGGAACAAAATCACTTTATCCATAATACTTCTTTTTTTCATACGCAATGCAAAACGGGAAATCAAATTATGATTTCCCGTTTTATATTTTAGTTTTTATTCCTTAACGTCTTTCTTTTTGAAAATTGATATAAGTAATAACCACGCTTATTGCCATTAAAATAAATGCTAAAAAGAATGGTGCTCCTGAAAACTTGAACGGAGCCTCGTCATGCGTAAAAAAATAGAACAAGTTTGTCATCATTGGAGGTCCGATAATTGAGGTTGCACTCATTAAACTGGTCAAGGCACCCTGGAGCTCACCCTGCTCATTTGAAGGAACACTTTTCGTAATGACCGACTGAAGAGCCGGTCCGCAAATCCCGCCTAAACAGTAAGGAACCAAAAATGCAAACATCATCCATCCTTCCGTAGCAAAGGCAAATAACAACATCCCGATAGCATAAAGAGCTAGACCATAATAAATACTTTTTTGCTCACCCAACTTTGGAGTTGTCCACCTTATCAGCACACCCTGAACCAATCCAACCAATAAGCCTACAACTCCCAAAGAAATCCCTACCATCCTTTCATTCCAGTTGAATTTATACATCGTGAAAAAACTCCAGTTACTTTGTACAGCATGTCCCGCAATATATATTAAAATAAGCGAAACAATTAATCCGGAAATTTCAGGATGCTTTCCTAAAAATTTGAATGAGCCCACAGGATTTGCACGTTTCCAGCTAAACTCTCTTCTTTTGTCCTTATCTAAACTTTCAGGAAGAATAAAATATCCATACAGAAAATTCAACAAGCACAATCCGGCAGCAGCATAAAAAGGAACTCTTGCTCCATAATGTCCTAAAACTCCGCCTAAAACAGGCCCGATGATAAAGCCAAGCCCGAAGGCAGCGCCAATTAAGCCAAAATTTTTCGCTCTGTCTTCGTCCGTTGAAATATCCGCAATATAGGCACTCGCTGTTGTGACACTTGCTCCTGTAATTCCTGCAATAATTCGTCCTAAAAACAGCCACCAAATTGATGGGGCTAATGCCAGAAATATATAATCTACTGCAAAGCCGAAAAGTGAAATTAAAATAATAGGTCTTCTCCCAAATTTATCACTCAGGTTTCCCACTACAGGTGAGAATATAAACTGAGTAAAGGCATACGCAAAACCCAACCAGCCACCATATTTTGCAGCTTCACTTATATCCGCATGAATAAGCTCCTCAATAAGCTTCGGAACCACCGGAATGATGATTCCCCATCCCGTAATATCAATCAACAGCGTAATAAATATAAAGCTCATCGCAGCTTTTTTCCTTGAATTTTCCATAATCATGCAAAAATAATCAAATCAGGAAAATAATGATTCTAAATTATATTATTTAGATGTCGGAAGTTAATTTTCGGATTGAAGATTCAGTTCAAAAAAAAGCCTTTCAAAATTGAAAGGCTTTTTCTTATTTACTGTAGTATAAATTATTTTGAAGCAAGAACTTCTTTGCTTGAAGTCGTTTTACCATGTACTTCATCTTCTTTTCCTGTTTTCAGGAAGTCGTAAGCAATAGCTGACGCGATGAAGATAGATGAATAGGTACCAAACCCGATACCGATTAACATCGCAAACATAAATCCTCTCAAGTTATCTCCACCAAAAATGAAGATTGCCAAGATTACCAAGATTGTAGTAAATGAAGTATTGAATGTTCTACCTAATGTACTGGAAATAGAATCATCAAACAATCCGGCCAATGTTAAAGATTTTTTCTCTCTTAAATATTCTCTAATTCTGTCGAAGATAATTACCGTATCATTGATTGAATATCCTAATACCGTTAAAATTGCAGCAATGAAATCCTGATTAATCTCCATATTGAAAGGCATATATTTATGAAGCAATGAATATGCTCCCAAAATGATAACCGCATCGTGGAATAATGCTGCAACAGCTCCAAGAGAAAACTGCCACTTTCTAAATCTTAATAAGATGTATAAGAAAATACCTCCTAAAGCAGCAACTACAGCAAGAATACCGTGCGTTTTGATATCATCGGCAACCGTAGGACCTACTTTTTCAGAAGAAATGATTCCTGCGTGGTCTTTGTCAGCAGATTTGAAATCTGCTAAAGTTATGTTAGCAGGTAAGTTTGATTTTAATCCTTCAAATAATTTCTGCTCAACCGTTTGGTCAGCTTTCAAAGATTCATCTTCGATTAGATAATCCGTAGAAATTTTTAATTGAGTATCATTTCCAAAAGTTTTCGCTTCAACGGAAGAGTTTTTACCATCTTCAGTCTGGAATACTTTTACTAATTTTTCTTCAACATCATTAGCATTTACAGCTTTATCGAATTTTACAACGTAGTTTCTACCTCCTGTAAAGTCAATTCCGTATTTGAATCCGTGAGTTGCAATCGAAACGATACAAACAACCGTTAAAACAGCAGAAATAATATATGCATATTTTCTTTTTCCGATGAAATCAATCCAGGTATTTCTGAATAAGTTCTTCGTAGGAGGAGTCCAAACCGAAAGGTGTTTTCCTTTGTTTAATCTACTGAAGATCATTACTCTTGAAAGCAATACTGAAGTGAATAATGTCATTACGATACCAATCATCAACGTCAATGCAAAACCTTTAATAGGTCCCGTTCCGAAGAAGAATAATACTATAGCCGTTAATAATGTAGTCGTGTGTCCATCGATAATTGCGTTTAATGCATGTTTGAAACCATCTTTATAGGCTTCAAGAATGCTTTTACCCGCAAATAATTCTTCCTTGGTTCTTTCATAGATAATTACGTTTGTATCTACCGCCATCGCCATTGTAAGTACAATACCTGCGATACCAGGAAGGGTAAGTGTAAAGTCTCCGGAATCCATGATTCCGAAAATATAGAATAAGTTGATAATCATTGCAATTACCGCATATACACCTGCACCACCGTAATAGAAAATGATATAGACGATAATAATCAGGAATGCAATAGCAAATGAAATAACCCCTGCATTAATAGATTCTTGTCCTAATGAAGGCCCTACTACAGTAGCCTGAACCACTTTCGCGCCTGCAGGTAATTTACCCGCTCCTAAAACGTCCACCAACTCTTTAGCTTCTTCCTGAGAGAAATTACCAGAGATCTGCGTTCTACCGTTAGGAATAGCATTTACAACATTCGGAGCAGTATAAACTCTTCCGTCCAATGTTACAGCTACAGGCTTACCTACGTTTTTCTCAGTTAAGGTTTTCCATTCTTTAGCCCCTTTAGAATCCATTTGCATATCTACCACTACCCTGCTCAGCTCATCATAACCGATACTGGCAGTTTCCACAGCACCATCTACCGGAGCTTTTTGGTTGATATTCCCTCTGATAGCATATAATACTAATGCATCAGGACTTGTAGCTTCCGGCTTATATCCCCACATGAATTGGGTATATCTAAGATTGGCTGGTCTGGCAGCTATAGCTTCTTTAGAATTTAAAAATTTAATTACTCCTGCTGTATCGGTAAGCTTTACATTACCTACACCATTTGCTCTTAAAGAATTAAGCTGTAAAGACTCTATTAATCTTAAAGTTTTATGATTATGCAGTGAATCATTTTTTGCATTTATTATATTCTGAACCTGTTCAAAATAAGGAAGAACTTCATTTACCTGCTGTACTTCCCAGAATTGAAGTTTCGCAGAAGTCTGAAGCATTTTCTTCACTTTATCAATGTCCTTCATACCAGGCATTTCCACAGAAATTCTAGCCGTACCAGGTACTCTCTGAACATTTGGCTGAATGGCTCCAAGCTTATCAATTCTCGTTCTGATTACCTCAAACGCGGTACCTACAGAAAGATCAATTCTTCTTTTGATAATGCTTTTCACCTGATCATCAGAAGTATTGTATTTGATTTCAGAAAGGTTGGTATTTCCGAAAAGTTCTGGGTCAGCAAGCTTTAGGTTTGTCCCCTTTGCTTTGTTGATAGCATCGAATTGTTCGAAGAAATTATCGATGTAAGATTTTGTAGAACTCTTCTGAACTTCATCAGTTTTGTTCAAAGCCTCGATAAGAATTGGGTTGGTAGAATAATTCGTTAAATCATTTACCAAGTCTCTCTGGTTAATCTCCAAAAGAACGTTGATCCCTCCTTTCAAGTCAAGACCAAGTTTCATTTCTTTGTCTTTAGCTTTTGAATAATAAAGTTTAGTGAATCCTAAATTCAAAGTATCCTTAGAAAGTCTCGCGATCTCTTTCTGGTACTTTTCCGGATTGTCTCCTGCAATAGCAGTCGCCTGCTTTTCAATTTTGCTGGCGTACCACGTTGGTAATAGCTCGTTTAAGCAAATTAACCCTAGTACAATAGCAACAATTGTAATAAGTCCTTTTCCTTGCATTTTGTTATAACTACGTTAAATTAAGTCGGCAAATATAATCATTTTATTGAGTTTTATGAATTTTTAACAACAGAAATCATTTATTTTCAGATATATCGGCAACCTTATCTCTATTAAGTATTTATTAATTTTTGCAGCCTATTTTAATTAATTTTATAATTCTGATTGGTACGAAATTTTCATCTATTTTCTCCAAACCACTAAATATCAAAATATTATGAAAAAACTACTTTTTACATTAGGTATTTTTTCTTCCTTAATTCTTAATTCCCAAAGCATTAATTTAGAAGAATTTGCTACAGGACTTACCGCTCCTGTTGAAATTACAAACGCGAATGACAGCAGGTTATTCGTTGTACAACAGAATGGAATCATTAAAATTATTCAACCTAACGGGACAATTAATTCTACTGATTTTTTAAACATTAGTTCGAAAATTCTTTATGGCGGTGAAAGAGGACTTTTAGGATTGGCATTCCACCCACAATACTCTTCAAACGGGTATTTTTTTGTCTATTATAACAACACAGCGGGCAACATCATTGTAGCAAGATACTCTGTGAGTTCCGGCGATTCTAATGTAGCCGACCTATCTTCTGAAAAAATTTTATTAAACATTCCAAAACCATTTGATAATCATAATGGCGGAAGTATTCACTTTGCACCTGATGGATATTTATGGGTGGTAACCGGCGACGGAGGCAACGGAGGCGACCCGAATAATAATGCTCAAAACAAAAATTCCCTTTTGGGAAAAATGTTGAGAATTGATGTAAATTCGACAGCAGCTTATAACATTCCTGCAGATAATCCTTTCATTGGAGGAATTGAGGGAGCAGATGAGATTTGGGCTTACGGGCTTCGGAATGCGTGGAAATATTCTTTTGACTTAACCACTGGAAATGTATTAATTGCAGATGTTGGTCAGGGAGCTATTGAAGAAATCAACAGAATGCCGCTCACAGAAGCCGGAATCAACTATGGATGGCGCTGCTATGAAGGAAATAATGCTTATAACACCGCTGGATGTGCAAGCTCTGCGACAATGACTTTCCCAATTGCTGTTTATGACCATTCCGGAGGCAAATGTTCTATAACTGGCGGTTATGTTTACAGAGGGACACTCTACCCTTCACTTCAGGGAAAATATTTCTTTGCAGATTATTGTTCTACACAAATTGGAATTTTAAACTCTGATAATTCAATCACCTGGACATCGGCATATTCAGGAAATAATTTTTCAACTTTTGGACAGGATTATCAGAAAGAATTATACATTGCGGCAGTCAATAACGGTAAAGTTTATAAAATCACTACGGGAACTTTAGGTACGCAGGAAAATAATAATTTGGGTCAGATTAAAATTTATCCCAATCCTGCTTCCACAGAAGTCTTTGTGAATGGCATTAAAGATAAAAAGGTAACTGCAGAAATTATCAGTGCAGAAGGCAAAAAGGTTCTGGAAGCCGGCTTAATAAATGATGGCGAAAGTATTAATATTTCCGGAATTCCTGCAGGTGTTTACTATATTAACCTAAAATCTGGCGGATTAAAATCTTACAGCCAGAAATTGATTATCAAATAGAGTGATAAACAGTAAAGCCGCTTCAGTTCCGTTTAATATCTTCAATAAAAAGCGATTCAAGACTGAATCGCTTTTTATTTATATTGTCATTGAAAAAATTCTTGTTTCGGGTTTATTTCTCATCATTCTCAAGTCAAAAACCATGGCAACATTTCGGGTAAATGCTCTTCCTTTTTCTGTAATTTTGATTTGATGATCGTGAATTTCAACCAACTCATCATTTTCCATCTCTTTCAGCATTTCGAATGCATTATTCAGTTCAGGGAAAGAATTATCAACATCAAAAGTGGTTTCAAGCTGACACATTAAATTTAAAATATGCCTTCTAACCGTAAGATCTTCATCATTCAAAATATGCCCTTTCACTACAGGAATCTCCCCTTCTTCTACCATTTTCTGATATTCTTCCACCGTTTTTACATTTTGAGCGAAAGCATACCAGGAATCTGAAATTGCGGACATTCCCAAACCAACCATCAATTGCGTATTGCTTGAGGTATATCCCATAAAGTTTCTGTGAAGTTTTTTATGAGTTAAAGATTGGTACAAATCATCATGTTCCAAAGAAAAGTGGTCCATCCCAACTTCGATATAGCCTAAATCCTGCAATAATTTTTTACCATCTTCATACAGACGGCGCTTTTCTTCACCACTCGGGAGATCATTTTCATCGAAACCTCTTTGCCCGACACCTTTTACCCATGGAACGTGGGCATAAGAGTAGAAAGCTAAACGATCAGGTTTTAATTCCAATGTTTTTCTGATGGTATGTTCCATCGCATCCCAATGCTGATGGGGAAGCCCAAAAACCAAGTCATGACTGATTCCTCTGTAACCAATCTCTCTCGCCAGTTCCGTTACTTCTTTCACATTTTCAAAAGGCTGAATTCTGTTGATTGCCTTCTGAACCTTCGGATCATAATCCTGGACTCCAAAACTTACTCTTCTAAAGCCTAAATCATATAACGTCTGAAGATGCTCTCTCGTTGTATTATTGGGGTGACCTTCAAAAGAAAACTCAGGATCGTCTGCAATATCTACCGTTTCAAAAATCCCAGTCAGTAATTTTTTCAGATTTTCCGGAGAAAAAAATGTTGGTGTTCCCCCACCCAAATGCAGCTCTTTCAATTTTGGTTTTTCATCAAAAAGCTGAAGATATAAATACCATTCTTTTAAAACACTTTCCAGATAAGGTATTTCAACGCTATGCTGTTTTGTAATACGCTTATGACATGCACAAAATGTACACAAAGCTTCACAGAAAGGTAAATGAATATAAATAGAAATCCCTTCTTTCGAGTTTGTTTCTCGAAAAGACCTTACCACACTCTCCTTCCACTTTTCCGGCGAAAACGTATTCTCATCCCAGTAGGGAACTGTAGGATAAGACGTATAACGCGGTCCGGGAATATTATATTTATCAATTAAAGAATTCATTCCACATGTAAAATTTGTTCTGAAATCTCAACGAAATTTCATTCTGTAAAATTAAATATAACTTATGAATTTTGAATCATGAATTATATTAGGGTTTTCTATCAGTATTTATTTTATAATGAGTCTAAATACTTCATCTGCGAAATTCCTGCCTAAATCAATATAACCCGCACTGTTGTAATGCCACGGATCATCGCCATAACCGTAGTTTTTAGTTGAACGGACAATTGCAGCTTTTTTGTCATTGAGAACAAATTTTTCCTGAGCGTACTGAACGAGTTCACCCATTTTCCAAACTCTGCCGGATTTATCTTTTCCTGAATCCGAAATTTTCCCGACCACAACAGGTAAATCATCTGTAAGCAAAGCAGCTCTCATTTGATTCATTAATATTTTTAAATGATTGTAATATTGATTGGCAATTTCTTCGTCATAGCTCGCATCTCCCTCACCCTGCATCCAAAGGATACCGGAAGGAATAATTTCATCTTTCTTTCCGTTTCCATCAATATCTGTTTCTGCCAAAGCATTTTTTAGCGTTTTCAGGAAATTATCATACTGATTAATCCCATTTTTACCGTTAAAATCAGCATCCCAACATCCGAAACCTGCAGCGGCAAGACTATCAATGGAAGTTCCTTCTCTTGCATATTTTATTAAAGCAATTTTATCATTCGGAAAAAGCTCTTTCATTCTTTTAGCAAAAGATAATTCCAACCCAAATCGGTCTGAAAGTATATTTGTTTTTCCGTCAGATTTAAAACCCGTGCCGTTTCCTGGTTTCAGAATATCCCATTTTCCGACACCTCCATTCAAATCTCCGTCAGGAACAGAGTTTCCCTGAAAAATATAAACGTCTTTGAAATTCTTTAAATCATTCGGAAGATCTTTGTTGTAACCAAAACCGTTCATATTTGACTGCCCCGCCAGAATAAAAACCCGTATTTTTTGCGTATAAAATAAAGTGGGAATTAATATCAAAAGAAATACTTTAGCAAGTTTCATATAGAAATTTTAATCAAAATTAAATAGAAGAAAGTTTAAAAGAATATTGTTTACAGAGATATGCTCTATCTTGAGAATCTAAAATTTCAACTTCATCACAGAAATTCTATCTTTCCCTGCAAAAACAACTGTATTTTCATCAATCCATTTACAAACAAAAAATCCTTTTTCACCGGAAATCTTTTTCCAGGTTTTTCCAAAGTCCGAAGAGTAGCTGATATGTTGATCACCAACGGAAATTATCTCTTTCCCCCAAGAATCCGGTTTAATTCTTACACAGGTTGTATATCCTGCGTTTTGTCCCGAAGCCTGAATCTTCCAAGTTTTACCGCCATCATTTGTCGTCGCTATATTATTGATGTTTTCATCTTGTTGGGTATAATCTCCTCCGACGGCAATTCCGAATTTATTACCTGCAAAATCTATGGAATAAATTCCTTGTGAAGATCCACCCTGAATCATTGGCGTTTCATAGGCTTTCCATTTACAAGACCCCCCACTTTTAGTGTAAATCCGGGACTTTTTACCTCCTGTTGCAATCCAGAATCTATTACCATAACGGGAAATATTAGTATTACTTGCCGCAAATGCAGCTTCCCCTTTTTCAAGTAAAGGCCAGTTTTCACATGCTCCATTTGTCCATTTTGTTCCGTTATCTGTTGAAAATGTAAGATTTAATTTTTGAGTAGAATCAGGATCACTAAATGCTATTCCCAAATTGTGACTCATCAGCAAAGCATCATAAAATGCAGTTTTGGTGGTATCTGTGTGCACAATTTTATACGTCAAATCTTTTTTATCAACCTTAAAAAAATAAGCCGGACTTTCAATATTAATCGCATAAAACGAATTATCATCCTGAGCGAGCGTCCGAAACTGAAGTTTTTTATCAGAAAGTTTAATCTGATACTGATTCTGAGGATTTCTTAAATCAACAAAGCCAAATTTAGAATCCGTTCCGCTGTACCAAACTTTATTATCATAAATTTCGATAGCCCTGATACTTATCTTATCATTAAGAATAGTTTCAAAACTTTCTACCTGCTGAGAAAACACAAATAGTCCCAGCGTAGAAAATAAAAAAGAAAAGATTTTTTTCATAGTATACAAAAATAAAAAATCCACAGAATCTGTGGATTTTTTATTTTGTTGTTTTTATAAATCTAAGTCAGGTTTTTCCAAAGGTTCCTGTTCAGCTTTGAAAGTCTCCCCATAACCTCCGTTTTGGAGTTTGGAATGTTTTTTACTATACAGGAAGTAAATAATGAAACCAATAATTAACCAGGCAAAAGAATATAATTTAGCCTCATGACTTAAGTTAAAAATCAAATATACATTGATTGCTATCCCCAAACAAGCAATTACAGGTAAAGCCGGAACTTTGAAGTTTCTCTGTAATTTCGGTTCTTTTACTCTTAATACCCAAACTGCTACACAAACCATTGTAAATGCGAACAATGTTCCGAAACTTGTCATATGAGCAAGGTCGTTAATTGGAGTTAAAGAAGCTATAACAGCAATTACCACTGACAAAATAAGAAGATTCTTAGTAGGAACTCCTGTTTTGGGATTTACTTTCGAGAATGTTGCAGGAATTAATCCATCTTTAGACATTCCCAGGAAAATCCTTGACTGGCCCATTATCATCACCATTAATACTGAAATCAAACCTACTGTTGCAGCAATTGTAATAATATATCCTGCCCAGGCCTGCCCAGCGATATCAAATGCATAAGCTACAGGAGCTTTGATTGCATCAGGATATTTACCAAGCGGATTGAAGTCTGTATAATGCATCATTCCTGTCAGAACAAGAGATACCAAAATATATAAAATGGTACAGATAATCAATGAAGTGATGATAGCAAAAGGCACATCTTTTTTAGGGTTAATGGCTTCTCCGGCCTGTGTAGAAACCGCATCAAAACCTACATAGGCGAAGAAAATCGCCGATGCTCCGGCTACGATGCCACCGAAACCATAAGCTGAGTGAGAGACTCCGTTTTCTGTAATTGTAGTTGGATCCGGAATGAAAGGAGTCCAGTTTTCAGGATTAATAAAAAAAGCTCCTGCAATAATTACGAAAATAATCGCCGAAACTTTAAGCATTACGATAAAGTTATTTGCCTTTGCAGCACCTTTTGTTCCTCTAATCAAAATTGAAATTACAAAAAATACGATCAAAAAAGCAGGTAGATTCATTGAAAATCCAGAGTTTCCTGCTGCCAAATACGTTTGCGGATCCGTAGTAAGATAAGCTGGCAGATGGAGACCAAACATCTTGAGAAGTTTGGCAAAGTAACCTGACCAGGAAACGGCAACCGTCATAGATCCCATCGCATATTCCAAAATTAATCCCCAACCGATAATCCAAGCGAAAATTTCTCCTACCGTTCCATACGCGTAAGCATAAGCAGAACCTTCAACCGGAAGAATAGAAGCAAACTCTGCATAACACAAAGCTGCAAACACACAAGCAATTCCTGCAATTACAAACGATAAAGCCAACGCAGGCCCTGCATTATAATAAGCTCCCGTTCCTGTAAGTACGAAAATTCCACCACCAATAATTGCTCCAATCCCAATAGCAGTAAGGCTCCATTTTCCTAAAACGCGTTTCAACTGGCTCTTTTTGATATCAGCTTCATAGGCGCTCATTGGTTTTTTAACCCAAATTTTAGACATATTTCTTTTTTATTTTAAGATTTACGAAAATATAAAAATTTTATAACTCTGAATGTTTATTGACAAACTTTCATCATTTAATTTAAACACAAAAGATTAAAACCTTGATTTACATATTATTTAAATCATTTTAAAATATGTGATTTTTTGCGTATTTTTGATAACATGAATTTATACGATCTTTTCGTAAAGCCCTACGAAAACTACAATTCACTACAAATTCTTCTGGAAGCATCCGGTGCATTCTTCGGAATTATCAGTGTATATTTTTCAATTAAAAAAAATATCTGGGTTTACCCTACCGGTATCATTTCCACATTGATTTATGTTTATATCCTTTTCAACTTCGGCTTGTTGGGAGACTGTATGATAAATATTTATTATACTGTAATGAGCGTATATGGTTGGATTTTATGGTCAAAAAACTCAAAAGATCATATTCATGTAGAAGTTTCGTGGGCAACAAAGAAAGAATGGATTTATGGAAGTCTTCTATTTATATTAAGTTTAATTATAGTTACTGTTATATATTATTATAAACCTTATATTGACAATAAATTTTCGATGGAAGGAACAAGCTTAGGCTTATATCATCTTGATTGGGGCAATTGGCTGGATGTTATTACTACTTCAATATTTTTAGTTGGAATGTGGTTTATGGCTAAACAGCGCATTGAGAACTGGATTTTCTGGATTATCGGGGATTTTATTTGTATGCCCATGATGATTTATAAGGGACTTGGGATCACTTCGGTGCAATATTTGGTATTTACTATATTAGCTATCCTCGGATATCTAAATTGGAAAAAAAGTTTTAAAGTAAAAAAAGTACAATAAAGTCATGAAAAATTTATTAAAAATAGCGTTTAGTATTTTTGCTATAAGTAGTTTAGCATCCTGTCTTGCTTATTCTGACGGCTATGCAAACAGTGGTGGTTATGGCGATCCATACTACAACAATGGTTATTACTACGCACCGTCTGGATATTACGGAAATGGCGGATATTATGGAAACGACGGATATTATTATAGAAATGATGTAACTTATTATTATGATAATGGTATGCCATACTATTATTACAATTATAATAATTCCAGAAGAAAAGTATATGTAGAAAGAAGGGGAAACGGAAATTCGAGCAATCAGAATACTTATAGCGGCGGTTTTAGAAACTCAAACTCTAATACCAGCCAGGGAAGCGGGTTTAAAAATCAAAACAGGCAAAATAATAACAGCGGAGGTTTTAGAAATTCAAATTCTAACAATCAAAGCAATAAGGGAAGCGGGTTCAGAAATCAACAGCAAAATACTCAACAAAGACCACAAAATAATAACAACAGTGGTTTTAGAAACAGCAATCCTCAACCTACTGCTCCGCAGCAGCCACAGCCAAGTAATTCAAATTCAGGAGGATTTAGAAACAGCTCCAGCCCTCAACCAGCTGAGCAGAATAGCTCCTCATCAAATTCAGGAGGTGGTTTCAGAAGATAATATAATCATTCTAAATAATAAAAACGAACAGCAAACACTGTTCGTTTTTCTTTTAAATATTAGTAATTTTGTAAGTTAATTTTTGAACAAATTAGAGAAAAGAATATGGAATTTTATAAATATCAGGGAACAGGAAACGATTTTGTAATGGTTGACAATCGTGATTTGCAGTTTCCAAAGGATAAAAATATAATAGAGAAACTTTGTGACAGGCGTTTTGGAATCGGTGCAGACGGTCTTATCTTATTGGAAAATGAAGACAATTACGATTTTAAAATGGTTTATTACAATTCAGACGGTGGAGAAAGCACGATGTGCGGAAACGGGGGCAGGTGTTTGGTTGCTTTTGCTTTTTTCCTAGATATTTTTGAAGGTAAATGCAAATTTATCGCTATCGATGGTGAGCATGAAGCAGAAATCCACAATGGAATTGTAAAACTTAAAATGATTGATGTCAGCTCAATTTCAAATGACGGTGAAGATACCGTGATGAATACCGGCTCTCCACACTATGTAAAATATGTTGAAGATTTGGTAAACTACAACGTTTTTGCACAAGGCAACAGCATCAGAAACTCTGAAAATTATAAAGAAAAAGGCATCAATGTAAACTTTGTAGAAAAAACTTCTAATGATGAAATTTTTGTAAGAACCTATGAACGAGGCGTTGAGGACGAAACTTTCAGTTGTGGAACAGGAGTTACAGCTTCAGCTTTAACTTTTCTGCAAAAAAACAATCTAATCTCTGTAAAAGTTAAAACGCTGGGTGGAAACCTAAAAGTTTATGCCGAAAAAAATGGAGAAAACTTCCGTAATATTTGGCTTGAAGGTCCGGCAAAACAAGTTTTTAGAGGTAAAATAGACCTTTTTTAAATTAGTAAAAACTTTTAATCAACATTTATGAAAAAAGCTATTCTCATCATCATCTTACTTGTTTTTGTAGTAGGAGGATTTTTTGGTTTGAGATTTTATAATAAATATTACGGTAACAACGTAGAAAATGATGGATATGTTTTGATTCCTCACAACGCGAATTTTAAACAAATTCTGGATTCTGCAGGGAAATATGTAAAAGATAAAGAATCTTTTGAAGCTGTTGCCAAATCTAAAGATCTTGAGAAGTTTTTCAAACCGGGACGTTATCATTTTCAAAAAGGATTGGGAAATACCAACCTTGTAAATATGATTAAAGCCGGAAATCAAAGTGAAAATAGCTTTAGAATTGGTGATTTTGGGGATATTTATCAAATGGTTGGTAAAGTAACTAAGAAAACAGAGCTGGATTCTTTAAAATTTGTGAATGACCTTAATTCTATTGCGACGGGAAAAGGTTACAAAAATGCTGAAGATTTAAAAAAATACTTCTTCATTGATACTTACAATTTTTTCTGGACAGTTACCCCCAAAGAATTTTTCAAAAAATTTGAAGATCAATATAACGAATTCTGGACAAGCGAGAGAAAAGCCAAAGAGCAGCAGTCTTCCCTAACAAGAGAACAAATCTATGCCTTAGCTTCTATCGTCTATAAAGAATCAGGAGGAAAGAAGGATGAAATGAAGACGATAGCAGGATTGTACCTAAATCGATACAGAAAAGGTATGAAATTGCAATCTGATCCTACTGTAATTTATGCTATAAATCAGCAGACAAACTTTAAAGAATCCATCAAAAGGGTTTTATATAAACATCTTTCTATTCCATCGCCTTATAATACATATGCAAATGCAGGAATTCCTCCGGGACCAATTTGTATAGTAGATAAAAACTCTGTAGATGCAGTCTTGAATGCAGAAAACAATAACTACATCTTCATGTGTGCAGATCCTGCAAGGCTTGGGTATCACAAATTTACGGCAAGTGCTGAACAGCATGCAATCAATGCAAAAGCTTATCAGGACTGGCTCAATTCTAAAAATATCAAATAATAAAAATATTTAACTTTATTTTAACAATTTATTAATTAACATTCTGCTTTAAAAAGCGACATATACATTACAAATAAATAAACTAATCCTAATATTTTGAAATTTACACAATTATAGATTTCACAATATTAAGAATAATATTTCACGATTTTACACAAAAACGAATCTATGAATCAGACGGAAATTATTAACCTTTTCACAAAAAAAACTTTAGGGCTTACTTTCGTTCTATCAGCAGCAGCAATGGCTTTTGCCCAAGACAAAGTGGGAGTTTCCGGCTCGGTTGTCAACAAAAGCAATCAGCCTGTACCTTATGCATCTGTGACATTCAGTAATAAAGCCAACAAGCTTTTGAGTGATGCCACTCTTACTGATGAAAAGGGACAATATAAACTGGATCTTGCTCCGGGAAATTACGACATTACCATTGAAGCAATCGATTACAAAAAAAGCCTTGTAAATAAGGAAATTACAGCAGCAGGAAGTATAGGAGCATTGTCAATAGAACCTGAAACAAGTGCAACTAATGTGAAAACTCAGGATATCCAGGGAGTTACTATTACGGTACAGGCTACAAAACCTTATAAAGTAGAGCTGGACAAAAAAACTTATGATCCGTCCCAAGATATTGTAAGTAAAGGTGGAAACCTACAGGATGTTTTAACAAATGTACCTTCTGTTTCTGTTGATACTGACGGAACTGTTTCCATGAGAGGAAGTAGCAACGTTAAGTTTTTAATTAATGGAAAACCTTCTGCTCTACTTGGAATTGATGATGGAGCCAATGCATTACAAAGTATCCCGGCTGACCAGATTGAAAAAATTGAAGTAATTACGAATCCATCTTCAAAATTTGAAGCAAGCGGAACATCTGGTATTTTAAATATTATTTTAAAAAAGAACAAAAAGGTAGGTTTTAACGGAAATATAACTGGTACTTTAGGTTATTTTCCAAGAACTGCGCTTAATGCTAATCTAAGCTGGAGAAAAAATAAATGGACTTGGTTCCTAAACGGTGGCGGTGGCTATTCTGAAAACAAAAGTAAGAATGATACGGAAACTACTTATCATAACATCACATTCCCTAGTATTCCTGCAAATCAAATAGAACAACCAAAAGATATTCAACAATATCAATTACAAAACTCAACCAACAAAAGCTATAATAACAATTATAATGCAAGTGCTGGATTTGTATACGATATTTCTGACAAAACTTCTTTAAATGTCTCTGGAGTTGTAAGAACATTTGAAGGCGATACTAATGAAACTCTAAATACCTATAATGAATTCTACAGATATAGCATGACAGCCCCCCAACAGTGGAACTTCATGCAATCGTATGTTGAAAGAAATTCTGTAGGTACTAATAAAAATTTGGCTTTTCAGGGTGATGTGGGCTTAGACCACAAGTTTGACGATAAAGGTCAAAATCTTTCGTTATCATTAAGCTTACAAAGAAACAGAAGTAATAACAATTCTAATATTCTTGAAACAGAAAATTCTGCATTTTCTTTGCAAGATATCACAAGCAGAAAATCTATCAATAAAACTGTTGTAGGAAAAGCAGATTATGAACTCCCTATTGGTGAAAAATCTAAGATTGAAGCTGGATATAGATTGGATATAAATAGCAATGATTATGACAATACGGTAACAAGTACAGCAGATAATCCCTTTTTACCTAACTATAATAATACAACAGAATACAGAGAAATATTCAACGCTTTTTATTTACAGTTTAAGAGTAAAGTAGGAAAACTTGGATATCAATTAGGTTTGAGAGATGAACTTTCTAACGTGAAAATCAATTATTCAAATCTAAATCCACAGTTTGAACCTATTAACAAAACTAAAAACTACAACAATCTATTCCCAAGTATATTTTTGAGCTATGATTTATCTAAAGACAATCAGATTTTAGTTAATTATTCTCGAAGAATTGACAGACCAAGAGCATTCTTTATGGTTCCTTTTCCAAACTACACCAATAGCCAAAATATTTTTGAAGGAAACATAGATTTAAACCCGTCATATGTAGATTCTTATGAAGTAGGTTACAGCATTTCAAGAAAAAAATTCACAGTTAATCCCACTCTTTATTACAGACATGCAACTGATGATACTAAAATGCTAGTATACAGACCAGATGAGAGTGAAAGTGTTTTCTATACAAAACCAATCAATTTAGGTAATGATGACAGGTATGGTTTAGATTTAAACTTTACTTATGATCCGTTTAGCTGGTTGAAAATAATGGGTAGCTTAGATTTATTTGGTTATAAAACTACAGGTATAGCTTATTATACGACTAAAGATGTCGAAGGAAATGATAAAATTGGCTCAATGGACTTTACTGGAGATGGTTTTTCAACAAGAGCTAGACTAAATACAACCTTCAAATTAGATAAAACTTTAAGTGTACAATTACAAGGATTTTATAGAGGAGCGCAAAAATCTGCAAACCAAAATACTCAGGATATGTATGCTTTAAATTTGGGGGCTTCTAAAACAATTTGGAAAGGTGATGGAACAATTGCTTTTAATATCCAGGATATTTTTAACACAAGAAGCAGAGAAGTATTTAGTTTCAATAGCGATTATACGCGTAGAAACTATATGCAGTGGCAACCAAGACAGTTCTCTATATCACTTACCTACAGATTCAAACAAGGTGAGAAAATAGAACAACCTAAAAGAAAAAAAGACATCAACGCTAATGATTCAGGTGGCGATGAGCAAGGTGGCCCAATGTAATAATATAGACATAAAAAATCCCGAAAATAAATTTTCGGGATTTTTTTATTTTACAGTTTGAGAGATTTTTCTTTCTTCAGCTTCATAAATTCGTCTTCTTAAGTCACTTGAGGAAAACCTGTGGTCTCTTTTATTATAATAAATCTCAATGCCTTTTTCTTCGCAGTATTTCTTGCCTGTGAAATCTCTATCCATATAATCATCTCCGATTATTCTTACATCGATTACAAAAGACTTTAAAATATCTTCTAAATCTTCTTCTGTATAATAAGGGATAATCTCGTCTACAGCGCTCACCGCTTTCAGCTGAATATATCTTTCAACAATAGTCTGAGTGGGTTTATTCTTTGTCGGACGGTCATGAGAAGGATCAATCTGTAATCCAACAATTAAATAATCACATATTGTTTTTGCTTCTTCTAGCATTTTGATGTGTCCTGCATGTAGTAAATCAAATGAGGAAAATGTAATACCTATTCTTTCTGTTTTCATATGAGTATTTTTAAAATTTCGCCGATATAAACGTTCTTTTAAACGGATAAAATACGGGCGATTCCGGGAAAATATTTTTTAATTCATTTTTATAATCTTGTTTAAAATTTTCTTTCAGACTTTCATCTGATAATTTTTCTATATAAGGAATCATTGCAGTTCCGGAAGCCCAGCTAAAAATAGCTTCCGCATCTTCCATTACATGAGGAAAAACTTTCTCGAACACAACAATTTCTGTTCCATTATTCTTATATAGGATTTCTGCATAATCTTCAATCTTCAGAACAGTATATTCTCTCTTCCAGGAATTATATACTGTTTTATATGGTTCATTTTCTGCCACTTTTCTAAGTAACTGATGAACAATAAATTCATGATTAGAAGGAATCTGAACTGCCAGCTGTCCTCCCTTATTAATTTTACTGATAATCCTCGGAAACAATTCTTTATGATTATCACACCATTGTATTGCAGCATTCGAGATTATTAAATCAAATGTATCATTTAAATTTAACTGTTCCTCAATTGTTCTTTTCTCAAAATGTAAACGGCTTGTTTCAAAATGTTTCGCTTTTTCAAGCATTTCAGCAGAAGAATCAATTCCCAAAACTTTAGAATCTCTTAAATAATCTAATATTTTTGAAGTCAATTCGCCCGTTCCGCACCCCAAATCCACAACAGACATATTGTCTTTTGTGTCATCAACAAGCTTCAGTAAATCAAAGAACGGAGCAGAACGCTCATCTTTAAACTTATCATAAACTTCAGGATTCCAGGCCATACATTATAATTTTAAGAATTTCTTGACTTCAAATATTTCTGCCATTCCCAAGTTGTCTTCAAAGCTTCTTCCAAACTTGTTTCTGACTTCCAGTTAAGTTCTTTTTCAGCTTTATCAGCATTGGCATAAGCAACAGTAATATCCCCATCCCTCCTCTCACAAATTTGATAAGGAACATCTACATTATTAGCAATCTCAAAAGCTTTTACAACTTCCAGTACAGAAGATCCTTTTCCTGTTCCTAAGTTATAAATATCAATTGTAGTTTCTTCAGATTTGTTTTCAATCAATCGTTTCAAAGCAGCAACGTGAGCTTTTGCAAGGTCTACAACGTAAATATAATCACGAACTGCTGTTCCGTCTACCGTAGGATAATCATCTCCCCAAATATTCAGCTTTTCTCTGATTCCGGCGGCAGTTTGTGTAACGTAAGGTACTAAATTATTCGGAATACCAATCGGCAATTCACCTAATTTCGCAGTCGGATGCGCCCCAATCGGGTTAAAATATCTTAACAACGAGATTTTTCGGTGGTAAGCTTTTGCAAAATCAGTCAGAATCTCTTCACCCATTTGTTTGGTCTTACCATAAACGCTTTCAGGCAATTTTAGGGGTGTATTTTCATCAATCGGCATTTCATCTGCCTGTCCGTAAACTGTACAAGATGAACTGAAAATAAAGTTTGAGATATTTCTTACTTTAAATTCCTGAAGAATATTAATCAGCGAAAACAAATTATTTTCATAATAATCCACAGGTCTCTCCTGGCTCTCGCCTACCGCTTTGTAAGCTGCAAAATTGATACAGCCATCAATTTTATGTGCATCAAAAACCTGGGTAAGAAGTTCTTTTCTTTTTAAATCAAAAGGATAAAAAACAGGTTTTTTACCTGTGATTTCTTCTATATTATTTAAAATAAATCTTTCCGAATTAGATAAATCATCTACAATAACAACCTCAAAGTTGTTATTTAAAAGTTCTACAACTGTATGAGAACCAATATATCCAAGTCCGCCAGTGACTAATATTGCCATTTTTCTATTAATATTTTTTTAATCTTCGTGTTTTCCTATGTTTTCTATTTCTAATTCATTTAAGTTTCCCTTATACTTAAATCTTTTAGCTATAAATAAAAATGCAAATGCTATTAAATATAAAATAAATACGACAAAATAATCATCTTTATTTTCACCAAAATCTTTCATTATAAAAAAAGACATTAATACTCCTAACGATAGTATAATTATTATTAAAATAAATAAACTTGATAAAACAATCACACTATTTTCATTTTTCAGGATTAAAAAAGTCAATGATAAAAATGATAAAAAAAAACACTGAAAAAGTTGTGATAGAAAATAAGATATCATTTAAGTTATTAAAAGAATTTGTAATTATCCGATTAATAGTAGCAAATGCAATCATTATGATTGCACTTAAAAAAAGCATTAACCAATAGACAAATTTGCATTTAAAAACTCTATTTTTCATTATCCCATAAACTCCAACACAGCATCCGTAATATACTTCAACTGCTCATCATCAAGCTCTGTATGCATTGGAAGCGAAATCACTTCGTTTAAGAGTTTATCTGTATTTACAAAATCTGCATCATTACTTTCCTGATAGTAAGCTTTTTGCTTTCTCAAGGCTACAGGATAATAAATCATAGCCGGAATATCTTTTTCAGTCAAGAATTTTTGCAATTCATTACGTTTTCCGTTCAAAATTCTCAAAGTATACTGATGGAAAACGTGTGAAGAATCTTCTGCTCTTTTTGGAGTCAAAATATTAGGATGATTAGCAAAAGCCTCGTCATAAAAATCAGCCGCTTTTCTTCTAGATTCATTGTAAGTATCCAAATGAGGAAGTTTTTTTCTTAAAACAGCCGCCTGGATACTATCCAAACGGGAATTTACTCCAACTTCATCGTGATAGTATCTTTCATACATGCCGTGGTTTACGATACCTCTCAAACGGTGTGCTAATTCGTCATTATTGGTAAAAATTGCTCCTCCGTCCCCGTAACATCCTAAATTTTTAGACGGAAAAAATGAAGTCGTTCCCACCGTAGACATCGTTCCTGATTTTTTCACTGTTCCGTCAGCGAAAGTATAATCTGCCCCGATTGCCTGTGCATTGTCTTCAATCACATATAAATTATGCTCTTCTGCAATTTTTAAAATTTCTTCCATATTCGCACATTGTCCGAAAATATGTACAGGAATAATAGCTTTTGTTTTTGGAGTAATGGCTTTTTTAATAGCTTCTGTTGAAATCGTAAACGTATCATAGTCTACATCTACCAAAACAGACTTAAGTTTCAATAAATGAATAACTTCCACTGTTGCAGCAAAAGTAAAATCTGCCGTGATAACCTCATCCCCTTCCTGTAGATCCAGTGCCATCAAAGCTATCTGAAGAGCATCAGTCCCGTTGGCACAAGGAATAACATGCTTTACGTCTAAATAAGACTCCAATTCATTCTGGAAAGACTTTACTTCAGGGCCATTGATAAAAGCCGCCGAATCCATTACATTTAAAACTGCATTATCTACATCATTCTTTATTTTGTAATACTGACTTTGTAAGTCAACCATCTGAATTTTTTTCATAAATAAATATTTGTGTAAAAATAAGGAATTTAAAATCCTTTCAAAAATTTTATTGATTTTGTTTTATCTTTATACAAAAGAATTATATGAAAAAACTTTTACTTTTTTGTTTTTTAGCAGGTTACACTGTTAGTTTTGCCCAGACTCAGCTGGTTTTTGTCTATTTTAAAGATAAACCGAACAAGGCTGCTTTCTATGCAAACCCGCTATCGGAGCTTACGCAGAAATCGCTTGACAGACGTACAACATTGGGAGTTGCACTGAATGATCAGGATGCTCCTATCGAACCAGCTTATATTCAAAACATTCAAAATCTGGGTTTTATCGTAACAGATTATTCCAAATGGCTGAATGGCGTTGCCGTAAACGCAACTCCGCCCCAAATTACAACGCTTCAATCTCAGCCTTATGTTCAAAATGTTGAAAGTTTTGCTAAAAACTCTTCTACCGGAACAAAAATTAAGAATACCAATAAATGGGAAAATTTGTCAGATACCAATAAAACGCTGACTAATTTTGATTATGGTTCAGGTACGGCACAAATTGATCAGATTAATTTAAGACCTCTTCATCTTGCAGGATATACAGGAACAGGAGTTGCGATTGCCGTGATCGATGCCGGATTCCCTACCGTAGACACAGGTTCTGCATTTTCAAGAATCAGAAATAATAATCAAATCAAAGGCGGTTATGATTTTGTATCAAAATCAAATGACATATATAATCCATCATTATTTGACCACGGAACGGTAGTTTTAGGTTCTATCGGCGGCTTTATTGAAAATACTTTTGTAGGTTCTGCTCCTGATGCCGATTTTTATCTTTACCGGAGTGAAAATGTTGCCGTAGAAATTCCTGAAGAAGAATTATACTGGATTGAATCTGCAGAAGAAGCCGACAGAAAAGGAGTCGATATTATTACAACATCTTTGGGGTACTCCACCTTTGATGATACAAGGTATGATTATGACTATGCGGATATGAACGGAACAACCTCTTTCATCGCAAGAGCAGCTGAAATTGCAGTTAGTAAAGGAATTTTTGTACTTATTGCAGCAGGAAATTCAGGAGCACAGGCTTGGCATTATATCACAACTCCGGCTGACAATACAAGAGTTTTCACGATTGGTTCGGTAGATTCTGCGGGAAATCCTTCCGGTTTTTCATCTTTTGGACCCAATGCTTCCGGATCCATAAAACCTGACGGAAGCACGAGAGGTTCAGCTTCTGCAACGGTAAATAACAATACTATGACAACAGTAAGCGGAACTTCTATTGCCACCCCCATTGCTGCGGGAGGAGTTGCGTGTTTGCTTCAAGCATTCTATACGATGGATAGAGATATAATGAGAAACAGATTAAAACAAACGGCTTCTCTTTACCCCAACCATAATGACCAAATGGGTTTTGGAATTTTAAATTTCGGAAGTTTTTACAATAGTTTTTTAAATACTTCTGACCTTGTAAAAAAAGAGAAGCTCACTATCTTTCCCAATCCTGTTAAAAATATTTTAAATATAGCTTCGGAAAGCGATGTTATTTCTCTAGGTATTTATGACAACTTAGGAAGATTAATCATGACAAGCAAAAATGAAAAATCTATCAAAGTAGATTACTTCCAGAGCGGAGTTTATTATCTCAAAGTACAGACGAAGGATAAAGTCTATTATGAGAAATTTATAAAAGAATAAAATAAAAAATCCTCTCAAATTGAGAGGATTTTTTATTTTATTCTTTAGGTTTTTAGATATAATTTAAGACATTCTTATTCTGTAAGGATCTAAATAACAGTTTTTAAAGATTCTTCATTTTACTTACGCTTCATTCAGAATAATAAGTAAAACATTTTAAGCTGAATTTCTGCTTGCATTAATATTTCCAAACAAAGACCGCGTCACCAGTTTTCCATACGCTTCCAAATTACCTTCCCCTTTCTGGATTTTCATCAGCGCATATTGCTGAATACTCAACAGCGGAAGCACAATTTTCTCGCGAATCTTCACCGATTTTCTGGAAAGCGGATCTTCTTCCTGAAGCATTTTGAATCCGGTAAGTTCCAGCATGATATCCTTTGAAAGCTTATATTCATCAAACAGGATATTCCAAAAAGCACCGAACTTCGGATTATTTTTAATGTAATACGTCAACGGGAAATACGTCTTATTCATACTCATCATCGAGTTTAAAACTAAAGTTTTAAAGAAGTCTGAACCTTTGTATAACTCCCTGACTTCTTCAAACCTTCCTTCCTCCTTCATTTGCTGCATTGCAAAACCAAAGCCAAAGAATCCCGGAACGTTTTGCTTCAACTGCGACCAGGATCCCACAAACGGGATTGCCCTTAAATCTTCAAATTTCAGATCACTTCCTCCCCCTCTTTTTGACGGGCGGCTTCCGATATTTGTTTTGCCGTAATATTCCAGCGTACTCATTTCCTGAAGATAAGGAACAAACATCGGGTGGGCTTTTAGGTCTGAATATTTTTTATAACTGATTTCGGCTAATTCAATGATTAAGGCTCTCTCTTTTTCTGTTAACTCTTTCTTTGAATTTTTGAAAACATCATTCTCGACTCCGGCTGTCAAAAGCTGTTCAAAATTATATTTTGCCTGCTCTTTATTTCCAAAAATGCTTGTGATAGTCTGGCCCTGAATTGTTAATTCAATTTTATTATTGGCAATCGTTTTTCCCTGAGAAGCATAAAAATCGTGAGTTTTCCCCCCACCTCTTGCAGGCGGTCCACCTCTGCCGTCAAAGAAAACGACTTTAATTCCGCTTTCCTCCGAAAGTTTCGTTAAAACCTCTTTTGCTTTATAAATTTCCCAGTTGGCTTTCAGATATCCTCCGTCTTTTGTTCCGTCTGAGAAACCAAGCATAATAGTCTGCTGATTTCCTCTTTTTACCAAATGCTTTTTATAAACGGGATTTTGATACAATTCGCTCATCACATTTTCAGCATTGGCAAGACCTTCCATCGTTTCAAAAAGCGGAACAATATCCATATTAATATCTTCATCCTGATATCCGCAGATTTTGAAAAATGCATACACATTCATCACATCTTTCACCGCATCAGAATTAGAAATAATGTAACGGTTCATTCCCCTCAATCCGTTCTGCTGCTGAAGTTCTGAAATCTGGGAAACAGTCTGCAATGTATCTTTAACAATATCTTCAAAATCATCTCCATTGACTTTATCTGAGATTTGAATTAATTGATTAAACTTTTCTTCATAGGTTGCCTCAGTATTTCCATAAACTTTTACAAAAACCTCATCAATTACCTGTTGGTGAATTCTACTGTCTTGTCGAATATCCAGCGTTGCAAAATGAGTCCCGAATATTTTCACCCTATCTCTGAAATTGATCAGCAAATCGAGGAATAAAGAATTGTGCTGTTCTGCCAGAATTTTTTCCGCTTCATCGGTCCTTTTCAGAATATCTTCTGCCGAAATTGCCTTTCCATCAAAAATTGCAGCGTATAATTCGTCATTCAATTGTTGTAAAACCTCTGAAACTCCCCTGAAACTCAACCTTCTTCTAATGAATTTTAAATGACTGTAATATGATTTTAAAATTGCAGAACGAAGCTCATGCGCTACTCTTTTCGTCACATCTGCTGTCACAAAAGGATTTCCGTCTCTGTCACCACCCGGCCAGAAACCAAGCTGAATAATATCTTCATGCAAGTGAAAATTTCCGTTTCCGAAAGTTTTTTTGATTTTGGTAAACAATTCACCAATCGTGTCGTAATAAACATATCTCAAATAAGAAATAATACTTAAAGCTTCATCAATCGGAGTTGGTTTTTCTTTATTTACGAAAGGTGTTTTCCCCAATTGCTGCAATAGCATATCAATGTTGGTCACAGAATCCGAAGTAATTGCCGTTCTCAAATCCTGAATAATTCTCTGAACCGAGCTCGGATAAAACTGTGTCGGGTGCGCCGTGAAAACCACTTTTACCGTAAAGTCTTTCAGTTTTTCACGCACTTTCTCAAGTTTATGGTCTTGATGTGAACGTTCGAAGAGATTAGTCACTGTTCCGTTATCACTTTCAGAGTGAAGATTTGGGAAAGCAGCATCTTCAATACTATCAAACAAAACTACCTGTCTTTCAATATACTGTATGATTTTAAAAAGCAGTTCGAGTTTCTGCTCTTCCGTCTGTAAATCGGTATGATTTTTAAAAAATTCTTCAACGATTTCCTCAGGTGTTTTTCCTGCTTCGTAGCCAACCTTGCTTTCTTCGCAAAGGAACGGAAGCAACATCCCGATATTCGTCATTTTATCATAAGGCAGGCTCATAAATAATGAATTATAGATCTGGAACTTATTTTCCACGATCTGCCTGAATTTTTCTGCGCGTTGGTCGTGTATCATATAACAAATGTAGGGGATTTTGATTTGAATTTAATATCTTTTTATTTTAAAAATAATTAAAATACCCTACATTTTTATTTAGATTTGAAATTATAAAGACATATTTTCATGAAATACATTCTTTTTTTTATAATTCCTGTTTATTTTATTTCCTGTTCTACGGAAAGCTTCAAAAAAGAGCTTCAAAATTCTTTTAATTCAGATACAATAAAAACATTTACGGACAGCATTAGTATCGGAAAAAAAGGATTTAATAAAGTTACATTGCAAACAATTTCGGAAAATAATAAGCTAAAGACATTATCAAAGTTTTATTCCAGAAAGAAAAACAGTTGGTATCTGGAATATTCTTTTCTGGATCCTGAAAACAATTTCATATTTGAAAACCCTAAAATAGTAGATTTTAATAACGATGGATATAATGATTTTACCTATACTTATGCCAAAAACAAACTTAGTGGAGATGAATTTAAATATTTGTTCATCTTCCAAGGCAATAATACTATATCATACGTTGAACAATCTTATAAGTATCCTAATTTTTACTTCGATAAAAATACTAATTTACTAAGTACACGTTCATCTTTGGATAATCGAACTATTTTTATGAAATTATCTGGGAACATCTTATTACCCATTGCTGTTGTAGAACAGCAAAAAGATAGAATTGCCGTAAGTATATACGAAAAAGATAAAGAAAAAATAATTTATATAGATTCTATTAACACTTACAGGAAATATACTAGATTCAAGAATTATACTCCATTAGAGGTTTATTAGATTATTAATTTTTCATAAATAATTATTTTTCAATTACATTTAATAAATACGTAATTTTATATTCCAGACCAATCCATATTTCAATGAAAAAAATCACCCTATTCCTCCTACTAATTTTCACTTTAATAAGCTGTGGTGACGGCTGTTACAATGCTCCTCAGACGATAGCTTTTGAATTCGTTAATTCCAATGATGAAAATTTAATCACAACTGGAGCTCTTACCACTTACTCAATCACTGACGAGAATCAAGTTGGAGTACAATTAACGAAAACATCTGAAGATATGGTGATTTTAGAGGGCGTTGGAGCTTATAATGGGACAAAAAAATATAAATTCAATTCAAATATTAAGAGTTTTGATTTTTCAATCCAATCGTCGGAGTTTAAAGGAGGCTGTGATGGTTATCAAATCAATAAGTTAACATTTACAGGTATAAATATTGACGTAACAGACGAAAAAGGATATTATAAAATTGTATTGGAATAAATTTTCACTTTCTTAAATTTGTCAAAGTCCATTATATGAAAACACTCACAACAGCTTTTTTCTTTTTATCCTGCCTGCTATTTTCCCAGACAACAAAAGCTGTTCCCGATGATTACAAAAAAATACCAAGCATCCTGGATACAACAGATTATTTGTATCCTTTTATCGTTCCTGATAAAAAATTTGAATATTGGTCGGTTTTGCAGAATAATACAGATCCTGACGAAGCCATTATTTATGAAAGCCAGATGCCCGATTTCATGACGGTTAACGATCCTGCTCCGGAGAAAGGCTTCTTTCAAAAATGTTTGGGTGAGAATTGTTTTTCTTACATCATCGCCTGTGAAAACAGCCGGTCAAGATATTTTTCTAATGAGCAGCAATTGAGAGATTTCATAGGATTTGTTGATAATCTATCCGAGGCTATTTTAGTCGCAAACACTTACGGTTTTACAGTTGATACATCGAATAAATTGAGCAGTTCATATAAAATTGATGGCAAGTACATTCATTTATATTTGTCAAAGTCAAAAGATTGCCCAATTACAAAAGAATCATTTTTTATTACGATTAACAGAGAAACAGGCAAACTGGAATCAAAAAGTAACGGAATTTATTTTAAAAATGAAGATTGCAATAACCTCATTCAGTAAAATTTCTCCTAATCTGATTTAAAACAAACTAACAACCTTTTAAAAATGAAAAATAAAGTTCAATCCTTGAGAGAAAGTAAAAATTTAACTCAAACTGAACTCGCAGAAAAATCCGGGCTTTCTTTAAGAACCGTTCAACGAATAGAAGCCGGAAATATTCCGAAAGGCTTTACCTTAAAATCTCTTGCATCAGCATTAGAAACAGAACCGGAGAATTTAATTTTAAGACAAGAAATTTTTGACGTTTCAAGAGCAAAATTAATCAATCTTTCAGCCTTATTAGGCCTTATCCTTCCATTTGGAGGAATCATTTTTCCTTTAATATTGACTTATAAAACAAAAGATCAGAAAAATAAGGAACTTGGAAAAGATATAGTATCTGTTCAGATTATTTTAGCAATTATTGTTTTCGTATCTATGATATTGAGTCCGTTTATCCAGAAAACATTTTCCATAAAAATTCCTCTTTTTATTATTCCTTTAATTTTATTATTATGCTTAAAATTGGTTGTTGTGATTCTTAATGGGATAAGTTTGAACAAAAACAAAAATTTATATATAAAACTGAAAACCAATTTTTTATAATTAAAGTCGTACAAATGACGTAAGATTGTCATATCAATTTCGCTTAAAATCTAACCCTAAATTCCGAATCTTACAGAAAAAACGGAATGAAAACTTTTAAGAAAATTGCACTTAGTTTATTAATCATTTTTATTATTACAATTGCTGGAGGATATTTTTATTTTAATAAAAAATTTACACCACCGTCCAATCGTCTCAAAGTATCAGGAGTTTCCGGAAATATAAAGTTAGTATGGATTTCGGATGGGAACAATCCTTATTCAGCTTTGCTATTACCTGTTCAACTAAAAGGAATTGACAAACAGTTTTATATGCAATTGGATTCCGGATCGCCAACTACCGTTTTTTACAAAAATTCCTTGCTATCAATTCAGGAAAGATTTTCACTTGCAAAAAATGTAAAGGAAATTTTTTCAAGTTTCCAGCTAGGCAAAATGCACATTTCTTCTCCTGATTTTGGAATGATAGATTATGGGAATCGAATTGATTTGGAAAACCCAGAAACTAAAAACATCATCGGAACAATTGGTTCGGATTTAATGGAAAAAAGAATTATTATTTTAAATTTTAAAGATACTATTGCTTCATTTACCGATAAAATTAATGAAAAAGGATGGTCCACGTTTGAATTTAAAAAGCGGAAAATCTTACTTCCTGCAAAAATCGGAAACGAAAATTTAAAACTAATGTATGATTCAGGAACCAGCGGTTATGAATTGGTAATTCACAAAGAAAGCTGGAGTCAATACAGAATTTCGAAAAGCAATATTAAAATTGAAAAAGGAAACGCTTGGGGAAAAAGTTTAACCATAAAATCATCTCCGGCCCATCAGGAAATCAGCTTCGGAAATTCAGCCTTAAAACTCTCTGAGGTTACCTATATTGAAGGAACTTCGAAAATGCAAAACTTTTTGATGAAAAGTGCAGGAATGCAGGGAATGCTCGGTAATAAAATATTTTTAAACCATAGTCTGATTTTAGATTGTAAAAACCAAAAATTTAAAGTAGAATAATATAAATTTTAAAGCTTTCTTAACTCTATTTTCATTTTTCATTGTGTAAATTTGATGTACAAAATTTAAGAACAATGCTTAATTTCGAGTTTAAAAATCCTACAAAAATACTTTTTGGAAAAGGTGAAATTGCAAAAATTTCAAACGAAATTCCTAAAGATGCCAACATATTAATGATTTACGGTGGCGGAAGCATCAAAAACAACGGGGTGTATAATCAAGTAAAGGAAGCTTTAAAAGATCATGATTTATATGAATTCGGTGGAGTCCCTGCCAATCCTGAATATGAAGTTTTAATTAATGCTTTACGCTTTATTAAAGAAAAAAACATCACCTATCTTCTTGCAGTGGGCGGCGGTTCTGTAATTGACGGAACAAAATTCCTTTCTGCAGCTGCTAACTATGATGGCGAGCCGTGGGAAATTTTGAAAAAACCGGTAAGAACTTTTGAAGGTGAAGGAATGCCTTTCGGGACTATACTGACTCTTCCCGCAACAGGTTCTGAAATGAATTCAGGATATGTGATTTCTAGAAGAGAAACCAATGAAAAATTATCAACAGGAGGACCCGGACTTTTTCCGCAATTTTCGGTTTTAGACCCTGAAGTGGTAAGGTCTATTCCTAAAAATCAAATTGTAAATGGGCTTACAGATGCTTATACGCACGTTTTGGAACAATATATGACCGCCCCTTCTTCTGCTGATTTGCAGGAAAGAATTGCTGAAAGTATTTTAATTAGCTTACAGGAAACAGCTCCGAAAGTTTTGGCTGATGAATTTGATTATGATGCAGCAGGAAACTTTATGTGGTGTTGTACAATGGCTCTTAACGGACTGATCCAGAAAGGCGTGATCACAGACTGGGCTGTCCACGCAATGGGACATGAGTTAACCGCTCATTTCGGAATCGACCATGCAAGAACATTGGCCATCATAGCGCCTTCTCATTATCGTTATAATTTTGAAACCAAAAAAGGAAAATTAGCGCAATATGCCGAAAGAGTCTGGAGAATCAAAGACGGTTCTGTGGAAGAAAAAGCAGAATTGGGAATTAGAAAATTAGAAGAATTCTTCCATAGCCTACATATTCAGACTAAGCTTTCAGAATATACAGAAGATTATAAAGGTACAGCAGAAAAGGTAGAAAAAGCTTTTACAGAAAGAAATTGGTTAGGATTGGGTGAATACAAAAAACTGACTCCTCAAGACGCTTACAAAATCGTAGAGATGAGTTATTAATAAGCCGCAGGCAGGAAGTTTTGCAACATTTGAAAGTCAAATTTTAGAATAATCAAGACTTCCAGCCTCCGACTTCCCTCTCCAAACCTTAAAATTATCTTATTTACAAACATTCGTTTAAAAAACCTGAATTTCATTATAGATATTACAAATTTATTTTTATTTTAGCATATTCTTAAATTTGTAAAAATGAAAAAACAACTACTTTTATTTGCCTTTTCAGCGTTAGCGCTTACTTCATGTGAAGATGATGATATCAAAGCTTATGAACTTGACATGATGAAAGGCGACTGGAAGGTGAGCAAAATAGAGTATGTTTCAGGAAAAGACAATAAAACTGTAATTGATACTGATATTCCTGAAGGGTGTATTGCCAAAAGTGTACTTACTTTCAGAACAGATTATTATGTAAAATATGTAGCTTATACAGGTACGGATGCTAATTGTCAGTTAAGCGGTACAAGTGAAGGCACCTATACTTATAATGAAGAAACGAAAGATTTGGTACTAAAATTCAAAGATGAAGATGATGACAAATACAGAGTGACAGTTCTTACAAGTACTGAATTGAAAACATTGCAAATTCAAAGTGCGGACGAAGCTGAAGATTATGATAATGATGGAGTCACTGATCTCATCTATATCAGCTACAAAAGATAAAACCTAAACTCCCGAAAACCTCGGGAGTTTTTTAATGAGATGTATTAATTTAAATTATTAACAATGAAGAAGATTCTTTCAGCATTCCTTTTGCTGACTTTCGCCCTTTTCTTTTCACAGGAAAAAAAGCCAATGTTCTGGCAAGACATTCAAGATTTCAAAAAATTAGATCAGGAAACCCCTCCGCCAAAAGATGCTATTCTTTTAATAGGAAGTTCATCTTTTACAAAATGGACAGATGTCGCAGATTATTTTCCGGGGAAAACTATCATCAACAGAGGTTTTGGAGGTTCCAGATTAACAGATTTAAACTATTTTTCTGAAGATCTTTTAAATCCTTATCAACCCAAGCAAATAATCATTTACTGCGGCGATAATGATTTTGCCGACAACGATAAATTAAAAGCAAAAGAACTTGTTGAAAGATATAAAACATTCTACAAAAAAATCCGTGCAAAATTCCCAACTATTGAGGTAGATTATATTTCAATAAAGTACTCTCCCAGCCGCGAAAATCTCTGGCCTCAAATGAAAGAAGCTAATAAAAGAATCAAAACTTTTATGGATAAAGAGCCAAATGCAGAGTTTATAGATATCACAAAGGGAATGGAAGATGCTAATGGAAATGTGAGAAAAGATCTTTTCGTAGAAGATATGCTCCACATGACTCCGGAAGGTTATCAAATTTGGGCAAAAGCTATGAAACCTTATATGAAATAGTTTACAGCCAGAATGATTATTATCCATTTGACAAATAAAAAGTGCCCCTGAAAAATATCTAACTTTTTAGGGGCACTCTATTTTTTTATTTCTTTCTTTTCGATTTTGATATCGCTTTTTGCTGAGCCCTGTTCGCCCCAAACTTTTTAGGAGCTTTTCTTTTTGAGGGCCCTCCCCAGTTTTCTTTCTTATTTTTATCCTTCTTCTCATGGAATGCCCCTCCGCCCTCATTAAGTTTTACCTGAGCAGGATTTTTCATTACAATCTGATCTTCTTCCGAAGCTATTTTTTTAGGATTAATTTTCACCTCTTCAGGGAAATCAATAAATTGTAAATCTTTATCCATCAATAGCTCGATATCAAGAATTAACGGTTCTTCTTTTTTAGTAACGAAAGTTATGGCTTTACCATCTTTATCAGCCCTACCCGTTCTACCGATCCTGTGAATATACTGTTCAGGAATATCGGGAGTTTCGAAGTTGATAACGTGTGTAATATCAGAAATATCCAGACCTCTGGCCATTACGTCCGTAGTAATCAAACCTCTGATTTCTTCATTTTCAAAACTTTTCATAGCCTTAAGCCTGTAGTTTTGAGATTTATTTGAGTGAATTACATCAAACTGACCCGGGAAAAGCTCATCGATTTTTGTGAATAATAAATCCGCATTTTTTTTATTGTTATTAAAAACCAACACTTTTGACATATCTGTATTGTTTTTTAATAAATACTCAAGTAAATTAATTTTAGTATTAAAATTTTCTACTTTATAAGCCGTTTGCTCAATTTTTTCAAGTGGTGTCCCGGATTTAGCTAATGAAATTTCGACAGGACTTGCAAAATATTCGTCAAGCATTTCATCTACAGCTTCCGTCATGGTTGCTGAGAAAAGAATATTTTGCCTCTTCTCTTTCATCATTTCGAAAATATGCGTCAGCTGCGGTCTGAAACCAAGATTAAGCATCTCATCAAACTCATCAATGATCAGCCTCTGAATTTCCTTTAAAGAAATGGCATTGTCAATGGCCAGATCCATCACCCTTCCCGGAGTTCCCACCAAAATATCACACCCGTCATTAAATAATAACTTTTGAGTATTGATATTTTTACCACCATAAATTCCGATAACTCTTGCAGTAATATTTTCCGTCAGTTTCTCAATAATTTCTGTTACCTGAACTACCAATTCTCTTGTAGGAACTAAAACCAAAACTGTTGGGTTACCTGTTTTGTTGTATTTCCAGGATTTAAGGACAGGCAGAAGATACGCTAATGTTTTCCCCGTTCCGGTCTGTGCGATTCCCATCACGTCTCTTCCGGAAAGTATTGGCTTTAAGCTCTTTTCCTGAATAGGGGTAGGTTCGAATAATTCCAGATCTGCTAAAACATCAAGGATTTTAACCGGAAGATCAAAATCTGCAAAAGTGAGTTTTTCCATTTTGCAAAGATAAGTATTTAATTATTTGTAAAAAGTAGGAATAAAATGTATTCTTATAGCGGTATGCTATCAATCAACTTTTATACTTTTGCTGTTAATTTTAATATCATCATCTTTCCAAACGCTTGATGTAATAATTACATTTCCTTTCTTTTCAGGATCTTTTTTAATCGGAAATTTATCATCTTCCCATTGTGAGCAGTGCGTAGAAATAGGTGATACCAAAGGCTCCCAGTTATTTTTCTTGTAGGTGTAAACATAAAACGGATGCCAACAGCTTGTACACCAATTCGGATAAAATCCTATATCATCTTTTCCGTCATGATTTATGTCTTCCAAGTTGTATAAAGTTCCACTGTTTGCAGGAGAAATCGTGAAAGGTTTTATATTTTTATCACTAAAATAAATGATCGTCTCACATTTCCCGTCGCAATCATCACTACAGTCGCTCACTTTTATATACGCATATTCTTTCTTTCCGTTTCCGTCAAAATCACCTGAAATTCCGTTTTTTTCTGTTTGCGCAACCAGAAATGAGCTGCAAAATGTGAATATTATTAATTGTAATGCTTTCATTGATTAATTGTTAATTAATGTTCCGCGTTAATTATCATCCTGAATAAAGCACATGGAATGAATAATCTATAATATTAAATTCCCGATATTCTTTCATAATGACACATTCTCTGTATGTTTCAAAGGTTATAAATGGTTTTAAAATAAATTTATTTCCTCGTAATTCTCAATAAAAGTATTACAACTAAAAGTATTGAGAAAATAAACCCTAATACCGCAACCAAAGATAATTCCCCAATTCTCGGTCCGGTTTCCGAAACAAAGACAATTGCTGTTGCGATAATATTCGCCCCTAAAATCATTGCCAAAATCAAATTAACAATACTAGATTTTATTAATTGATTGGTCTTTTCGATATTCTTGATTTCACTGGAAACCGTGAATTTATTTTCGTCCAATTTCTGTAAAACAGAACGCAATTCTCTGGGAATTTCATCAACATTATCCGTGAAATTCATCATTTTATCCATTCCCGTTTTTAAAATATTCTTTGGATTTATCTTTTTAGCGAATATTTTTTTAGTATAAGGATGAAGGCTTTTTACAATATCCAAATCCGGGTTAATCGTTCTCCCTACTCCTTCTATCAAGCCAATTCCTTTAAACAAAAGATAAAAATAATCCGGCATATACAGTCGGTTATCCTTTAAAACATCTTTCATTTTATTAATAATCGCCTGCGGATTAATCTCTTTCAGGGAAGTACTGTGGACAAAATTCAGGATATCTTCCACATCACTTTCAAATCTTCTCTCATCCGGAATTTCATAGCTGATTGCCATTTTTTTTAAGTAACGTACAATCTTATGCGGACTTTTGGCCACAAAACTTACAATAAGGTTTTCCAGAATTTCTTTATCATTGGGAGGGATTTTTCCGACCGCACCGAAATCAATAAAGACAATTTTTCCGTCTTTTTTCACTAAAATATTTCCCGCATGAGGATCAGCATGGAAAAAACCGAAATCCAGAATCTGTGATACAAAAAGCCTTAATCCCACTTCGGAAACATATACAGGATCAATCTGGTTTGCTAAAAGATTTGCTTTATCCGTCACCTTTATCCCCTCAATAAATTCCATACAAAGAATATTATTGTTGGAAAATTCTTCGTAGATTTTAGGAATATAAGTTTCTTTATTGCTTTTGAAATTTCTTCTGAACTGCAGAATGTTTTCTTTCTCGTTAATTAAGGAAACTTCCTCCAATAATGACTTTTCGAATGTCGATATCGCCTGTTTCAGGTTCAGCTTCTCTCCTATTTCAGAATATGACGACACCAGCTTTTCCAAATCTTTGATCAACAGTAAATCATCTTCAATTACCGACTGTACATCCGGTTTTTTTATCTTTAAAATCACCTGATTTCCGTCTGATAAAGTCGCTTTATAAACCTGTGCGATAGATGCAGTTGCCAATGGCTCTTTCGGAATCTCCTGAAAATGATCTGAAACAGTAATATTAAATTCGTTTTCAAGAATTTCATCTACATTCATTTCTACCGTATCTACTTTATCCTGAAGCTTCTGTAATTCCTGAATAAGCTCCGGCGGAAGGAGATCTTCCCTGTTGCTGAACGTCTGACCAAGCTTCACAAAGGTAGGCCCCAATTCTTCCAATACAAGTCTTATTCTTTCATAGACTGTTCCTTTGGAAATAATTTCGTCAGAAACTGAAGAATCCTCTTCCTGCTTGTTTCCGCCATTCATCCTTGCCAACATATCCTTAAAACCGTATTTACTCAATACAGAAATTAACCTGGCGGATCTTTTCAGTTTTCTTTGCTGTTTATTAAACATATTATATATGTATCAAAAAATGGAATCTCAAAGTAACTCCAAAAATTATTCCTATTCAGTTTTTTTTATCAGTCTTTATGAATTTTACCCACTGGCGACAATGTTAAAAAGCAGACTGATAAAAAAATATTATCCTGTTAATAAAAATTGATGAAATAAAAAATTTCAATCCCTGACACTAACTATTCCTAAAAAATAAAACTTATATAACAGAATAATAAAAAAATTTATTACAAAAGAAGAAATTTAATTTAAGAACCCAGTTTGTCACCCTGAGCCTCAGCGATTTTTCTTTGAAAATTTTTAAAAAATATTTTTATCTTCGCAGCAAATTTTAATAAAAACAAAAGCGTAAGCTATCATATTGGTATTAGAAAACCGCGAATTTTCTTAAGTATCCCTAAAATGATAGGCTTACGCCCGTGTATCTTATATGGGCGCGGGCGGAGTCTTTCTGGGATATTGGGTTCTTCGCGGTACCTCTAATACGGATTGACTTTTGCCTCGTGCCTTTTGCTTATTGCTACAATCCAACTAAAGAAAGAAATAATGCATCTCTATATATTACGACAAGGTTTGTCGCTTTAGAGGATTAATTTTGTAAAAAATAAAGAGCAAAACAAAGAATTAATAAAATATTGATAAAAATTGGTTCCATTAAGGGAATCCGCAATTTGTAAAGCAGAACACTTTATATATTTGAAAACGTAAAAAAATTAATGCCCATGAAAAAAAATTATTTTGGCGCACTCTTGATGTGTACATTTCTCGGTATGTCCGCCCAGGAAGTAGTCTGGCAAAAGGATATTAAATCCTCGACACAGGATTTTCTGAGCCAGGTAACCACCACCATCGACGGTCAGTACTTAATCTCAGGAAGCTCTATCCGGGCTTCAAAACAGCAATCTACCGAAAACAAGCAGAACAA
>NZ_LFNE01000012.1 GCF_001045455.1 Chryseobacterium sp. FH2 | reverse complement strand
GGTATGAATAAATCAGACAGCATTGGAATGAACCATACTGAAAGTGTGGGGATGCTTAAAAATCTTTCTGTAGGAATGGATTTTATGACCAATGTTGTGGGAAAAGTAGTCGAGTTTATCCAAGGGAATAAGGAAAGTAAGATAGAAAAAGACAAACAAACCATCATCAACGGTAAAGGAAATATTCAATCAACTGAAAATCACGAATTCCATTCCCAAAAGGAGATACAACATAATTCGGGGGAAAAATCTAAAAGTCATTAAATATATGAGTAAGGAAACTTATATCGGTGGAGATTTGATAGAAGAGATAGGAGGAAGCTATAAAGTCTATGCTACAGAAGGTTACGAAATTACTTCAGGAAAAGAAATTATTTTTAATGCTATGGATGGTATATTAAATGGCGAACCTGAAAAACCGCCATCCTCAGAAGAAGATATAGAGGAAAAAAAATGCTATTGTAATAGAGATTTTACAGAGAATGAAATTAAAACAATCATTCAAACTTTACGTGAAACAGAAAAAATAAAAACGACATCTCTATTTTATGATGAAAACTGTCCATTGCCAGAATCTGACAAAACTTATAAAAGATTGTGTGATGAACTTAATAATATAATGAAAAATCATAGTATAAATAGTTGTATTAGAAAAATTCATTTTTTGGCACAATCATATCACGAGTCATCAAGATATGGAACTACTTTAGAATATTCTTCTGGTAAAAAATATAATCCTGGAAATCACAGTGATGCCAAAGCTATGGAACATACTGTAGATGGAGATGGTCCAAGATATAAAGGTCGAGGCATAATTCAACTGACTTGGAGGAAAACTCAGAAAAAATATTTTTCTTATGTATTAGAAAAAGAACCACAATTATTAAATAATAAAAAAATAGATGAATTATTTAACAGGCAGCCTCTCAATAAGGAAAAATATATTTATTATAAAGATAAAGTAGATGTTAATGGTAAGAAAATTCTAAATAAAAATGGTAAACCACTTAAGGAAAAAGTTATCGAAATAGTAGATGTAGATTCTGCATCACTTATTGCGAGTAATTTGCATTTTGCATTTGGCTCAGCTGGCTGGTACTGGGAAAATCTTGGAAAAACAGTGCCAACAGGAGAAAATATTAACTTGGTTGCAGATACAGATGATGTTTTAAGAGTATCACAATGTATAAATGGAAAAGTAAAAAATCCTTATGGACTTAAAGAACGAAAAGAATTCACAAAAAATTTAAAATTACTATTTAAATATGATGAAATATGTATCTCTAAGAAAAAGTAAAATTATTTTATTTTTATTATTTTGTACAATATGTAGTGCGCAATATAAAGTAATAGCGAAAATTGATCTTGATCTAGATAAAATAAAAGATATTGTTTATAAGGATCCTGTTAATAATAGATTTATTTTTGAATATAAAAAATCAGATATCGGAAAAAAAGTTGATTCAATATTTTTTTTCTCAAATTATAATGATGAAGCAGGTATTATAAATCTAAAAATAGTGAGAAATATTATTATTTTTAAATTTACATATGCCCCAAAATATCTTGATTATGATTTATTAAGTTTCACCTATGATAAAGTCAAAAGAGATTGGTTTTTATTAAATCTTTCAAGTTATAGAACTAATCCTCTAAATGAAAGATTACTAACTGAAAAATGCCAATACAAAATCCCTAAAAAAATAAATTTTTCTTTGAAAAAAAATAATTTTGATGATGTACAAGAAAATTTATTTAACAATAGAGAATATTTAATAAAATGTTCAAAAATCAATCTTGAATAGATAAATATAGTTGTTATCTTCAAAGAAGCTAACTAATCTTAGCAAAAACAAAATTACAATTCTCAAAATGCCGAGAAACCTTTTGTGATGGGTACGCACTACAATGGAAGTGAGACAAGTGGATATGGAACTTCCGATAACAGCATTAAAGCAATCCATACACGAAGCGGACATATTTTGAAATTTACAGAAGATGAAAGCATTATTTTGACCGACAAAAGTGGTAACGAAATGATTTTCGATACTGTAGGAAGTAATATTACGGTTACAGCACCAGAAACAATGACTTTTAACTGTAAAAACATGAACATTAATGTGGGGGAAAATATGACGACATCTGTGGGACAAAATATTTCTACCAGTGCAGGAAATAATATTGGAGTTACAGCAGGGAATGATATTATGGAAACCGCAACAGGTAATAGAATGGAGATGGCTAATAATAGGACCGAAATGGTGGATGAAACAGTGTTAAGACAATCTAAAACTTCAGAAACTTTTGCGGGAGAAATCAATATAAGCAGTACGCAGGAAAATATGACAATGCAGAGTGCTAAGACCATAGAATGGAATAGTGGGGAAAAATCTAATCTTTTTTAGTTATGGCGATTATTAAGACTTCCAAGAATATGATTATTAAAACGGAAAATAAAGAAACCGTTATCGTGGGTAAAAAGATTGAGGAAATCACAGAATCTAAGTGGGTAGAAGCTACAGAAGGGAAACTGATTTTAAATAGTGCTAAAAAAATCTCTTCTAATGGGAACAAGCAATAGTATTGGAGTATATAAGCCTGGAAAACCGAGTTTAAACCATATTGTGGCATATAATGAAAATATTATAGTCATTGGAAGTGAAGTTCATGATAAAAAACCAGTAAATAAATTAATGTTATGGCACAAGCTATAAGACGCGTAAGGATATCGAGTGTACAGACTGTGATTTATTTTAAATATGGTTATTCACAGAACATGATAAATGAAATGGAAAAAGCTCTTAAAAAATATAAAAGTAATATAAAGATTATAGAAATTAGTAATATTTCTGAGTTATTTAATTATATAAATTTTGGATATTCAAAATTAGGAACTGATTGTAGAACTCAACCAGATATGTATGGGAATATATATAAGGTTAAAAGTATATATATTTATTCCCACGGAATGCCTAGTAGAATAACTTTCATGTTAGACTGGGACATTTATAAAAAAAATAACAAAATAACATCAACAGAAACAGCAAAGTCAAATGAATTGAATTTAAATAATTATTCCAAATTTAATCCTAAAAGTTTTTCTAAAGATAATGAGATTTGGTCTTTTGCTTGTAGAACTGGTTTAAGTGTAGATAATGATACAGAGATTGAACGATTTACATGGGGAGAAAAAGAAAGTCTTGCTCAGAAGCTTGCGGATAGATTGGGTGGAAAAGTTCATGCTTTTTTAAAAAGAAGTAATTATGAAAATACTTGGGGTAGTCGAGCGGATAGAATCGATTTAAAAATAGCAGATAATTTAGAGAAAGTCAATATTGATATAACGAAAGACGATGAATTCAGAGAGTATAAAAAACATGAAATGAAATTAGATAAAATTTATCCTTGGCAACCGCAAGGCGCATATAATGAGGTAAAGCCAGGGGATTTTCCCTTGGGACCACCTAATTGTATGTGTATTTTTCAAAAAGACAAAGATGTAATAATTCCATGTCAAACAATGGCATTTCCAAAAGGCTAGTTTATGAAAAAATTATTAATAGTATATTTTTTATTGGGCTTAATTAGCTATTTTGGTTATACTATATTATACAACTCACAATTTGACTTAGGATTATTTTGTGATTCTAGTACAGAGTGTTATTCTGTAACAAAAAGTATAATAATTTTTAATTGGATATCAATATTACTAACTATTTGTGTTACTTATTTCTTATTAAAAAAGAAATATCTCAGTACAATTGTTTTACTCGCAAGCTTGCTTTTTAATATTCTTAAAATTGGCTCTGGTTCAACAATACCTTTTTTGTTTATATTAAATTTTTTTATTTTAATAATCCCTTTTAAAATTTTAAGTGTTGAAAAATCAAAATCATTATTGATATTTAATATACTGTTACTATTATTTATTTATTTATTTGAGTTTATTAATATTTCTGAAATTTTTTATTATAATAAAAATTATCTATTGATTGAAAGTGTGTTATATGTCCTTATAACTGCGTTTCTTGTTTCAAATATTGTAATCTCATTCAAGAATTATAGGGGTTTGTATAATTAATAGTTAGGTAACAATTTTCATTTTATTCCTGAGTTTGGTGAGCAGATTTTGGTGGGTTTTGAAGGTGGCAATGCCGAGAAACCCTTTATGCTGGGAGCAATGTATAATGATAATGAAGTGAGTGGATATGCCACACCGAACAATGGTTTGAAAGTATTGCACAGCCGAATTGGCAACCGTTTAATTATGAATGATGAAACGGGAGATGTAACATTGGAAAGCCAAAAAGGTCAAACGATAGCGATTTTCTACGGCGACGGTAATATTGATATAAAAGCCCCTGAAAACATTAATATTTCTGCAGGAAAATCTATCAATATTACCGCAGGAGAAAACGTGAATGTAAATGCCAATATGAATATTTTCACTTCTGCAGGAATGAATTATACGCAAACTGTTGGAATGAATTATGTGAGTTCTGTAATGGGAAATGCGAATATTACGGTTGTAGGTAAAATGATAGAACATATAATGGGCGATTTGCAAAGTTATAGTGAAAAAGGCATTCAAACGATTACAAATAAGATGAAAGTAAGTAGCGAAACAAATGTAAACGTGAATGCTTCTACTACCGTCAAAAGAAACAGCGGAGAAAAGTCTAATGATTACTAAATGATGATAGGATGAAAATTAGAGTGGTAGAGGGAATAACAGAAATCACGAGCAAAGGAGAGATTGTGTTTCATACTTTTGACGGAAGTGCCGAGTTTAACGCAAAAGGCAAAAATATTTGGGTTGCCCCAAATACTTTTATTGGAGAGTATGAGGAAGTTGAACTGGATTCTGATAATTCGTATATTCCTGTTGTAAATATTGATGAAGTACAAAATAGTAGCAATAAAGTTCAAACGAATGGAAATAAAGAATGGACTTTGAGCATATACATACAGCAAAGTTTGAGGAAGCCAAAATCTAAAAACATTAAATTTATAAGTGAAGATAAGATTGTAAAGGTAAAACTTAATGTAATTAAAGGAAATCCAACGGCAAACGATAGTGATGGCGGTAATATTACGGCAAAGTTTTATGATGTAGATGATAAATTTATAGAGAGTAAAGTTTTTAAAAATTTAAAATACGGAGATAGTTTTGAAGTAGAATGGGATAAATCTAAAAAGATAGGACAAATAAGTTTTTATGCCGATGATAACGATTGGATTTTTGACGGAGGAGTGAAAAATGTTTTTTGTGGGGCTATAAAATACGGTTCTAAAGTAGGGAGAACTTTAACGAAAAATATTGAAGGTTTACCAATAGCTAAACTTGGGGAACATCTACCAGCTACGGATGAATATACATTTGGACATCCTCAAGAATCAATAGATATTGCAAATAAATATCAAAATTGTTTAGGAATGTGTTTTGCTGTTTCGATGGCAAGGGTTGGGAAAGCATTTGAAGATTGTAAAATTACAGATGCGATAAAAATTACTACAAAAGGAGATGATTATATATATTCTGGCACAATATCGAAAAATATTCCTGATGACTATTTTGGATATGGAGTTGGAGGTGCTTTAGCAAAGAACGAATATGCAGAATTATTAACTCATGAAGAAGTTTGGGGAGGAAAATTGGAAGAGGGGGCTATGATTCAATTTTGGAGGAATAAAAAACTCACAAATTGGGAAACTTTAAAAAAATCAATTAAAAATTCACTTAGTAAAATAAATGACGGATATTTTTCATATGGACATTCTGTGATTTTTAAATCCTATGTATATGACAAAAATAATAAGATTGCTCAGATAAGATATTATGATTACCATGGGATAGGTGAAGAGTTGGTTTTCGAAAATAATAATGAGCGAATTTTACTTGGTGCTAATTTAAAAGATGAGAAATGAAAAAATCTAAGATGGTAATATTTTTAAGTTTGCTTTTGACAATATTTTCTTGTAATGGTAAAGTAAATGAAAATAATAAAAAAGTAAATACAATAGAAGATACGATTATACAAAAACAAATAAAAATTGAAATTTCTGATGTGAGACTAATTAATAAATCTTTAAAACAAAAATTTAAAATTAATACAGAATCGAGTATTTCGCTGGAAAATAGCGATTTGTTTTTTGGTGAAGATAGATTATTAATAGACTCTATTTTTTATATAAATGAAATAAAATCGGGTATTAACTACAATACATCAGACAGTTCAATAAAAGTATATGATATTTACTACTTAAACAATAAGGCTGAATATATTTATAATAAGATTGATGAACTTTCAAAAAATGCAAGAAAAAGTGTAAAATATTTTGAATTTTTTAAAAGAGGAATGGTGATTCTTTTGAATAAAGAAAAAAATTGTTTAACATTAATAACATATAATGCAACAATATCAGGAATACGAAAAGAAATTGAGAGAAAAATAAATGAAATTAAGAGTGAGTACAATAAAGTTAAATTACTTTTTTAATGAGTTCTTGATGCTAATTTAAAAGATATTAAGTGATGAGAATGGAAATTACTTTTTGTTTGATGATAATGCAACAGGAAATGCTGACGTGGGTACTTCCAATTTAAATCGACTTTATTGTATTTGTAAGGAATATAAATTAGAAGGGGCTGCAGATTCAAGAAATGATTACTTTACAAACTCAAGCTATAAAAAGTATATTGTAACTCAAGTAAGAGAATCAAAATGAAATTAATTGCATTGTTTATATTAACCATATTTAATGGATGTTGGTATCAAAACACACAAACAGTCCATAACACAAATTTTTCGAAGAGCATAAATAAAGAGCAATGTTTACATTTTACAGATGAAACCAAACTATGTAATATAGTGTCGCAGATTCGTTTAGTATCTACAGATTCAGTCTTAATTTCTAAAAAGAAAATTAGAGGAGTTTTTGACAATAATTTTGGGAAAGGTTTTTTTTTATTTCAAAATGAAAAAAACTTTAAAACATTAAACAATGATAGTTTAGAATTTCAATTATATACTAAGTATAAAAATCTGGGGACAGAACCAACGGCAATTAGTATAAGGCAAAATAATTTGAAATTTTACTTTACAGTATTAGACAGTAATATTATAAAGGAACTAAAAAATGTATCAGAATTAACAATAGAGGTTTTTGTAATTACAGCATATTTTGGTAAAGATTTTGAAAATGTTGTTATAATTGATAAAATAAAGAAGGAATAAATTTAAAAGATTATAGATAATGAAAATGCTATTTCTTATTCTTATTTTGTTATTCACTATTAATTTTAACTCTTGCGTTAAAAAACAGGTAGAAAAAGATATTAGTATCGAAACTTATCCTCCAAAAAAAGAGATAAACAATACTCTGTTATGTAAAATTTCTGAAATTCCTTTAACATCTCCTTCTTCAATTACTCCTATTTTTTTGAAATTAATTAACCCTAAAACAATATTAAAAATAGAATCTATTCATAAAAACACATTATATCATTCAAATGAAGAATGTCTTGCAAAAAATCTATACTTTCAAAAAAATCTTCCTCAGGAAGCTGGAAAATATAAAAATGAGAGTCAATACCAAATTTATGATTTTATTTACTCTAATAGTGAAGAAACAGAGGTCGCATTTGAAAATTTAAAATTTGAATTAAAAAAAATAGAAAAACAAAACAACTATGAATATTTTGACTATTTTAAAGGGGTTAATTACGTTTATTTTTTTAATCCAAATGAAAAAAAAATAACAATAATATGTTTTTCAGGCACAAATGATATTATAAATTATGAAAAAATATTAGGTTTTTGTGCAAAATATCAAAGTTCTTTTAAAGAAATAATATTTGTAGATGTTACTGGGGTTGAAAAAATAAAATAAATAGGTACTGTTCCAAAGGTAGGGATAGAATCACTTTAAAGTATAAGTAAATGATAATTGCCCAAAACCAAATGACACGTGGATACGGTTGATACAACCCCACTCCGGAGCAGGAAAAGGGTTTCATTTTATTCCTGAAATTGGTGAGGAAGTTTTGGTTGGCTTTGAAGGCCAGAATGCCGAAAAGCCTTTTGTGATGGGAACGCATTATAATGGCTCAGAAACAAGCGGATATGGAACTTCTGATAACAAAATAAAAGCTACAACTACGAACAGATACATTGATGGGCAAAGATATTGAAATTAGAAATGGATTGCCTTTTGAGGTTTTGGTGGGTTTTGAAGGTGGCAATGCCGAGAAACCTTTTATGCCGGGAGCAATGTATAATGGTAATGATGTGAGTGGATATGCCACACCGAACAATGATTTGAAAGTATTTAAAACGAGAAGCGGCATTGAAAATCTCGGCAATGATGCCGAAGGAAGCTGGAAACAAAGCACACCCGACAGAAATTTCTTACATTTTGATGGGCAAGGAAATGCCACGCTTAATGTTCCTAAAAATTTACTAATACAGGTTGGCGGAAATCTTACCATAAATGTTGGCGAAAACCAAATCATTAATGTATCAACGTATTCTTCGGAAACAGTAGGAATGAACAAAACCATTAGTGTGGGTATGATGAAGATGTTATCTGTTGGCACTGATTCACTTTAAAAAGAAAAAATCAAAAGTGAATTAGTACAACTTTTATATCCAATCCAATTGGTGTTTTGTTAATCCGTTTTCAGTATCGCCTGTGTTGAGCGTCGTTGAGGGTTCAAACAACATTACTAAAACCTCGTTTTCAGCAACGGGTTTATGTTCTACCCCTTTGGGAACGATTAAAAATTCATCTTTATTCAACGTTACGGTTTTGTCGCGAAATTCAATCTTCAAAGTACCGTCTACGACAAAAAACATTTCATCTTCATTGTCGTGTTTGTGCCAAACAAATTCGCCTTTGAATTTAGCAAGCTTAACATTTTGCCCGTTGAGCTCGCCAACAATTTTTGGCGACCAATATTCTGAAAACAAGGGAAACTTTTCCTTTAAAATTACTTTATCCATTTAATGATTGATATTTAAGTGAGATTAAAACTATTTCAATATACAGCAATATTGTATAATCTTGCAAATAACGATGGACAAAATTACAAAATAGGATTGTTGACATGTCAATTTAGTACTACCCTTTCCTGTATCATTATTTTTTTTGATACAAATTTCAATAACAAAATTCAGATGGAATTATCCAAATCTCCGAAATAAGTATCCCAAAAGTACCACGATTCTGCCACAATAATTATGATCATTTTGAAAATTTCAGGAGTTCTTTGAAAAAAAGCCTGCAATTTTTAAAATTGCAGGCTTTTTTAGCTTTTACCACACTTCTAAGAAATCTTCTTCCGTGTACTGGCGGAGAGAGAGGGAATATCACCTAACGACATAATCAATTAGAAATAAGATTGTTACAAATTTAAAATTGAAAGATGCCACATATGTGCCACACACTCGTCTATCTTGTTAATTCTTGTAAAATCTTAACTACAATAAACTAAGTTCATTAAGCAAATATAAGTATTTCAAGGTCAAAAACTCTAATTCGTAGTGATTCGCATAAGGATATGAATTTCCAATTCATTTTTGCTTATTTTAAAGGTTCACTCCGTTTTTATTTCTTAATCTTATTTCCTCCTCTGTCCGTGGTAGAAGTTTATCCAACGTTTCTACAGCACCTGCCTGTATACTCTCTATAAAAGGACGCAGTTCCCTGTTGTATCCTTCAAAGGCCAATTCAAAATTTCCATTATATTTTTCAAAAGCATCAGCCAGTGCCGTCGCACCTATTATCGCTAATGAACCACCCATACCGGCCGCCGGTGACGCACAATAGCCCGCATCCCCGACCAGTGCAACTCGTCCTTTTGTCCATGCTGGCATTTTGATCTGGCAAAATTTATCAAAGTAGAACGATTTAGAATTTAATATTTCTTTTAATAATTCGGCAGTTCGCCAGCTAGCCCCTGCAAATTGCTTCACAATGATTCTTTTATGTTGCTCCGGATCACGGAAATCGTATTCAATTTCTGTTTCAGGCCGGAAAGTAAAGATAATGTCAGTTTTGTTGTTGTATGCGTAAAGCGCAACGCCTTTATTGGGCTCTGCATACATTTGGTAAGCCCCCTCTTCTACCAGTAATCTATCCGCAATACCAATAGAAAAATATTGCCCTAAAAAATGACTGTACACCTTTTCTTCTCCAAACCAGATTTTCCTTACCGTCGAATGTACGCCATCACAGCCAAACACCAGATCATAAACATATTGCGAACCATCTTTAAAAATAACTTCAATATTGTTCTCTAATTCACATAGTGAAACAATGCTATTATCAAAAATGAATTCAACATCATCCTTTACGAGATCAAAGAACATATTGAGTAATACATCTCTTTCTATTTCAAACTCATTGTTAGGTAATTTTTCCAATAAAACAGTATGTTCGCTAACATCATTGGCATTTTTAAATTCCCACTTGCTGGGCCCGATTCTATTGGCTTTTATCTGTTCAAAAAGCCCCATCCGTCTAACGATATCAACAGTTTTATCTTTAATATCAACAGGTGTGCCTCCCATTTTTAGATGAGTTCCGATTTCAACCACAGTTATTTTATACCCTCTTTTATTCAGCCAATATGCCATTGTCAAGCCGGCAAAGCTTGCTCCGGATATTAGCACCATTTTAGTTTCTTGCATTTCCATTTGTTTAAACTTTATAGTACAAATATCCAAAGTAAAACAATGCAGGAAAATGGTTAATCGGAGAAAGTATTGGACTATCTGTGCCTTTTGCTCCTAAACTTCAATGCAGACATTCCTGCAGCTTTGGTAAAAAATCTGGAGAAATAAGGGTAGTCATCATAACCCAGCTCAAAAGAGATTTCTTTAACCGATTTATCGGTGTGGTAAAGCAAACGTTTTGCTTCCAGTACAATACGATTCTGGATATGCTGTGAAACTGATAAACCGGTCGTATTTTTACACTTTCGTTCAAATAATGGGGCGAGATATTTAACAGCTCCGCATATCTGCCAGGCCGCTTTATTGTACAATATTCCTTTTCCAACAATTGTTGAAACGCTTTTGAAATAAGCTCCATTCTTGAAAGTTTTACTGGAGATTTTTTCTGACTTAAAAAAACTGAAATGATTAAGCCTACTAAGGTATTACAACTATCTTTCAAAATTAAATAATGAAGGTGGTCATTGTTTTCTCTTGAAAAATTTAGGCAGATAGTAAAAATTTCAAATATTTTTGCACTGATATCGTTTGATAAAGACAATGGTTTAAGAGGTGCAAGCTCTTCCAACAAGTCACAGTAAACTGTATTTAGATTTTCATTTTTGACAGCAAGAGTCCATACGCATATATTTGAAAATTCCAAAATTCGATGCACTTGATTTGGATGCATATAAACTATTGCTGGTGCATCGATTTTATATTTTTGAAAATCAATTTCTATAACAACACTTCCTTTCTCAACAATATGGAATGTATGTCCCTCGTCCCGATGTGCCAAGCTCGCTTCCGCATAATACTCACTGGCTTTAAAGTCAGATTGTTCAATGTAAATTTTGTCTATGTCAATACCCTGGACGAATTCATCATCCATTGAGTTTACAGGTATGCTTTCTTGCTTTCTGGCCACTTATCTGATTTTATTCAACTAAATAATAGCTTTAACGCTTGACAATTTCGGTTGCTGCGCATATCATATTAAAGCCCTTTTTTTATTAAGATCCTGTTTTACTCTATATAAAACAGGATCTAATTTAGAATATGACAATATATATCTAAATTTAAGAAATACAAATTCGCTATTTGCATAAAATAGTAACAATATTAATTTGTAAAATCTTTCAGATATTTAAACCTTTTTCTCATAAATTCCCCATACTTGGCTAAAAGAATATCTAAAGTTATTGGCTTTATGCATTTTCAGCAAAAGTATCCAATTCATTAAGATCTTGCTCATCGAGCTTTATTTTCTGAGAATCTATGTTTTCTTTAAGATGCTTTAAACTTGATGTTCCAGGAATAAGAAGGATATTTTCAGCGCGGTTTAGGAGCCAGCTGAGCGCAAGTTGATGCATACTCACCCCTTTCCTGTCCGCAACGTTCTGAAGTCTATCTTTTATTAGAGTCATTCCTCCGCCTATCGGGAACCATGGAATAAAGGCGATACCCTGTGACTGACAATATTCGAGTACAGATTCCCATTGACGTTCCATGACGCTGTAGCGGTTTTGTACGGAAACTACATTAAAATACTGCTGTGCTTGTTTAATTTCGTCAACAGATACCTCAGATAAACCAATATGCCTGATCTTTCCCTGTTGCTGTGCACCGGCAAGAAACTCAAAACTTATTTCAGCAGGAACTTTAGGATCGATCCGGTGCAATTGGTAAAGATCGATCCGTTCAAGTTTTAACCGTCGTAAGCTACCATCCAATGCATCTTGCAGATGTTGTGGGCTTGCATCATTGTTAATATCTGCCCAGGACCCGAAACGTACAAGTCCCCCCTTTGTTCCTATAATAACATTTTCCCGATAAGGATGTAGGGCTTCTGCAATCAATTGCTCAGAAACAAATGGGCCATATTGATCTGCTGTATCTATGAAATTTACTCCTGATTCCACAGCAGCTCGTAATACATCGATAGAGTTTTGAGGATTTTCGGGCATTCCGAATAGATCTGGTGCGGTAATCCTCATGGCTCCATATCCCATACGGTTGATTTCAAGGTCGCCACCTAATAAAAAGGTTGATTGAATTGATGTGTCCATACTATTTTTTTATATAAGCAAAACTATCCACATTGTTTTTGGAAGACAAAGACATTTCAAAGTATTATTTATACTTTTCAAAGGTATTTCGAAATTCTGAAGGAGTAAGTCCTGCAAACTTTCGGAAAAACCGTGTAAAATAACTCTGATATTCAAAACCAAGACCAGTTGATATCTCTGCAACACTGTATGTAGTATAACTCAACAAAGATTTGGCCTCGGCAAAGATAAGCTCATTGATATGGGCCGTGGTTGATTTTCCCGATGCTTTGGTAACTGCTGTATTGAGATGATTAACATGAACCGCCAGAAGATCCGCAAAGTCAGAAGCCTTTTTCAGTTTAATAGGCTGTAAGGGCAGGTCCACCGGAAACTGCTTTCTAAGCATAGTAAAAAAGGCACTGGCAATCCTTGAACTGCCTTTTTCTATCTTACTGTCATCTGAGTGTATCTGCAGAGCTTCATGAAAAAGAAGATTTAAATGGCTCCTGAAAAGATTGTCCTTATCAGGATAGAACAGATCGGCCTCAGTTCGCATTCTGGCAAAAAGAACGGTAAGGAAACTCAGTTCTTTTTCATTAGGAAAATAAACAGGAGATTTCTGATTGTTAAAAATCAAGTTTGACAATCCGTTCAATTCGGTATTATGACTGATAAAATCATAATCGAATACACAGAAATAACCTTCCGATTCAATTTCCCGTTCCGAAACAACCCAGGAATGAGGAACAAGCGGATTGAGAAGAACTAATGCTGGCCTGTCAACCTCAATGGGATCCAAGGCACCGTAACGCAACTCGCAAGGGGGCCAGCCTTTTGTTACCAGGCTGATTTTATAAAAATCTCTTCTGTTATAAGATTCCAGCGTACACTTGTTTTCCCCTATTTCTGCTACACGGAATTGCCCCTTTCGTTCCTTTGCTTGTAATATATCCATATGTAAATTTATACATTTCACTCAAGACATGTAGCCACATTCAGCATTTTTTCAAATCTTGCAGTTCATTAAGTTTAAGCATATATAAGTATTTTGGAGACAATAATTAATTTTGTTTGTTGGCTATTATTACAATTTCCACTTATTAACCGGCATTGAATGTTTTGCAATACTTGTCCTCAAGAAATTTCAACCGGCCTCGATGTATAACAATTTTTGCAACCAGATTTAAAAATGGTTCAGCAATAGCCATAACTCCGGTCATCTTGGAGTTATTCAGATATATGAACAACGCAAGGTCTGAAAACTTTTTAGGAATTCCATTGCTGTTGGTTAGGCCATCCTTTGCAAGCCCGAGAAGAATTAGTGAAGCCTTCTCAAATGGAATATTTCCAGGCTCTATAGTTGTTCGTATCCGACACACGTTCTTGGATTTATTGTTAAAAAGGTGCTTCTCGTATGGCAAAATATTAATCTCGTCCCCGGCCTTGAGCTGGTATAGGTTACCGGCTTTACCCACTTCCAGTTCACCCTCCAGGACTTCAAACTTTTCAGAAAATAAAGTATGGTAGTGCCATGGTGTTTTTGCTCCTGCAAGCAAATCGCATTCACTTACCGTAGGTCCTCCATCAGCAGCAGACTGGATTAAATTGTAGGATATTTGGCTCTCAGGTCTGCTCTTTTTATTTTTTTGAATAAAAAGTATCGGACCGATTATAATGCAGATAGCTACAGCAATCAGATGTGCTATGCCATGTTGCCAATTACTTCCATTTTCACCCATTACAATCATAAAATCACCAAGAGGTACGACAGTGGCTGCAAGCAGTGCGATTGCCAGAGCCTTTCTTTCCTTTGCCAATACTAAAAGTATCAGGAGTATCCCTGAAAATAGATCCCGGATACCTTTGATGTAATGAAAGGAATAATCTGCATGCGTCTTGGTGGAGATTCCATAATCGAGTTCAGCATTGATAGGTGAAATCAAAAACCGTAGACCTATAAATAGCAGCGCTATTCCGGTCAAAAATGAAATGCTGTAACAAATTCTTGTTGTCATAATATTTAATTTTTAAGTTGACAACAAAGTTATTTGTACCGTTTTCAAATTTCATGCACCTGGGTTAATAACTCATTTCCTACTCGTGTTTCGACTTCGGATACGACTCAGCGATTGTGGTTTGACTCCTACATAGGAGGCAATATAATATTGTGGAATACGTTGCAGCAGATCAGGATATTCTTTTACAAATTTTTCATAACGGAGCTCCGGCGAATCTGTATAGAAAGAATTGAGACCCCGTAAAGTCTTGACAAAAACCTGTTCGATAACCATCCGCCCGAAACGCTCGCCATTTTTAAGTGACGTATAAAACGTTTGAAGATCATTATATCCTACAACCAATAAAGTACAGTCCTCCAACGCCTGGATAATTTGTCGTGATGGCCGCTGTGGAAGAAAACTTTCATTGTTGCATACAAAATCTGATTCTTTCGCAAATCCGTAGGTTTTATCCTCTCCATCATCGTTAATGTAATAGCGCATCACACCACTTATTATAAATCCGACATGTCTGCACACATCACTTTCTTTCAAAAAGTAATCACCTTTCCTATACTTTTTTTCATGAAATAGCCCGGTAATAAGTCCTTTTTCATGCGGCTCAACATGGACAGCTTTTTCAATCTCCCTTAACAATATTTCTATCATATTATCCTGCATTTGGTGCTTTAAAGGTCGTAAAAAATTTTAAACCATATTCAGAGTTAACCTCTATGGATCATCATTTGTCAAAAACAGCCAAAGAAAAGCCATCCAAAAGAGTATGGATATTAGAAAAAACAAAAGTGGATAACGATTGGTCACGTACTTTTTTTAGCTATAATAATTTGGAAAATAAGTATTGCTTTTTACGATCATTCAGTTTCGACTCTGCATTTTCTTTTACATTTTCAGCTTTGGAATAGCCACACTGCTCAACGTCTCTTCGACACCTGACACAACATGATCGTATTGCTCTTTCACAGAATCCGAGAGTTCTCCATATTTACTCTTTGGCTGATCTTTTAAATCATTCGATTTTTTCTTAATTTTGTTTCTCGTTTCTCTCCACTGGAGCAAACCACCAATCCCAGTACTAATCCCGATTTATCACTTTTCTCATTGCACACCGTATTTTTATTTTAAGTGGTTTATAATTAATTATTTAAAAACAAAAAAAATACAGTTAACATAGCAGCTCTAAGCACTTTTCAAAATAAAAACAAAGTTTAGGTAATTTTCGGAACAATTCACCGTACTTGGACCTGTTGATTATTTTTTCTTTAATTTATTTAAAAACAATTTACAAAAAAGCGCTCAAATATTTCCTACTTCGCTCCAGGGCACAAATATTATTTTTTTGAACTTATAATGTCTTGCAAACTTATAAGTTTTTAAATTATGATTTTAACATCTATTTATTTAAACTTGTCCTATATCAGTTATTGACAGACCAAGCTAGTTTATATGGTAATTATTAACAATTTTGACGAATATAAAGCCTATGAGGGAAAACTGATAGGGGTTTCCAAATGGCATATGATTAACCAGCAGCAGATCGATCGCTTTGCCAAGGCAACACATGACCATCAATGGATTCATGTTGACAGGAAAAAAGCCGAAGAGAAAGGTCCCTTTACTTCTACTATTGTACATGGGTACCTGACCTTATCCCTGATTTCATACTTATGGAAACAGATTGCAGATGTAAGAAACGTTACAATGGAAATCAATTACGGAATAGAAAATTTTAAATTTGGACAAGCTGTTCCCGTAGATAATGAGGTACAATTGCAGGCGACTGCAAAATCCATCTGCAACCTTCGCGGCACAGTAAAAGTCAATATTGGGGCAAAACTTATCATCAAGAATCAAGTAAAACCAGCTTATATCGGTAATGTAGTATTTCTATATCACTTCAATAGATAAGCTCCGTCTATTTACCTGTTTTCAGCATTTGCGCCATCCACGGGTTGGACTGGAATCCCTTTCACTGGCGACAAGGATTCCAGTCCAACCCTACCCTTTGTTATCCTTTTTTGAAATTATACACCAAAATATTTTTCTTTTAGTACCTGTTTAATGTACTGGTTTGATTTTCGTATTAAGCCAGGTAATAGTCTCGTCTTCCTCCGCAGTCATAAACAGGGCATAGCTGATATCAATTGAACAAAAGTTCGATATTTTTTAATGTATCTTACTCTTGATTTTATTACGCGTAAATTCGAAAAAAGCATCTAAATTGGAATTATGTTAAATCTTGTGCAAGTTTCATAGAGTTTTTCAGCCCTTAATCAATCTTACAATCTCATTAATCGCCTTTCTGGATTCTGGAAAACCAAGGATCATAAAAACGTGTGGCATTTCCCCATATTCATAATAGTTGATATCCACGCCTTGTGATTCGCATAAGGATCTGAATTTCCTGGTATCTGCCACAAAAATATCATGCGTGCCGATGAAAACGCTGATCTTTCCCAACCCTTTAAGCGTACCATGGACCGGGCTTAGCAAGTAATTGCTGACATCCGTATCACAGGCGTAAGCTTTTCCTGCCATTTGCAATCCATCTATTCCCAAAAATGCATCTTCCGGATCAATGGCTTTCATATCGGGATTGGACGTGCTGGCATCAAGCCAGGGAGAAAGCAAAATAGTCTGTGCTGGCGGTTCGATACCTTCGTTTTTCATTTTTTGTGACAATGCCAATGAAAAACCTCCACCTGCCGAATCGCCCATCACAACTAGATTCCTGGCGCCATGCTCAGCGAGTAATCTCTTATACAGCGGTTCGATCATTTGAAATGAATCCTTATAGGTAAATGTTGGCGCTAATGGATAATCGGGAAAAATAACGGTGCACTTGCTCTTGATAATAAGGTCACGAACAAATTGCCAATGCTGCAATGCCGCTGGATGGATATATCCGCCACCATGCAAAAATAGAACAACGGTATCGCTTATATCTTTCTTTGGCGACAAAGTATATACCTTCCGTCCGTTCATTCGTTCGGTTTCAACTTGCAGTCTATAACGTAACCATTTAGGCGGTTCGGGTCTGTAACTTTTCAGGTCGATCTGACCGGAAAGCATTTCTCTCTCCCAACTTCCTTTCGTATTCGCCAAACGAAGGAGTATTTGAAAAATTTTGCTTTTGATGCTTACCATAATTTGAACTGTTTATTTTGGGAATTTTAAACCATTAAGGTTAAGCTTTAACACCAGGAACTTCTTAATAGTTCTATCAAAATTAACTCAACAACCTCTTAATCCATTTAAACTTGAAAGGCGTATGCGGATAGTATTTCAAAGGGAATTCAATCCAAGTCGGTTTGTCCAGAATGCATTTGTAATGCGTGAACGCCTTAAATCCGGCTTCGCTATGGTACGAACCTATGCCACTATCACCCACACCGCCAAACGGAAGGTTTGGATTGGAAATATGCATAATCCCGTCGTTTACGGCACCGCCACCAAAGGAAATCTCACTTAATACCCTATTTTTGATAGCTTTATCTTCGGTGAAGACATAACAAGAAAGCGGACGTGGCCTATCTTTCACCCAGCCAATAGCCTCGGAAAGATTGTCGTATTCGATAACGGGAAGTATCGGGCCGAAGATTTCTTCCTGCATGACCTTATCATTGAAATCCACATCGGTCATCACTGTTGGCTCAATATAACGGTTTTCCCGATTCACTTTTCCACCGTGATACACTTTTGCAGGATCAATCAACTCTGCCACACGTTCCATGTTTTTGTCGTTGATGATCTGTGTGTACGTTCCTGCCTCAAAACTGAATTCATTAGCATTGATTTCCGCAATCAGCGCGTCCAGAAACTGTTGCTTGACCGAGCGATGTACCAGGATATAATCCGGGGCAATACAAGTTTGTCCGGCATTCAGAAACTTTGCCCAGACCAATCGCTTGACTGCCATTTTCATATTGACTTTCTCCGTAATGAATGCCGGACTTTTGCCACCCAGTTCCAACGTAACCGGAGTAAGGTGTTTGGCCGCTGCCTGATAGACAATTTTTCCGATCGGAACACTGCCCGTAAAGAAAATCTTGTCGAATTTCTGCTCCAGCAAGGCTGTTGTTTCGGACACACCACCTTCAACCACCGCAATGTACTTCGGATCGAAATTTTCATTGATGATCTTTGCCATAATGCGGCTGGTGTTGGACGGAAGTTCGCTTGGTTTCAGCACGACCGTGCATCCTGCCGCAATAGCGGGGATCATCGGTGCGAACGACAGTTGGTAAGGATAGTTCCACGCACCAATAATCAGTGATACACCCAAAGGCTCCGGAATGATGTAACTCTTTGCCGGAAAGTTGACCATATTGGTGCTTACCCTTCTAACTTTTGCCCAACGTTTTATTTTACGGATCGCCTCATCAATATCGCTGTACAATAGTGCAATCTCATTGGTATAAGCATCAAATTCGGATTTTTTAAAATCCAGGTAGATGCCCTCGATCATTTCCTGTTCGTGAGCTTTCAACAGGCTTTTCAGCTTTTTGAGCTGTTGTACCCTGAAATCGATGGGCTTGGTCGCTTCATTCGAAAAATAAGCTCTTTGGTCGGTTACTATTTTTTCAATATTTTCCATGATTTTCTTTTTTTTAATGTCTGCTCAAATATTTTTCAATCATTCGTTTATTTTTTTACCATTAAGGAATTTAGATTCATTAAGGAAGCCTTAATATCCTTAACTTCTTAATGTTACTACTACAAAGTTATGTAAACCAATAGCTTATAACGCTTTCAATTGGAGCTTAATACTGTTCAAAAGGTCACTTTCATAATTATTTTTTACTTATTGACGATTATATTGGTCTATTGCAAATTATGATCAGCCGCTGATACGGTTATATAAGATCTCCAGATCTTCCCTGAAAAATATCCGTGGAACCGGGTAAAACGGATTGCCCTCATCCAATGCTCTGTCGACCATTTTCGGGATGTCACTTTTTTTGATGCAACTGATCTTGTCAGGGATGTCCATCTTTTGATTAAATTCTCTTATATAAGCGATGAATTTAGATGCTTTTTCTGCATCATCCTTCCCGGTAATTCCGATGTGGTCTGCGAGTTCTGCCAGCTTTTTGTGTGCCGGAGCACCATAGTATTCGAGGACATACGGCATGACCACTGCATTCGCCAGTCCGTGCGGTACGCCGTAAAACCCGCCCAACGTGTGCGCAATAGCATGCACATAACCCAGGTAAGCTCGTGTAAAGGCAAAACCTGCCAGGAAGGAAGCCTTTAACATATTTTCTCTTGCTTCGATATTGGTCGGATTGATATAGGCTTCGTACAGGTTGGCGTGTATCAGCGAGAGTGCCTTCAAACCGGCTTCTCTGGTTTTTTTTGTACTGCTTTGTCCGATATAAGATTCTACAACGTGGGTAAGGGCATCAATTCCTGTGACCGAGGTCACGTGTTTAGGCAAACCTACCGTAAGCTCGGGATCCAAAACCGCATAACTCGGGATAAGTGCCGTATCGTTGATGGCATATTTCTCGTGGGTACGGCTGTCGGAAACCACGGCGGCCACAGTCGTTTCGCTTCCGGTTCCGGCAGTGGTGGGAATGGCAAAAAGTGTCGGTGTTTTGAACAACACCTTCATAAGCCCTTTCATCTTCGGGATCGGTTTGTTCGGGCGGGCAACCTTGGCTCCTACAACCTTGGCACAGTCCATCGGCGAACCGCCACCGAAAGCGACGATGGCCTCGCAATTACCACTGTGATAAAGTTTTAGCGCATCTTCTATATTGTCTATGGTGGGGTTCGGTACCGTGCCGTCATAGATGGTGTAAGTCACTCCCTTCGCCTGAAGCCCTTCCAATAAGGGGTCTACCATTCCCAACTGCATGAGCCCTTTGTCAGTCACGATAAGAACTCTTTTTATAGACAGATCTGCTATGATTTTTGGAAGTTGAGACAAACTTCCGGGACCTTGAACAAGTGTTGGCTTTCTCCAAGGCAACAGAGGAGCACCCAATCTTAATATCGATTGGTAGGTCCTATAATACAGTTTATAAAGTGATTTTTTCATAATGATATTTTTGAGATTTTTTTGTTTTTGTGGACAATCCCTGTTTAACGATACAAAATTCTAAAAAACAAACAGTTATAGCATTATCAATTAGAGCGTATTAATGTTCAGAAAGTCGTTTTTATTAAACAACATATTTTTGCAATCAACAAAATACTCAAGGGCATTAAACTTTACTGAAGCTCTTAATACACAATATCTTGCTATCATGAATTACGCAGTTTGATGCTCCACGTAAATTCAAAACGGGCCACCTCGTCTCCTGCTTCATCCGTTCCTATGCTGGTAAGCGGTACAAGAATTCCCTGTTTGGTTTCTACAGCCTGCGGATTGCTTCATCTATTTGTTCTCCCTGATTGCAGGTAAACACGATCTTTCCCATTGCTTTTTTCGTAAATGTGGCTTCGTTTTTTATTACCAATGTGGCAATATTTTTTCCGGACTGTTCTATTTTGGAAAGCAACATCATACCGCCTGCAAATTCGGCAGCCATACCTTCTACTGCCCAGAACATACTTTTAAAAGGGTTCTGGTTCAGGAAATCTAGTTCCACTGAAGTTTGCATCTCATTATCGCTGAAGCTTTCAAGTCTTACACCGGCAATCCAGGCAATAGGAATTTGGGTGGTGAGTAGTTGTTTAAAGGTTTCCTGGTTCATAAAATAATATTTATTTGATTTTTGAAATTTGACAATTTTATTTGATTTTAACAGTAAGATAAGACAAGAAAACGACCTTAATTCCCTTAACTTCTTAATGGTTTAACTTTTTATTTATTTTTCTTAACCATTAAGGGATTAAGGTCCATTAAGAAAAAGACCTTAATTTCCTTAACTTCTTAATGGTTTAATGCTTATGTTGGTATTTCTTATAAAAACCATTAAGGCATTAAGATTCATTAAGTATTCTTGTCATTAATCTATTAATGCTTAAAGTGTCCTGCTATTTTCATGTTTTTATCCAATGCTGAACGGTATTCTGTCTTCAATTGCTTTACCAAATCCGCAACTGTCGGTACCGTGTGAATACCGGCACTTCCCTGCCCTGCAGACCAGATATCTTTCCAGGCTTTTGCGTGCTCATTATTCAGTTGAGAAAAATCTTCCTGTACTTTGGCATCGGTATTGACGTGATGTTCTTCGATACTCTTTTTCAGAAAATTGGCATTTACACCCGAAATACTGTCGGTATAGATAATATCATCGATATCCGAATCAACGACCATCTGCTTGTATTCTTGCTGTGCAAGAGATTCGGCGGTAGCGATAAAACGGGTTCCCATATAGGCAAAATCGGCTCCGATGGTTTGTGCGGCGAGTACATCACTACCTGTATTCAGGCTTCCTGCCAGCAATAGTACTCCGCTGTAAAAACTTTTGATTTCGGCAACCAATGCAAACGGACTGGCAGTTCCGGCGTGCCCGCCTGCACCTGCGGAAACACAGATAAGACCGTCCACACCGGCTTCGGCAGCTTTTTCGGCGTGGCGTTTTTTGATGATGTCGTGAAAGACAAGTCCGCCATAACTGTGAACGGAATCTACCACTTCCTTTACTGCACCTAATGAGGTGATGATAATCGGAACTTTGTATTTTTTACACAATTCCAGATCGGGAAGGATACGTGGATTGGTCTTATTGACAATAATGTTTACTCCGAATGGTGCGGGTTTAATTCCTGTTTGCTGTTCAAACTTTTCCAGCTCGGAAGTGATTTCTTTGAGCATTGCTTCAAACTGTTCGCTTGTTCTGCCATTAAGTGCAGGGAAGGTACCCGCAACTCCGTTTTTGCAGCATTCGATAACGAGTTTTGTCCCGGAAACCAAAAACATTGGCGAGGCGATAACAGGAATACTCAATCTTGATTTTAATTCTTCTACGGTCATTATTATGTAATAATTTGGATGATTTTACTGTCAGGTTTATGAATCTAAAAGAAATAGATGTTCAGTTTCAAAAATAAAAAAATAAATCATTGCACTACTTTCAGTTACAACGTTTACTATCCACTGCTTCGTTTTTATTTATATCAATCGTTCAACTTCTTTTCTATACCGTGTAGGACTTATTTTTAGATGTTTCTTAAAGAAATGGGAAAATGAATACTGGTCACTGAAACGCAGGTTGTGGGCTATTTCGGCAAGACTAAGTGAAAAATCCGCCAGTTGTGCTTTGGCTTCATTGATTAAAAATTCATTGATGATAATAAGGGGCGTTTTCCCCGTTTCACGTTTTACTACAGTACCTAAATGCCTTTCAGAAATGAGCAGCTTATCCGCATAGAAGGAAACGTGTTTGTTCATCAGATAATAATCCGAAACCAAGGAGGTAAAATCGTACACGATCTTTTCGGTACGTGTCATTTTATCACGCAGTTCCTGATTATCGCGATCTACAATCTCCATAAGACGATAAGCAAGCCCGGTGAAATAGCTTTCCACAATTTCCGTAGTATAATCAACCTCTTGCCGGTGTGAGAGATAATATCCGATAACGTCAAGGTTTTTCCACAACACATCCGATTCACCGTTTGTAATGGGAAAATTATAAAGATGTTGCTTGTCCAGATTGCGGTACACTTTCTGTTTGTTTATATGGGGAATGATCCGATCCGGAAATTCCTGCGGATAAGTCAAGATAACCAATTCAATATCCTCGCTTATGGATGCTATTTCGTACACATATTTTTTGTTGATGAACGAAAACGATTCTCCGGTAATGGTGATAGGCGTAATCTGTTCCTTAATCTGCAATTCACCTTGTTTCACAAACAGTACAGCCGAATTTTTCGGACGGAACGGATGCCCGGTATCGACTACTTCGGACATCTCTTTTTCGGAAAACAGCCTGATGTTTTCAGTGAATTTTAAATCATTATTTATTTTTCTTAACACGTCTTTTGTATTTAAACTTATCTGTTGAACCATTAAGGCAGTAAGAAAATTAAGGCTTAATGAATCTTAACTTCTTAATGGTTTTAATTATCACTTATCTTCCTGTTACTTTCAGGTAATCCGCTATTTTCACTTTGTAAGTACTTTTTGCTTCGGTGAGTTTATCCTCGGTTTCTGTTTTCAAAGCCTGTGCTTCCAGCAAGTCCGATAACTGAATCAAGCCGTTGTTATAGCTGTTCTGATTCACTTTGAGGTTTTCTTCAGTCTGTGCCAAAGTTTCTTCCAAAAGCTGAATTTTGTCGTGTGCTTCATTGAGGTCTGTCCAGGCTTTTTCCATCTGAAGTTTGAGCAATCCTTCGTTTTCCTTTTGGGTATTTTTCGCCATATCTTCCCTGAATTTCAGTTCATTCAGCTTGTGTTTTCCACCCCACCAATCCGATATTGGGATGGAAACAGTCGCATAGACCATCCCGTTAAAAGCACCTTTGTTTCCACTCTCAAACTGGTCGAGGTAATAACCATTGACGCCAACCCCAACGGTAGGCATATAGTCGCTTTTTTTCATTTTGGTTTCCAGTTCGGATGCCTGCACCATTTTTTCCAATAGTTGGTATTCCTGTCTTACTTTTAGGGCTTCATCGTTGGGAACGTAATACGATTCAGGAGTTTGCAATAAACTCAGATCGCCCTGCACATTCATTCCGGATTGATAATCCAGTCCGATAGTCTGGCAAAGCTGCATCAGCGAAAGTTTCTTGCCGTTTTCCAATTGTATTTTACTGACTTTCAGTTCGCTTTGTTTTATCTCTACTTTCAACAGATCGTTTTTGACAATCAAACCGTTTTTGTAGGCATTATTGACCTGTTTGTGCAGTTTGTCCAGAAAATCACTGTATGCCTGCAAGGTTTTTTCTTTTTCCTGCAAGACGACTACCTGCCAGTACTGTTCTTCGGCTTTCATCAATATTTCCTTGTCCGATAATTGCTGTTGGCTCTCTTTAACGGATGTATTCAAGGCTGCTAATTGATTCCCTGTTTTGATTTTCCCACCGGTATAGATCGGCTGCAGCGCATTCACATACCCAAGTCCCATTTGGTTGAAAAGCCCCATATTCACGCCGGGCATATAGGCAAACTGGGTTGGATTGGCAAGGTTAGCGGGATTTCCGTCGTAAACCGGTAAATTTCCTCCTGCCATATTGATTTCCAATAATGGATCAATTGCCTGCATACCCAAAGCTCCGGCACTTACTTTCGGAAAGTAATTGGTGTACGCTTCCTTTTGGATTTCCTTCGCAGCCTGAATTTCCAATCGGCTGTTTTTTACGTTGTTATTATTTTCCAATGCCTGCTGTTTGCATTGTTCCAAGGTTAGTGTTTGTCCGTAAGACACGGATGTCAGGAGCATCAAAGCAATGGTGTATATGTGATTTATTTTCATTTTTTTTAATTTTATATTGAACCATTAAGGAGTTAAGATTCATTAAGGCTTAATTCTATTCATCCATTAATGGTTATTGATTTTTTGAATTAATTTCTTCCGACTAATTTTACATCGAACCATTAAGGAGCTAAGATTCATTAAGGCTTAATTCTGTTCATCCATTAATGGTTATTGATTTTTTGAATTATTTCTTCTGACTAATTTTATATTGAACCATTAAGGAGTTAAGGTTCATTAAGGCTTAATTTTCTTAATTCCTTAATGGTTATTTATCAATGATTAATGTTTCATTTTAAACTTCTACAGCTACAACTTCTGTTTGCTTATCCTCATTTTTGTAAGCCAACCAATAAATCAGTGGCAGCATCGTGAGGATAAAGAACATCGAGATCAGCGTACCGAAACAGATAACCGTTCCCATCGGTGCCCAAAGCGGACTTTTGCTGATAATCATCGGGATTACACCCATCGAAGCGGCCAGTGAAGTCAGCAATATCGGACGCATTCTGCGTTCTCCTGCGTGCAGACAGGCTTCCAGTACGGGCATATTTTCCTTATGCCGGAGTTCTTCGATGTAATCATACATGATGATTCCGTTTCGGACGATGATCCCGATCAGGCTGACCAACCCGAGTACTGAAGTCAGACTAAACTCCATATCCATCAGTAACAATCCTGCTGCTGCCCCGAAGAAGCTGAACAAGGTCGAAGCAAAAACCAGCGACGCCAGCTTGATCTTGCGGAAGTGGAAAACCAGGATAAAATAGATGATCGCTACGGAAATCAACAATCCCGAAATAATGGTAGGCAAGGTTTCGGCATTACTTTCCTGCAACCCGCCATAGGTTACAGTAATATTTTTTGCGGATAGTTCATCCGAATATTTCTGTACGATTTCTTCTACGGCTTTTTGTGTCGGTTCCGGGCGGTTTCCTCTTTTGAGATCGGCATAAACCGAAAGCGTACGCACACCGTTTCTGCGGACAATCTGTCCTTCGTTCCAACCTGTATTCACTTCGGCTACCTGACGCAAAGGAACAGCGGGCGAAAATAACCCTGAAATGTATTCGTTCTCCACGTCGGAAAGTTGCGGGTCCCTGGTTTCCCATTTGGATTTGAGCACTACGGGAATATTATAATCATTCTCCCATATCGTTGTGATCGGCAAACCTCCAAACCGGGAAGCCAGTCCGACACCCAGCACACCTTCGTTGATACCCAATCTGTTGGATTCTACCGGATCTACCGCAACACGGATATCCGGTAATATTTCTTCGTAGTTGGTGTACACACGGATAGGTTCATCCAGTTGTTTGATGTCCGATTGTAATTTACCTGCAATCTCTTTCAAGTCTGCAATGTTGTCTCCGGTCAGACGAACTTCCACATCGGCATCTACGCCTGCCTGATAGTCCATTTGCCTGAATTTGACAAAAGCATCGGGATAGTGATTCGCATATTTCGTACTGTATTCATCCAGAATCTCAATCGTTGCTTTGGCAGAAGTCGTATTGACAATGAACTGGGCGAAATTAGAACCACCGATTTTCGGGGCATAGGTGGTATGGAATCTCGGAGATCCCGTTCCCATAAACGTCGTGATGGAGGTTACCCTTTCGTCTTTTTTCAATACGGCTACCAAATCTTTGGCTACGTTTTCGGTCTGTGCCAATGAACTGGCCTGCGGCAGGAATATTTCTACGGCAAACTGATTACGTTCGGCAGTCGGCATCAGCTTGATCGGGATTTGAAGGAACATCCATATTCCGGCAACCACCGTTAGTATTCCGAATGCGAAAAATGATTTCGGATAACGCATCACCGTATGAAGTAGTTTATCATAGGCCGATTGTATTTTGTCCATTACGGATGGCTTTTTATCCTTTTTCTCTTCGTTGGGATTGTGCAACCCTTTGGTTACAAATACATATTGCAGATAAGGTACGAACAGTACCGCTACGGCTAAGGAAATCGACAGCGTAATCAAAATTGTCCAGGGAAAAGCTTTCACGAAATCGTATAACTGTCCGTTGAAAGTCAGCAAAAACGGAAAGAACGTAATTCCGATTGCCAGCGTTGCCGAAAAAATCGCCTTGAAATATTCCTTCGCACTTTCTATGGAAGCCTGTTTACGGGGAATTCCTTCATCCAATTTTTCGAGATAGCTGTCGACGATAACGATGGAATTGTCCACGATCATCCCGAGAACGACAACCAAAGCGGCCAAAGTAACCGTATTGAGTTCAATGCCAAAAGCGAACATCAAACCAATCGAAATAAAAATAGTGATCGGAATGGTCGATGCCGCCACGCCCGCCACACGCAAGGGAAGGAGGCATACCGTTACCAGTACCACCGCTGCAATGGCGATCAACAACTCTTTCAAAAAGGTCGTAATCGAAGCATCTACTACTAACGGCTGGTCGGCGATACGATAGATTTTCACATCATCAGGCAACGTTTTTTCAAATTTTTCCAATACTTTCTCGACATCTTTTCCGTACTGCACGATGTTGTAGCCGCTACGCATTTCCGTAGATAGTATAAGGGCTTTTTTATCGTTGCTCAATGTATAGCTGCTTGCTTTCGGGTATTCACGTACCACTTCAGCTACATCTTTCAGACGAATGTAATTCCCTTGCAGATCGGAATAAACGATTTGTTCTTCCAGGTCGGTTTCCGAAGCGAAAGGACGGGTAATATGTATCGGAACCACGAGTTCATCGTTGTCGATCTGTCCGGAGGGAGCAATCATTCCTTTTGTCAGCAAAGTCTGGTACAAACTATACAGATTGATGCCGTAGCTTGCTACTTTTTCTTTATCAACATAGATACTCAACTGTTCTTTTTGTTCACCGTATCTTCTTAAATTAGATACTGATTCTATGCCACGCAACTGTCCTTCCAGCTGTTCCATATAATCACCCATCTGCCTGTAGGTTTTGGTATCGGATTCCAAAGCAATCAGCAAAGCCGATGTATCTCCGAAATCGTCATTGGCAATCAATGCCAATACACCTGACGGCAGCTGCATTTTGAAAGTGCTGAGCCCGTGTTTGATTTTGGACCACACTTCATCCTTGTTATTCACTTCATCGTTCAATTCCACAAACACATAGACAATACCATCCCTTGATTGGGAATAAGTCTTGGCTTTTTTGACCTCTTTATACGTAAAAAGGAAGTTTTCCAATGGTTTTGCCAATTGCTCTTCTACTTCGGCAGAGGTAGCACCAGGATAAACCCCGACCACCACACCCTGACGGATTGTAAAAGCAGGGAATTCCTGTTTTGGCATCTGGTAGAGTGCATAAGCACCGAACAATACCAAAGTCGAAATCAACAGCAGTACAATCTTATTGTACTTCATAGCCAATGCTATAAGCCCGGTTTGTTCTTTTTTCTTTTCCATATCCAACATTATTTAGTGGCAGTTTTTGCCGTTAGCAATACACCTTCGCTGATATTCTGATAACCGTCGGTGATCAGTTCGTCCCCTTCGTTAAGTCCGTTTTCTACTACGACACCATTTCCTTGCAATTTGCCAATCGTTATTTCTTTATAAATCGCTTTGTTGTCTTTGCCTTTGAGCCATACGAAACGCTTTCCGGAATAATCAACCTGTACAGCTTTTAGCGGAACAACGATTTTACCCTGTGCATTTTCGGAAACATCATCATCCAGATAGGCTTTGCAAACCATTCCCGGTCTTAATTGTCCTGCACTGTTGTTGACTTTCACCTTGATGTCATAGGTGTGCGATATCGGATTTGCGGAAACGCCTTTTTCTACGACAATCCCGTTAAATGACTGATTGCCGAGTGCAGAAACTTTCAGTTTGCACGGACTGCCCACACGAATGGAAGAAATATCATTTTCGGGCACGGCAACTTTTATTTTTACAGAACCGATGTCCATTAGCTGGTACACAGGTGTTCCCGGCATTGCACTCGCTCCCGGCTCTACATACCTTACACTGACAACACCCGACTGAGGTGCGTATAAATTACCGTCTTTCAGGTTTTTACGGGCAATCGCTTCGGTGGCTTTTGCCTGTTCCAGTTTTGTACGGTAGTCGATGTACTGGATTTCCGGTAAACTTTTGCTTTCGTACATCGCGGTCATCCGTTTGTAAGCATCTTCCGCCTGTTTCAACGTAGCGACAGCCAAATCGTGCGTGCTTTTCAGCGAAGCCATATTGAGACTTGCCAAAAGCTGGCCTTTGGAGACTCTTTGTCCTTCTGCCGCATACATCCGTTCGATGGTTCCCATAGTCAGGAAGCTCACATCTACGGTATTTTCACTTTCTATGGTACCGATATACTCTTGACTGTAAGTACCGTTATCATAACTGAGTTTCTGAACCTCTACGGCAACGGATTTTGCTTCGGGTTCTTTCTGTTTTTCTTTACAGGAAGTAAAAGAACCTGCTGCCACGATCAGGCAGAAAAAACAGAGAATGTTTGATTTTAGTTGTTCCATAACTTTTAGTCGTTTTAATTATGATGCAAATGTCTATAAATCAGTTTCCCCTAATGTTATCAATAAGCAGGGGTTAATGTTCAAAAAGTCGTTTTTTATTATATTTGTATAATAATAGAAATAAATCAATGCGTGAAAAGAACAATTTTGGACGAGTTTCCATAGAGAATATGTCCAGGCAGAAGAATGTGATCATCCAGACTTCGGATCTGGTCATTTCCAGAGAACCGATTTTTATTCGTGATCTTTCTTATGATTTCAGTTATCCGCAGATGATTGAAAATATCGGTTTCACGTTATGCACAAAAGGAACTGCGAGGTTGAATGTCAATCTTGCAGAATATGAGGTCTGTGAAAAAACGATCGGTATTTTTACTCCGAATTCCGTCATCCAGATATTGGAGCAAAGTGAAGATCTTCAGGTAGAGCTTTTGTATTTCTCTTTCGATTTTATTTCAGATATTGATGTGGTTTCTGAGCTCGCTACCATTGTTCAGGAAGTGGAAAAACGGACTTGTATCCTGCTCGATGATGAAAGGTTTTCTGAATTATTGGTACTTCATAACCTGATTGTGAAGGAATATGAAAAACCGGCGATATACAGAACCGAAATCGTAAAAAGTTTACTTCACACCATTATTTATCAGGTATTAAGGTGTTATTCGGAGGAACAGGAGCAGCACAAAGAACAGAATTATTCCCGCCACGAAGCTATTTACAGAAAATTTATGTCTTTGCTTTTTCAGTACTATAAAAGCGAACGTAATGTGCGGTTTTATGCCGATCAGGTTTATCTCAGTCCTAAATATTTTTCAAAGATCATCAGGGAAATCAGCGGAAAAACCGCAGGAGAATGGATCGATGAAATGGTGCTGACGGGAGCAAAAGCCCTGCTGAAAAGCTCTGACCTTTCCGTAGCCCAAATCTCTGATGAGATGAATTTTGCTTCACCGTCTTTTTTTGGGACTTATTTTAAGAAGCTGGCAGGAATGACACCTGTGGAGTATAAAAAAATGTGATTTTTAAGATAATTTTATATAATTGATGTGAAGAGTATTTATGTTTAATTTCTGTATATTTGCTATCAGCTAACGCAAATTCACCGTTTAACTTTTTACCGCCTGAATTTAATTTTTCCTGAATACAACTGATGCAATAATTTTTTTTCTTGTTAAGATTTACATTTTTTTTGAAGTAAAGTAAAATTATCAAAAACACTATAGGAGATTGCAATAACCTTGTTAAAGGTAGGATATTTTTTTATTTAACGCATCTAATTTTTCTGTGAAAGATCGTACGGCAGATTATTTAATAGTTGCATTTTTCCGGTTTCATTTTTGCCGATCACAGTAATGATTCTACCTTCAATTAATGGTGCCGTCTTATCTAACAAATTTCGCTCACTTCTCAAATCTGTACCTTGGTGTTGGGTTTAAAGATTTATTTTGCCATTGGTGCCAGTAAGGATAAATGGGCGAAACATCGCTTGCTTCATCCAGCTTTTTAATTTATTCCGTTGTCAAATTCCAGCCGACAGCACCCAGATTTTGTTTTAATTGATCTTCATTTCTCGCACCGATAATAATGCTTGAAATTATAGGACGCTGCAGCAACCAGTTCAGCGCTACCTGCGATACAGATTTACCTATTTCTTCGGCTATATCTTCCAAAACATCCGTGATCTTAAACAGACGTTCCTTCTCTGTAACTTCGATAGGAACAGGACTTCCGCCTGCCGCTACACGACCTGATGTCGGCAATTCCTTTTTCCTGCTGAACTTTCCGCCCAGCCTTCCTCCAGCCAATGGCGACCAGATAATAGATCCTACTTTCTGGTCCAAACCCAAAGGCATCAGCTCCCATTCGTATTCCCTGTTGAGCAACGAGTAATACACCTGATGAGCAACATACCTGTTCCATCCGTATCTCTCTGAAATCCCCAATGATTTCATCAGATGCCAACCGGAAAAATTGGAAGCAGCAATATAGCGCACTTTACCATTTTCAACCAGATCGTCCAGCGTTCTCAATGTTTCTTCTACAGGCGTATTGCCATCAAAACCGTGCATATGGTAAATATTTATATAATCTGTTCCAAGACGCCTCAGGCTGCCTTCGATCTGGTTTAAAATATGGTGGCGTGAAGATCCCTGGTTGTTCGGTCCGTCACCAAAAGTGAACGTCGTTTTAGTAGAAATAAGCAGTTCGCTGCGTTGCTTTCCTGCTATCGCTTTTCCCAAAACTTCTTCTGCAAGCCCGTCTGAATAAATGTCAGCTGTATCGAACAGATTGACCCCTGCTTCTAGGCAAATATCAATCAGCTTTTTTGCTTCATCCACTTGGGTAGATCCCCAGGCTTTAAAAAAATCATTGCCACCACCAAAAGTGGCCGTTCCAAAACTAAGCACGGGTACTTTCAGTCCCGATGCTCCTAAAAACCTGTATTCCATTATCTTAAATTTTAATTATTTGAATTCAATTAATCATTTAGCTTTCAGCTTGAAAACTAAAAATATAATAAGGCGGTTTTCTCAGATCTCTTCCTTTGTGCATAAACGGCATATTGGAGATCTGGGCTACCACCAGGTAAAACGTACCGTCAGGGGTGATGGAATACGCATCCTGCCACACTAGGCGAGAATCTTGGAGGAACCATTTGGTTGTGCCATCCGGACTTTCACAGCGAATACCACTTTTTTCTATTTCTGAAAGATGAAGATTGTCTTCACCGTCCATAATAATACCACCGACAGGATTGACCTTACGGTCTATTGCAATTCTTTTTTCCAGCTCTTCATCGCTGAGCTTTCTATCCAATAGGTCTTTCACCGTCACTTTGTAAAGATGAGGACCGAACGGCGACATAGAAAAAAGCATCTTGCCATCTGCTGAAAGTTCTATTTGGTCAACATTGATAAAAGGTGTCTTCCCATCCTTACCCTGCAAGGGGAAACCATCAATGACAAGTTGTACTTTCGGGTCGGCTTTTGTCAATGTTAATTTCGCCAGTAACCTGCGGATTTCTCTTGTCTTACGGTTCAGCAACAAGATTGCGCCCGTTCCGGATTCTGTAATGAAAACATCATCACCAAGGACACGGATATCGTTCAGGTGTCCACCACTTGGAGCATATTGGCCCCCGAATAAAAATACATTGACAACCTTATTGCTGTTCAGATTAATTTCAACCAATTTGGGTGCGCCGGTTACTCTATCTTTCCCCAATTCCTCACCTGCATCCGTTACCCAGAGATGATTGTCATTACGGTTGATGTAATGTGAATTAAGAGAAACAAAAGCTGTTTCGGTTTTTTTGTCTGGCTGCCATTCGTTCCATTCATTACTTGGAAAGGCAACCTCTTTTCCGTCTTTTAATTCGATAAGTGATGGATTGTTACCCTTCTCCCAACGCGGAAAATCAGCAAAAATCCTTTTATCATTGGAAACTGCTATGCCGTTCCAGTTGGGTTCCGAGGTAGTAGCTACCACATTTAGTTCAGGAGCCCGCTGCTGAGCAACTGCTATGGCTGAGGGACCGAAACACATCAATATTCCAATTATTGACCTCATCATTTTTTTATTTTCTATTAATTACTTACTTTTATCCGTACCACCAGATAAGGCGGCTTCCTTAAATCTTTTCCGTTGTTAAATCCCGGCAAACGGTTCCATTGCCCCAACGTCACATATATATAACCGTTGCGGTAAGCCAATCCGTCGGGCCATACAAAATTTTCTCTATCGTACACAATCAAATTATAAGAACCGTTGGCTGAACGCCGGATAATGGACTGTTGCTCAAACGCACCAAAAAAGATATTACCCTTCTCATCTTCGGCCAGTCCATCGCAAGCCGGATGCTGACCTTCATTTTTCACTGCTTCGGCTAACTTTTGGTTGGAGATCTTTGGGTCGCTCAGTAAATCCGTGGAAATGCTATACAAATTTCTGCCGGTAATGGTAGTCCAGAACAATGTTTTACTGTCAGGACTTAATGCAATACCATCTGCGCCGCCATTGGGAAATGTCTGGTTTTTGAAGTCATAAGCGTGTGGCTTGCCTTCTAGGAAGCCCATAAATTGAAGTTCGGGTGAAGTTGAATAATGATTGAGCAATACTTCCCGGCAGTTACCCGAAGCTATATCTATCACGACCAGCGAATAACGCTCTCCAAAACCTGAATTGGCTATATAAATACTTCCTTTTTCTCCGTGTGTCAAGTCCACACGCAGGTCATTGTAGTGCGCATCGTCAGATAGTATAGGTTTTGGAATAACCAGCGTGTGCAGTATTTTTTGCGAATGAATATCAATGCCGACCACTTTGGCGGCTCCTTCTGGGATTTCCTTTTGACCGGAGCGTTTGCCATCGTCCAATACCCAGAGCACATCGTTCTTATCCATATACATTCCGTGCGGTGAGACCAGCCATTCCGAATAAGGTTTTCTGGATGGATAAGTATATTCCTTGTTAGGAAAAGGAATGGGCTTACCATCTATCAGCTCTGCAAGTGCAAATTCGCTGTGATCATCTGCGTGGCGTGGAAAACCCAGAAATACCCGGTTGTCCGAACTTACCGCAATACCCGACATATCGGGATTTGGTGCTGATATCCTCGCTATTACTGTATAATCTTGCTGTGCCATTGCTAATGTAGCTTTTATGAGCAGTATAATGATGCCTACCGCCTTTATCAAATGTTTCATAATGCTTTATTTTTGTAACTAATCAACTCAAACCTATTGCCAAAAGGATCACGGAAAAAACACCTTTGCCTTCCTTCAATCTCAGATGAGTAGCTAATGGAAATCTGCTGTTGTTCCAGAAACTTTTTGGCTGCCGCAAAATCGTTCACCACAAAAGCAGGATGGCGGTCAGAATTTGTCTGGTGCGCGGTTTTTTCCCGAAGGTGCAATTGTATATTGCCTATTTCAAACCAAATCGCACCTTTAGGGTGGCTACCCTGTATTTCCTTTAACACCAGCACTTGTCCATAAAATATTCGGGCAGCTTCTATCGCTCCCGGAGGAATAGTAATCAAAATATGGTCTAAGTGTTTAAAATCAATCATAACAGTTCATTTAAAACAGTTTTACTCTTTCTCAAAATCATAAAAATTCAATCCTACCGCTTCATTTTTGACTTTTATGACTTTGCTGCTGATAGGATAAACAAAAAATTCTCCCGCACCTCGAATTTTTGCATCAAGCAAGTGCCCTGCCAATCCAGTGTAATCCTTTCTGCCCAAAGTAACATGAAGGTGCAGCATGGGCTTTCCTTCTACTTCAGAGATATTCCCGGAAAGATTGCTGATTTTCATCTGTTCGTTAAAAGTCTTATCCACATATTTTTTGGTAACAGGTTCAAAAATTCGTAGTGTGGCGCCGATACCGGCAATCTGACCTGCCCGAATTTTTTGCGATATCACGAAGTCAGTCAATGCATCCAAAACACTGCTTTTATCCGTAACACTTACAATATAAGTGCTTTCCACCTTGCGGGCAGACCAGTTATTTCCTTTTAAATTCTGTGCGTTCATATTCGTTGCTTTTAACAGGATGATGATGATTAATACTAATATTCTTTTCATAACAGATACTTTTTTTTCTGGCCTTTATCCTGCTGCGTTTTCCAACGGAGCTGTGTCGTCTTTTTTTTGCATGCTCTGACGGATAAGTAATCAGTCCAACAAATGTACCACAGGGAGTAACCGCATACATAAACTGATTTCCTTTTCCGCCTTCTCTTCCAAGCATTTCATTCGATACCTGAAGTAACCTTCCACCTGCTTTTTTAATCTTTTCTTTGGTAGTTTCTATATCCTCGGTATATACTGGAAAATGCTAAGCCTATGTCGGAAGAGATAACATCTTTTTTACGCGCTCCGGGCACTTTCATCTCAAACAGCTCGATGCAGGCGCCATCACCAATCCGCATCATCCGCATATGCATAATGCCAGAACCTTTTTTAAATCCCAGTTTTGCCTCGGCCTGAGCTCCGGTTGTCGGCGCATCCGGGGGTATGATATTTTCATAAATTGCCGTTGCACCTAAAGCTGCTTCCAAAAATTTGGCTGCTGCTTCAATATTCGCAACAGTAATGCCAATATCATCAATGGCACGTACTTCAGTTTTTTGGTAATTCATCATTATTTTATTTTGTTAACGGGAATTTTCAGCACCTGTTAAGGACCGTCGCGGAGATCCTTGCCTCCGTTTAATCCGGGTGCTCTGTGCCATTGCCCGATCGTTACATAAATAAATCCATTGTGGAAAGCCATTCCATCGGGCCAGATCAATCTGGGATCATACGCTGTAAGAACTACATTTCCACTTTTATCTTTTTGGATGATGCTATACCGGGAGGCATCGCCGAAATATAAGGTACCGTCCGCATCCACTGTAATACCTCCGTTAGAAACGGTTTGTCCTTCCCAATGGACAGCCTTTTTAATTTCTTCTTCCGGTATTGCAAAGTTGCTGGCCACAGCAGTCGGAATACTGTAATAATTGGGATAGTGGGTGTTGTCCAATACAAGGTTTTAAAGTCTGGGCTGAGCTCGATGCCATTTACGCCACCCTGGGGCATTGTAGGTTTTTCGTAATTCAATAGGTGCGGTTTCCCTTCCACAAAAGACATAAAGCCTTTTTGGGGTGACACTTCGGGCGCATTCCGGAACAATTCCCGCAATTTTCCGGTAGCAACGTCTGCTACTATAATAGACTGGTCTGGTTTGGCAAAACCATTGTTGGAAATATACACCGTACCCTCCTTGCCGTGCGTCGGATCAAAACGGAGATCGTTGAGTTGTATAGTTTCCCTGAAAAATGGTTTGGGAAAAGGAATATTTTTGATGATCTCTTTTGTATTGATATCTACGGCGACGATTTTAACGCTACCATCAGGGATACCGTTAATGCCCGCTCTTTTGCCCTGGTCTAATATCCAAAGGGTATTTTTATAAAGCGTAATGCCTAAAACGGAAACCAAATGTTCTGGCAAATCTATGTTTACATTTTCATTTACCTTTTCGTCGGGAAATGCCCTTGGATTACCATCCACAACCTCTACTACAGACGGATAAGAATGGTTCATTCCTCCACGCGGAAACGCAAGGAACATTCTCCCGGTTTCGCTTATGGCAATACCTGCCGGCTCTACGTATGCTAAACTCACTGCAACGCTGATGCCCTGGGGATATATTTCGGGCATTTGTGCCGAAGCATGAAATGTTCCTGCTACCATACTAATGAATATTACAGTTAATTTTATCATTTTTTCCAGATTTTGGTAAGCCCCTCGCACCCACCAAAGGATCGGTATCGGGTAACCTAATTTTTGCTATACGTTCATCTGCACCGGGCCTTTCCCTTTTTTCTCCTATCATTAGGTCGGGACTTAAATGAAACGGATAGGCTCCCAGAACCGTAAAGTCACTGCTATGCGTAATACATTTGTGTCCGACACCGGCAGGAATAACGATGATATCTCCGGCCTGCGCTTTCATTTTCTTTCCGCTTTCGCCGCCCAGCTGAACTAATGCCTCGCCACTGAAACAGCCCAAGACCTCGTGTGTGGTGCAGTGATAATGGTGAAAGGGATAAACACCGCACCGCCAGCTATTAGTCCAGCCGTTTTCAGCAAAACGTTGTTCCAGCCAATCCCCCCTTTCTGACCTCGCTGCGGAAAAACATTCTTATAGACAAGCAACGGGAATTGGCTATTAGGAATATTGCCATCATCCTTAAAATAATAAATTTGAGGTTCTGCTGCTGTCATAGCGGTTAATTGTCGGGGTAAAAAAATTCCTGCAACGACCAACGTGTTTTTTTTTATGAATAATCTTCTTTTCATAACCGTACATTTTATTTTCGTAGAAAAAGAAAACATGCTTTTCTGGTTTTCCCTCCTGCAGATCATACTGGATGTAACCCTCCTCTTTTAATCTAGGAGCTACCAGCGATTGCAGCAAAGCTTTTGTTTCTTCAATCTTTGATTGCTTGGCGTCATTTTTGCGATTACAGTCAACATCACTTTATATATTTATTTGATGGATATCTATTTAATCGGGCCTCTGCTCACTTCCTTACCGGCTTTATATACCGCATAGATTGATCGGGTCTGTTTAATATCGGATACAGGATTGCCATTCAGGATAAGCAGGTCGGCCGTTTTTCCTTTTTCAATGGTGCCGAATTCCTTATCTATCAGTAATACTCGGGCAGCATTCTTTGTGGCGACGGTTATCGCCTGCAGAGGGGTCAAGCCTGCCTGCACCATCAGCTCCAGTTCCAGGTGCTCGCTGAATCCCTGTGCACGAAGTGGCATAGCTCCGCTATCTGTACCCATAGCGATTAAGACACCGGCATCATACAGTTTCTTGAGATTTTTTAAAGCCGTTTCAAAAGCCTTGATGTTCGTTGCGTAGTTCGGTGCATTTTTTAAGTCGTTCTGGTATTTTTCGGAAGTGATCATTTCATATACGCCCGGTTGCAAAGAAGCTTTGAAAAATGGATCGTTGATCCATTCCGGTTTGCGGGCATAGATATAAGCAAATTCATCTAAAGAAAGGGTCGGAATATAAGTGACTCCTTTTGCCTTTATTTGCTGCACCAACGCGTCGTCTATTACATTGTCACGGATGCTGTGTCCGATTACGTCTACCCCATCGACAACCAGTTGTCGTGCATCGGAAAGGTAATACGCGTGTGCCGCTACACGTAGGTTTCGCTGATGTGCCTGAAGAATGATTTCCTTGTAAATTGCAGGATCCATTTTTTTATATTTTCCACCAAAATCATCTATCCAGATTTTCACAAAATCCGGTTTAAGCTTTGTAAGACTGTCCATTTGTGCCGCAACCTGTTCTGGTTTTTCGGGACGATAAACATAATCCATTGCAAATTCTATCGGAGGGGCACCCTTGGGAACACCAAAGCCGTAAGCAGCCGAATGTAGCCTTGCTCCCGGATAATTTCCGGCAACAGACCGGTCACGGATACCCTTTTCAAAAAGCAGAGGGCGATCACTTCCCATTACCATAATATTCAGCACTCCGTAATCCTGGTATTTGTTCAGTTGCGTCCTGATGTTTCCTTCGGTATAATATTCGGCTTTGTTTGCCGTCCCCTTTAAGCTGCCAATATGCACGTGATCACTAATCAATGCCGGCATAATTGTTTTACCGTTCAGGTCAAGGATTTTCATATTCGTGGTATCAAGGTTTTGCCCTATAACTGCAATGCTGTCGCCCTGCAATAATATATCGGTGTGTATTTGCGGTTTACCCCCGTTTCCGTCAATCAAAGTAACATCCTGAAGCAATAAACCATCAGCGGCTTTTTGCTTTTGACCATTATTACACGATATTGCCACCAGTGCAATACCGGTAACTAATGTGATTTGTATCATTTTTTTTAAATCCATAATCTGATATTTTTGGTGTTAAAAATTTATTTTCCTTCTTTCAGCGATAAAGGGAGTGGGACTTTGTGTAGCAGCTGTATAAAACCCACCAATGAAAAAATTAATAACTGCAGACAAACAGCGCTCCATTGTCCCCATTGCCAAAAGAACAAACCACTGTATGTACCCAGAGCACCACCCAAAAAATAAGAAGTCATATAGACAGTGTTGATGCGGCTGTACGCCGTTTCATCAAGCGTATAAATAACTGCTACATTAGTTACCTGTACTGCCTGTACACCCAGGTTGAGCAACAACACTGCTACCAGGGCTGCCCATAAAAGTCCAGGAAAGCCGTACGAAACAATGATCGCACATATGACCAGCATCACTGCCAAAAGACGGGAACGGTTGGCTCCTCCCCGATCAGCCAGTAGTCTAAACATAGGTGCCAGTAAAGCCGAAAAAATAGCTAGAACACCGAACAACCCGATCTGATCGGTACTATAACGGAAAGGTGTACCACTCAGGTAAAAGGTTAAAGTAGTCCAGAACGAACAAAAAACCCCAAACATCAAACCTCCCAATAAAGCCGTTCTGCGAAGTACAGAAAAACGTTTCAACTGTTGCAGAGTGGAGCGAAGTAAGTCAGGGTAGCTTCCTTTGAATACAGCAGGAATATCCGGCAAAGACTTATACAGCACAATGGAAGTAGCCAGTACCATAGGGGCTGCAATGCCGTATACATATCGCCAGCTAAGCCACTCCGCGATAAATCCGCTGAGGACCCTCGCGGCAAGTATTCCCGTCAAGATTCCCATAAAAATAATGTCTACGATTTTCCCTTTATTGTGTGGTGACAGATCGGCGGCCATGGGTAGGATTACCTGTGCAGCTACTGAAAATATGCCGACAAGTAGGCTCATCGCCATCGTTACGTGCAGGCTATCGGAAAACGTCATTCCCAGCAAAGCTAGAACCAGCAGCCATTGCAACAGCAATATCAGCTTACGACGGTTCATCTTATCCCCCAGCGGGGTAATGAAAAACAGCCCTAAACCATAACCCGCCTGCGCCAGTACTGCCATATTCCCGATCATCCGCTCGTTGGTATGGAAACTGTCCGCCATATCTTTTAGCAAAGGCTGGTTATAATAAATATTGGCTACACAGACCCCTGCCGTAACAGACATTAATATAGTTTGCCAAGCAGATATTTCGCTTTTTTCTCTTTCCATACTACAAATTTCCTTATTGTTTAGATTAAGGAACTGGTATATATAAAGGCTATTTTTGTACTTTTATCCTAAATAAAAGGTGTATGAAAAAATTACAGTTTGAACCCCTTATCATCCACGATTTTGAAGAACAAGCGTTCCATTTGCCTGTACACAGTCATACCTATTATGAATTGGTTTATATCCATAAAGGTAACGGCATTCATTTCTTAAACAACAGCCGGCTGCCTTATGAAAGCGGTGATCTATTCATCATTGGCCCAGCAGATGAGCATTATTTTGAAATAGCCAAAAGTACCCGTTTTACGTTTATAAAATTTATGGATGATTATTTCTCGGGATATAAGATGTATTATGAGGCTGATGCGTTCATTTCATTTACGCCAGAAAATATTATGCGGAATAAATTGCTGAAAGAGGAAAAGCTGAAAATGGATGAGCCCTGTATTTCCATTCTGAAAAATACTGTAGAGAACATTGTAGCTTATAATTGTAAAAAGGAAATTGCCCGTTCGCCACTGATGTTTTATCAGATACTTTCTATTTTGGGATTAATCAAAGAAGCAGCGGCCAAACTCAACATCAGGATTGACAACGGTCAGCCCGAGAAGGAGGAGCTGATATCATATATACATCAGCATATTTATGAACCTTCTTTGATACAGATCAAAAACATTGCTGCTAATTTTGCGATTTCCACTACCTATTTCAGTGATTATTTCAAGAAAGAATTTGGGATAAGCTACCGCAAATACACCAACGATTACAGGTTGCAAATCATTGAAAAACGCCTCTGTGTACCTACAATTACTTTACGCCAGATAGCAGATGAATTTGGATTTACGGACGAAAGCCACCTCAATAAATTTTTTAAGACACATAAAGGGGTTGGCCCCAAAGACTACCGCTTAAAGATAAAATAAACGGAATTGAAATTTCTTAACGATATCTTTATCAACAGAGAACAAAAAAAGATTCTAACGATCTCCATAAATTAGTGAAATGCTATTTCCGCCAATTCTATAAACCATGAATCCTTTAACATCTAAGCATTAATCGACTTATTTTTTTTGAAGAAACAGATTTTGCCATAATTTCTCCCTTTATATCGGCAGGGCTACCCATCAAATTGTATGCCCAACATAGCAGTAATAATATGAGTGATTCCACCACTACCTTCTGTTTTCCTCAAATATCCTTTACATTCCTATTACTTGGCTTTGAGAGAAATCTTAAAAAGTGGACGATACCTATTCATAATTGGCGTATTATCCTAAATCAGTTCTTAACTTTATTTAAAAAAAAAGTCCGGTTATAAGGAACAGAACTGAACTCCGTATTTTTTATTTATACACTTGGTGGACAGTCCTCATTTAACAGCATTGCTCTTTCTGTTTTGTATTATCCGTCCGAAAAAATCTAACCATCTTTTGCAAAAATTACGTTCTATTTATTAAAATAACACAATATTATCTGATCATGTTAAAAGAGACTGGGTCATTAATCCTATATATTGCTCAGCATCCGTCTTCTCCATTATCAATCCGGGGTGACGAGCATTATTTCGAGTTTCTCTTAGTTCATTTAACATGCCTATTTTCAATGAAAAAGGATCGACAAACATAGAATGTAATGCTGTATTCAATAAGTTAAATTCAGATGTATTACAACAAAGAGATATCGTGTTCGCTCCAAATTTAAATTTTTCAGGCGATCTCTGCATCACAGCTATTTTCCAGCTTTTCGTAGCATTGACAGAGCTGAACAATTTCTTTAGTTCATTTTCCATGGCCTTTCCATATTGCAGAACAACCGGAGAAAAATCACCTGCCCACACTGAGGTTATTTAAAAGATACTGATCAGATGCCAAATAGTCTATAGTTCTATCATCAAGTTTTTCAATCTTAAACACGGACGTAATATGTTCAACGTGCGCTGTACAGAAGATACCGCAAATCTTGTCTTTTATAGATGAACAGGGCGAGGATAAAATGAAAGAGCAGATTGAAAATAATTACCGTCAGATAAAAACGGACATTCTGCATATTGTTGAAAGTGAAATAGAGCGTATCAAGAATGACCCGAACTTACAGCATTTGGTGCAGCAGGAATAATTACTAATGGACGTTTAGAAAAGAATTGGAAACGCAGTAGATAAATATATTAACTAAACCTATATGCACCAAAAGCCCCAAAACAGAGCCATACAACAAACTAATTTTGAGCCATACAGCAAACCTTAGCCTTTCATTTTATCAGAACTTTGCAGTATCAAAATTTTATAAAAATGGTACGCATTAATCAGATTTACATCAATGGCGAATTTGTAACGCCCCACGGAACAGAAACATTCAACCTTATTAATCCAGCGAACAATCAAAAAATTGGCGAGGTTACTTTAGGCGATGAAGAAGACACTAAAGCTGCAATATCGTCAGCTAAAGAGGCTTTCAAAACTTTTTCAAAGACAACGAAACAGGAACGCATTGCTTATCTTGAAAAGCTACACATAGCGGTAAGCAAACGTGAAAAAGAGTTGGCAGAAGTAATGGTAGAAGAATACGGAGGCACATTGCAATTCTGCAAAATGAGCGTACAAAACGCTATATCAGCTTTTACAACTGCTATTGAAACACTGAAAAATTTCGACTTTGAAAAAACAGTCGGTCATTCAAAAGTACGTATGGAACCATTAGGCGTTGCAGGTATCATTACACCCTGGAACGCAAGCAATGGTTTTGTTTGTACTAAGCTGGCAACAGCTATTGCGGCAGGTTGTACCACGGTCATTAAACCAAGTGAAATGAGTGCACAGCAAACCCAATTGATTGCAGAATGTTTTCACGAAGCGGGTTTGCCAAAAGGAGTATTCAACATTGTAAACGGTTCGGGTCATATAGTAGGTGCAGAAATTACACGCAATCCAGACATTGCAAAAATCTCTTTCACAGGTTCTACCGTTGTAGGCAAAACGATTGCCAAAGGTGCTATTGATACAATGAAAAGGGTAACGTTGGAACTTGGCGGAAAATCACCCAATATAATTTTAGACGATGCCAATCTTTCAGAAGCTATTCCTATGGCTGTTTTCGGAGCATATATGAACAACGGACAGGCTTGTATTGCTCCTACACGTTTACTTGTTCCTGAAACTAAATTGGATGAAGTAAACGAATTGGCAAAACATACCGCACAAAAAGTGAAAGTAGGCAATCCGAATGAAGCAGATACTATTGTAGGACCAATGGTCAGTGAAAAACAATATGAGCGTGTGCAAAGCTATATTAAACTTGGACAGGAAGAGGGAGCAACATTATTGGTTGGTGGCGAGGGCAAACCGCAAGGGCTTGAAGATGGAAATTTTGTAAAACCAACAATTTTCACGGATGTCCGTAACGATATGAGGATTGCACAGGAAGAAATTTTTGGGCCCGTTTTAGTCATTATTCCCTACAAAAATGAAGCAGATGCCATCACTATTGCCAACGATACCACTTATGGGTTGGCGGCATACATCAGTTCTTCTGATAAAGAACGTGCAGAACGTGTAGCTGCACAGATTGATGCAGGTCGGGTTTCCATCAATGGTTTTCCCCACGACCCACAAGCACCTTTTGGCGGTTTTAAACAGAGCGGTATCGGACGTGAGTACGGTGTGTTTGGCTTGGAAACTTATTTGGAACCTAAAGCTATTTTGCAATAATAAATCACTTTGCTCACACTCAATCCAAACGGATTTCCTTTTCAGTAATCAGCTTGGGTCGTGAGCATTTTTTAATAATTATATATAATGAGTGAATTAAAAAACAATAAAGAGTTGTTCAGATTAGGCTTAGGTTTAGCATTTCTTTCCATTGGTTCTTCTTGGGCGTTATCTTCCTTGTTAGCCGTATTACTTCCGCAAAAAATTGGTATTGTTGTGGGAGAAACAGCTAAGATTTCTACCTTAGCGTGGGTTGCAACAGTAGCCAATATCAGCGGTTTTGTTATTGCCGTATTTGCAGGGCATCTTTCAGACCGTACCCGTTCGCTGATTGGCAAACGCAATCCGTGGATTGCAGGTTCTGGTATTGGTGCTTTTTTGTCCTTTCTTTTTCTGATGTGGGCTAACGATACTTTTTTGCTGGCGTTAAGCTCGTCACTAATTCTGGTATTCGTTACCATCAGTAATGTAGTAACCTCAGCTATTATCCCCGACCGTGTACCCATTACAAGACGGGGAACATTAGCCGCATCTATTGCAATCGGCTCATTAATCGGTATGGCGATTGGCTTGTCATTGGGAGGTTTATTTGTAGATAATGTAAATACGGGCTTAATGGTTACAGGCGGTGGTCAAATATTAATCTCCGTTTCCTTTGTATTCCTTATCAGGGAAAAATCAAACAGGAGCGAAGTATTTCAAGGAAAATCAAAAACAATATGGAAATCGTTTTTGCCGCCCAAAAATGCACCTGATTTTTATTGGGCTGTTGTTTCCCGCTTTTTCCTTGTTTTCGGTACACAAATGATACTGGCTTATCAGCTTTATATCATTACCGACCATTTGCACCAACAGGCAGGCGGAACTGCAAAGGCATTGAATTATGCGGCTATTGCCTACACTACGGGAGCTTTAATCGGAGGTTTGCTTGGCGGACCACTTTCAGACAAACTCGGCAAACGTAAGGGATTGACTGTTTTGTCGATATTTATAATCGGTTCATCTATTTTGCTGATGGCTTTCTTTCCAACCGTTACTTCGTTCACCTGGTATAAATTTCTGAATGGTTTAGGCTATGGAATTTATTTGTCGGTACACACGGCATTAACTTCTGAAGTAATCCCTAACGATAATTCGCAGGGAAAAGATATGAGCTTTTTAAGCGTAGCCAATGGCTTGGGCGGTGTATTTGCACCGATGGTTTCCGCATTTGCAATAGGATTAGGGATGGGGTATAATCCACTGTTTATAATTGCAGCATCTCTAAGCGTTGGTTCTCTGTTTTTGATTTTACCAATAAAATCCATAAAATAAAAAGTTATACGTTTGAAATAGGTACTGTAAAAAACTACACCAAGCCGACCATTTTTAGAATATTTGTGTAATTTTGCGAGATATATAAACAAGTTACAGGCAATGTTAGACGACCACACAGCCCGATACTTGAAAAACTCATCGTAAGACTGTCCTTGACGAACTTTCATTGGACTTTGTCCTAAACTTTAACGGCAGTTCTCCTATCAACTTTTGCGGTGGACAGTCCAACGCTGACTTTTAGAAAAAATTATCCCTACAGACAATCACCTAACAATAACAATCAGTAAGACAAACCAACACTTTTTACCAAATGGTAAATCATAGCCAAAGCCATTTGCTAATTTTGCGACAATGAAAGAATTGATAGAATATATTTTACAGTTTGGCAACTTGAATAAGCAACAACTTGACCTTGTCACAAGCAAAGCCACCGAAATAGAACTTCACAAAGACGAGTATTTTTCAGAAGCAGGGAAAATTCCCCGACAAGTCGGCTTCGTTGTGGACGGTGTTATTCGTGGTTGTTACTACAACAACAAAGGCGAAGAAATTACCCGTTGCTTTATTCCCGAAAATAATATGGCAGTTGATTATATAAATTTTGAAGCAAATGCGGCTTCTGCGGAATACTTACAAGCCAGCACAAATTGTAAACTGATTGTGTTTTCAAAACAAGATTGGGAAGAACTTTCCTATACAATCGTAGGTTGGGACAACATTAAAAACAAAATGGTGCAAAAGTGCCTTTATCAAAAATCCAGAAAAAGTCCTGTAATTTCACAAGATGCAACTACACGTTACTTGGAATTGCTTGAAAATTATCCAACGCTAACCAATCGTGTTTCGCTTTCTCATATTGCTTCTTACCTGGGTGTCACGCAACAATCATTGAGCAGAATTAGAAAAAACATTCGCTAAAATCACTTTTTACCAAATGGTAAATGACTTCATTTTTTATCGGGCAATCTTTGCACGTAAATATTAAAATAAAGAAAAAATGAAATCAGCATTTATCACAGGGGCAAACAAAGGCATTGGTTTTGAAACAGCAAAGCAACTATTACAGAAAGGGTTTTACGTTTACATAGGCAGCCGAAATTTAGAAAACGGTTTACAAGCCGTTGAAAAACTGAAAACAGAAAATTTGACAAACGTTGAAGCCATTCGGCTTGACGTAACCGATGATAATTCGGTAAAAAACGCCCGAATTGAAATCGGAAAGAAAACAGACGTTTTGGACGTTTTGATTAACAACGCAGGAATAAATGGCGGTGCACCATACACCGCATTGGAAGCAAGTTCAAAGCAATTTTTGTCAGCGTTTAACACCAATGTATTTGGCGTAGCAAGAGTTACACAAGCGTTTTTTGACTTGCTTAAAAAAGCACCCGAACCAAGAATTGTGAATGTAAGCACAAGTGTGGGTTCACTTACACTACAAAGCGACCCTAATTGGTTGGCTTACAATTTTGCGAAATACGCAGTTTATGGTGCATCAAAGTCGGCTTTGAATATGTTTACCGTTCATTTGGCTTACGAACTTCGAGACACGCCATTCAAAGTAAATGCTGTTTGTCCGGGTTATACAAAGACAGACTTTACAGGTTACAACGGTGGCGAAGTTGAAGAGGCAGGAAAACGCATTGTAAAATATGCCTTGTTAGACAAAGACGGAGTAACAGGAAAATTTATCAGCGAAGAAACCAACCCAACAACGGGCGAAATTCCTTGGTAACAAAGGACTGATAACAGATTGACAAAAAACACTGCCTGTAACATCGCATTGGCAAAATGGCGGGGTTACGGCTAAGTTTGAGGTTTCGTCTTCGTATGCCGCCAATGCTTTTTGCATTGGCTTTTTTCTTAATTTAGGCATTGACAAAAAAGCATTGGCTACGTGTCGTCTAAATCGAAACTTTCGTCTTCGATTTTCCGCCACTTCGCCAATGCGTGGGACGTTATACGTTTGAAACAGGAAATGAAAATTGAACAATTAATATCAGAGCGATGAGTGAAATAAAACCATTTTTGCCTATCAACTATTCCTGTCACTTTGCGGAGTTCAGGGACGGAGAGCAGTTTGCCCAGACCCATAGTTTAGGATTGGTCATTTCGGGGCAAATGGAATTGAACGATGGTCAAAAAAAGACTGTATTCAAAAAAGGAGAACTCTATTCTTCGAGAAAAAACCACTTGCTGAAATTTGTGAAACATCCACCTAAAAATGGAGAGATAAAAACCCTTACTATTTATTTTGACGATGATATTTTACACGAGTTCGGTAAAGAATATGGCTATAAGGCAGATAAAGGGGAAATTTCTTTAGCGTATATCAAACCGAAGAATAAAACATTACGGGCATTTATGCAGTCGCTATTGGACTATGAAGACATATTGAACAACAAAGGCGACACGAAACTTATCAGATTAAAACAAAAAGAAGCATTGCTTTTGTTGCTGAAATACGACCCAACGCTGAAAGATGTTTTATTCGATTTTTCCGAACCGTACAAAATGGACTTGGAAACCTTTATGAACAAAAACTTTCATTTCAACGTGAAAGTAGAACGCTTCGCTTATCTAACAGGAAGAAGCCTTGCAGCATTCAAAAGAGATTTTCAAAAAGTATTCGGTAAGCCACCACGGCAGTGGTTACAGGAAAGAAGATTACAGGAAGCCCATTACCTGATAACACAAAAAGGCAAATCCGTGTCGGATTTCTATTTAGACTTAGGTTTTGAAAACCTTTCGCACTTTTCTTTTGCGTTCAAAAAGCAGTTTGGCTATGCACCAACAGAACTGACAAAGACGAGATAGCAAAATTTTTCCTTTCCCCTATTTTTAATTTTTCTGCAAGCACACTACCGGACAGACAGGACAACGAACGGGCGATAAAAACCACTTGCTGCTAACATCGGCTTGGCGTAATGGGGGCGGACGTTCTTCGTATGAAAATTTGTGCTAAATTTGAGCTGTGTGCTTCGTATCAAGTGTTATGCTGAAAGTCCAGCACTTCGCCAAGCCCCGAACCGTTGGCAGCAAGTGTAAAGGACGACACCACAACGACAAACAGACACCTGACTAGACGATACAGAAAAAATTTAAAAGACCAAAGCCCACCCACCACCCCAAACAATTTGACTGTTTTCAGTGACAAATCACTTTTGACTAAGACAAAAGTCGTTTCGGCTAAATCTGTTTTTTGACATCGTTGCAACTTTGCATCAATAAAAAAGACAGAAAATGGAATTAAAAAACAGCACAATCCTAATCACAGGCGGGACAAGTGGAATTGGTTTAGAGCTTGTAAAACAACTAACCGAACAAGGGGCGAACATCATTGTTACAGGGCGTAACCTTGACGCATTGAACGAAACGAAAAAGAAGTTTCCGAAAGTTCACACATTTCAAAGTGATGTGAGCAAACCGAAAGACATTGAACAGCTTTACAAAGATGTTACGCAACAGTTTCCACAACTAAACATTGTCATCAACAATGCGGGAATTATGAGAGAAATAGATTTGCAAAACACAACTTTGGATTTGGAAAATATCAATCGTGAAATTGTAACCAATCTTTCGGGAACTATCCAAATGGTGCATCAGTTTTTACCGCATTTGCTCAAGCAAAAATCATCGGCAATTGTTAATGTTTCATCGGGTATTGCATTTATGCCTTATTCCATTTCCCCCATTTATAGTGCTTCAAAAGCAGGAGTTCGGGCTTATACACAAGCATTGCGTTTGCAATTGGAAGACACGAATGTAAAAGTGTTTGAACTGATACCACCGGGCGTAGATACACCGCTTGAAAAAGATTGGACATACCGACACAACAAAAATCAGTTTATGAAAGTGGATAAATTGGTAAATGTTGCGGTTAAAGGAATTTTGAAAGACCAATTTGAAATCAAGGCAGGATTGGCCAAAGTCGCTAAAATAATGAGCAGAATTGCACCTGAATTTGCTGCACGTTCAGCACACAAAACATTTAAAGAATTTAAAAATCAAACAACAACAAATGAAAAACGATAATGATAGTTTGTCAAGGTTTTGGTTTATACTTTCCAATGCCATTCCGCCAATCGGATTTTTCTTGTATTTCAAACACAGAAACCAATTTCCGAATAAAGCCAAAAAGGCTTTAACAAGTGCTGTAATAGGTGTTCCGATTGCATTGGTATTAAGTTGCGTTTTTAACAACTACATCATAAAATGACAAAGAATATAATCTCATTAGTGCTACTGATAGTGTCAGTATCGCTAAGTTTCAAACACGGTTGGGACACATTTAACTACAGGAAAAATCCCGAATCATTAAAAATGATGAATGAATTGGGAATTAGCGAATCATTCATTCCAATTCTTGGTATTTTGACCATTGCGGTTGGAATTTTATTATTTATACCAAAAATATTTTTCTTAGGCAATTTGCTGAACGCAATATCAATCGTTTTGATAATGTCGTTAGCATTACGGGCAGGAAATTACAAAATCACTTTGATGGAAATTCCGTTTTTAGCATTGCCTTTGATTATGATATGGCTCAAATATCCGTTTAAAAATTAAACTAACTTTGCATTATGGCAAACACGAAACCAAGAAAAATAAATACAATTACCGAAGCACATCGGATTTTTGGCTTGCCAAAACCCGAACACCCACTCATAAGCGTATTGAATTATGCTGCACTTCAATTGCCCGGCACAGACTCTCCCGAAATAAGTATAATGTTTGATTTCTATTATATTTCACTTAAAAAAGGTTTCAAGAATAAACTGTTTTACGGACAGCAAACCTATGATTTTGACGAAGGAATGTTGTATTTCATTGCACCCAACCAAATTTTGCGTGGCGCAGGTGCAAGTCCCGAAGACGACCTTTCGGGTTGGATTTTACTTATCCACCCTGACCTTTTATGGGGAACATCATTAGCTCAAAAAATAAAGAAATACGAATTCTTTGACTATTATGTAAATGAAGCATTGTTTCTTTCCGATAAAGAAAAAGTTGTTGTCAATGGAATTGTAGAAAACATCAAAAACGAATATCACGCAAACATCGACAAGTTTAGCCAAGACATTATTATTTCGCATTTAGAAACGCTTTTGAACTATGCGGAACGTTTTTATCAACGACAATTCATTACCCGAAAAATTACCAATCATCAAATTCTTGACCGCTTGGAAAATCTACTTTCAGACTATTTTAACAGCGATGATTTGATAACAAAAGGTCTGCCGACAGTTCAATACATTTCAGACAACTTAAATGTTTCGCCAACTTATTTGCGTAGCTTGCTCAAAACATTGACAGGACAAAGCACTCAACAACACATACACGACAAGTTGATAGAAAAAGCGAAAGAAAAATTATCCACAACAGATTTATCCGTAAGCGAAATTGCCTACGAATTGGGCTTTGAACATTTACAATCGTTCAGCAAGTTGTTTAAGACAAAGACAAAACAATCGCCTTTGGAATTTCGGCAGTCGTTTAACTAAAAAGACGACAAACAACGAACGACAAAAAGCCACTTGCCGTTAACATCGGTTTTGCGTCAGGCGGGCTGACATGCTATCCTTGGAGGTGCTACCTTTGTTAGGACACGATTGTTATACTCTTTAACTTTAAGAGTATGAAAAAGATCAGAAAAAATTACAGTTTAGAGTTTAAGATTGGGACAGTATCTTTAAGTGAGCAACGAGGTAATATCTCTTCGGTAGCTCAAGAATTGGGTATCTGCAAAGAAAGTCTAGTCAATTGGAGAAAACTTCACAAAGAAGGTAAACTTACAAAGGAAAAACAAATTTCCTCCGATCCTATAAGAGAAGAATTACTGAGGCTTCGAAAGGAACTTGAAGAAACAAAGCTAGAACGTGACATCTTAAAAAAGGCGGTAGGGATCTTCTCCAAGAGAGATGGGTAAGATATAAATTTACCAAAGAACACGCTAAAGTGTTTCCTGTCGGGAAGATGTGTGAGGTATTAAAGGTAAGCAGGAGCAGTTTCTATCATTGGAAGAAAAGAAAGCCTACTATGCGATCAGAAAGAAGAACTATTTTATCTGCGGAGCTCTTCAGTATTTATCATTGGAGCCGTGGCAGATATGGGAGCCCTCGAATTGTCAGGGAACTTGAATCAAAAGGAATAAAAGCTTCTCGCCCTTTTGTTGCAAAGCTGATGAGAGAAAGAGGTTTGAGAAGTATTGTAAAAAAAAGTTTAAGAAGACTACCAACTCATCCCATCGATACCCTGTTGTTGACAATTATTTAAATCAGAATTTTCAGGTTAAAAGCAGTAAAGAGGTGTGGGTGTCTGATATTACTTATATCCGAACAGGTCAGGGCTGGTTGTATCTCACGACGGTTATTGATTTATATGACAGAAAAGTTATAGGTTGGTCATTGAGTGAGACGATGAAGGCTCAAGACACCAGTATTGCTGCCTTGAAAATGGCACGACTGTACCGTCCTTTACAGGATCATGACAATTTAATTTTCCATTCAGACAGAGGGATACAGTATGCATGCACAGAATTTATATCAATAGTCGGAAAAAACATTACTCGAAGTATGAGCGGAATTGCGAAGCACATCACGAATACCTTAAATGAAATAAAAATTGATGAGTAAAAGGAAATTGCTATGACAATTCTGTAGCGGAGAGTTTCTTCAAAACTCTGAAAACTGAACTTGTCTATCAAAATAAATATGAAACTAGAGATCATGCCAAAAGCTCTGTATTTGAATATATAGAAACATTTTACAAACACACAGAGAAGGCATTCGGCTTTAGGAAATTTAACCATAAAAGAGTATCAAAATTTAATGTCTAATCATTTAAAAATGTAGCATAAAGAGTATATAAATTTTGTCTCAAAAATAGTTACAAGTTCATTCTGCACTTATTAAAGCAAGTGTAATAGGAGTTATTACTATTTTTAAAATTTCAATATTTATCACTCTGTATAAAATTATAAATTACTTCAACACCAATAAATACATATCATTATCTTTAAGTTAGCAGTTAATTGCCCTATGATTTGATAAAATCTTGCATTCTATAATACTCAATTGCTTTTTGTTTCAATGGGTTTGTACTCCATTCTTGCCACTCTCCAGTATATGGATTATAACCGCATTTTAGAGGCTTGGAAATGTCCAACCCTTCTTTATTTGTACTTGTTTGTTCAGTATATGCTCTGCAATCTGTACAGATATATCGGAACTCACAATCTTTACAGACTTCTATACAATCCTTGGTAAGGTTCCAATATTTCTTGAATTCAGAATGATTTAGGACATTTTTCAATGTTGTATCCTCTATATTTCCAAAACTTTGAGACATAGAAGGACAATTTTTAATATTCCCATTAACATCTATTGATATTTTTTTGTACAAGCATGAATTAAAATTAACTGCTTCAAGAACTTTTGGTAAGTTTGTATTAAAAGACTTTATATTGACTTTTCCACAATTAGAAAAATTTCTAACATCTTCATTAGAGAAAAAAACACTAAAATTATATCCAGAAACGATAGTATCAACAAAATGATTGGGTGTTCCAAAAAAACTTAAATGTGATAATTGAATATTTATAGGGAAAACTCTAAATAATTCCTTATTAATTTCATTACTCCACTTTGATACAATATCAAACGATTTTAGTTTTCTATCATTAAATTGACCAACTATATTAATAAAATCATTTTTAGTTAAGGCAGTATAAAAAACTATTGAAATATGTTGACAACCTAAATTTTCTAACTCATCAATAATTTTTCCAATTTCAAATATATTTTCATTATTTCTTTCAATAATAGAATTTGTAATTCTATGAGCAACTTCATACTTATAATCTAAATTCGGAAAACGGTCAAAATCTTCCATATCACAATAAAATGCATATCCTTTTTCGATTACATAATCGATATATTCGTTTATAATAGCTTCTTCTTCGCTATTATAATTATATAAAATTTCTTGTAATGGAATCTTTGAATTTAGTAATTGTAAAACCTTGGCTATTTCAACTGGTATAAGTTCAGATTCATTTTTTTGTAAATCACATAAAAGTGCATTCTTAACTCCTATTACGATTAAACAATTAGCAAATAATTTTATATGATTCATAATAATCTGTGAATCTTTTTATGAAAAACTTTCATATTAAAATAACCATTGTAATATGGGCTATATATTTTTAAAACTGTAGTATTTATGTAATCAACTCTTTCAATTAAAGAAAATGTTGCAGGAAGCTTTTCCTTATTTAGCTTCATTTCTTTGATTAATTTATAAGTGCTCATTGGCTAAAAATTTTGCTATTTCTTTTTCTATGTTATAGTTACAATTAAATGATACCCAACCAAACTGACCAATAGGATTTATTTCTAAAAATATATATTCATTTTCTTTACTTACTATTAAATCTATTGAACCTGTGTCTAAATTTAATTTATCCATTAAGTTTTTAATTTTTTCTTCAATATCTGTTGGCAAAGCATAAGGAACATTTCTAGTTATATCATTTGAGGTTTTTCTATAGTCTTCCTCGGTCATATTATTACTTTGAGAAAAAATTGCCATACTCCACATTTTTCCTTTCAGATAAAAGGTTCTTATTTCATACTTTTTATTTATTTTTTCTTGAAAAAGTGACGGGGAAAATGATTCAGGAATTTTTTTATGATTAATATTATTAATTATTGCAGTATAGGAAATTAAAAGCCCATCACTACATTCAAAAAAAGAATTATTAGAATGATTTTTTGTAATAAGTTCCCTATTACAAACATATAAAGATGGTATATCTGATTTTTTTTCAAGAACATAAAAATTAGGTACTTTAAATCCTATTTTTTTTGCAACTTCTAATACAATTAACTTATTAATAGTAGCACTAGTATATTTACCTATAGAAACTTTATTTTCAAGAATAAAGTTGATGTATTCATCTATTATTTTAGAATGTTCACTATTTACATCATTTAGATGCTCAATAGAATTATTATCTTTTTTATACTGAATTTTCCCTTTTCTGTAATAATACCCATCTAACTTACTGAAATTTAAAATCTTACCTTTAAATACTAGTTCTAATTTTAAATTATTAAAACTAATTTGATAATCATCAAATTTATTTAGCCTAATAAATTGCTTATCAAAAAATATTAACCAATCTATAACATCATTTGTTGTGTAATCGTATTTATCAGATGAAATCAATATCATTTTACAACTATAAATTAAACAGAAAAGGCTTTAATCAATAAATTCAATATTTGTAGATTAAAGCCTGAAATTTATACTTAACTTAGTTTTAACTAAAGAACTGTATGGTTGTTACCTTGACTATCTGTAATTGTACCAGAAATTGGTGTTCCTCCATCATATACCCATGTTTCAGAATCACTACCACCATAATCTGCCAAATTCGTAGTGTATGTTTCAATACGTTTTGGACCAGCTCCTGTAGTAGCTGATGCTTTTTTTAGGTCAAGACACATTTTTTCATTGTCTTTTTTGAAATCTTTAATTGTTTTCATAAAATTATTTTATTTTGTTTTCCCTACTCTAAAAAGGATTTTCGGGTTTCTCCTATCTTATAATATCGAATCTCAATAAATTATTGGTTTTCTTTAAAGCATTTTTATTGTTTTGTTCCATTGCTCTATAAAACTCTGAACTTGAAACTTCTTTTCCCTCAAGATAAAAAACTTGATTATCATTACCCGCATCACTCAACTGTCGTGAAGGTTTATCGAAATAATTTTTTATGACCTTTTTAAACTCATTTTCATTAATCTGCACTGTTTTAAATCTAAAGAAATAAGGAACTACATTTATATCAAAATGATTTAATGATTTTATTCCAATCAGATTAAATGAGATACTTTTTTTCTCATCTTCTGCTTTTATTATTAAACCAGGTAAACCTTGAAATAAGTATGGTCCGTCTTGTATTGGAATATCAGTGGTAAACCATACTGTCCATTTTCTTTTGTATAATGTGGTGATTGCTTTCTGAGCAGAGTATCCTAAAATTTTCTCTTTTTCTGGAAAAATTTTCCATTCAAGTTTTTTATTTAGGTTTACATTATAATAAATTAAGCAATTAGTGTAAAAGTTCATCTCAGAACTTGGGTCTTTTTTTATAACTACATCTAAAAACTTTATTCCTTGATAAGGATATTTCCCCATTGGCTTTTCTTTGATTCTTACTAAAGAATCTTGTTCTAAAATCTCAGAAGCATAAAACTTTGAACCTTCTTTTCCAATATCCAGATTCAACAATTCTTTTGTCTTGATTTCAATGTGGGTTGAATCTTGTGCAAAATTATACTCATATACAAAACGTTTATTTTGAGCTTCGGACATTAATGAAATACATAAAAAAAGAAAGACTGCTTTATACATTGATTACTGAGTATTTTACATTTAGGTTTCAAATATATTATTTTTTTTAATACACCACAATGTGAAAAAATAAAAAAATCAAAGTTTTGTGAAAAATTTATAATATTATTAATGTTGATTGAATTTTCACTAAATACTTATCATAATTGTTAAATATTTTAACAAATAAGACTATTAAATATATTAGTTTATTATATATAAAAGCTTTTACAAGCTTTAAATATGCTAAAAATTAAATCTAAAACAAAATTTAAATAAATTTCGAATTAATAATCCTTTTGATTTACATCATGTCATAAAATAATAATTAATATTATAAGTTTTTAGAGTTTAATTTTATGAATCTTTTATCAAAGAATGGTAATTGAAAACATTAAATATTGTTTTTCTTGTATCTTTGATTAATAACCACACGAAAACCTAAGAGATGGAGAAATATTATTTATTTGGTGATGAATCTGGAACACCTTCAAAAAATGATGGTATAAATCATTTCATTTATGCTTGTGTTCTTATTAAAGAATCAGATTTACAAAAGGCTAGAGAAGTTAGAACTTACATTAGTCAGCAATTTCTAAATGGAAATATAATTAAAGCTAGCAATAGAGCAATAAGTAAGAACTTTTCAAAGAGAATTCAAATCTTAATCAGGAAGAAGATGAAGATAATTTTAAGGTCTCGAAACTAATATATAGTAGCGTTTTAGAAACTATAGAAAGGTTTAAAGAGGAAAATATTGACGAGATTAAAAGTATTATAGTAAATCATTTAGAGTACATATCAAGAATATTCCCAACTCGATTAACAGAAACTTATGAGTTAAAAGATGAAATAAAAAGGGTTTTGAATCTTGAAGTGAGCTTAGAAAATATTAGAATTAGTATAAGAGATTTAAGATATAAAGGTATTTTAATAATCTCTAAGGCTGCTAAAAGTGGATACAAATAGCTGTTAATGAACAGGATATTAGCTCATATTTTCAGCATTATTTATCGTATATCATTCCAATGCTTGAGAAAGCTACTATTGCTGATGAAGCATTGAAAATAAGTATGGATTCTAACAATTACAGCAAGATACATAAGTTTATTAAGGCTTTAAAGGAACCTGATATAAATTAAAAGGTGACACGAATTTAAATATACTTAATAATTTATTAAATAAAACCTCAATTATAAAAACATGAATTTATCTATTGGCTTATCACTAATCAACAGAACCTATTTTTAGAAAGGTAAAAGAATTAAGTGAAGAAATACCTTAAAAATAAAGATGAAGAAATGATAGATAAAGAGGTTGATATAAGCCTTCAAGATTTTAAGGAACTTATTGTATTAACTTTCTTCAAAAACAATAGAGTCATTGAAGACTTTTCAAACATTTACAACGAGATTAGCAATAGAATTAAAAACTTTGAAAATTCTGTTATAACTGAACAACAGGGAACAATGGATTTATTAGATATATAAGATTTATGTTTTGTGTTTACCCATATATTTAATATCCCCCTCCCGTTGTTTTGATTTTGGTGTACCCTCTCTTTTTTAAATCAAAATTTTTATTTATTTTAAAGAAAAATGAAATATTTTTTATTTCTGAATTTTTCAAGATGTATAGCTGTAGATTTACCTATCAAATATTTGCTAAATATAGTAAAGAATCTAAAAATAATTAACTTTGTAGAATAACAAATGTGGGGAAGATGTGGGACAAAATAATCTAATAAAAACAAAAACCAACTGATTATCAGTAGGTTTCATTTAGCATTTGCGGAGAGTGAGGGATTTTGTACCCATTCCTCACCGCTTTATTGATAAGCGTTTGTTGTAGCATCTCTGTGAATGGCCCTAAATAGGACATTGGCAAAAAAGTGGTAAAATCCTAATTTAAATTTTACGTAGTAAAGCTAAAAATTTCTGCTCAAATCTGCAAGTAAAAAGACCAAAATTTGAACAAGTTTTTTTAAGTTTAAACCAAGAATTTAGTCCTTCTCTTCGCGCCCTTAAATTTCTCAGTTGAAATATTTCTAAAAGAAAACGAAGAAAAAACCGAAAAAAAGAAAAAAAGAAAGCCATTTGAAAATGAGCGTGGCATTCTGTCAAGGTTTTTTTGGAAAAAGTTTTTGCGTAGATTTTTATACGCAAAAACTTTTTCTGAAAATCCGGAGGACTTGACCTTGACATAATTTAGCTGTTGGACTGGGAAGCGAAGTATCTTTGGTTTCTGTTTTTTATTTTGATGACTACATTTTTTAAAATTAGAATATGTAAGAATATTTCATAACAAGTATAAAAACATTTTTAATTTTGCTTTTGACTAAAAGGAAATAGCTAAAAATATTATTTTATATCATTATTAAATTTTGTTGCCATAAATTCCTTTATTACTTCTTCAAAATATTGTTTGACGAACTTGCCATTTTCATCTTCACCAAATTCCTGCCTTATAATTCTGGCTTTGCCCGTTTTTCTAATTTCCTTATAATTTTGAATTGTTTTAGGCGTATGATAATTGATGTAAAATTTCACTGTATTTACAATTTTTTTTAAATCAAGATTCAGTATTTTATTATTAATTTCTTCATAAGCAACAAATCCCATAATTCTATTTTCTTTCAAATGGATTAAGTCATCACGTAATTTTTTAATATTAATAATTACTTGCGCTTTCCTTGGATGATCTTCAATAAAATTTTTAGAAGTAACGGCAGGAATTATTGTCTTAAACTTATCCTCAAATGAAAGTCTCCGCTGAATAGTATTCTTATCAACTTTTTTACCTTCAAATTCTACTTTTGCAAAATCGGGCAAACACTGATTTATAAAAGATTCGAGAGCTAAGAAAGAAAAAATAACACCTATCGAGCCTACTTTGAAAATATAACTAAAAGCTGTTGAACTTTTCCATCTATATTCACTTTGTTTACCCTTTAAACTATCCATAAGAAACATTCTGGCTTCATCAATTTGGGGTAAAATATCATAGGCTATAGAAAAATAATATGTTACAGGATTTCCTTCTAACAATGTGAAAGTTTCACCTTTGTATTTCATTTTATTTATTGCAAAAACACCATTATTTGTTATCATCATGTAATGGTTAAGTGGATCTTTCAAAGCTCTTTTAACATCTTTTTCAGATTTTGCTTTATAAACTTCCTGTTCTCTTAATGTTTTACGTACTGATTTCAATTCTTCTTTTGGCTGTTTCGTAAGATTGGAATAAGAAATTTTTGTTCCCATAATAGATTTATGTTTTTTTGGAGTTTGAAATCATTAGCAAAGAATGTATAAAAACAATTTAATTTATTTAAATTTAAATAAATATTCATTACCATACTCATAAAATGAAAGACGAAATAAAAATAGATAAAGTAATTAAATTTTTTGTTCTCACATTTATAGCAATATTATCTTTTGGAATATTTGATTATATAATTGAAATAAAATTTATTAATTATCTTTCAAAAATAAAATCAAGCTATATTCTTGATTTTATTTTCTCAATCATACTTATTGTTTATTCTTGTTCGCAAGTAAATAGTTGTAAAACATCCTATCCCAATCAGAAAAAAACATTTATCTTATTTCTAATAACATTATATTATAGTCATTTAAGATTTTTTTCAGATTTTCAATTACTCCCGTTGGAATTGGCAAAATATTTTGGTTATGATCTATTTTATGCAGACATAATTTATTTGATATTATTTTTAAATCTAGGAAATTATATAAAAATTTTTTTTCCTAATAACTCTAAGTTAAAGAGTAAAACTTTACTTGAAGATAATGCGATTGAAGATTTTGATCAAGATCTGTTAGGTAATTCTTTAAAACCTTTAGTAGACAAATTAAACAGTATAGTTGATCACAATAATTTTCAAAAGGCTTTTACAATAGGTATAAACAGCGAATGGGGAACAGGAAAAACATCTACCCTCAATTTACTAAAAAGAGGACTTGAAAAAACAAAACATATCATCATAGAATACAATCCTTGGATGGGTTTTGACAAAAAAGTTCTTATTGAAGATTTTTTTAATACTCTATCGGAACATATCGAACAGGATGGTCTAAATCAGGATTTAGACGAATACTCCAACCGATTACTTAGCACTCAAAATTCTCTATTAAAAGATTTTATATCCTATATTCCCTTTTTTAATGAGAAAACGCCATCTTTAGAAAATCTATTTAAATTAATAAATAAAAAATTAGAATTGCTTAATCAAAAAATCATCATTATTATTGATGATGTTGACAGATTAGATAATAAAGAGATATTTGAAATATTAAAATTAATCAGAAATTCCGCCAATTTCACAAATATATTTTTCATTGTTGCCTATGATAGGTCTTATGTTAACAACAGTATTGATAATGTTAATCATTTTCACGAAAGAAATTATCTTGACAAAATTATAAACATAGAACTTTCGCTTCCATATTTTGATCCAGTATTACTTAAAAATACATTTAAAAATTTATTAATTGAGAAAATTGGGCCAGAATATATTGATAAGGTATCTTACGCTATAAATAACGGATTTATAGACATTGATGATCTTTTTCGATTTAGAAAAGCGCAAAGTAATTTCACACAGGTTATAAGTAACTTAAGAGAAGTAAAGAAATTAGTCAATTCAATTGTTATTAACTATAAAAATATTTTTTCTGATATTAATTTCAGTGATATGATTTATCTTGAAATTCTAAAATTAAAATATCCCTCAATATATAGGCTAATCTATACACAAAAAGAAAAAATTCTAGCCGAAAACAAAGGATATTTATTTTTAAAAACTAGAAAAGAAAAAGATAAGGACGGAAAAGAAAAAGAAATTAAAATTGTTGAGGAATTAATTGAAAATATATTTCTTAAAGAAAAAATTGGACAGGAAGATAAGCAAATGGCAATTGCAATTGTAAATTACTTATTTGATTATTCTGAATTAACAAGAAGTGTTTTTGACTCTGGATATTCAAGTGACCCAGATAAATTACTTTCTGTAGATCAGGCTAATAAATTTGAAAGATACTTTGCTAATGTTATTTTTGAAATCAATATTTCTGAAAGTGATTTCAAAACGTTTATTCAAACTTCGGAGGATCAAGAAAGAGACGCGACTATCAAGAAATGGATTACAGAAGGAAAAGAAGATGATCTTAAATATCGATTGGAAACTTTGAAAAATTTTAGTAACAGAGAAGAATTTGAAAATACTCTGAAATCAATTTTAGTATTTGCTCAATCAAAATCTAATAAAGGTGATTTTCTTATCGGTTTTGATACAAGGAATCTAAGGGATAAAATAGAAATTAACGGACAACCTGAAGATACTCAGCTAAGATTTTACAGTACTCCTAATGAGTACAAGGATTTTATTAATCAACTACTAAATTCTTCATTACCACCTCATCGACTGGAAAGAGAGTTATTGATTTCTGCTTTAAATGGCCCTTATGATCCCAAATATGGAATGGAATTCCCACTCAATAAAGAAGAAATGCAAAAGAGATTAGAACAATGGTTTTATGAACATATTGAAAACAAACGACCAATGGACTGGGATTTTTGGGGATTTTATCACAGTACAAAACACCTTAATTCAACTGAAAAATATCAGACTACTTTACGTGACTATATTACAAATGAATTTAATCGCAAGGAATTTACATTAGTTTTTATAGAGCAAATACCTTTTGAAAAACTAATTATAATCAGAAAAGAATTTATTGAAAAATTATTTGGAACAATCGAAAATTTTGAACTTTATCTTGATAAGGTGGACGTAACTGATTTAACGAAAGAATTTAAAGATATCTATTACAAAATTAAAGAGAATAATTGGTTAGGCATAAATCATAAATTTCAAAATATACCTTTTGTTTATCAGTGAAATAATTAAAAATATTTTTTTGTTGATTAATGTATAAGTAGTAAAAAAATGCTTTAGTACTAAATTGAAAAAAATAAATTTTCATTTGTTTTTTAATGCAGGCCTCAATTCCCCAGCAAAATCTAACATCACCACTTGACTTCCTAAAAAAGGATTATAGGATGGATGATAACCAATATAGCCCGAAGAATGGAGATTCTTCAGGCATTTATGATAGGTGGCTTTTGAACGGATTTTACTAATGCGCATCACCTCATCGCGGGAAATACTGACCGGATTTCGGAAACGGCTGAAATTCCAGAACTGGAATAAGGCTAAATAGAGGCTGATGTGTGATGGATTAAGTGTATGATCCTGAGCCACCTTTTCATAGAAAACTGTAAGGTGTTTGATATAATTCATAATTTGGTTTCGGTATTGTGAAGTATCATTGCTCTTTCTTCAACATTTTTTCAATGTCTTTGTAATTGTAATATAGTGTTCCGCCGACACGGGTGTAAGATAAGGTTCCGTTGATACGTAAATTTTGCAATGTTCCGGAAGAAATTTTCAGAATTGCTTTGACCTCTGACGAACGCAGCCATAATTTCTGCTGGGAAATCTTTATTTGAAATAAATTTTGTATGTCTTCCAGCAATTCGGTTTTAAATTCCTGAAGGTCTTCTTTGGTGATTAGGTTTACGACCATAGCTATTTCATTTTTGACTAAATTTTCTTCTACAAAGTTGAAACATGAAAACTTTGAAAACAATAGTTTTAATCGTAGCCGGGCTAAATAAGATGAGTCTGGATGATTCTGGAATCTTTGGAGATTAAAAAAGAATAAATTGGATTAATTTGGAATCTTAAACCTGATTTCAAGGAAAATAAAAAAACAAGTTCCGCAGTTTTTCCCCTTTTTGCAAAAAAGGCAAGAGAGTCTTTGGATATAAAACTTGAAAAGTTTGTATATACAAAGACACATCTTGCTGTTAAAATGGATGTTGTTTTTCAGAGTTCTAAAAATCGGAAAAAGAAATTACATTAAAATCGTAGTTGATTGAAAATCAATATTTGTTTTTTGTAAACTTATTTTTCAGAGCTCTAAAATGAGAAAAAGGAAAATTGCCATTTTTATCAGGTAGTCCATATGTATCTTTTTTACGCAGGTTTTGGATTTACCTGTATCCTTTTTACACAGGTCGGCGTATAACTTGTATCTATTTTACGCATCTACCCGTGAAATGTGCGTAAAACAAGCACAACGTGTGTTATTCCGATTGACCTGTATTTACATTACGCAGGTTTATACAAAGATTGATTATATTTGATTTACTTTGAAGTTTTAAGTAGAATAATTCTGTCAAAAGAAGCCAGATGAATTACCAGACATTTGAACCGAATCAGGAATTGATAGCATTTATCAAATGTTATTGGACGTTAGAAAGCCCGAAAGAAGAAACGCCTGAAAAGCAAATCATCGTTCCTGACGGATGTATGGAGATGATCTTTCATTATGGAGATCCATACAAACAATACTTAAATAATGGGAATAGCATTATCCAGCCCAGGTGTTTTGTCATAGGACAACTGACACGGCCGCTTGAGATTCAGCCAACCGGCGAGACAGGAATTTTCTCCGTTCGCTTTCATCCCGAAGGATTTTTGCCTTTTACCACCATTCCCATAAAAGAGATGGAAAATACATCTGTTTCATTGGAAAAGCTATTTGGAAAGGAAGGACAGGAAATTGAGCAACAGGTTTTAAATGCCAATTCTACTTCAGAGAGAAGAAAGCTTATTGAAATATTTTTACTTAATCGACTGACCGACATCGAAACCATTGACCGCATTGTAAAATCAACTGTTGAAACTATTGTAACAGCCAATGGACAACTCTCGGTCGATGAACTGTCCAGAGACTCTAAAATCAATCGAAGACAATTGTTACGCAAATTTTCTTCAGCCATTGGCCTCAGTCCTAAGCAACTATCCAGGACGTTTCGATTGCAGGCTGCACTCAAAATGTTGCTGAACGATCAGTTCTCCAACCTTGCAGAACTGGCTTACGAAAACGAGTATTACGACCAAGCGCACTTTATCAAAGATTTTAAAGAATTTACAGGATCTACGCCCAAAGAATTTTACGGTAGTCACCTTAAGATGTCCTCACTTTTTTACGGCACGGATTAGACTTGTCCCATTTTTACAATTTTAGTTTTCAAAAACATCGCAACTTTGCTAAATGACAATTCATTTAACTAGGTAAAATTATGAGAACAGGAGCAAAATTTTTTATTACAGTAGTCGGTTTGATTATTTTTAATGCCTGGACAATAAAGCAGAAAAAAGACATTCAAAAAGCTGAATGGCTGATCGGTATCTGGGAAAATAAAACCCAGAAAGGCAGTATCTATGAAACCTGGACCAAATTAGGAGATAAAAAATTTTCGGGGAAAAGTTATAGTGTCAAAGACAAAGACACGATTGTTTTTGAAAATATCCGGATAGTGCAGGAAAAGAACCGCCTGTTTTACATTCCAACTGTTAGAAATCAAAATGAAGGTCTGCCTGTTCGTTTTGTCGCCAAAGCAATTTCAGAAAATCAATTGGTCTTTGAAAACCCACAGCATGACTTTCCGCAGATCATTGCTTACACAAAAATTACTTCCGATTCATTGATAGCCGAAATTTCAGGAACAAAAAACGGACAGAAACGCAACCAGACCTTTCCAATGAAAAGAGTGAAAAGGTAAAAATGTAGATAAGCTCAGGTTAATTCGATAAATTCAAATATATAACTGCAAAAATTCTACAGATCACCTACTCGCTGACCGTCAGGGATATCAAGATCTTCTAAAGAACTTTTACCGCCTGGAGTATCCGATTTTTTGATGACACTAATCTCACCATTGAGCTCGATGACGACTGCCAAAACATCGTCTAACCTTTCAATTCCTTCCTGACGTACTACAGCGTTGATCTCGTCAATCGTTATGGCCTCGGCGTTCATATTGTCTTTGAGGTACTTGCCTTTATAGAACAGTAAACGTGGAGAGGAATTGATCAGGTGTTCCATCTTATCGGATGTACTGGCCAATTTCGCGAACAGGTATTGTAATGCTATTATCAGAAATAAGACCATTACACCTTCTGCTAAAGGAACCATCGCAAGCATCATATAGGCCAATGTGGAACCCAGAGCAACAGTGACCACAAAATCAAAAGCGTTGAACTTAGCCAAAGTTCTTTTTCCTGAGATCCTGATGAAAAGGAATAGAATGACAAAAGAGGCAATAGTCATCAATGCGACCTGTCCAAGTTTTTCCCAATTTTGAAATAACAAATCTTTCATTTACTATTTTTATCATTAATGTTGATAAAATAATGCCAAAAATGACCTGGAATGAAAATGATCTTCACACAATTTTTACAGTGTAATCTCTTCGTCAAAGTTGTTTTTCCGGCTCTATGAAACCTGTAAAAGCTATTCGCATAATTAATATTGTAGAACTTTTAATTTAATGTTTCTCCAAAAGTTATCAAATTATTATCGGGGTCAAGAATCGAAAATTCTTTTTGTCCCCAAGGTTTTTCCGCTAAATTTCCATTTGGATGTATTGGAACTTTATTTTCAATAAAAGTATTGTACAAATTTTCAATGGATGTTGTCCGGATATAGATCTGTCCATAATTTTCGTCCGGAACAAGATTTTTAAATTCAAAAAAATGCAATTGCAGATTATCTTTCTGTAGCATTAAATAATGATCAAATTCATTTCCGAAAACGGTGAAGCCTAATTTTTTATAAAAAGCTGAAGTCAATTCTTTTTGCCTCATTGGCAATTTTGCAATAATATCAGTAAACATTTTTTTCTTTCAAATTTCTATAATTAATCTCGAAGCAACACTTGATTGAAATCAAAAAATCACATTAGCTCTTACCCGGCTCAAAGTTTCCTGGCGCATTTTCAAATAAGAAGCAATCATATTTAAAGGAAAAATTTTAATGATTTGAGATTTGTTTTTAAGAAGGTAATTATATTTTTCAGTCGGATTCAGATTGCTGTCATAAATATGAATTTTAGCAGACAACGAATTGAAGATCTTGTTGAGTTGCAAAAAGTTTTGAGAGATCGAAATCAGTTTATGTAAGCTTTCCAGTTTTAGCTCTAAAACTTCAGATTTAGCAAATGCCTTTATAATGGTATTGGAAGGAATTTGATTCGTCAAACTATCAAAATTGAAAACCCAATCATTCTGAATATTCAGATCAATAATTTTTTCTTCATCATCTATCTTTTGGAATTGAAAAAGAGCTCCGGTCTTGATAAAAAAAATCGATTTTGAAATTTCACCTTCAGAAAGTAGAACTTCATTTTTTTCAAAGATTTTAGTTTCAATATTTTGATTAAATAATTGCAGTTCAAAATCCGAAAAAACTCCTAAACTTCTTAGCATATACCAATAATTAGCGATTAGCTATCAAATTTACACAATAATCGCTTCGTTTCAATTCATTCAATCTCTTGAATCAGAGAAAATCTATGAAATTGATTTAGGTAATGTCTAAAATGTAGATACCTGAAAACTTTACGATTTGAGAAGTGTTGTACATCCATCCAACACGATTTAATTAAAATCTGTCATTCGAAGTAAACTTCGCTCTGCACTGATGCTGATACTCTTGCAGTGGCATTCCATAAATCTCTGAAAACAGTTTTAGAAAGTTTGAGCTGGACGCAATTCCGCATAACTTGGCAAGAACTTCCGTTTTCTGATGAGCTGCTATAGGATCTTCTGCGAGTAATTCGGCAATATACTTGATGCGCAACTCACTTAGGTAACGGTTAAAGTGCATTCCTTTCTCTGTGTTAATGTAGGCAGATAGATAATTAGGGTTTGTCCCTACTCTTATTGCAATTTTTTTCAAACTCAGTTTCGGTTCCAAAAACTCTTTTTCATCTTCAAATTTCTGTAGATTCTTCCGAATTCTGTTTTGAATCTCTGCACTCAATGTCCATTTTGGTGGTGAGACATCGGGTTCCAGTTCATTAATATCCACACCTGCTAAGACCATACCGTACTTTTTCTCAGGCTTTTTTTCCAGATAAGTGTTGACCGTGAACGCAAATAAGAGCATAGAGACAGCTACAACGCCAGCGAAGATGCTCCTGTAACGTTGGGCAATACTGGAATATTCAATCTTTATCTCTTCCAATTCAAACCTCGTAGAAAGGTAATGTCTGTCTTCTATGTTCATTTTTTCAATTTCGTGGAGGGTATCAGCAAAAGATAAAGTCTCATCTATATTTGATTTTTTACGGGCATTCTCCAGTAAAATCTTATAGTTTTCCGTAAGCTCAGGAAAGAAAAAATAATGTTTCTGATAAATAGAATCTACTTTTCTAAAAAAAGTAAAGGATTCTTGTTGATGGTGCTGAGCCAATTTATTCTTTCCCAGATAAAAGTAGATCACCGATACCCAGGCAAAGTCATTTACCCTGACCAATTCCGGAAGTGCACGATTGAGATCGGCAATACTTTGCTCATAATTTCCCTTACGGAATTCAGAAATACCCTTAGATTTGAAAAAAACAGCTCTTAACTGGGCGAAATCTAAATCTTTGGGTATTTCCCTCTTGCCTATTTCAATTAAGTGGTCGGCACTATCATCATCTCCCATTTGCTGGTAGCAATAGATAAGCTGATGTAAACTGTTATAATAGCCTTTGCACATATTGTACAGGGTATCTGGGGAATTATTTTTCAAAATCTCCTGTCTAAAGAAAGCAGAACAGTCCTCAAATTGACTGACCGCCTCATCATAATATCCCAGATAACTCTGCATTACACCCAGATGATATAATATGTTATACTTTACATATTGGCTAGTGCTATATCTGGCGTAGGATAATGCTTCGATATAATCATCCAATGCAGGTTGGTAGTTTTTAAAATTAAAGTAAGACACAATTCCTCTTCCAAGATAAGCAGAGGCAATAAGATCGTTATTACAACTATGCTGAGCAGAAGTTATTGCACTGTCTGCATACATCATTTTGCGGTATCCTGATGGCTCAAAATTCAGGGCATCTTGGTATGCATATGTTAATTCAGAATAATTTTTTTCTTTTTTCGCGAGGGCAATTAAAAGGTCAACGTAAGAAAGTGCTGTAATATCATTAACCTTGTGGTGATCATACTTTTTTCTGATCTGATGATAGGCCACATTGTCTTTGCTCTGCGCAACCCATAATTCCGCAGTGGAAACCAAAAGCAATATAAACAACCTGAACATCTGCACGTTACCTTCATTTTATTAAAACGTTTTATAAAATTACGTTATTTTTTATGGAATATCCAAGTGTTTTGTAAACTACATAACCAAAATGCTATCGATCACGGTTCTTATTCACACAAAATAACATTTGATGTGATGAATAAGCATCATTTGTCTTTTTAAGCACAATATCTAAATCCAACTTATAATCACTTTTATGAAAAACTATAGCCTACAGTTATGTCGTTCTGGGATTTTGATATAGAGAATCAGTTTATAAACTGGCATCAGACATAGGAAACAGGCATCTTAAATCGTTTTTTTTGTTGAATTTCTGTTTTACATTTGGTCAGTAATGGTAAGAAAAATAGACATATACTTCACACAGAAATACTGTCAACAATAAACTAATGTCATGAAATATTTAAAAAAAATAATACCATTTGCGGTAAGCATTTTCTTTGTTATTCTCTTTTGCTATGCAGCTATCAGTAAGGTATTGGATTTTGAGAATTTCCAGGTTCAGATTTCAGCATCACCATTGTTGAATGGATTCTCGCAATTCCTGCCTTACACGATAATCATTGTTGAATTTCTTATTGCAGGATTGTTATGCTACTTAAAAACCAGAAATCTAGGACTTATAGGAAGCTTTGTTTTGATGCTCATTTTCACGGTATATATCGATTTACTACTAAGGACAAGTAAAAATCTACCTTGTTCGTGCGGTGGACTATTGGAGAAAATGAGCTGGCATCAGCATTTGTATTTCAATATTGGCTGTGTAATCCTTTCTGTTATCGCTTTAGGTATAAATCTAAAATACAGCAGGCCTGCTGAATAAGTATGTTACCGTATTATTTACGGGTGATCGATCGTGACTGAATTTGCTATTAATGTTCAACCTTAAAATTAGACAGCCGAAAGCTGTTTAACAATCCGAAACTCTAAAATGATTTTATTAACAACAATTTGTTTGAGAATATGAAGAATAGGATTTTGGTACGACAAGATTCGTTAATCTATGGGTATAATTAAATGACTTAACTTACTCAATTCTACTTCTCAGACAGATTTCTAAAGTTTTTAAGGTAATCTTTTTTGATCTATAAAAAGACCGGAATTATGAAACTTAATCAAATTTTGAAAGTTAATGCGGTAGCGATTGCAGCCGTGATATTCTCAGGGGCTGTGATGTCCTTTAAAGTGATGGAAAAAAAGGTGGCTGACAAACAATTCTACTACAATAGCACAAGTACTGCAGAAGGTGCTTTCCAAAATGTAAGCAATTGGGTGGAAGGAACAAGTCCATCTTGTCTGATATCAGGTAACAGACCTTGTTCGATGACTGTTCCAGATGGAAGTGATTTGGGGGATGTAATTAGTGGTTTGACCAACGATCAAGTTCTTGCTATTCATCCGACAGAAAGAAGACCATAATAATTTTCTTTTAAAAAGTAGGGTTGGCAATATTTAGCCAACCCTATTATTTTCATCTTGGATTCTGAGGCATTCCTGTAAGCGTAATAATATCTTCGGGAATGGCTATGGCATATCGCAGGTCATTGGGTGCCAATATATAGGTTTTCCCGTTAACAGTTCTGGTAAGTGCAATATTAGCACCATCACGATTGTACCTTTTCAGATCAGACCACCTTAGTCCACGAATCAAAAGCTCTTTCCTTCTTTCTTTCAAAATAATATTTAAAGCATCTGTTTGTGAATCAGCTGTTATCGGAACATAAGTTCCAGTTTTCCATCTTTTGACAAGTAGGTCATTGAGATACCCCATACCTTCCTGAATTTTATTCAGCCTTACATTGCATTCTGCAGCCATAAGGTAAAGTTCATCTGTTGCAACACTTACTATCGGTCCATTGACATTGTTGTAATAGCCTTTGAATAAAACTTCATTAGCAGTATTCTTATTAAAAAATACGGTTTTGCGTAAGTCATTGTTATCATACATCTGGTAAATATGGTCAGGAATCTTTGTAGGAATTAGATGATACTCGTATTTCATAGCTGCCCACAAAAGAATTTCCTTACTCATTTCTTCGATTGGATATTCGATATTGGGATTAAGGGTGTTAAAATCCATCAGTTCATTATTAATGCTGAGTGCCTGCTGAGTATTGTTAAGTGCATTGTTATAATCCCCCATAAATAGATAGGTACGAGCCAATAGACCGTAAGCTGCCGCTCTCGATATACGCATACCAGAAATCTGCTTAGGCAAAAGTAGCGGTATTGCAGTTTGCAGGTCACTGATGATCTGATCATAGGTTTGTTTGACCGTTGAGCGTACTGATGGGATATTCATATCAGGGTCAAGTCTTAGTGGAAGTCCTAGATTTGTCCCTGCGGTCTGAGGATTATAAGCAGGACACCAGATCTGCGCTGCATCCAGATAGCGGAAAGCACGAAGTGCCAGCGCCTGTCCTCTGATATTATCTGCCTGTTCTCCTGTAAAGTTCTTGTCCTGCATATTGAATAAAACGGCATTGCAGATATAAATGCTCCTGTAGCAAGTAGACCAATCATTTCCTGATGAAATAGGAGGTGCAACATTATCAGGCATCCACGTATAAAGACGTTTGGTCGCCTCGAAGCTTAAGCCATTGTAATCAGCATCCGTAAGATAGTAGTCATCCGAACTTGTTTCTCCACTCGAAGCAAAATCCACATTAAGGAAACCATAATTATTGAGAAGCATCTGGTTGTCTTCCAATCTATCGGGAGTTGCCAGCTTCAGGTCAGACTTCTCGTCTAAAAAATCACTGCATCCAAATGAGGTCAGAATTAATGATAATGATATTAAAAGTATTTTAGTTTTTCTCATTTCTATCATTTTTAAAATTTAGCTTTTAATCCTAAGGTAAAGGTCATAGGAGGTTTTAAGGTATTGTTTCCCAAATTGAAATCAGGGTCAATCCCGCTTTTGCTCTCTTGCCAAAGTATTCCGAGATTGCTCACATTGGCATACAGCTGTAAACTTTTAAGTGGTAAACTATACCATTGTCTTTTACTGATCTCATATGCAAGATTGATGTACTGCAGACGGATATGGTCGCCTTTTTCAATGAGAGCAGCCGAACCTGCATAGAATGCGTCTCTGTTGGAGTTAGTTTCGTATTGGTTGGAAGGAACATTGGTAAAAGCTTCATCACCCGGTTTCTGCCATCTTTGCTCGTAATCGCTGTGACCGTTCCATTCTCTGAATAAACTGGTGTAGTTAATGGATGGTTTTCTGAAATAATAGCCCATCTTGTACGTAATTCCTACATCAAGGCTTAGTTGTTTATAAGCAAATGTATTCGTGAAAGAACCATATACAGTAGGTACAGCAGAACCGAAATATTGGAGGTCTTTCACATCACCTCCCATTATATTGGCGTAATCCTTACTGACCTCTCCGTTCAGATAGCCTCTTGGGTCACCTGTCTGAGGATCAAGTCCTGCCCATTTGTAGCCGAACATCGAATACACAGGTAAGCCCTCAATTCCTGATATGGGAACGGAAGCAAGTACGAAGTTCCTTGCCATAGTACTGCTCGGATAATATTTCGTCACTTTATCTTTGTAGGTACTGAAGTTAATGGTGGTGAGCCATCTGAAAGATTTGTTGACATTGATGGTCTTGAGTTCAACATCAACACCTTTTCCTTCAATTCCCGCAACATTCCATATAAGACTGCTTAGTCCAATGGTGTAATCCAGTGGAACTTGTCCGAAAAGATTTTCGCCTTTTTTCTGGAAATACTCTAATGAACCTGAGATTCTGTTGTTTTTGGTTGCAAAATCCAATCCCGCATTGATCATTCTGACCGTTTCCCAACGAAGCTGGGGATTGTAGTAATTGTCAAATCTTGCCATCTGCTCCTGCGTGTATGTTGAAACACCAAGTAATGCCATCGTTGTTATGGCAACCATTGCAGGATTGATATTTCCGTTGAAACCGTATGAACCTCTTAATTTAAGATTCGGAAGCCAGTTCACAGAATAGAATTTTTCATTGACTACATTCCAAGAGAGACCTGCTGACCAGAAGGGATTCCATTGGTCATTGGTTTTTAACCCGAAGAGATTACTGGCATCACGGCGGGCACTTCCCGATATAGTATATCGGTTATCATAGGTGTAAGCTGCATTCGCATAGACCGATACAAAACGATTGTTCGTTTCTCTCAAAGCATTCATATTATCGATAAAAGCTGTACCTCCGGCAATGATTGGAAATCTCTTGTTGAGGTCTACCATCCCAAAGGAAAGGTTGTTAGGGTCATAGCCATAATATCGGTTATTGCTCGACTGTGAATTGGAATCCCTTACTTCGCTTCCCAAAATAGCTGAAACCTGATGTTTGCCAAAGCTTCTGTTGAAATTCAACTGACCTCTAAAATTGTTAATGAGCAATTGTGAGTTGGTCTTATCTATTATAGCTCCTTTGGGAACATTATAAGTCAGACTGCCATTGGAATTAATGACCGTGAACCTATTTACATAATCCCTCACAAAGTAACTTCCCTCATCATACAGCATATTGGAAAGTCCTGTAGTTCGCTGATACTGATATTTTAAATCAACATCCAATCCTTTCAACAGTTTGTAATTCAATCCTGCGTTGAGAATGATCTCCGAACTTTTGCTTTTAGTTGTATTGTGCTCCCAATCGGTAAGCGGATAATAATTCCAGTCCAGTAATTTTCCGTTTCCTAATGCCGATTTATAGCCTTGTTCATATGATTTTGAAACTGCTAACGGATTTCCGAGTGCGTCCGCCATTTCCATATAGGGAACGGAATTGGTTTTCATAATAATGCTTCCAAAAGCACTGCGACCGCTTTGGGTCGCTGAATGAGTGAAAAGGATTCCTGTGTTCAATGTCAGGTTCTTCAAAGGCTGCCAAGTATTTTGGAAGCGGAGGTTCACACGTTCGTATTTTTCTCCTAGATTTCCGGTATTGTCATCATATCCAAGTGATGATGTCCAAGAAAACTGAGGCGCTCCGCCAGCCATACTCAAAGAGTATTGTCTGTTCTCCAAAGGCTGGTACATATACTTTCGGAATTGGTCTCGGGAATCAATGGTCTTTAAACGTTCTATCTCATTTCGTACATAATCGGATGAAAGCAGTCCTTTCTTTTCTTTATTCAAAAGGTCAACCACAGGTGATAATATGGGATGACTTGTAGAATTGATATCTGTATTGTAGAAATTCTTCTTGAATAGTTCCTGTTCCACATCAATGAAGTCTGCGCTGGACATCGTTTTAAGATAATTAAAATCAGGCTTTGGACTCGTCATTAGATAAGTATTAAAATTGACCGTCACAGGCTGATTGTATTTTGCCGTTTTGGTGGTAATGACAATCACTCCATTGGCGGCTCTTGCTCCCCAGATGCTAGATGCGGCGGCATCTTTGAGAACGGTAATGCTCTCAATAATGTTGGGGTCGATATTGCTGATGTCTCCATCATAAGGAAAATTGTCTACGACAATCAAAGGTGACTTGGGACCTTGAATAGTACTCAGACCTCTGACCATAATCTGTGAGCCTCCTTGGGATGTTCCTTTATTGATGACAATTCCATTGGCGGTAGCAGCTAAACGGTCAAGGATATTGGTAGAAACCTGTGTATTCAGGGCTGAATTACTCACCGATGAGAAAGAACCTGTGGAACGTTCTTTAGGGATTTTCTGATAACCTGTCGTGAGTACCACCTCATCAATTTGGGCTACCTTTTCGGATAAATTAATTTTTAGCGGTTCTTTCAAAGGAAGCTCCAAAACAATGACCTGTTCTTCATAACCTTTTCCAAGAACGACAAGATTGATTTTCTTCTCATTGGTAGTAAGGCTGAAATTTCCATATCTGTCCGTAGTAGTCACGGTTTTTGAGTTCTGTATGGCGATAGTTGCACCGAGTACAGGTAAGTGGGTTGTTTCGTCGATAACACTTCCCGTAAACATCTGCTGTGCCATTACAGGCACACAGTAGCATAGGACGGGAAGCACTAATAATTTCTTCATAGTCTGATATAGTTTTGCGTTAATATAAATTCAATGATTATTCAAGCGGTGAAATATTAATTCCGCTGGTCTTTGATGACCATCATCAAAACCTGACGTTCTTGGGGTATCAGGTCAAGGTCGTATTTCTGAAGCTCTTTTTTTAATGTGGAAATATCTTTGACTCCCGAAACTTCAAGGTCTACATTCCCTGTGTATCCTGTCTCATCGATAAATAATTCCTTGATGGGAATCTCACCATTCAGCATATTGACCATATTTTTAAGCGGTACATTTTTAAGGATGGATGGGGTTTGTGGGAAGGTGGAACGTTTTTCACCTCCTTTGGTTGCCAGTTTGTCTTTCACACTTGTTCTGACTAACACAAAACATTTTACAGGTCTTTTCTCAAAGGTGACGGTATAACCGGAGTAACGATTGAGATCTTCCAGCATATAATTGTATAAAGAATCAGATTTATGTTCGGGAATAATGAACTCGTAGCTATAGAGGTTTGCTCCATCATTTGAGCCGTCTGCTTTTTCTATGGGCATTAATTGTTTTGGTTCTTTTACCTCGATAATCATCCTTTTTTCCGTGAAAGATGTTTTATCCTGTTGTCTGAAAAGTTCATATCCTATAGCGTAATACATATCCCATAATGGCAGGTTGGTAAACTGTCTGCCGTGGATTTTGCCTGATGCTGTCTTTCGATACGTTCCTCCTGCACCAATATCAGGAATCTGCCCTTTGACAAAGAATGAATAATTGAGAAGCTGAACATTTCTTTGACGGTCATAATCTTCGGAAAGCATCAATGGTCTTGCCCTGTCCATTTGAATAATGGTCTGCAAAGATGATTTGTCTCCATTCAAAACTTCATTGATGGTCTGTTCAGTGAGCTGTCCTGCATCGGTGGAATTGAATAGTTTTCCGTCTTTTATCCATATAATAAATGGAACGCCTGCGTGTGGGAATAGTTCGTGAAGCTTTTTGTCTTCGTAGGTGGACATCATACTTTTATACTTCTTTCCATTTGAAGAAGAGAAGAATTTATCCAAAGCAGATTTATCCTGACTGCTTACAGGAAGGATTTTCACCTTGTTTCCAAACTTTTGTTGTAAAGCTTCAATTTTTGGGAGACTCATCAGGCATGCACTGCACCACGTACTCCAAAAATCGATCAGAATTAATTTGTTCTTGTCCTCTGAAAGATCAATTGTTTTCTGAGGATGGTTGACAACATGCAGTGGTGTCGTCCAAAAACTTTCTGGAAGGGAATCTCCGATTTTAAGAGACTTGTTCTGGGCAAAGGATGTGGTCGCTGCCACAAGGGTAAAAACAAGGGACAGGGTTCCCCTGCAAAAGATATTTTTCATACTTTTGAATAGGTTTTTAATAATTATTAATAACTGATTATGCTCTTTCCGTTTGGTCGCCAAACTCTTACGGAAAGGGCTTTTTTATTATAATGGTGTAAGTTCTATGTACTGTTTTCCATTCTCTGATTTTTACTTTTAATGGTTATTGATTTTGTTGGATTCTTCTTTCGAGGATAAGATGCGCCGCATCCAACATTTTGGTAAGATGGATGTAGGGAGCGAAAATTTTGCTCTCAGCTGCGTGAGCATAAATACCCATTGAGAAATAGACTGCCACTGCGATGTAATAATCAAAATCCTTGATACAGTACTCTGCAAAAGCGTTTTGAAATACCAGGTTTGGATTCACATATTCCTCATCCGAAAGGGAAGCCTGTATTAATGATGAACGATTCTCAGGAGGTACGGGAATCGACCATTTCTCTTCCTTTAGCCTGATTACATAGCACGCCCGTACAAAAGACCGCAAGGCCTGATGAAAATGAAAGATCGCAGAAGAGTCTTCATTGATCGCTGTTTTCTTTTTCCCGGCATAGATCATAATTTTGTTGAGCATCGCTTTGGCAGTAACCAAATCGTTAAAATGGAAGAATGATTCAATAAGCTTTATCCCGGAATGTTTCCTGCTACCGGACCAAAATCGGGCTTCAAAGTCTATCCTTTTATTTTTCAATCGTTTTGTTTGGTTTAATGAGACCGCATAGGAGGAAGCTTTGGAAGTCTTTTATACAAAGCTCCTTGCCTATACAAGCCAAAAATTAATATGAATGAAATTGTGTCCCGTGAAAGCTGTAAAGCCACAATGGTTGCGCTGCCATTGTATCTGTCCTAATCTGATACTTATTTGAAAAGCAGCTTAGAGAATTGTAGAGATAGCTGACTGCATAGGAAAATAAAACGGCGTGAGTACTCTACATTATCAGCCATTGAGGTACTGGTATACCGTGGAACAGATAAGAGATAGAGACTCACGCCTAGGTCGTGAGCCGCTTACTTATCCTCTCGTTCCTAAAAATTACCAGTTTCCAATGGCGAGATTCTAAGCAATAGCTTCTAATATTCTTTGAAGTATCGCAAAATTAACAAATAATAATTTATTTTTTAATAATAATGCCAAATATACAACAAAATATTGGTACGGCAAAGCGTACCGATATTTTATTCATTAAATTGTTAATTGCATTAGTGAAAACAGAAGATGACATTAATAAGATTAAAATTATTATCTCTCTAAGAAAACTTTTAGAGAGAGGAAAGAATTTGCAAAAAAATGTTATTGATAACAAAATCATATACAGCTATCATACAATATCTACCAATGCTTTAATTAGAAAAGCCACAGTGAATGATACATTAAATGGAAATACATCCCCGACAGCAATAACATTAATTAGTATTGTTGGGGCATTAGGTTTTACAATGGCTGATTTTGGTGAGGCTTATGATTCCATAACAGATAAGGATATTAGAGAATATTTGAAATAGTATTCATAAATGATAAATATAATCCTGACGAGAGTTGGGATTTGTTTATTTATGGCAAATACTGAATTTGTAATCACTATAAATCAGTGTAAATACTGAATGATGATTTCATTATTGTTTCTATTTTTGTTATTTACGGAAATCCGTAATTATATAAGATGTAAGCTACTTATCTTTACTTTCATCAACAAACTAATTATTTATTATGAGTGATGATTTAAGTAAAAGAAGACCTCAAGATGCAACTAAAGTAAACGTGAACGAAACTTGGGAACTAGAATAGTGGTCAAAAAAGTTTGGTGTTACTAAAGAGAAGTTAAAAGAAGCAGTTAAAGCTGCTGGTACTTCTGCCGCAGCAGTTCAAAAGTATCTTGAGAAATAATGTGAGTTTTTAATTTAATCAATGAATCCTGACGAGAGTTGGGATTTGTTTTGTACGAAGAATTTATAATTATTTATCAAGGTCTTAATAATTAAATAGATGTATAGTTTGATGGATAAGTAAGTAACAATTTCATAAAACTATTAAGTCTCTTGTAATTTAAATTGATAATTAGTTCAGTGATTACAACTAATGGATTAAATATGATAACACAGATTCTTAATAAAAAAGGATAATGATAATTCATACATAATCTAATTTTTTATATTTTTATAAAAACTAATAAATGAAGACATTTCTAAATCAAATAACATGCGATTTTATATTCTTAAATAAATTACAATTAATATTTTATATTTTAAAAAGCAGATAAATCATAATGACAATATGATTTATATATTCATTTTACAATAATTATATGGAAATTAAATTTTTAAAAGCCGGGTCAGGAGACAGTATACTCATTCATAATGAAGGGAAAAATATCTTGATAGACGGAGGCAATGACAGTACATTTTTAATTGATGAATATTATAACGTAATTAAAAGAGAGGAAAAAATTAATTTATTAATTGTTACGCATCATGATGATGACCATATAAAAGGGATTCTAGATCTATTTAAGCATATTGAAGCAAAAAATGAAAGTCCTGAAATTGAAACAATAATATTTAATTCCCCAAAAAAAATAAATAATTTGTTAAAAGAAGAAATTTCATCAAACTTATTATCATACAAGCAAGCACATGACCTCGAAAATGTCTTATTTAAAAACAGAGAAATTAATTGGATTACTACGTTAGATGGTAATGTAAATGAACTATTTAAAGACACCTTTGGAGAAATGAGCTTAAAAATATTTTCTCCCAGTAAAGAAGTACTTCTTACCTATGCTTCGAATAAAGGTGCTTATTTGAATAGCGATTATAGATGTGATTGGAATACTCCTATAAAAGAATTGGTAAAGTATATTGATGATAAAAGTCAAGATACGTCTCCAAGTAATAAAACAAGCATTGTGGTTTATCTAACCATAAAAAACAAAAAAATACTTTTAACAGCAGATGTAACGCCCGAAAGGTTGGACAAAATAATAGATAGTATCAGAGAAGATAAGGATAAAGCAGATTTTGATTTGATAAAATTACCTCATCACGGAAGTTATAGAAGCTTAAACTCTAAAACTTTGGAGAAAATAAATTGTAAGAATTATGTTGTTTCAACAAATAGTTCTAAGCATTATCTTCCTAACAAAAGAGCTTTTATAAAGATTGTACAAAGTCTTAAATTAGCTGAGCCTATAGAATTTTTATTTAATTATGAGGAAGCTATTCATAAGCTAAAAATGACAGATAAAGAAATGACAGAGTATAAAATTAAGTTAAAACCAAATACAGATCGTTGGGGTTATGGCATTACCATCTGAGAATTTAAAAAAATGTGCGGTTAAACTTACTGCTACTATTGCTGGTGTACCGTCAATTGGTTCGGGTATAATTTATCAAACTCCAAGTGATTATAATTACAATTACATTTTTACAGCAAAACATATCCTTTCTGAAGATTCTAATACAGATTTTGACCTCTCAAAAGTAAAAGATATTAAAGTTGAATATTATGAAAAAGTTTTCAAACAACTAACATATCATAAAGGTAAAGCATTAAAATTAAACGAAAATTTAATTATTTTCGAAAAAGAAGACCTGATAATCATTAAGATTGAAAAAATTAAGGGATTAAGCTTTCCTTCAATTCTTGTTGCAGATGTTTTAAAAGATGATGAGCTAGACTTTTCTAGTTGGTCCATTTTTAAAGCAAATGAAGACACTCTTAACCCTTTTAGTTTTAGACGTTCTGATCCAGAGAATAGAAGAGTTGAATTAGCAAGCCCTGTTACTAAAGATTTTTTACACGGTTTCTCAGGGAGTGGAATATTTATACACAATAAAAATATCCTATTTGGAATTATATCAAAATATCCTAATGAGAACTTTGAAAATTCTACAATAGAATGCTCTAATATATCTTTTGAAAAAATAAACATCAAGCTCAAAAATCTTAATCTTGTCACTTTAGATAATGAAGCCAGCTTCCTTAAAAGAGAAATAGAGGGTAGAATTGTAGAAATATATCAAGCCCCAATTAACAATTCTTATTTAGATTTAAATCTTGCTTTGAAAAGAATAAAATCAGATATAATAGATGACTGGTTTTACGATTCTTTACAATACATAGATCTTTTAACTCCAAACTATCTATTTGCGCAATTCGGTAGATATTTCTACAACAATAATTACAAAGCTTGTGAAGCAGAAAAGTTTTATGTTCCTAAGAGCAATTTTACACTTAGAGAAGCTTATATATTGCCCCTAATTGATAGAATTGTATATATGAGCATTGTTGGTGAATTAGCAGAGGTCATAGACGATTCATTAATACCTAATGTTTATGCATCAAGATATAATAAGCATGACACTAATAAATTATTAATAAATGGAGTTGAGCAATGGATTAAATTGAAGTATAAATTATCTGAAGAATTAAAAATTAAAATTAATTCTGAATATAAATACAACTGTATATTACATGTAGATATCTTAAATTACTTTGATAATATTGACAAAAAGCTCTTGATTGAAAAGCTTAAAAGAGTGGCCATTAATGAAAATCAAATTAATTGTATAGAACTACTAAATAAATTCCTTTTTCAATACTCAGAAAAAAGTAATGGTATTCCTCAAAACAATGATGCTTCTGCATTATTAGCTACCTTTTATTTAAATCAAGTTGATACTTTTATGCAGAATCATACTCTAGGGTATTTTAGATTCGTAGATGATATAAAAATCTTATGCAGAGATAAATATGAGGCTCGAAAGTATTTGACAATTTTAGAACAAGAATTGAAAAGGTGTCATTTATCGGTCAATTCTCAAAAAACTAAAATAATTGAAATAGTTGAGCACCAAACTGAAATAAAAACTGATATTCCAGAAGAAAATATTAGAGAAAATCACCACAAAATATTTAATCTTAAACTAGGAAAAATTAAAACTTTCTCAAAATCATATAATTATCAAAATAGAAATCTTGCATTCCATTCCGCTGTAAATCTATTAAATGAAAATATTAATATTGATGGAAATGAAAATGACGAACAAGCTAAAAATCTAAGGTTTGCCTTAACAATAATAGAAGATCTTGGAAAATCTAAAATACATTTTTTAACTAATGAATTAGAGAATGACGGTAATGTACAAACTTTAGGAAAATTAGAATCTCACGCTTTAACAACTAAATCAGATTTTCATCTAGTTTTAAAAAAAGCAGTTAAATCATTAAAAGATAAGCCTTGGATAACCCATCAAGTTTGTAAAATTTTATCTTTAGTAGATGAAAACGAATTTAAAATAAACTTTCTACAGGAGCTAAAAGTAGTTATAATGAATGATAAGTTTAATTTATATTCATATCAACAGTTCCAAATTTGGTTATTGTTAGCTAAACAAAAAATAATTGATAGTGATCTAATTCAACTAGCAAGTCAAAAAATTGAAATAAATGATAAGACACAAAAGGCAACTACTGCTGCCATGATATTATATTTAAGTACTGTTGATAAGAATTTTAAAAGAATATTATTAAGAAAACTAAAAGAAAAATTTACCGATGGTTATTTTCAAAATAGAGCTGCTTTGATAGGCTTGAGGTCATTTAATCTAATTGAACCTCCTTTGGAGTCAATACATGAAAGTCTGACGGAATCATTCATTTTTACTAATAAATTTGGATACAAGGATTTAGTACACTATCATGATCTAGAAATTTCTGAAAATAATTCAGATTTAACTGAACAATTATTCTCAATATGAAGCAATATATAGTTTGTTATAGTGGTAATAAATGGTATTTTTTGAATCTTGAAGATGGGAGTTTTACAGAAGATACTTTTGTCAGCCCTCAAAACAAATACATAACATTCCAAGTCTCTGATTTTATTAGACTCCTTAAATCAAAAAAGAGAACATCAATTCCTGAGATTATTGATTTTGAGTCTTTGGATAAACAATTTTCTCAAACAGGCAAAGACATTTTAGGAGAAAGTAAATGGCATATATTAAAAACATTACGTAGATATGAAGTAATTAATGAAAATTATAAGATAGAAAGCATTGAAGATTTTATGCTAAAACTTCATATTCTATATGAACAAATCATTTCACATTCTAATGATGAACTCGAGAGATTTAATGAACTAGAAAAAAAAGTAAATAAGATTATCTACGAGACCGAATTACGTGGCGTAAAGATAAATTTCCAATTAGTTGAAGAAAGATGTGAAGAGCTTAATAGATATATGTATAAATTAAAAAATACTTTTCAATTTGAACATAATATTTTCACTCCTGAAGAAAAAGAAACTCAATTTAATTACATAAAAAGTAAAAATTATAAAATACTGAATTCTATTAGTAATACCATAAGTTTACGTAGAAAAGATGATGAAGTGTGTGATTTATTTTATGAATTGATCAGAACAAAGAAAGATCTTAAGAGTTTAATTTTTATGATTTCCCAATTTGGAGGAAGAGATTACGTTCATCCATATTTCATTGGATTTGGAAGTATAACCTCTAGAATTATTTTAAAAGAACCATCCTTACAAAATTTAAGAAAGAAAAATCGAGATATTATAGTCCCAGAAATAGATAAAGCGCTATTATATATAGATTATTCACAGTTTGAAGCAGGAATTTTAGCTCATGTATCTAATGATCAAAAGCTTATATCACTCTATAATACGGATGATATTTATTCTGATATTGTATTAAAAGTTATGAATAAAGACACCAAAGATTATAAAAATAGAAAAGAAGCAAAAATATTGTTTTATAGATATCTTTATGGAGATGATTTTAGTGGCGATATAACAGGAATAGGAAAAAAAACAGTTAAGTATTTTGAACAGTTTACATCTCTGACAAAATTTAAAAATGAACTTATTACAAAAAGTAAAAAGGAGGGTGTTGTAACATCTTTTGTTCAAGGCAACCATAGAAAACTAATTGATAAAAATGAGAATATTTGGATACTAAGTCACTATATCCAATCTACTGCATCTTATATTTTTAAGAAGGCATTAGTAGATGTATATGAAAAAGTTAAAGGGGCTAAACTACTAATTCCCCTTCATGATGGAGCATTATATGAAATTGATAAAAATCAAGATCAAATAATCCGAGATGAAATAAATAAATGTTTTACCAACAACTTTCAATTAGTTTGTAAAAGTCTAAATGCTAAAGCAGAAATCAAAAATTTTTATTCTGAGAATTAAACAAATAATTTAGGACTTAAAGTAAAAGAATTCTTAGACTTTATAATTTATAAACCTTAATATTTTCTATTTTATTTATTATGCTAGTTTTTGCTAAATAAAATAGCTTTTATTATATTTAGTTTTTAATATTAAACTATGCCACGAATACACTTTTTAAACGTTTTAGAAGGAGACTGTAATATTATTCAACATGATAATGGACATGTAACTGTCATGGATGTTTCCAATGCTGCAAATGATCAATGGACTCTTCAAGAACAACAGGTCAGGAATTCTGTGGAACGTCGGGATATGCAAGCTAGAAACTTCGTTCCCGATGGAAAAAGGAATTTCCGTCAAAAACATTCGCCTGATAATCCAATAGATTACTTGAAAAAATATGGTATAACAGATATTTTCAGGTTTATTATTTCGCATCCAGATATGGACCATTTAGATGGCATAAGGGATTTGTATCAAGATTTTAATGTCATTAATACTTGGGATACAAATAATAATAAGCAACTTGACGGCGGAAAAGGTGGAAAATATAATAGTGAAGATTGGGAATTTTACAGGAATCTGAGAGATAGCAGATATCCTGATACAAAGAGGTTAGCCTTATATTCAGGTTATTCTAATGATTTCTATAATAGTGATCATCTTCAAATTCTTTCACCAACACCTCAATTGGTTGCAGAAGCTAATACCAATAATGACTTTAATGAACTATCCTATGCTATTCTTTATACACCACCCAAGCAAAATGGTAGTTTTTGGAAGATTCTTTTCGCAGGCGATGGATGTGACAAAACTTGGGCACATATTATTGAAAATCATCGAAACTTAGTATCTAACATTGATGTACTTCTAGCACCTCATCATGGAAGAGGAAGTGATAGAGACTTTAGCTTTTTAGACGTTCTAAAGCCTAGATTGACACTTATGGGAAATGCCAGTTCTACACATCTTGCCTATGACAAGTATCCAGAAATTAGGATTACAAATAACCAGGCTGGATATATTGTTTTAGATATTAGCCTAGAAAGACTGGATATTTTTGTTAAAAATGAAGAGTTTGCAAATGTTTTCAGAAGTAATCCCAAACGACGTTGGTCCGCAACAACTTACAGCCAAAAGAATGAAGCATACTTCTTATATGGTCTTCGATAATTAATCACTTATCCTTTTTGGAATTAAATTTTTTCCAAAAAGGATATGATCCTGTTTCCTTATACCTCTGTAATATCATTTGATCATATTCCTGGGCTCCTGTCTTTTCTTTCATTAATCCTGCCCGAAATCCTGAAGATTGACAATTAGCAAAAGCAGTGTTAGTCATTTTTATGAACCAATGGTCAAAATCAGTTCTGTTCTTCTTTATAGCTAGCAATTGATGTCTATTTAAGCAAAAAGCATAAAAATCAGCAACCTGCAATAAGACATCTGAATGCGAGGACATAAAGGTAACGAATGGTCTATCTGTAAAAGCATTTAGTTTCTCATAGTATTTTCTCGTTCCGGCTTTCTCAATTCCTTCGTCGCAGAAAATTTCGAAGTTCCTAATAGGATCAACGTCTTTTACATGAATAAAAATTCTGTTGATGACAAAATGTAAAGCTTTTTCTTCCACCGACATACTGCCATCATCAATCAACCCATTTTCTTCAAAAGTCCTGCTGGTCATTGTCTGTACAAACAATGTAAGTATAAAGCTATTTAATATTGCTGCAAAATTTTCAAAAATATCCTTTACTTGATTCGTTTCAAGTTTGTCGTATTCTTTACGCCGATTTAAAAGATCTGTAAAATGAAACTCCTTAATACCTAAATCTTCATATTTTTTAAGGAGTTTTATAATTTTGTTGCTAAGCTCTTCACGAATATCCTTTTCAATTAATACTGCCAAATAGGTGCAACGGTCGCTTTTTAGCATCAAAGATTCACTGACATTTCCAGGCGAACCGGTATCGTCGATTACAAATAAATCTCTCATCTATAATGGTATTACTGGGTACCAACCTTTTCTGCCAGGCATATTAAAGCTATGTCTTAATCTACCGTTAAAATTAGTAGCGAATACTCTTGTACCCTTTAGTTTTAAATAGTCTACTATATATTGATCAGGGTTACTTCCACCACAGGATATATAAGCTGTCCCTGGATTTAACCTACTCATGATTGCAGTATTCAAATTATTTTTACTTCCATGATGTGGCACATCTAAAAAGTCTAAATTCTTCAGATCATACTTTTCTATAACCGGTAAAATTGCTTCTGGCCCTGCATCTGATGTAAAAAGTACTTTTTTGTTATCCCCACTAAAAAGCAAAATTGTGCTACTATTATTCTCATTGGAACGATCAATTAGTCTATCAAACTCATTTGCCCTATCTTCAAGATTTAAATTATCTGATACAGCCTTTTCAATCACAATGCTTTCATATAATAAATGAATATCACGAAATGAATTAAGTTTTTCCTTGTAATACTCTGATGAAGGTCCCAAAACTTTAATCGGAATCTTAGGATGGCTTCTACTCTCTAAAGGTTGCTTTCTGTCAATTTGCTTTTCATCTATTATAGCAATTAGATCCTTGGAAAAGTTCAAGCTTTCTACTACATACTTTAATCCTTTTTCGAAATAGTCGGTATCAAAAAATGATTTTATTTCTGATTCATCTATCTTATGCAATTTTGGATCATGTATCCAAAATTCTTGGATTGTCATATGTTCAATAATATAAAAAAAACCTCTTATATGATCTTTGTCAGGATGAGTACTGATTGCCAAATCAATTGATTTTTTATTAGTGTGCTTGTTGATATGATCTACGACCATTTTACCATGCTCTTCTGTCTTACCAGCATCAATCACAATAATATATTCTCGATCATCTGCATCCAGATATCTTAAGATTATAGCGTCGGCATTACCAACATTCAACATATCAATTTCAAATGGCATGATTCTCTATTATTTCAGGGCAATATAATCTTACTTGCACCTCGGTTATACTCTCAGCGTACGACATTAGGTCGCTCGCAAGTTCTTTGTTAATGGGAGTGAGATTTGTTCCTACAGTTCTGATATTATTTAGCCTTTCTGGCGAAATGCTACTATCTTTAATAGTTTTATAGCTGCACCTGGTTTCAAGATGTTCCATAATCTTATTTTTATGATCTTTTGGATTCTTAATCCAATCTTCATCCATTTCATGATACTGGCACAAGGTCTTTGGGATATTACCTGCAACCATATTATTATAAAAACCAGGAATACAGGCATGTAAATCCCACCCAATCGATTGGAAGCTCACAGCTATATCACTTCCTGTATATAAATTCTGAACCATTTGGAAATGTTTAATCCTAACCATGAACAGATCAACCGTTCTAAGCAAAAGGGTAAATGTGTTGTTATACAACTTTGCAAATGGCAACTTATTTCCAGCATCACTTATTATTACCACATCACATTTGTAAGAACTGTTTTTCTGAGTTAGCTTATGTGCACCTTGGTTATCATAAACCCCACCATCAACCAATTTTGGATCTACCGTTCCATATTGCTCGGGATTTTGATAGAATTTCCTGTCTATGCTTATTGGAGTGAATGCAAACGGAACGCATGAGGATGCAATCACAGCTCTGGAAATTGGAAAATTTCTTCCATCAAAGAGTATTGGGTTATTCTGGTGTGCATACAGGCTGTCTTCCATTTTTCTTTTTGAAAATGTAAACGGTCTTTGGGTCTGCAAGTTTGTAGAACCTATTGCCAATTCCGGCTTTTCACACAGTTGCGAAAGTACTTTCCCCGAGTAAAAAAATTCGTCATAAGCTTTTTCTATAATTTCACTGACCGGAAAAAGTTTAAACTGAAATTTGACCAACAGATAAAAAAACAAAATTATGATAGGTACAGACAAGATGGCGAAATGAGTGAATTGAAGAAACAGCGCAAAGCCCGCAAAAGCAAGCACTAATATTACAAGTCTTATAAACTTCCAGGAACGTAGTACATAGCCGATAACACTCTTGTTTGTTAAGGCATTAAACATTTTTTCTTCAAAACTTTTAAAATCGCCTTCATGAAGACAAAAAGCTGCACCAGTGATTGAACCTCCGGATATGGTTGAAAGTTTCTCAACGTTATTAAGAACTCCTAAAGAATGAAGTTTTTTTAATGTGCCGAGATGGTAGACAGCAGCACGATAGCCACCTCCTGATAAGGCAACTCCGATTTTTTTAGTAGAGGTCATTAGTATTTGAATATCTTAAAATGTAAATATAATAAAATTTAGAATCTGTGTCTATAAAGTATATTTCGATGGAACTATATTCTTTTATTTATTCGACCATACTAAAAAAAAATTATAATTCAACATTTGTTAGCTATCAACTATCAGATAGTCGCTCATCGTGAATACGTAAAACTACTGCACATTATTGCTAAGGTTATCTTTTAAAATCAAATACATTCCTCAAAACCGCCATATCATCACTCACTTTCCTATCCAAAATTTTTGCATAATGTTGAGTTGTTTTTAGATTCTTATGACCAAGCATTTTACTTAAACTTTCAATCGGAACACCATTGGATAATGTAACTGTAGTTGCAAACGTGTGTCTCGCGATATGAAATGTCAATTCTTTGTTAATTCCACAAACGTTAGCAATCTCTTTGAGGTAAGAGTTCATTTCCTGATTACTGAGAACAGGAAACAGAACATTTAAATTAACACATTCCGGATGATCTTCATATTTCAAAATAATCTCTTGAGCTAATGGCAGTAGCGGAACTCTGGGTGCTGTACCAGTTTTCTGACGAGTTAATATCCATTTGTCACCATCTATTCTAATATTAATGTGAGATTTAGATAATTTTACTACATCGACATAAGCTAATTCAGTATAACAACTGAAAAGGAAAATATCACGTACTTGACTCGAGAGTTGTGATTTTTATTTTCCTAGTGTAAGGTGTATATATTTGCCCTACGGAAAATTCAGTAGAAACACTGAGTGGAAGTTTTGGTTGACTTTTTATTTTTGGTGTTTACGGGAATCCGTAATCAAGGTTTACTATGTCTTAATATTTTTGTCAAAAAATATAATCTTATGAGCTATCAAAAATACCAAATAGTCTATTCAAATTATAGGAGATCGACTAATATTTATAATGATAAATCTAAATTTATTTGAGTTGAGAATGAATTTTATAATTAATTCTAAGACAATATTACTTTTTGATTTGGACGGAACTCTTATAGATACTGATAAAGCAAATTTTTTGGCCTACAAATCAGCAATTTTCAATATCACTAATATAAAAATTGAAGATATCTACAAAGAAAGAATAAATAGAACGCTGATAAAAGAAATATTAATAGGCACTTCTGATGAATTACTTTCAGAAATAGTACTAGCTAAGGAAAAGATATATTCAGAATACCTAAGCTATACAAAATTGATAGCTGAAAATTATAAGCTGCTTTTAAAACATTCTAATACAAATAAAATTTATTTAGTAACAAATTGCAGAAAAAATAGGGCATTACAACTTCTAGATTATCACAACATTAGAAATTATTTTACAGATTTTATATTCAGAGATGAAAATACAGAAAGTAAATATATAAATAAATTTGAAACAGCTATTAGACAATTAGATTTAAACAAGAAGGATATATTAATATATGAAAATGAAATTGTAGAAATTGAGAAAGCTATAAAAATAGGAATAAAGCAAACCCAAATAATTAAAACCTAATATGAAAAATTTTACTATTAACACCAATTCTTATCTGGATTACGAGATTAAAGCATATTATTTTGGAACTCATGAAAATTGGAGAAGTACGGAAGTTGGCTTTTTAAACACTTTAAAGAATGATGATGGAACATTTACAAATGCTAAAAGAGAATTTGGATTTACTCTGGATGAAGCTAAAAATAAAGTAAAGGAAATACTGACTAAAGATCTAATAGAAATAAAAAAAAATTATGATTCGAAATTAACCATTTGTATAGTCCCAAGATCCAAGCCATTAACTATGTACAATGATAATCAATTAAAATTTAGTGAAGCAATAAAAGAATTTGTAAATGAGCATACAGAATTTTATGATGGAACAAACTACATTCAGAGAGTTATTGAAACACCTGTTACACATTTAACAAGAGATTATAGCTCTGTTACAGTTGGTTTAACAAAAGAAACTTGTAATATATCTGATGAAGTGAATGGAAAAGATATCATTTTGATTGATGATATTTATACTGAATCAGTCAATATCATTGAAGATGCAATTCAGGCATTATTTGACAATGGAGCAAAATCTGTAATTTTGTATACAGTTGGTAAAACTATATAATTAAAGGAAAAATGAAATTTACTGAAAATGCATTAAATATTTTAACTACCAAATCATTTAAAGGTATTGGTAGATCTTGGATAAAAAAATACATTAAAGGAGATGAAAATATAAGTAGAATTATATTTTTAATAAATGAATATTCCAAACAAGAAGAAATTATAACTGAGGATTTTTTCAATTATAAAAAAAGTGAAATTTTAAAAGAAATTTCATTACTTACAAATAATTGCGATGGATTGACAGCAATTGGCGACGATGACTTTCCAACTATTAGAGGCAATGTAAAGGATGGAGATTATCCAATATTTTTGTTTTATAAAGGTAATTTAAATTTGTTAAATTTCACGAATATAAATATTGCTGTAATTGGTTTATTAAATCCAACTGATAGTATAATAGAAAGAGAAAAAAAACTTGTCAGGGAAATCATTAATAATAATTGTACGATAGTGAGCGGTCTCGCTTTGGGCTGTGATACAGTTGCACATAAAGAATCTCTACAAAATGGAAAAACAATTGCAATACTACCAAATCATTTAGGAAAAATAACTCCTTCATCCAACAAAAGTTTATCCGAAGACATTTTAAAAAAAGATGGTTTATTAATTACTGAATATTATAATGATTTTAATTCTGCCAGAGAATTAAGTAGCAGATATAAAGATCGAGACAGATTACAAGCTCTATTTAGCGATGCTGTAGTACTGGCAGCAAGTTACTCGCCTGATTCTGGGAAAATTTGGAATCTAATAGGGAAATTTGATAGTGGGGCAAGGCTGGCCATGGAATTTGCAAGAGAATACAATATCTATACAGCAGTAATGTATGATGAAAATATAGATTTTAATGACCCTATGTTCGATTTAAATCGAAAACTATTAAATGATAGTAAAAAAACTATATTATTGAAACAAAAAAATCTGCAAGAATTAATATCTAAAATTAGAATTTCAAAAAATAATATTAATCAGCAAGCTCTATTGTTTGAATAAAGAATCTGTTCAAAAAATATATTTTAGAAATTACTATTACATTTCCGTTGAATGTAAGATTTTATACATAGGATGATTTTATTTCGAAAAATAATTATAATTTTAGATGATAACCATTGAAGACTAATCATGTTAATTATTGGAAATTACATTAAGAATTTAGAATGCGAAAGTTTTTTGGACACAGAAACAAATCGCATTAGAATTAGACCAACAAAAAATCAGGGGATACCAGATGATTTGGTAATTGAGTGTTTGAGAGAGTATAGAGATATAACTAAATTTCCTTTAGGTACAAAATTTATTGCTGAGGACGTCAAGGTTTGCAAAAAACCAATAGGCCGAATTTATCTTAGAGCTAAAAACCAGTTATTAACTCGAATTTAAAAGGTAAATTAAAATATAGTATCTATTACTATTATTTTTTCTTAAGTATTTCCTATCAGCGTAACTATACTTTATGTATTCTTTCTATTTATAGAAAATTCTTTTATTTATACTAATGACTACTTTTACTAAAAGCTATTAAGAATGGACGCCTTTAAAACTCATGAGAAAGTAATATCTGATTATAAATCATATTTACAATCTTTTATTAATATTAAAGATCAAAGAATTTCAGATTTTGTCAATAATTCGACTTTAGTTGAAAATATTCTCCCTGAACCGCTTATACAATTCAACCCCTCTTTTGAAAGAGGTCAATCTTTCGATGAATTAATTCAGGAAAATATAATACATCCAAATTTGTCAAAAGCGCTGGGTTCATATAGGCTATACAGGCATCAGTCTGAAGCCATTCAAATAGGTGTTCAAGATCAAGGGTTTGTAGTAACTTCCGGAACAGGTTCAGGTAAATCTCTAACATTCCTAGCTACTATTTTCAATGATCTTTTTAAAAGGGGTAATGGAAAGGAAAAAGGCGTAAAAGCTATATTGGTTTATCCAATGAATGCCTTAATAAATTCGCAAGAAGAGGAAATCAAAAAATATAAGATCAATTATTTAGAAAAATATGTAAGTCTTTCGGACATTGACAGATCTAATAAAACTCTGGACGAAATTATTGATCATCTGGAAGGCCTAACTTCCGAAAGATTTCCCATATCATTTGCAAAATATACAGGACAGGAATCAAGTGTTGATAGAGATCGGGTAAAAAATGATGAACCCGATATTCTTCTGACCAATTATATGATGTTGGAATTAATAATGACTAGGCAGTCTGAAAACTGGTTAAGGGATTCAATGACTAAACATCTTAAATATCTTGTCTATGATGAGCTTCATACATATAGAGGCAGACAAGGTGCTGATGTTAGCTTTCTGAATAGGAGAATTCAGGCTCTTGTAATGAATAATTTAATTTTCATTGGTACATCAGCCACAATGGCTTCCCACGGGTCTCCTGAAGAAAAAAAGAAAAAAGTGGCAGAAGTTGCCACACAAATATTTGGTAAAGAAATTTCATATGAATGCGTTATTAATGAATACCTTGAGCCATGTACACTTGCTAAACAAGTAAATCCTTCTCAACTAACCGATGCTGTGAGAAAAGGAATCAGTATAGAAGATTCAGAAGAAGAATTCATAAATAATGATTTAGCTAATTGGTTGGAAATAAATGTTGCGCTTCGGTACAACCAAGATATAATAGAAAGAGGAAAACCACTGCGTATAGATCAAATCACTAATCAAATTGCTGAAACAGTTACTTCGTTGTCACGAGATGAGATTCGAAACATAGTTATTGATCTATTAAAATGGGCAGAGCGGATTAATGAAGATAATAGACAAAAGGGAACTCGCAAATCATTTCTTCCTTTCCGTTTTCATCAATTTATTTCTCAGACCGGATCTATATCGGTAACGCTAGAACCAAGAAATACACGTTATATAACTTCATCAGATGAACCATTCGTTAAGATTGAAAATAAAGAGAGAAAGCTATATCCATTATTATTTTCCAGATATTCTGGTTACGAGTTTTTAACTGTTGAGTTAGACATTGATAATGCAGAAATTTTACCTATCACTTCTATTAAAGATTTTAAAAATAAAAAGAAAGACGATGTTAATCAAAAGAGTCCGGATATAAGAGATTTCAGATATGGGTACATTATATTGGATGAAGGTGAAGAATTTTGGAAAGAAGACTTTAAATATTTAGTTCCTCGTGAATGGTGGAATAAGGCAGAAACAGCTTTACTGCCATACTATCAAATGTTATTGCCTCATACGTTATATTTTAATAGTGAAGGACAGTTTTCTTTTGAAGCTAAATTTCCGATTAAAGGATATTTTATTCCTAGTCCATTAATATTAGATCCTACATGCTCAATCGTTTATGAAGATAGTCGTTTAAAAGACTCTACAAAACTAGCCAGACTAGGTTCTGAGGGACGTAGCACAGCTACTTCAATTCTTTCTATGTCCGTAATAAGAAGTTTATCAGATGAAAAATTAGTGGATCAGAAATTATTAAGTTTTACAGACAACAGACAAGATGCATCATTACAGGCTGGCCATTTTAATGATTTTTATAATACGGTTCGTTTTAGAGCTGGTTTACTTAAATCAATAAAGTATAAAGACGGGTCAATAGAAGTACATGAATTGGCAGAAGAGTTACTTAAGGCGTTGAATTTAAGAGAAGTAGATTATGCTAGAAATCCTTCAGAAGATGAAGATTTTGGTAATGACAGGAATAAAGATGCTATTAAATACCTTTTGTTATACCGTGCATTTCAAGACCTTAAAAGAGGATGGCGTTATATTTTACCCAATCTAGAACAAGTGGGATTGATTAAAATTGAATATAAAAAACTTGAAAAATTAGCTAATGTTCAGGAGAAATTTAAAGACATAGAATTTCTTGAAGAATTAACAGCTGCAAAAAGGTATGAGATTTTAAAAAATATACTTGACTATTTTAGAACAAACTTTGCTCTAGATCATCGCTTTTTTGATAATGTCGCTAATATTGAAACATTGATAAAGGATTTATTAGATGTAGATAAACCATGGTCACTGGGTATAGAAGAAAAATTAGATAAACCTCGAGTAATGGTTGTCGGTTCTATCAAACCTAAAGTAAAAGGAATTTTTGATGCATCTATTGGTGTTCGTTCAAGTTTAGGAAAATATTTGAATCGTGAACGAATCGAATCCGGTCTAGCAAAATTAAAGAAAGACGAATATGAGTTGTGGATCAATGATATTCTGAAAGTATTATGCGAAACAAATTTTATAAGAAAGACAAATGATAAACGTTTGCCAAATCAAGATCTTTATAAATTGATTGTCGATAATATTACTTGGAAACACAACGCGGATGGTATAGTAGAAATTGATAAAACAAGGCTTAATTATCAAAACGAATTACTCGAAATTCAACCAAATCCATATTTTAAAAAGTTGTATCAATTTGACTTTAGTCAATTCAAAAAAGAGTTGATTGCTAAAGAACACACTGGTCAAATTGGTGCACAGGAAAGAATTAATCGTGAGGATGCTTTTAGAAAAGGAGAAATATCCACTTTATACTGCTCTCCTACTATGGAATTAGGAATTGACATTGCCAATTTAAACATTGTACATATGCGAAATGTACCTCCAAACGCTGCAAACTATGCTCAAAGAAGTGGACGTGCGGGAAGAGGCGGACAGACTGCATTGGTTTTTACGTACTGTTCCACGATGTCTCCTCACGATGTCAATTATTTTAATAATTCCTCAGAAATGGTCGCTGGCATTGTACAACCGCCTAGGATTGATTTGATTAATGAGGAATTAATCGTCTCACACCTCAATGCTTTTCTTCTAATGAAACTTGAGATTAAAGAACTAAAAACTTCAGCAGCGGACGTATTAGATTTATCTGATGAAAGAAATGTATTCTTAAAGCATGATATATTGGAAAGAATAGAACATCTTGTTTCTATTATGAAAAAAGAATTATTGCTGGAATTTGAAAAGATAGCATATTCTTTACTGCCAGAGCTTGATAAAACCGTCTGGTTTACACAATTATGGATTTTAGACAAAATTGAGAAATTCCCAGCCCATTTTGACTCTTCATTCAAGCGCTGGATCAAAATGTTTCAAAATGCTTGTATGCTCAGAAATAAAGCGCAATCAATTTTGGATAATCATACTTATAAATCAGATAGCACAGAGCGAAAAGAAGCAGCTAAACAAGAAAGATTTGCCAGAAAACAGATAGCTTTACTAAAAAATGAAGAGCAGCAGAGTTCAAGCAATTCTGAGTTTTATGTATTTCGTTATTTGGCTGCAGAAGGTTTTTTACCTGGTTATAATTTCACTCGTCTTCCAGTTCGAGCTGTACTAGGGAAAAGCTATCAAGATGATGTAGAAGTTATTTCAAGACCTCGCGCTTTGGCTTTATCCGAATTCGGCCCATTAAACACAGTTTATCATTCTGGTAATAAATTTAGGCTTAATAGAATGATGATTTCAGACATAGAGCATAACTTACAAAAAATAAAGGTTTCTAGCAAGACTGGTTACGCTTTTATGAATGAAGAAATTGATTTGGCTAATATTGATCCAATTAATAGAAAGTCCCTTGTAGGAGATGCTATGGAGTTATATACAAAAGTCATAGAGTTATCAGAATGCGAAGGTATTCCTTTACAGAAAATCTCTTGTATTGAAGAAGAAAGAAGTCGTTCAGGTTATGAAGTTACATCATATTTTAATTTCCCTCATGGAATTGAAAATACAGAATCAGTTGTTTTAAAAAAAGGTGGTGAGAAGCTACTACAATTATATTTTAGTAAAACGGCGAGTCTTATTAAGCTTAATAAAAAAGCAAGAAGATCACAACAATCAGGCTTCAAGATCGATCAAAGAAATGGTGTTTGGATACAAGAGAGAAATCTAAACAATAATCAAGAGCTAATTGATAATACCAAGGAAATAATGCTTTTTACCAAAGATACTGCTGATGTTCTATATATTCAGCCCCTCGGTAATATTGGAACAACACCTGATCAGGTTGTGTCTCTTAGCTATGCTTTAAAAAGAGGGATAGAAAAATTATTTCTTGTAGAAGAAAGCGAAATGGCTGTTAGTGTAATGGGAGATAAAGAAAGACCTAATATTCTTATCCACGAAGCATCGGAAGGCTCCCTTGGTATTCTTTCACAATTAATGGATCCTCCCAAAATGAAAGAATGGTTTAAAATTAGCTATGAGGTCCTTCATTTTGACTTAGAAACCAGAGAGGAAACCGAACAAGGTAAAAAACTGCCTCACGCAACTTATCAAGATTTATTAAGCTATTATAATCAAATTTATCATCAACAACTGAACCGACATATTATCAAAGAAGTTTTAGAATATTTAATGGATTGTGATATTGAAATTGTTCAGGGAGGTAAAAATGATCGGGAAGAACAATATCGTTATTTACTAGAAGCATATGATAAGAATAGCAGTACAGAGCTGAAGCTCATAAGGCATCTATATGAAAATGGATATTCACTTCCCGATCGGGCACAGGTAAATCTGGATAGTTATTATATAAATGCAGATTTTGTGTACAAGACCAGTTCTGGATTTACATTAATATTCTGTGATGGTTCTGTACATGACCTTGAAGAAGTTAAAAAACGTGATCAAATGATTGATCAGATACTAAAAGAGGGATCACACGATGTTGTACGATGGCACTACACGGAATCTTTGGAAGATTTGATCAAAAGACGTAAAGATATTTTTAGAAAAGTACAATAACCTTTTAGGTTTAGAACATAGATATAGAATGAATAATAAATATAGTCCGGGCAATTTAGTACGATATAGAAATCGTGACTGGATGGTACTCCCTTCTAATGAAGATAATATTCTGTTAGTTAAACCACTTGGAGGTTCCGATGAGGAAACAACAGGTATTTTTATGCCATTAGCAAAAGATATCGAGACAGTAGAAAAAGCCTCTTTTAAAGAACCTACACCAAATCAAATCGGGAATTTTGAAACGGCAAAACTTCTGTATAATGCATCCCGACTTTCTTTAAGAAATGCCGCAGGTCCATTTAGGAGTATGGGCAAACTATCCTTCAGGCCTAGGTCATATCAGGTCGTTCCTTTAGTAATGGCATTAAAACAGGATGTTACCCGATTGTTGATTGCTGATGATGTAGGTATTGGAAAGACTATTGAGGCTTTACTCATTATCAAAGAACTAATTGAAAGAGGTGAAATCAAAAAATTTGCAGTGATTTGCCCGCCTCATTTATGTGAACAATGGCAGCAAGAATTGAAGGATAAGTTGGATATTGATGCAGAAATTATCCGTTCCAGTACAGCATCCCGCTTAGATCGTATGGTGCCTGATGATCGATCGGTCTTTTACCATGTCCCATATCAGGTAATTTCGGTTGATTATATAAAAACAGATAAACGCAGAGGAATCTTTTTAAATGACTGCCCTGAATTGGTTGTTGTGGACGAAGCGCATACCTGTGCCTTACCTAAAGGAGCGTCGTCAAAAAATCAACAACAACGATATAACCTAATTCATGATATTGCTGCAAATAAAAATCGACATTTAGTATTACTCACAGCTACACCTCATAGTGGTAAGGATGAAGAATTTCTTTCTCTTTTAGGCTTATTAAATCCATCTTTCCGACAACTGAATTTTGAACAATTGGAGCAAGCTGACAGACGGAAAATTGCACAATATTTTATACAGCGTAAGCGTGAAAATATTCGTAGATGGCTGAATGAAGATACGTTGTTTCCTGAAAGAGATTCTAAAGAAGTCGCTTTCACGTTATCAGAAGATACTAAAGCTTTTTATAATCAACTTGTTGCATTTGCAAGAGGGATTTCAGATGTAAAAACAGATAATGAAAATACAAGACTTTTGCGTTCTTGGGCGGCAATTGCTTTAATTAAAGGAGCTATGTCAAGTCCAGCTATGGCTCAAGAAATGTTGGCAAATCGCCATGCAAAACTGACTTTAGAGGAAGAACTTACTGAAATTAGTACAGATGCTGTTGAAAATACTTTATTTGAAGAAAATGATTTTGGAGTAGATTTTTCAAGATCAGATTTATTAAATGCGGTTGATTATAGGACAGCTGAATTGGAAGGTCTGACTAAATTATTAAAACAAGCAGAGTTTCTAAATGAAAATACAGAAACAGATTTTAAAATAAAACATACTATTGATCTGATAAGAAAATGGCTAAAGGAAGGCTTCCAGCCAATTATTTTCTGTCATTATATTGCAACAGCAAAATATGTGGAAGAGAAACTAAAAGAAGTTCTTCCTAAAAATGTATTAGTACAGGCGATTACTTCTGAACTAGCGGATGAGCAGCGTAAAGAAGAAATTGGAAGAATGGGAGAACAGGAAAAAAGAGTGCTTGTAGCTACAGATTGTTTAAGTGAAGGGATCAATTTGCAAGACCATTTCAATGCAGTATTGCACTATGACCTTCCCTGGAACCCCAATCGAATTGAACAGCGGGAAGGTAGAGTTGATCGTTTTGGACAAGCTTCCAAGGATATTAAAACCTATATGCTTTATGGAGAAAATAATCCAATGGATAAGTTTATTCTGGAAGTATTAATTCGTAAAGTGCGCGAAATTCAAAAAAGTATTGGAGTTACCATTCCTATTGGTGAAAACAATAAGTCGCTGATGACAGAACTGACACAGAAAATTTTGAAGACTGCTTCAGAAACAGAACAGTTGATCCTTTTTGCTGAAGATAAAATAAGAATTGATAACGAGTTGGAGATGGCCCGTAAAAAAGGAGAAAACTTACGCTCTATTTTTGCTCAGGAATCTGTAGATGCTGAAGCAATAAAAAAAGACCTGCAAGAAGTAGATGAAGCTATTGGTGATCCAAAAGTTGTGGAAAATTTTACTGTATTTGCCTTACAATCATTAGGAGCATCTGTGATATCGGATTTTGATGGGTATAAGGTACAGACAACAAACCTTCCAAAGCATCTTCAAATTTCGTTACTTTCTAAAACAGAAAAATTAAAAGGAAAAACAGAAGTTAAGATTGCTTTTAATTCTCCCACTCCAAAAGGCTATCAATATATTGGACGAAATCATCGTTTTGTCGAGCAACTCTGTCATTATATAGTAAGTAACGCATTTGAGGAAAAAGGTAATTCTTATGGTTTAGCAAGAACTAGTGTGATACAAACCGAAAGCGTCCAAAGTAAAACGACTTTAGTTATGTTTAGGGTTAGAAATGTAGTCAAAGAAGTCCGTTCCAAAAATGAATCCGTAGCAGAAGAAATGTATCTTTGGGGATACAGAGAAAATGGGAATATTTTACAGGATATTGATTTTGAAACATCTAACAAGTTGCTGAATGAATCCATTCCTTTAAGTAATATGTCTATTGAACAACAACAGCAAATTTTAACATTAGAGCTAAATTCTTTTGAAAATAAGAAAGATGCATTTATAGAAATTGCCACGCAACGTGCAGATAGATTGGTAGAAGCGCACGGAAGATTTAAAACTTTGATTGGCGGACGTAGTTACGAAAAATCTACTCCGGTACTTCCACCCGATGTTATGGGCGTCTATATCCTCTTGCCAAAACCTAAATCTCTTTTTTAACTATGAAATTAACAACCATAAATATACAGGGGAACATTTTCACCAGCGAAATTCTTGAAAAAATTCGTCAGGATGATATCAGTTTTCAGAAACCCCAAGATTTTGGATTAAAACCCAGTGAATTAGTCCGTGATGAAATAAATAACGCTTGGAGCCTGCTCAATACACATTGGCAAATCTTTAAACAAAAAAGAAGCTCATTTTCTGAAATAGATAAAGGAGTTTCTGAAACCCGTAAATATTGGATTATTCCGCTTCTCAATCTTTTAGGCTATGAGGTTGCACTTTCCAATGCGGAAATTATCAATGGAAAATCCTACGCTATATCTCACAGAGCTTCCAATAAAGATGGTTTTCCTATGCATATTGTAGGCAGTGAACAGTCAATGGATAAAAAAGCCGAGAATGGGCCGAGATTATCGCCTCACTCATTGGTACAAGAATATATTAATTCTACGGAATACATTTATGGCTTTGTAACCAATGGAAATTACTTTCGTGTATTGCGTGATGCTACTCGACTTTCGAGATTAAGTTATCTGGAGTTCAATTTGGAACAGATGATGGAGGAAGGGCATTACGCTGAATTTGCTATTTTCTACCGTTTGTTGCACGCTTCGCGCATTAATGATAAAAAAGAAGATGGGAAAGATGCTACGCTTGAATATTATCATAATGAGGCTTTAGCATCAGGTTCACGCATCCGTGAGCGGCTAAGTATGGCTGTAGAAAATTCAATAGTCACTTTGGCTAACGGTTTACTTTCACAACAAGAAAACACGGAATTAAGAAATGCTTTTGAAATAGGGAAACTTTCAGCAAAAGATTATTATCTGCACATTTTAAGATCTGTTTATCGGATATTATTCCTATTAGTTATTGAAGAGCGAAATCTGATCTACAAAGAGAACTTAACCGAAGATGAAAAGAAGCTAAAAGATGTCTATTATCAATATTACAGCATTCAGCGTCTTACATTTTTAGTTAATAAAGCCATTTATATTGATCCAAAGAAAACGGACTTATGGCAATCACTAATGACAACATTCAGACTTTTTGAAGATAGAAGTTATGGTAAAGAATTGGGAATTGATGCACTAAGTTCCGGGATCTTTAGTCAAAATGCTATCAAGAGTATCGAATCAACTACTTTAAACAATAAGGATGTTCTTAATGTCTTTAAGTCCCTAGTCACATTTGAAAATGAAAACAGACAGATAATTAGAGTAAATTATGCTGACTTAGATGTAGAAGAATTTGGTTCAGTATATGAAGGACTTTTAGAATTTGAGCCGGTAGTAGAAAATGACGTATTTCGATTTAAACAAGGTGACGCAAGATCTTCATCAGGATCGCACTATACTCCTGAAGAATTAGTAAAGCCATTAATCACACATTCTCTGGATTACATTATTGCCGAGAAATTAAAAGAAGCTGATCCTGAAAAATCACTATTGAGTATTACGGTATGTGATGTAGCCTGTGGAAGTGGGCACATCTTACTTTCCGCTGCAAGGAGAATTGGATTTGAGCTGGCAAGGATAAGAAGCAATGAAGATCAACCTACGCCGTCTGTTTTACGTATAGCAATTCGTGATGTAATCAAAAACTGTATTTATGGTGTCGACTTAAATCCTTTAGCGGTAGAATTATGTAAAGTAGCTTTATGGTTAGAAGCCCATGATCCAGGAGAGCCTTTGAATTTTTTAGACCATCATATTAAAAATGGTAATGCTATTTTAGGATTAGCGCATTATGAAGAACTTCAAAGTGGTATTGCTAGTGAAGCTTTTAAGGCTCTTCCAGATGATGAAAAAACAATAGCTTCCGCTTTTAAAAAACGTAATGATGATGAGCGTAAATCGCAGATGAGCGAACTTTTTGATTTAAATACTGTTAATGAAGATTTTGTAGACGTACAAAAATCTATAAATCAGTTTAACCAAATGCCTGAAACCACTTCCGAGCAGATTGAAAAAAAAGCCAAAGCTTATGAAGACTTAACCAATGGCAAAAAATGGTTTAGACTTAAACAACTGGCTAACTTACAAGTTGCACAGTTCTTTATTCCCAAAATAACAGAAAATAAGGAAAAACTCACCACACATAGTAAATACAAAACCTATTTGAATTCTGGTACTCAGATTTTAGATCGAGGAGCAAGTATGGCAATAGCGGAGCAAAAAAAGTTTTTTCATTGGTTCCTAGAGTTTCCAGAAGTTTTCCAACAAGGTGGTTTTGATTGTATTTTAGGTAATCCGCCTTTCTTAGGAGGACAAAAGCTTACTGGAAATTATGGAACAAACTTCCTTGAGTATTTAAAACATACCTATAAACCGATTGGAGCAGTAGATTTAGTTACTTATTTTTTCAGAAGAATTTTTGATGTAATCAAAACAAATGGATTTCAGTCTTTAATTTCTACGAACACTATAGCTCAAGGTTCTGCGCGTGAAGGCGGGTTAGATGTGATATCTTCAAGCAATGGAGTTATTAATCATGCGATTCGTTCTATGAAATGGCCAGGTCAAGCTGCCGTTGAGGTTTCTTTGATTACTATCCATAAAGGCGAATGGAAAAATCAATTTATTTTAGATAATAAATCGGTAGATAGAATTACATCTTATTTGGATGATTCCGAAGTTATGGGAAAACCTATGCCGCTAAAAAGTAATTCAGGTAAAAGTTTTCAGGGTAGCATTGTTCTTGGAAAAGGATTTATTTTGACACCGGCAGAAGCTTTAGCCTTAATTAAAAAGGATTCAAGAAACAAAGAAATATTATTTCCTTATTTGAATGGAGATGATCTCAATAACAGTCCTACTCAAGAACCGTCTCGTTGGGTAATTAACTTTTTTGATTGGTCAGAAGAGAAGGCTCGAAGCTATCCAGACTGCTTTGATATAGTGGAACGGCTCGTCAAACCAGAGCGTCTTATTCAAAAGGATAAGGGCGGTAAAGAAAAATGGTGGCAGTTTTTAAGACCAAGAAAAGAACTCTATGCTACCATATCTGAGTTAGACCAGGTAATGGTGATACCTAACCAAGCATGCAAATACGTTGCATTTCAAATTGTCCCTTCAAAAAGTGTTTTTTCTAATGCTTTGGCAGTGATTACCGATACTTCACATTTTTTGTTCTCTGTTGTTTCATCAAATTTTCATAACGAATGGGCTTGGAAATATGCATCTAGGATGAAGGCGGATATGAGATATACTCCCACTGATGTTTTTGAGACTTTCCCTTTACCAAAAAACATTCTTAATTCATTAATTGAAAGTACCGAAAACATAGGAAAAGAATTAAATTTTCAAAGAAAAAATGTAATGACAAAATACGCGATAGGCTTAACTAAACTATACAATTTTATGCATAAAAATACCTCTGAAGTAAGTACAATTTCAGTAACAGAATTTGAAATTGATATAGTAAAACTGCGTTCTACTATGATTAAGTTAGACAACCAGATTTTAAAAGTTTATGGTTGGGATGATTTAAATCTTAACCATGATTTTTATGAAATGGATTATCTGCCCGAAAATGACCGCGTAAGATTTACAATACATCCAACTGCTAGAAAAGAAATCTTAAATCGATTGCTATTATTAAATCTAGCGCAATCAAAGTCTGATACTTTATATAAAATTGTTACCAAAAGATCAAAAATTGTTTCAAAATCTTTAAATACTTTGTTTCCCGAAGATTAAAATAACTTCGGGAAATTATTTTCTTTTATTTTATTACCTGTCTTTTTATTTATAGGTTTAATACTTTTTGGACCTTCAGATGTTTCGGCTTTGTAACGTTGATGATTAAGCATCAATAAACGTTTTAATACTTCCCTACGGGCATCTGGATGAACAGAAAAACGTATCCTATCATTTTCTGGCAGATATTCAAGCTCATAAAAATCATGGCTTAAATCTATCTCACTCCATCTATATGATTTTATAATTAATTGATCCAGTTTTATAGCAATTTTCCTAAACTCACTAAAGTCACTAACAATTTCATTAGTTTCAATATTAATTTGTACTCTTGACAAATATTTTATTAGGAAACTTAAGTGCTTATCTTGTAAATCTATCTCATTTTGTATTCCTTTAGAGTGATACATATTATAAAATCGAGTCAAGCCAATTTTATATTTAAGCATTATTGACTTTCTAACATTGTAATAGTTCCTTCCTAAATCTTCAATCTCATTTCTAATATCTTGTTTAATTTCTTCTGGAAAAGGAAATGTTTCAAAAACCTGTGTTGGAGCATAACTTAAATCAGCTTTCATTGTGCTAGAATATTTCCACGCCCAATATATGTGAAAATTTGATTGTAAAAAGGCAAACATTGTAAACGAATTATTTGCGAATACATTTAATTTAGCATCTAAAACTTTATTTGGTTTTGTAAAAGCAAATGCGGTAGTTTTAGAAACTTGTGCAATAACCATTACCTGGTCTAACTCAGATATGGCATTATACAGAGCAGGTCTTTTTTCACCATATATCCACCACTTTTGAGGTAATGGTTTTCTCAAGGCATACGTCCCAACAATCTCATTATCTTCATTGTCTTTTTTCCAGCGTTGTCTTTCAGGCTTAACTAATTTTTCTATAATCTCATAACAATCGGGATAGGTTTTCGCTTTTTCTTCATCCCAGTCAAAGAAATTTATAACCCATCTTGAAGGTTTTTGTTCTGGATCATTATTTAGGTCATCACCGTTTAAATATGGGAAAAGGACATCCTTATTTCTTGGATCTTTTTTTATTAATTCTTTAGCTTTTTCAGTGGATAGAACAAACCCCTTTCCCAACACTATACTACCTTGAAAGCTCTTTCCTTTATTAGACAACAACGGCATAGGTTTTCCCATAACTTCGGAATCATCCAAATAAGATGTAATTCTATCTACCGATTTATTATCTAAAATAAATTGATTTTTCCATTCGCCTTTATGGATAGTAATCAAAGAAACCTCAACGGCAGCTTGACCTGGCCATTTCATAGAACGAATCGCATGATTAA
>NZ_LFNE01000011.1 GCF_001045455.1 Chryseobacterium sp. FH2 | reverse complement strand
CTTTAGGGTGGTTTTAGCGGTGGGGCTCACCTGTTCCCATTCCGAACACAGAAGTTAAGCCCACCAGCGCCGATGGTACTGCGAAAGCGGGAGAGTAGGTCGCCGCCAGTTTTTATTTACAACTCCTTTATCGAAAGATAAAGGAGTTTTTTTTTTCCACAAAATAACGGGTTAGAAGCCGAAGCCTTGTCAATGCGACGGGAAATCAACTATTTTACTGTTAAGTATATCCCAATAAGCCATACACCTTAATATCTGTGTAATTTGTGCTATCTCTTGAAGCACCTTAATGCATAACTTTTATCAAAATCTCTTTTTGCTCATCTCTGGATCTTATATTTTTTATTTTGTAGACCAACCTTATCAAATTTTATGATAATTTCTATTACTTTTTAGAAATTCAGTTCCGAATGGATATGCAAAAAGCTTTATAGTTACTCGGTGATGAAGATTCTCCTTTTTGGTTGGCAAAATAATCCTTTCTCATTTTAAAGAGAACTTATGGTAAAAACAATTCTGCTATTATATGAAGCTGCCGGAATCGTCACTGAAACCCCGCTTACCCCTAATTGGACAGGAATATTAGAATAAGATGCAAGAGCCAACAAAGCCTGAATTCTGAATAACTCAATATCTGTAGTTGAAAGTGTCAAATAAGTTGTACCGCCGGTTATTGAACATGCAAGGCAGGCTGTTGTTCCGTTTCCCGTTCTTTTTGCTGATAATATTAAAGAACTATGCCATGTTGGATTAGCTTCGTAATGTACGGAAACCTTTCCGCTTCCTAATAGTAAAGGAACACTAGCCGCTAAAAGTATTTGATTGGTTTCACTTTCATAGCTTCCGGTATAATTGGTTCCTGCTTCAGTGATTGAAGGAACTGCAACAGACCAGTTCGTACCGCCTACCGTTAATGTACGTTGTGCATGAACAAAAGAAATACCGGAAGTTATTAAAGAGACGATAAATATGATTTTAAAAAATAAACTTTCGTAAAGATGATTATAGACTTTCATTTCTTTATATTTTATTCAGTGATAGTATAAGTGATAAGAACGGGAGTATTAGTTCTTGCGGCCAAATTACTATAAGTATTGGTTAATAAACTAATAGTAAGTCGATGACCGTTGTTTGCTCCATTTCCTGTAAATGCACCGCCAATTCCACTGATAATTGTCACAGGTATTGTTGTAAGGGTGACCTGTGCGGAAGGGATTCCCAAACTGCCACCACCAGAACCAGAAGCGGCGGCAACTTGTAGTTTTATATCAACCCCGGGAATGACTTGGTTGATGGATGCTGTAATATTCCTTGTCAAACCACCAGAAGCAATAGCGGATGTATAATTAATCCATTTTGTGGAGTTGGCCGCAGGGTTTACAATAGGTCTTCCCGCTTCAGCCGGAGCTGTAAACCCTAAATTAATATTTCCTGAAGGTTCAATATTCATCAAAGTTACAATAGGTAAAGCCAGGGTAACATTTATGTTTCCTGTAGTTTGTGTATAGGCTTTTAGAAATATTGTAAAGCACGCTAGGCCTAATATTTTGCCAATTGAGTTCATTTTTGTTTTTTAGTTTGATTATAACCTACTTTTATGCTTTCTTGTTGATATTTTATTTCGGTTTGCTGTTTTATGATATTGACAGTTAATTTTTTAGTTTCAGAAGAGTTTAAAATAAATTGAAATGTATCCATTGAGATTTTATATCTTTTGTCTAATCCGTTCCTATAAATTTTCAGAGTCCATTCTCCGGGGCGGAGATAGGTGAAGTCGAAACTTTCTCCAAAAAAACAATTTTTACGATAGGTCTGTTCCCCATTTGAAGCTTCAACAATGATGCTTTCTTTTTTCTTTTTCTCTTTTTTGATCTGAAATTGAGCAAAATTCGTTTCATTTTCAGTAAACTGGATTTGTCCCTGAATATCTGCAGCACTCATCAACCCGAAATTGAAAATATTTTCTTTATTTACCAGATTTACAGTGGTCGGTAAAGTGATATTTGGAATATCATTAATTTCTGTTGTTGAGCGGTCAATTTCAAAAAAATAATCTCCGGGAATTATATTTTTAAATGTGAAATTTCCATTTTTGTCTGTTACAGATAAATGATTACCTAGGATTAATCGAATTCCGTCAACTTTTTTTACACCAAGATTATGTATATTTCCTGATAAAGTTGTGTATTCCGCCGTTTTTTGAACCGGAGGGTTTAATCGCAAAGTATATCTTAAAGAAAAAATAAAATCTTTATTCCCCAATTCACCACGCTGTAAAGTATAGCGTCCCGATAAATCAAATTCATGACCGGGAAAAATCTGCTGATGGAAAAGTAATTCAAAAAGATTTCTGTCGGTGTAATATTCTTCAGGCATATAATTATTCTGATAAAACAAACTGAAATTCATTTTGTCAGAAAATCTGCTTAAAATTCTTGCTCCATAATAAAACTGCTCCTGATTCTGCAATTGATAACGTGAAGTAAGGGTATAGCTTCCATAAATATTAAAAGAGGTTTTAAACTTTTCGAAACCGATATTTACGGTATAAAAACTTGAATTTCCTTTAAAATCAGTCAGGTAATTATCAGTTTTCCCAAATTGCCCCTCAATATTTACTTGAAAAATGGCAATTTGCTGGTCAACACTTACTCTGAAAAAATTTTCATAATAATCAAATTCTTTTGGCATCAAACGGTCTTCATATCTTTGGAAACCATTGTAAAGCATTATAGAACCACCTTTCATATATCTGTATTGAAGGCCATATTGTAAAAATTTTCTATAAGGCGCTGCCAAAAATAGAGTATCTCTCTGAAAATTTCGGGCATCCTGAAGATAATTTGTAAGCAAACTAATTTTTTTTGTAAGCTTATATTGAATACTTCCATTAAAATTGCTGGTATTGTTGAAATATCCTGCAAATTGAGGACTTGCTCTCATATACATTATATTTCCGCTAATCCTTTCAAAGCTTGCCTGTGCTTGCAGCATATAAGCGTTTCCTTCAGCTTTATCTGTTTTACTGTAAGCTGTTTCACTGGAAACTTCAAGGTTTTTCGACAGTTTAAATTTCCCGGTTACATAAGGTAAATGAGCATTTGAATCTAATTTTAAATTACTAAAACTTAAAGCAACATCTTCCGTTCTTGGTATTTTATATAAATATCCCGCTGTAATCTCTGATTCCTTTTTTATTTTAAATTTTGAATAAAAATTAAATTCGTCTTTTATATCCCGGAAGAATCTTGGATGATTGTAAAAGCCTCCGAAACTGAATTTTTTTATATCGAAGCGTAATTCGGCCCCGCGACCATATCTTGCATATTCAGTTAAATAAGATGATGAATAATTTTTATCTCCCAGATGCACAGAAAAATGCTCACGGCTATAATTGATGTAATATTCTTCATATTGAGTAAAAGAGTTGAATTCGACAGGATTCTGCGTCACTGCATGAAACTCAAAAAGATTTTTATTGTTCTTATCCAAACTTCCTTTTCCATATACTTCACCCTGAAAACCGTCATCGTAACTTCCGCGATTCCTCATCCCGATAAAAGAAAGAGAAGCAGCAACAGGAAATCTGTGGTAAATATCGTCTTCAGTAGGCTTAACCGAAATGATTTTTACACTTGTATAAGCAGTTTGGCTTTCCTTTGGATTATCAACAGAGTAAACGGATAGATTGAGATTTTGATATTCATTTTTACCTAAATTGATATCTGTTATTTTGCTTACAGTGATAATTTTAGATTCTCCCGGAGATAAATTGAGTGTTGCATTTTGATCTACCACTGCATTTTTACTCTCCAAAATAAGGTTTTCGGTAATATTCCCGTTATTTTTTAAAAGAAAAGCTGATTTAATAGTTTCTCCGGCTTTTACAAATTCTGGAGAATTTAATGTAATCAATGAAAGTTTCCGGTTTCCCGAAATTATTATTTCAGAGTTTTCAATGAATTTTTCGCCACTACTTTTTTCTGTTCCACGGAGGGTTATGGTATATTTTCCCTGTGGAGTTTCTGTTGCAATTTTTACAGGAAGAATGTAAACCGCATTTTCATTGGGGGGAGCCGAAAATACACCGTCTGTCAGAATCGGAACAATGAATCTGCTTGAAATGTCAACGGAAACATTATAAATTTTACTTTCAGGGGTTCTGTTTTCTATTGTAAAGGAAATAGAAGTAGAAGTTCCCGGCAGCAGACTATCTTTCTTGCTGACAAAATCGTTAGGTTGTTTTTGAGCAAAAATAAATACTGGGAATAGTATGAAAAAATATAGGACCCAATTTTTAATCATTTTTTACTTCTAGTTCAACATTAAGGGCGAAAGCATTTTCATCTTCATCGGTTGCAATAATTACAGCTTTATATTTATCTGGTGGTATTTTACTGATATCAATTTGAAAAGATTTGGATGTTTGGGGCAAAACTCCCATTGCATGGCTGGTAAAACTTCCAATTTTCTGACCATTTTTGCGGCTGTATATTTCAATAGATGCAGTCGGTTTACAATAAAGATTACCATTGTTGGCAATGGCTATCTTTAGAATCTGTTTTCCGTTTTCTTTATCTATTTTTACGCTTTCAAATTTTAGATTTGGTTTTGCATTTTCAGCATCATAATCTGTAATTACCTGGATTGCATATCGTACAACAGATGTGATATTCACCCCTTCTTTATTTTCGTTTGGTTTTATCTCTTCTACAGGCTCTACGATAATGACACTCCAATAACTTCCTGATTCTTTGATCTGCTCAGGTACTGTGATTTCATAATAGACTTCAGTTTTTTCTTTGGCTTTTAATGTGATCAGATTAGTATTAAGCCTTATCCAGTTTGCATTGGTTTTTATATTGGTTTGTGGAGTGGTATAATGAATAGAACCATCAGCCTGATACGTAAAGTCCTGTAGAAAAATTTTTATATTTTGAGGTTTGTTATCCGTATTTTCAATCGTAATTTTTCCCTTGTAAACCTTACCATTTTCTACTTTATAATTATGAGTAAGACCATTGAGGATAACAATATTAGCCTGTAAAAAACAACAAGGCAGGATAATAATAATAAACAAGAGAATACGCTTTGTCATATTAATGTCTAGGATTTAAATATAGGTAACAAAAAACCAAGAAGAAACTGAATAAACGATTTCTTCTTAATAAAGATGATTGGAAAATTTACAGATATTAGTTATCCGAAATAGTATAAGTTACAGTGGCTACAGCTGTAGAAGTTGCCTCCAAATCTGCATATGCAGCGACTGTACCGGGTCCGCTTCCCGGAGCAAGCTCATAGGTAAGGTTGTGACCGTTGTTAGCTCCATCACCCGTATAAGCACTTCCAATTCCGGACACGATAGTTTGGTCAGCGGCACTTAATGTCAATTGAGCTGAAGGATTTCCTAATGTCCCTCCGCCTGAACCGGTTGCAGCTGCGGCTGTTACCCTGATATCGATACCGGGAATTACAGCATTTAATTTTACAGAAACATTGCGTGTAGCATCTGCAACAGATTTTATGGAAGAATAATTCAACCAAAGTGTATTGTCTGTACCACTCGGAACGATAGGCAAACCGGCTTCTGTGGGTGGCGTAAACCCTAAAGTAATGTTTTTTGTTGCTGCGGGTTCGATGTCTACCAATGCAACTTCAGGGATGGTAATCACAATAGTGTGATTGTCGGAATTTGTGTCCTGTGCACTCAAGGTTGAAGAAAATGCAGCGGCTGCAAAAAACAGAGCTAAAGTGAATTTTAATTTTTTCATGGTGTTATAGTTTTAAAAAGTGAAGTTAATGAAATTCAGTATAATATAAAATGTTTTAATAATAAATTTTTATTATTATTTCTTTTGTTTAAATATTTTAATATGGTTATAAAATTTATATTTAATAATTATATCAGAAATAAAAAGTCTTACACAATTTTGCATAAGACTTGAAATTTTATTTTCCAAAAATACTTTTCAACTAACTCCAGTGAGGGTCTGAGACCGATGGTTTCCCTGTTTCCACTCTTCCTGCAAAATGCCAGATATGATTTCCTGCAATAAGTTTTATGTCATACCAGCCTTTTGTTTTGTTAAGATTGATTGTAAGCCTTTCTTCAGTCTGATGTAAAGAAATTTTCTTTTGGCTCTTTTCATATAAATCATCCAACGTGACAGAAATATCATTTTTATCATTCTTTTTGAATACTAATTCCACTTCGTTTTTTAAGAAACTGTTTATCAACGAAATTTTCAGTTCAGGAAAATTTTGCCCTTTGAAGTTTCTATAAAAACCGTTTGGCCCAAAAACCTCATAATCATATTTCTCTGAATTTACAGGATGAGATAATTCTTGCTTTGAATATAAAGCATAAGAAAAATGGAAATTGTCATTATCAAATTGAGCTCTGTTATAAACTAATAAAGGAACTCCTGTTTCTTTGAGGTTGGTCATTTTGATTTTCCCATTTTCAAGATTCACGTGGTAATTATATGGAAGTGCATTTGACGGTTTCAATCCTCTTTCCTGAATATCCAGTAAGTTGCTGTTTAATTCGTTTTCAGAATACCATTTTAGGTTGGGAACAGGTTTGTTTTTTGCAGAATTGATGGTCTTAGCATAATCTTTTTGATTCAGATAATCCATCTGTGGAATTTTTACGCTTGATGAATTGAATGCTGAAGTCAAATCTCCGCAAATAGCTCTTCTCCAATTGCTGATATTATCAACCGTTACATCTTTATTAAATTTTTTCTGAATAAATTTTTCCAAAAACTGAAGTACAGAAGTGTGATCTGAAACTTCGGAATTCACAAACCCCCCTTTCGTCCAAGGTGATGCAATGATCATCGGAACCCTGTACCCTAAGCCAACAGTACCTTCGATTCTTTCGTGATCTTTCAATTTTTGGGTCTGCATATATTCCTGGCTCTTATCTACATATTCTGCGCCTTCTTTTCCATTCATATCAACAGGTTGGCTAGGATTCATAGGAGGAGCGAAAGGTAATACATGATCAAAATATCCGTCATTTTCATCATAATTAATAATGAAAATAGTCTTTTTCCAGGTTTCAGGATCTTTGGTTAAAATATTCAAAACTTCTGAAATATACCATGCTCCGTACCAAGGCGAACCAGGATGATCTGAAAAATGTTCAGGTGCTACTAACCAGGAGACCAACGGCAATTTTTTATCCTCAACATCTTTTCTGAACTGGTACAGCACATCACCTTTCGGAACAACTAATCTTTCTCCATTTTCATCCTGCCCGATTTCTAGGTTCCAATAATCAGGATCGCTAACGTTTGTGGTAAATGCTTTTTCATGAAGATTTTTTTGCTTTTGAGAAAGTTTAGCAAAATTTTCAGGTTTATATTCTTTCAAATCATTTTGAAGTTCGGCAATCATTCCTTCCAATCTCTCTTTCTGATTCGGATTTTTCTCGATTTCCTTTTCTAAATAAGAGATGATATTCGGAATATTTTTGTGATAGCCTTTAGAAAATTTTACATTAAAATTTGAAAACCATTCAATTGGGTTGTCTGTAAAATTGCTTAACCAAGCTTCCTGTTCACCAGACATTCCTTTAGGGAGGCTGATTTCATTCTGATAAATTTTCCAGGACACATTTTGTTCTTCTAAAATTTCAGGAAAACTTTTCCATCGTGCCTGTCTTGCTTTATCATAATCAATATTTTCATTATAAACATTGGCTTTTACTTTACCATTTTTATGTTCACGAAGTGTTCCTGACCAAAGAAAAAGCCGGTTTGGGGTAGTTCCTGTCAGTGATGAGCAAAAATATTGGTCGAAAATCGTAAAAGCATCGGCTAACTGATAATAAAATGGTAAATCTTCACGGTTGTAATATCCCAAAGTCAGCGGAATATCTTTATAATCCTTGTTTCCGGAAGATTTTGCCTGAAGCCATTGGTCATATTTTCCTTTATTTAAAGCCTTTTGCTGATTGTCCCAAGAGTGGGGCAGAGAGCTCATCCAGGTAGATTTTGTATTTCTTAAATCTAAACGGGCGGGTGATGCATATTTTCCTGTATTATTTTTTTGAAAGAAAACGGAGTGACCATCTGGTTTTGTGAAAGCTCTTTTGTCTAAAAATCCTCTCACCCCTTTTAATGTACCGAAAGCATGGTCGAAGGAACGGTTTTCCTGCATTAAAATGACTACATGTTCCGCATCATAAAAAGTTGACCGGGCGGCAGGTTCTATCGTTAACGCCTTTAGAATAGCAGGGTGTAACATGGTAGTTGTTCCTAATCCTGCTAAAAGTAAACTTGATTTTTCTAAAAATTCTCTTCTGTTCATATCCAATCGTAATAATAAAGAAACCGCAAGCTAAAAAATAACTTTTCTGCGATTTCTTTAAAGATATTAAAATTAAAAAGTTTTTTATTGTAACCACCAAGGTTTAGAGTTGATATTATCATTTCCTCCATATTGCGATGTCAGTGCTGCCTGAAGATTTGCACTGTTGTAATTGTATTCAGCTTGCGGATATCTGAATCTAAATGGTGCTGCAATCCCTGCTTGTAAAGGGTAATTTGGGTATCCCGTCCTTAGGTAATCGTAATAAGAAGTCCATTGAGACTGATGGAACATAGTCATATATTTCTGAGTCATGATTTTTTCCAATTGTACAGCTAAAGGCTCGGAAGCATTGTAAGAAACTAATGGCGTTGTCAGATATTGATTTACATCAAATCCTGCAAAATATTGATTTGGATTTTTTACATACGCCTGATAAAATGTAAAACTAGCTTTTACAGCATTATCATAATGCGTTTTTGCAGAACCTGATATCCAGCCTCTTGCTGCTGCTTCTGCTAAAATAAATTCTAATTCAGAATAGCTTAGAATGTTTGAAGGTTCGTTTGTTGCGTCCTTATAGAAACGGTCGTTTACTTTGGAAATATTTTTTGCAGTAATCAAAGCTGCATTGTCAGAATATGATGAAGTAGGGTTTCCACCATTGTAACCGGTAAAATCCGTAAGTGGTTTTCCTGCCTCTTTTGCACCTGTTGTCTGTGCAGCGAAAGTGAACAATCGTGGATCTTGCCTGTCTTTAAACATATTGATAAAATAATCTGCCATATACAAGCTCGACCCATAACCACTATTATTGAACATCGTATATCTGCTGTCTGCTGCGTCTGCAAATTTTAATTCTCCGTTATCCGTGATTGAAGTCATTAAAGGTTGGTTTTCAGCAATTGAAGCGAATTCTGTTGCGATATTATAACTTCCAATCGTGGTTTTCTTAGACATTGTAACCAAAATTTTAAGACGGAAAGAATTGATTAATTTTTTCCATTTTGAAGCGTCCCCGTTATAAATAATATCACCTTCAATTTTATCATTGGAATTAATCAAATCATTTGCTTCTTTTAATTCTGTTAAAATTCCTGCCATTACAGTTTCCTGACTGTCATATTTTGGCTGAGTAATTCCGGATTCACCTTTTACAGCTTCAGAATAAGGAATGCTTCCGAATTTTAAACTTAAATTAAAGAAATAATATGCTCTGTAAAACTTACCGATAGCCTGATAGTTTTTATTATTGATTTTTTCAGCTTCCTGCATCATTTTCACGGTGTTCAAAAGCCCTTTTGTATAGACGTCGAAAGAAGCTTCACCCCATTTCATATATTGATATGTATTTTCTCCGTCTGTTCCGATCATCATTCGGGAAGCATACATATTGTCACCGTTTACCTGAAAAGCATTTTGAGAAACGTATGTCAAAAGAAATTTTGGATCTACACTTGCCTGATCGTTTGGATTTTCATTGATGGTGTCAAGGTTTGATTCACAAGAAGTCAATGCTAATAATCCTACAATAAATAATGATTTTATAATATTTTTCATTTTAAACTGAATGCTTTTTAATTAAAATTTAAGATTAAACCCAATTCCGAACCATCTGCTCGAAGGATCCTGAATGTCATTTCCGGAACCATCCTGAGTATTACCGATTTTAAAGTCCGGATCTGAGTACAGGTTTTTAGATTTTTTCCACATCGCCAAATTATATGCTGAAATATTTGCGGTGAAACCTTTTACCATTCCTTTTGGATTAAGTAAAGAAGAGAAATCGTATTCAAGAATTACAGATCTTAACTTCACGAAAGTTCTGTCGAACACGTTGGCAAACATTTCACTTTCATCTTCTGTCACTCTCGCCTGATAAGGATAATTTTGTGCCCAATCCTGGAAGCTGATTGCTTTTGTGTGCGGAGTGTAAGTTCCTGTTGATGCATTATAATTTACACCATCCGGTACGAAATAATAGGTTCCCGGATTTGCATACTCCAAATCTCTGTACTGTGTAGAATTCGGATGTTTTCCTCCCCACCACATTTTTTCTACTACCTGAGATCTCATCACGCCGCCGATGCTTCCATCAATTCCAATATTCAAGCTTAATTTTTTATACTTGAATGTATTGTTAAACCCAAATGTCCAGTCCGGACCGAAATGTCCTAAGTTGGATGGAGTATTAGCTCTTGTCGGCATTCCTGTATTAGCATTCAGAATCACTTTTCCGTCGGGAGATTTTTGCCATGTGATATCATAGTAGCTATCCATTCTTTCGCCTAATTTAATATTATTATAGTTGGGCATATTTCCATAAATGGAAGTTAATTTTTGCTCATAAGTGCTCCAGTTGATTAAAGACTTCCATGTGAAATTGTTTGTTTTCACAGGAACTATACCTAATGAAACTTCGAAACCTTTAGTCGTGTATTCGTTACCGTTTACATATTGAGACGTAAAGCCTGAAGAGGGTGCACTTGGAAACTGAAGAATATTATTATAATCCAATGTTCTGAAATACGTAGCATCCAGAGTAATTCTGCTGTTGAATAAACCTGCGCTTAAACCTAATTCATAAGATTTTGTCTGTTCCGGCTTTAATGTATTTTCAACATTCAAAGTTGTAGGATAATAGAACGTAGGATTTCCGTTAAAAGTGGTTCCGTTATTATTTAAATAATAATTTCTGATCGAATAAGGCTGGAAATCATACGCTACTTTTGCCCATGAAGCAGATACTTTTAATAAATTAACAGCTTCTGGCATTTTAATTAAATTCGATATAACTGCACTCAATGAAGCAGAAGGGTAGAAGTAAGATCTGTTGGCTTTGGGCAGAGTAGAAGACCAGTCGTTACGTCCGGAAATGTTGATAAAAAAGGCATTGTATAATTCAATATCAATTGTAGAATATGCACTGTAAATCAATTTTTCCTTTAAATACTGATAATTTTTTACGGCACCGGCAGAATTTTCCAAGTTGTAAACCTCAGGAATCTGCAAACCGTCTGTAGAGGCGTTGTCTATATTGTTTTTATAGTAAAAAGCAGAACCTCCGGCATTGATGGTAAAATTAAAATTCTCTGAGATTTTCTTTTTATATGTTGCTAAAACATCATAGTTGAGATTCCAGGTTTTAGTGTCGTTTAGAATGTAGCCTCCATTTCTTGGAGCGCTGTAGTTAAAGTAAGAATAGGGGCTCAGAATTTCCTGCTTATTATGATTTTCAACAATTGAAATCTTACCTTTTACCGAAAAATCTTTCGTGGCCTTATATTCTAAACCTGTCTGCGCATTGATGATATCAGTTCTGTTTTTATTTTTATAATATTCAGCACCAAACCAAGGATTGTTGTACCAGGCGTAGTTCCAGTTGGCTTGTGTTCTGCCTTCCTGTCCCGGAACCCACATATGATTTTTTAGATCCCTTCCATCTACGTCGCCTCCCATCCAAATCAAAATAGTGTACATGTGACCACTCGGGTTGTAATCATAGTTTGGAATGTTTGGTGTAAAAGTCTGATTAAAATTAAACTTAGTATCAAAAATTAATTTATCACTGATATGATTTTCTGATGAAAAGTTGATGCCATAACGCTGAAGATAAGCTTCCGGAATTCTGTCATTATAATTCATGAAGTTCCCGGAAAGTCTGTATATGTCTTTATTATTTTTATAACTTATCGAGAAATTGTTATTATTGATTACTGCAGGTTTCATGAAAGTTTTCAGGTTATCGTGATATTCCCAGTCAATCGGGACTCTTTCATACCTGGATTTGTCGTTATACTGGCTTCCTGCAACTGTTCCGTACCAAGGAATAATTTCTCCTGTCTGCTTATCTCTGATTGGGCTGTTCCATTGGGCAATTTTAGTTCCGGGAACGAATTTTGGCCCCCAAATCATATCACCGTCATTCACGCCGCCATCGGCCCCGTCCCAGAATTCATATTTTCCGTGAGAACCGTTTCCGTATTCTGTCTGTGTTTTCGGAAGATTGGTAAATCCGCCTGTAATCATTGTATTTTGAGAAAATTCAACCGTGAAACCTTTCTTTTTTGCACTTTTTGTGGTGATCAAAACAGCTCCGTATCTTCCCCGCGAACCATAAAGTGCAGAGGCGGTTGCTCCTTTCAGCACGTTGATATTATCAATATTATTAGGATCTAAATTTTGAAAAACTTCTTTCTCAACAATTACTCCATCAATTACAAAAACTAAATTTGTATTTCCTCTTAATGTAAATACGGGAGCCTGTTGCATACCGGTCGGGTTAGAAACATTCAAACCTGCAACCTGTCCTGAAAATAAATTTCCGATGCTTGGCGTAGTAATGGTTTCAAATTGCTTCGTACCAACTTCCTGGGTAGAATAACCTATTTTTTCTTTCTTTTTGGCAATACCTAAAGCAGTGATAACTACCCCTTCAATCTGTTTTTCGGAAACTTTTTTTAGAACGATGGAGTAATTTCTCCTGTTTGAAACTTCTACGGTGTATGTTGAAAAATCAGGAGAATAAAATTCTAAGATATCTTTTGGATTGGCTGAAATCGTGAAATTTCCATTTTCATCAGAAATGACACTTTTCCCTGTGTTTTTGTCAGTAATATTGACTCCTGAAACACTGGAACCGTTTTCGGATTTTACATTTCCGGAAATGTTAATTTCTTGGGCAGTAAGATAAAGGGGGAGTAAAAAAACTGCAAAAGTAGCTAAAGTCTTCTTCATTTTTTTGAAAGCAAATTTAGCAGTGTACTGTTACCTGGATTTTACGGCTGTATTAAAAGAAATATATGATTTCAGCTTGGGACAATCATAAAAATTAATAAAATAATAAAGCCAAAAAGTGTGGTAGTTTCACAAATTTTTACTTTTTTTAAATAGTATTATTATATAGGTCTGATAGTGCTTTGAGGTTAGAATCTGCTCAAAATCCCCCAATGGATTTTTATATCATTAAATTTAAACGGATTTCCAAACTCGTTACCGTTAGAAAGCTGGAAACTCATCAAGCCAATCGGGATGAAGAAATTGAATCCGAGCCCGACACTGTAGAGCTTAGGCTTTACGTTTAAAGATTTGTTATTAAGCTGGCCGTATTGCCCGAAAACATCAAAAAAGGCCTGACTTCCGATAAGGTATCGATATTCTAAACTTCCATAATAATAAAAATCGGCAGCGAGGGAGTTTTCATTAAACCCCCGCATGGAATTCCAACCTCCGAAACGGTATAATTCATTGGCGGAAAACTCAATTTTCGAATCCATCATGGCACCCTCAGCTTTTATATTGAGGAAATGATTTCCGTTAATATGATAGTTGTGCTCTCCAAAAAAGTAGAATTGATTTTGTGGAGCTTTGATATTATCTTTAGTATAAGTAGTTGTCAGATAATCATATCCGGCACTTATTTTTGTTTTATAAAGGAATAGATCAATATCAGTAGGATCTATCATTTCAAACCAAACTCCAATACCTTTTTTGTTGTAATCTTTACCCTGAACATACAATGTGTCAATGATGCTCGAGCTCTCAAACGTACCTCGAAAACCGATTTTATTTCTGCTGTTCATATGATAATATAGAGCGGGAAGTGCTTTTACATTCGCAAAGGTAGAATCCTGTCTGAAGATGTTTACCTTCATATTTAACCCGACATTTGATTTAAAAAGATAAGGAATGTCTGTCTGAAGGTCGAAAGTCTGCCCTTTGTCTGGGTTTCTTTGCCAGTACAAATTCACTGTTTCAAAACCATTAAACATATTTCTAAAATTGACGTTCAGGGTTCCGTTTAAGGTAAATTTATCTGTTTTGTCATTTCCAAAACCAATCACTCCATCAAAAGTATTTGTTTTTTTCTTTTCCATGAAAAGATAGATGCTCGTGGAATCTTTTGTAAATAATGTTTGTGGAGGACGTTCCAATGTTACAAACTGATGGCTTTGAAAATTTTTATTAATCGCGATAAGGTTTTTATCGTCGTACGTTTTTCCTTTAAATTCCTTTTCAAGATTTTTCATAAATCTCTTAGGAACTCTTTCGTACCCTTTTACTACAAAAGCATCAATAGTTCTTTTATCATTTTTGTTAATGTCAAGCTCTACGACTGGATAACCGTTTTTCTGACCTTTATATTTTGTTTTAATTCTACTGAAAGCAAAACCGTCATCAATATAAGATTTATTAATACTTTTCTTGGTAGAATCCAGATTTTTAGTAAAAAATTCTTTCTCAGATTTTAATTTTCTTGAAATAGAATCTGAAATATTGACGTACGTTTCGTTGAAGTTTTTGCCTTTATCATAGAAAATTTCTGTACTGTCTCCTTTTACCTTTACATCTTTCAATTGGGTAAAAAAATAATTGCTCTGAGCCAGAGAATCCAGAAACTTAGCTGCAGAAATTGAATCTTTTACTTTTTTCTTTATTTTGGTTTCTGTGTCGATAAGGAAATAATGTTTCTTTTGCGCTTGGGTAAAAACGCAAAACAGCACAAGAAATATTTTCAGAAACAGTTTCAAACTTTAAATTTTTTTACACCATTAAGATTTTATGTAAGGAGTTAAGTTTAATTAAGATAATCATAGCAAATGCTAAACTTAAGCATAGCAAACTCAATATTCTTATTCCTTACATAAAATCTTAATGGTTTAAAATATTATTTAATTATAATTAAAAATTTATTTTATTAACTGAAACTAAGTCAGTTTATTATATTTCTTCATTAAATTCTCATAAGTTCCCTGCGGAAGAATCCATTTTAAAGGGACTCCTATTTTCTGACCGAATTTGCCGAAATAATAATGAGCTTTCCATTTGTTTTTAGTTAAAAGTGCATCAACATATTCTGCAACTTCCAAAGGTTCTGTTCCGTCACCAACATGAGAATTCATCAAAGTATAGACTTTATCGAAAACGTTTTTATAAGGTTCAGAAACTTTCGTCCGTACCCGGTTTTCTGCAATATTGGTTTTAATATCACCCAAATGAAGCGAACAAACGTGAACGTTCCAAGGATATACCTCATATCTCATTGCCTCCGTCACTTTGTCTAAAGCAGATTTTGAAGCCGAATAAAACCCACGGAAAGGTAAGCCCATTTCACTTCCGATACTGGAAATGTTGATGATTTGTCCGAATTTTTTTTCCCGCATTTTTGGCATCACCGCACTCATCATCTGAACGGCCCCGACAAGATTTAAATTAAATAGTTTTAAAATATCTTCTTTCAAAGAATCTTCCACAGCACCCACCATTCCCATTCCGGCGTTGTTGATAAGAACATCGATTCCGGCTTCTGTTTTCAAAACTTCCTCAACAGCATTTTGAACGGCATTATTATCTGTAATATCAGTCGGGATAGACTTAAAATATTGGTTTTCAGTATGTTTTCGGCTTAGGCCGTACACTTTATGACCTTTCTTTCCGAAATATTCTGCTAAAACGAAACCTATTCCTGACGAGGTTCCTGTGATGATGATTACTTTTAAATTCATTAGTTTTTAGATAAAATAATTTTTAAATCCTCCCAAAACATCGGATAAGATTTTTCCACAACATCTTCTTCCTCAATATTTAATTCTTTAATCAGGCAAAACGGCGCAAAGCTCATTGCCATTCTGTGATCCTGATACGTTGCAATTGAAATGTTCTCCTGAGGTTCGCTGAAACGGGTTGATTTTATCGTCAAATCTGTAATTTCAGTTTCGGTTCCTAATTTTTTCAATTCATTATATAAAGCCAGCAACCTGTCGGTTTCTTTAACTCTTAACGTCCCCAATCCTGAAATTTCAAACGGGATTTTCAGTGCAGCAGCAGTTACACAAAGAGTTTGAGCGATATCCGGACAATTATTCATATCCAGTACAATTTTTTCCGGGAATTGGAAGTTTTCAACAGGTTGAAGTGTTAATTGATGTTCATCTTCAACAAAAGTTGTTTTAATCCCGAAAAACTGCTCATAAATTTTTGTAATAGCAGAGTCACCTTGGGTGGATTCTTTGTAAAAGCTTTTCAGATGTATGATTTCTCTTCCCAATGCTGCAATAGAGTAGAAATAGGAAGCTGAGCTCCAGTCGCTTTCCACTTCATAATTCACGGTTGATAATTGGTTGTTTTCGTTAAATGGTTCAACCTTAATCGTATTTCCGGCAAAACTTGCCTGAATTCCGAATTTTGCTAAGATATCCAGTGTCATTTCAATATAAGATCTTGAAGTCACTTCGCCTACAAGATTGATTTGCAGTCCGTTTTCTAATTTTCCTGCGATAAGTAACAAAGATGTGATAAATTGACTCGAAATATTGGCAGGAACATTTACCTGAGTTTCAGTTATTTTTCTGCCTGTGATTTTTAATGGAGGAAAACCTTCATTTTGGAGATATTCAATTTCTACTCCCAAATCCTGTAAAGCATTTACCAGATTTTTGATAGGTCTTTCTTTCATCCTTTTCGAACCGGTAAGAATCGTAGTTTTACCTTCCTGGATAGAATAATATGAGGTAAGGAAACGCATTGCTGTTCCCGCGTGGTGAATGTCTACGGTTTCAGTATTCTCGCCTAGTGCTTTTTTGAGCAATTGAGTGTCCTGAGAATTAGACAGGTTCCCGATTTTTATATTGTTAAATAAACTTTCTAAGATCAACAAACGATTCGAAATACTTTTCGAACCGCTGATCTGAATCGTTTTATTTCCAATTAATTTTGATTTTTCAAGCTTCTTCATTATTATTTACTTCATTATATTTAAAGATGATGAGTTAAAAATAATTTAATTCATCACTTATTTCAGTTTTTCATTATTCTGATGGCGGTCTTTGTCGCGATCAGTTTTTATTTTCATTTTCTTGTCGAAAGCTTCCTGCAAGTTTATTCCGGTTTGGTTGGCTAAACATAAAGTTACAAACAACACATCTGCCAATTCTTCGCCTAAATCTTTGTTTTTGTCGCTTTCCTTTTCACTTTGTTCGCCATATCTTCTGGCGATAATTCTGGCAACTTCACCTACTTCTTCCGTTAGCATTGCCATATTGGTCAGTTCATTAAAATAACGGACACCAATAGTTTTTATCCATTCGTCAACTTGCTGTTGCAGATTTGTAATTTCCATTATTGATAAGCTCCTAGAGTAGGGTTTGTAGTTCTTGAAACATTCACGATATCCGTAGGAACAGTTCCTGCAATGGTTGTATTTCCTTTTCCTCTGGCAAAAGATGCTGATTTTACTCTTAAATTAAGCTTTGCGGTAAAATAATTTATAAACTGAGGATCTTCGTTTTTATAACATTGAACAACACTTGAAGGGTTTATATCAAACTGAAATCCTGCCTCTGATGTGTTTGAATATTTTATCAAACAGTTTTGCAGCAAGAAATTGAATTGCTGCCCAGGAGTTTGTTCGAAAGCAATAGAATTATCTTTGTCTGAGTATATTATGCTATTTAAAACATTAAGCTGTTGCAAAGCTCCCTGCTCAGTTTGCCCGTTTTCATTTTTCCATTCGTTGGTAGCAAAAATTCCGTTTCGGGTAAATGAACCCATCACTTTAGAGTAATTGGCAATTGTAGCATGAGTATAGGTATGGTTTCCACCTCTGAAAATACCGATACAAGATTCCCCACAATTGTTCATGACTAAGTTTTTAGCATTCACGGTAGAGTTCACGGCATAAATCCCGTATTCCTGAAAAGTATGGATGAATGAATTGCTGATATTGGCAATAGTCTGCTTCATTTCCAGCCCTTTGGTACCTCCGAAAAGTCTTGCATGATTCATATTTAAAGTAGAACCTGCTTCCAGTTTGATAGAATTCCAGTTTTTAGGAAGCGTGTCATGATCAGCATCGTTTCTGTCTCCACGAAGGATGACTTCATTATCTAAAGCTCCGTTAATATTTAAAGAAGCTCCGGAAGAAATTTTCATTCCGCTGTTTTTATGGAAATATACTTTTGTTCCGGCCTGTATATCTAGTGTAATATTGGAGTCGACAGTCAAATCGCCGTAAATAATTTTAGCTTTATTGTTGGTCCAGGTTGTGTGATTTTCAATTATATTCGGATTTGATGGGGTCTGAATGAAAAATTCGGCATCCTGCACTACTGAAAATAAGGTGACATGCTGTTCTCCTGCCGGACTTGTAAAGATCACGCGATCTTCTGCAATGGCTTCCGGTCCGGTGGCCTCCGGAGCAATTTCAACGAAAATATAAAGACTGTCTTTTTTCCTTAAAGGAACATCTTTAAAATCATATCCCGATTTTCCGTCTACATTGATCTTATATAAAGAGCCTGCTCCTTTTTCAAGATTGATTCTTGGGATCAAAACATCTCTGTCTTCATTATTATATACTTTTACAGCATAGGTTTCAGAACGTACCTGATGATAAACCGTGTCGCAAAAAACGGTATCCCTTGAAAAACTTAACAGCTGAGAAGGCTGATCAAAGTTAATATCATCCTTATTACAAGATACAGCCATCAGAAGCATCCAGAAAGAAAAAGCCAGTAATAATTTGAATTTCATCGAAATTAAAGTTTAATAGATTTCAAATTTAACGAAAATACTTTGAATTTCTTATCAAACAAAAAATATTGCAGAGCTATTTGGATATTAAAAAAAATATTGTATTTTTGCACCCTAAAATTAGCAGAGAAATACCATTACTATTTCGAAAGCAAAACTTTAATTTTTTTAACAATTGTATTATGAAAAACGGAATCCACCCAGAAAATTATAGACTTGTTGTTTTCAAAGATATGAGTAACGACGAGGTGTTTCTTTGCAAATCTACTGCAGAAACAAAAGATACTATCGAGTACGAAGGACAAGAGTACCCATTGATCAAAATGGAAATCTCTTCAACTTCTCACCCTTTCTACACTGGTAAAGTAAAATTAGTAGACACTGCAGGTAGAGTTGATAAGTTTATGAACAAATACAAAAAATTCGCTAAGTAATTTTTTGCTATTCAAGATATTTAAGAGTCTTTCGGTTTCCGGAAGACTTTTTTTATTTTTTTAATGTAGAATTTAAGATTTAGATATTAGAAGTTAGTTTTAGTATTTGTATTTTTGTGTTAACTGGAATTTAGAAACCTATAAACATGAAGTCATAATAAGTGATGCTGTTTATTTACTAATATCTAGCTTCTAACATCTAACTTCTTATAAAAAATGCAAATAGTATTTTCAGATGCGCAATATTGGGAAGATTTTCTTCCGTTAACATTTACCCGCCCTGTTGCAGAAATGCGATGCGGAATCCTCACTTTCTCTGAGAGATGGCAGAAAATTTTAGAGAATACTGAAATTTCTTATTTCACGGAAACTTATCTTCAAAATAAATTCAAAGAGCCTGAAAAAAAGGAAAGCCTTTTTTTGGTAACTAATTTTTTACCGACTGAAGCGGTTATCCAGCAAATAAAAGATTTGAAACAGGGAGAAGCTTTAGTTTATGAAGATGAATTGGTGGCGGCAAGAATCAATATGAAAGATTTTTCTTTACATCAGATCGAAAAAATGACTGATATTAAAGAAGAGCTTGTTTTCTTTAAAAAGCCTAAAGATCTATTTACATACAATTATCAAGCGATTGATTTCGATTTTGATTTGCTGACGAAAGGAAGAACTTCTCAGGAGCTTTCTTCTACCAATGGTCTTTTAGGCGATAAAAAAGATTTGTTCATAGAAAAAGGAGCACAAATTGAATTCTCCACACTCAACACCAAAACCGGAAAAATCTACATCGGAAAAAATACGGAAGTGATGGAAGGTTGCCATCTTCGTGGTCCTATTGCTTTATGTGATGATTCTAAATTTAATTTAGGAGCAAAAATTTACGGTGCAACTACGGTTGGCCCTCATTGTAAAGTAGGAGGGGAGGTAAATAATATTATCATGTTTGGTTATTCGAGTAAAGGACATGATGGTTTTGTCGGAAATTCGGTGATTGGGGAATGGTGTAATTTCGGGGCAGATACCAATTCTTCCAATATGAAAAATAATTACGGGAACGTAAGATTTTGGAATTACAGAACAAAATCTTTTGAAGATACGGGATTACAGTTTGCTGGTCTTATTATGGGTGACCATTCCAAAACAGCCATCAATACTCAGTTAAACACCGGAACGGTTGTGGGGGTTGCTTCCAATATTTTTAAAGAAGGTTTTCCCCCGAATTTGGTAGAGAATTTTTCGTGGGGAGGGTTTAAAGGTGATGAAAGATTTAAATTGGATAAAGCCTACGAAGTAGCAGCAAGAGCAATGGCCAGAAGAAAAGTAGAGCTTACGGATGATGATAAGGCTATTTTGAAGCATATTTTTGATGCTTATTAAATATAAAAACCTCCGGATTTGGAGGTTTTTGTTTTTAGTAATACTCAATTTGCCTGACCCATTTATATAGGTCTTTTCCATCAACATTTTTCACTATTTCTGTCCAGTTTTTTTTGTTTGTTGAAGATGTATTTAAAAACAATTATTGCGGGTTCTTCTATCAGAATAAAATACTTTACTTATATAGTTTTTTTATACTCAAACTTAATATCTTCTGAAACTTTATTATCGTAATATATTATTCACCTTTCCAACTTTTTATCTTTATTCATACGAAGTATAGCCTGAACTTGTAAAAAGACATTGAGCGCACTTATCACATTGGTCCCAAGACACATTTTCTTTACAGTTCCATATTTCTACGGAATAAAAATCTGTACATATCCTTGCAGTAGACAGATTATCTATTTTTATTACGATACCTTTCTGAGAATCATATACAGGAATAAGTTCGTTATCTATAATCTCAACAATTGAAAATGCTGCATCATTGCCATTTTTTCTATAAACAAGATTGTAAACTACCTCAGGACTTTCAAAAATATTGTACGCTCGTAAAGCATAGGTTTGAATGTTATTGACATCCATTTTATAAATGGATGTTTCGTCAATAAAAAATCTCTTCAGATAATCAGAGTTTGAGCCGCTTTTACCTGATAAAGAATTAGCTGACCTTTTAAACTCATTAACTCCGCTTAGAAAAGTTTCTTTTTGAAAAGTAACTGTGCTGATTTTTTGATGGATATGATCACCTGGTTCAGTTTTGTGTTCCGTTATTGCTTCTAAATCAGTTCTACAGGAATGAAAAGAAAGGACAAATGCTGTCATCAGCATCAGCCGAAGAATTAAATTTTTCTTCATAGACTTGTGTGTTTTAAGTTGTTAAATATATAATTTTTTTTATTACTCTACAAAAGTGTGAAAAAGAATTTATAATATAAAACCTATTTTTGCATAAACCTACCCGAAAATAGGGTAAGGCATTGTAACAGAATTATTTTTATATTTGTTTATAAATAGTATACATATGACCAACAATGTTGCAGAGAAAATAAAGAGACTAAGAAAGTCTAAAGGATACTCCCAGGAAGATATGGCAGAAAAGCTGCATATTTCCCAGTCTGCATATGCCAGAATAGAAAACGGAGAAAGTCATTCTTGGGCGACTCATATAGAAAAAATAAGCGAAATATTTGAAATGAAACCTGAAAATTTTCTTACAGACGAAACTAATAATCTTGACCAAGAAAATACAGAGCAAAAAGGCGGTATGGCTTTCCAGTTTGTAGGGACAATTAATACCATCAATTCTCTGTCTGAAAAAATAACGGAATTGTATGAAGAGCGTATTAAAGAGCTGAAAGAGCAGGTAGAATTTTGGAAAAACAAGTCGAAGGACAGCAACTAGGGTAGTAATAAATAATCAGCTGCATGACTTTACATAAAAAACCCACCGGAATTTTCTGGTGGGTTTCTTGTTATTCAGTAATGATAACTATCTTTTTATCCTGATTTTTCAGCTTTTTCTCTTTGTCGTAAAGTGATTCTAAATCGTAATCTATTCTCACAGAATGGTCGTCAGTTTGTTTAAACCAATCATGCTTTCCGGATATTGATTTTATTTTATTATCAAACTTCAGGGTTGTACCTACTTTCTTAAAGAACATCATCACCATTCCCTGAGTGCTTCCTTCATTTTCAGCATCTCCTGCAGGAGAATTTTTTTTCATGGCTTCCTCAATATTTTTCAGATTAAAATTATCTGTATCTATTGTCAGCGTTTTTCCGTCCCAATTATTATAAATGTTCTGGTCTAAAGGTAATTTTTCCTGTTTGGTATAGCTGTTTAGCATTTTGTAATCTGCCTGGTTGAAGTGATCCAGTTTCAAAGCAAATCCTGTAGGTTCATTATTTTCTTTACTGGATTTCATGAAGATTTTTTTCATGATTCTTATCGAGTCAGGATCTTTTGTATTTAATTTTCCTTCTTTTTTTTCGATATCATAAATACTGGTCCATGTGGCCGGAAGTTTATCCATATCGCCAAATTCTTTACCCTTCAAAGAATCCGGAGTCATAGCTTTCATTTCTTTTACAAATTGTTTTATGTCAATATCCATAACAGCTGTAGAAGCTGAATCTTTATGATAAACAATTTCGGAGTTTATATTGCACGACTGCAATGCAAAAAGGCTGATAAGCAGTAAAAATAGAGCTTTTTTCATGGCTTAGTTTTATTATTAATGACAATTTGTATTCGTATGATTATGTGTGCTGTGATCGCCCGGTAAATGGCAGTCACCCTGGTTATCTTTAGAAATAGTCATAGCTTCTGCTCTTGGAGAAATGTAAGGAATACCTAATTCCAAACCTCTTACAATAAACAATCCTCCTAAAATGATCATGACAACAGGAATCACTTTTAAAACTTTTATTCTAAAGGTTTGATTCATTAAATTTCCTACCAGAACTACTGCAAACATAAACGGAAGTGTCCCCAATCCGAATAAAGCCATATATGAAGCTCCCTGCCAAATTCCCCCACTGGCTAAACTGGCCGTCAAAGCCATATAAACCATTCCGCAAGGTAAAAAACCATTTAATAAACCGGTTGTGAATCTTGAGCGGTAATCTGCCTTCTGAAGCAGTTTTCCTAAATTTGATTTTACAGAAAATAAAAATTTAGAAAAGAACGGAATTTTCGAAGCAAAATCTTTTCCTCCAAACGAAAAAACAGCCATAATTATTAACAAAACACCAACGGCAATCGTCAGATATTTTTGAAAACCCGCCATTTCAAAACCTTCACCAATAATTCCTAATATTGCCCCTAAAAGCGAATACGTAAAAATTCTTCCAAATTGGTAAGTGAGATTTTGAAGATAAAAGTTGGTGGCTTGCTTTTTTGTCAATCCCATCGACAAAGCAATAGGCCCACACATTCCGATACAGTGAAAACCGGAAGCAAAACCCAATCCAATTGCCGATAAAATAAGTGCTATTTCCATATCACATCATAATCCATTCTGTAGTCTGTTTTGTTTTTCGTCCACATCAATCTCAATGTGTAATTACCCATTTTCAGAATCTTTGCAGGTATTATAAAAGATTGATTTGCATCCAACTGTTCAGATTTTTTGATATCCAAATTTTGGTCATCGGTTCTGTTTAAAACAAATTTTACCGTAGTATTAGAATTATTATAATCTTTCGGGAAAACTATTTTTATCCCGTTAATATCTTGGCTGTATACAGGTTTTTCCTGTAATGTATCTGCTCTTTTTTTAGCATCAATCACATCCTGATACTGTAATTCTTCTTCATAGTAATTATCGGTTACCATTTCCGAATTTTTCTGCCCGTTCGGGAAAAGAAACATCATGGATAATATAAAAACTATGAATGCAAATAATGCAATTACAACACCGTGTCCCCAACTAAAGTTTTTCATTTCTTAAAATTAAAATTGTAATTTAAATGGTCCTTCAAAATATGTCTGATAAGAGTCGATCAGTTTCCCTTTCATATCATAAACCCCGATGGTGATATTTTGCTTGGAAAGTTTCATTTCGTCCTCCGGGAAACTGATATTGATAGTTCCTTTTGTGATTTTATCTCTTTCTACGGGAATTTTGCTGGATGCGCTGTAGATAATTTCACCATGTGACGGAGAAATTACCTTAATCGTAACAATTTTCTTATCGTTTGTTTTATTTAAGAAGGTGTAATTGTATGTGTTGGTAATTTTGCCGTCTCTTACGAAGAATGTGCTTCCGGCAGGTTTGATGAATTTTGCCTCCATTTCTCCACGATTATAAAGAAGATAACCTAAGAAGCCAACCAAAATAACCAGGAATATAGAGAATCCTTTCATCCTTCCTGTAAACTTAAATTGAGTCTGTTGCTCGATTTCGTTCTCAGAAGCATATCTTATCAGGCCTTTTGGAAGGCCTACTTTTTCCATTACTTCATCACAGGCATCAATACAAGCCGTGCAGTTTACACATTCAAGCTGTTGCCCGTCTCTGATATCGATTCCTGTAGGACATACAACGACACATTGATGACAGTCGATACAATCACCTTTTCCGGCTGCTTTTCTGTCTTCTCCTTTTCTCCATTTTGACCTGTTTTCCCCTCTTTTGAAATCGTAAAATACATTAATGGTATCTTTATCGATTAAAACTCCCTGCAATCTTCCGTACGGGCAAACTAATGTACAAACCTGTTCCCTGAACCATGCAAATACAAAGTAAAAGGCTGCCGTTAAAAGAATCATTACGATAAAATTGGTAGGGTGGGTAAACGGTCCTTCCGACACAATTTTAAATACTTCCTTATAGCCCACAATATACATAAACATGAAGTGGGTGATAATCAGTGAAATGATAATATAAACAGTCCATTTCAGACTCCTTTTCCAGATTTTTTCGCTATTCCACTCTTGCCTGTCCAGCTTCATCTGCTTGTTTCTGTCACCTTCAATGATATATTCAATTTTACGAAATATAGATTCCATAAAAATTGTCTGAGGACATATCCATCCGCAGAAAATTCTTCCGAACGCAATCGTAAAAACGATAATAAATATTAAAGATGCGATAGCACCTAGTGTAAGTATAAAAAAGTCTTGGGGATAAAAAGGCTGTCCGAAGATGTAAAATTCTCTATCAATTACATTAAATAAGATAAGAGGATTACCATTAATCTTGATAAATGGTACTATAAAATAAATAAATAATAATACATAACTTACAAGATTTCTGTAATTGGTGTACCTCCCTTTTGGTTTTCTTGGAAACACCCATTTTCTCTTACCGGATTGATCCATTGTGCCTATAGAATCTCTGTAAGTCTCAGGGTCCAGAACCTGCCCCTGTCCGCCGCGTACTTCTATTTCTTCTATTTCTGACATTTTTGTAAAGTGTTTAAAAAAAGAAAAACATAATTCGTTACTATTTTTTAATCTAATAACAAATTATGTTTTTTCATATGTTTCTATTTTTTCTTTCTAAATTATTCCTTTTCCCAATGAGCTTCTGTTCCCTGAGGAGCAGCTCCGCCCTGAGCTTGTGTTACAGGAGGCTGCTCTTGATTGATATGATATACATAGGCCGCAATCTTTTCAATCTCAGCTCCGGAAACCTCTCCGTTTTTACCAAATGGTCTCATTGCCGGGTTAGTAGGAGAACCATTCCAGTCCATATGAAATACATTCTTAAATAATGTTTTCTCAGGCTGATTGATCCAGTAGTTATCAGTCAGGTTGGGTCCGATACCTCCACTCCCGTCTTCTTTGTGGCAAGAAGCACAGTTGGTTTTAAATAATTCCTTACCTTCTGCAATGTTGTCTGCTGAATATTTAGCGGTCTCAATTGTTACAGGAGGTTGAGTTTTTTGGTACTCTTCTATACTTGCAATCTGCTCCTTATATTCTTGCTCATATTCGCTTAACGGGTGAGCGAAATCTGTGAAAGAGAACGCTGCGATATATACAATACAAAAAGCAGTCCCAAAATAAAATAGCCCGATCCACCATTTTGGTAATTGATTATCCAGCTCCATAATTCCATCGAAACCATGGTCTATAAGGATATCTTTTTCTTCTGTAGCAGATTGTTTTTTGAATGCACTGTCATACATTCTTCTTAAGAAAGGAATTTTCTTTTCTGCCAAATATGCTGCTTTTTCTTCTGCAGATAATTTTTTGAATTTATTATTCTCAATTAAATCTCCAATGGCACTGTGGATGTATGCAAGGATAGAGGCTATCACTACAGTTCCCCAGAAATATGGTGAGCCTAGAAACGAGTAGCTTTGTACAAACAAATAATAAAAAACTATTAAAAGTCCAATTATTATTACAATGTTTACAACAACCGGTGTTCTTTGTTTCATAATAAATAGTTTAATTTTTTAAATTAAAATCATCTTCATCATCCCCCAGCGGCGCTTCTTCTTCTTCCTTGTAATATTTTTTAGGTCTGCTAAAAACATATATTACTAGAGCTACGAAGAACAGCATAAAGAAAATCAGTGCCAGTGTCTGGTAAAAACCAGCATTTTCTGTATTTGATAATATATCTTTAAAGTTCTGAGGAATCATATGAACCTTTTAATGTTATTAGTTATTACTTGCTGTTTTTATTTCAGTTGTTTTGATATCTGTACCTAATCTTTGAAGATAAGAGATAAGAGCTACAATTTCTTTTTTCTCCAATTCTCCTTGAGGTCTCTTAGCATAAGCTTGTTTCAGGTCATTTGCTTCAGAGAATATATCTTTTACAATTTTCGCAGCCTGGTTGTCTGCCCATTTATTGGCAGAATCAATTTCAGCTTTTGAATAAGGTACATCGAAAGCACCTTTCATCAACTTCATTTTATCTACCATTTTAGTTCTGTCTAGATTAGTAGCAATCAACCAAGGGTAACGAGGCATGATAGAACCTGCAGATGTAGATCTTGGGTTATACATATGTTTATAGTGCCAAGAACTTGGGTTTTTACCTCCTTCTCTGTGTAAATCTGGTCCTGTTCTTTTAGAACCCCATAAGAATGGTCTGTCATACACGAATTCTCCTGCTTTGGAATATTGCCCGTTTTTCCCGTTAAATCTTACAATCTCATCTCTGAACGGTCTTACCATCTGAGAGTGACAGGCATTACAACCTTCACGAATATAAATATCTCTACCTTCTAGTTCCAGTGGTGAATAAGGCTTCACTGCTGAAATTGTAGGTACGCTTTTCTTAAGTGATAGAGTAGGAATGATTTCAATAGAACTACCAATTGAGATAGTAAGTAAAGATAATATAGCCATTAGTGTTGGCATTCTTTCTAACCACAGGTGAGTTCCTTCCCCTTCTTTACGTTTGTTTCCGATATTGGCCAAAGCAGGTGCTTCTGCAGGAACTTCTTTTTGGAATGATCCTCTTCTGGCAGTAGCTACCACGTTAATAACCATTAAAATTGCTCCTGAAAGGTAGAATAAACCTCCAACGAATCTCATTTTAAAGTACGGAATAATAGCAGTTACCGTATCCAGCCAGTTTTTCCATAATAATGTTCCGTCCGGGTTAAATTGTTTCCACATTAATCCCTGAGTGAACCCTGAAATATACATTGGTACGGCATAGAAAATAATACCTAATGTACCTAGCCAGAAATGCCAGTTGGCTAATTTTGTAGAATATAATTTTGTTCTCCACAAGATTGGTACTAAATAATAGATAACCCCGAATGCCATGAAACCATTCCACCCAAGAGCTCCTAAATGTACGTGACCGATAACCCAGTCTGTAAAGTGACCAATTTTGTTGATATTTTTTGTAGCTAAAAGCGGTCCTTCAAACGTTGCCATACCATAACAAGTAACAGCCACAACGAAGAACTTCAAAATAGGATTTTCTCTTACCTTATCCCAGGCTCCTCTTAATGTAAGAAGGCCATTCAGCATCCCTCCCCAAGATGGAGCAATAAGCATGATGGAGAAACCTGTTCCTACAGCCTGAGCCCAAGCGGGAAGGGCTGTATATTGTAAGTGGTGAGGACCAGCCCAGATATACACGAAGATTAATGACCAGAAGTGAATAATAGACAGCTTGTAAGAGAAAACCGGTCTGTCAGCAGCTTTTGGTAAGAAATAATACATCAAACCTAAAACAGGAGTCGTCAATACGAATGCCACTGCATTGTGGCCGTACCACCATTGAACGATAGCATCTTTTACTCCTGCATATGCCGAATAAGATTTCCAGCCTGTGAAAGATAACGGAACTTCAAGGTTATTAAAAATATGTAGCATTGCCACTGCAATCCACGTTCCGATGTAGAACCAGATGGCAACATACAGGTGTCTTACCCTTCTCTTAGCAATAGTCAGGAACATGTTGATACCGAAGATGATCCATGAGAATGCAATCAAAATATCAATCGGCCATTCGTGCTCAGCATATTCTTTAGATGTATTAATACCCATAAAGAATGTAATTACTACTGCCACAATCATGATTTGCCAAGTCCAGAAATGTAGCCATGATAAAGTATCGCTGTACATTCTTGTTTTTAATAATCTCTGTAATGAGTAATAAATACCGGTATATACGATATTACATACGAAAGCAAAGATTACACTACTTGTGTGCAACATTCTAATTCTACCAAAACCAAATGCACCATGTGTGTTTATTAAGCCTTGAATATTACCTGATGCCAAACTATTGATGGTAGTATCATCAGTCCCGAACAAAAACTCCGGTAATTCAGGGTAGAAAAGCATTAATGCTGCGGTAAGCCCAAACAAGAACCCTACGATCCCAAAAACTATGGTCGCATAAAGGAATGCCCGAACAATACTGTTGTCATAACTAAACTTTTGTGTTTCCATATCAACTATTCACTTTTTTCTTCAATTTTATTATTTTCTCCTTTTTCTTTTTCGTCTTTCTTTTCGTTGCCAGTTTCCTTCTTTTCCTTCACTTCACCGGAGTCAAAGAGAATTCTCACAGCTGGAGATTCATCATCTTCAAACTGTCCTTTCTTGGCGTTGACTATAAAAACGACCAAGAAAACAGCAGCCAAAGAAACGCTGCAAAGGATCATTAAATATAGAATATCCATCAGACAACAAAATTAACCTATTTTCGGGGTTCAAATTTAGTGAAAAATAATGACATTCATCACGAAATACGGTTTTCATCTAATTTAAAATCAGTCTAAATAAGGGGCTTTTAAGCCTGTTTTTTGAAATGTTTTCTTCCAAGAATCCATGTGGAAAATGTAGTAAACGAAACAACGGTTATAGAACTTGCGGGCATTATTAATGCTGCAAAAAGAGGATGCATATGTCCTGTAACTGCGTAGCTTAAACCAACGATATTGTATAAGAAACTAATTATAAATGTCATTTTCACAATTGTGATAGATCCCTTACAAACATTCAGGTATTTGTCTAATGTTACTACTTTTTCACCATTCATAATAACATCTGATGAAGGTGTAAAGCTGTTGGAGTCATCTGCAATTGCAATTCCGACGTTACTTTGCTTCAGGGCTCCGGCATCATTTAGGCCATCGCCAAGCATGGCAACTTTCATTTTTTGATCCTGAAGATTTTTAATGTAATTCAGTTTGTCTTCCGGGTTTTGGTTGAAAGCCATCCCTTTATAATTCGGAATAAGTTCTTTCAGTTGATTTTCTTCTGAAGAGTTGTCTCCACTTAAAATGAAGACATTATAATTTGTAAGTTTTTTAAATAAGTTTTGAAGATTTTCACGATACTCGTTTTTAAAGATAAATTTTCCTAAAAACTCATTATTTTTGCTGATGTAAACTGCTGTTTCAAGGTTTTTGGACGCTTGATTATTGTATCTTGCAGAACCAATTTTGTATACGATCCCTCTTACGCTTGCTTCATAACCTTTTCCTGAAATCTCCTGGAAGTTTTCTACAGGAAAATAATCGTCATTTACTTCAATGAATTCATAAAGCGACTTTGAAAGAGGGTGATTGGAGTTTTTTAATAAAGTTTTGATATTCAGTAAATCAAATTCATTTATCTCAGAGCCTTCATATTTTATATTTGACTTCTTTCTGTGGGTAATTGTTCCTGTTTTGTCAAAAACGATAGTGTTGAGTTTTGCTATTTTTTCAATGGTTAAAGTATCTTTTACATAAAATTTATTTCGCCCTAAAATTCTCATAATGTGTCCGAAAGTGAAGGGAGCGGACAGCGCAAGCGCACAAGGGCAGGCGATGATCAAAATCGCGGAAACTACCTGGAACATTTTCTCTAAATCAACAAATGACCAGTAAATTCCTGAAATTAAAGCAATACCTAAAATAATGAAAGTGAAATATTTACTGATGCGATTCGTTAGTGTGTCGAGCCCTGTTTCATGCTTTTTAAAAGCCTCTTTATTCCAAAGCTGAGTCAGATAACTTTGATCGACATTCTTAATAACCTCAAGCTCAAGAGAGGAGCCGATTTGCTTTCCTCCCGCAAAGATTTTGTCTCCGGGGTGTTTGCTGATACTTTCGCTCTCTCCGGTAATAAAGCTGTTATCTATATTTCCTTCTCCATTGATTAAAATAGCATCCACGGGGATGATTTCCTGATTTCTAACAAGAATTCTGTCTCCTACTTTCACCTCGGAAAGTAAAATATTATTTTGTTTTCCTTCAAAATCAACTTTGGTTACGGCAATCGGGTAGAATGATTTATAGTCTCTATCGTATGAAAGAGCGTTATAAGTCCTTTTCTGGAAAATTTTTCCTAAAAGCATGAAAAATAAAAGCCCACAAAGAGTGTCAAAATAGCCTGGCCCATAATCCGTTACTATTTCATAAACACTTCTCCCGAAAAGAACAATGATTCCTAAAACAATCGGAACATCAATATTTACAATTTTATTTTTTAAACCATACCATGCGGATTTGTAATAGTCTGAAGCAGAATAAAATACGACGGGAATGGCCAGGATACACATCAAAGTCCTGAAAAGTCCTTTATAATGATCCATCCAATAATCTTCTCCGCCAATATATTCCGGGAAAGCTAAAAACATTCCGTTCCCGAAAGCAAATGCAGCAATGGCAAATTTTACAAGCAGTGATTTATCAAGATGATCGACATTTTTGTCGGCTGTTTCAAGGCTAATGACAGGTTTGTATCCTAAATTTGTCAAAAAATTAGCTAATTCGCTTAATTTTAGTTCGTTGTGATTGAAAGAAACCTGTAAGGTTTTCCTTGTGAAATTAACCTGGGAATATTTAATTCCGTTATTTATAGTATGAAGACTTTCTAATAGCCAAATACAAGAAGAACAGTGGATTACAGGAATTTTGAAAGTGATCAGACTCGTATTTCCTTCTGAAAAATCCGTTACTTTTTCGAAAATTTCAGGAGTGTCTAAATAGTCATACTGGGTGGAGTTTTCATCATTAGGTCGAATTCCGGCTCTTTTATTAAGTTCGTAAAAGTTACTTAAGTTATTGATATTCAGAATTTCATAAACAGATTTGCAACCGTTGCAACAGAAAGTCTTTTCATCAAACAAAATTCTTTCCTTTTCGATATCTTGACCACAATGAAAACAGTTCTCGCTCACCTCATAAATTATTGAACCACAAAATTATAACAATTTTTTTTGTTTATCGAGTTAAAAAGTTCTATTTTTGTGATAAATGTCATATAAAATGTCGCAGGAACAACAGATTGCAATTGAAGAGAGGTTCGCCAGAGTTTTTAATGATAAATCATTTAAGGAAAGACTTTCCAGTACTGATTTTGAGAAATACATTAATGCAAAAAAGAAGCTGAGTTTTCAGAAGCATGATACTATTTTCGAGGACGGGGAAACTCCAAAAGGAGTATACGTATTGGAGAAAGGTGCTGCTAAGCTGTCAAAATCGGGAGCTTTTGGGAAAGATCAGATTTTAAGATTTATCAAAGAAGGTGACATCATCGGCTATCGTTCTTTACTTTGCGGAGAAAATTTCCAGGCAAAGGCTGAGGCAATGACAGACATAGAGGCCACTTTTTTACCGGCTGATGTATTCATGTATCTTTTGGAAATTGATCCTCAGCTGTCTTTCGTAATGCTTCAAAAGATTTCTTACGAATTGGGGGAATCATCCAATACCATTACTTTCCTTGCACAAAAAACGGTAAGAGAAAGATTGGCAGAAATTTTATTGCTGTTGGAACAGAAATTAGGAGTTGATCCTGAAGGTTTCATCAAAATTTCTTTGACAAGAGAAGAAATTGCCAATATTATTGGTACAGCTACTGAAAGTGCTATTCGTTTGATTTCCGAGTTTAAAGGTGACAGTCTTATCGAAGTAGACGGTAGAAATATCAAAATTCTCAATCACGACAAATTAATGAAACTAGGACACGTGGTTTTATAAATCATACAAAACTTGAGTCGGCGGAAGCCGACTTTTTAACTTTTAAAAATAGATAAATTATGTCTGTTCATTCTGAAATTAAAAAAGTTACGACTGAAACCTTGCGTAAAATGAAATTCGACAAGGAGAAAATAACGATGCTTACGGCATACGATTATACGACTGCGAAAATGGTAGATGCGGGGGGAATTGATGCTATCCTGATAGGAGATTCTGCAGCTAATGTGATGGCGGGTTTTGAAACGACGTTGCCAATTACTCTGGATCAGATGATTTACCATTCTCAAAGTGTAGTCAGAGGAACTGACAGGGCTTTGGTTATTGCTGATTTACCTTTCGGGACATATCAGAGTAATCCTGAGAAGGCATTGGAGTCTGCAGTAAGAATGATGAAAGAAGGAGGAGCTCACGCAGTGAAAATTGAAGGAGGAAAGGAAATTTCAAAATCTATTAAAAAAATTATCAATGCTGGAATTCCTGTAATGGGACATTTGGGATTAACGCCTCAGTCAATCTATAAATTCGGAACATATAAAGTAAGAGCAAAAGAAGAAGCTGAAGCTGAAAAATTAATTGCTGATGCTCAAATTTTGGAAGAATTAGGATGTTTTGGTGTGGTTTTAGAGAAAATTCCGGCAGATTTAGCTAAAAAAGTGACAGAGGCTATTTCAATTCCAACAATCGGAATCGGGGCAGGTCTTCATTGTGACGGTCAGGTTTTGGTGTATCATGATATGGTGGGAATGAACAAGGGTTTCAGCCCGAAATTTTTAAGAAGATATCTTGATTTGTATACTGAAATCACGGGAGCGGTAGCTCAGTATGTGAAAGATGTAAAAGGACAGGATTTCCCTAACGAAAACGAAAGCTACTAATTAATGAAAAACCAACAATCTATACAAGGAATTTTATCTGTTGTCGCATTGATTTGTCTTGCGGCTGGATGGTTTAATTTCTTCTCTCCCGAAATTAATCATTTACTTTCAAGAAAGGTTTTCTATATTCTTATTGGGATAAGCTTTTTTCTGCAGGCACCTTTACTTACAAATAAAAATTTTATGTATGCAATGTATGCAGCGGCTGCGATTTGTGTAATAGGAGCCTTTTTACCGGAAGATTCTAAACTTGCATCACTAAAGACTATTGGGCTTTTGGGTGGGATTATTCTTTCATTTGTAAACAGGCCTACTTATCGTCAGTAAATCATGGAGGAGCAGATTGTTTATGAGGACAACCATCTTTTGGTGATTAATAAAAAAGTCGGGCAGCTTGTACAGGGCGATAAAACCGGCGACGAATCTTTATTAGAATCAATTAAAAATTTTATAAAAAAACGAGATGCTAAACCCGGAAACGTGTTTCTGGGTTTGGTTCATCGTATTGACAGACCGACTTCGGGTTTGGTGATTTATGCTAAAACATCCAAAGCTTTGTCCCGGTTGACTCAGATGGTTAAAAATCGCGAAGTTAAAAAGACGTATTGGGCTGTTGTAGCAAAAGATATGATTCCTCAGAATCAAAGGCTGGTTCATTATTTAAAGAAAAACGAAAAAAATAATAAAGCAATTGTTTTTCCAAAAGCAACAGATGGAGCAAAAGAAGCAATCCTAACTTACAATGTCATTAAAAGTTTAGATAGTTATCTTCTTCTAGAAATTGATTTGGAAACAGGAAGGCATCATCAAATCAGAGCTCAGCTATCGAAAACAGGAGTTCCTATAAAAGGGGATTTAAAATATGGTTCACCCCGTTCAAATCCGGATGGAGGAATTAATCTTCACGCCAGAAAACTGGAATTTATACATCCTGTCACTAAAGAGAATATTGAAATTATTGCTCCCGTTCCGCAAAATGATGCGATTTGGAGAGCTTGTGAAAATGGCTAAGCCTACGATAATTAAATTAAAAAATAAAAAAGACTGTCTCAATCCGGAACAGTCTTTTTTATTTAAACCAAATTTTGTTCATTTCAAAAAAATGTCTAACTTCGCCCCAACTTTAGGGGTGTCTGTTTATAAAACATTATAAAACAGGCTGAGATTTTACCCTTTGAACCTGATTTCTAGATCATACTAGCGTAGGGAAAAGTGAGATGACTTGCTGTACATTCTATTGTACAATGATGGGCATTCCTAAAGTGTATTTAAAAATTTAGGAATGGAGCTCACAATTAATCACACACTCAGAACTTTTGATATACTTCCCGAAACGCTGGAAGCATTATTAACTATTGAAATACCCCAAAAAAGGAAGGGTATCGCAGTAGCGCTCAACAATCGCATTATTCCGCAGCCATTCTGGGCGGGAACATTTCTCAACGACAAAGATTCAATTTTAATTATCACTGCTACACAAGGCGGTTAATTCTCATAAAAACCCAATCATTTTATGGCACATAACATCACACGTTCGCCGTTTCCGAACTCAAAAAAAATCTATGTTAAAGGGAAAATTCATCCCATCAATGTAGCGATGCGAGAAATACAATTAAGTCCGACGAGGCTTACCAACGGAACTTTAGAAGATAACCCTCCTGTTACAATTTATGATACATCAGGGCCTTATACTGATGAAAATTCAGAAATTGATATTGAAAAAGGGTTGCCAAGAATAAGGGAACAATGGATTTTAGACAGGCATGACGTAGAAATTCTGGATGGGATTACTTCTGAATACGGAAAAGCACGTCTTGCTGATTCAAAACTGGATGAATTGCGTTTTTCTTACAATCACAAACCGAAAGTGGCTAAAGAAGGTCAGGAAGTTACACAATTGTATTACGCTAAAAAGGGTGTCATCACTCCTGAAATGGAATATATTGCCATCAGAGAAAACCAACGGATTGAGCAATTGGATTCAGTTTCAAAAGAAATGGCTTTTCAACATCAGGGAAACAGTTTTGGGGCAAAAACTCCGAAAAATAAAATTACTCCTGAATTTGTAAGAGCCGAAATTGCAGCGGGCAGAGCGATTATTCCCAACAATATCAATCACCCTGAAAGCGAACCGATGATTATCGGGCGGAATTTCCTGGTTAAAATTAATGCCAATATTGGAAACAGCGCCGTTTCATCAAGTATTGAAGAAGAAGTTGAAAAAGCAGTCTGGGCTTGTCGATGGGGAGCAGATACCATCATGGATTTGTCAACCGGAAAAAATATTCACGAAACACGAGAGTGGATTATCAGAAACAGCCCGGTTCCAATCGGAACAGTTCCGATTTATCAGGCTTTGGAAAAAGTAAAAGGGGTTGCAGAAGATTTAACGTGGGAAATTTTCAAAGATACATTGATTGAACAGGCAGAGCAGGGAGTTTCTTATTTTACAATTCACGCCGGGGTTTTGTTGAGATACATTCATCTGACTGCAAAACGCGTTACAGGAATCGTTTCCAGAGGAGGCTCTATCATGGCAAAATGGTGTCTGTACCATCATAAAGAAAACTTTTTGTACACTCATTTCGAAGACATCTGTGAAATCATGAAAAGATATGACGTTGCTTTTTCTCTGGGAGACGGTCTCCGTCCGGGATCAATTGCTGATGCCAATGATGAAGCACAGTTTGCAGAATTGGAAACTTTAGGAGAGTTAACAAAAATAGCCTGGAAACACAATGTTCAGGTGATGATTGAGGGGCCCGGTCATGTCCCGATGCACATGATTAAAGAAAATATGGATAAACAATTGGAAGAATGTCACGAAGCACCATTTTATACATTAGGTCCTTTGACGACGGATATTGCTCCTGGTTACGACCACATTACTTCGGGAATCGGGGCGGCAATGATTGGATGGTTTGGTTGTGCGATGCTTTGCTATGTAACACCGAAAGAACATTTAGGACTTCCGAATAAAGAAGATGTAAAAGTAGGAGTTATTACTTATAAACTGGCTGCTCATGCTGCTGATTTGGCGAAAGGACATCCCGGGGCGCAGTACAGAGATAATGCTTTAAGTAAAGCCAGATTTGAATTCAGATGGGAAGATCAGTTTAATCTTTCATTAGACCCAGATACAGCACGATCGTATCATGATGAAACACTTCCTGCGGATGGTGCAAAGATTGCCCATTTTTGTTCAATGTGCGGGCCAAAATTCTGTTCGATGAAAATCACGCAGGAAATCCGTGAATCTGCCGAAAAAGGGATGTTCGACAAATCACAGGAGTTCATCGAAAAAGGGAAAGAAATTTATATATGATCATCGTTATCACTCCTGAAAAAATTACAGAGAACGAAACTGGTATTATCAATGAATTGTTTCATGAAGGCTTGGATTTGTTACATATCAGAAAGCCTTTTATAAGTTCAGAAGAAATGATGGGTTTTATTCAACAGATAAATTCAGAATTTCATTCTCAACTGGTTCTGCACAGTCATTATGGCTTGACTGAAGATTTTAAGATTTCAAGACTTCATTCCAGAGAAACTGACAGGCAAAATGGGGTGTTTAAATCTTTTACAGATAAAATAATTTCAACGTCTGTTCATGACATTGAAACCTTTAATGAATTAGGTGAAGAATGGGAATATTCATTTATCAGTCCTGTTTTTCTGAGTATCTCTAAAAAAGGATATGGTGAAAATTCGGCTATTTTAAATGATATTAAAAAACAGGATAATCCAAATGTGAAATTGATTGCTCTAGGAGGAATTGATGAAAACAATATTAACCAAGTTTTTGACAATAATGTTGATGGAGTGGCTTTATTAGGAGCGATTTGGGAAAATAATGAACCAATAAATATTTTCAAAAAATGCAGAAAGAACGGCCTTTCGTAATGAGTATTGCGGGCTACGATCCAAGTGGCGGAGCAGGTTTGTTGGCAGATATTAAAACCTTTGAACAGTTAAAAGTTTACGGATTAGGAATTTGTACAGCAATGACAGTTCAGACAGAATCTCAATGCCTGAGCCTAAATTGGCAGCCTTTGGAAGACATTTTATTGGCAATTGATGTTTTAATGAAAAATTATTGCGTTGAAGCTGTTAAAATTGGAATTGTAAAAGATACTGCATTTTTAACTCAAATTGTAGAAAAAATAAAATCTGTTAATACTGAAACAAAAATTATCTGGGACCCGGTTCTGAAAAGCACTTCCAAGTTTTCTTTTTTTGATGTAAACACGATTCCGCACTTGGAAAATATTTTACAACAAATAGATTTAATTACTCCAAACTATAATGAATACCAGGTTTTAAAGGAAAGTAATCTGTTAAAAAAAACAGAAAATTCAATTTCAGTTTTAATTAAAGGAGGACACAGAAACGATAAGTTGGGAACAGACATTTTAACGGTCAAGGGGAAAGAAATCCCAATTCAGCCAAATGGTGACACTTCAGTATATTATCCGAAACATGGTTCGGGTTGTGTACTTTCCTCTGCGATTGCGAGTTATTTAGGTTTGGGGAAAAATTTAGAAGAAGCCTGTCGAAGCGGGAAGTTATACATCGAAAAATTTTTAACAAGTAATCCTGCTTTGCTGGGATTTCATTCAAATTAATAATGGAAAAATTACAATACATTTCTCAGGGATTTACAAGAGAAGACCAGGAATTAAATATCCGAAAAGCTCTTGATAATGGTATAAAATGGATTCAGGTTCGCTGGAAAAATGCTCCTCAAAGTGAATTTGTCAAACTTTGTGAAATCTCAAAAAGGCTATGCTCAGACAATCACACGGTTTGTATTATTAATGACGATGTTCAGATTGCAAAAAAGATTGATGCAGACGGAGTTCATTTAGGTTTAAAAGATGTATCCATTGATATTGCGAGATATATTTTAGGAGAAAGCAAAATTATCGGAGGAACGGCAAATACAATCTCAGATGTTCTCCAAAGGATGAATGAGCCGTGTGATTATATTGGTTTGGGGCCTTTAAGATTTACTTCAACCAAAGAACAGTTAAGTCCGATTTTAGGTTTTGAAGGTTATCAAAAAATCATCCAAAATTTAAAAGAAAAATCATTAGAAATTCCAAAAATATTCGCCATTGGAGGAGTGATTTTAAATGATATAGAATTATTACAGCAAATCGGAATTCACGGAGTTGCAGTTTCAGGACAAATTACCCACCAGCCTTCCATTATCAATGAATTTAAAACAGCAATGCAATGAAATAGTGATTACATGGTCTTAAAAAAATAAAAATATTTATATGAAAAATCAACCATTACTAATAGCAGACAGAGTTTTTGAATCGAGACTGTTTTTAGGAACAGGAAAATTCGGAAATCTTTCGGAAATGACCGATTCCATTGTTGCTTCAGGAAGCGAGATGGTAACAATGGCCTTGAAGCGTATCGACTCCCAATCTTCAGAAGATGATTTGTTGAATGCCTTAAAACCTGCAAAAACCCATCTTTTACCAAACACATCCGGAGCAAGAACAGCGAAAGAAGCTGTTCTTGCTGCACAATTGGCAAGAGAAGCGCTGGAAACCAATTGGGTAAAGCTGGAAATTCATCCTGATCCCAAATATCTCTTGCCTGACCCGATTGAAACCCTGTACGCAGCAGAAGCATTGGCAAAATTAGGATTTATTGTAATGCCTTACATTCACGCCGATCCGGTTTTATGCAAACGTCTCGAAGATGCAGGAACAGCAGTTGTGATGCCTTTGGGAGCGCCGATTGGTACAAATAAAGGTTTGAGAACATTGGATTTTTTAGAAATAATTATCAGCCAAAGCAATGTTCCTGTTGTTGTTGACGCTGGAATTGGCGCACCTTCCGATGCAGCAAAGGCAATGGAAATGGGCGCTGATGCGGTTTTGGTAAATACAGCGATTGCGGTCGCAGGAAATCCTGTGAATATGGCATTGGCTTTTAAAGAAGGCGTAATTGCCGGAAGAAGAGCTTTTGAATCCGGATTAGGAGCAATTGCACAACATGCAGAAGCATCAAGCCCGCTGACTTCTTTTTTATTTGATTAAAATTTAATTTTATGAAAAGTTTTAAAGATTTTTTTGAAAAATATCAATGGGATGAGGTAAAAGCGAAACTTGAAAAAGTGACTTTATCCGATGTTGAAAAAAGTCTTCAGAAAAATAATAAAACAATAGAAGATTTCCTGAATTTTCTTTCACCTGCTGCTTCTCAGAAATTAGAGATGATGGCGAAAATGACTCAGCAAATCACCCAAAAACGTTTCGGCAAAACGATTCAGTTGTATGCGCCGTTATATTTGAGTAATGAATGTCAGAATATTTGTACCTACTGCGGTTTTAGTTTGGATAATTCCATTAAAAGAAAAACGCTTTCTGACACAGAATTGATGATTGAAGCAACGGTTTTAAAATCAATGGGTGTAAATCATGTTTTGCTGGTAAGCGGAGAAGCGAATAAAATTGTAGGGATTGATTATTTCCTGAATGCTGTTCGTTTGCTGAAACCACATTTTGCCAATATTTCGATTGAAGTACAACCTTTGTCAGAGGAAGAATATCGACGGCTTCACGATACGGGTGTGAATGCCGTTTTAGTGTATCAGGAAACCTATCATCAGGAAGTTTACAAAGAATATCATCCGAAAGGAAAGAAATCAAATTTCAATTTCCGTTTGGAAACGCCTGACAGAATCGGGAAAGCCGGAATTCATAAAATGGGGTTGGGAGTTTTGCTTGGCTTGGAGGATTGGAGAGTTGACAGTTTTTTCAATGCGCTTCACATCGATTATCTTCAAAAACAATATTGGAAAAGCAAGTTTTCGGTTTCGTTTCCAAGACTTAGGCCTGCAGAAGGAATTATTGAACCAAATTTTGTCATGTCAGATAGAGATTTACTCCAATTAATTTGCGCGTACCGAATCTGGAATGAATATTTGGAAATTTCAATTTCTACAAGGGAAAACGAAAAATTCAGAAATAATATTATTTCATTGGGAGCTACGGCAATGAGTGCGGCCTCTAAAACCAATCCGGGAGGTTATGCAGTGGATAAAGAATCTCTAGAACAATTTGAAACCAGTGATGAAAGGAGCATGGAGGATATCAAAAATGTGATTAAAAAATCCGGTTACGATCCCGTGATGAAAGATTGGGATTCTGTGTATAGTGGAATTTAAAATCTTAATGGTTTAAATTAAAATAGGGTAATGAAAAACAAAGATATTTTTGCACGATACAGCCGACAGATTTTTATTGAAGAAATCGGTTTGGAAGGTCAAAGAAAGATAATAAATTCTAAGGTTCTCGTAATTGGAGCGGGAGGCTTAGGAAGTCCTGTTATTCAATATTTGACTGCGGCGGGAGTTGGTACTTTAGGCGTTGCAGATTTTGATGAGGTTGAATTGCATAATTTAAACCGACAAATCATTCACAACGAAAATTCTGTTGGAAATTTGAAAGTGGAAAGTGCAGAAGAGTTCGTGAAAAATCTGAATTATCAGGTCAATTTTATCGGAATTAAAAGTAAAATTGAAGAATCGAATGCGGAAGAAATTATTTCTCAATTTGATATTATTGTTGATGGTTCGGATAATTTTAAAACGAGATATTTAGTTAATGACGTTTGTGTAAAATTGCAAAAGTCTTTAGTGTATGGGAGCATTTTAGGTTTTTTGGGACAGATTGCCATTTTCAATCATAATAGAAGTAGAAATTTAAGAGATATTTTCCCTGAACCTCCTTTTGATGAAAATCTTCCGGATTGCGATAGTCTCGGTGTTTTGGGTACTCTGCCCGGAATTGTGGGAAGTATGATGGCGGATCAGGCTTTGAAAATAATAATGGGTCTACCATTAAATATAAATCAAATGACGTTAGTCGATACCCTAAGCTGGAAATTTCAGACGATTGATTTTTAAATTATATTTTGTTTTATAAAGAAACGAGTCAGCAAAATATTTGCTGACTCGTTTTCTTAATTTATTTAGGATTATATTATTGTCCCTGTGGTATTACACCGCCGTTATCCTCTTTTTTTGTTTGATTTAAAATATTCGCGTCTTCTTTTGCTAATTTATTTTTTGTCGGAATTTTATAATTAATAGAAAGTCCGAAATTTCTAGTATCATATTTGCTGCTAATGATAACCGGGGTTCCGGAAGGTGGATTAGAACGTACCTGCATTACCTGTCCGTTGAAAATGTCATTGGCAAAAACAGAAAGCGTCAAGCGGTTGTCCATGAATTTTTTTGTCAGCGTAATGTCAAAAGAATTGTTGAATGGTTTTTCTGCCGTAAAGTAGAAATAGCCCGCTTTGGGAGTCAGGTAACTGTAATTTGCCGTTAGTTTGATGTCTTTAGGCAAAATTATTTGGGTCATGATATTGAAAATCCAAAACCCTTTATTGTTTAAATTATCAATGTCATGTTTCTGATAACCAGCATATAGATACATGAAATTAATCTTGTCAGGATTAAAATTAAACTTCATGATTTCGCTTAGCGGTTTACTGAAAATCATGAAGGGAATAGGAAGTCCAACGTTAAAATTATGAATTTTCATATTCGAAATATTCACTTGTTCGTTGTATAATTTTCTTCCGTCTTTTCTGATAATCTGCGCAACCTGATTGCTTGCCGAACTTACGCTGTAACCCATAAATGCATAATCAAAAGCTGAAATTTTCAATTCGTAGTTATCAAAAATAGTTGGCTGTAAGTTTGGATTACCATTAACTTCTGTACTTGGCCCGGAGAATGTTACGTTATTCGGATTCAATGCAGAAATACTCGGTAAACTGATCTTTTTGTTGTAATTCGCTGCAATATAGACTTGGTTCATCATGTTATATTGAACACTGGCATTCGGGAAAAGTTTAAATTTATTGAAGGGAATCAAATCGCCTTCCACCAATTTCGTGTCTTTATCCAAATATCTTGTAACTCCCGAAATATCATAATTTTCGGCCCGAGAACCTAAAGTAAAATCAAATTTTTTCAATTTTGCCTGAAATTCCAAATAGGTTGAAGCCGTTTGCCTTTGATATTCCAAGTTCGTTAAGCCAAAACTTTCCGTATCAAAATCCTGCCTTTCATATAGGCCTCCAAAGCTTACTTTTCCGCCGTCAAGAAGTTTTATAGGCTGAGAATAATCTATTTTGAAATTGGCAATATTCATGACGGAACGGTTATTCAAAATATCTTTTAAACCGCTTGTTGCACTATTGATTGGCAGATTGGGAGCATCTGCAAATTCACCATCCTGGAAGAAATTATCCTGAGCAAATTTGCTGTCTGATCTGGTGTATCCAAACTGGAAATCTAGTTTTTGAGATTTATCAGCAAAACGTTTTTGATAAGTCACAACGGCTTCCTGTCTCAAGTTATTGGTATGAGCAACATCTGAAGAATTATAAAAAGCTTCTCTTAAATCATTGAGATTGTTTTCAAAAGGTAAGTCTCCGTGGCCGTTACTCAAAGTGTAGTTATCATTATTATTGTGATAAATATCGTAGTTTAATAATAATCTGTCTTGTCCTAAATCAAAAGTTAATCCAGATTTAGCAAAATATCCACGGCTGTATCTATCTGTTTTACTGGTAAGTAAATCGTCCTGCTGACCATTCAGCATACTTTCGCGGTAGTTTTGACCAACATTTAATTGCCATCCGAAAATTTTGTTTCTTGCATTTAAATTAATAGAATTCGTAGTTCTGCTTCTGAATTGATCATAATCCGTAAACGAGTAATTTCCTGAATACGTAGCGGTTAAATATTTATTAGCATTTTTATTTGTAATAATATTCATGATAGCACCACCCGAAGTTGCAGGAAATTCTGCGCCGGGCTGAGTAATTACTTCAATTCTGTCTACCGAATTTGCAGGCATTCCTTCAAGGAAAGAATTTAATTCGTTAGAAGTGATATTTAAAGGTCTTCCGTTCAGGTAAACATCGAGCATTTTTCCCTGATACATCATTCCTGCAATATCTGTAGAAACTAATCCCGGAAGTTTTTTGATTCCTTCTAAGACATTTCCGTTATTAAGCTGAGGTTGTTCTGAAAAGTCAAAAATTGTACGATCTGCTTTTTGTTCAACGGCTTTTTTAGTTTTTGTAATAGTGACACCTTCAATTTGTTTTTCCTTGACCGGGTTATTGTTTTTTTCTTGGGCGTAAGTAAGTATTGTTCCCAAAAAAGATAAAGCAATAATTGTTTTTTTCATAATGTTTTTTCTACTACTCAGTTAGACGCAGAAAATTAAATTTTGTTACATAAAACTATTGTACTCTATCTTTTTCTTCAAAATTGATGTTTTTCTTGCTAATTTTATTTTTATTGTTTCCAAAGGTGTAAATTATACTTAATCTAAAACTTCTGCCGTCCCAATAATTATCCATGTGCTGTGTACTGTCGTCAAAAAACATATCTCCACGATATCTTTGTGCAAAAATATTAGTGATAGTGGCATTGATTTGAAGTTGTTTTTGCATCAGTGAAATTTTCAACCCAGAACTAAGGTCAGAAAAGTTTTGAAAAGAATAATTTACGTTTTTGTAAGGTAAATTCTGACTATAATTTAGAAATAAAGCAATTGTTTTATTTTTATTTAAAGTGAAGGTATTATTGATGGAATAATTGATGGAATGTCCCTTTTGTGTTTTGGCGTTTACATTAAACGTTTCAGAATTTTGAAGGCTAGCGTTGAATGTCAGATTTGCTTCCCAAAATTTGAAAAAAGTATCTGTGTAAGAAGCATTAAGTCCTAAAAAATCATTGTTATAATAATTAAGGTAAGTTGAAATTTGAGAAAGATTATCAATAAAAGAAAGCTGTCCGAACGCGTTTTTTAGTTTGAGATAATAAATGCTTGTAGAAAATTTGCCGTCAAAAGTATATCCCAGCTCCAGATTATTGATGTAAGATGGTGTCAGCAAGGGGTTTCCCGAAGAATAAGAATAAGGATTTGAATACCAACGGAATGGGTTCAGATTGCTCATGCTGGGACGGTTGATTCTTCTTGAATATGATAAGCTAAAAACATTTTTATCATTTTTGTAAGAAACATAAGCTGAAGGAAACCATTGATCGTAATTGTACTGGTTTCCAGAGTTGGCAGATGGTGTAAAGCTTTCTGCAGAAGTATTTTCATAGCGAAGACCTGCTTTTGTTTCCCAATGCTCCCCGAAACTTTTAGCATAACTAAAATATGCCGCATAGTTTTCTTCTTTATATTGAAAAAGATTGGCTCTTTCTTCATCCGAAATATATTGTTCATCGATCAATGTGAAATATTTTAAATCAGAAAAGTTTTTAAACTGGTTAAACTTCATACCGGTTTCAATGGTTCCAAAGGAAAAAGGAAGCTCTAAATCTGCCTGTGCAGAGAAAATTTGGGGAGAAATCAACGAAACTGTTTTTACATTTTGTATAGAATTGTCAGAAAGTGTCAATGTTGAAAAATTCACGTCTGTGTCTGAATTATTTTTATAAAAATTCCCTGCAATACTTAGTTTTTTCCCAAGCGAATCTAATTTTACGTCATAATAAGCGCTCAAAGTATGCGTAGGAAGTTTTTCACGGTGAGATGTATTGGTTAAGAGATTTTCTTCACCAAATTCCGGACTGATATTTTTTGTTTTATTAATGATATCCATTCCGGATTCCTGATGAGCGTAAATATATTCCATACCGATTTCGGAATTTTTGGTGATTTTGTAAGATAAATTTAAACTTGGAGTCAATTCTTTCCACATATCTTTTCTAATGGAATTGCTGTAGTTTTGGGTATTTGCAAGAATGGTATAATTTTCATCTGTGCGTTTCGAAGAATCATAATAGGTTAATTTTACGCTGCTGCTGAATTTTTCAGTCTGATAATTTAGTACTCCGTTATCATTAAAACCTGCATAAGTTCTTTGAATCAGATTCGAATTGATACTTCCGCTAAAACCTAAATTTGGATTTTTCTTCAGAACAATGTTGATCAGCCCACTGTTTCCCTGTGCTTCGTATTTCGCAGGCGGTGTAGTAATAACTTCAATTTTAGCAATGTTCTCTGAACGAATTGATTTTAAATAATTCAAAAGTGCAGTTCCGGAAAGATTCAGTATTCTTCCGTTAATCATTACATTCACACTGCTTTTTCCTACGATAGAAATTGAACCCATATTTTCGTCAACTTTCAACATCGGAACATTGGCAAGGGTTTCGGAAGCGTCCATTCCCTGGGAAGCAATAGACGAAGCTACATTGAAGATCAGCCTGTCAGCTTTTCTTTCCAGTAATTTCTTCTTTACAAGAATATCAATTTTTTCAATATTTTGGATGCTGTCTTTTTTAATTTGAGCAAATACTGTTGCCGAAAGTAATGTTGTGATAAAAATATAGGATAGTTTCATGGTTAAAGTCTTTCTCCAAAAGTATTTTGAAGTAAGATTTGGTGAAATAGCATTTAGATTTACAAAGGAATTAATTCGACCAAAATATTTTCATCGGTAAAAAATTGGCTTTCATCGAAAAATCAGGCTTATGCTTTACCGGAAAGTTTATTTTTGTTTTATGAAAACGAACAAACTATTATACCTTCATCTGTTCTTCTGGGGAATTTACATTATCGGATCGGTATTGATTCCGTATTTTGCATTTAATTCTAGTAAGAATTCGAATATTCTTCATATTACTTTCTTTATCACAAGCTTCACTTGCTTCTATATCAATTATTTTTTTGTAGTTCCTAAATTCTTTGATACAAGCAACTTATATAAATCCGTTATTGCTTTTTTATTGAGTGCTACATGCTTCGTAATGGTCAGGTATTCGGTGGAAGAAGTTTTGCTTCCTGCAACATTGGGATTCAGGAATTATGCGAAAGGAACGGGTTTTGGGTATTATTTTTTCGATAATATTTTTTACAGCAGTACTACGATTTTCATCAGTACCACTTTTTGGTTCTTTAAATACTTTATTAATGCCGAACAGGAAAAATCAGAACTAATTGAAGCAAAGAAAACAGCAGAATTACAGGCTTTAAAGACACAAATCAATCCACACTTTATCTTTAACTCTTTGAATAATATTTATTCTCTCGTTTATCAAAAATCTGAAAAGGCTTTGCCTGCACTTGAAGAATTGAGCCAATTGCTACGATACAGTACGAAAGATTTGGAAGAGGATGTGATTACTTTAGACAAAGAAATTGGATATATTGATAGTTTAACAGCTCTTGAAAAGCTAAGACTCAAAAATCCTGAATTATTATCTATTGAGAAGAAGATCCATCATCCGAAACTGAGTATTTCACCGATGATTTTAGTTCCGTTCGTGGAAAATGCCTTCAAGCATGGAGATTTCAGAAATAAAGGTTTTCAAATGAAACTTTCAGATGACAATCAGATATTGCATTTTTATCTTTTAAACTTTAAAAAAGAAAGGATGAAAGATTCCGGTTCTGGGATTGGAATTGAAAATGTAAAAAAAAGACTTGAAATTCTTTATCCTAAAAAGTATGAATTAAGTATAAAAGATTCAGAAGCAGATTTTGTTGTAGATTTAAAAATTGATTTGCGAAATGAATAAAATTAAATGTATAGTTGTAGATGATGAACCGTTGGCGATTGCGCTGTTGGGAAGTTATGTGCAGAAAGTTCCATTCTTAGAATTGGTTTCTTCCGGTGAAAATCCTATCGAAGCGCTGGACTATATTCAAAATAATGAATGTGACTTGGTTTTCCTTGATATCCAAATGCCGGAATTGACGGGAATTAATTTCATGAAAATTCTTGGAGATAAGCAAAGATATATTTTAACAACAGCGTATTCAGAGTATGCTTTGGAAGGGTACAACCATAATATTATTGATTATCTTTTGAAGCCAATTTCGTTTGAAAGATTTTATAAGAGTGCTTTAAAGGCTCAGGAAAGACTTACTTTACATGAAAATCAAGAAGGTTCTTATTTCTTCGTGAAATCTTCAGGGCAACAGCACAGAATCAATTTTGAAGATATTCTCTATGTGGAAAGTATCAAAGACTATGTAAGTATCAAAACAAACGAGCAGGAATACATTGTTTTAGATACCCTAAAATCTATGGAACAGCAACTTCCTGAAAACTCTTTTTCCAGAATTCACAAATCGTTTATTATTAATTTAAATCAAATTAAAGTTTTCGATTCTAAAAAGGTAATTTTATTTTTGGATCAGGAAATTCCTATTGGTGAAAGCTATAGAAGTATTTTTATAACTAAGCTTAAATAAAAAAGCAACTCCGCATTTGAAGTTGCTTTTTTTATGATTAATTAAATCTAACAATTAATTTTCTTGTTGCTTAATCAAATTAAGAGCAGAACCTGCTTTGAACCAGTCAATTTGCTGATCGTTATAAGTATGGTTGGCCATAATGATGTCTTTAGTTCCGTCTGCATGGATGAATTCTAAAGTCAATTGTTTTCCGGGGGCAAACTGGTCGAGATCTAAGAAGTTGATAACATCATCTTCTAAAATTTTGTCATAATCAGCTTCATTGGCGAAAGTTATTCCCAACATACCTTGTTTTTTAAGGTTTGTTTCATGGATTCTTGCGAATGATTTTACAAGAACAGCTTTTACACCAAGATGTCTTGGTTCCATTGCTGCATGCTCTCTTGAAGAACCTTCCCCGTAGTTTTGATCACCCACAACGATTGAAGGCACACCAGCGGCTTTATAAGCTCTCTGTACAGCAGGAACTTCTCCGTATTCTGCAGTCAATACATTTTTCACCTTGTTGGTTTCCATATTAAAAGCATTTACAGCTCCAATTAACATGTTATTTGAAATATTATCAAGGTGACCCCTGTATTTTAACCATGGCCCGGCCATAGAAATATGGTCCGTTGTACATTTTCCAAAAGCTTTTATTAAAAGTCGGGCTCCGGTAATATTTTTACCGTCCCAAGCTGGAAATTCTTCCAGTAGCTGAAGCCTGTCTGAAGTCGGGCTTACGTTTACAACCACTGAAGATCCGTCTTCAGATGGAGCCTGGTATCCGTTGTCATCTACCGCAAAGCCTTTTGCCGGTAATTCAAAACCTTGAGGTTCGTTTAATTTTATCTGTTCGCCAGATTCATTTGTTAATGTATCTGTAATAGGATTAAAGTCTAATCTTCCTGAAATCGCAACAGCAGCTACCATTTCCGGCGAAGCTACAAATGCGTGAGTATTTGGGTTACCGTCAGCTCTTTTCGCAAAATTCCTGTTGAAAGAGTGAATGATTGAGTTTTTTTCACCTTTTTCGGCGCCTTCTCTGTCCCACTGCCCGATACAAGGTCCACAAGCATTAGTAAAAATCCTTGCATTTTCAAATTTTCTGAAAGAATCTAAGAAACCATCTCTTTCTGCCGTGAATTTTACCTGCTCAGAACCCGGGTTAATACCTAAAATTGCCTTTGGCTTAACACCTTTTGCCACTGCATCTTCAACGATTGAAGCTGCTCTTGATAAATCTTCGTAAGAAGAATTGGTACAAGAACCAATTAATGCCCATTCTACTTCTAAAGGCCATCCGTTTGCTTCAGCTTTAGCTCTGAATTCAGAAACCGGAGTTGCCAAATCCGGAGTGAAAGGTCCGTTCAGGTGAGGTGTCAATTCAGAAAGGTCGATTTCAATAACTTGATCAAAATATTGTTCAGGGTTTGCATATACTTCGGCATCACCGGTTAAATGTTCAGCGATTACGTCGGCAGCATCTACTACATCCTGTCTTCCGGTGGAAGCAAGGTATCTTCTCATAGAATCATCATATCCGAAGGTAGAAGTTGTAGCTCCGATTTCAGCACCCATGTTGCAGATAGTTCCTTTACCTGTTGCTGAAAGAGATTGTGCTCCTTCCCCGAAATACTCTACGATGCATCCTGTTCCTCCTTTTACGGTAAGGATTCCTGCAACTTTTAAGATAACATCTTTTGCAGAAGTCCAGCCGGACATTTTACCGGTCAGTTTTACACCAATAAGCTTAGGCATCTTAAGTTCCCAAGCCATCCCGGCCATTACGTCTACTGCATCAGCTCCACCTACACCGATAGCTACCATTCCTAGACCACCTGCATTTACTGTGTGGGAGTCTGTACCAATCATCATACCGCCTGGGAAAGCATAATTTTCTAATACGACCTGATGGATAATACCGGCTCCCGGCTTCCAGAAACCAATTCCATATTTATCACAAACAGAACTCAGGAAGTTGAAAACCTCCGAGTTTTTGTTGATACCTTCTTGTAAATCTTTATCAGCACCTACTTTCGCCTGAATCAAGTGATCAGCATGGGCGGTTGAAGGAACTGCTACTTTAGCTTTTCCTGCCTGCATGAATTGTAAAAGAGCCATTTGCGCTGTTGCATCCTGCATTGCTACTCTGTCCGGTGCGAAGTCTACATAAGAGTTTCCTCTTTCATGTGCTTGTGTAGCGTTACCTTCCCACAAGTGAGTGTAAAGGATTTTTTCTGAAAGGGTAAGAGGTTTTCCCACAATTTGTCTTGCTGCAGCAATTCTCTCTGGGTAACGCTCATACACTTTTTTGATCATATCAATATCAAAAGTCATATCTAAATGTAATTTTTTATTCTTTTTATAATTTTTTCCGTTATTTTAAGCGGAAAACTTCTAATACAACATATCAAAATCTATTCCTAGCCTTATATAATAGGATAAATATGATGAATGACTACTATTTTTTATACCTATGAAGGTAAGGAAAAAATAAATTTTGATTCATTGACATAGGTTAAAATAATTTTCATACCTCTTAAATGGAAAGGTTCTAAATAAAAAAAGAAAGATTTTAATCCTAAGGACTAAAATCTTTCTTATATGACTTAAAAAGTCTTTCGACTTATTTTTACATTCTATCAGTGAGCGCTTGTACTTGTCAATTCTTTAATTGAAGGTACAAAAGTTGTAAGGTCAATGCCCTCTACAGCTGTTTTGTACTCGTCAATATTAGGAATTCTCCCCATAATCGCAGAAAGTACAACAACCGGAGTCGAAGCCAATAAAGACTCTCCTTTCTTACGTTCAGAATCTTCAACCACTCTTCCTTGGAAAAGACGCGTAGAAGTTGCTAAAACTGTATCTCCTTTAGCCGCTTTTTCCTGATTACCCATACAAAGGTTACAGCCTGGGCGCTCAAGATACATCATGTTTTTGTATTCAACACGTGCTTCGCCTTTAGGAGCATTATCATCAAATTCGAATCCGGAATATTTTTCTAAAAATTCCCAGTCTCCTTCTGCTTTTAATTCATCAATGATATTATATGTTGGAGCTGCTACTACAAGAGGGGCGTTAAATTCCACCTTACCCTGTTGTTTTTCAATATTTTTAAGCATTTGAGAAACAATCTTTAAATCTCCTTTGTGAACCATGCAAGATCCAACAAAACCAAGATCCACTTTTTTCTCTCCGCCATAATAAGAAAGCGCTCTGATGGTATCGTGAGTATATCTTTTTGATACATCATCATTGTTTACATCCGGGTCAGCAATCATTGGCTCAACGATTGCATCTAGGTCAACGACAACTTCAGCATAATATTTAGCATTCGCATCCGGGGTTAGGGCCGGTTTTTCGCCAGATTTAATTTCAGCGATTCTCTTATCAGCTTTGTTAATTAATCCTTGAAGAACTTGATTGTGGTTATCCATACCTTTATCAATCATAATCTGGATTCTGCCTTTTGCAATTTCCAATGATTCAATTAAGGTATTATCTTCAGAAATATTGATAGAAGCTTTTGCTTTCATTTCTGCTGTCCAGTCTGTAAATGTAAATGCCTGGTCAGCCGGAAGTGTTCCGATGTGAACCTCAATGATTCTTCCTTGGAATACGTTTTCTCCTCCAAATTGTTTCAACATCTGAGCCTGAGTTGCATGTACAACATCACGGAAATCCATGTGTTCTTTCATGTTTCCTTTGAATGTTACTTTTACAGATTCAGGGATAGGCATAGAAGCTTCACCTGTAGCCAATGCAAGGGCAACTGTTCCTGAGTCAGCTCCAAAAGCCACCCCTTTTGACATTCTTGTGTGAGAGTCTCCACCGATGATGATTGCCCACTCGTCAATTGTAATATCATTAAGAACTTTGTGAATAACATCTGTCATCGCGTGATATTCACCTTTCGGGTCACGAGCTGTGATCAAGCCGAATTCGTTCATGAATTTCATTAATTTAGGAATATTTGCCTGAGCTTTTTTATCCCAAACAGAAGCGGTGTGACATCCGGACTGATAAGCACCGTCAACAATTGGTGAAATCACTGTAGCAGCCATAGATTCTAATTCCTGAGCTGTCATTAAACCTGTCGTATCCTGAGAACCTACAATGTTAACCTCTACACGAACGTCAGAACCTGCGTGTAAAACTTTTCCTGGTGTTGTACCAACCGCGTTTCTGTTAAATATTTTCTCTACTGCTGTAAGGCCTTGCCCTTCGTGAGAAATTTCCTTAGACGGAGCAAAAACAAGAGGTGTTTCTATTCCTAAAAGTTTAGCAGCAAATGTTTGTAACTTTTTACCAAATACAATAGCGTATGATCCTCCGGCTTTAATGAATTCCATTTTCTGAGGAGTGAATGCCTTAGAGATGTCAATCAGTTCCTGGTCTCCATTATAAAGTTTCTTTGTCTTTGTGTTAATGGTAAGGACGGTTCCGGTAGCCACAGAATAAGCTTCTTCAAGAATAGGTTCGCCGTTTTCATTGCGAATAGGGTTTCCGTTTTCATCCAGCTTCTTCACCCAGTTCTTAAGGTCAATACCAATACCTCCTGTAACATCAACAGTTGTAAGGAAAATTGGAGAAATACCGTTTGTTCCCCCAACGATTGGAGCAATATTTACGAATGGGATATATGGGCTTGCTTGTTTACCGGTCCATAAAGCTACGTTGTTTACTCCTGACATTCTCGATGAACCTACACCCATCGTACCTTTTTCTGCAATAAGCATTACGCTCTTATCCGGGTGTTGCGCCTGAAGCGCTCTGATTTCTGCCTGTGCTTGAGGAGTAATCATACATTTACCATGCAACTCACGGTCTGATCTCGAGTGAGCCTGATTACCCGGCGAAAGTAAATCTGTTGAGATGTCTCCTTCACCAGCAATAAATGTCACTACTTTAATTTCTTCCGCTACTTCTGGAAGTTTAGTGAAAAATTCAGCTTTTGCGTAGCTTTCTATGATTTCTTCTGCGATTTCGTTACCGTTATTGAATGCATCCTTTAGACGATTCGTATCAGCATCATAAAGGAAAACTTGTGTTTTAAGAACATTTGCCGCTTCTTTAGCAATGGAAATATTATCCCCTAAAGCCAAATCAAGCAATACTTCAATAGAAGGACCTCCCTTCATGTGAGATAGCAGCTCAAAAGCAAAAGCCGGTGTTATTTCTTCTACTACGGATTCACCCAGAATGATTTCTTTTAAAAACTTAGCTTTGGCACCTGCTGCACCTGTAGTTCCGGGTAAAGTGTTATAAATAAAAAATTTAAGAGAGTCAGCCCTGTATACATTGGCTGTATCTTTAATCTGCGAAATGATTTCGTTTAATAATTCTGCACTGTCAATTGGCTTTGGATGAAGCCCTTGGTTTTTTCTTTCTTCAATTTCTTGGATGTAATCCTGATAAATATTCATAATAATAGAAGTCTTTTCAATTTAAAAGGTAGATTTTAGCAGTTGTTTATATCCTGTCATTTTTTTCTTAACAGTGTTTAATTTACAATAAAATTATTTAAATCTGCCGCAAAAAAACGACTGTAGTAATGACAACATAATCTACTTCATTTACAATATAAGATAATGTTCCGTTTTAAAAGTTAAGTATATGATTTTTCGGAAGTGTAAGTGGTTTGCCCGCGATTTGTCTTAATTACAAAAACGCTTTTTGGGTAACATTTGTACACTTTTTTGATAATAACAATACCAAAAATCATATCTCCAAAACGTTTTAGATTATCAAACACTTAAAAATGTTCCCAAATTTACGGATTTTTAATATTTTTTATACTCGAAATTATTTAGATTCTTTATAAATATGAATTTTATATTTTCTATTTTTGGCTGTATTTTTGCAAACAAATGGTGATTATGAAAAATGCTGTTCAGCTTTTATGTTTATTTATTTCGATTTTTACTTTTTCTCAGGCAAAATCTGTGAAAAAAAATCCCATTAAAAATATTTCTAAAGTTGCTGTCAAAAAGCCATTGCAGGGGTATAAGCCAAATCCGGATTTAGATATTATTAATGATGAGCTTCCTGTTTTAATTCCCAAAAAGAAAGATGGAAAATTTGGATATATTAATCAAAAAGGAAAATTTGTCATTCAGCCGGAATATCATATTGCTGTTTTTTTCTACGAAGATTGTAATCTTTTAAACTCCCCCAACGAAAAAGTCCGAAAATTTGGAACAAAAGAATACGGAACAGTGGAAAAAGATTTGATTTCTTACCGAATAGATAAGAATGGAAAAAAAGTTTATCAATATAAAAATTCAGACTTAGGGAAATGTCAAATTGAATTTAAACAACAAGAATATCAGGCTTATGTCAAAAACGGATTTTACGGCATTATTGAAAAGGCAAAATTTGTAAACGCAGAAGATTATAGAGACTATCAGGTTTATCCCCAATACGAATATCTTCACATTATGGAAGGGGACGATGTTTCAGATCCGATGATTGTTGCTTCTAAAAATGATCGTTTTGGAGTGATTGACATCAATAATAAGATTATTATCCCTTTTGAATATGATGATATAAAGAGAAACTTCAGTTGGAAATTGGGTAAAATGTTTGAGGTTTCAAAAGACGGGAAAAACTATTATTATATTGATTCTCATAACAAAGCTTATTAAATTGCTTCACTAATATATTTTTCGTAATTTCGCGGCTGAAATAAAGGGGTGCTGTAACAAGCTGAGATTATACCCAATGAACCTGGAACAGATAATGCTGTTTAGGGAAATTAAAAATGAGCATAGGTAATCAGCAATGAATAATCATCAAAACATTACTTATTACCAATTTACTCATGATTCGTCATAATCCGCCCCTTTTATTCATTAAATTTTAAAAATTTATAGAATGAAAGGATTATTTTTTTTAGGGCTTACCGTTGGCTCTTTCGCTTTTTTGCAGGCGCAAAATACAGATTCCTTAAAAATAAAGGAAATTGAAGCTATTAATTTTACCAAAAGACTTCCTGTCGCTAAAGAAATTATCAATGTTCAGAAAGATTTAGACAGTAAAAATCTAGGACAGGATTTACCTATTTTACTTAAAAATCAAACTTCCATAATTTCTACTTCCGATGCTGGAAATGGTGTTGGATACACGGGTTTCAGAATCCGTGGAGTTGCCGGGAGTGCAATCAATGTCATGATGAATGGCGTTCCGTACAATGATTCCGAAAGTCAGGGAACATTTTTCGTAAATGTGCCGGATTTGACAAGTTCTGCTTCACAAATTTTAATTCAGAGAGGTGTAGGGACTTCCAATAACGGAGCTGCCGCATTTGGAGCCAGTATTAATGTTCTTTCCAAAGATCCTGAAGAGAAGTTTTATTTTAAAACAGATGATAGTTATGGTTCGTTCAATACCTATAAATACTCTGCGGAAATTGGCTCCGGAAAGTTTTTGGGAAACCGACTTTCAGTGATGGGAAGATATACACACATTAATTCTGACGGGTATATTGACAGGGCATCATCTAAGCTTAATTCATACAACTTTACAGCTCTGTTTGAAGAAGGTAAAACAAAAATCCGCTTAATGGCTTTCGGAGGAAAAGAAAAAACGTATCAGGCCTGGAACGGAATTGATAGAAAAACTTGGGAGACAGACCCGAAATTCAATATTTCCGGAGCAATTTATGACTCAAACTGGGAAAATATAGTTGGATTTTATGATAATGAAACAGATAATTATAAACAAAACCATTATCAGTTGCTGTGGGAACAAAAGTTCAATGAGAAATGGAATTTAGAAACTACTTTACACTATACAAAAGGAAAGGGATATTACGAAAATTATAAGCAGGATGCGAAATTTTCAAAATATAATCTCCCGGATTTTATTGATGGTACACAAACATTATCACGCACAGATTTTATCAGAAAAAAATGGTTGAATAATGATTTTTACGGAATTGTCTCTACGCTTTACGGGAAATTGGGAATCCTTGATGTTAATTTCGGAGCTGTTGCCAATCAGTATTACGGAAGGCATTTTGGAAATGTAACCGGAGTTTTTCTTCCTCAGATTGACGAACACGAATATTACAGGAACCGTTCTGTGAAAAATGAAGTTTCTGGATTTGCAAAGGCTTTGATAAGAGTCCGGGATTTTGAATTTTTCGGAGATTTGCAGTTAAGAAATGTTGATTATGACACAAGAATTATTACTGCTGGAGATGATGAAGGTGCAAATTTGAACAAAAATTGGCTGTTTTTTAATCCGAAAGCAGGTATAAACTATAAAATTCCGACGGGTAAAATCTTTATTTCTTATGCGCATGCTCATCGCGAACCAAACAGAGATGATTTATTGGCAAATAATGATGTAAAAGCAGAAAAACTTCATGATTTTGAAGCGGGGATTGAGAAGCAATTCGGAGTGGTATCCTTTACTGCGAATTTATATTATATGTATTATGTCAATCAGTTGGTCTTAAATGGTGAATTGAATAATGTGGGGGCTTTTATCAGGACCAATTCCGGAAAAAGTTACAGAAGCGGGATCGAATTGGGCGCTTTAGCAAAACTTTCAAAGCAATGGGAACTGACAGGAAATGTAAGTTTCAGCAACAACAGAAATTTAGATTTCAAAATTGAAAACGAAACAGAAGTTAAAGATCTTGGCAACACACAGATTTCGTTTTCACCGGATGTGATTGCCAATTTAGGATTAAAATTTAGTCCAAATGAAAGTTTCCAGTTTGCTTTGATGAATCAATATGTAGGAAAGCAATATCTGGATAATACAGAGGACAAAAATTTAGAATTGAAAGATTATCTGCTTACAGATTTTAATGCACAATATCAGTTTAAGATTAAAAATAATGATATCGCACTGAAATTATTGGTAAATAATATTTTTAATAAAAAATATGTGAATAATGGGGCAGTTTATGATGGGGAACCATATTATTTTTCTCAGGCTGGAACAAATTTTATGTTTGGAATCAGCTGGAAAATTCAATAGCATTCATTATAAATGTTTTATACTTATTATAAAGTAAAATGTTAGTTTAAGTTTTTTTTAAGGCTGCTTCGGCAGTCTTTTTATTTTACGTATTGTTTGAAAATCAGCTCAAAAATTATGAAATATTTAAAAAAAGAATAATGAATTGAATTACATATTTTATAACGAAGAAAGTGATTTTTACTGCTAAAAATTAAAAAAGCAAAAGGAATATCAGAATTAATGTATTAAATCTTGAAAAATGTAGTTTTAATTAATATATTTTTAAATCTTTTTGTAAAAATAAATGCTGCAAAAAGTCACGAAAAAGTTATAAATTTGCCACTAAATGAATATTTCAGCTTACATTTTAGAATATCTGAAACAATTTGGGACTGTTACAGTTCCGGGTTTCGGTGTGTTTTCTCTGGAAAATTCCAAAGCGATTATCAATTCTGAGAACGGAAGTATTCTTCCGCCTGCGAGAAAAATTACTTTTTTTCCTGATTATGAGATGCAATCTGATGATCTTGCCGCTTTTATTAGCAGTCAAAAACAGATGTCTTTAGAAGCTTCAAAGAACGATTTGAAGATTCAGACAGATTTTTGGAAAAAAAAGATCCAGGCAGATCATATTTTGGAAATTCCGAATCTTGGAACAATTACTGTTGAGGATTCAGAAACTCATTTTAATGGAAACAGAATAGAATCCGGGCATCCTGATTTTTACGGATTGGAAGAAATAAAATTTTCTGACATCAAAAACAACGAAAAAATAGGAACCTCTGAAAATCCGAAGAAACAGTATAAGTTTGCGACATCTCTTTTATGGATTCTACTTATTGTGATTCCTGTTGCAGTAATTGTATATCTGGCGATTACCACTCCTGAACTTCTTTTCGGAAATCAATCTTTTCAAAAAGAGAAAGATTCTATTAAAGCTGAACTAAATAAACCAAAAGTCGTAGTAGTAGATACCGTGAAAACTGCGACTGATTCTACCATGATGAAAGTCGCGGATTCTTTGAAAAAAGATTCTATCATAAAACCTGCTCTGCAAAATGTAAAAACTCCTGCGGCTCCAATTAACAATACTAAGAAGTAGATGGCAAAAATAAAAAAGGCGTCAGAATCTCTGACAATTATGACTAATATAGTTCTTCCGAACGAGACAAATTCTTTGAGAAATCTTTTTGGCGGTGAACTTTTAGCAAAAATGGATCGCTGTGCATCTATTTCGGCAGCAAGACATTGCGAAAGAAGGGTTGTAACGGCTTCTGTGAACCATGTTTCTTTCAACCATCCGATTCCTGAAGGTGGAGTGGTGGTGTTGGAATCTAAAGTTTCCAGAGCATTCTCTACTTCAATGGAAGTATATGTAGATGTTTGGCTGGATGACCCGATTAACCAAAAGAAAATTCACACAAATGCCGGAATTTATACATTCGTAGCAGTTGATGAATTCAACAGGCCTATTCCAATTCCTGAAATGGTTCCTGAAACGGAAGAGGAAAAAGAAAGATATGCGGCAGCATTCAGAAGAAAAGAACTTTCGTTAATTCTTTCAGGAAGAATGAAACCGTTGGAATCTGTAGAGCTTAAAAAGCTTTTCCAAGAGCCACAAGAGCCAACGAAAGATAAAAAATAAATGTAATATTTTAAAATAAAGATGCTTTTAATCTGTGCTAAGTGTTAATATCTTGCGGGTTTAAAAGCATTTTTTCTTTTAATAGCTTTTTGAAAAAATTTCGTTACAATTTAAATTCTTTGAAAAATGAAAATTCTCCTTTTAGATAAAAACCATCCTTTAATTACGGAACAGCTTTTAGCAAAAAACTTTATTTTGGAAGAAGATTTTACATCGACTTATGATGAAGTTTGCCATAAAATTGAGAATTATGATGGTGTTATTATCAGGAGCAGAATTCCGTTAGATAAAAATTTTTTAGAGAAAGGAAAAAACTTGAAATTCATTGCAAGAGTAGGGGCAGGGATGGAAAATATTGATATTCCCATTGCTGAGAAATTAGGAATTCGGCTCATTAATTCTCCTGAGGGAAACAGAGATTCTGTGGCAGAGCATGTAATCGGAATGTTGTTGATTTTAATGAACAGGCTTTTTATTGCATCTCAGGAAGTAAAAAACGGAATCTGGTTGCGTGAAGAAAACAGGGGAGACGAGCTTCTGGGTAAAACTGTTGGTTTAATAGGCTATGGAAACATGGGGAAAGCAACCGCAAAAAGATTTTCAGGGTTTGGCTGTAAAATCATTTTCCATGATATTTTGCCGGATCTTTCTGATGAATATGCTACGCAGGTTACTTTAGACGAATTAAAAGAAGAAGCTGAAGTTTTAAGTTTACACATTCCTTTAACTGATGAATCTTATTATTTGGTTGACGGTCCCTTCATTTCTGATATGAAAAAAGATTTCTATTTCGTCAATACAGCAAGAGGGAAAAATATAGAAACTAAAAGTTTAGTTGAGGCATTAAAGGCTGGAAAGGTAAAAGGAGCTTGTCTTGATGTTTTGGAATATGAAAAATCTTCTTTTGAGAATTTAGAGATTGAAAATGAAGACTTAAAATATCTTTTAGAATCAGAAAAAGTAATTGTTACTCCTCATATCGCAGGTTGGACGCATCAAAGTAAAGAAAAACTGGCGCAGATAATAGTTGATAAGATTATAGCATCTTTTGGATCATTAAATTAATGCTTTTTTGTTAAAAAGACTTAGTTTAATAATTTTACAATTGCGCAGTTTTACTATTTTATGTTAAATAATTCATAATATACACTCAATATTTAGTATTTATTTTGAGTTTTATTAAATTGCCGCTCATTTTTGAAACTCATGAGGATGCGTAATTTTGTACTTGTTTTATCTGCCTTTTTAATCATTTTTTCCTGTAAAAATAAATCTGAAAATAAAGAAACCATAACTGAAAATACGACCAGTCTTCCCAATTACGGCAATGTCGATTTAAGTAAAGTTTTTACAAAAGAAGATGATCAGCTTTCAGATAAAGCTTCCCTGGTTCGTTATATCGATCAATATTATAAAAAAGTTTGGGAAGGAAGTGATTTGAGCGGAGGAATTTTGGTGGCAAAAGGGGATGATATTTTGTACGAAAATTATAGAGGCTATGGTAGGGAAGGAAATCAACTTCCGATTGATAAAAATACACCTCTTCATGTGGCTTCGGTTTCAAAAACAATGACTGCCATGGCAATGATGAAATTGATAGAAGCAGGAAAAATAAAAATGACTGATCATTTAACTCAATTTTTCCCGGGATTTCCTTATCCTGATGTTACGGTAAAAACATTGTTGTCTCAGAGAAGCGGCCTTCCGAAATACGAATATTTTATTACTAAAATTCAGCCGGCTCCTGCGGAACTTTCAAAACAATTTATTACAAATCAGGATATATTGAATATGATTATCAAATATAAACCGGATTTGGCAAGGGATACAGATACGGGTTTCATGTATTGTAATACAAATTTCGCTTTGTTGGCTTTATTAATTGAAAAAGTTACAAAAACTTCTTTTCCACAAGCAATGAAAGAGATGGTTTTTGAGCCGTTGAAAATGAATAATAGCTATATTTTCCAGGAAAATGATATTCCGACTGCAACACAGTCTTTTTATTATGGAGGAAATAAATTATATCCTTTAGACCGATTAGATTTGGTTTATGGAGATAAAAATGTTTACACCACGCCAAGAGATTTGTACAACTTCTCTAAAGCCATGTTTTCAAAAAATTTCCTAAAACCGGAATTGATGGAAATGGTTTTTGCTCCTTACAGTAATGAAAAAGCGGGAATGAATAACTACGGCTTAGGCTTCAGAATGAAAATTTTTGATAATGGTGAAAAGCTTACTTATCATAACGGCTGGTGGCACGGAACAAACTCAGTTTTCGCCCATCTGTTAAAGTCAAAAGTGACTATCGTTGCTATTGGTAACAAATATTCAAACAGAGTATACACAGCATTGGCTCTTTCAGGATTATTTGAAGATTTCCCGGCTCAGAAAGATAAGCTTCACAGCGTAATGAATGATAATAAAGATACTTTGAACGGTCAACATGACGTTTATGGAGAATAATGTTTATTTTTGCTTAAACATATTCATGAAGAGACTTCTTTTATTATTCATATTCGCTTTTCTTGCGCAGTCATGTGCAAGAGTAGGATCTCCTGTGGGCGGGCCCAAAGACTCCATTGCTCCAAAATTTTTAAGTTCAAATATAGATTCGACAAGAGTGAATGTTGCACGGGATATCCGTGAGCTACGTCTTGATTTTGATGAATATGTGACATTGAAAGATGTTAGTAAAAACCTGATTATTTCTCCGCCAATAAAAAAAATCAAACGTATTCTCCCGTCAGGAATTGCCAACAAATATGTGCTGATCCAATGGGAAGATACTTTACAGGCCAATACAACTTACAATTTTAACTTTGGAAATTCCATTGCTGATAACAATGAGGCGAATGTTTTGCCCTATTTCAATTTTGCTTTTTCTACCGGTGAAAAATTAGATGATTTGTACATCAGTGGAGAAGTAAAAGATGCTTTAAATACAAAAAAGCAAACAGGGACAAGTGAAAATAAATTGGTCGTTGGATTATATCAGGTAAAAGATACCATTAATTATAAACAGAAACCTTATTACATCACAAAAGTAGACACAGACGGATATTATGAATTGAATTATCTGTCTCCGGGTAAATACAAAATCATCGCTTTTGAAGATGAAAACAGTAATTCTATTTATGATCCGGGTAAAGAAAAGGTGGGTTTCCAGAAAGATATTGTCAATGTTGAAAAATCAATTTCCGGATTAAATTTAAAAGTTTATCCTTCCAAAAAATCATTGAAATATGGCGAAATGAAAGAGACTCCGGGGGGAATTGTCATGACTTTTGAAGGGCATCCGGATAATGTCAAAGTATTGTCATTAAATGATAAGATTCAGGATTATCAAGTAACTCACCGTCCAAAATCAGATACTGTGAATATTTGGTTTGATGCTGTGAAAAATAAAGTGGGGCAGGAAACCACTGAAAATTTGAAATTCAGCTATGATGCTGATAACAAAAAAGATACGGTTTCTGTTTTCTATAAGTATAATGCCAAAAATAAAATGACTCTTTCTAACAATGAAGGCAGCCTTTTACCTCCTAAAACGAATTTTAAATTTACTTCTAATTACATTATCAATAAAATTGAGCCTGAAAAATGGACGCTTAAAACGGATAGTGTAACGACTCATAATTTCACAGCAAAGATTTCAGAAACCAATCCTTATCAGATTTTGGTACAGTCTGACTTTGAAGTTGGAAAAAAATATCAATTGACGGTTCCAAGTAAGACAGTTAATTCTTTTTATGAAAGAACATCAGATCCATATCGTTTCGATTTCGAAGCAGATAAAGTGGAGAACTACGGAAGCTTGACATTTAAGCTTCAAAACAGGCCAAATACAAGTTATTATTGGATCCAGTTATTGGATAATTCTGAGAAAGTGCTTTATCAAAAGTATGTGAATACAGATGAAGTGAAATTTGATATCCTGAAACCTGCTGAATATATTGTCAGAATTTTGGTAGATAACAACGGGAATAAATATTGGGATGAAGCAGATTTTGAGCATGATGTTTTCGCGGAAGATTCTTTTGTTTACTATAAAACAGCTCTTGTAAAACAGCTTTGGGATTCTGTTGAAACCTGGGATTTGAATGACAGAAGAACGCTTGACAATCCAAAAGGAACAGTAATTCCGACACCACCTGCCACTTCTGCAGCAGATTCGAAAGAAAATGAAGAGGGCGAAGAAAAACCTGTTTCGCAAGATGCAAACAACAAGCAGCTCAAATCAAATACAGCTGTAGTAACTCCAGTAAAATAAACAAAAACCTAATGAAGACGGCAAAGAAGATTGTATTTTGGTGCGTAGCTGCATTTGCACTGATTCAGTTCATTCCAATTGACAGAGTCAATAAACCAGTTGATCACAAAGTAAATTTTATTGAAGCTAAAAAAACTCCGGCAAAGATTGCCGGGTTGATAAAAGGGGCTTGCTACGATTGTCATTCAGATGAAACCGTATATCCTAAATATTCCCATATTGCACCTATTTCGTGGTCTATAAAAAGTCACATCAATGAAGGCAGGGAACATCTGAATTTCTCTGTTTGGGATACATACAATAATGATTTAAAGAAAAATATGCTGACGAGTGCTATTTCGACTATTCAAGCTAAAGTAATGCCGATGCCGGGGTACATTGTCTATCACAAAGAAGCTAATTTATCAGAGGCAGAAAGGACTTTATTGGTTCACTACTTCGAAGAAATGCTCAACTCTAAAACGTATTAAATATAAACCCGCAGAAAAAATCTACGGGTTTTATTTTTAAATTGATGTTAAATAATTTGTAAAGAATATTTTCTGGGAGTCAAAAGCAATATCATCCAGATTTAATTCTTTTAGAGGAATCCACTTTGCTTCCGAAATTTCCGAAAGCTCCAGATTGACCTCAAATTTTTCCGAAACATTGTATTCGTAAAACAAATCAATCGTGTTATAATCGATTTCTTTATACTGATAAATGTTTGGAAGACTTGCTAAATATTTTAATTTTGAAATATCCACCTGTAGTTGCAATTCTTCAAAAAGTTCTCGCTTGCAGGTTTCTTCGGCGCTTTCCTTTGGATCGACAAACCCTCCGGCTAAATCCAATTTTCCTTTTTTTGGCTCACGGTTTCTTCTTGTAAGATAAATCTCGTCTCCGCATCTTATTACCACCGCAACAGCACCGGCAACGTTGTTGTATAAAGTAAAACTGCATTCAGGGCAGCTCCATTTTTTTTCACCGTCCCAGTGTAAAGATTCCTTGCCGCAACTCGGGCAGTATTTCAATATTTTCATTAAGCAATATTAATGTTTCTCGGATGAAAATTTAAAATTACATCTCGAAGTTCTTCTGTTTTCAGGTGGGTGTATATTTCCGTTGTGGTAATACTAGAGTGTCCCAGCATTTCTTGTATATAACGTAAATCTGCACCGTTTTGCAACAAATGTGTGGCAAAAGAATGTCTGAATGTGTGAGGTGAGATTTTCTTGCTTACACCTGCCTTGTCTGTCAGCTCTTTTATAATAAGGAATACGATTACTCTGGACATTGATGTTCCTCTGCTGTTCAGGAATAATGTATCCTCATACTTCTTATTGATTTTATTTTTCGAGCGTACTTCACCAATATATTTTTTCAGTAATTCCGCAGTATAATCAGCCAAAGGTACGAAGCGTATTTTATTTCCTTTTCCGTTGACTTTGATGTAATGTTCCTGGAAATTAATATTCGAAATTTTTATGTCAATAAGCTCTGAAACACGAAGCCCACATCCGTAAAGTACTTCAATAATGCATTGATTTCTCTTTCCTAAATCAGAATTTAACTCTATTGCGCTGATAATCTTATTGATATCAGGCAAGCTGAGTGTGTCAGGAAGATAGAGCCCTAATTTTGGACCTTCAAGCAAAGCGGCCGGATTGTCATCCCGAAACTCGTCTTCAAGTAAAAACTTAAAGAAAGCTTTTATGGAAGAAATCCATCTTGCCTGCGATCTTTCACTGAATTTTTGTTTGGAAAGGTTGAAGATATATTCCTGCAGATTTTCATATGCAATAATATCAGGACCTATGTTTTCTAGGTCTACTTCAGCGTATTCTTTTAATTTTTTGATGTCTCGCACGTATGCGTCGAGTGTGTTTTCTGAAAAATTTCGTTCGAAACGAAGAAATATTTCAAAATCCTTAATCTTTTCATCCCAAGTCATGTTGTGTTATTTTTTTAGTTCACAGTCCGATATTTGTTCTATTTCAATGTTATGGTTTCTCAAGAACGATATCCCATCATCGTCTGAATACTCATTGATATACACTAATCTGGAAATTCCTGCCTGTAAAATAAGCTTACTGCATTCTTTACAGGGAGATAATGTGAGATATAAGGTAGCGCCTTTTGCAGATTGAGTAGAAGCTGCTAATTTTAGTATAGCATTGGCTTCTGCATGCAACACGTACCAGTGTGTTTTTCCTTCTGTATCCTCACAGCAGTTTTCAAATCCTGAGGGAGTACCATTATAACCATCTGAAATAATCATCCTATCTTTTACAATAAGAGCTCCTACCTGTTTTCTTTCACAGTAGGAAAGTTTTGCCCATTCCTGAGCCATTTTTAGATAAGCCTTGTCAAACTTATTCATACCGCAGCATTGTTTTTGTTTTTCGAAATAATTTGTATTAAGGGTGGAAGTCTTTTAGAAGTTGGGCTTTCTCTTTTCAATAAAAGCTGCAACTCCTTCTTTTTTATCCTCAAGGTCAAAAAGTTCTCCGAAAGATTTGATCTCGGTTTCAAAACCATTGTCCGTATCAGATAAATTTACGGCATGTATTGCCTTTGATATTGCCATTGGTGAGTTTTTGGCAATAACAGATGCTAATTCTTTTGTTTTGGTTAATAATTCTTCGATAGAGTATACTTCATTTACCAGGCCGATTTCTTTTGCTCTTTGCGCAGGAATCATTTTGGCAGAGAAGATCATTTCATTGGCAATGCCTTTTCCTACAAGCTTCGGTAATCTTTGAGTTCCTCCGTAACCGGGAATTAATCCTAATGTTACTTCAGGTAAACCCAATTTAGCATTTTCCGATGCATATCTGATGTGGCAAGCCATAGCAAGCTCTAAACCTCCTCCCAAAGCAAAGCCATTTACGGCTGCGATGACAGGTTTATTCATATTTTCAATTTTATTAAACAGGGAGTTGTGTCCATTTCTGGCTAATTCTTCAGCTTTCTCCTGTCCAAAATCACTAAATTCTTTAATATCAGCGCCCGCAACGAAAGATTTTTCACCGCTTCCTGTAATAATAATAGCTCTACAGGATTCATCAGCATTCAGTTCGTCAAAAGCGCTACTAAGTTCCCGGATTGTTTTGGCATTTAATGCATTTAAACTTTCAGGTCTATTTATGGTAATGATAGATATTTTATCTTCTTTTTTTAATAATATATTTTCGTAACTCATATTTCCACTTTGAAATATTATTTTGTGCAAATTATAAATTTTTTACAAAAAAAAGGAAAAAAAAGTAATATTTTTTCCTTTTAATTACAAATATTGTTTGAATATGTTTATTTCGAGTGATTCATCATATTGGCATCAATATTTATATTTAATTGAGAAGCTACTTTCATGCCAAGTTCTATATTAGCTCTGAAAAAGTGGCATAGCTGACGGTTTATGATTTCATGTCTTTTTGGCCCGTCAATTCCTTTCATACTTCCAACGATGTTATTGATAAGGTTTTCTCTGTCCTCTGTATTCATCGCTTTTGAATATAGCAACCCTGGCTGGGTGTAGTGATCATCGTCGTTATCATTTCTGTTGTAATTGGCAACATGAGCGCTGTCTAATTCGTATTCGTAATTTTTATACGCTGAATCTGGTTTTATATCATCGAAACTATTCGGAAAATAATTGGGTTTATCCTGATAAAGGCTTGAATCTGCCATGAAACCGTCTCTCTGATAATTATTAACTTCAAAAGGACACCTGTTTACTTCCAATTGGTGAGAATTTACACCCACTCTGTATCTGTGAGCATCCGGATAAGAGAATAATCTTCCCTGAAGCATCTTATCTGGTGAAAAGCTTATTCCGTTAATTAGATTACTTGGTGAAAAAGTAGATTGTTCTACATGAGCAAAATAATTCGCAGGAATTTCATTGAGCTCTATTTCTCCAACCTCAATTAATGGGAAATCATTATGGAACCAAACCTTTGTAATATCGAAAGGATTCCATCTGAAATCTCTTGCTTGTTCTTCTGTCATCACCTGGATATACATTGTCCATTTTGGAAAATCTCCATTTTCAATGGCATTACAAAGATCTTCCTGTGCAAAATCAGGATTTTCGCCCGCCATTTTTACAGCCTCATCATTTACAAAATTTTTGATTCCCTGTTTTGTTTTAAAATGAAATTTTACCCAAACCCGCTCATTTTTATCATTAATCATTGAAAAAGTATGAGAGCCAAAACCATGCATATGTCTGTATCCGTAAGGTGTTCCTCTATCAGACATTAAAATTAAAACCTGATGTAAAGATTCAGGATTTAAACTCCAGAAATCCCACATCATGGTTGCACTTTTCAAATTTGTTTTTGGTACTCTTTTTTGAGTATGGATAAAGTCCGGGAATTTTTTAGCATCTTTAATAAAGAAAACTGGAGTATTGTTTCCTACCAAATCCCAGTTCCCGTCTTCGGTATAAAATTTTAGAGCAAAACCCCTGGGATCTCTTGCTGTATCCGCACTTCCTCTTTCCCCTCCAACGGTGGAAAAACGTGCAAACATTTTACAGGAATTTCCAATTTGTGAGAATAATTTTGCTTTTGTATATTTTGTAATATCATGTGTCACGGTAAATTTTCCATAAGCACCACTTCCTTTTGCATGAACGATTCTTTCCGGAATTCTTTCTCTTACGAAATGAGCAAGGTTTTCCTGAAGTATGAAATCCTGAAGCAATACCGGGCCTCTCGGGCCTACCGTTTGCGAGTCCTGATGATCAAAGTATGGAGCTCCGCTGCTTAACGTTAATTTTTTAGAATCCATAGAGTTATGATTTGTATGATTATTTCTTAATTATATTCGATTATGTAAAGGTAGTAAATATCAAATTTACCTGAATTTTTGATTGCCAATAGCAAAAACATTATATCTTTGTAATAGATAATATTAATCAGATGAACATTCAGCAATTGGAGTATCTTATCGCTGTAGATAAGTACAAACATTTTGGTAAAGCGGCTCAAGCATGCTTCATTACACAGCCTACACTTAGTGCAATGATACAAAAATTTGAGGATGAGCTTGATGTAAAGGTTTTTGACAGAACTACACATCCTATTCGTACCACAGATGTTGGGCTTCAGATTATTGATCAGGCTAAGGTGATTATAGAATCTGTCAATGAACTGAAAAATAAAGCAAATCTTTTGAATAATATTTTAGGAGGAACCATCAACTTAGGAATTATTCCTACTGTTTCTTCTTTTATTTTACCAACTGAGATTTTTAAATTCTTGGAAGATAATCCGAAAATTCAGATGAACGTAAAAGAAATGACTACGGATAATATTGTAAAAGCTTTGAAAGCTGGAGAATTAGATGCTGGTATTATTTCTACCCCTTATGATACGGCTGATGAATTTTATCAGGATTTCTTATTTAATGAGGAATTGATGATTTACAGCTCGGACACTGAAGCTAATAAGAAAAATTCTTATGTCGTTCCTGAAGATCTAAACGTAGAAAAAGTTTGGCTGCTGGAGGAAGGGAACTGCTTGAGAAACCAGTTTGAAAATATTTGTCATTTGAAAGAAAATACATTAAAACCTAAGAATTTAGATTTTCTTGCCTCAAATATTCAGACGTTGGTACATATGGTCGATAAAGTTGGAGGAATCAGTATTCTCCCAGAGTTGGCATTGAGCCAGCTTTCTGAAGAACAGAAAAAAAATGTTTTCAGATTCAAAAAACCTTTTCCTTATAGAGAGATCAGCATTATCTATTACAAACCGACATTTAAGCAAAAGATTATTGATGAATTATCACATTCTATTAGGGCTTCATTAGAACAAAAGCTTAACTATCATGAAAATCCGAAAGAATTCGTAAGCATAAAACCACAATAGTTTCTTTTTGCTAACGCCTGATAAATCATTAATTTAAAGAAAATTATAATTAGTAAACAAAAATTTTTGAGTATTAAAAAATAGTACTTAAATTTGCCAACGTTTACGAACGAGGAAAAATTTGACCTGATTGCAACCTCTATAAAAATATGCTAAAACAGTATTCCTTTTTTAGATTTTTTAGACAATTTTATTCTTATTTTTCTTCGTAATATTTTTTTTAATCTAAAAAAACAAAGAATAATATGTCTTACTTATTTACGTCTGAATCAGTTTCAGAAGGACATCCGGATAAAATCGCAGATCAGATTTCTGATGCATTAATTGACCATTTCTTAGCATACGACAAAAGCTCAAAAGTAGCTTGTGAGACTCTTGTTACAACAGGACAGGTAGTTTTGGCTGGAGAGGTGAAGTCTGATGCCTATCTGGATGTACAGACTATTGCAAGAGAAGTTATCAACGGAATTGGCTATACGAAAGGAGAATATATGTTTAATGGTGATTCATGTGGAGTTATTTCTGCAATTCACGAGCAGTCTCCGGATATCAACCAAGGTGTTGACAGGGCTGTAAACGACGAATCTTTCGAAGCTAAAGCAAATGCTCAGGGTGCGGGTGATCAAGGGATGATGTTTGGTTATGCAACTAATGAAACGGCTAATTATATGCCTCTTGCATTAGACTTGGCACATACTATTCTTAAAGAGCTTTCTGCAATCAGAAGAGAAGATTCTGAAATCAAATATCTTCGTCCTGACGCAAAAAGCCAGGTTACAATTGAGTATTCTGATGATCATAAACCGGTAAGAATTGATTCTATCGTAGTTTCTACTCAACACGATGATTTTGGAAGTGAAGAAGAAATGTTGAACAAGATTCGTGAGGACATCAAAAATATTCTGATTCCTAGGGTTGTTGCTCTGCAATCTGAAGAAATTAAAGCTTTATTTAATGATCAGATTAAATATCACATCAACCCAACCGGTAAGTTTGTAATTGGTGGCCCTCATGGAGATACAGGTCTTACAGGCAGAAAAATTATCGTTGATACCTACGGTGGAAAAGGCGCTCACGGAGGTGGTGCTTTCTCCGGAAAAGATCCTTCAAAAGTAGATAGAAGTGCTGCTTATGCCACAAGGCATATTGCTAAAAATTTAGTTGCTGCAGGAGTTGCCGATGAGGTTTTGGTGCAGGTTTCTTACGCAATTGGTGTGGCAGAGCCTTGTGGTTTATACATCAACACCTACGGAACTGCAAAAGTTGATCTTCACGACGGGGAAATTGCTAAAAAAGTTTCTGCGATTTTCGATTTGAGACCTTATGCAATCGAACAAAACTTAAAATTAAGAAATCCTATTTATCAGGATACGGCATCTTACGGCCACATGGGAAGAGAGCATTATATAGGTGATAAGACTTTCAATAAAGGTCATAAAAACGAATTAACTCTTACAGGTTTGGAATTCTTTACTTGGGAGAAATTAGACAAGGTAGACGAGATTAAAACCGCTTTCGGAATTTAATTTTAGTTTTAAAGAATATAATTGACTGCTTTACCTCCGGATAAGGCAGTTTTTTTTAATTTTACACTTAAATAAAAGATATGAACGTCAGATTCGCAATTATAATCCTTTTGGTATTTTTCCTAAGCACATTTGCAAGAGCTCAATATACAATGCATAAAATGATTACTGTGGGGTATACTTATCAAAATCAAAGCTTTGGAGAAGTAGGAGGCAAGTTGCTTTTCTTAAAAAATGATGATGTGATTTACAGATTAGGAGGATCTGCCTTAATGGGTTCTGCCAATTCTAAATTTGCTATTATGCCAAAACTACAGGCAGATATTTTGTTAAATTTTCAGAAAAATGTAGATTTTTATCACTCGTATTATTTTTTGGCAGGAGCTGAAGGAACCAACAAATATATCGCACCGAAAATAGGGGTCTCACTATTCGGAATTCTTGATCTTACAGGAGGATATGCTTTTCCAATAGGGAACTCCGGAATAAACGGTAAAGAATTAAAAGGGTTGAATGTTAATTTCACACTAAATATCCCTACTGTATTCATTCACGATATGCTTAAGTGACTTTTTTTAAATTTTTCTCGTAAAAATTTAATAATAGGTTAACAGTTATTAAAAAATTATTATATTTACACCTATAAAAATTGTACTGCCTATTGATCCGACTTTACTCTAAAGAATTGTTTTGTATTTACAATGAGAGCCAGATAAAATATCTGGATGATGAATTGTCTACAAATATATTATTGAGAAGAAGTTATGAAATCAAAATCGGATAGTTTACTAATTTCCCTTTATCAAAAAGGAGACGAAGAGGCGTTGTCAACACTTATTCATCGTCATCAGAGAGAACTGTTTACATTCATTTATTACAAAATTAATGATGAAGATTTAGCGAATGATGTTTTTCAGGATACATTCATGAAAATTATTGTAATGCTAAAAGAAGGACGCTATAACGAAGAAGGAAAATTCATTCTTTGGGCAAAAAGAATTGCACACAATCTTATTATCGATCATTTCAGGCTGAAAGCTAAAAATATCAAAGTTTCGGAAACTACTTTCGAGACAGATGAATATTCTATTTTTGATTTAATAAGAGAACCTTCAGAAAATATTGAAGATCAATTGGTAACAAACCAGATTCAGGAAGATTTGCTGAGAATGCTACAGTTTTTACCACAAAATCAGCAAGAAGTAATTAAATTGAGGTTTTTTGACGGGCTGAGCTTTAAAGAAATTGCAGACCATACCGATATGAGTATCAATACTACGCTTGGAAGGGTACGATATGCATTAATAAACCTGAGAAAAATCATGGATGAAAATAATATTGTCTTGACCAGATAGATAATAATTTTCTAAAATTTTCGTTTTAAAGAAAAACATGTTTCGCCTATGAAAAAAAATGATTCTTTAAAAGTGAAAACTTTGAAACCGAAAAAACAAACAATTGATTTTTTGCTAAGCTTTTCCAAAAGTCTGGAAATAGCAAAAGGTAAAACCGCAAATTTTCCAATTTCCAAAAATTAAATTGAGTAATTTTGTGCTGTATGAAAATTCAGCACATTTTTTTTGACCTCGATAATACACTTTGGGATCACCGCAAAAACGCTTATCTTACTATCCAGGATCTTTTCGAAAAGGAAGAAATTACTTCAGAATATAATATCAGCTTTGAAGATTTTCATTCTGTTTATCACGGAATTAATGAAAATTTGTGGAAAAAAATCAGAGACGGGATTATTGATAAGGGATATCTGAGGAAGCATCGTTTTTATGATACTTTTAAACATTTCGGTATTGAGGATGAAAAACTTTCAATGTATTTTGAGGAACATTTTTTAGATAAAATTTTGAATCATAATGAACTGGTGGAAAGCGCAGAATATATTTTAGAATATCTTAAAGCCAAAAACTATACTTTGCACATTATTTCCAACGGATTCAAAGAAGTAACAGAAAGAAAATGTATTTTATCAGGGATCGATAAATATTTTCAAACCATTACGAGTGCAGATAGTGTAGGGGTGAGAAAGCCAAAACCCGAGATTTTCGAATATTCTTTAGGACTTTCTGATGCTAAAAAAGAAAACAGTATTTTGATTGGTGACGATTGGATAGCGGATGTTGTCGGAGCTCAGAATTTCGGAATGGATGTGATTTTCTTTGATGTTTTTAATGAAAATAAAGAAAAGGAGGTGAAAGTGATTAAACATCTTCTGCAGCTTAAAGATTATTTATAAAGCAAAAAGCCTCTCATGTTGAAAGGCTTTTGTTATTTTAAAAAAACTTGGAATTAAAGTCCTAAACTTTCTCTTACTCTTTTGATAGTTTGTGTTGCAACTACTCTTGTTTTTGCTGCTCCTTCCTGAAGTTTTGCTTCCAGTATATCAAGGTTGTTCATATAATATGAGAACAATTCTCTTTCTTTCCCAAATCGGGTAAGAATCAAATCTAAAAGCTCTTTTTTAGCATGACCATATCCGAAGTTTCCGGCTAAATATTTTGCTCTTAATTCTTCAGTCTGTTCAGGTGTCGCGATGAGCTGGTAAATTGCAAATGTTTTATCAGTCTCGGGATCTTTAGGCTCTTCCAGTGTTTTTGAATCGGATTCTATGCTCATTACCTGTTTCTTCAAATCTTTTTCAGGTAAGAAAATATTGATGATATTTCCTCTTGATTTTGACATTTTATGACCATCAACTCCGGGAACATATTTTGTATTTTCCTGAAGCTCAGATTGGGGCAAAACAAAAACTTCCCCCATCTGATTATTAAATCTAGAAGCTACATCACGCGCAATTTCCAAATGTTGAAGCTGATCTTTTCCTACAGGTACAATTTCTGCATCATACAATAAAATATCTGCTGCCATCAGAATAGGGTAAGTAAACAAGCCTGCATTTACATCCTGAAGCCTGTCTGCCTTATCCTTAAATGAATGAGCCAACGTTAATCTCTGATAAGGAAAAAAACATGATAAATGCCAAGAAAGTTCACAGGTTTCAGGAATGTCACTCTGCCTGTAAAAAAATGTTTTTTCAGTATCTAATCCACAAGCAAGCCAAGCCGCAGCAATCTCGTAGGTATTTTGTTTTAGTTCTTTTGCGTCTTTAATCTGTGTCAACGAGTGTAAATTTGCAATAAATAAAAATGATTCATTTCCTTCCTGTTTTGATAGCTCAATCGCAGGAATGATTGCACCCAACAAGTTTCCAAGGTGTGGGGTTCCGGTGGCTTGAATGCCGGTAAGAATTCTTGACATTGTTTAAAATTTATTTTTAAAATTAATGAATTGCAAATTTACAAGGTTTGATGGGATTTAAAAAACTTATGGAATCAAAATTTTCTCTCCTCCAAACTTAGGTGCGACTCCTAAAATCAAATCCCAGTATGCTTTTGCTTTTGCCAAATACTCTCTTATGTTGGTTTTAAACCCGGCATATTTATTTACATCATTTGCATTGTATCCAAATGCTTCAATTCCATATTGTTCAGCTAAGAAAACAGCCCTTTCATTATGGAACTTTTGTGAAATGATAACCAATTTCGTCTGACCAAAAATTTCCTTGGCTCTCACTACAGAATCTAATGTCCTAAAACCTGCATAATCAAGGAAAATTTTATCTTTGGGAATTCCGTATTTCATGAGCATAAACTGCATGTCTTCCGGCTCATTATAATCTTTTGTGCTGTTGTCACCACTTACGATGATATATTTTATTTTTCCGCTTTTGTATAAATCAATGGCAGCTTGAATACGATTGTAAAAATAGGTATTAGGAAGTCCGCTGTTTAGATTTTTGCTGGTTCCGAGAAGTAAAGCTGTCTTTGTTTCCGGAACATCTGCGATATTATAAGAGACAAAATTGTTACTGTTTTTTTTGATGCTGTAATTTGCCCAGGCAATAAAAATAATTCCTGCAACGATAAGAAGCAGGAAAATTGTAAATAAAGTTTTAATTAATTTTTTCATTTGAGTGTAAATTATTCTAAAATTCGAGGCCGTTCGGGAAAGCCTTTTTTCTGAAAATTAATAATAAAATAGCTCCTACAGTAATTGCTGAATCTGCGACATTGAAAATATATTTAAAAAATTCTATATGTTTTCCTCCTATGATCGGAAAATTTTCAGGAACGTTCCAGTCTACTAAAGGAAAATGAAGCATATCAACCACACAGCCTCTCATAAAAGTAGAATAACCCTGTCCGAACGGAACTACTTTGGAAATCCCGCCATACCCAATCCATCGGTCTATACTTGGGTCATAAACTGTTCCGCTGTCAAAAATCAAACCATAAAACATCCCGTCAATAATATTTCCTATTGCTCCTGCAAAAATAACAGCCATTGGAATGATAAGATAATTGGATGCTCCTTGCTTGAGCCATTTTTTAAACATATAAACCATCCCTCCAATCAGGAAAAGCCTCAGAATAACCAGAAAATACTTCCCAATCACTCCTCCAAAATGAAGTCCGTATGCCATTCCCGGATTTTCTACAAAAGTCAGCTTGAAACCAGGAAGAATCGAAATACTGTCATCCAGATTAAAGTGTGTTTTTACGTAAATCTTTGAAGCCTGATCAATTAATAAGATAAGAAATGTTACAGCTACTATCTTTTTCATTATAATCCTTTTGGTTTAAACGGTTTTCCTATTTTTTCGTTTTTCTTGTCAACGATTTTTTTGATGGTCTTCTGATTATGGTGTGTATTCTTAGTATGGAATTTCTCGAACTTAATATTCATCTCTTTTAGAACACTTTTTAAAGCATTCAGTTCCATTGCATTTTTAGTATGTACTATTATGGATTCCATTTTTTCTTGGTTTAATTTTATTTTTTAGACAATTCGTTCAGTCGTTTTCTGTCTTTTGCAGACAGGTCATTGATGCCGTTTTTGCCTATTTTACTTAAAAGTTCGTCGATTTCTTTTTCCCTTTCCCGTTTATCAGAGTTAAACTTGTCATCAATAGTATAATTTTTTTGCTTATCAGGAAAGAACCTGCTTTTGATCCAATCCCTGTTTGAAAATCCTAATACTGCAACAATTATAATTCCTAAAATTAATAATCCGGTCATGGGTATAAATTAAAAATTAGGTTTATAAAGTATTTCATGAAATACGATATAAACCCAAAATTATTTTAACTAACCTTAGTGGTTATTTTTGCATATTTTTCGCTTCGATGCTCAATGTAGCATGAGGAACAGCCAACAGTCGTTCTTTAGGAATCAGTTTACCTGTTACTCTGCAAACGCCGTAAGTTTTATTTTCAATTCTTATTAAAGCGTTCTTCAAATCACGTACGAATTTTTCCTGTCTACCGGCCAAAATAGAATTTTGTTCTTTACTCAATGTCTCTGCACCCTCTTCAAATGCCTTGAATGTAGGAGAAGTATCATCAGTACCATTATTTTGATCATTGATAAAACTCTCTCTGATTAGTTGTAAATCTCTTTCTGCTTTTTCTATTTTTTCCTTAATGATAGCCTTAAATTCCTGTAAATCAGCATCACTGTATCTTACTCTTTCGTCTGACATGTTCTTTTCTCTTTTTTAATAAAATTATGAAATGGAATTTGAAAAACAATAACTATATGTTAATTTTTTTCAACATTTATCTTAAAATTAACCTCATCTATTTCGATTTCGTTAAAATTTGAAAGTGAAGATACAATTTCTATTTTATTTGACAAGACCTCAGATGAAATATATTCTTCATTTTTCTTAATGTCATGTAAGAATGGTGAAGATTCCTCCACGAAGATATTTATTCTGTCTGTCAAATCGAAATCCTTATCTTTTCTCAAGTTTTGAACCCTATTAATGAACTCTCTTGCGATACCTTCAGATTTTAATTCATCTGTTAACGTCAAATCTAATGCCACAGTTGTTTTTCCGTCGGAAGTTACTGTCCATCCCGGGATATCTTTTGTTGAAATTTCCACATCTGAAAGCGTAATTTCATATCCCTGAACATCTATTTTTCCTTCTTTTTCCAGGCTTGAAATCTGTTCTGCATCAAGATTTGCAATCTCTCCTCCAACCACTTTCATATCTTTTCCTAATTTAGGGCCAAGAGCTTTGAAATTTGGTTTTATCTGTTTTACAATTAAATGCGATGCTTCTTCTGCATTGATGAGCTGTAATTCTTTCACATTTACTTCCTGCTTGATTAATTCTGCAACAGCCCATATTTGTTCTTCTGCTTTAGAATCCATTACAGGAACCAATACTTTTTGTAATGGCTGACGAACTTTTACATTTTCTTTTTTTCTTAAAGAGAAAACCATACTTGTAATGTTCTGTGCTAAGTGTGTTTTTTCAACCAAATCTTGGTCGATTAAACTTTCATCAGCAATCGGGAAATCTGTCAGGTGGACAGATTCACAGCTTTCCTTTCCTGTTACTTTATTTAAATCCTGATATAATTGATCCATAAAGAACGGAGCGATTGGCGCGGATAATTTGGCAACAGTCTCCAGACAAGTATATAATGTCTGGTAAGCCGATATCTTGTCATCTGTGTAATCTCCTTTCCAGAAACGTCTTCTGCATAATCTTACGTACCAGTTACTCAAATTGTCATTTACAAAAGTATTGATAGCTCTGGCTACTCTTGTTGGCTCGTAATCTTCGTAGAATGCTTTTACTTCTTTGATTAATAAATTTAATTCGGAAAGTATCCATCTGTCTATTTCAGGACGGTTTTCTGCTTCTTTTTCAGAATAATTGAACCCGTCAACATTTGCATACAAAGCAAAGAATGAATACGTATTGTAAAGCGTTCCGAAGAATTTTCTTCTTACTTCATCTATTCCTTCGATGTCAAATTTCAGGTTTTCCCAGGGATTGGCATTGGAAATCATATACCAACGCGTTGCATCCGGTCCGTATACTGAAAGTGTTTCAAACGGATCAACTGCGTTTCCTAAACGTTTTGACATTTTCTGACCGTTTTTATCCAAAACAAGCCCGTTACTCATTACATTTTTATAAGCAACCGAATCAAAAACTGCTGTTCCGATAGCATGAAGTGTATAGAACCAACCACGGGTCTGGTCAACACCTTCTGCAATGAAATCTGCAGGAAATGCTTTATTACTGTCGATTAATTCTTTATTTTCAAAAGGATAATGCAGCTGTGCATAAGGCATCGAACCGGAATCGAACCAAACGTCGATAAGGTCACTCTCGCGCTTCATTTCCCTTCCTGAATCTGAAACCAAAATTACTTTGTCAACCACATTTTTGTGCAAATCAACCAAAGAATAATTTTGTTCAGACATATTTCCAACCACAAAACCTTTGAACGGATTTTCTTTCATAAATCCTGCTTCAACAGATTTTTCAATTTCATTGTATAGTTCTTCTACAGAACCTATGATTTTTTCTTCCTTCAAATCATCTGTTCTCCAGATTGGCAACGGGATTCCCCAATATCTTGAACGGGAAAGATTCCAGTCATTTACATTTTCCAGCCAGTTGGCAAAACGCCCTTCCCCTGTTGCTTTTGGTTTCCAGTTGATTTCTTTGTTTAAATTCACCAATCTGTCTTTTACAGCGGTCATTTTTACAAACCAAGAATCCAGCGGGTAATATAATACTGGTTTATCAGTTCTCCAACAGTGTGGGTAACTGTGGACGTATTTCTCTACTTTGAAGGCTTTGTTTTCTGTTTTCAACAAAATTGCTAATTCTACATCCCAGGATTTCTCAGGGGCAGCTCCTTCGTCGTAATATTCGTTTTTGATATATTTTCCCGAGAATAATTCAGGAACATTTTCTCCTATAATAAATCTCCCTTGTAAATCTACCAACGGAACAAGATTATCATTTTCGTCTTTCACCAACATTGGCGGAATTTCTGCCTCTTTTGCCACTCTTGCATCATCTGCACCAAAAGTAGGCGCGATGTGGACAATACCGGTACCGTCTTCTGTTGTTACGAAATCTCCTAAAATTACTCTGAAAGCATTTTCAGGTGTATCATTTGGGGTAAACCAGGGAATTAATTGTTCATATTGAGTTTTAGCAAGTTTTTCCCCTGTGAATTCTTTTAATATTTTAAAAGGAATCGTTTTACTCTCTGAAGTATAATTTGCAAAATCCTCATCTGTACCCTCAGTATATTTTTTACCGAAAACTTTAGGCAAAAGAATCCTTGCCAAAACAACTGTTACGGGCTCAAATGTATATTGGTTGAATGTTTTTACAACAACGTATTCAATATCTCTGCCCACAGCAAGGGCCGTATTTGATGGCAATGTCCAAGGAGTTGTTGTCCATGCTAAGATATTTACATCTCCCTCTACATCATTAAATAATTCGGAAGATTCTTTTTTTACTTTAAATTGGGCTATAATCGTAGTGTCCGAAACATCGCGATATGTTCCTGGCTGATTCAATTCATGTGACGAGAGTCCGGTTCCTGCTTTTGGAGAATATGGCTGAATGGTGTAACCTTTGTATAATAATTCTTTATCATACAATTGCTTCAATAGCCACCAAACCGTCTCCATATATTTTGATTTATATGTGATGTAAGGATCATCAAGATCTACCCAATATCCGATTTTCTCAGTAAGGTTATTCCAAACGTCTGTATAACGCATTACCGCTTCACGGCAAGCTTTGTTGTAGTCTTCAATAGAGATTTTTTTGCCAATATCTTCTTTAGTGATTCCTAATTCTTTTTCTACGCCTAGTTCCACAGGAAGTCCGTGTGTATCCCAACCCGCTTTACGGAAAACCTGCTTTCCGTTTTGAGTCTGATAACGACAGAAAATATCCTTTAATGCTCTAGCCATAACGTGGTGAATTCCGGGCATACCGTTTGCAGAAGGCGGGCCTTCATAAAAAACAAACTCAGGTTGCCCTTCACGAATCTCAACACTCTTATTGAAAGTTTTATTCTGTTTCCAGAATTCCGCTACATTCTCTGCTATGTCAATAAGGTTGAGGTTTTTGTATTCTTTAAATTGGCTCATTGTAATAATCTCAATATCGTTGATTAATTAAGTTGGCAAATTTACTAAAATTTGTCGGTTTATAATATATGTTTTATTTTGATATCATCTATTAAAAAGTTCTGTTTCAGAAATGTAAATGCCGGAATTAATTATTTATGAATTATCGATGGTGAAATGTGAGTTTTGTGAATCATTTTCCTTCGCAGTTTTCCATAGATGCTCGCTAATTTTCATAAATAAATGCACCTGAAAATCTGCGTCATCTGCTAAATCGGTAAGAATTTATTTTTTAATTATTGTTTTAAATTTCGTAATTTTAAAATAACACTTAAAACCATTTGTATGAAAGCTTTTCCCCGATTGATATTTCTTTTTTGTTTTATCAACAGCATTGCAATATTTGCTCAGAATAATTATCCTCAAAATTATTTTCGAAATCCTTTAAATATTCCTATTAATCTTGCAGCCAATTTTGGGGCTGTCCGCGCCAATCATTTTCATATGGGATTGGATATCCGTACTAACAGCCAGGAAAATTTACCTGTAGCTGCGGCGGCAGATGGTTATATAAGTCGAATAAAAGTTGAGCGGTACGGATTTGGAAATGCAGTATACGTCACACATCCGAATGGTTACACAACTGTTTATGCCCATTTAAATACATATTTTGATAAACTCGATGAATTTGTAAAAGAAAAACAGTATAAAGATGAAAAATGGGAGCAGGATATTACTTTTTTACCCAATCAGTTTCCTGTGACGAAAGGACAGTTAATTGCTTTGAGTGGAAACACAGGAGGTTCGGCAGGACCTCATTTACATTTTGAAGTCAGGGATACAAAAACGGAAGAATGCATCAATCCTTTATTGTTCGGTTTTAATATTCCTGATAATATTGCGCCGATTATCAGTGAGTTGTATTGGTATGACAGACGTTTTAGCACTTATGAGCCTGGAGCGAATGGAATTGCTGTCAAAAAAGCAGGAAGTGTTTATACTTCAAATGTTATTCAGGTCAGCTCACCATTAATTAGTTTTGCGATAAAAGCGGTGGATAAAGCTAATCAGGGTTTTAATCTGGGAATTTATAATGCCGAATTATTGATGGATGGCAAATTGGTTTACAATTTCAAAATTGATAGGATAGGCTATAATGATACACGTTACATCAACGGTTGTATTGATTATACAAAATTTGTCCGTGATAAGATGAGTCTTCAGCACTTGTCGGCCTTGCCGGGAATGAAATTGAAAAATTATAGTTCCGGTTCTGATGGAATTATCAATCTTCAGGATAATGAAATTCATAATATTGAAATTATTTTAAAAGATGTCAGCGGGAATACAAGCCGATTAACCACAAAAGTTCAGTTGGGCAACCCATCATCAGATAAAATTTTAACAAATAATAAAGCGGTTTCTCCAAATGAATCAAAAACGATTAAAACTGAAAATGCAGAGATCAATTTGAGTAACAGGGCCGTTTATGATGCTGTTAACTTTAATATGTATGAAAAATCGGATGCATACGCTGTTTCAAATACAATTGTTTTAAATAACCCATACATTCCGATTCATGATTATTTTACATTAAAAATAAAACCCAACAGGAAATTAACCAAAGAAGAAAAAGATAATGCCCTTATTGAGCTTAATTACGGAAGCGATAAGAATATACTCAAAGTAAAATGGAATGGTGATTGGGCAGAAGGGCAACTCAACAGGCTGGGAACTGCAAGGTTATTATTGGATGATAGTTTGCCTGCTGTTTCTCCGAGCTGGAAAGATGGGACACTTGTAAATGTAAACTCATTAAGATTGAAAGGAAGAGCCAAAATTGGGGATATAGAATCTTTCCATGCAGAATTGGATGGGAAATGGCTTCGTTTTGCCCGTTTAAAAGATGATTTTGTATATATTTTTGATGAAAAATGCCCGAAAGGTTCCGGATTGCACACGTTAAAAGTCACAACAATTAACACGGCTGGAAATATCAATACACAGACCTTTGTTTTTCAGAGATAAAAATGTTTTTACGCAGATTATATACAGATTGCGCCAATGATCTGTGAAAATTCGTGCAAATCTGTGTGAGAATTTTTTAATCCTTCAATCTTTTAATTTTAATTAAATAAATTTGTTCTTTAAAAATAAAAACCATTGGAATTCTATCCATCAATTGAAAAATCAGACATTCAGGAAATAAAAAAGTTTCAGGAGCAAAAACTTCAGGAGCTTTTAACGTATCTTGAAAACAACTCACCATTTTATCAAAAAATATTTAAAGAAAACAATATCAGCATTTCAGATATTCAGACTTTGGAGGATTTGCAGAAAATTCCAACTACAACAAAAAATGATTTGCAACAATATAATGATGCTTTCTTTTGTATCACACCGGATAAAATTGTTGATTACAGTACAACTTCAGGAACGCTGGGCGACCCTGTAACTTTCGGATTGTCTGACAGCGACCTTGAAAGACTGGCTTACAATGAAGCAATTTCTTTCGCCTGTGCAGGAATCAGGAAAGGGGATGTTGTGCAGATGATTACGACTATTGATAAAAGGTTTATGGCAGGGCTTGCGTATTTTTTAGGATTAAGAAAAATGGGAGCGAGCGTTGTCAGAATGGGCCCCGGAATTCCAGAATTACAATGGGATTCAATTTTCAGATATCAACCAAAATACCTGATCACCGTTCCTTCATTTTTGTTGAAAATGATTGATTATGCAGAAAAACATGGGATAGATTATAAAGCTTCCAGCGTTTACGGGGCAGTTTGTATCGGGGAGAGCATCAAAAATCAGGACTTTACAGATAATATTCTTTCACAAAAGATTAAAGAAAAGTGGAATATTAAGTTATTCTCAACGTATGCTTCTACGGAAATGAGCACAGCTTTTACAGAATGTGAATATCAAATCGGAGGACATCATCATCCTGAATTAATTATCACAGAAGTTCTTGATGATGGGGGAAATATTGTTAAAGAAGGCGAAAGCGGAGAATTGACGATTACAACTTTAGGTGTTGAAGCGATTCCTTTATTAAGATTTAAAACCGGAGATATTGTAAAAGCGCATTATGAACCATGCCAATGCGGAAGAAATACGATGAGGTTGGGACCTGTCATTGGGAGAAAGCAACAGATGATAAAATATAAAGGAACGACTTTGTATCCACCTGCTATGAACGATATTTTGAATGATTTTAATAATATTTTGTGCTATCAAATCGTTATTCAGTCGAATGAAATAGGGTTAGATGAAATTATCATTAAAATAAGTACAGACAGTGACTCTGAAAATTTTGTAAACGAAGTAAGAGATCATTTCCGGGCAAAATTGAGGGTGAGCCCGAAAATTGAAATCATTGATTTTGATATTTTGTCTAAAACAGTGTTTAATCCAAATAGTAGAAAGCCCGTTACATTTATAGATTTAAGATAAACGAATCCTATTTAACCATGAAAAAAACATTATTTTTATTTTTAATAATTCTTTCATCATGCCTTACAGCCCAAAGAGTTAAAGTAATTTCAGGAGATTATAACTTTTTAAAAGATCAAAAATTCATTAAAGTAGTTTTCAAATTTGAAGGTGTCACTTTTACCAAGAAGAAAATCAGTGAAGTGCAATATGTCGCTAATAGAATGGGGGAAATTGAAAAAAGAAGTGGTAAGGAAGAAGCTGAAAAATGGAAGAATGATTGGGAATATTCAAAAGCAAAGACTTTTCAGGATAAATTTCTGGCTTCCTGGAATAAAAATACAGATATAAAAGCAGCAACAAATTTTGAGATGACGAAATATACCCTAATTATGGAACCAACATGGGTTTCTCAAGGTATTTTTGGAGGAATAGGCAGTATTCCTGCCGAGATGAATTCTAAAATGTCTTTCGTGGAAACCGATAATCCGGATAATATTTTAATGGTTGTTGAAGGAATAAAAGCTACGGGAGATAATGTAATTGGAATTCCCAATAACAATGACAGAATTGCTGAATGTTATGCGAAAACTTCAAAGATGCTCGCTCTAAAGGTTGATCATTATACTAAAAAATAAAGGCCAGTTCAAAATGACTTTTACATTCTATTTCTAAAAAATTAAATAAAATTATAAACTATGAAAAAATTATTTTTGCTATTGTTTGTGGCAATTATGACGACAGCTTTTGCTCAAAATCAGATTAATATCATTCAGGGAAACTTTGATTTTTTAAAAGATCAGACTGAAGTGAATGTTCAATTAAAATTCGATAATGCTGTTTACCAGGAGAAAAATTTTACAGAAGAACAATATCTTGAGAACAGGAAAGCAGATATTACGGCTAAAAAAAGCGAAGAAGTTTGGAAAAACTGGAATTATCAGTGGGACAGGTTTAAATCTACAGAATTTCAGGAATATTTCTTTAAAGGTGTAAATAATAGAGCGAAAAAAGTTTTTTTCAGAAATAATGTTAAAGCAAAATATACTTTAATTATTGATGCAAAATGGATTTATGCAGGATGGTATGGCGGAATGATTGGTTCTCAGGAAGGAAAACTTGATGCTGATCTGACTTTTGTGGAAACTGATAATCCTTCAAATATTGTGATGAAACTACAAGCAGATAAAATTCTGGGAAGACAAATGAATAAAGATTTTTCTTGGGAATATGGAAGAATTGCTGCTACATATGAGATTCTGGGGAAAAAATTAGGGAAAGAAATCAAAGAAGCTTTGAAATAAAAAACAAAAAACGGCCTGAATTTTCAGGCCGTTTTTTTATTGTTGTTGCTTCTCCATCTTAATAAGATTCGCAAGATTTTTTATGACTGTATCATGCTTTTTCACAAAAGGATTGTCTTTATTCCATACGTAACCTGCTAAAACAGCGCATATTTTTCTTTTTACATCTTCATTTTCAGGTCGGTGGAAAAATAATTCCTGAAGATTTCCGGTGTACCATTCTTTTACATAAGTAGTAAAAACATCAACTCCGTATAAAATATAATCTGTATAGTCTTTCTGCCAGTCGATTTTTTCGCCATTCAACTGTCTTAACGCTAACTTTGCAGCCAACATACCTGATTCTGTTGCAAAAGCCATCCCTGAAGAAAAAACTGGGTCTAAGAATTCCGAAGCATTTCCTGTCAACGCAAATCCATCTCCAAATAAACTTTTTACAGAACAAGAATAATCTTTCAGGTGTCTTGGCTCAAAAAGAAAATCCACATTTCCAAAACGTTTTACATAATAATCAGAAAGAGAAATTGCTTTTTTCAACGCCTCTGTTGTATCTCCGTTTTCAGATAATTTGTCGATATATTCAGTTGGGCCTACAATTCCTACACTTGTATTTCCATTAGAGAAAGGAATTACCCATAGCCAGACTTCAGTTTCGATAATATCAAAAGAAATCAATGTCCCCTCCGTTCCTTCTTCTCTGTTGATATCCTCTACATGAGCAAAAATGGCAGAGTGAGGAGATAATTTTGAAGGTTTTTCTAAATCTAATAATCTTGGTAAAACTCTTCCGTAACCACTGGAATCGATTACAAATTTTGAATGAATTTCCTTCGTTTCGCCATTTTTATTTTTTACAGTGGTGATAGAATCAGTGCCGTTAAATTCAATACCGATTACTTCTGTTTCAAATTCAAGATCAATACCTTTATTAATCACTTCCTGAGCCAGAGTATTGTCAAAATCAGCTCTGGGGACCTGCCAGGTCCAGTCCCAGCCTTCCCCGAATTTATCACTGAAATCAAAGATACAAACTTCGTCTCCTCTTAAAAAACGTGCTCCCAATTTCTTTTCAAATCCCATTTTATCCAAAGCAGGAAAAAGCCCGGCTTCGTCAAAGTGATCCATTACTCTTGGAATTAAGCTTTCCCCGACAACCAATCTTGGAAACTTTGTCTTTTCGACAACTTTTACGTTGATATTGTTCTTCTTTAAGTATGAAGAAGATACGCAACCGGAAGGTCCGGCACCGATTACGAGAACATCAACAAATTCTTTGCTCATCTTTGATTTTTTATTTTAATAATAACTTCTATCTTTGCCGCAAAATTAATGACAATTAATTAATAATTACAAAATTATCTATTATTACTTTTAATTAATGAAAATAAATAACTTTTTAGAACTGAAAGACTTTCAAAAAATAATTGTTGAGAATCAAAAAATAGAACTGGATGAAACACTTCTTGCCAGAGTAGATGCAAGTTTTCAGTTTTTAAAGGAATTTTCGAAAAATAAAGTTATATATGGTGTGAACACAGGGTTCGGACCAATGGCTCAGTTCAAAATCAGTGATGAGGATACACATCAGCTTCAATATAATTTAATCAGAAGCCATTCTTCAGGTATTGGAAATCCTTTACCTCCGGCAGAAGTGAAGGCATGTATGCTGGCAAGATTGAATACCTTATCTCTTGGAAATTCAGGAGTCCACAACTCTGTTGTGAATTTACTTAAAGAATTAATAAACAGAGATATTACACCGTTGATTTTTGAACACGGGGGTGTTGGAGCAAGCGGGGATCTGGTTCAGCTGGCACACTTAGCATTAGTTTTAATCGGTGAAGGTGAAGTTTTCTATAAAGGTGAAAGAAAATCTACGAAAGAAGTTTTTGATATTGAAGGTTTAGAGCCAATCCATGTAGAAATCCGTGAAGGTCTTGCCTTAATGAACGGGACTTCCGTTATGTCAGGGATTGGTGCTGTTAATGCGTACAAAGCCAATCAATTAACGGATATTTCAATTAAGCTTTCTTGTGCTATCAATGAAATTGTTCAGGCTTATGATGATCATTTATCTGAAGCTTTAAACGGAACAAAAAAACATTACGGTCAGCAAAAAATTGCAGAAAGAATGCGTGCTCATTTGTCTGACAGTAAATTAATTAGAAAAAGGGAAGACCATCTTTATACGCATTTTGAAGAACAGGAAAAGGTATTTAAAGAAAAAGTTCAGGAATATTATTCTTTGAGATGTGTTCCGCAGATTTTAGGACCCGTTTTAGATACGTTGGAATATACAGAGCAAGTTCTTGAAAATGAAATCAATTCAGCAAATGATAACCCAATCATAAATGTTGAAGACCAGCATGTTTACCACGGCGGAAACTTCCACGGAGACTATATTTCCCTGGAGATGGACAAGTTGAAAATTGTGGTTACAAAATTGACAATGTTGGCAGAAAGACAATTAAACTATCTTTTAAATGCCAAAATCAACGAAATTTTGCCTCCTTTTGTCAATTTAGGTAAATTGGGTTTCAATTTCGGGATGCAGGGTGTTCAGTTTACAGCAACTTCTACAACGGCAGAAAGCCAAATGCTGTCAAACCCAATGTATGTTCACAGTATTCCTAATAATAATGATAATCAGGATATTGTAAGTATGGGAACAAATTCGGCTGTAATTTGCAGAAAAGTGATTGAAAATGCTTTCGAGGTATTGGCAATTGAAGCGATTACAATTGTCCAGGCAATTGAATATCTCGATTTTAAAGATAAAGTTTCATCTTCTACAAAAGAGTTGTACGATGAAATAAGAAATATAATTCCAGCGTTCTCCAATGATATGGTGATGTATCCATATTTGGAGGAGGTAAAGAAATATTTAAAAACAATGTAATTTTTAACTGAAATTAATTGTCATAAAATAAGGAGAAAAATTATACTATAAAAACTAAAACTAATATAAGCAACACATGAAATGTGCAATCATCACAGGAGGCTCAAGGGGAATTGGAAGAGCGATCTGTATAAAACTGGCAGAAGAAAAAAATTACCATATACTTATTAACTACACTTCAAATGAAACTGCAGCAAAGGAAACATTAGCTAAAGTTGAAGAATTGGGTTCTACAGGAGAAATTCTTAAATTCGATGTTGGTAATGCTGAAGAGACTCAAAAAGTTTTAACAGAATGGCAGGAAAGCAATCTGGAAGCTGTTGTTGAAGTAATTGTAAATAATGCCGGAATCACAAGAGACGGATTGTTTATGTGGATGCCAAGTGAAGATTGGAATGCTGTGATTAACATAAGTTTAAATGGTTTTTTCAACGTGACGAATTTCTTTATTCAAAAATTGCTGCGTAATAAATATGGCAGAATTATCAACATGGTTTCTGTTTCCGGAGTAAAAGGAACAGCCGGTCAGACCAATTATTCTGCCGCAAAAGGAGCTTTGGTAGGAGCTACAAAAGCTCTTGCACAGGAAGTTGCGAAAAGAAATATCACTGTAAATGCAGTTGCACCGGGCTTCATCAGAACAGATATGACGCAGGAATTCAATGAAGATGAATTGAAGGCGATGATTCCTGCCAACAGATTTGGAGAGGCAGAGGAAGTGGCAGATTTAGTTGCGTTTTTAGCATCTAGAAAATCTTCTTACATTACGGGTGAAGTGATTAATATTAATGGTGGAATTTATTCGTAAAATAATGTAACAATATACCCATGTATCAATCTTTTCAAATTGTATTAAATTGTTACATGGTTAAACTGATACATTGTTAAATTTAATAACATGGAAAATAGGGTTGTAATTACCGGAATGGGAATTTATTCCTGTATCGGGACTTCTTTGGAAGAGGTGAAGGAATCTCTGTATCAAGGAAAATCCGGTATTGTTTTAGTGGACGAAAGAAAAGAATTTGGTTTCAGATCAGGACTTACAGGTGTTGTTCCGAAACCGGATTTAAAAAATCTTCTGAACCGCAGACAGCGTGTAAGTATGGGTGAAGAAAGTGAATATGCTTATATTGCGACGCTTGATGCTTTGAAACAGGCAAATATTGATCAGGATTTTTTAGATCATAACGAAGTCGGCATTTTATACGGAAATGATAGTGTTTCTCAAGCTGTTGTAGAATCAATCGATATTGCAAGGGAAAAAAAAGACACAACTTTAATGGGTTCAGGGGCGATTTTCAAATCGATGAACTCTACTGTTACGATGAATCTTTCCACAATTTTTAAATTGAGAGGAATCAACTTGACTATCAGTGCAGCCTGTGCGAGCGGTTCTCATTCTTTGGGACTGGCTTATATGATGATCAGGAACGGTTTTCAGGATATGATTGTTTGCGGTGGTGCCCAGGAAACCAACAAATATTCGATGGCAAGTTTTGATGGTTTGGGTGTTTTTTCTGTAAGAGAAGATGAGCCTACAAAAGCATCAAGACCTTTTGATTCAGCGAGAGACGGCTTGATTCCTAGTGGAGGAGCGGCATCTTTAATTGTCGAAAGTCTAGCATCTGCAAAAAAAAGAGGCGCTACAATTTTGGCAGAAATCGTTGGCTACGGTTTTTCATCAAACGGAGGGCATATTTCAACTCCTAATGTTGACGGCCCGGCTTTAGCGATGAACAGAGCTTTGCAACAGTCTGGTTTACAAGTAAAAGATATTGATTATATTAATGCTCATGCGACTTCCACACCTATTGGAGATGCGAATGAAGCGAAAGCAATTTATGAGATCTTCGGAAGCGGGGTTCCGGTAAGTTCTACAAAATCCATGACCGGTCACGAATGTTGGATGGCAGGTGCAAGTGAAGTTATCTACTCTATTTTGATGATGCAAAACGATTTCATTGCTCCGAATATCAATCTGGAAAATCCTGATGATGAGGCGAAAAAGATAAATTTAATAGCTGAAACAAAAAGTCAAAAAATTGACGTATTTTTGTCAAATTCTTTTGGATTTGGGGGAACAAATTCTGCATTAATTGTTAAAAAATTTGATTAAAAACATGGAAAGGGAAAAAATTGTTGCGATCGTCAACGACTTTTTAGTGAATGAATTCGAGGTAGACGGTGATGAAATCAGCAATGAAGCAAACTTAAAAACAACTTTAGGCTTAGACAGCTTAGATTATATTGATATGGTTGTGGTGATTGAATCTAATTTTGGGGTGAAATTGGGCGAAGCAGACTTTAAAAAAATGATCACTTTTGATGATTTCTATTCAACTATTGAAAACAAAATCGCTGAAAAAAACGCTTAATTATCGATTAAACTTTACTCTAAAAATATAACAATATAGCAATCCGGCAGTTTACCAATGTTTAAAAATTGTTACATTGTTAGAATGACAGATTGTTAATTTAAAATTATGAACAAGTGGAAAGGTAAGTCTAAGGGGACAATATTAGGATATAAAATATTCGTCTGGTGCATTAGAAATATCGGAATCCGAAGTTCTTATTTTGTACTTTATTTTGTTGCGGTGTATTACTTTTTATTCGAGAAAAAGAGTAATCAGTACATTTCATATTATTTCAAAAAACGACTAAATTATAATTTCTGGAAAGCGAAAATTTCTGTATTTAAAAGTTATTCCACTTTTGGAAAAATCTTAATTGATAAAACAGCCATTTCTGCCGGTTTAAGAGAAAAATTCACTTACGAGTTTGATGGAGTTGAAAACCTTAAAAATCTTTTAGCTGAAAAAAAGGGAGGGGTATTAATAAGCGCTCATATTGGAAATTTTGAAATTGCAGAACACTTTTTTGCTGATATAGATTTTGATTGTCAGATTAATCTGGTGACAACAGATCAGGAAGTTACAGTCATAAAAGAATATCTTGAAAGTGTTTCCGTAAGAAAAAGTAATATCAAATTCATCTATGTAAAAGACGATATGTCGCATATTTTTGACATCAATGAGGCATTGTCAAAAAATGAACTGATTTGCTTTACAGGTGACCGTTATTTTGAAGGGTCGAAATTCCTGGAAGCTGATTTATTGGGAAAAAGCGCAAAGTTTCCGGCAGGGCCTTTCTTGATTGCTTCCCGATTGGGCGTTCCGGTAGTTTACGTATATGTCATGAAAGAAATAAATCTTCATTATCATTTATATGCAAGAGTTGCTCAGCAGGTAAAAAAACGTGATGCACAGGGGCTTTTAAACTCATATACCCAAAATCTCGAATCCATGATTAAAAAATACCCTCTTCAATGGTTCAATTACTTTGATTTTTGGGATGATATTGATTAATTTTTCTATTTTTACCTTAGAAAACTAACTAAGGAACTCAAAATCATTAAGGTAATTCAACAAAGGGAAGTTTCGCTTTGCCCAATGACTTTATTATAGTCTAAAACACAAAGCAGATACAGGTTTTGCGGCCTTTGTGTTGAATTACGTCTTAATTAAAAAATTCTCCTTTGAAGAAAGAATACGACATACTTGTAATCGGTAGCGGATTGGGAGGTCTTGTTTCGGCTCTAATTTTGGCGAAAGAAGGCTTAAAAGTCTGTGTCCTGGAGAAAAATAATCAATATGGAGGAAACTTACAGACTTTTTCCCGTGATAAACTTATTTTTGATACTGGAGTTCATTATCTTGGCGGGCTGTCAGAAGGGCAAAACCTGCACCAGTACTTTTCTTATCTGGAAATAATGGATGAACTAGAAATCCGGCAGATGGATAAAGATGGTTACGATAAAATCACCTTCGGAGATGATGAAATCGAATATCCTCACGCTCAAGGATATGAAAATTTTGTTGAACAATTGTCTCACTATTTTCCCGAAGAGAGAGAGAACTTAGAAGATTATTGTGAAGAAATTCAGAGAGTTTGCAGCCAGTTTCCGCGATATAATGTCATCGGAAAAGATAATTATAATGAAGAAATTCTCCATTTAAATACAAAAAGATTTATAGAATCGATTACTGTAAATAAAAAATTACAATCTGTTTTATTAGGGTCAAATTTTTTATATGCAGGAGATTCTGAAAGTGTTCCTTTTTATGTTCATGCTCTGACGGTGAATTCTTATATTCAAAGTGCCTACAAATGTATAAAAGGCGGAAGCCAGATTTCAAAATTATTGATTCGGAAGCTTCGTCAGTATGGGGCAGAAGTACATAAACATTCTGAGGTTTCAGAGTTTATTTTTAATGAAAACAATTCTTTAGCGGGTGTAAAAACGAATACGGGGAGAGAATATTCAGCAAAACGGTTTATTTCCAATATAGAAATTCGTTCAACGATTAAATTAATTGGAGAAGATCGATTAAAGAAATCTTTTGTAAACAGAGTTTTAAGCTGGGAACCTGTTTCCTCATGTTTCAGTGTTTATTTGGTTCTAAAACCTCATGCTATTCCAAATTTTAATTATAATATTTATCATTATTTATCAGAAGAATCAGTTTGGAGGGCATATGAATATAGGAAAGAAACCTGGCCGGAAACCTATATGCTTTCATCAACACAATCAAAACATGAGCCTGAATATGCAGAAAGCTTAACTGCAATTTCGTATATGGACTTTGATGAAGTGAAAGAATGGGAGAAAACGGTCAATATTGTTACGGATGAACATGAGAGAGGAAAGCAATATGAAAAGTTTAAGCTGGAGAAAGCGGGAAAAATGGTTGAAGCTTTGGAAAAGAAAATTCCGAACTTAAGACAGGCAATCAAGAAAATTTACACATCTTCTCCGCTGTCTTACCGGGATTATATCGGGAGTTTTGAAGGTAATATGTACGGATATATAAAAAGTTCAGAAAACCCGTTAAAAACGATGGTTTCTCCGCGAACAAAAATTGATAATCTCTTTCTGACCGGCCAATCTGTAAATATGCACGGGATTTTAGGCTGTACAATCGGGGCTTTCAATACTTGTGCGGAAATTTTAGGGAAAGAAGTTATCGATGAAAGATTAACACAATTGATTAATAAAAACAAAGGTGAAGAAAAATAGCGTGTTAGATACTGTCATTCAGGACAGAACAAATTGGAATGAAAAATCTGAATTAGCACGTACAGATTTCTTCTTTCGCCAAAAAGATATAAAAAGATTATTATTTTTCATTGTTTTAGTTCTCAATCTTACGTCTTGTGGAATAAGAAAATCAATAAAGCACATTCCCGATGTAAAACAATATTCATTAGAAGTTCCAAAAGTCAATAAAATCAATGACTCAACTTTTAGTTTTAAACAAAATTATTTATCCAAAAATAAGCAGCAACTTTGGGAGCTTTATATTAAAGGGAATCCTTTACAGTTAGGCTACAATAATGGGGCTCTAACGCAAAACTTAATGCAAAAACAAGAAGAAATTTTCTTTTCAAAAGTGGAAGGTCTCGTTCCTTCAAAGTTTAAGCAAAATTTATTGCGGGGTTTTCTAAAATGGTATAACCGAAAAATGTATCTGAATGTGCGTGAAGATTATCAGGCAGAATTATACGGATTAGCTCAATATTCATCAGATAAATATGATTTTATAGCACCCAAATATTTACGAAGTTTGTATTTGCATGGGGCTCATGATATCGGCCATGCAATGCAGGATTTAATGATGGTTGGTTGTACTTCTCTTGCAGTCTGGAATGAAAATACGGAAGATGGAGATCTATTGATCGGACGGAATTTTGACTTTTATGTAGGAGATGATTTTGCTAAAAACAAATTAATAGAATTTGTAGAACCGGAAGACGGAATTCCTTATCTGTCTGTAAGTTGGCCAGGAATGATTGGAGTAGTTTCAGGGATGAATAAGGAAGGTCTTACAGTAACAATCAATGCCGGAAAATCTAAAATCCCCTTGACGGCTAAGACTCCGATTTCTCTGGTAACACGGGAAATTTTACAGTATGCTAAAAATATAGATGAAGCGATTGCAATTGCCAAAAAGAGGAAAGTATTCGTTTCAGAATCTATTCTGGTAGGAAGCGCAAATGACAAAAATGCCATGATTATTGAGGTTTCTCCGGACAATTTTGGCGTGTACAAAGTTGAAAATACGAGTCGTATTTTTTGTACCAATCATTTTCAATCTGATGCTTATAAAGACGATAAAAGAAATCAAAAGCATATTTTAGAAAGCCATTCTGAATATCGTTATGAAAAGCTTCAGGAGCTTTTGCAGGAAAACAAAAAGCTGAATCCTGAGAAAATGGCTTCCATTTTAAGAGATCAATCCGGTTTGAAAGGTGAGAAGATTGGCTTTGGAAACGAAAAAGCTATTAATCAGCTTTTAGCACATCATGCGGTAATTTTTTCACCTCAGAAAAAACTGGTCTGGGTTTCTTCAAATCCTTATCAGATGGGGGAGTTTGTTTGTTATGATTTAAATGAAATTTTTTCTGATAAAAGGCTCAAAAGCGGGCAGTTTGCAAAGTCAGATTTAAATATAGCGAAAGATCCTTTTGTTGATTCTCAGGATTTTAAAAATTACGGACAATACAAAATATTAAGTTCGCAAATTGAAGATTCAGTTAACGACAGGACAAAAATATTTTCAGAAGATTTTATTAATTATTACCATTCTTTAAATCCTGATTTTTGGCTGGTTTATTATCAAACCGGGAAATATTATTTTAACAGAAGGGAATATTACAAAGCAAAAACTGAATTTGAAAAAGCTTTAACTAAAGAAATTACAACTGTCTCGGATAAAAAAAATATTGAAAAATATTTAAAAAAGACTCTCAAAAAGATTTAGTAATCAATTAGCATATACGAGATACGCTTTGTAGGATATCAAAATCATACAAATAATAAAAGTTATCATTAAATATTTTCTGCGTCTTTTGGTATACTCTTTATCAATAGCGTAAAATAAAATCCAAAGTACAATACATATTAAGGCTATAAAATCCATTTTAATTTAAAGTGAGATTAATTATTTTCAGGGTTGAGCTTATTGAGAAAAAGGAATGCGGAAACTCCTGAAAGTACAGACATTGTACTTGCCAGAATAGCACTTCCGATTACGTATTGAAGAAAATTGTTTTTTACCAGGTCAAAATTCAGATCCTGACTTAAAATATTACTGTCTCCGGCTACAAAAGGTGTTCCCAGAAATAGTGAAGCAGCAATAATGAACGGAATAAAAGGAGGTAAACTCACATTAGACGCTACAAAAGCCAACACTTTATTAAGTTTAAATAAAACAGCCAGAGAAATCACAAGTAAAGTATGAAACCCCCAAAATGGAGAGAACCCGATGAAAACACCAAGAGCAATGGAAAATGCTTTTGTACGATTGGTTCCGTCACTTTCCAGAACGTCTTCTTTTAAGAACTTTTTAAAGCTTTTTTTTTTGAAATTATTCAGAAAGTTTCTCGGAATAATATAGAATAGGGTAATTGTTACTAAAATTGTATTAAGAATACTAATCCTCGTAAAATCTTTGAAAGGTCTGAAATGCGAAACTCTTTCCAGGGGATCATATAAAACTTTTATAGGGACATTCTTTACGGGAATATGTCTCCATGCTGTTCTTACAATGATTTCAATCTCAAACTCGAATTTTGGGGTAAAATATTTTTTAGGAATTTTGTGTAAAGGATACAATCTGTAACCGGATTGCGTGTCCTCAAGTTTGATTCCTGTTTCAAACCAAAACCAGAAATTAGAAAAGTGGTTTCCAAAACTACTTTTTTTCGGAATCCCGTCTTGTGACATATTTCTGTTCCCGATTAATAAAACGTCCTCCTTTCCGTTCAGTAAAGCTTCCACAAAAACAGGTATGTCATCGGGATAGTGCTGTCCGTCAGAATCAATTGTTATAGCATAGTTATAACCCAGTTCTTTTGCCTTTCTGAAACCTGTTTTCAATCCATTTCCTTTTCCTTTATTCTCAGGCAAATTAATTACTGTGATTTGAGAATAATTAATTAAGATTTTCAGAGTTGAATCGGTTGAGCCATCATTAATAACGATAATATTTTCAGTATAATCTAAAACACCGTCAATCACTCTTTTCAGAGTTTTCTCGTTGTTGTAAGTAGGTATTAAAACGCAGATTTTCTTTTCGGAAATTGCATTTTGTACTTCGGAAAGGATCATTGTTTTATTTTAATGTTGCTCGTTCTTCTGCCGTAATAGTTTTAGACTGAGCTGCAAATCGTTTAATGTAATTTTTTAACGTGGCATTTTGCCTGGCATAATTATTCAGGATAAAAACTTTATCATCTTTAAGGTTTCCTCTGTATCCTACAATTTTAGGAATATTTTCCTGAACGCTCAATCTTATTAATCTTAGCTCTATATTCGAAGGATGAGATTGAATAATACTCTCCAGACTTGTTGCTCCGGATTTTACAAGTGCTTTTCTGTTCGCTTTTGAAATCTTTGCTTCCATGATCTGGGCTGCAGCTTTGTAACCTTGTGTCACAGCATCGGAACCAGATGTTTTTTCTGCTATATTAATGAAAGATTCTGTGTTTGCATTAGAAGCATTGGCCTTTTCATAACTATCTCTTAATGCTTCAAGACCAGACTGAAAAAAAATAGTAAAAGCAGCTAAGAATGATAAGATAAGTTTCATGATGTCAACTTTTTATAGTTTACTGACATTTTTAATGCAATTGTCTCGCCAAAAGAAGTTATATTCTTTACTTTTACATCTTCTTCACTTTCTGTAATATCCAACTGAAGTTTCAAATCAGGTGTTTCAAAAGGATTGATAATCGCCATGAATTTCACATTGGAAGCGGTTTTTAAGAATAATTTTTTACCTGTAAATTCTTCAGTAAGTTCTTTTACAATCTGCATCATACAAACTCCGGGAGTCACAGGATTTCCGGGAAAATGTCCCTTAAAAATATCATGATCTCTGTTTAAACTGATAGCCGCAATAAAATTTCCGTTTTCAGCTTTTTCGTATGATTTTAAAGTATAAAAGTCTGTAAGAATAGTCTGCATAAATTATTTTTTCATGTTAAATGTATAATAAACCCCCGCTTGGAAAGTAACATTTGAGTGATTGTCGTTGAAGTAATACACAGGGATAAAACCTTTTTTTACTCTTGCCTCAACACCGAAGTTTTTTGTGATATCGTATCCTAAACCCGCAGTTAAACCTAAATCAACTTCATTTTCGGTATCGAAATTTTTATGTTCTACCAAGAAATCTAATGTTGGGCCAAAATGAATATTGAATTTGTTGAAATAAAATTTATTAACTAATTGAATTCCAAGATAAGTTGCCGTAAGAGTCTGTCCGTTCCAGTTATTCACATTGGTATCCAGTTTTGTTCCCTGCCTTGAATAATTAATTTCCGGCTGTAAAGCATAAAATTTTGCAAAACGAATATTTCCAAATAGCCCGATATAAAAATCAGTTTTGGTTTTAAAATCCATGTTGACATTAGCTTCCGGGTAATACAAATCATCCGCCCAATAATAGGTATAATTTTCGTTATTTGTAAAATGTGAGAAATTGGCACCTGCCCGGATTCCCGGATTAAAAGTTACCTGTGCAAAAGATAAGCCTGAAATCAGCAGTATGAATAATAATGATAGTTTTTTCATGGTTAATTTATTCAGTTTCGGTTATTTGAAATAGTTTTATGTTAATGTTGAAATCTTTGTGTTGAAGATTTAAACTATCCGCGAAGATATGTTTTTTCGCATCAAAAGTAAAATCGATTTTTTCCTTATTGTTTTTCGTATAAATAATTTGATGTAATAAACCATTTTCTTTGTTAAAGAATAAATAATAAGCTTTTTTATCGATTTTTGAAAAATAAATTTTAGAATTTCCGTTTTCAAAACTTTTTGTTACAGGATATTCTCTTTTTAAAAGCCTCTGAAAATCATTCTTTAGAAAATTGATGACAATTTTTTTATCTAAATCCGGAAAAACATAATTGACTTTAAAATTATTCTCTGAAATTTCAAAATCAATTAATTTATTCCCAAAATCAGAAGTCATCGCAACGCGGTGTGTCGTTTCGTTGAGTTTCTTAATAATTAAAATTCCGCTTACATGATTTTTATAAATATCCATCTGACATTTATAAACATAATCTTCATTTGACGAGAAATATAGGTTTCTAACCGTTTTTTCAGAAGCCGGAATTGATGTTACGTCTGTTAATTTATATGTTTTGCACGAAACAAGCAGCAGGAAAATCAGGCTATAAAGAAAACTCTGAAGCAGAAATCGGCGCATTGATCTTTGTATTTTTGAAAACAATATTCGTTGTATCTCCGGAAGCCTCTGTCATATTGACCTGGGAAACGGTTGATTCGTTTTTCGGGAACTGCAATTCGATTTGTTTGATGTATTTCAATAATTGAGCAGATTTCGGAGTGAATTTTGCGATATTGAAATTCGCGTTTTTTAAATAACTCACCGTAAATTCCGGGTCACTGAACATCTGTCCGTTGGAACTTCCGACAATCAGTTTATTGATTTTCTCAAAGGTTTTGCTCTTTGCATCTACAGAGGATTTTTTCCCCTGGTCGTTGATAAAGATTTTATTATCCTTGAAAATAATACTGTACTGATAAGGTTTTGTATATTTCCAGCTCAGCATATTGGGAGATTTCAAAGACATTTTTCCGTAAGTCACGATATTCTTATCCAAAAAATCCATCTTTTTGGTTTGAGTAAAATCAGCCTGTAAGGTTTTTATTTCTTTTGTTTCAGATGAAACTTTAGCCACGAATGCCTTTGCTTCCGTTCCTGACATTGCTGTATTTTGTGCAAAAAAGAAGCTTGAAACTAATAAAAACGCTCCGAGCGCCATATTTTTAATCATTTTTTTGATTTTTAATAATGGTATCAACTGTAAAAGCTGAGTATTTTTTATCTTTCAAAAATAACAATAAATCTACCAAAACATTGTACGTTTTCTCCGAAGTATCGTGAAGAAGAATAATGCTTCCTTTTTTTAACCCTTTTGTCACTTTTCGGTATATTTTTTTCTCATCGTCTGTAATGGTATCTAAGGAACGGACATTCCAGCCGATGCTTTTTTTACGGGTTTTTTTTATCGCTTTTGCAATATTAGGATTGGTGACACCAAAAGGAGGGCGATATAAATTGGTTTTGATATTTCCAACTTTTGCCATTACTTCATCACATTTTTCAATTTCATCAACCATTTTTGAGGATGATAAAAATCCGGTGGCATTAGAATGTGAAAAGGTATGATTTCCAACCGTGTGGCCTTCTGCAATAATTCGCTGAAAAGTTTCAGGATATTTCTCAATCTGTTTTCCGATGCAGAAAAACGTTGCTTTCACATTATTTTCTTTTAATAAATCTAAAAATTTTGGAGTAAACTCAGTGGGACCATCATCAAAAGTCAAGGCCACTTCTTTGATTTTCGTTCTTTTATGAGTAATGCTGTTGACAAAATATCCTAACGTAATATCAAAAGAACCCCAAACAACAACCGCAGAAAAAGTAAAAAAACAAAACAGATACACCCAAAAAGTTCCATGAAACGCATAAATAAAAACGTTACAGAAAAGATAAAACAGTATAAATGGGTAGTGCTTCATTTCTTATTTTAGAATGTATTATTTCACATCAAAGTCTATATGGTTTTATCTATATTCTTTCCAGTAAAACCAAACTATGGTCATGTCCTCCAAGATGATTATACAAAAGAATACTCTTAATCTCTTCTTTTTTCACGATATTAATCATCATCACTTCCGGAATCTCTTGATTTTTAAGGATGTGGCAAGCTAAAAATGTTGAAAAACCACTTGCGGTATTGAACTCTCCACTCAAATGTTTATAATACAAAAAAGCAGAATTTGAAAAATAATCCATTGCATTGGCATAATAAACATCAGATTTCGCATCTCCGCTGAAGCCCAACATAACAGCATCAATGTCACGGGTAGTTAAGTTATTTTTGGTTAAAAAATCTTCAATAAATTGTTGTGTTTCGCTTAATTCTAAATTGTTAATAATTTGGATATCTTTTAATTGAGCATAAGAACTTTCTGTTTTGTCTTTTCCTAAAACAAAAAAGCTCGCACCTTCACCCCAAATTACACCATCAGTTTTCGATTTTAAATAATCAACAGGAAAATTTTCTTCTTTTTTAATGGTATTGTTTAATTTGTACAATTCCATTGTTCTGTCGGTCTGCTCATCTGTTGAACCAACTAAAACGTTTTCCGCCTCACCATCATTAATCTGAAGTTTGGCATCCAAAAAAGAAAATTCCAGAGAAGAAGAAGTGTTTACATACGTAAAATTGTAAGCGTGGCACTGTAATCCGAGAGCGATTTGCCCTGCGACTGTATTATGAGTGGATTGGATGAAATAAGTCGGAGTCAGAAACTCTTCATTATTATCAATCACATTCTTTAAAAATTTTTCAGAATCCTGCGAACAGCCCATTCCTGTTCCAACGATAATGGCATCGGGATTTTCAATTCCTGCTTCTTTCAAAGCATATTTTGAGGCTACTGAGCTCATTTTTACCGTTTTAGACATCCTCCTAATCATTGCAGGAGGTATGAATTCTTTGTAATTAGGTTCAATAGCTTTTAAAACCTGAGCTGAATTTTCAGGCATTAAATTTTGGAAAAAATTTTCATTTAAAGTGTCCTGAACTGAGATGCAGGCTGCACTGTTGATGTAAACTGCACTCATGATTTTGAGAAGATTAAGGTTGAACAGTTTCCTCCAAAACCAAACGAATTGGAAAGAACGTGGTTGATGTTTTTCTCTTTGAGTTCAGTCACGGGTGTCAAATCAAATTCTCCCATCTTTGTTTTAAAATTCAGATTCGGGAAAATGACATTATTGTTAATTGCCAACAAGGAATAAACTGCTTCAATTCCCGCAGCCGCAGCGAGAGTATGACCTGTAAACGCTTTTGTAGAACTGAATTCCGGGACATTATTTTCCCCAAAAATTCTAAGCATTGCAATTCCCTCAGATAAATCGTTATTTGGGGTTGCTGTCCCGTGAACGTTGATGTAATCAATACTTTCTTTGTTTAAGCCAAAGACTTTCAACGCTTTTTCCATGGCCAGAAACGCTCCTTGCCCGTTTTCTGAAGAGGCGGTTTGATGGTGTGCATCATTGGCATTCCCATAACCTGAAAGATAGCCCAATACTTTTTTGTTTTCTTTTTTCACGATTTCATCAGATTCTAAAACTAAAAAAGCAGCAGCTTCACCAAGGTTCAGACCCTTTCTGTCGTTATCGAAAGGCGTGTTGTAAGAATCCGTAAGAATCATCAAGGTATTGAACCCATTCAATGTAAATTTTGAAAGAGAATCTGTTCCGCCAACAATTACCCGGTCAAGAACTCCGTTTTTAATGAGTTTTGCACCCATCATAATGGCATTGGCAGCAGACGAGCAAGCTGTACTTATGGTAGAAACCATGCCTTTTAAGCCAAGATAATCCGCAATCAGCAATGATGAATTTCCCGCATCGTGAGAGTCAATATATTTTTGCTTTTCAGGAAGGTCTTCATACGTGTAGAAATATTTTTCGGTGATGTCCATTCCGCCAACGCTGGTTGAGGAAATCAGCCCTGTTTTATACTCATTAATATTCAAAATTCCGGCACTTTCTACCGCTTCTTTTGCGGCAACCATACCTAATAAAGAGGTTCTCGTGGCATTATTGTCTTCCTTCAGCTGAAGCTTTTGCACCAATTCTTCATTAGACAATTTTATCTCGCCAATTTTAATATTTCCGGCATGACGCGTTTCAAACAACCGAATGTCTGAAATCCCATGTTTCCCGGATTTTAACGATATGAAATTTTCCTCCACATTGTTTCCTATGGAGGAAATGATACCCATTCCTGTTATGGCAATTTTTTGACTCATTTTTATACAAAATGTAGCAATATATCAATATAACAGTTTACCAATAATTGCTAGACTGTTATATTGATACATTGGTATATTAACTTATTTCGTTCTGTTTTCTTCAATGAATTTCGCCATTACTTCAATAGACTGGAAGATTTCCTTCCCTTTTTTAGGGTCAGATAATTTGATTCCATATTCTTTATCAAGAAGAACGATTAATTCAAGAGCGTCAATAGAATCCAATCCAAGACCTCCTCCGAATAGTGGGTCTGTATCTTTGATTTCTTCTATTGCAACATCTTCAAGATTAAGTACTTCAATGATTTTGTGCTTTAATTCTTCTCTTAAGTTTTCCATAAAAATTATTTTAATGTACTATGTAGTAGTTTACCAATTTACCAATGGATTACTGCAAAACATGGCTACATTGTTATATTATTAATTTGTTACATTACGTAGTCAGCAAATATACGAAAGCATTATAACTTTCCTGATAGAGTTCTACCCATCCGCACAATACTTTATCTGCTTTTCCGGAATCTAAAATCTGTTTTGAATAGTCATTTAAAAATTTTTCATCAAATTCATCCAAGACAAAAAAAGCATTTTCTGTCTGCATTTTGTGCCTGATACTGATTTCACCTACACAAATATTCGGTAAAGTATATACAAAAACCGCAGGACTAGGAAAATAATTTTCCTGGGAATTGATGCTTTCCTGGTATTTAAAATCAGTGTCTAAACTTGATGATTTATTGGCAAAAACCAATGCTGTTCTGCTGTGGTCTTCGTTTTTTAAAATCATTTCAGAAGCAAGAAAAGTCAGTTTGCTCAAGTTATCCATTTTGTGAAATTTCGGATAGTTCAGTTCTAAACTTTTATAAGCTTCTTTTGCGAAATCTGAAAAATTTTCAGTTTGGGTTTCAAAAATAATATCGTTGTTGAGAATGATTTTTGAATTTTCTATGGTGCAAATGCCAGTTTTTTTCATCGTTTTCATTTTAACATTTTTCCAGAACAATAGCTGCATTACACCCGCCAAAACCCGAAGCTGTTTTCAAAATATATCTGATTTCTGCCGGTTGGTTCTCTTTAATAATATTCAAAGATTGGGAAGTTCCCGTCTCTTCAAAATTTTTAGATGGAATTAAAGTATTATTTCTTGCGCTTTCCATAGAAATAATGCTTTCCAAAAGTCCTGATGCGCCCAAACAATGCCCGTAATAGCCTTTCATACTGTTTAAAGGAACATCTTGTAATTTCATTCTGTTGAAAGCAACGGCTTCCATTTCGTCATTATATATCGTGGCTGTCCCGTGTGCGGAAATAAAATCAATTTTTTCTGCTGAAACTTGAGCTTCTGTCATGGCATTTTGGATGCTGGCAAATAATCCGTCACCGGTTCTTGAAGGTCCGGAAATGTGGTTGGCATCATTAATAGCAGAATCTCCCAATATTTTAAAACTAAATTTCTCGTTTTGATTTAATTCTGAAGTGATATAAGCTGCCGCTGCCGCTTCACCGAGATTGATTCCGTCACGGCTTTTGTCGTAAGGTTTGCAGATTTCCGTTCCGATTGCCTGGAAAGAGTTGAATCCTGAAATTACAAATTCTGAAACCTCATCCCCGGCAATCACAAAAGCATCCTTATATTTTCCAGCCTGAATCATATTTTTCGCAACCGCAATCCCCATTACTCCGGATACACAGGCATTTGAAATTACTATTGGCTTACTTTTAAATCCAAAAAAATCAGCAATCTTTTGAGCTAATCTTGAAAGAAAAACGCCTTCCGGTAAAGTTGTCTGATTTTTTAAAAGGCTTATATTCCCTTTTGTTGTAGATAAAATAAAAGCGGTTTCGTCTGTAATGTTATGTCTTTCAACCAAAGGTTTTAAACTTAACAAAAACATTTTTTCAAGTCTTGTAAAATCCTGATTGTCGAAGTTTTTTTGAAACTCGGTTTCCAATTTTTCAGAATCTATCACGGAGACGTAAAAAGATTCCTGATTTTGTATGATTTTATGTAATGCTACACCTGATTTTCCTTCCAAAAGGGCATTCCAATTCGAAGAAACATCAAAACCTAAAGGCGTGACACAATGATAATCTGTAATATAAACTTCTTTCTTCATTACAATCCCATTTTATCTTTCCAAGCCTGAAAAAACTCAGGATTATATAAACATAAATTATTGTCTGAATCCAAAAAAACCTGAATGGTTTCTCCTGTACAGACCAGTTTATTTTGCTCATTAAAGAGCTCGTATCGGTAAATTAATTTCGCTGAAGTTGAATTTACGAAAGTCGTTATAATCTTGAATGTTTCTCCATACTTCAATGGAAGAAAATGTTCACACGTACTTTTTACAATAGGTGTTACAAATCCGGCTTTTTGGATATCGAGATAAGTCAAACCGTGCTGTCTTCCGAAAGCCTCCCTGCCGTCTTCAAAATAAACGATGTAATGCCCGTGCCACACAATTCCCAAAGGGTCTGTTTCGCTGAATCTTACCCGGGCCTCTTCCGTACAGCTTAATATATTTTCTTTAGACTGCATTCTGTTTTCTTTCGTAAATTAATGAAATTCCGACCATTGTAATATAGAATAAAAATAAGAAAGACAATTCTTTGGCAATTCCTCCGATTCCGCTGTTTCTTAAAATAATGTCATAATAAGCATTCAGTCCCCAATTCATTGGAGAGAATTTGGCAACAGACTGCATGAAGTCAGGCATTAAAAACACAGGAACCCAGATTCCTCCAATTGCGGCCAAAACTACAACAGAAGTTGCTCCAAACGGCGCAGACTGTTCCTGTGTATCGGCAATGGTTCCCAATAATACTCCGAACCCAATCGCCGCCAATCCTGAAAATAAAGTTACCACAATAAGCTGGAACATTTTCCCTGTGACATCAAACTGCGGTAAATCCATATAAGGAAAAAGGTAAATTCCTACAGCAACCATCAATAAAAACTGAATGACACAGATGATAAGATAAGTAAAAGTTTTTCCTAAAATGTGAATGTAATACGGAGTAGGGCTCACTCTTACCCTTACGCTCGTTCCCTGGCTTTTTTCTTTAACCAGATTAATCGACAAAGGGACAACAATAAAGAAAATTGCAAACAGTGCCCAAGCCGGAACATTGTGTTGAACGGAATTCGGAATCGCTTCCATTTCTCCTTTTTTCGGGGTGATTTCTTTAAAGCTGATTAAATTTTTATTTTCCTCAAGATTTTCTGTCGTTCCCAGCTGGTCCTGGAAAGCCTTGTAAATCTTTTTATTCTCAATTTCAAAGACCATTTTATTCACGGAATTCATCACGGAATTTTTGAATCCGGCATTGGTTGCAGGATCAAAATATAAATGAATCTCTTTTGCTTTCACGCCCGGAACCTGAACTTTTTGGTCTGAATTTTCTTCCAAACCAAACGAACTTACAATTGCCTGAACTTTGGAATCGATATTGGAATTTAAATCTTTCGTTAAATTTTCAGGAATGACAATCGCCATTTGATAATCACCTGAGAAAACCACATCCTGAGCAGATTTTTCATTATAATTGGTCAAAAGCTGAAATGTTTTGCTGTTTTCCAGTTCCAGTTTTATATTTTTGGAAACTTCGGACTTATCATTATCAATGAAAATGATAGGGATTTTTGAACCTTCCAGGTTTTTGAAAGTAGAATCCTGAATCAATGTAATGGTTACAATCAGCAACAAAGGCATCACAAAAATAATGACAATTCCTCCGATATCTCTTTTCAGTAAAAGGATTTCTTTAACGAAGCTTCTCCACAATTTATACAACAACATCTCTTAATTCTTTTCCGGTTAATGAAATAAAAACATCTTCTAGATTTTCGGCACTTGCCACTCTGTTTACCAATTCTTCAGGTGTTCCGACTGCGTGGATTTTCCCTCTGTCGATAATCGCAATTTTAGTACAAAATTCTTCCGCCTCTGAAAGGTGATGCGAAGTGTAGATGATGCACGTCCCATTTTTGTTTAAGTCCTGCAAGAAGTCGATGATTACTTTTTTTGACTGAACATCTACACCCACAGTTGGCTCGTCCAAAAACAAAACCTTAGGATTGTGCAGCGTTCCTGCGATAAGATTGCAGCGACGCTTCATTCCTCCCGAAAATTGCTCAACTTTTTTATCGGCAAATTTTGACAAACCCATAATTTCTAGGGCTTCATTAATAGCACTTCTTAATTTTTTGTGGCTTAAGCCGTAGAGACTTCCGAAGAACATTAAGTTTTCTCTTGCCGTTAATGTCGGATACAATGCATATTCCTGCGGAACGATTCCGATGATTTGTCTTAATTTAAAACCGTCTTTTTGTGGTGATAATCCGTTGATTTTAAAGTTTCCGGAAGTTGGTTTAACTAAGCCGGAAAGCATGGATATCAAAGTTGTTTTTCCTGCTCCGTTGGGCCCGAGAATTCCGTAGATTTCATTCTTCTCAATATTCAATGAGATATCATTTACAGAAAACTCTTCTGCATTTTTATATTTTTTATATAAATTTTTGATTTCAATAATATTCGCCATGATTAGATAGCTTTTCTCAGTTTTTTATAGAAAGCTTCTTCCAAATCTGCAATATGAAGCATCGTTTTTGAAAGCTGGTTGTAAATATCGCTTTTTGAATTCCTGTTTTTGTAAACCCTTGCAATATCCACTGCAAAATCTCTCCAAAGGTCTCCGATAGTGGTGATTTCTTTAGACAACTCTTTTAGCTGGTCATTTTTAAGAATTACTGCAGCTTCCTGTAAAAATGCACCATAGATAAACCTGAAACCGCCACCGCCGGTTCCGATTTCCTCCTGCATTCTGATTAATTGTCCAAGATAGTGGTTGGTCACTTTTGTGCCTTTTTTTTCAGCCCATTTCGGGATGCTTTTTGCGACCCATCTTATTGCTTTTACCCCAACAAGAGGAACAGGAGCCAACATATTTTTACAAGTGTCTCTGATTCCCTTTTTGATAGCATTTTCCAGATTTATGTTTTCAGGAATATAAATAGGGTAGTACATATGACCTTTTGGCGGAAGTGCGCCTTTGGCATATCTTACTTTTTCCAGTTCAGCTTCGGAAAGAGAAGTGGGGTAGTCCATTACAGGATCACTGATTAAAAATCTTCCGTTTTCTTTGCCATAAACGACCAAATTGTGGGCGTTGAAGTGGAATTTATATTCTTCAGGAAAATAAGTAAGGTTGAAAACGCCGACCTGTAAACCTGTTGGTATATTTTGATTTAAATTTCGTTCTAATGCTTTTTGAGCATCAGCAGGATTTGAAAATTTTTCTCTTTTAATTTTAATTCCCAATCTTTTTGCTGCCTTACTGAAAATAGCACCCGGCATCGGACGATAACTAAAACCGGGAGCAAAATTTACTTTTAAAAAAGGCAGATACACAAAGAACAATCCGGAACCGATTCCAAAAATCATGGGTTCGCTGAGTTTCAACCCTTTGTTTAATAATAAATTAGAGGCAACACCGTTTTCGCAATGCGCAGTCTGATGGTGTTCAAAATTAAGTTTCATTTATAGTTTGTTAATTTTTTCAAAAAGCCAAGTGGAATTTTCATTTCATTTAGCTTTTATCTTTTTATCCGGAAATTCTATTTTCCGTTGAAATTTTTTAATTCATCCACTGAAATTCCGAAGGCATCGGCATATTTTTTCAGTACGGATTCGCTTAGTGTTTTAAATATTTTTGGTTTTGTGTGTCTTTTGACGCGCCATTGCCACATTCCGACGTAAGCAGCAAGCACTTGTACATCCATTTTATTCAGTTCCATGAAATAAATGATTGGACTTACAATATGATTGGCAACATTTTGTTTTGCTTCTTCAATTCTTTCGTTAATTAAAGCTAAAGATTCATCTAAAGCTGCTTTTTTAATATCCCAACCAATGCTTCTTGCGGTTGTATAATTATCGTTTTCATCTGTGACATACAACACCTCGGTCATGTTTGCTGATTTCAGATTACTTTCGTCTTGAGGCAGGTTTTGTTTTTTCATGGCTTTATTTCTTGAATAAACAAATTAATTTCAGCTCTTATTAATAATTCATCATGATTAAAGGTTTCACAAAAGATATTGCAGATATTTTCAAATTGGGAAATCAATGATGCTTTCGAAATGATTTTATCGCCCACTTTCGGCAATGTGAAAATTTCAATTTTTTTGATATTGGTTATGAAGCCAATCACTTTTGTATCCGTGTCCGGGTCTTGAAAAAAGCTTTGTCCTAAAATTGAAGAACAGGTTTGTGCTAAATTTTCAATCAAACCGGCTTCTACAAATTCATTATTATGAACAAAGATATTATCCTGTAAAATTTCAAAGGAAGTGATAACTTTTTCTTTGGTCAATTCCAGAATATAATCTGCCATCAGCATCGGCTCGCGATGCGGAAGAAAATTGTGTATATTGATAAGGTTCTCTTCCTTGATTTCCATTAAAATTTATTTTACAACAGTTTTCATTTGAGAGCTTGCAATAACCTCATCATTTAATTTCGTAACGGCGTCTACCAATGTTACTCCCATTATTTCACTCAGAATGGTAACTTCTGTTTCCAATCTATCTCCAACTTTTGGTAATGTTTCTGCATCAAAAGATTTAATGGCACCAATATATCCTGTCGGAGCTTTTTTCCCTAATAAATAATATTGGTAGCCGGTGTGTAAAGCAACGCTTTGAGCCTGATGTTCTACCAAACCGGAAGCCTGAAAAACTCCATTCTGAACAAAAATATTTTCCTCTTTTATCTCAAGTCCTGAAATCAGTTGATTTTCAGAATAGTCTGTAATACTGTTTACCATTACAAAAGGAAATCTTTGCGGAATTAAGCTTTCGACAAAATGTTGATCAGAGGTAGGCAATTTGTTTTCCATTAGCAAACCGTTAATAAAGCACAAGAATAAGCAAATCTCCCGCTTTCAGGGACACAAAGAAGTACTTTTTCTCCCTTTTTCAGCTTTCCTGAATTCATTAGCTCTTCTAAAGCCACAAAAATAGAGCCTGCGCCGATGTTTCCTATTTCAGAAAGGTTGTAGTACCATTTTTCCCAAGGGAAATCCAATCCTACATTAGCAAATTCGTTTTTCAGACCTTCTTTAAAATAACCGGAAGAAATATGAGCTAAAACATGGTCAACGGTTTCCGGGTCAAGATGATGCTTGTCAAAAGAAGACCTTAAACTTTCTGCACCTTTTACCAAAATATATTTATCTAAAATTTTAGTGTCTTGTTTCAATGCAAAAATTGATTGTTTCAACCATTCATCAGATGGATAATCAGCCCAGGATTTTAAGCTTCCGTCTTCTTGTTTTTCACAGCCTGCGTACATACAAGCTTCGATTTCGTGAGCGTAAGAATAAAAATCTATCCATTCTACTTTTAGATTGGTTCCGTTTTCTCTTGGCTTGTTTTCCAGTAAAAAAGCACCTGCTCCGTCGGAAAGCATCCATCTTAAGAATTCTCTTTTGAAGGCGATGATCGGCCTTTCTTCCAATAAAATTAAATTCTCAGCTTCGTGGTTGAATTTATCAGCTGTCATCCAGGCGGACATCCTTTCAGAGCCTGCACAAACAGCAGTTTCCTGAACTCCTGCTCTGATGGAAAGAAATCCGTAGTTAAGAGCATTCATTCCCGAATTACAAAGACCTGTTGCGGTATTAATTTCAATAGATTTTCCGATGTTTAATTCACCATGAACCATGGAAGCGTGTGAAGGCTGAATCTGGTCGGGAGAAGTAGTCCCCACAGATAACAACTTCAGGTCTTCTTTTTTGAAATTTTCGTCAAAAAGCCCTTCAATAGCTTTTGCTGTAAGCTGAGCGTTTGTATGCGTTGGGTTTCCTTCTTTGTCTAAAGCGTAATATCTTGTCGTGATTTTGTTGTTTCTTAAAATAATAGACTTTGCTTTAGATTTTGCGTCATTTATATAACCAAGATACGTTTCCATTTCATCATTAGAAACCGGCTCATTGGGTAAGTATTTTGATGCTTTTGTTATAAATACGTCGTACATTCTATTTTAAATTAATTCCTTGTAAATATTCTCTCTGTTTTTTTCTTTTGAACCAAAAAATTGGTGTTGTCAGCAAGTGTAAAACCAGTACTATTGGTGATATAATCCAAATCGCTGCCATCAAATATACCTTAAACAATTTGATAAGCAATGGGCGCTTCTCTTTTTTCTTTATGATAAGATTTGACCAAATAGTGAAAATTTTATTTCCTACTTTTTCTACTCTTACCAGGAAAGGCCTGATTTCTATAGCTCCGTTTTTTACCAAATCAGACTGAAGGTTTTCTATGTCATTATTATTGAAATGTCTTTCAATAATTTCGCCATATTTTACCGAACCATTAATTTCTTCATCTGAAACTCCGGCTGCAGGAAGTAGTCCTGATTTTTCTTTTTGTCCGCCAATCATCCACCGAATAACGGTCAGTACACTCGTGTAATTATCGTGCCTGTCTACCAAAGCAATGTTTCCTACAAGTTTGGCATTCATGTTTTTTAGATAAACTTTTAGCTTTTCCTGAGAGAGCATCCACATATTTCTTGTTGCAGAAATGGTAACAACTTGTGTGTCTTTCATTATTTTCTCAGCATAGCCGCTTTTTAAGAATGAGATAATCGGGATAGATGGCGTTAAATACCAGACCTGATACCCAAAAATAATAAGGTCATACTTTTTACCCAGTACCTCTTCGGACGGAGGCAATATTTCGCTCGGAATCTGAAGATAAGATTCCGGAAATGTGTTAAAAAAAACATCATTCGGCCAGGGAAAAGGAAAATCTTGTTTTAGCCGGATATTATAATAAGTAACATCGTATTCGTCCTTTTTTTCTTCAAAAGGCAGGGTGACATTCCTTACAATATCTTCCAATTGACCGGTTTGTGAATAATATATAACGAGTATATTTTTTTTCATTACTATTTTTTAGCGTTTACAAAAATATGCTTTTCATATTTATTATTTAGAACTAAATATTTTTAATGATTCAGAACTAAACTTTAGGGTAAAATTAGTATTGTCTAATAAATTATTTTTTCTGTTAACAAAAATGATAGTTTCCGGCAGGCCTGTGATATTATTTAGATTAAAGTTTTCGTCAGAAATTAAAAGCACATTTATTTTTTTATTTACTTCCGAAATATCATTGATGTAATTGATCTTTCTTCTTTTTACCAAATAACTTTGTTCAGCGACTTCTCTTTTTTCTTTATTATTGATTAAACTGAAAATTTTTCTACTTGCCTGCTGAAGGGTAAGCAAAACATCTTTTTGCCCAAAATCATCAGCAATATGTAAAATCACTGCATCATCTGCAATCTGTTTATTCAGCTCAAAATAAACAGATTTGTTTTTATTGAAATCGTCTTTTAATTCTTTTACAACTTCAGTTTCCTTATATAAAAAGCTTAAAAATAATTTGTTTTTAAAATAATTTTCGTTTTCAATTTCGTTTCTCAGCTTCGCAAACTGCTCTCTGAAATAGGCATTAATTTTTTTAGTTCTTTCGGAATAATTTTCCCCAAAATTCATATCATTTTTACTGATTCTGTCACCAACTTTTACGGTAATGCTTCCGTCATAGATTATAAAATCACCTTTAGGCAAAACTTCGGAATTTCCATGAATGTAAACCGGAACAACATCTAATCCGAATTGTTCTGCAATATAAAATGCTCCCTTGTGAAACCTTTTTACATTATTAGTATAAGAACGTTCAGCTTCCGGAAATACCATTAATGAGTAGCCTTCTGCTATTTTTTCTTTCAGTTTTTCCATTCCGTTTTCAATACCATGAGAAACGGGGAAAAAGCCTAAGGCTTTTACCAGTTTTCCGAAAACCGGGGAATCATAGACCCAGTCATTCACCAAATAGACAATCTTGTGTGTTGCCATCGCAAGCGCTAAAGTATCCAGAAAAGAGGTGTGATTGGCAATGATGACAGAAGGTTTGCTGAAATCTTCATTCGGATTTTTAATGACTGTCTTCTTTACAAATGGTGTAACATGTAAAACAGATTTTAAAAATAATGCAATAAATTTCTTAATGTTATCCAACGTCTTTCCTTTTGCCTTTCGTACAAAAAAGTGCCCGAAGAAAGAGAAAAATAATCCGCCCAATCCATAATACAAAAATGATAGAATTGAACGCATAAATAATCTGAACGTTATTGGTGAAAGTCCTTTTTTTGCTCTGTTTGTAATTAACAATCTAAACCAAAACGGATACAAAGTTGAAGTGATGATAATTACGGAGAGCATTCCTATTAATGCAACTAATGCTAAAGAATGCAGTGCCGGATGTTTCGCGAAAATCAAAGAACCGATGGAAAGAATTGTTGTGAAAACTGCTAAAATGATAGATGTTCTGTATGTGGGAAGTTCATTTTTCCCTGTAGTGTGCTCTTTCTGCATTGCTTTTGTCAGGAAAATACTGAAATCATCTCCAACCCCGAAAACCAATGTACAAACAACGGTACTGAAAATATTTAATTCTAAACCTAAAAAATATAAAATTCCTGCCGTCACTACTCCCGTTAACACAATGGGAAACATGGTAAGAACTGTCAGTTCAAAATTTCTAAAGAAAACAATTATCGTCAAAACAATTGCCAGAAGAGAATAATTAATCAATGTATTAAAATCTCTTTTTAACAAGCCTAAAAAATTTTCATTCATTTGTTGGCGGTCGATAGCCAAAGCATCATGTTTTTTCTCAACATCTTTGATGAAAGTATCCCTTTTCTTTTCGTCTACTTTCACAACATTCGAAACGGTATAAAAACCGTTTTCCTGACTTAAAAATTCTGAAATCTGTAAAGCTTTTATTTTTTTGTAGTCTTTTAAGCTTAAAGTAGAATAGTTTTTATTTAAATTTTCATTGAATTGGTCGAATGCAGAACCGTTGAAGCCAAATTTATTCCCGTTATTGATTAGTTCGGAAATAGTTTGGTTCTTTTTATTGCTGTTCCAGAATGCATTCCATTCCTTAATTTTCTTTTGTTGATCTTTTTCAGATAAAACCACATTTCCAAGAGAGTTGTAACTTAAAATTTTTCCGTCTTTTTTTTCTTTTTCAAGGAAATTGCTCAGTTGAGAGTTTCTTGTCAGCGCTTCATTTTCGGAATTTCCATAAGAAATGGTGTAAATGGATTTTGAAGTGATGTCTGAAAGTTTTTCAAGTTTTGCCTCACTTATTTTCAAATCTTTCGGAATGTAATTTAAATCCCCAATATCTTCATTAAATCCAACGTGTCTAAAACCGAAAAGGCAGGCAATAATAATGATAGAGCAGCCAATAATTAAAGGTTTGTTTTTCTCGTACGGATAAGAACCGATTCTGTCTATGAAATTGGTATTTAAATCATGTTCCTTTTGCTTGGGTTTATATAGTTGAGGAACAATAATCAATGCTGTAATAGAAGATAAAATAACCGTAATTGCTGCAAAAAGTCCTAAATCTTTCAATGCTTCTGAGCGAACAAAAATAAGGCATAAGAAAGAAACAGCAGTCGTCGCACTACTTAAAATGATAGGCTGTGTGATTTCCTTATAAAGCTCTTCAATATTATTATTGTGCTTATAATGGGTAAGAATATGCAGGGCGTAATCAATCGTAATTCCTATTAAAATAGCTCCTACACTCAATGAGATTGCAGAAATTTTGTCTTTAATAAAATATAAAATCAACAAAGCCAGTAAAACTGAAAATACGGTCGGAAGAAAAACAATGATTGGTGTAAAAAAGTTTCTGAAATAATAAATCAGCAAAATCAAAAGTACCGTCATGGAAATCATGACTGTATTTTGGATATCTTTTTTGATTTGCTGAGCATTTGCAACAGCAATGACAGGCGAGCCAAAATAACTGACTTCGGTTTTTCCTTTGAATTGTTTGTTGAGATTATCTTTTATTTCATTTAATTGATTAACAAATACTTCGTTATTTTTTGTGTCGTTGCTTTTATTTTTTGGTTCAATAAATAGAAGCAGGTTTTTCCCGTTTTTAGTAACGATATAATTGTCTTCAAGCTTGAAATCTTTACTGATATTTAAAGCGTTCAGCTTTTTGATTCCTAAAAAAGTGATTCCCAGCGGATCTTTCTTTATGAAGTCTTTTGTGACCAAACTTGTGGGTGAAGCTAAAGAAATGTAATTGTTTTCCACCTGTTTTGCAATGCTGTCTATCTGAAGTTTTCTTTCAATTTCCTTGTAATCGTTTTCATCTAAGAATAAAGGAAGGTTTTGATTGACAAAATCGAAGGTTTCTGAAATTTCGTTATCATTTATTTTTCCCTGAATAGAGCCGATATATTTTTGTAAAGGTTCTATTTGAATTAAAAAAGCATCTGCAGTTTCCGAAAGCTGAAAATTATCCTCTTTGGATTTATTTTCAATGATAACAATGATTTTATCTGAGAAGTTGAGCTGTTTCAAAACTTTGGCAGTAAGATCAGACTTTTCATTTTTAGGAATTATCTGGTTGATATCTTCCTCAAAATTTATTTTTGAAGCAAAAAACCCGCACAAAAGAGCAATTCCCACTGCAATACATGCAGAAAGAAGCCTGTTTTTGGAAATTAAATAATATAAAAATATAAAGAAATGATGCATTGCATTATAAAATCAAGTTTGCAAATTTAATTTTTTAAGTATTAGTTCAAAACATTTAATAATAAGTTTTCATTGAAAATCAACAAAATATTCTGACGAAAATGAAAAAATATTCTACTTTTGCAAAGTTCCGACAGATGAAAAAAAATTATAAAAATTCATACACCTAGATAATGAGTTTACTACACCCATATTTTCTGATAATAATCTTTTTCCTAGTTATATTTAGTTACCAAGAAGTATTTAGAGGAAAGGTAGATAGAAAATACCTGTATTTCCTTGGAGGCTTTATGATTCTTGTGGCGGGTTTTCGTGATGCGGGCCCTGATTATGGTAGTTATAGGGGAATATATGTGTATTCTGATACCATTGATTATTTCAGTATTATTTTAAAGGGGTTACATCTTGATAGCCCGCAGCCTATAGCTGTAGAATGGCTGTATATCCTTATCAATAAAATTTTGCTTAATATTTTTAATGCCCCCTTTTACATGCTTACGTTTGTAGTGGCTGTATTAGCAATATTCTTTAAGATGAGGTATGTGGAAGATAATACGTTTTATCCCTTTACCTTCATTTTGTTTATGTTCATACCCGGCTTTTTTATTGGAGAATGTGGGCAGATGAGACAGAATTTAGGAATTTTTATAGTATACTATGCTGTAAGGTTTATCAAGGAGAGAAAGCTGTTTTATTATCTTTTATGTATTTATTTAGCGGGGGGAATTCATAATGTATGTTATGCTGTTTTACCTATGTATTGGGTGGCCCGTATTCCTGTAAATAAAGCAATTATGCTTGGTGCAATTGTAGTATCTATATTTTTATCACCTTTTGAGGTGTATAGGGTTTTTGGCAGCTTTTTGGACGGTATTGCTTCTGATAGCACGGTCATTGGCGGTTTTAATGCCTATATGGAGGAAAGTGCAGAAAGGCTTAATGGAGGAATAGGTATTCCTGAAGTAATGACCGCAATTCTTACGTTTTTCCTGTTTTTCTATGATACCAAGCTGAAAGAGAAATATCCGTATTATGAATATCAAAGAAACTATGCACTTGTCGGGATTTGTTTTTATTTTATATTCAGGAATAACCCGGTTTTCTCCTCGAGACTGGTGGGTGCATTTACCGGTTTTGGATTTTTAATAATTCCAAATGCAATGTATGTGGTCTCAAAAACCAGTAAAACGCTTATTTATGCATTTATAATATTTTTGGTTGTATTTAATTTCTTGGTTTTTTCCAGCTTTAGAAATATTACTGCGGGTAAATTTACAATTGATCTTTACCAAAACTTTCTACTCCCCTAATCATAATACTTAAATGACAGCATACATAGAAACTATATTCAACTTCATTAATAATTTTCTCTAAATTTTATATTGCCCCAAATTTTTGGGGCAGTTTTTTTATTTATGTTAATTTAAAAGACTATCTGCAGTTTTTTATTATTTTTGTCAAAAATTTATATACTCATGATGAAGAAAAAAGCATTTTTGCAGAAACGGCTTGTCTGTTTTTGCAGGTCTCTCAACAAATTGGATTACTATCAAATAGAAAATTTTATCGCTAATGATGTATCCTAAAATAGCCGTACTTGTCCCCTGTTATAATGAAGCTCTGACGATTGGGAAAGTTGTAAAGGATTTTAAAACTTTTCTTCCTGAAGCAGAAATTTTTGTCTATGATAATAATTCAAAAGACGGGACATCTGATATTGCAAAGGAAGCGGGTGCAATTGTCCGGCATGAAAGAAGACAGGGAAAAGCAAACGTTGTTTTCAAAATGTTTCGCGAAATAGATGCTGATATTTATATTATGATTGATGGGGATGATACCTATCCGGTAGACTGTGTTCAGGAGATGGTGAATCAGTTTATTGAGAACAATTGTGATATGCTTGTAGGAGATAGATTATCTAATAACAGTTACAAAAAAGAAAACAAAAGAGCTTTTCACAATTTCGGAAATAATCTGGTAAGAAGTCTCATTAATGTATTTTTTGGATCAGAATTGAAAGATATCTTATCTGGTTATAGAATTTTTTCAAGAAAATTTGTGAAAAATTATGCCAGCACTATAAAAGGCTTTGAGTTAGAAACAGACCTTTCAATTTATTCTCTTCATAACGGCTTGTCAATAGAAGAATATTCAATAAATTATAGAGACAGACCGGAAGGCAGTGAATCAAAACTAAATACTTTTACCGACGGATTTAAAGTTATCAAACTTTTCTTTAATCTGGTAAGGCTTTATAAACCTTTATTGTTTTTCGGTGCAGTGGCTGGTGTGTTATTCGTTATTGGTCTCTTATTTATGATTGTTCCTATCAAAGAGTACTTTGAATATAAATATGTATATAAAGTTCCGACTCTTATATTTTCGATAATGTTGGTCATTGTATCTCTGCTTTCTTTTATGACCGGCCTTATTCTGGATAATATCAGTATAATTGATAAAAAGAACTTTAAGGTAAGGTATAATAGTACAAAATGACATGAAGAATAGATTGATTTTCCTTCTTTTTGCTATTTTATTGTTTTGTAATAGTCAGTTTAATTTGTTTCATCTTATTCCAAAGGAAAGGTTTGATTACAGTTTAGTTGAAGTATCTGAGACACTAGTCATTGGGAAACTGTTAAACTCTCAACAGGGTGGAATATTTGAAGACGGAGGTTTTACAGGCGTTTTTTATGTTGATCGGGATTTCTCTAACAGGGGTATTGCCGGAAGAAAATCTTATGCCAAGTATATCAATAACGAGCATCCCAGAAAATATTATTATTGGGCTTATAAATCTCAAATTGGAGGTCAGGCTATATTGTACAGCGTTTTTGATAAAATTTTCAACTTAGATAATAAAGTCAGTATAACTATTTTTAGAATGCTAAACTCATTAGCGTTAAGTGTTTTGTTAACTTTATTTATGATTTGGGTAAAAAGAAAATTCGGATTACTGACAACTATAATCTCTTTCTTGATTTTAATTTTAAATTATTGGATATTTTTATACGGGAAAAGTACCTGGTGGTGCAACTGGGTTTATTTCTTGCCTTTTGTTTATTCTATGTTCTTTTTTGAACAAAATAAAGAAAATTATAGCATTAAAAAATATGTAATTGTATCATCGCTGTTATTTTTTATTAAGTTTTGGTTCACCGGATTTGAATTTATTACAGTATTCTTAATATCTTCTGCTATTCCATATATCTATTATTTATTCGAAAATAAAAGATCGTTTTATTTGAATTTTATAGGAAGGCATTTTTTAATTGTCATACTTCCGTTTATACTCACAATTTCATTTCAATTATTTCAATTTAACATCTTAACGGGTAATTTTAAAGATGGAATTGCTCACCTTGTAGATGCCTATGCAAGAAGGGCTAACGGAGAATATTCATATAATGGAGAATACGCTTATCTGAATACTCTGAAGCAGTATCATTTGGATATACTTCTCAGGTATATTGGAGGCTCATTCGTAAATGAAGATTTTGTAAAAATGCCTTTTATTGTTATTATTTTCTTGGGTATTGTTTGTTCTGTATTTTTGTATGTAAAAAATATTGACAGAAGATTAGTTATTACCACCTGGTTTTCGATAACAGCTCCGCTCAGTTGGCTTATTTTGTTTAAGGAGCATGCACATATTCATCCGCATATTGATTTTTTTATATGGTATTGTCCATTTATGATATTGGTAATAGTATTAATATCTTTGACAATGGCTTTCCTGTTAAAAAATATTAAAAGAAATGAATTGAAACATAAATAATATTTTTGGAGTTAAAGATCTCTTTAAATGATAAAAAAGACAGCATTTATATGTTGTCTTTTTTTTTATTGATTCAATATGGATTTATTTTATCTATTAATTTTCTATTATTAATATTCGTTTATATTGATTATAGTAATAAAAAACAGTCCAATATTCTTTTATTTTTGCAATGCTTGTGTTTTGAAATAAACTATTCGTACTTGTAATTAATTATAAATGTTTTTTTATTTGTATAATTTGTTTATCTATTTACAATTTATATAATAAATAAAGTTTTATTACTAAGGGCGTAAATGTTGTATTTTGATAAAGAGCGCAAAATTCAAGAGTATGAAAAAGTCAGTAAAAAATTTAGTGGCAATTTTTTGCCTAGTCTCGATCGGTATTTATTCTAAGAATTTAAAAGTATATAAAAACCAATTACAGCTCACGCATTCAGATTCTTTAATCAGGAATTCCTATCCAAAAAAGAATATGTTTTTTGATAATACAATGGTAAAACCAACGTCTGTAAATAATATTCCAAAATTAAACCAAAAAAGAGGACAATCGGCTGCTCCGGATTGGACGAAGGCTCCTAATAGCTATATTTTTGATCCTTCTCAGGGTAATGAAGGCTTGTATATTCCTGTAAAAAAAGCTTATGTCATGTGGGAGCAGGAGAAGATGCTGGGTGCGTCCGGTATTCCGATGGGTAAAGCTGTTGCTGAGGTTTTGTGGGAAGATGTTCACGGATTGATAAAAACAGGTGCTTCTTATTCTTTAGAATTAGTAGATTCGGGAGCAAATGCCAAAATCAGAGTTCCTATAAATAAGACCAGAGAAGGAAATGCTGTTGTTGTGTTAAAAGTAAATGGTGAAGTATATTGGAGCTGGCATATTTGGGTGACTGATGATCCTGCAAACGGGCCTTCTTATAAAAGCTATGCAAATGTTAAAAGACAAAGAAATGACGGAACAATAGAAGTAATCCCTGATTCTGAATGGAAATGGATGGATAGAAATCTTGGAGCCATAAGCAGCTCTATGACATCTTCGGAGTGGAGCAGAAGTGGAGGACTGCTTTACCAATGGGGGAGAAAAGATCCAATCCCGCCATTAATAACAAAATCAGATGATTTTTATGAAGTAAGCGGTACGATAGGAAGAGTTCGTCACAGAGGTGCAAAAAATATGTCCGGAGCTTTTACTATTGACAATCTTACGAAGTATGTGCCTTTGTCAAGCGCTTTTATAGAAAACAATATTAAGCTTGCGATTAAAAATCCATTAAGTCTTATTTATGTAAATAAAGATGACAATTCAGGCCAGGCTTATTATAATAACAACTCGAATTTGCCCGTCAATTGGTTCGGCCGCTCTTCTGCACTGCCTGATCATCAGCTCGGAGAGCTTAATTTATGGTCTGATAATGCTCAGGGGAAAATTATAACAGCTAATTACAACGCAGATGCAAACTCAAATCCTTACAGGGATAAATCAGCCTATGATCCATGTCCGAATGGTTGGCGTATTCCATCAGTCTTGGTAGCAAATCTGGGTTCTACCTCGTATATTGATGATATCAGAATTGATTATTCTCCTTTCAGTGTAAGAACGAGTATTGGAAAAAATATCTTTGAATCTAATAAATATTATATAATTAAACCGACTGATTCAGGCGTGCCGGCTTACATGACGGGATTTAGGGTATATTCTAATTTTGGATTTGATTTATCAAATGTTGGCGGAAATAATATGGGAATCTATCCGGGGACAGGGCAGTTGGTCAGGAGTGCCCATGAAGGCCAATATAGTGATGCACATCATACAGGATTGTGGACAGCTACAATGCCCAGACATTTTGACGCTTCTCCTGCTGTAAGCGCAAGAATGTTATGGATGATACCAGACAAAGATCAGCCGGATGTTCCGGATGCAGGCCTGCCGAATGTAAAAGGAAGATATTTTTATATGCCTTTAATGGCTTCAGGGACTTCAGATGCAAACGGATGCAGATGTATTAAAGATCCCTTATATATTATTGATAATTATGATTTTCCTACAGAGTATTTAGCTCCTATTTTAGAATATAGAGAAGGAATTAATAACCCCAATACGTATCAGATTGTGAAGAACTCCGCAGGATCAACTATTGAAATTCCTGTAAGTAAAGCTTTTTCAGTTCAGAGTCAGATTCTTAATAACCAAAATATATTAAATTCTGCAAGTTTTAATAGTTTAAAAGCAAATGTACTTTGGACAACAAATTCAAACATGATAAATAAAGTGAATATTATTAATGCTTCACCAAGTTCATTGCAAGATCTTCTCAATTCTAAAATATCGGTATTGATTAATCCAAACCAAAGCGGAAATGCTGTAATTACACTTCATAACGGAAGTATTACAAATCCTGTGTATTGGTCGTGGCATATTTGGGTGACAGATACTCCCGTTGCATCTTATCATTATACAACAGAGCTTCCGCTTTCAAATGTTACGAATTATGTGAATTACATAGAGAAAGGATATTCGCCATTGCAAACGGAGTTTATGGATAGAAATCTTGGGGCAACAGATGCTTTCCCGACTGTAATCAATCCACTGACTCCAAATGCTGCGGAGCTGTTACAAATCAGAGCTTCCGGAGGTCTCCATTATCAGTGGGGAAGAAAGGATCCGCTTCCTGTTTTGCAAAATGTAGATAATAGAAGTTCAAGCAATGTATTTTTAGGTAGCGTAACGGCTAATGGAACGGTTACTTATACCACACTTACCTATGCGGCTTACAATAATTTGTCGGGAAGTTATATTGTTCCCTATAATATGTATGCTAATGCTGTAAATTCAAATATTTTACCAACAGATAAACCTTCTGAAAAAGTGGCGAAAGTATTATCGTATTCAGTGAGAAATCCTTTGGTTTATATGGTTCCGAGTACTTTTTCCTCTTACAATAGCGCTCAGCCTCTTTATACTAATGGTACAGACTGGCTGGCAACAGAGCCTAATTTGGCTTATGACAGATGGGGGAGAGGGGGCGAAAAATCCCCTTTTGACCCATGTCCTGAAGGCTGGAGGATTCCGGATGTGACGAGTGTTTCTATTATTTCAAATAAAGACTTCGGTCACTCACCATGGTATAAAAAAGATAAAAATGCAGCAAGTGCATGGAGTATTCTTAATGATTATTTGGGCTTAAGAGTAAGGAATAGTACGGCGACAACCATTGGATATATATATAATGATCCTTCTTATCGTGTTGGTAATTACCCGAATGCTGGGTCCAGAGGAACCAGAGGTGTGATAAGTAATCAATCTCCGCAGGGAACATTTAATGTGATAAATTTTCAGTTTCCGGGAATTTGGACAGACGCTTTGAACTCAAATTATCTGGGAAGACCTGTAAATGTTATTTTTGATGCTGCTGCGACAGCAAATAAGATGACTGCTTATTATGATAACAACGATCCTTACTTTGCGATGAGTTGTCGTTGTGTGAAAGTAAAATACGAAACAGGTAATAACGAAAGCGGGCCAATTCCTAAATTACAAATTACAACACTTCCTGCGACAAAAGCCTCTTCTCCTTTAAGTAAAGCTGAGGTTATGGAAAAAATTAAGGAAAATAAAATTTCTATATTCCCGAATCCGGTAAAAGATGTTCTTCACATCAAAGCTCCTGAAGAGAAAGGATATTTTTATCAGGTTTATAATATGTCAGGACAGGTTGTGAAATCGGGTGAATTCAAAAATGGGCAGACAGACCTGTCATCGTTGGTTCCCGGGGTTTACCTCATAAGAGTAAATTCTGAAATAATAGGGAAAATTATAAAACAATAGCTGTTAAATGATAAGGTAAAGAGGTGGACGGCTAAGCATCCCATCTCTTTTTTTGTTTTACTACAAACCTTATCTATTACAATTGAAGAAAAATTCTATATCTATAAAATATAAACAATACTAATACTCCGTATTTTTAGTGTTAAAGGGCTCTGTGCGAAGGTTTTAGTTCTTTTAATTTTTTCTCAGGGAGTTTTAATCAAATAAGGGAGATTTTTAAATTAAACTGATATTACAAAACCTATATAATAAAAAAGCTTTACTTTTGCAAAAATTTTTAGAATGTCGAAAAATTTAGTAATCGTAGAGTCACCAGCTAAGGCCAAAACTATTCAGAAATATTTAGGAAAAGATTTTGAAGTAAAATCAAGCTTCGGACACATCAGAGATTTACCTAAAAAAGGAATGGGAATTGACCTTACTACATTCAGCCCCGATTACGAAGTTTCTGCCGACAAAAAGAAATTGGTAACAGAGCTGAAAGCTGCTGTGAAAAAAGCCGAAATGGTTTGGTTAGCTTCCGATGAAGACCGCGAGGGAGAAGCTATTGCATGGCACTTGGCGGACGAGCTAAAGCTAAAGCCCGAAAACAGGAAAAGAATCGTTTTCCATGAGATTACTAAAAATGCCATTCTAAAAGCGATTGATAATCCCAGAGATATCGATCAAAACTTAGTAAATGCACAGCAGGCAAGAAGAGTTTTAGACAGAATCGTAGGTTTCGAAATGTCTCCCGTTCTTTGGAAAAAAGTAAAACCGGGATTATCGGCAGGCAGAGTACAGTCGGTTGCCGTAAGATTAATTGTTGAAAGAGAAAAAGAAATACGCGAGTTTATACCGAAAGCAAGTTTCAAACTTGACGGGATTTTCTTAAATAAAACAGAGCAGGAAATTGCTGCCAAACTAAAAAAAGACTTCGAAAAAGAAGAAGATGCAGAAAAATTCTTAGAGTTGGCAAAAACTGCAGAATTCAAAGTTCTTAATGTTGAAACCAGACCGGGAACACGTTCTGCTTCTGCACCTTTTACAACTTCTACGTTACAGCAGGAGGCTTCTTCAAGATTAGGATATAATGTTACCAACACCATGCGTCTTGCCCAGAGGCTGTATGAAGAAGGGTATATTACCTATATGAGAACAGACTCGGTAAATCTCTCTCAGGAAGCTATTGAAGGGGCAAAGAAACAAATCATTTCAGAATATGGCGCTGAATATTCTTCACCAAGAAATTATACAACCAAATCGGCATCGGCACAGGAAGCTCACGAAGCTATTCGTCCGACTGATTTTGCAGTAACAAGCATTGGCGATGCTCAATTAAATAGATTATATCAGTTAATTTATAGAAGAACACTGGCTTCTCAGATGGCAAATGCTAAAATTGAGAAGACCGTGATTGAAATAGGTAATGCCAAATTACCACAGAATTTTGAAGCACAGGGAGAGGTTATCATTTTTGATGGTTTCTTAAAAGCTTACGGAATTGTTAAGACAGAAGATGATGACGAAGAGAACAACGAAAAATTACTTCCAAAAGTAAGTGTCGGAGAAACATTAGAATACAAAAAAATCACAGCAACAGAAAAATTTACAAGACCAAGCGCTAGATATACAGAAGCCGGTTTGGTAAGAAAGCTTGAAGAATTGGGAATTGGTCGCCCATCAACTTACGCACCAACAATTCAGACGATTCAAAACCGTGAATATGTTGATAAGCGTGAGATTGATCCGCAAACTCGGGAGGTGATTAAAATGTCTTTAACGAAGGATAAAATAAAAAAAGAAATTCTTGTTGAAAAATTTGGTGGAGATAAAAATAAATTTATCCCAACAGATACTGGTGAGGTAGTAAGTGATTTCCTGACAGATAATTTTAAAGAAATTTTAGATTACGGTTTCACAGCAAGAGTAGAAGAAAGCTTTGACGAAATTGCAAACGGTGACCAGCAGTGGAAGGAAATGATGACAAATTTTTATTCTAAATTCCATCCGAGAATTGAAGATGTAGAAGAAAATGCAGACAGGGCCACAGGAGATAGGCTTTTAGGGGTTGACCCTAAAACAGGTAAAAATGTTCATGCAAGAATCGGTAGATTTGGTGCCATGATTCAGATTGGAGAAACGGAGGATGAGGAAAAACCGGTTTTTGCATCGTTAATGACCGGGCAAAATATCGCAACCATCACTTTTGAAGAAGCAATGGAGCTTTTCAAATTACCTTTTGATTTAAATGAGTTTGATGGGCAGCCTGTTTCTGTAGGTGTTGGAAGATTTGGCCCTTATGTGAAATGGGGAGAAACTTTTATCAGCATTCCAAAAGGTGAAGATCCTCTTTCCGTAGATCAAAAACGTGCCGAGGAAATCATCAATGAAAAGAAAAAGGCAGACGCACCGATTGCAACATACAAAGGTGAGCCTGTAACAAAAGGAACAGGAAGATTTGGGCCTTTTATCAAATATCAAAGTATTTTCATCAACGTTCCGAAGAGATATAATTTTGATAATCTTTCTCAAAGTGATATTAATGAATTAATTGATGCTAAATTAGAAAAAGAGGCAAACAGATATATCCAACAGTGGGAAAAAGAAAAAATTTCCATTGAAAACGGAAGATGGGGGCCATTCATCAAATTTGGAAAAGCGATGTTTAAAATTCCAAAGAAAAATGATGATACAAAATATGATGCGGAAGAGTTAAAAGATATTTCTCTTGATGAAGTCAAGAAATGGATTACTGCTCAGGATAAAAATGCTTTTGTAGAAAAGAAAAAGCCTGCAGCTAAAAAAACAACAACGGCAAAAAAGACGACAACAGCGAAAAAAGCTCCGGCAAAAAAGAAATAATAAATTGTTAGCGTTTCTGTATTAGACCTGTTCCCCTCAGTGGCTGATACATAAATGCTGATTTTTTCCGTTAATTACTATTGAGCTAATCATTTATTGATGTACATGGTAATTTTGGGTTTAAAAAAACATAAATAATGAGAAATCTTTGTTCCTTATTGATACTTTTACTTTTTGGTCTTTGTATCATTTTTTTGATGTATGATGTGACCTCGTTTGCAGGAAAATATATTTATCCTTTAGATGATGCCTATATTCATCTTTCTATAGCGAAAAATTTTGCACTGCATAATGTATGGGGAATTACAGAGTATGAATTTTCATCTACTACATCTTCGCCCTTTTTTACTTTATTGCTGGCGTTCTTTATTAAATGTTTTGGTAATTATGAATACTGGCCAATTGTGCTAAATCTGATTGCCGCTCTTTTTTTATTGTTTTCTATTAATACTATTTTTAAGACCGTAAGCAATAAGACCTATTTTGTCTGTATAAATCTTGTAATTTGGTGTATGCCTTTATTTACAATGGTATTGGTAGGGATGGAACATATTTTTCACACTTTATTTTTATTGCTGAGTATATTTTATTTTAAAAAATATTCAGAATATCATCTGTCAAAAGATTTTAATCTGTTGTTATTGTTTTCTGTTCTGTCGATAGGTTTCAGATATGAGAGTCTGTTCTTTATATTTTTTATGTGTATTTACTTATTTTTTGTTGAAAAAAAATTCTTTACAAGTATTTTTCTTGGAATTATTTCTTTATCACCGGTTATTATTTACGGGATTATTTCAATTCAAAATGGATCGTTTTTTTTGCCAAATTCTCTTATTCTAAAGGGAAATACTAATGATGGGGGATTCACAGAATTTATTATTAGAGTTTTAGGAAACGGATACCGCGCACTTTCTTTATTGGCATTATTCATATTTTTATTGATATCAATATTCAAAAATAAAAAGAGTGGTTGGTTTGATTTTCTAAAGAGTAATAATATTCAAATCATAATTTTTTTAGGGTTTTTTCTGCATCTTTTGTTTGCCAATTTTGGATGGCTGTTGAGATACGAAGCCTATTTGCTGGTTTTATTTGTTTATGCGCTGAAAGATTTCATCGAAGATATTCTCAATTCCGAAAAGAGAATTTTGAGGTTTGCCTTTATACTTTTATTAGCACTGCCTGTTTATTTCAGGACATGGACAATGTTTGAGAAACAAACATTAGCATCAAAAAATATCTTTGATCAGCAGATTCAGATGGCAAATTTTCTCAAAAAATATTATAACCAGTCAAGAGTTGTAGCTAATGATATTGGCGCTATTACGTATTTTACGGATATTCATTTATTAGATACTTTTGGTTTAGGAACTGCTCAAATAGCGGAAATAAGAAAAAATGATCATGGCAAATTCAATAAAGAAAATCCTCAGTTAAGAAATTTTGTTTATCAATATTCGGAAAATAATAGTTATGATATCGCTCTTGTATATGACAGTTGGCTTCATATGCCCGATAATTTCCAAAAAGTTGGCCAATGGACGATACAAAATAATTATATTAGCGGTGACTCAAAAGTCAGTATCTATTCTATAAGACCTGACGGGAAAAATGGACTCATAGAAAATCTTAAAGAATTCAGAGTAACCATGCCAAAAGATATTAATATAAAAATTTCAGACTAATGAATTTTGAAGATTTTATAATTTCACCAAGAAATTTTAAAACTGAAAACTGGCAAATCGGAAGCCGGATTACTAAAAATATAAAAGAAGACAGCATTGTACTTTTATTTGTTTCAGATTACAGAGGAGCAAATGGGGATGCCGAAGTACAGGATTTTACAAATGTCAGAAAAGAGTTTTATAAGCTTTCACAATTAGATTTTGAAATTCCAATTGTGGATTTGGGTGATTTGGTTTCGGGGAAATCAATTCAGGATTCTCATTATATTTTACAGGAAGTCTTATCTGCTTGTCATTATAAAAGGGCTATTCCGATAGTTATTGGAGGCTCAAATGATTTTGCATTTTCATTATTCTCAGCTTTAAATTTTCATATAAAAAGTATTAATTATACTCAGGTAAGCAATATTATTTCTCTAAAGCAGGGCGAAATAATTAACGATCATACTTTTTTAAGTAAAATTTTTGGTGCAAAAGATTTTGCCATAAAAAATTATCATCATTTAGGATATCAGAAACATTTAAATGAAGTTGATTCAGTGAGGTTAATTAAAGAAGTAGAGTTTGATATTGTCCGTTTAGCTGAAATGATGAATTCCACAGAAAAAACAGAGCCGTTTTTCAGAAAAGCAGATTTGGTAACGGTAAATTGTGATGCTATTGAGAGTTTTAGCGAACCCTTTTCTATGAATCCGCAAGTGAACGGCTTGAATCGAAGAGAAATTTGTGCATATATGAAAGAAATTGGGTTAAGCGAAAATCTAAAATCTGTGGGAATCTTTAATTGTAATATATATTCTGAAAATCAACTAAATCATCAGCTTTTAGCACAAATGATGTGGTATTTGATAGAAGGAATTAACATTCAAAGGTCTCACCCGAAAGAAAGGCATTACGAAGCCTTTTATGTTCTGATTGATGACAGACAATATACCTTCAGACGTGATACTTTCAGTAATCTGTGGTATTTTGGGGATGATGAAAATATAGAAAACTGTATTCCATGTTCCAGAAAAGATTTTGATGATGCCAAAAAAGGTTGGCTGAATGCAAGACTGATGAAAATTTAGTGTATGACAAACATCCCCGTAAAAGTTTCCATCATTGTTCCTGTTTATAATGTCGAAAATTATTTGGCAAAATGCCTCGATTCTTTGATTAATCAGACTCTTCAGAATATTGAAATCCTGGTGGTAAACGATGGAAGTAAAGATAATTCTGAAGAGATTATTCAAAATTATGTTCAGAAATATCCTGAAAAAATTAGAGCCTTCAATAAAGAAAACGGAGGCTTAAGTGATGCCAGGAATTTCGGACTTGACAGAGCTGCAGGTGATTATATCGGTTTTGTAGACAGTGATGATTATGTTACTTCAACAATGTTTGAAGAAATGCTGGCCCTTGCAGAAAAACACCGGACGAAAATGGTTATCTGCAACATCCAAAAAGTTGATCAGAACGGAAATATTACTCAAAAATTGACACAAATTCCAAATATGCCGGAAAAAATTGATTTGGAAAAGAATTTTTCTGTGTTTTCGGATGTAAGCTATTTTGCATGTAATAAACTTTTCAAAAAAGAACTTTTTGACGGAAAACGATTCAAAAAAGGAGCTCATTTTGAAGACATTCAGCTAATCCCGCAACTTTTATTAAAATGTGAAACGTTGGCTCAGACTCAAAGCTTTCATTATCAGTATCTTGAGCGCACGGATTCTATCACGAAAACCCATACAGAAAGAGGTTTGGATATTTTGAAAGCCGTTGAAGATGTTGAATATACTTTCAGAGGATCAAATTATTTTCATAAAAAGAAAGAATTGAAAAATTTTCAAATTTTTGAAGGTGTATATTCATTTTTGGCTTATTTGGCTTATGTAAAGGATGAAAAAACTTTTTATAATATGGCTGATAAACTGGAGGTTTTCATGGATGAAAGAAGTATAAAAATTAAAGATATATTAAACTATTGTCGTTTTGATAAGAATTATCTGTTATATTTGCCACTGAAAAAAAAGATCTTTTATTTATTATTTTTTGCCGGGCAAAAAAAATTGATAAGAAAAATAATTTAAACACAAATGTAAGTACTTATGGTTTCGTTGATATGAAAGCCCTTTTTGAGGTTCTTCATAAGACTCTGCGAAGAAGTAAACACAAACACGTACTTGATAAGAAAAAATGAAGAATTTTGAATTGTTCTTGAGCGAGACGGGAATTTCTATTTTTTATGTAAAAATAGGGTTAGGTTTTATATTCTCTTTTTTAATCTCATTCTTTTCTGTTCCTACCATCATAAAAATTTCCAGAAGGAAAAATCTTATGGACGAGCCCGGTGTGAGAAGTTCTCATCTCAGAAAGATTCCCAATTTGGGAGGGATTGCCGTTTTTTATTCTATAGGGATTTGTGCTTCTATTTTTGCGTACGAACTTTTCGAACTGTATAAGTTTTTATTTGCGTCTATGATTATCCTGTTATACATTGGTGTAATGGATGATATTGTCGTAATGAGGGCTTATAAAAAACTGGTTGCACAGATTATAGTTTCTGCCTTGATTGTAATAGGATCTGATATAAGAATACGAAGTTTATTTGGGATTTTTGGGATATTTGAACTTGGGTATTTTGTGAGTATTTTATTCAGCATTATTACTTTTATTATACTTATTAATGCATTTAACTTAATTGATGGGATAGATGGTCTGGCAGGCGGATATTCCATAATTTGCAGCGCACTTTTTGGCATAAGTTATTATAGATTAGGGGAATATAATTACCCTTTAGTGGTGCTTTCTGTTGTAATAATCGGAGCTGTTTTAGCATTTTTGTATTATAATCTGTCTAATTATAGGACTAATAAAATATTTATGGGAGACACCGGCTCTATGTTGTTAGGATTCTTATTGGCATTTACTTCTATTTGTTTTATTGATATTTTTATAGATAAATCGCTGCCTGGAGTTCCAAAATATCATCTTCAGTCTGCACCGGTAATAGCTGTGGCCATATTAATTTTACCTATTGTGGATACTCTGAATGTGATTTTTGTGAGATTATATAATAGAAAATCTCCTTTTGATGCCGATAAAAACCATATTCACCATAAATTACTTAAACTTGATTTGACCCATAGAAGATCAAGTTTTTATATAATATTGTATTATCTTTTTATAGTGGCTATTGCTTACTGTTTTAGACATTTTAATATAAACTTATTATTATTGATTGTAATTGCTCTAGGCTTTATAGGTGCTTATTTGCCAGACATTATTTATCTTTTGAGAAATAATAAAAAGACTATCAATTAAATCTTTATTTTTGCAAACAACGTTGAAATATGATGAAAAATTTTAAGTATTTACTTTTGACATTGCCTTTATTGATTACATCTTGTGTTACAACGAAAGATGTAAGGTACATGCAGCCTAATGAAAGCCTCGTTATCAATGAAGAAGGGCTTGTTCCCTATAATGTTCCTATTTATAGAGTTACAAAAAATGATATTTTAAATCTTAATATTATTACGACTCCTAAAGGAGATGCTTCGCAGTTTTATTCTTCCCTGAATACATCAGGAAGTTCAGTTGCCCCAAGTGCGAACAATGCAGCTTCCGGAAGCGGCGGGGGTGGAGCGGGAATTGTAGGCGGAGGCGGAGGAAGAGGCGGTAATGTCAGCTTCTATTTCAATGGGTTAAAAGTAGATTCTAAAGGTGATATAAATGTTTTTGGGATTGGATATATCAAGGCTGAAGGAAGAACTATTGAAGATATCACTGCAGAAATCCAGCAAAAAGTAAATGAAAATTTTCAGGAAGGGAAGACTGAGGTAAGGTTGAATACGGATGGTATCACTTATTATATTTTAGGAGATGTAGAAACCTCAGGTCTTACAGGAGAAAAAGTAGCTCATAAAAATACACTTACTATCACTGAGGCTCTTGCAATAAACGGAGGGTTAAACAGAACAATCGACAGAAAAAATATTGTAATCCACAGAAAGCTACCTGAAGGAATCAAAATTGCAAAAATAGATCTTACACGTGAGGATGTAATGAATTCTCCTTACTTTTATGTACAAAATGGAGATGAAATTTTGCTTAATACGAGAGCAAAAAGCTTAAATGGATTCGGAAAAGATCCTATTCAGACATTGACTACAGGAGTGTCGGTAATCACTACGGCATTATCAATCTATCTACTTCTTAAAAACCTTTAATCATGATTCCAGAAAAAGATACTACTGTAGAGAAAAAAGAAGATAAAGAGAAGTATGGTGCTTTTACTTTATTTGATATTGAACATTTTATTAGACGTATAATAAGCAATTGGTATTGGTTTGCACTTATGTTGCTCATAGGATACGGAGTAGCATGGGTTTATAATAAATATTATGCTCAGAATATATATGCATCGAATCTATCCTTGAGTGTTTCTAATAATACTGCGAGTTATTTTACACCAAGCCAGTCTATCAACTTTATTTGGGGGCAAAACGGAAATCAGGACGGGATTTATTTAAAAAAGATGCTTTTATCGAGATCTCATAATGAGTTTCTGGTAAAAGAGCTGGATCTTTTTGTTAATTACTCTACTAAAGGAGCTATTAAATCCACCTATTTAGACAAAGATGATTCACCGGTTTTTTTACAAATCGATAAGAAATATCCTCAGCAAATAAATTATCCCATCACTTTAATTCCTAAAAGCGGAAATACTTATGAAGTTATTTTACCCGAAGAAGGGCAGTCTACAAGTGTATACAATTTTGAAACTGAAGGATATCAGGTTATAAATCCTTATGCCAGACCTGAAAACAAAACGATTAGGGTTGGTGAATGGTATAACAGTCCGAATTTAAGATTCAGATTGATTCAGAATCCTGTTGCCACTAAAATCAAACTTGATAATATTATTGTTAGTTTGAGTTCTGTAAATCAGTCTGTTAATGACATCGTTTCTACTATAGGTATTGAGTTTGATAAAGAAATTGGAACTATCATGATCATTACCAAAAAAGGATTTAATTTGAATGGTACTGTCAGTTTCCTGAATAAGTCTGTAAGTGAATTACAAAAGAAAAGGCTTATAGATAAGAATACGGTAGATAAAAACACGGCATCCTATTTACAGGGAAATTTAGATGCTATAAGAAAGAAGTTGGATTCCAGTGCGGCTGAACTCAATTACCTGAAAACTTCGGAACAACTTTACGATATTAAAGACAGGGATGAAAAATCTTTAACTAAAATTAAAGATCTTGAAGCTAAAAAAGCTGATCTTGAAAGTAAGCTGGAATCATTAAATGAAATCAGAAGAAACATGGAAACCCAGAATTTTGATAACATGATCAGTACAAGTGCTGCAGGTTTCCAAGATGGTATTTTCACAGCTACCGTGACAGAATTAAAAGCCTTATATCTTAAAAAAAGAGAAATGGCTACAATTTATACTCCGAATTCAGAGCCGATGAGGGAGATTGATAGATTGATTAGCGATGCTAAATTAACATCTAACGGAGCCTTAAGAAATTATTATACAAAATTCTATACTGAAATTAATAAAATTAATACTGAGGTTTCCAATGCAAATTCAGATCTGACATCTTATCCTGAAAAAGAAAGAAAATATCTTGATGCAGAAAGGGGCTATAGTATGATTGAAGCAACTTACAACAGCTTATTGAGCAGACAAAATGAAACTCAGATGAGGATGGCAACCAATCAGTCTGATGTTACAGTGATTGACCCGGCCAAAAATGTAGGGCAACCTCCTATTGGGCCGAATGTAAAGGCCACAAAACTTGGAATTTATGGTGTGTTACTATGCTTGCCATTATTATTCATTTTGGTTGGCGAATTGCTGGATAATAAGATTCGTAATATCAAGGAACTTCTTAGTGCAACTAAAATTCCATTGCTGGGAGTTATTGGTAACAATAATAATGAAAACATGCTTACCGTTTTGGAACAGCCAAAATCTTCTGTCTCAGAGGCATTTAGAGGCATCCGTGCCAATGTAAGGTTTTTGTCAGGTGAAAACGGAAAAAGCAAGATCATATTAGTGACATCTTCGATTGGAGGAGAAGGAAAAACATATGTTTCGATCAACCTTGCTTCAGTTCTGGGGTTAAGTGATAAAAAAACAATTCTCCTTGGAATGGACTTAAGAAAACCGAAAATTTTCGGAGATTTTAGGATTGATAATAAATATGGTATTTCCAATTATCTGACGGGGGAAGTTCCGATTGATCAAATTATCAATAAAACGAATATTCCGAATCTGGATGTGGCAACTTCAGGTCCTATTCCGCCGAATCCTTCAGAATTATTGATGAGTCAGCGAAATATTAAGTTTCTTGAAGAGCTTAAAGAAATATATGATTTTATTATTATAGACTCACCACCGGTAGGATTGGTGGCAGATTCTTATGAATTAATGAAATATTCTGATGCAAATATATATGTTGTACGTCATGAATATACAGAAAAATATATGCTGAAAATGATTACCGAAAAGTATCATAACGGTGAAATCGAGCATTTAGGACTTGTCTATAATGACTATAATACGAAGCAGGGCTATGGTTACGGTTATGGATACGGTTATGGTTACGGATACGGCTATTTTGATGAAGATAAAAATTATAAAGAGCCTTTACTAATAAGGATCAGAAATAAGGTAAGAACAATATTGAGTAGAAAATAATATTAATAAACCCTCATATAATGGGGGTTTGTTTTTGTATAAATTGTTTTGTTTCTATTAAAAAAAGAATAATTTTGCTACTTTGCCGTTTACTTTATAACAAATTATGTTTTTTTGTTTATTTTTAACTAAACATTAAGATTATCATTAATATAAAAATGTTTTATATTTGCAAAAATTAAATTTTAAAATAACCATAAATCCGTATTCTTTTATGAATAAAAAATTATTGTTTAGCTTCCTTGCCGCCTTAGGAACAGTGGTAAGTGTTAAAGCTCAAAGAAACGAATTGGGAATTCGTCTAGGTATGAGTAACCTAGTGGGTGATATAGGAAGAACGAATTATATTTTACAGAAGCCATTGGATTTAGGTAAGGCATCAGATTGGGGAGTGCCATTTTATGGAGGTTTATTATATAGATTTAATTTTAACCCATATCAGACTGTAAGGTTAGACCTTGGTTACAACCAGATTCAGTTTAATGATAAAGTAGCTAAAGAAGAGTATAGAAAGAATAGAAACTCATTTGGTAAGAATGATGTATATGAAGCAAGTTTAATGTTTGAATACAACTTCTTCCCTGTGAATAATGAGCAGATAAGTATGGTAAGCCCTTATATTTTTGGGGGAATCGGTACTTTAATGTTTGATGCACCTAGAGCCACAATGGTACATGATTTTAGAAGAGATGGTGATGGCGTTGCTCAGGCTCCAATCAATGAATTGGATTTTGTGACAACTCCCGTTTACTCTACAGGAAAGAAAACAACTTTTAATATTCCTTTTGGATTAGGTTTAAAATATAAATTCAATCACAGTTGGGGAATATTTGCGGAAGCTACATTTAGATATACATTTACAGACCAGTTGGATTATAGTAAGATTCTTACAAAAGATGTGAAGTCTAATTTTAATGGAGATATCCTAAGCCCTTCTACAGGTGGCTCTTTGCTTGAAACAGGAGCTTATTACGTAGTAGCGAAAGAAAGAGAAGCTGAGTTTGTGAATAAAAGAAACGTTGGAGATGGAAGTTCAAGAGATTGGATCAATACCTTTAGTTTAGGGTTGACTTATTCTTTCGGAAGACCACCATGTTATTGTGAGTAATATTAATATGTCATTGATAAAAGATAAAATAAATTCTGAGAATTTACCGAAACATGTAGCCATTATTATGGATGGTAATGGAAGATGGGCGAAATCTCGTGGCGAGGAAAGAACTTTCGGTCACAAAAATGCTATTAATGCGGTTAGAAATGCAATTAACGCCTGTAATGAGATTAATATTCCATATCTGACTCTTTACACATTTTCATCAGAAAACTGGAATCGCCCGGCAGAGGAAGTAAATACCCTTATGAATTTGCTTGTTGAAACCTTGTTGCTGGAAGCAGAAGAGATTTTCAGCAAAGGGTTGAGAATGCATGTTATCGGGAACTTAGAAAAGCTTCCAACGTTAGTAAAAGAACAATTACTGCGTGTGGTAGAGCTTACAAAGGAAAACACAAAAGGTAATTTGGTATTAGCTATAAGCTATGGCTCTCAGAATGAGATACTGAATGCTGTAAAAAATATAAGCTCTGATGTGAAAGAGGGCAAGGTGGACGTAGAGAATATAGATGAAAAATTATTCGAAAACTATCTTTATACAAAAGATTTTCCTCCTGTTGACTTACTTATTAGAACCAGTGGTGAAATAAGAATCAGCAACTTCCTACTTTGGCAGATCGCCTATGCAGAGCTGCAGTTTTTAGATGTTCTATGGCCGGATTTTAGTAAAGACATTTTCTTTCAGTGTATTGTAGATTATCAAAACAAAGAAAGAAGATACGGTATGACCGGTGAACAGATAAAAATCCAATAATTTTAAGAAAAGAAAGACTACGATAAAATGAAGTTTAGACTATTGCCCATCGTTATGTTTGTTGCTTCTGCACATTTTTATGGACAGGTAACGCCACAAGACAGCACTAAAGTAAATAATGCTGTATATGCAGAAAGCCAGACAGGAACCTATGTCCTTAAAGACATTGTTGTAGATGGGGTTAAAAAATACACACCAGCCCAAATCCTTAGATTTACTGGGCTTACTAAAGGAGAAAGTGTAGATATTCCGGGGCAGAAAATCAGCAATGCTGTAAAGAAACTGTGGGACACTCAATCTTTTTCGGAAGTAGAGGTTTATGTACAAAGTATTGAAGGAGAGACTGTCATTTTGAGATTCTATCTTCAGGATTTAAAAGAACTTGGAGAGGTAAAATTTACCGGAAAAGGAATAGGTAAATCTAAAAATGAAAAGCTTGCAAAAGATAATAACTTAAAACCTGGAACCAAAATCACTCAGAATTTGGTTTCAAGCCTTAAAACAAACATTCCTAAAGACTACATAAAGAAAGGTTTTGCTGATGCTAAAATTACTATTCAGGACAAAGTGAATGCTAATGATCCTGCTTTGGTAGACTGGACGATAAATGTAGACAAAGGAAAAAGAATAAAAATCGATCATATCGAATTTGAAGGTAACCAGACTGTAACAGATTCTAAGCTTAGAAATAAAGCATTTAAAGAAACTAAGCAAAAGAGATTTGGTATTGGAGGTATCTTGAAATCTTCAAAATTTATTGAAGACAAATATCAGGAAGATAAGCAAAGTCTTATTAATTACTATAATTCATTAGGTTATAGGGATGCTACTATTGTTTCTGACTCCGTTTGGAGAAATAAGAGAAACAATTATGAAATTAATGTGAAGCTTACCGAAGGTAAAAAATATTATATCGGGGATGTGACTTTCACAGGGAATACGGTTTACTCTACAGAATATTTACAAAGACTTTTAGGATATAAGAAAGGGGATATTTACGATGCTGTAGGTTTCAATAAAAAAGTTGGGGAAGACGGTGGTAAAGAAGATGATTCTGATATAAAATCAGTTTACATGAATAACGGTTACCTTTTCTCTAACGTTACTCCGGTTGAAAAATCTGTAGATGGAGATAAAATTAATCTTGAAATCCGTATCAATGAAGGGGAAAAAGCAACATGGAATAAAGTAAGCTGGCAAGGTAACGTAACGACCCATGACCATGTTATTCTGAGAGCTTTACGAACAAAACCTGGAAGCCTTTTTGCTAAAAGCGATATAAAAAGAACATATTTTGATTTAGCGGGAATGTCATTCTTTGATCCTCAACAAATTGGTCAGGACATTCAGCCAAATCAACAAGATAATACTGTAGATATCAATTGGAAATTAGTTGAGAAAGGTTCTTCTCAGGTTCAGTTGCAAGCAGGTTACGGAGGTAACAGCTTTATCGGAACTTTAGGATTGACATTTAATAATTTCTCATTAAGAAATTTCCTTAAGTTTAAAGACTTTAAGCCGGTTCCTCAGGGTGATGGTCAGACATTATCTCTTCAGGCACAGGCCGGACAATATTTCCAAAACTATGGAGTATCTTTCACAGAACCTTGGTTATTTGGAACAAGGCCAACTGCACTTTCTGTAAGTTTAAATAACTCAAGAGTTAAATATTCAGATACTTACGGAAACGATCAGAAATTAAATATTTTCTCCGCTTCTGTAGGTCTTAACAGATTATTGAAGTGGCCGGATGACTATTTCTCATTGTATACTGGTATTCAATATCAGAAATATGATTTCAGTAATTATCCATTTGAATTTGGAGATACAACGGAATACTACGGAACTGCAAATAACTTCAGTCTTAACTTAGGTTTGAGCAGAAACTCGGCAGGTATTGATCCGATTTTCCCAACAGTAGGTTCTAATATTGAGCTTTCGGCAAAATTCACTCCGCCATACTCGCTATTTAGTAATAAAGATTATTCTACAATGTCTCCTACTGACAAATATAAGTGGATGGAATTCTATAAAATCAAGTTTAAAGCTGATGTATATAACGAAATTGTAGGAAAACTTGTATTGAGATCTTCTGCTGAGATGGGATTCATGGACGGATATAGTAAAGAGCTGGGTGCTCCGCCATTCGAAAGATTCTATGTAGGAGGTACCGGTTTATTCGGAGGTAGATATGATGGTAGGGAGCTTATTCCATTAAGAGGTTATGAAAACGCTTCTACCTATGGAGGCACTGCAGATGATATTACTCAAAAAGGAGGGGGGACAATCTATAACAGATTTACTTTAGAACTTAGATACCCGATTTCACTGAATCAGACAGCTAAAATTTATGCTTTGACTTTTGCTGAAGGAGGTAACGTTTGGAACTCTTGGGGCAATTACAATCCATTCCAGCTTAAAAGATCAGTCGGGATTGGGGTAAGAGTTTATATGGGAGCTTTCGGGTTAATCGGATTTGACTTCGCATACGGGTTTGATAAAACAGTTCTCGGAACTGAACCTTCAGGCTGGAAAACACACTTCTTGATGAACCAATCATTATAATTCATTATATATGAAGAATTTTAAAATAGTTTTCACATTTGTATTATTTTTGCTGTTCAGTTTCGGGAATGCGCAGAAAATAGGAGTTGTAGATACAGAATCTATCTTAGACAAACTTCCTCAGTATAAAGAAGCTGAAGCAAGATTAAATTCACAGATCGATACTTGGCAGTCAGACCTTCAAAATTTACAGTCTGAATACGAAAAGAAGAGATCTGCTTTTGAAAATGAAAAGGTTTTATTAGTCGGTGAACAATTAAAGCTTAGAGAAAAAGAGGTTTTGGATTTGGAAAAAAATATCAAAACCACTACCAGCTTACGTTTCGGAGCAAATGGAGAGATTACAAAACTGAGAACGAACTTAGTCACACCATTTCAGGATCAGATTTGGGAAGCAATCAAGGCGATGTCTGAGAAAAATGGGTTGGGCATAGTTCTTGATAAAAGCAATAACGTGAATGTTATTTTCCTTCAACCAAGATATGACTATACAGATAAAGTTTTAGATATCTTGCTGAAAGGTAATGATAAAAACGATAAAGCTAAAACTAAAGGTAAAAAGTAGTAATTAGGAATTAACTTTTACCATTATTTAAAATCTAAAAACAAATTAAATTATTTATTTACCAATTATGAAAAAATTAAGTGTATTATTTGGGGCAGTTATGATGGTTGTATCAGTAGGTATGGCAAAAGCTCAAAAGATTGCTACTTTAGATGTTGCTGCTGTTCTTAACGGTATGCCTGAAAAGAAAAAAGCAGACGCTGATTTGAAAGCTTTCTTAGATACTAAACAAGCTGAAATCAAAAAGAAAGCTGATGCAGGACAAGCTAAATTAAAACAATATTCTGAGGAAGCTCCGAAGAAAACTGCTGAAGAAAACAAAGCAAGAGAAGGCGAATTAGCTAAAATGCAAGAAGAAATTCAACAAATGAACGACAAAGCTCAGAAGGATTTCGTTGCAAAACAAGATACTGCTTACGAACCAATCGAGAAAAAATTAAACGATGCGGTAAGCAAAGTTGCTAAAGCAAACGGGTATGACTACATTATGGATGCTAATTCTTCTGCATTTGTATTCAAAGGAGGTCCTGATGCTACTCCGGCTGTTAAGAAAGAATTAGGTGTTCAATAATTTTAATAAATTAATAAACATTTATAAAATAACCATCTCTTTTAGAGGTGGTTTTTTTATTTTTGCCAAATGGAAAGAGAAGTATCAACGACAGTCAAGGTTCGTTTCAGTGATTGTGATCCGATAGGTCATTTGAACAATGTAAAATATCTGGATTATATGTTCAATGCCAGAGAAGATCATGTAGAAACTTTTTATGGCTTCACTTATGAAGAATATACAAAACAGACCGGCTGTACTTGGATTGCAATTCAAAATGAAATAGCATATTTAAAAGAAGTAAGATATAATACTCAAGTTGTCATTAGCAGCAAAACTATAGAGGTGCAGGACAGAACTGCAAAAGTTGAAATTTTAATGAAAAGTTTGGATGAAAAAATAATTCATGCAGTTCTATGGGTTACGGTTATTTATTTTAATATGAAAACCAGAAAATCAGAAGTTCATCCTGAAGATATCAAAAATACCTTTAATAAATTCTATGTTGATTTGGAACAGAAAGATTTCCAGTCAAGAGTTAAGTTTCTAAGAGTTCAAAACGCAAAAAATTCATAATGAAAAAGATATTAGTTATAGGAAGTAACGGGCAATTGGGAAACTGCATCAGAAAAATTGCTCCTGATTTTGAATTAGATTATGAATTTATCTTTACGGATTCACAAACTTTAGATATCACAAACGAAAATCAGGTAAATAGCTTCTTTTACGACAATAAACCTGACTTTTGCATCAATGCAGCTGCATACACAGCAGTAGACCTTGCTGAAACTGAAAAAGAGAAAGCTTTTGCAGTAAACGCACAAGGTGTCGCAAACCTTGCTCAAGCTTGTAAAGAGTACAGAACTATTTTAATTCATGTTTCTACAGACTATGTTTTCGATGGAGAAACCAATCTTAGTTATTCTGAGGATGATTTTACAAGTCCAATCGGAGTTTATGGAGAATCAAAATTAAAAGGAGAAGAATTAGCTTTAGAAAATAATCCGAAAACTATCATTTTAAGAACCTCTTGGTTGTATTCTGAATTCAATAAAAATTTTGTGAAAACAATGTTGAATTTATTCTTACAAAAAGAAGAATTAGGAATTGTTGGAGATCAGTTCGGTCAGCCAACCAACGCAAACGATCTTGCCGAAGCTATCATGAATATTATTGAAGCTCCACATAAGACTTTCGGAGTTTTTCATTTTTCCAATTATCCGGAAACCACATGGTTTGGATTTGCTGAAAAAATAGCTGAGCTTTCAAAATCTTCAATCAAGCTAAACTCATTGACAACCGGGCAATATCCAACACCGGCGAAAAGACCCAAAAGAAGCACAATGTGTTTAGATAAAATAGAAGAAATCTATAAGATTGAGCCGAAGCATTGGGAAAATAGTTTGGAAGAATGTATAGAAATCCTTTCACAATAACATAATATATGAAAAATTTAATTATAGTTGTCTTTGTTATTTTTGCTCAGTTTTTGAATGCGCAAAATGTGTACATGACAAAAGTTGAGAAGACACATGAAAATACAGATAAGTTTTTGTATAAAATAAACGGTGAGGAAAAAGACGCAGAATATTTGGGAGAAATAGAAGTTCAGGGTTACTCAAAAAATGATGTAAATGTTTTTTCATTAATATATAAGAAAGCAAAAGAAATTGGGGCAAATACATTTTCATTAAAAGCTTTCGAAAATGTAGATGGTTCTCCACTTGATTTCAACCCGGCCAATTACCGATTCAATTTATATTACCTATCAGAAGAAAAGCTTACGGATCAAACAGGAAATTTATATTTGTTTGCTTCTTCGGATAAGGATCAGAAAATTAGCATAAACAAGAAAGATTATATTTTATCACCACGTACTTATTTAGTTTTGAAAACTGTTCCTGGCGAAATTTATACAATATCCACAAAAAAATTGTTAGGCTCTACGATAAAATTGCAGCCTAAATCTGGAGAAAAAAATCAGTATTTCCAGATTTCAGCAACAAAAATTAAATCGGACGATACAGGAATAGGTGGTTTAAATTTAAAAAGTGGTGACATAATAGGATTAGAAAAATCCTATGCCGAATTTTTAAGCGTTATATATGTAAATCATGAGCAGAGTAATTAAACTCTGCTTTTTTATTATATAATCCTTTTCGATCAAAAAAGACACTTAAATTTTAGCTCATTATATTAAATTGCGAGCCTTCCAACTGTTCTATTGCGTCGGGAGCAAAGGATATCATGAGGGGCAAAACTCCTTTCCGGACTCGATTAAAAACGGTTAGAATAAAAATCTGCTCATTGTGGATAAGTATTGTTTATATTTTAAGTTTTGGTCTATCAGTATTTTAGGGTTTTATTTTCCCACAATTTTAAATTTTATGTTAAGTGAATTTGGAAGTAAAGGTAAAGATGTCATACTTTTGCCCCACTTAAAACGGAATACTTTTGAGT
>NZ_LFNE01000010.1 GCF_001045455.1 Chryseobacterium sp. FH2 | reverse complement strand
CCTCCGCATTCATACGAAGTATAGCCTGAACTTGTAAAAAGACATTGAGCGCACTTATCACATTGGTCCCAAGACACATTTTCTTTACAGTTCCATATTTCTACGGAATAAAAATCTGTACATATCCTTGCAGTAGACAGATTATCTATTTTTATTACGATACCTTTCTGAGAATCATATACAGGAATAAGTTCGTTATCTATAATCTCAACAATTGAAAATGCTACATCATTGCCATTTTTTCTATAAACAAGATTGTAAACTACCTCAGGACTTTCAAAAATATCGTACGCTCGTAAAGCATAGGTTTGAATGTTTCGTCAATAAAAAATCTCTTTAGATAATCAGAGCTTGAGCCGCTTTTACCTGATAAAGAATTAGCTGACCTTTAAACTCATTAACTCCGCTTAGAAAAATTTCTTGTTGAAAAGTACCTGTGCTGATTTTTTGATGGATATGATCACCTGGTTCAGTTTCGTGTTCTGTTACTTCTAAATGGGTTCTGCAGGAATGGAAAGTGATGCTAAAGGTTATCAATAATAACCACAAAATAAATTTGTTTCTCATTTAATTGTTTTTTGTTTTTAAATATAAGGTGTGAAAAAAGAAGTGATATAATGAAGTAAAAAACTACTGATTTCCGTAGTATTTTTCTAAAAGAAAATTATGTAATTTTGATAAAAATACTTTTGTGCTATGACGCTAGGCGAAAAACTGGAAAAAGCGAGAATCAACAAAAACTTTACCCAGGAATATCTTGCGGAAGTTCTCAATGTTTCTCAGAAAACTTATTCCAATTTTGAAAATGATAAAAGTAAGCCGGGCTTTTCTCAGGTAAAAGATATTGCAGAAGTCTTAGATGTAAGTGCTTTAGATTTTTTAAGTGGAGACGGCATTACTGTAAATCAAAATCATAATGAAGTTGCAATAGCACAGAATTATGCAGCAATTAATGCCTCCGAAAAATTAATAGAACAATACGAACAAAGGCTGAAAGATAAGGATACAGAGATAGCTTATCTTAAACAGCTTCTCGAAAAAAAATAGAAACTTCAAAATTTTTTGAAGTTTTTTTGTTTTTGATGTAATAAAAATGAAATTCCGGTTGTCTTACTTATAGAAACAAAACTTATGACCCAAGAGACCTTTAAGAATACGGTATTCATTCTCAAAAATGAGATGTATCGCTTTGCGAAAAGGTTTGTCATGAGCAGTGATGAAGCAGAAGACGTGGTGCAGGATTTAATGATAAAATTCTGGCAGAAAAAAGATGAGCTGGAGCAGTTTGGAAATTTAAAGTCCTATGCATTGAAAGCCGTCCGGAACGAATGTCTGAACAGGCTGAAGCACCACGATGTGAAGCTGGGATTTGCAGATTTGCAGCTTCATCGGTCAGAGCTTTACAGCATGGAAGTGAATAATTTGAAGGAACACATCATTGGTTTTATCAATCAGCTTCCGGAAAAGCAAAAGATGGTTATCCATTTGAAAGATGTAGAAGAATATGAGGTCTCGGAAATAGCAGAAATGCTGGAAATGGAAGAAAATGCAGTAAGAGTAAATCTTATGCGGGCAAGACAAAAAGTAAAAGAACAAATCTCACAACTGATGGATTATGAACAAAGACAAATTTCAAAATAAATACGACGAAATCTTCCGGGAGATAAAGGAAGAAAAGATGGACTGGGATTTTGAGGATTTCCTGAAAAAAGCAGAGGGCGGAGAAACTGAAAATGAATCCCCAATTATTCCTCTCGAAACAAAATCAAAGCCATCATTCCCGAAATGGTTTTGGATGGCAGCGAGTTTGGTTTTGCTTCTCAGCATCGGGTTTATTTTTAATGAGAATAAAAATTCAAACATACAGGACCAGGCTCAGTTGGTTGAAAATCAAATCAGGCAACAGAAAAAAGATTTCATTGAAGAAAATAATGATCACCAGGAGCAGGTAGCCGTTAATCGTGTGATTGATTCTGTGGCCGGAGCAAAGAAAGATTCTATCGTTCAGGATAATAATTCGGCTACTGAAAAAGATGTTTTGGATGAAATTTTGCCCAGAAGAGGAAGAATGAAGAAAGAAAGAAAACCAAAGTTTGTGTACAATTCCTTATACAAAAACAGAGCTTCAAAAGATTCTACAGGCTACAAAAATTCTTACGTGATTGTAAACGGAAAAAGAATTGATAATGTAGAAGAAGCTATCAACGTGACTAAGTATTCATTTCAGATATTTGCAAATAACGTTAGTGAAAAATTGGTAAAACCTACCGTCGTAGATGACGATTATTAAACTTAAATAAAGATGATGCACCTGATCAGGCACTAATAATCACCGAAAAAAATAAAATTGACTCATGAAAAAACTATTCATAATATTCGCACTTGCTTTTACACACTTTTTCAATGTGTACGGGCAGGATGATAAATTCGACAGACTTCTTGAGAAATATCAGGAAGTAGAGGGGGTAACCTCCATAAAAATTGCAAAACCAATGTTTGGAATGCTTAGCAGCCTGAATATTGAAGACTCACAGCTGGAGCAGATAAAACCGTTTCTGTCAAAAATTAAGGGATTAAGAGTTTTAATTACAGAAAACCCTGAAAATACAGACAGTAAAGACGGGAAAAAAGTTCAGACCAATTTGTCTGAATTAAGTAAAGACATTTCGTCTTACCTGAAAAGTCTGAACTACAGTGAAATCATGACTGTAAATAATTCCGGGGCAAAAATTAAATTTCTTTCGGCTGAAGCTAAAGACGGAATTCTGGATGATTTATTATTAAGCATCGACAGCGGAAGTGGAGAAAATATTCTGGTAAAACTTGACGGGAAACTGTCTATGGATGATGTAAACAAAATCATTAATTCCAGCGAAACAAAATCAAATACCATAAGTAATACGAGAAGCAGCCTGGTTTCTTCCGATAATAATTCTTCATATCTAAACGGGGAGACCAGAAATGTAGGAGAATTTTCAGGAATTCAGGTGAGTACAGGGGTAAATGTGGTTTTTAAACAGGAAAGCCCGACAAATATCAAGGTAATTGCTGATTCAGACAAGCTTCAATATGTGGTTACCAAAGTCGAAAACGGCGTTTTGAAAGTGTATATTGATAACAAAGGAGTAAAAAACTTAAAATTTAAAAATTTAAGTGTAAACATTTCTTCTCCAAGAATGAATGATATCAAAACATCTTCAGGAGCAACTTTTACAACAGTAAATACGGTTAAAGAAAATAATCTGAGCTTAGATACTTCATCAGGTTCTCTGGTAAAAGGTAATTTTGATATTTCCAACACTACGAATGTTGAAACAAGTTCAGGATCAAATATTAAAGCAACAATCAATACAAAAGTAATTAATATAAAATCATCCAGCGGCTCAGATACCACTATTGAAGGGGGTGCCAATTCAGGTGTGATTGATATCAGCAGCGGGGCAGTTTGTAAAGCGGAAAATTTTAAAATTAATACTCTTGACGCTGAAGCTACATCGGGAGGAAATATTTCAATAAATGTTTCAGACAAACTGAAAGCAAAAGCATCTTCAGGAGGTTTGATAAAATATAAAGGAAATCCGGAAATTGATTCAAACATCAGTAAAGTATCCGGCGGAAGCTTAAAACAAATCAATTAAAACTAATTGCCATGAAAATTTTTAAAAACATTTTTTTTATAGTTGGTGCCTTATTTCTAATGCAGTCATGTATCGTTTCAGAAAAACCAAATATGGCTTATTTTTCAGATGCAGGGCATGATTTTAAAGGAGCCAGATTTGCGAGCATCAACGTGCCGATGTTTTTGGCAAAACCTTTCATTAAAAAAGCCTTAAAAGAAGATGGAAATAATGAAGAAGCCATTAAACTTATAAGAAAAGTTTCGAAAATAAAGGTGCTGACTGTAGAAAATGGGGATAGGGCAATGCTGAAAGATTTTGCAAATTACCTGAATGACAACAATTACGAAGACTGGGCAACAATAAAACATGAAGGGGATAATGTAAATGTGAGAGTAAAGCAGAAAGGGGATGCCATCAAAAATATGCTCCTTACCGTAAACTCAGACAAAGAGCTTGTATTTGTGGATATCAGAGGGAATTTCACCGCCGATGACATCTCAAGAATGATCAATTTTGCTAAAGATAAATAACTTCATATTCATATACGTTTATTATTTTGTACAAGAAAAACCGCTCAGATATGGGTGGTTTTTTGATTTAAGTTATTGATTATTAAATTTTATTTAAACTATTAAGATCGATTTTCGTATCTCGCCAAAATGTCTTAATTTTGCAAGAAAGTAAAGATGTCTATTCATAACAAAATTGTAGAGACAGCCATCACTTTCGATGACGTTCTTCTAGTCCCTTCTTATTCAGAAGTTTTACCTAATCAGGTTTCATTAAAATCAAGACTTACCGATAAAATTACGCTTAATGTTCCTATAGTTTCTGCTGCCATGGACACAGTTACTGAAGGTGATTTGGCTATTGCTCTGGCAAGAGTCGGAGGTTTGGGTTTCATTCATAAAAATATGACGATAGCGGAACAGGCTGCACAGGTAAACCGTGTAAAACGTTCAGAAAACGGAATGATTTCCGACCCTGTTACTCTTTCTAAAGATCATACTTTGGCTCAGGCTAAAGAAACAATGGCTAAATATAAAATCTCTGGTCTTCCGGTTGTAAATGCCGAAAACGTATTAATCGGGATCATCACAAACAGAGATGTAAAATATCAGGAGAATCTTGATATGAAAGTCGAAGAGATTATGACAAAAGATAATCTGATCACTTCTGATAAAAATACAAACCTTGAGAAAGCTAAAGAAATTCTTCTTAAAAACAGGGTCGAAAAGCTGCCAATCGTAGATAAAGATAATAAGTTGGTTGGTTTAATTACCATTAAAGATATTGATAATCAATTAGAGTATCCAAATGCCAACAAAGATGAAAATGGCCGTCTTATCGTAGGTGCAGGTGTCGGAGTTGGAGAAGATACGATGGATAGAATTGCCGCTTTGGTGAAAGCTGGTGTTGATATTGTGGGTATTGATTCTGCACATGGTCATTCAAAAGGTGTTTTGGATAAAATTTCTGAAATCAGAAAAGCATATCCGGATTTGGATATTGTAGGTGGAAATATCGTAACGGCTGAAGCAGCGAAAGATCTAATTAAAGCCGGAGCAAATGTTCTTAAAGTGGGTGTTGGCCCGGGTTCTATCTGTACAACAAGAGTTGTCGCTGGAGTAGGGGTTCCCCAGTTATCTGCTATTTACAATGTTTATGAGTATGCTAAATCTAAAAACGTAACAGTAATTGCCGATGGAGGTATTAAACTTTCAGGAGATATTGTAAAAGCCATCGCCAGTGGAGCAGGAGCCGTAATGTTGGGTTCACTTTTAGCAGGAACCGATGAAGCTCCGGGAGAGGAAATCATTTTCCAAGGTAGAAAATTCAAATCTTACCAGGGTATGGGAAGTCTTTCTGCAATGAAGAGAGGAGGAAAAGAAAGATATTTTCAAAGTGAGGCTAAAAAATTCGTTCCGGAAGGAATTGAAGGAAGAGTACCCCATAAAGGGAAATTGGAGGATGTAATTTTCCAGTTAACAGGAGGTTTAAGAGCGGGTATGGGATATTGTGGGGCTAAAGATGTTGAAGCTTTACAAAAAGATACAAAAATGGTAATGATTACAGGAAGTGGTTTGAAAGAATCTCACCCACATGATGTTATCATCACTCAGGAAGCTCCGAATTATTCTTTATAAAATATTTTTAAGTATATATAAAAAGCCACACAATTTTGTGTGGCTTTCTTTTTATTTAAACTAAGAAATTAGGTCAACGAATGAATCATAAGTTCCGTCATAGTCTTCCCACTTTTGATTATTAACAAAAAATGACGGTGTCCCGTTTACTCCGCTTCTCACACCTCCTTCAAAATCAGCTTCTATTTTATCCTGAATGTCAGAGGTATTAACATCATTTTCAATTTTATTAAAATCAAGCTGTAAGACCTTTACGCATTCTTTAAGCATATCCTGGCTTAATAAATTTTGATTATCATAGATGAGGTCATGCATCTCCCAAAACTTTTCCTGCTTTCCTGCACCTTCAGCTATTGTTGCAGCTGCCATTGCAAATTCGTGTGAATCAGTTAAAGGAAAATTCCTGAATACAAAAGCTACATCATCTCCATATTCTTCAACGAATTTTTTTACCAGAGGAAAGGCATGTCCACAATAAGAACATTGATAATCTCCATATTCAACCAATACGATTTTTGCAGTATCCGGGTTTCCTAAAACATGGTCTTGAGAATTGATTGGGACTCTTAATGTAGACATGATTATGAGTTTTTATTTAAATTTTCTAATGCGTCGATAATTCCGTCTGCTCCGGGATTGATTCCGTCCGGAGACAAATAACTCCATTGGATAATTCCTTCTTTATCAATAACAAATAAAGCTCTTTTTGAAGTTCCGTTATCATCATTGTAAACTCCATATGCTTTTGAAACTTCACCTTTGGGATTAAAATCTGCCAATAAAGGGAAGTGTAATTTTCTGTCTGCCATAAAAGCATCATGACACCAAGAGCTGTCAACGGATATCCCTAGAATATCCGCATTATATTTGTGAAAAATGCTTAACATTTCGTTGTATAAAGACACCTGATCTCCACAAACCGGGCTCCAGTCTGCAGGATAAAAGACTAAAATTAGATTTTTGCCTAAAAAATCACTGCGCTTTAGTTTCTGATCAGGAGTAGAATGAAGTTCAAAATCTGGAGCTAAAGTTCCTTGTTGTAATATCATATTGTGATAGTTTTGTGTGATTTGAATTATTATATATTAAAATTAGGGATAAGAATTTAATTATCCAGGGTTGTTTGATTTAAATTAACATTAAAAATAAAAAAGGTTAAAAATTGTAACAAATCTATTACTCGTGCTACTAACTAGAATAATTTAATATTAATTTATTTATAGAGGTTTAAAAGAATACATTTACTTTGGTAGATTCTTTAAAATCTTTATACCTAAAACCTTAAAATTTATAAAAATGAAGAGAACTTTACTTTACGGGTTCATGCTATTTTCGTTGTCGTTATCGGCACAGCAACAAAGAACCTGTGGTTTTGATGAGGATTTAGCATTACAGGACAGACAAAATCCTGGAATGAGACAGGCTTTTGATAAGATTGTTAACCGAATTAGGGAAGAAAGGGAGAAGAATCCTTCTGTTTCTACCGCTAAATTAGTAAACGGCATTTATGAAATTCCCGTAGTTGTTCACGTTATTTATCCTTCTGGTGCTGCTGTTGGTACTACGTATAATAAATCGGATGCTGATATCCAGGCATGGATTGAGAGAGCTAATCAAATGTATGCAGGGACATATGCATGGCCGGCTAGTGGAGTACCTGCTGACTTTGGGCAATCTGCAGTGTTTCCTATCAGACTTGTTTTGGCGAAAAGAACTCCCGGTTGTGAAGCTACAACAGGTATTGTAAGATACGATGGAGGTTCTTTGAGTGGTTATAATGCTTCAGGGATGGCATATACGCAAACTTTGAATGGAGCCAGCAGAACCGCTATTAAAAACTTGGCTCCTCACTGGCCGGAAGACTCTTATTTTAATATCTACGTCATTAGTATGTTTGATGGAGATGCTTCTCCAAACTCTGGTCTTATGGGGTTTGCTGCTTTTCCAAATAACCTAAATGCAAATTACGAGTCATTCATGAAATCAGGAGTTGTTACCAACGCTCACGATACGACATTTGCTCACGAATTTGGTCATGCTATGGGATTATATCATACTTTTCAGGGAGCAGATTATGATTTACTGCCTACAGATGCCGATTATTGTCCGCCCACTACTAATAACTGTGCTGTAGATGATGATATGGTTTGTGACACTGAAAGAGCAGGGAGTGGCTATGCGATTTATCCTCCGGCAAACTCTACAATTAACCCTTGTACAGGAACTAATTATCAGGGAGTACAGTATAATATGATGAATTATACAAATTCTGTTGCTCAAAAGTTTACAACAGGACAGGGAGATAGAATAAATGATTTATTTATGATGATCAGAAGTAGCTTGACTACGTCTAAAGGGGCTACGGCTTTACCTTCTACTTCTACTAACCATACTCCAGTTCCTGCTTCATGTAATCCGCCAGGAGTCAATAACCCGAGTACAGCAAATTTTTATCTTGCCGGACCTACTTTTGTTAAGTTAGGAGATATTGATAATTCTTCTTCCGGAGGTTGGCCTGCTGCGCCTCAGTTTTACATAGATTATACAACTAAAGAGTGTCTTGTAAATTCTCACACTCAGTTAACAGTTAATCAGCTACAGACAATTCAGGTTGGGATTTTCCAAAACTCTCAATCAGTGAAAGTTTGGATAGATTATAATAATAACGGAACGTTCGAAACCTCTGAATTAGTGACTTCCGGAAATAATATTCCCCTTGGTTCTGATTTGAAAGGTACATTTACAGGTACATTTACTCCTCCAGCTTCAGCAGTTATGAATACGCCTCTAAGAATGAGAGTTATAGCAGACTATAATACTCCTGCGTCAATACTTCCTTGTGGCCAGCTTAATTATGGCCAGGCAGAAGATTATTCTGTAACCATTGTTTCTACTTTGGGAACAAGCGAAACTAAGGCAGATAGTAATGATTTAGTGATTTATCCTAACCCGAGCTCTGCAGGAGATAAAGTATTTATCAAAGCTAAAAACGGTAAAAACCTTAAGGTTACTATTTCCGATATGTCTGGAAGATTAATAGAATCTCCATCGATAACGGAAGAAAATAACGGTACATATCGAGTAAACCATAACCTTCAAAAAGGAGTGTATATGGTTCAGATTTCTAACGGAAAAGAAAACAAAACTTCTAAATTGATTATTAAATAATTTTAATCGATAAAATAGTTTAAAGTCCCATTTATTGGGACTTTTTTTATTCAATCTTTTTAAACTTAAATTTAGGTTTAATCACGTAATTCAAAAACCTTCCTTTAGACTGTACTGCCCTGAAGTTATCAAAAATTTCTTGGGGTACTTTCAAATAATCATACACTGCTCCAGACTGATATATAATTCGTAATATTTCAGTTTCCGGAAAATACAGATAATTACTTATAACAGAAGATGGCATATATGATTTACATCAAAAAATATTCCTTACATATTAAAAAACCTTTCAGAAATCACTGAAAGGTTAAATTATGTTGATTTATTCTTTATTTTTTTAAATCTTCTTTGAATTTTTCAATTCTGAAATCAGTTAGGAAATTTCCTTTTTCTATTTTCTCTTTCGAATATAATCTGAAATCATTTTCAGTTTTTTCTAAAAGATAATCATAAGGACCAACAGCCGAAATAAGCTTAACCAAAACCGGAGAAATTTCTAAACAAATAAATAATCCCATAATAAAAGTGGCTGCCAGACCAATGATTGCGGAATTTTTTCCTAATTCATCTAAAGCCTGCAATCTTGCTGCAAACCCGTTGAATTTATCTTCAATGGTTTCTGTAGATTTTCTTTCAGTTTCAAGATTGGTGTAAACTTTTGAAATTTCTTTATCTAAATAATCAAGTCTTGGTGCGATCTGTTTTTGATAATTTTCCAAGTCTTGCCTTCTTTGTTCTTTTAATTCCTGCTTACGTTTTGCATTGGGCCCAAAACCTTCTTTTCCGCTTGTAAGATTTGACTGTTTTCCTAAAATTTCCTTTTCCAGCTCTACAGCTGCAGAATCGTAAGATTTTTGATATTGAACAATTTTATCTGAAATTTGTTTTTTCTCTGTCTCAAAAGGTCCGCTTTGCTGAAGGATTCTTCCGTTCATTTCACCCTGAAGTTGTTTTTTATTCCTTTGAATAATGGTATTCAACTGTTTATTAACTTCTTTTTCAAAAATTTTAAGCTCTAATGGTTTTGAAATAATAATTCCCAGAAAGGCGGCTAAAATCAAACGAGGAACTGCCATTAAAATCTGATTCCACCAGGTTCCTGTTTTTTTGATTGATGAAACAATATAACGGTCAAGATTGAATATCATTAATCCCCATAAAATCCCAAAGCCTGTAGCGGTCCAGATATTATCAAATACAGTAAACATTGCATAACCTGCTGAGAGAGTAGCAAAAACAGCTGTGAACAGGACGATTCCTCCAATACCTGCAAATTTATTCCATTCGCTGGGTGTCTTTCTCAAAATATGAACGTTTCCTCCGGAGCAGACCAGCAAAAACTTTTGGAACCAATTTATAGAATGATTTGCCTGATTTATAGTTTGTTGTTTGTTTTTCATGACAGAAAATTTATACAAAATTAATACTAAAAACCGTACCAATGTTAAAGATAGTATTATGTTTTGCCAAGTAATTTTAAATTTGATTGTAAGTGGCTGATTATTAATTATTTATTATTCAGGTGGTTGAAAATTAAAATTTTATGAAAATAAAATTTGTGATTATTCAAAAAAATGATAGGTTTGCGGATATTAAAATAATAAAAGTAAGAAAATGAAGAGAATTAGTACAGTTTTATTGCTAATGTTTTTTATTAATGCATTTTCTCAGAATGTACAAAAATATTGTGGCTTTGATGAGGAAATGAGGAAAATGGACGTTAGATTCCCTGATATGAAGAAAAAAAGGGAAGAAGTTGAAAACAGATTGAGAAATATGGACAAACAATCGCTTCTTAATAAAGTTGGCGGTTCAACATCATGGAATGGTTTATATACGGGTCAGGTTTATGAAATTCCGGTTGTGGTGCATGTTATTGAATCTCAAGCTTCGGCCAATGCAAATTTGGCTTTAACAGATCAGGAAATTATTGACTGGATAGACAGAGCAAACCAAATGTATGCTACTACCTTCGGCAATGGTTTTTATGCAGAAGGTCCAGGAAATGACGGAGGAAATGTGATTCCTTTTAAACTGGTATTAGCTAAAAGATCTCCAAGCTGTACACCAACTTCGGGAATTGTAAGATATAATGGAAGTACGCTTCCTTCGTACGATACAAGAGGTGTGAAGATGTCTTCAAATAATGGAACTGCTGATTATCAGGTGAAAGCTTTAGCTCCGCACTGGCCGGAAACTTCATATTTTAACATTTATGTAGTTATTGGTTTTGATGGCCAGCAACAATTATCTTATGGATTGATGGGATATGCAAGATTCCCGGATACTTATGATTATTTCTATGAAAGTTTTATGAAAGTAGCAACTATCAAGAATCAAAACGATACAACACTTACTCATGAATTAGGACACGCTTTTGGCTTGTATCATACATTTGAAGGTGTTTCTTATACAAGCCAGGCTACTTGTCCTGTAAATAATGACTGTACAACAGACGGAGATAGAATTTGTGATACTTCACCATCAAGAAGTATGTATGGAGTTGCAGTTCCAAATAATAACAGCGTAGATCCTTGTACAGGGCAAAACTATGATGGGACACAGTATAATATCATGAATTATACAAATGTTGAGCGTAAGTTTACACAAGGCCAAAGAGAAAGAGCTATTTTGCTAATGATGGAATATAGAAAGAACTTATTAAATTCACTGGCAGGTAAAGATCCTTCTGTGATAGTTCCTTCTCCGGTTTCTATTGTCGCTTCACAATGTAATCCTCCAAGTATTGCACATCCTGCAAATAATAACTTCGCAATTGGAGCAACAAGAGTAGAATTTGGTTCTATTAGCAGTATGACAAACGGTTATGATTCTGATGAAGCAGCGCCTCAGTTTTATGAAAATTATGCAGCAGCAACTTGTATCAGACCTGCGTATTATACAGATATTGCAGCAAACTCTGCAACATCTTTACAGGTAACTTATGCTAATGGTTTTGGACAATCAGATAAAATGAAAGCTAAAGTCTGGATTGACTATAATAACAATGGTGCATTTGAAGATGGCGAATTGGTAGTTAACAATACTTCGGCAGTTTTGGCTTCAGGAGCAGAAATAACGCTTACAAATAATATTACGCCACCTGCAGGAGCAGTGAAAAATACGTACTTGAGAATGAGAGTTATTGTAGATGCTGCGACGTACAGCGGTGCTGCTTTGCCAGACTTTACTTCTTGCTCACAATTGCAGTATGGTCAGGCTGAAGATTATGCGGTAAGAATCCTGGATGTCTTAGGAACGTCTGAAACGAAAGCTAATTCTGATGTTAAAATTGTTTACATAAAATCAGAAAACAAACTTCAGCTTATTGGCGGTAAGAATAATATATTTGGAGATTATCAAATTTATGATTTAAGTGGTAAGCTTATTCAAAAAGGTAATTCTAAGACTAATGAAGTTCAAATCAATCAGCAATTACCAAGAGGTGCATATATCATCAATTATTCAGATAAAAAAGAATCAAAAAAATTCTTAAACTAAATATCTAAAAAGGAGCTTGCTAAAAGCTCCTTTTTTATTTAATTTTAAATATGAATATGAAAAATTGTATCTTACTATTCCCGTGCTTGTTAATAATAAATTGCAACTCTCAGCAAAAAATAGGAGTTGTAGCAAAAAATAATGCAGAATCCCAAAATGTAATAGAATATTTTTTAGGAAATTGGAAATTTGTTGAAAAAAGATATATTGACGGAGATGAAAAAAAGATATATCCATTACAAGAGTGCATGAAGAAATACATTTGGCAATTTCAGAAAGAGAATCAACAATTATTTTTAACTAAAAATTATTTTACAGGGAAAAATTGTTCTGTTAAAAGTTCATCCGGAAAAATCACAATTTCAATTCAAGGGAGTTCTATTTTTTATACAGAAGCAGATTTAAAAAGAAAAGAAAACTTTACGAAAATTTCTAAAAACAGTTTTTCATTTAATTATAGAGATATTTTAAATGGAAAAGTAAGACAAATTGAAGATATTTACGAAAGACAATAATTTTACTTCACTCTCCCCGGATTTTGTTTCAAAAAACTTTCCCAGCCGGTGTAAGATTTTGTATCAGCAATAGTCCCCGAATTAAAATGATGACAAACTGCAACGGCCAGTCCATCGGAAGCATCCAGATATTTTGTTGGAAATTCTTTTAAATTTAATAGATTTTGAAGCATTCCTGCCACCTGCTCTTTACTGGCATTACCATTTCCCGTGATTGCCATTTTGATTTTTTTAGGAGAATATTCGGTGATTGGTATATCTCTATGAAGGCTTGCGGCCATCGCAACACCCTGAGCACGGCCTAGTTTTAACATACTTTGTACGTTTTTACCATAAAAGGGAGCTTCTAAAGCAACTTCGTCAGGATGAAATTCATCAATAAGTGCTAATGTTTTATCAAAAATATATTTAAGTTTCGTTTCATGATTAGGATACTTTTTTAATAAGAGCTCATGAATCGAAATCATTTCCATTTTCCCTTTTTTCACAGAAATAATTCCGAACCCCATAATGGTAGTTCCCGGATCAATTCCTAATATTATCTTTTCTGAAATCATTGGTTCAAAGATATGACTTTCCAATGTTTCCATTAATTATAATTTAAATAAAAAAGATGTGTATTTTTTATTTAAAATCTTCTTAACTTCATACCAAAAATGAGATTATGAAAAATTTGCTTAGTTTTTTTATTGTTCCCTCTTTTTTATTTTGTGGTTTTTCACAGATTAATAACTATGGAGATAACAGGGTGGTAAGTATAAGCTCAAACAAGGGTAAGAGCCAGATTGGCTATCTTTTTTTCAAGGTAGAGAAAGATAATTCAGGGGTGGAAAAAGTTATTCTGCAGGAAAAGAAAGTGAGTGAAGGAAAGTTGAAATATACTCCAAATTTCGACAGAAATTCTGCTAATATTGGAGACTTTATCATTACTCTGACCAGTGCGGATGGAAAAGAAATTGTAAAACAGGCGGTAGAAGATCCATTGAACCCTGTTATGGAAAATTTTGAAGATAATATTAGCCGGAACCAAGTCTCTCTTCAAAATGCAGAATTTAGTATTAGGTACCCACATTCTAATGAAATTGCGGTGTTGAAAGTAGAAAAAATTACAAATGCCGGAAACCAATTACTGTTAAACCAAAAACTTTAATCATGAAAAAAACTTTATTTTCTTTATTAATCAGTTCGTTCTGTTTCGCACAGGTTTTTGAAACGGTTCCTGTTTTACAGAATGGCAGTAATGATAAACGTATAAACATTGCAGTTATGGGAGACGGTTTTACGGCTGCTCAACAAGCGGATTTTATAAATTCTGCTCAGAACACGGTTAATTATCTTTTCACAAAAACTCCTTATAAAGAATATAAAAATTATTTTAATGCATATGCAATTAAAGTAGTTTCTGCTGAAACAGGAGTAAAGCACCCCGGCACTGCGACAGATGTTACAGAGCCGGTAATTCCGGTTTCCAATCCGAATAATTATTTAGGCTCATCGTTCGACTTTGGGGTTCACAGGTGTATTTACAGTAACACAACAAATAAAGTTGCACAGGTGCTGGCAGCAAACCTTCCGGATTATGATATTACTTATATTTTAGGAAATTCTACTGAATACGGTGGTTGTGGCGGAACATATGCTTTTGCTTCCCTAAATGCTTCCTCTAATGAAATTGTTGTTCATGAATTAGGACACTCTTTTGGGCAATTGGCTGATGAATATTGGTTTGCGGGTTCTGGAGAATTAGCAAATAAAACGCAAACTTCAGATCCGGCAACAATCAGATGGAAAAATTGGGTAGGCTTGAATGGAGTAGGAATATATCCTCATGCAGAAAGCCCAACATGGTATCGTCCGCATCAGAATTGTGAGATGAGGTATCTGAACAGAGAGTTTTGTTCAGTTTGTACAGAGGCAATTATTGAGAGAATACATTCATTGGTTTCTCCGATTGACTCGTTTACTCCTGCAAACACGGGTACTGTTGATGGAACCTCAAACATAACTTTTACAGTCAATGAAATTTTTCCAATCCCAAATACATTGACAAATTCATGGACACTGAATGGTACTCTGCTTGCATCAACAGGTAACACATTATCCATTACGCCAAGCCAATTGAATAGCGGAAATAATACATTGCTTTTTTCAGTGACAGATGGGACATCTTTGATTAAAGTTACTAATCATTCTGCTGTTCATTTTGCCAACGTAACTTGGACTTTGAATAAGACGACATTGGGGACTTCAGAAATTAAAGCAGAGGAAAGGAGGTTCAGCATTTATCCAAATCCGGCGAATAATGAGTTTTATATTAAAGGAAAACAGAATTTTGGGAAAGATATAAAAGTTGCTTTCTATGATGCTTCGGGAAGAGTTATTCCTGCAAAATATGAGATGAAAGATGCTTCAACAATATTTGTGGATATTAATGGTATTCCTTCCGGAGTTTATACTTTCGTGGTAACTGAAAATAAAAGTTTAATTGTTTCTCAGAAAATTATAAAAGAATAAATTCTAAAATTTAAAATATTTTTACATCGGCTCTTTTTTGAGTCGATTTTTTTTATGAATTAAATTGAAGTGTCTGCTAATTTTTTCTCAGCAACTGGAACCCAATTTCCGTCGTGGCGAAGCAACGTTATTTTATCAACTAAGAATTTAGTTTTATATTCTTTATCCTGATAGGCTTCCCATGCTTTTAAATAATTTTCAAAACTTAAATCCCTATAACCAACTGTTATATGAGGATTGAAAGAATATTTGATGAAATTAAAGTGCTGTTTTACCCTGTTGTGAAGCTCAATTAAGTTATCATTAATTTCGGGTTTTACAAACAATACAGGGTTTTTGGGATTGGCAAAACTTCCGAAACCATTAAGTTCTATTTCAAATGGTGACATAAAAGTATTTATTTTTTGAAACGCCACATGAATGTCATTTTCCAGATCAATTTTTCTGCCGAAAGGAGGGAATAAAGTAATATGCGCATCGTTTTTCAATGCTTTTGAATTATTATAATTTATTGCTAAATCCTGCTTAAAAATTCTCACTTCATCAATGATTTGTTGAGGTGGATATATTGCTATAAAGTATAATTTTTTCATTGAAGTTTACAATTCATGTTCCGTGATTTCTGGTTTAATCATTTCCTGCTTCATTTCGGCAATAGTATTTTCAATAATATCCGTAATTTTTCTTATTTCTTTATGAGGTTTGAAAATTAAACTCTTTCCGCTTTGTTCATCAGCAATATTAGACAAAATAATAACAGAAGTTTTCGTTTCAGGATAATAAATATTCAGTGAAGGTGAACCTTTAATATACCCGCTGTGGAAAAAAGATACGGGTTTTCCTAAGTTCATCATGATTCCGTAGCCATAGCCCATTTTACCAAAAATAGGGTGATTTCTTTCCGAGCTTTTGGAAGTGAATTTTCTTAAGATTTCAGGTTTCAGGATTTTCCCGTTGTAAAGGGCATTATTCCAAGTATGTAAATCATCAATGGTTGAAAGTATTCCGCCTGCGGGAATTCCGATGTCTTTACTGCCCAGTCTTTCAGGCATATTTGGGATTTTTTCAGGACTTTTTATATTTCCAAGATAGGCTCCTGCAAAATGATTACCTTTAAAAATATTTCCTGTGGAAGAATGGTTCATTCCTGTTTTTTTGAAAAGTTCCATAATATTTTCATCATAAGGTTTATCCGAAACTTTTTCTACAATTTTACCTAAAGCATTAAAGCCATCATTTGAATAATAGAAATCTGTACCGCTTTTAAACATCAATTTTCCTCCGAAAGTATTTAGCCCGGAGGTGTGGTTTAAAAGTTGATGAATAGTAATGTTTTCATATTCTTTGGTCTGGAAATCTTTTAAATATTTTGAAACTTTATCCTCCACATTTAGTTTCCCCTGTTCCATTTGAAGCAAGATTAAAACAGCAGTAAACTGCTTACTCACCGAAGCTATCGCGAAGATAGAATTGCTGTCGATTTTTGTTTTTGTTTTAAAGTCTGAAAATCCGTTTTCTTTTCTATACAATTGAACAGAATCTTTAAAGACAGCTATGCTTCCATTAAAATTATATTTTTTGAAAACAGAATCTATTTCCTGCTTCAAAAGATTTTTTTCGAAAGCAGTGATGGTGGAATCTATAATTTCATTTTTGTTAACCGGCTTTGCAGGAGGAAGATCATTTTTACATGAAATAAAATTAATTAAAAGTGAAATTAAAGTGAATAAATAAAGTGTTTTTCTCGTCATTTGGTGTATAAAATAATTGTTAAGAAATATTGTAATCCCAAAAATAGGAAAAACCTCTTAATGTTTATTTAGAATACTTGATGTAAATTATTTGAACACTGGTTAAAATATTACTGTATGTGTAATATTGTTGCTGAAGTGTACATCAAAAATCAGGTTTGAAAGAGGGTTATTTTGAAACTAAATCACAAAACCAAAAGACATACTCTCCTTCATTGTCATTTTTATCAGATTTCGGTTTTAGATATGTTTTTTTTACAACTTCCCCGATTTCAAACTCAATAGTTTTTTTAAAAATAGGCCCGCCAAAAGTAAAGGTGTGAAATTCTCCGTTTTCACCGCAAGGATCAACATTTTCTGGTAAATCTTTAATAAAATCTTTATCAATAATTCTTCCGGCAAAACTTTTATCAAGATAAGTTTCATTTACGCAGGTTACGATTGTTTTAAATTCTAAATCTAAAAACTCATTGATAAGTTTTAGTGTATTGATTTTCCATAGAGGAAAGACGGCTTTTATTTCAATTGATTTTAATTGATCTTCACGATATTTTCGTAAATCTTCCAAAAAAATGTCTCCAAAAATAGAATGAGTAACACCGTGAGATTTTATTTCATTCATCGTTTTGCTCATTATCTCTCGATATTCTTCCATAGAAGGCTCTTTCGGAAGCTTCATTTTGATTAATGGCAAACCTAAACTTTCTGCTTGTTTTTCTAAAAGTGAAACATGAACTCCATGCATTGAAATTCTCTGAAATTCTTTATTAATACTTGTTAATAAGCAATTTACATCATATTTGGCTTCGGTTAAGATTTTATAAAGTGCAAGCGAAGAGTCTTTTCCACTGCTCCAATTAAATACGGCTTTTGGTTTCATTTAAAATAATAATGTTAAAATTAATGAATTATTTTAAGTGTTAAAAAATCACAATATCGTGATAAAATATAGATTATATGAAAATAAATTTTTACGTTTGTAATTAGTCTTAAAAATATTTATAGTATGAAAAAATTGAGTAGACCATTGAATAGAGCAAAGCTTTCAAAAATTCATGGAGGTCAAACAACTTTACATTGCAGGTGCCAAAACGGAATGACTGTTACAGCTGTTGCTGATACTTGGAGTGAAGCAAATACAAATGCATATAACGCATGTGGACAAACTCATACAAGCTGCGTAGGAGGTAACTAAAACAAAATCAAAAAATATGAAAAAACTTAATAGAACTCAATTGAAAAAGATGCTGGGTGGAAATGAAGTTTATCACTGTAAATGCGATAATGGGAAAATGGTAACTGCTATTGTAGCAGATGGCTCAAGTACAACAGATCAGATAGATCAAGCTTGTGGTGGAGTTAGTTACTCGTGTACTAGAGGTTAATATATTGAAAATATTTTCTAATAATTAGAGCTATCTAAAATAATAGAGTCAGTATGGTTCAGCTATATCGACTTATATGGTATTTTCATCATTTAATTTAACGAAAATTGTAGGTGTGGGAAACTATAACTAAATATTACAAAGGAAAAACTTTAGAAAAAGAGGTAATACTTTTTGTAGTGGGTATTAAAAATCTAAACATAGTCTTTTCGAAGTAAATCAGGTAAATGATGTTCTTAGAAAATATATCAGTGAAGATAAACTGACTTCTGTTTTTGCAGGAGATTTTAATAAGAAATAAATTTTTATAATTAAAACTAAACTAAACCCCGTAGATTACTTCTGTGGGGTTTATTTTTTATGCAACAAAAAACCTCAAAGAAATTTCTTGAGGTTTGAATTTATAATTGTTAAAACAGCTAGTCGTCAACAATTGTCTATGGCATAGCCGTTACATATTTCTTCTGTATTTACCACCCACTTCAAACAAAGCATTGGTAATTTGTCCAAGAGAACAATATTTTACGGCATCCATCATTACGGCAAATAAGTTTTGCTGATTGATTGCAGCGTGTTGTAATGTTTTCAAAGCTGCTTCAGATTTATCTTCATTAGACTTTTGGAAGTTATGTAACGTTTGAATTTGTACCTGTTTCTCCTCTTCGGTCGAACGGATAACTTCTCCAGGGCGAACTGTTGGCGAACCATCTTTTCCAAGGAAAGTATTTACCCCGATAATTGGATATTCTCCGGTGTGCTTCAACCATTCATAATGCATCGATTCTTCCTGGATTTTCGAACGTTGGTACATCGTTTCCATTGCGCCCAAAACACCACCTCTTTCCGTGATTCTGTCGAATTCAGCGTAGACAGCTTCTTCCACCAGATCCGTTAATTCTTCAATAATAAATGAACCTTGTAATGGATTTTCGTTTTTCGCCAATCCAAGTTCTTTATTGATGATCAACTGGATCGCCATTGCTCTTCTTACAGATTGCTCAGTCGGAGTGGTAATAGCTTCGTCGTAAGCGTTTGTGTGAAGCGAGTTACAGTTATCATAGATTGCATAAAGCGCCTGAAGTGTTGTCCGGATATCGTTAAAATCAATTTCCTGAGCGTGAAGCGAGCGTCCCGAAGTCTGAATGTGATATTTCAACATCTGGCTTCTTTCATCTGCTCCGTATTTTATTTTCATAGCTTTTGCCCAAATTCTTCTTGCCACACGTCCGATCACCGAATATTCAGGGTCGATACCGTTGGAGAAGAAGAACGATAAGTTAGGTGCGAAATCATTGATGTCCATTCCTCTTGACAAATAATATTCCACGTAAGTAAAACCATTTGCCAATGTGAATGCCAACTGGGAAACAGGATTTGCTCCCGCTTCCGCAATGTGATATCCTGAAATAGAAACCGAATAGAAATTTCTTACTTTTTCTGTGATGAAATATTCCTGAACGTCACCCATCAATCTCAAGGCAAATTCCGTAGAGAAAATACAGGTATTCTGAGCCTGGTCTTCTTTTAAAATATCAGCCTGAACTGTTCCACGAACGGTTGCGATGGTTTTAGCTTTAATTTCAGCATACGCTTCCGCAGGAATTACTTCGTCTCCTGTGATTCCTAATAATTTTAAACCTAACCCATTATTAGAAGGTGGTAGTTCTCCGTTATATTTTGGTCTTGCTAACCCTTTATCATCGAATTTTGCTTTTAAAACAGCTTCAACTTTAGATTCCAAGCCATTTTCTGCAATATATTTTTCAACATTCTGGTCGATGGCAGCGTTCATAAAGAAAGCCAGCAACATCGGAGCAGGTCCGTTGATCGTCATTGATACAGAAGTCAATGCATTTACCAGATCAAATCCTGAATACAGCTTTTTAGCATCATCCAACGTTGCGATAGAAACTCCCGCATTTCCGATTTTACCATAAATATCAGGTGGTAAAGCAGGGTCTTGCCCGTACAATGTTACAGAGTCGAAAGCTGTAGACAAACGTTTTGCAGGCATTTCCGCCGAAACGTAATGGAATCTTCTGTTGGTTCTTTCAGGGCCTCCTTCTCCGGCAAACATTCTCGTTGGATCTTCTCCGGTTCTTTTGAAAGGATAGATTCCTGCTGTGTAAGGGAAGCTTCCCGGAAGATTTTCCTGACCTTTCCATTGGATCAAATCACCCCAGTCGTTGTATTTTGGTAATGCAATTTTTGGAATTTTAAGATGTGATAAAGATTCTGTTGAGGTTTCAACTTTGATTTCTTTTCCGCGTACGAAATATGAATAAAATTCTTCATGAAAAGCTTTTTTTGTATTGTCCCAGTTTTTCAGGAAATCGATATTTTCCTGCTGAAGGTCTTTTTCTGCTTTTTGATATTCAGCATCTAAAGTTTCATTGGAAAGGAAGTTTTTAACACCTTCGATATGATACATTTTTCTGGCTAATTCAGCCTGTTTTTCAACATTGGCATCGTACTGTCTGTTGTTTTCAACGATTTCAGAAAGGTAACGGACTCTTTTCGGAGGGATAATTGTTACTTCATCTGTAATTTCCTGTTCAACAAAACCTTGCAAGTTTAAACCTGAAAATTTATTATTTACTTTTGCAGCCAATCTATTGTATAATTCAGTGGTTCCGTGGTCGTTGAACTGAGATGCTTTTGTCGCATAAACAGGCATATCATCCAACGGCTGTTCCCACAATAAATGGTTTCTCTGGAACTGTTTTCTTACGGCTTGAAGCGCATCTAGAGCGCCTCTTTTGTCAGATTTATTTAAAGCAACCAGATCAGCATAATCCAACATGTCAATTTTTTCCAATTGTGTAGAAGCGCCGTATTCAGGAGTCATCACATACATTGAAACATCTGCAAAATCAGAAACTTCCGAGCCAGATTGTCCAATACCAGAAGTTTCCAAAATGATAACATCCGGATGAGCCAACTTCAACACATTCAAGGCTGAATGAATGAACGGAGAAACGGAAACGTTGTTTTCTCTCGTCGCCATCGATCTCATATAAACTCTTGGGTCATTGATCGCATTCATACGGATCCTGTCACCCAAAAGGGCACCTCCGGTTTTCTTTTTTGAAGGGTCAATAGAGATGATAGCAATCTTTTTACCCGGATTTGAACGAAGGAAGCGTCTTACCAACTCGTCTGTTAATGAAGATTTTCCGGCTCCACCAGTACCTGTGATACCGATAATTGGGATATTTAAATCTTTTGACTTTTCGTCAATCGCTTTTACCAATTCAGGTTTTTCTTCTGAGAAGTTTTCTACTGCAGAAATGATCTTGGCAATGCTCGTAGAATTTTCAAAACTAATTGAATCTAAATCATCTGCCGTAACTTCTTTTCCTGTTGCGAAATCTGATCTTTTAACCAGATCATCGATCATGCCCTGCAATCCAAGCTCACGACCATCATCCGGAGAATAAATTCTGTCGATTCCATAAGACATAATATCTTCGATTTCCTCTGGCAGAATTACACCGCCCCCGCCCCCGAAAATTTTGATTTGCGGAGAATTTTTTTCTCTTAAAAGGTCGTAGATGTATTTAAAATATTCATTATGACCGCCCTGATAAGAAGTTAGGGCAATCGCATTGGCATCTTCCTGAATGGCTGTGTTCACCACTTCTTCTGCGGATTTGTCATGACCAAGGTGAATGACTTCGCATCCGGTCCCCTGAATGACACGGCGCATGATATTAATCGCAGCATCATGACCGTCGAATAATGACGCAGCTGTTACGATTCTTACTTTGTTTTTAGGAGTATATTTTTGGGTTTCCATAAAAAATCTAGAAAATTTCTGAATTCTCAAATATAATAATAAAATAAGAACCTGAGTTTTGTATTTATTTTATTGATTATTAGGTTTTTAAGTTATTTAAATGAATTGTATCTTCCCTGAAATAACAAACATTCGTTTAGAAATGATAACTAAAATCTCTACTTTTGTGTCATATTATTATATAAGGTATGAAAAAAGCTTTGATGTATTTTGCATTGGGAACAGTTTTGAGTTTTTTGATCAATTATTTCTTCTACAGTTCTGATAATCTTGGTCTTGATGTATTTTATGCACTCGCGTTCGGGATTGCATGGGGAATTGCTTATTATCTGGATACTTCCAATATTACATTGCCTCAAAAGCTGGGATTATCTTTTGTGGCAATGGGTATCTTAGTGTTGATCGGAACTTTGTTATTTAGTCTTGAACTGGCAATTCCTTCGATTTTGAAATTTTCTACGGTTTTTGTAGCGTATTATCTTATTGCAAGTTTCAGAGCGACAAAGTCTCTGCGTAATTAATGCATTGTAATTACGCTAACGTATAATAATGCCAAAAACATACAAACCAGTCCTATAAAATTTACGATAAATAAGAGTATTCCCTTAAAAATGCTTAATGTTCGTGAGCTTTCATACACTCTGTGATGTGCTACAAAAAAATAGACAGACATATATATAAATATAGCCGAGAAAATAAAAAAGCAAAATAAATTTAAAATAAAGTAGTCCGGTAAGAAGCTTACAATATTTTTAAAGATTATAAAGATCAGAATTGCTAAAAGCAGAAAAGAAAAATAATGTAAAGTGAATATTCCGTGGTCAAAATACCACCATTTTCTCTTGTTGTGGAACAGCCATAAGAAAAATGCAAAAATCGGGAGATATATAAAAAGAGCTTTTGGCAAAGTATGAATAATTGTTTCCGAATATTTTTCTATCATTTGTTTTTTGGTGAGGCCATTACCTTTTAATTCAAATATTTTTTTCGCAACAGGTTTCATAAAATTATAAAAACCTGTGTTGTCTTTCTTCTGAAGCGCTTCGTATTCTTTCATATTATGAGCGTTCATAATAGATGTATTTCCTGTTTTGAAAGAATTTTCAATCAAATCATCATTTTCATCTTTCGTTTTTAGAGAATCAACAATTTTTTGAGTTTTCGCAGAAGCTTTATCCGAAATTATTCCTTCTTTTTTCAGGCTTTCAATGACTTTATGTGTAGCTTCTGCTTGTTGCTCTTTTTCTTGTGTTTTTTGAATCTTTGTTTTGTTTTCGGATTTTTCAGGTTCTTCATGATGAGGTAATAAGCTTGGAAGTAGAAATGTGATGAAGCTGATGAAAATATAAAGCTTCACTGGAGCGACATACATTTGTCTTTTCCCTGAAAGATATTCTTTAGTTAATTTTCCCGGACGAAATAATAGATATTTTATTGTTTTCCAGAATTGTCCGTCATAATGAGTAAAATCTTCAATAAAATGTGTGAATAGATAATGAAAGTGCTGGCGTGTCTGAATATTTTCTTGTCCACAATGAGGACAGAATTTTTCTTCTACAGTATGTCCGCAATTAAGGCAGTCTTTTTCTTCTCTTAATTTACCGTGGCTCATAGCTTTAGGATGATTTTACACAAATATAATTATTTTAAAATATAAAATAATCAAATTCATAATTTTCTAAGAGAATGTTTGAATAAAAGTCAATAAAGCAAGAGTTGAGAGGCTAAACTCTTAACTTTGCTATGTGCGTTTTTAGAATCTTCTAAAATATTTTTTACAGCAAAGTCCTTTTATAATAATTTATGCCAAAAGTATGATAGATGAAATCTGTCAAATCGTTTGACCGGAGTTTATAATGATGACATTAAATAAAATATGTTTTTGCATTCTAAAAATAATTTGTACCTTTGCACACCCTTTTAGGGGAAAATTATGTTTAATCTTTAACTAAAACGTGTGAATACATTAAGTTACAAAACTGTTTCAGCGAACAAAGCTACTGCTAATAAAGAATGGGTTGTGGTAGACGCTGAAGGACAGCCGTTAGGAAGACTAGCTTCTACGGTTGCAAAGATTTTGAGAGGTAAGCACAAAGCAAACTTTACACCTCACGTAGATTGTGGTGATAATGTTATTGTTTTGAATGCTGGGAAAGTAACTCTTTCCGGAAACAAGTGGAACGATAAGACTTATATCTGGCATACAGGTTACCCTGGAGGTCAAAAGTCTATGACTGCAGCTGAACTTCAAAAGAAAGATTCTTTAAAAGTATTAGAAAAGTCTGTAAAAGGTATGTTGCCAAAAAACAGATTAGGATCTGCTTTATTAAAGAACCTTTATTTATATGAAGGAACTGAGCACAAACATGAAGCTCAACAGCCTAAAACAATTAATGTTAACGAATTTAAATAATTAATTATGTCTATAGTTCACAAAATCGGAAGAAGAAAAACTTCTGTAGCTAGAGTTTATGTAAAGCCAGGTTCTGGTGTTATTACGGTAAACGGTAAAGATGCAAAAGATTATTTCTCTACAGACGTGATGGTTTACAAGTTGAACCAACCGTTTATCCTTTCTGAAACTGTTGGTCAGTATGATGTTACCGTAAACGTATTCGGTGGTGGTAATACAGGTCAGGCAGAAGCTATCAGATTAGGTATTTCAAGAGCTTTATGTGAAATCAATGCTGAATTCAGATTAGCTTTGAAGCCAGCTGGTTTACTTACAAGAGACGCAAGAATGGTTGAAAGAAAGAAACCAGGTCAGAAAAAAGCAAGAAAGAGATTCCAATTCTCAAAACGTTAAGAATTGCGGTAAGCTTAAAGCAATATGCAATAAGCTATTTGAACTTATTAAAATTTTTAATCCGCTTGAAAGCTCAGAGCTTAATGCTTACAGCCTAAAGCAAATTGCCCGTTATGTTTAGCATCCAAACACTTCTCCCATCTAAAGAAGTTGTTGATTGTTTAAAAGACGGAAAGTAAACTAACAAAAACAGAAAACATGGCAAAAGCAAATGTAAAAGACCTTTTAGAGGCTGGTGTACACTTCGGTCACATGACTAGAAAGTGGAATCCAAATATGGCTCCATACATTTTTATGGAGAAAAACGGTATTCACATTGTAGACTTACATAAAACAGCTGTTAAATTGGATGAAGCGTGCAGCGCTTTAGAAAAATTAACTTCTGCAGGTAAAAAAGTTCTTTTCGTAGCTACTAAAAAGCAAGCGAAAGAAGTAGTTGCAAAGCATGCTGCTGAACTTAATATGCCTTATATTACAGAAAGATGGCCGGGTGGTATGTTGACGAATTTCGTTACAATCAGAAAGGCTGTAAAGAAAATGAACTCTATCGACAAAATGAAAAAAGACGGTACGTTCGAAACTTTATCTAAAAAAGAGAGATTACAGGTAGACAGACAAAGAGCGAACTTAGAGAAAAACTTAGGTTCTATCTCTGACATGGTTCGTCTTCCTTCTGCAATCTTCGTTGTAGATATCATGAGAGAACATATCGCTGTAACTGAAGCTAAGAAATTAGGTATTCCAGTTTTCGGTATTGTTGATACAAACTCTGACCCAAGAAAAGTAGATTTCGTTATCCCAGGAAACGATGATGCTTCTAAGTCTATTGATATGATCTTAAACATTGTTTCTGAATCTATCAAAGATGGTCAGTCTCAAAGAAAAGCTGATAAAGAAAAATCTAAAGAAGAAGGAGAAAAGGTATCTGCTGAAAAAGATGCTGATTTCGATGCTGAATAATTAAAGATTTTCTTTAATATAGGAAAAACCACTAAGAGTAATCTTAGTGGTTTTTTGTTTTTGATAGAGTATACTTAAACTTTTAACTCTAAATATTTAATCAGAAAGCGTAATATTATATGAGCCTGTAATAAATTTTGTTTTTTGATAAACCGAGTTACAAAGCATACCTGAAAGATTATAATTCTGGTTCTTCAAAACCATTGCAGAACCTATTTTTCCTGTTCCAATAGGGATTTTTTTGAAATAATTATTTCCGCTTATGGTAAGAACCATATTACATCGGGAGTTATTTTCTACTGTAATTGATGTTTTTGGTTCACCTGAAGAATCATTTAATAAATCATTTAAAACAGCAGCAGTTTCCGGTTTATATGTTTTTATGAGTGTCTGGTACTCTCTTTCAGTTTGAGATATAGAATTACCCACATTTCCTGTATTTCTTGTAGGATATTGATTTCTCACAGGATAATTTGTATTATAATTAGCGTTGCAGCTTCCTAATATTAATGCAAGTAGCACTCCGGAGAAGGGGAACAACTTTTTCATATCACGATTTTTTAAACGTAAATTTAAGTTTTTACTCTTTAAGGTATTCTATTTTTTTCTACAGGATTATTCAATGTTATTAATACTCCTTTTTTTATTTCTTTTTTTGAACTGTACAGTAAATCACATACATTACTTGTCAGTATATAATCTCCTTTTTTTACTACAATAAAATTTTCTCCGTGAGCGGGGACAGCTAAATTATAAAAATCTTTACCTTGAATTCTTACAATAATATTACAATCCGAATTATTTTTGCATAAAAGTATAGCTTCCTTACTGCTAATATCTTCGTTGAACATTGCATTGAGAAGTTTTACCGTTTTGTCTTTGTGTTCCGTGCTGTTTTCTGTAATTAGCCGTTTAAATTCTTCTGCATTGCCGGAATTTCTCATTACACTGCTGGGTATATCTGTAACGATAGGCCGTGCTTCCATAGGTTTGGAATTTTTTGCTCCTTTTGTCCAGGCTTCATTTTTTAAAGCAATAAGTTTAGGCTTTAATACAATTTTTTTTGGATCTTCCGGGTGTGTTGAGTTTAAATAGGCTTCAATTTCTGCAATATTTGTACTTTTTAGGATGTTTTTTGCGCTTTTTTGAGCATAAACAATACTTGGAACTAAAGCTAATAGCAGGAAAGTAATAGTCTTTTTTCTCATTGATAATATGTTTTTATTAGATTTAAATTTTCATTTAAACCCTTTAATAGAGATGTGCTTTTAGAAGGCTGTAAAGTTTACGCCTTATCAGTTTTAGGGTTGGGAATATTAACCTTACACTGTAAAGTAAGTTGAATTTTTTATAGAGAAAGGATGAGGGATTTTTTTCATGTGTGTATTTTCACTGTTTAATTAATTCGAAATTTTATATATGTGATTGTTTTTCCTTTTGCAGAAAACAACTCTTCATAATAAGTTCTGATATCTCTTAAGTGAGGCGTGTTAGGATCATATTCCGGAGCTCCATAAATGTCGTGATGAGCGGTAATGATCTCATAACCTGCACCTTGTAAAAAGCCTAAAGTATAGCCATGCAAAAATTCGGAATCTGTTTTTAAGTGTATGATTCCTCCCGGTTTCAAGAACTTCTTATACCTGTCTAAAAAGTCGGGATGAGTAAGTCTGTGTTTTGTGCGTCTGTATTTGATCTGAGGATCGGGGAACGTAATCCAGATTTCATCTACTTCGTTTTCAGCAAAAAAATTATCAACCAATTCGATTTGAGACCTTAGAAAAGCCACGTTGTTCATCCCTTTTTCAACGGCTTCTTTCGCTCCAAACCAAAACCTTGCACCTTTGATGTCGATTCCGATAAAATTCTTTTCGGGGAAAGTTTTGGCTAAACCTACAGAGTATTCTCCTTTTCCACAACCTAATTCAAGCACAATCGGATTTTCGTTTTTGAAGAAATCTCTTCTCCAGTTTCCTTTAAGTTCGAAAGTTTTTAAAGCTTCTTCTCTTGTTGGTTGAATTACGTTTGGTAATATTTTGTTTTCTGCAAATCTTGCCAGTTTGTTCTTGCCCATGATTGAAAAATAAAATCCTGCAAAAATAACAAAAATAGGGGATATCATATTGCTTTTTAAAGTTAAAAAACGGTATGATAAGCGAAAAATGTTATTTCTTTACTGAACTTCCTAAAGCAACTATCAACGGCTTCTGAATTGTTTTCTGGGAAGCATATTGGGAACCGCAAACTATGCTGGTAAATAAATAGTCTCCTTTTTGTACTACAATAGAATTATCACCATGTGCAGGAACCGGGAGCCTGTATTTTGTAGTTCCGACACCTTCCATTCTTACAATAATATTGCAATCAGATTTGTTTTCGATCATAACAATGCACTCTTTTGCATAAGGATCATTATCGAATAAAGAATTTAATATTTTTACGGTTTTATTTTTATGTTCCACAGGATTTTCGCCCATCAGCATATTAAATTCAGAGGCTTCTGCATCAGGTATTGCTGCTACGGTAGTTGTAACAGCAGGAGTGGCAATATAAACATTTTGCGATGCACTTGGTGTATAAACCACAGCTGACTGACCTACCTGTAATTCTCTTTGATATTTTGCGATCTGTTTCTGTTTGATAATGGCATTCATTTCATCAAAAGTAATTTTTGTAGAAGGTCTTCTTTTCAGCATGGCAAGCCATTCCTGCATTTGTTTTACTTTTGAGTCGTTTGGAGGAGCATTTTTGATATATTCTTTCATCATTTCCATCACTCTTGGCTTTAGAACCGATCTTCGGGGATCATCAGGATGGGCATCTCTGAGGAAAGCATTTATTTCGTAAATGCTCTTACTTTTTAGAATATTGCTGTAATCTTTACCTCTTTGCTGGGCAGAAAGACTTACAAATAAAATTACACTAAAGAGTAGAAGTATTTTTTTCATTCACACTAATGTTATGTTAAAGGTAATTCTTTTTTCTTTAATATGCGTTTTGGTTATTAGTGTTTAAGGCTTTAACGTGAGATTGTTGTTTTTATTTTAAACACAAAATTGTGATATAAAATTAAACATATTTCCAATATGTAAGCAAAATGTGCTATATAAAATTCTATGTAGCACATTTTTTAAATTAATGAGGTATTTTTTATTTTATAACATCTTGAAGATGAGAATTTCTAAGCCTTCTTTGATAAATAGGTAAATATTTTTCAATTGGGATTTTTACTGCTTCGAAATTACCCGAATTAATATATGGCTCAATATTTTCTGAACTATAAACAAATTGTAGGAAATTGTCAATCAGGTTCTCAGGTATTTTAAACCTTGTAAAGTAATCTTTTCCTAAATAATTTTTAATTTGAGTAACAGAGCTATTCATTTTTTCGTAGGCAATATAACGTTGCTTTTTCTTGCGTTCCCCGGAAAGGATATCATAGATACTTTCTAAACTGAAGGTAAGTCCGCCGTCTCTAAGCCCTGCCACTGGAAGCACCGGTGAGTTTCCGTCACCTTTGGGCTCCGGTAAGCCGATTACCTTTTTGATAGCTAATGCTTTATCTTCTTTTCTTAAAGAATTCACATCATACCTCAGATTTCCTGTAGGTCTGAATCTGTTGATAACAACTTCCTGGATGTCGTGATATGCAATTTTCAACTCAATGAAACTTCTTGTTTCAAACATTTGCGGAGTAAGTTTTATGTCTTTCCTTTCAGTGACGATAGACGTAAAACGGATAATATCACCCGGATTTGCCTGAAGATTAAAATCTCCGTTGTAGTCTGTAAGAACAGTTTTCTGTGTATTTAGATTCGTTACATATACCTGATTAAGATATAAAACCGAATTGTCCCTTAGAAATACCTCTCCGGAATATATTTGTGCATTAACTTTAGCTAGAAAAGTCAGCAGCAATAGAGTAATAAGTTTCTTCATATAATAGGCAAAATTACATAGAAATGAAGGAATTTATACCTAGTTAATTAGTGAAAAGTGGTTAAAGTTATATTAAACTTTTATGTTAAACTGTTAATGAATGTTATAAGTATCAATCTTGCCATTAAAATTATGACAAATGTTTATTGGTAAGATTTGATTATCTGTTTTTTACTAATAGCCAGCTTGAATATTTTACCTTTGTAAGAGAACCAAATTCTGTCCAGCTGATGAAGTACCAATAGGTTGCTGTATTCACAGGTCTGTCTTTCATGTTTCCATCCCAGATAAAATTGTTTGAGGGGCTTCCTCTGAAAACTTCTGCGCCGTATCTGTCAAAAATTCTAAATTCTACATTATCTTTTGTCATTAATCCTGAATAATTAATAGTATCGTTATGACCATCTCCGTTTGGAGTAATAGTATTAATTAAATTGATGATAGTGAAAGGTCTGTCAACTACGGCACATTGCTGAGAGTCTCTGACATAAATAGTATGACCGCCCCTTTGTACATTGTAAAATACATTTGTACTTTGCCAGGTTACTCCGTCCAGAGAATATTCATATGGAGGCTGGCCGCCGCTTACCCCGATAGTCACCGTTGTTCCGTCGATGTCAATCGAGGTAATTACTGGTAACGGTGATTCGGTCACATTTACATATTGTCTGTAAACACAGCCATTGAATGTAAGATCTACCCAATAACTTCCAACGGCAACATTATCAATAGAAGAGGTTGTAGCACCTGTATTCCATAAATAAGCCTCAAAACCGGGACCTGCATTTAAGGTTGTTTTTGCTTTTGGACAAATAATTTTATCTACTAAAATATCTGATTTTTTAGGTTTTTTAATGGTAATGCTGATTGAGGCAATTTCAGGGCAGGCATTAGGTTTTTCAAATCTTATATAAATAATTTGAGTTCCTGTAATATTTACAGGGCTGGTAATTGGAGAAATATTGTTCTGGGCATTCGCCAAAGTCCCAAAAAAACTATACGTAACAGTTGGGTCTGTAGTAAATTGAGAGATAAACTGAACTAAATCTACTGACGCAGTTCCATCAAGATCATCATCACATATGGATGTAATTACAGAGTTTTTTATCAAAGGTAATTTTGCGCCGATACTGAAAGTCAAAGGCTGAACAACAGGAGGACATCCGTCAGGAGAGTCTACTCTTATATAAATAGTTGTAGTTGCCGTGTAGCTCCAGTTGCTAGGAAGCGTGTTGTTATTTCCTGAATTGGCATCTGCCAAGTTTGCATAATATCTTATATTAGTAAAATAAGTTGGGTTATTCAGGACGATAGGAGTGATGTTTGAAAGATTTACCGTAACGATTCCGTCCAAATTATCATCACAAAACACTCCATTATAGTTTTGCACGATTACAGCAAGACTAAATAGATTAAGGGTGATCTGAGCAATTGTTTTGCATCCTATAGGGTTTTTGACTACGGCATATACAATGGTTCCATTGGCTGCTGTATATGCGGTTGGTGTTGTAATTAAAGCCGCAGCGTTCTCATTTTGAGCATCAATTAAAGTAGGATAGTACGTAATTGTTACTGGCGAATTATTAGTAACATTTGCTGTTGACAGATTAAAAGTTCCCTGTCCGTTCACATTACAAGCATTCAACGTTACGTTTTGTACTGTGAGAGCTTCGATATTAATCGTAACAGTCACTGTTTCGCAATCCGTAAAATCCGGATCATCTCCACAAAATGTATAGGTAAATGTATCTGTACCAGTTGTTCCAGGGTTATTTACAGTATAAGTAATTGCTCCTGTTGTAGTATTAATCGTTGCCGTTCCCAATGTTGGCGGTGTTGTAATCGCTACTGTAGAAGGTACAGGTGTCTGAGCCGAGCTGCTGAAAGCTGGGGTAATTGTTTTATCCACACAAACGTCATAAGTTGCAGTGCTTTGCTTCATACAGTTCAGAACTTTATACTGAGCTGTTATAAGCGGCGCGCAACTTCCCATCGTTACCGCACAGGTGTAATAACCGGATTGTGTCGGGGTATAAGAAGGATTTGTAGCTCCCGCAATGATTGCCCCATTTCGATACCATTGATAAGCGTTATAAATAATTGGATCAACGGTAAGTATAATTCCCGGAACACATTCCCCGCCGGATTTTAAAATAACCGGTTGGGTTGGAAACCCTGCAAAGAAGCCCCCGTATCCTACAGCATCACTTCCTGCTGTGATACCTGCGGTAATGGCTTTGTCTGAAGCTATAGTAATTGTTCCTGTCACATTAGGAATTCCGTAGGTAACCCAATTCAGGGTTCCTATCATGCTGAAAGGCCCTGTGGAGGCTGGAGGAGTAACTCCATTGACGGTTACTGCTGCGCCACGTTCTGTAATTAAGTTTAATTTAGTCGGGATATTTAAAATTCCAGAAGGATTATTATTTGAATGAACGAAGTTTTCATTAATTAAGCCCAGTTCATCAATCTGTTTTGGAAGATAACAGTTTAAAGCCGGAATAAAATTAAATCCTCCTGTAGCTGTATCATTTCCAGAACCTGCACTTCCCGCGAGAATCTGATAAACATAAGCATTTTTCGAAGTTCTTATATATAAATTATAATGCCCGCTTCCCTGTAGCTGATATTTTAAATCCGGAATAACATAATATTGCCCTGTATTCAGAGTCGCAAGAGCTGCCGTTTCGTTATTGACAAAAATCTGGGTATTGTCCTCTGTAGCGATGACGATAGCTCCCTCCATATGAGTTCCGATATTTCCGTTACCTTTTACCAGGGCAAATTCGCTTCCCAGCCTTTCTACAGGGACTGCCTGATCCATTAAAATATCCGAGCTTGAAGGGAAATTTCCCGCATATTGTCCGTTAAAGTTTCCATTTGTAACATTTATAGGTTTGTTGGCTACAATTTTAGCTCCGATAAATCCGTCAGAGTTTCCGGAAAGGTTTCCGATTCCGTCGATGATATATGACTGCCCTTTATTTAAAGTGAAAGTCATTGTCGGGTTGGTAGCTCCTGTTGTTCCGTTTGAAAATTGAGTTGTGGGCTTATACCCAGAAATCGTAACAGTAGTATTGTCTTCGGTAGCCAATACACTTGTCATGAAATTCAGAATTTGATTAAGGGCTGTAACCGGAGCATTTGCTGCGTGAAAAACTTTCCCTGTTGACGGAATTCCTTTAGATGTAATTATTTCAGCGTGATTATATACTGAAAATCTTAAATTAGCATAAAAAGGAAAGTCTGCTTTTAAATATAATCCTTTTGTGATGGGGGTAAATAGATTTGCCTGTTGACTAGTGATAATATAGGTTCTCAATACATCAAATTTCTGGGGATTACCTTTGCTGATATTTACGGTTCCGATCAAGATATTATTATTATAAATGCTTACAGGAAACGGTGTTGTACGGTTTGTAGATAGATAGAGCTTCTGAAACGGATTTGGATTTCCGGTTCTGTCAATCATGGGCGCAAACCAATGTTCTCTATCTAATTGAGCAAAAGTGGTAGAGAAAATATATAATATAAGAAAAAAGGATAAAATTTTCTTCATTCAGCAGTTGATTTATCACAAATTTAATAATAAAAAGTATTAATATGTTGAAAAAATAACAAAAAACCACGATTTTAAAATCGTGGTTTTTATATAGTTATTGATAAATACTTATTCTCTGTTTTTTACTAAAATCCAACCTGTGAATTTTATAGGAGTTTGTTTTTTATTTGGTTCGCTCCAGCTCACGTCATACCAATAGCTTCCGGTAGAAACTTTTTTGCCATTTCCGACGTTTCCTGACCATTTATAGTCATTGCTTTTATCTCCCTGATAGATTTTGGTTCCGTATCTGTCGTAAATACTGAATACAAGATTTGTTTTACCCGCTAAAGCCGAATAATCAAGTACGTCATTTACCCCGTCACCATTTGGAGTGATTACGTTGATAATATTCGGGTTTGTATAATCTACTTCAATAGGCTCACAGTCATAAGCATCTTTTACATATACTACTCCGATGCCTCTTGGGACTTCTGTAAAGATATTAGAATCTTGCCAGTGTATATTATCTAAAGAATATCGATAAGGTGCTGATCCACCAATTACAGATACTGTAAGATTAGTGGTTGAAATTTCAATGCTTGTAATAACCGGCTGTTCTGCAGGATACACTTTTACAGTTTGTCTTGTGATACAGTCCCCTGTTTTTAGATTTACCCAATATGTTCCTACACCTACGTTTGAAATGGTCTGAGTAGTTGCTCCTGTGCTCCATTCATAGCCATTGAATCCTGGACCGGCGTCTAAAATAGTTGTATCTTCCATACAAATAATTTTATCTGCCAAAACTGTTGATTTCACTGGCGGAAGTACTACAAGTGTAACTTCTGCAATTCTATAACAGCCGTTAGCGTTGGTCACTTTCACGTAAGCTACACCATTTGGAGCAATATAGTTTGCCGGATTTGGTATCTGGTTTGTACCGTTGTGTGCATCTGTCGGAGACGGGAAATATGTCTTAGTAATTCCTGTTTGTGAAGTTACCAATGCTGCTGTAAGGTTGAATAAAGCCGTAGCGGGATTTGATTCAATGAAACAAGATCTTAAAATTGCATTTGTAACAATTGGGCTTTCAGAAATTGTTAAATTTAAAGTTACTTCTTCACAATCTGTAAAATTTGGATTATTTCCACAGAATTTATATTTAATCATATCCGGACCAATATATCCGAAAGTTGGGGCATAACTGATAACTCCGTTGGCAGGATCTATTACAGCATTTCCATTTGTAGGAGGTGTAATGATGGTTACTGTACTTGGAACTACTACCTGTGTTGAATTTGTAAACTCCGGAATGATTGTTTTCACGCCATCACAAACTGTTTCATTTTTTGTAGTTTCCACTAAACATGTATATGCTTTATATACAGGTGTCGTAATAGGAGGACAAGATCCAACCGTAATTTTTACAGTATAATTTCCGGATTGTGTGGGTGTGTATGAATTGGCATTAGCTCCCGGAATAGCAGTATTGTCCCTGTACCATTGGTAAGAATCAAAGCTGTCATCTACTTCGAGTACGATTCCCGGAATACAGTCTCCTGTTTGTTTTGCAATTACCGGAATTGAAGAGAATCCGGCGAAATATCCACCATATCCTACAACACCACTACCTCCGGAAATACCGGCTGTAACTGCTTTTGATGATGTAACGGTAACGTTTCCTGTAACTCCCGGGACCGAATAAGATACCCAAGACGTTGTTCCTAAAACAGGGTAAGGTCCTTGTGAAGCAGGAGGCGTAGCACCATTTACCGTAACTGCAGCTCCTGTTTCTGTCAGGATATTTAGTTTAACGTTGTTTGTAGTAGGAGGAAGGATGTTGATCATCCCTATTTCATCAATTTTTCTCGGCAAGTAGCAGTTCAATGGCGGGATATAGTTAAATCCAATGGTTGCATTACTTGCTGCAACTCCTGCCAACAACTGATAAACATATACATTCTTTGAAGTTTTAATGTACATATTATAATGTTCATTACCTTGATTGATGTAGTTATTATTATTCGTTTTGTTGACTCTGTAATACTCTCCTTCATTAAGGACAACTGCAGGTGTCGTTGAGTCATTAATGAAAACCTGTGTTCCGCCTTCTGTTGCAACAATTATGGCATCTTCCATTTTTTCACTGATGTTTCCGTTTCCTTTTACCACGACAAATTCATTTCCTAATCGGTCTACAGGAACAGATTGATCCATTACAATATCAGAACCATCAAAAGATCCCGTCAAAGCAAACTGTCCGTTGAAATTTCCATTGGTCACAGAAATAGGTTTGTCAGATTCTATTTTAGCTCCCATAAAACCATCTTTATTTCCGACACTGTTTCCCATGCCTTCAATAATATAAGATTGGCCTTTGTTTAATGTAAAAGTAAGGGTAGGATTAGTAAGGCCTGTATTTCCATTGGTGAATACCACATCAGGAGAATAATCTGAAACCGTAACGGTAGTATTGTCTTCGGTTGCCATAATGCCGGTGGTGAAATTCAAAAGAGGAGAGGTTGTTCCTACGGTAATATTTTCAATTGGAGAAACTACTGCATAGAATTTTGTTCCGATTCCTGCTTTTCCTTTCGAGGTTAAAATTTCACCGTGGCTTGTCACTGAGAATCTGAAGGTGGCAAAATAAGGTTTCGTCCCTTTTGTATACAATCCTTTGTTTATAGGGGTAAATAACTCTGATGAAGCTGATGTAATGATTGTATTCAAAGGAATAGTAAATGTCTGTGGGTTTCCTTTGCTGATAGTAACGGTACCAATGACGGCATTATTACTGTAAATTTCTACAGGAAACGGAGTTGTAGAATCTGTAGAAAAGTATAAAGCCTGTTGAGGGCTAGATAGAACACTTGATCTTGCTGCCATCGGTGCAAACCAGTGTTCTGTGTCTCTTTGTGCAAAAACAAAGAGTGGTATTGACATGAAAATCAATACAAAACTCAGTAAAAGTTTTTTCATAAAATCGGGAATTAGGATTGGTGCAAAAATAAAAGAATATTTAAGACTTTTAAGAAAAATTTTCAAAATAATTTAAAAAAAATAATAAAAAAACCACGATTTGATAATCGTGGTCCTTAATTTTCACTTTTAAGATGTTAGTCAATATTTTTCACTAAAATCCAGCCAGTGTATTTTATTGGGGTATTTTGCTTATTTGGCTCATTCCAGTTGATATGATACCAATATGTACCCGTTATAATTTTTTTGTCATAATGTTTACCGTCCCATTTATAATTGTTGAATTTGTCTCCGGTAAATATCTTATTTCCGTATCTGTCATAGATGACGAATGAAAGATTGTTTTTGTAAGCCAATTCGCTATAGTCAATGACGTCATTTACGTTGTCTCCGTTTGGAGTGATGGCATTAATCAAGTTAGGTACTGTAACCTCTACTGAAGTTGGTGTACAGTTGTATGTATCTTTGACGTAGAATGTATGTTGTCCTCTTGATAAACCTGTAAACACATTAGAATCCTGCCAGTTTGCAATTCCGTCTACGGCATACTGATAGGGTGGTTTTCCTCCGTTTACAATTACAGTTGCTGTATTATTTGAAATTTCGATTTGAGTAATTACCGGATCAGGTGCCTTGATTACTTTTACCGTTTGGGTAAGGAAACATCCGTTTTTACCTAAAATAACGGTATACAATCCTGGGCTGACACCCTGAATTCCCGAAGTTGTAGCTCCTGTATTCCATTGGTAAGAATCATAACCCGGACCTGCGTCTATGTTTGTCCTTGCATCAATACAGATATATTGGTCAACCAGAAGTGGAGACTTTGTGATTGGTTTTGCCACTAAAGTAATTTTAGCATTGGCTGTACATCCTTCGTTGGTCGTTACTTTCACATAAACCACTCCTCCTGCAGACTGATAATGTACAGGATCTGCAATCATATTCACTCCTGCGTTCAGGTTGGCTAATGTAAGGTAAAATTGTTTAGTTACTAAAGGATAATCTGTTACCGGTGCTGTTGTTAAATCAAATTCAGCATAAGGATTGGTGTCGTATTGACAAGATTCTATAGTAGCATCTTTTATAACGAAAGGAACTACATTCAAGTTTAAAGTCACTTGTTCGCAGTCTTTAAATTCGGCATCATTTCCACAGAATGTATAAACAATCTTATCTGGTCCTAAATATCCTGCATTTGGAGTATATGTAATGACACCTGTTGATGTATTTAAAGTTGCAGTACCATGGGTGGGAGCTGTAAGAATGGAAACAGTTCCCGGAACCGGGGTTTGCGTAGAACTCGTAAATGCAGGTGTAATAATTGTTGTTCCGCAGATTGTTACATCTTTGGTCGTCAATTTCAGACATGTCTGTACTTTATAGATTGGCGTTGTAACCGGAGGGCAGGTTCCCATTGTTACTTTTACCGTAAAGTTTCCTGATTGTGTAGGGGTGTATGTATTTACTGTAGCTCCAGTAATGGCAACACCATTTCTGAACCATTGATAAGTCTCATAGCTGTCATCTACTTCCAGTATAATGCCAGGTACACATTCTCCTGTTTTTTTTGCAATTACAGGAATTGAAGAGAATCCGGCGAAATACCCGCCATATCCTACTGCACCACTACCTCCTGCGATACCTGCAGTAACAGCTTTAGTTGAGGTTACCGTAATATTTCCTGTGGCGTTTGGTACTGAATAAGATACCCAGTCTGTAGTTCCGGCTATTGGATATGGACCTTGAGCTGGAGGTAGGGGAGCCCCATTTACAGTAACTGCCGCACCTGTTTCGGTCAGAATATTTAATTTTACAGTATTCGTAGTTGGAGGTAAAATATTTACCATCGCAATCTCGTCAATTTTTCTAGGTAAAAAACAGTTCAAAGGCGGAATATAATTAAACCCTTCTGTTGCATTATAGTTGGGAAGACCCGCTAAAAGCTGGTAAACATATGCATTTTTTGATGTTTTTATACGCATATTGTAATGGTCATTCCCCTGATTGATATATCTATTGATAAACGTACCGTTAGGACCTTCACTTACACGAAACCACTGTCCTTCATTAAGTGTAACCAAAGGAGTTGTACCATCATTTACATACACTTCAGTGCCATTTTCCGTAGCTACGATTATGGCATCTTCTACACCGTCAGTAATATTACCATTGCCTTTTACTAAAGCAAATTCATTACCTAATCTATCAGTAGGTACCGATTGATCCATAACAATATCTGTACCTGAAAAACCTCCGGGAGGGGATAATGCAAACTGGCCATTAAAATTACCGTTAGTTATTGATATTGGTTTGTCTGATTCTATTTTTGCACCAATAAAGCCTGTTTGGTTAGCACTTGGTGTACTTGGCATTTGCCCTTCAATGATATATGATTGCCCTCTGTTTAGGTTGACAGTCATTGTTGGAGTATTAGTTCCGTTTGTACCATTTGAAAATTGAACGCCTGCACCGTATCCGGAAACCGTTACAGTTGTGTTATCTTCTGTTGCAATGATTCCGGATGTAAAGTTTAAATAAGTAGCTGAGGTTAAACCTGTAACAGGACTTGAAACTACATAGAATTTCTTTCCTAATGCAGCCTTACCTTTTGAAGTAAGAATTTCACCATGACTTGTCACAGAGAATCTGTAGTTTACAAAATAGGGTTTCTCTCCGTGGGTATATATACCTTTATTTACTTTGGTAAACATTTCACCTGCGGTAGCTGTTACCATAGCAGTGGTAGGGTTTACACCCGGTATAGCTGGTGTAGTCGGGAAGGTGAAAACCTTTGGGTCACCTTTACTAATCGTAACAGTACCTATCACTACACTATTTCCGGAAGCATCATTGGTATAGATATTTACCGGAAATGGAGTAACAGAGTCTGTTGAAAAATATAAACCTTGATAAAAGGAGCTCAATGCGGATGACCTTGCTGCCATCGGCGCAAACCAGTGATCTGTATCTCTTTGTGCAAAGAGATTACTGGCTGTAAAAAAAACTAATACTAAGCTGAGTAGAAATCTTTTCATATGGGTTGGGAATTAGGATTTCTACAAAAATAATACAATATTTGAGATGTTTTTAAAAAAATGCAAAGAATATGAAAAAATTACTCACGATTCTTTACTAAAACCCATCCTGAATACGAAACTGGTAATTTCGTATCAGGCTCTGTCCACCTGATTACATACCAATATGCTGCCGTAGGAAGAGTTCTTCCGCCCGGTTTTCCGTCCCAGATATATTTTTTATCTGCAGATTTATAAACAACTGCTCCGTATCTGTCAACCACTTCGATACTGACATTTTCTTTTATCCTTAAATCAGAATAATTTAACACATCATTTATTCCGTCTCCGTTTGGAGTAATGGCGTTTACGAGATTTAATACTAAAAATTCTTTAGTCACAGGCGAGCATCCGTCTGCTCCCAAAACATATACTTTATGAGTTCCTCTTGGTAATCCTATGAAAACGTTAGATGGTTGATAATCAATTCCGTTTAGGGAATATCTGTAAGGAGGTGTTCCTCCGGTAACATAAACGGTAGCAGTAGTTCCCACGACATCAATTTTGGTAATAGTCGGAGCCTGGGCTGTATTTACATTTACATATTGACGATAGACACAGCCATTTAAGCCTAAATCTACATAATAGTTTCCGACTCCTGCGGTGATAGTTTGCGTTATTGCTCCTGTACTCCATTTGTAGGTTGTAAAACCTGCTCCTGCGTCCAAAAGTACTTGTTCATCCGAACAAATTACCTGATCATGAAGTGTATTAGATTTTTTTGGAGATTTAAAAATAATATTTAAAGTACCTACGTTCGGACATGAACTAGAGCTTGTAAATCGTATAAAATATGTGCTGTTTGAGTTAATAACCTGTGTCGCGGCAATTGCATTGGTTGCATTTTGTGCATTGGCAAGAGTGGTGTAGAATGTTAAAGTTACATTTGGCTCTGCTGTAAATAAGGCTTTATAATCATTAAGATTTACACTTTCAGAACCGGTAAGGTCATTATCACAAACATCCACATTGGCAGTATTTGTAAGTAATGTTATTTTATTTCCAATAGCAAAGTTGATTTGACCGAAAACGGTAGGGCAGTCTCCTGTCGTAGTATCTACTCTCACATATACGGTTGTATTTGTATTGAAGTTCCAGTTTACGGGAAGTGTATTGTTGTTTCCAACATTCGCATCGGCCTGGCTTAAATAATATCTTACGTTAAAGTTTGCGGGGTTTGTTACAATTTGAGGAGTAACATTGGCGAAATTCACCGCTACAATTCCATCAAAATTATCATCACAAATATTTGCATTAAAGGCAGCAGTGTTAATATTGGGAGAAGGACTTAAAGACAAGGTAATCTGGGCTACGTTTGAACATCCGTAAGCCGAGGCTACATTAGCGTAAATAGTCCCTGCCGGTCCCGTGTACGCTGTAGGAGTTGAGATCTGCCCAGTTAAGTTTGAGTTTGTAAAATAAGTAACCGTTGTTCCTGTATTGGGAGAAAGGTTTGCTGAAGTCAGGTTATAAGTTCCGTTTCCGTTTGCATTGGTACAAGATGTTAAAGATACATTATTGACCTGCAAAACATCTATATTGATGACTATTTTAAAATATTCAAAAGCAAAGGGATTTCCATTTCCTTGAATATAATAAACAAAAGTATCTGTAGTATTAGCTGTAATTCCTGCATTCGGAGTATAAGTAATTTGTCCTGTTGTAGGGTTTACGGTTGCTGTTCCTGAAGTAGGCTGAGAAATGATACTTGTAAGTGATGGAACGATAGTTTGTGTTGAATTTGTAAAAGTAGGCGTAATGACTTTTGTTCCACAAGAACCGAGAGTGTAAGTTGTTGTGGAAATTGGAGGGCACAATGTGTAATTGTATACCGCTGTTAATCTCGTTTCACAATTATTTTTCGTAACTGAACAAGTATAAGCTCCGGCTCCGTATAGTTCAGGGTTAATAGAAAAAGATGTCGCTCCGGGAATAGGATTTCCATTAAAATACCATTGATAGGCATCATAATTATTATCTACCTGAAGTAAAACTCCGGCATAACAGTCTCCTGTTTTTGTAATTGCCGGGACTGAAGAAAATCCTGCAAAATATCCTCCATAGCCCACTGCACCACTACCGGCTGCAATTCCTGCCGTCATGGCCTTGTTAGAATTTACCGTGATATTTCCGGTTACGTTTTGAATCGAGTAACTTACCCAATTTGGATTTCCTGTTACCGGATATGGTCCGTTTGCTGTTGCAATGGCATTTCCGTTCAGTGTTACCGTGGCCCCGGATTGTGTGATAATATTCAATCTTGTAGCGAAGGTTTGTCCGCCAATTCTGTTAATATACCCGATTTCTTCAATTTTATTAGGCATAAAACAACTCAACGGTGGAATAAAATTCATCCCCCCTGACGCATATTCGTTTCCGTTGGTTGCTCCTGATAATAATTGATAGACATAAACGTTTTTTGAAGCGGAAATATTCATATTGTAATGACCATTTCCCTGATTGATATATCTTGCGGACGGAACTAAATAATATTGCCCTGCATTAAGGTTGGTTGTAGCTCCTGTTCCGTTAAAAGTAACCTGGGTATTATTTTCTGTTGCGATGATAAGTGCCGTTTCCATTTGAGAGGTAACCGTTCCGTTACCTTTTACCACCACGAAATCTTTTCCTAATCTGTCCACAGGCACAGCCTGATCCATCAGAACATCATTATTGGTAAGATTTACACTTGTGTAGGCTCCGTTGAAATTTCCGTTGGTAACAGAAATTGGTTTAGTTGCTACAATTTTAGCCCCTACCAAACCTGTTCTATTGATATTAGACCAAGAACTTACAACATCTAAAATGTATGATTTCCCTTTATTAATGGTAAATGTTCTCGTAGGAGAAGAAATACCGTCTGAAAAAGTAATATTCGGATTATATCCTGAAATTGTAACAGTCGTATTATCTTCAGTTGCAGTAACACCGATAGTTGCACTCATGTGATCTTCAGAGCCTGAAATAGGTGCTACTCCTGCGAAAAAAGTGGTTCCTAGACCTGCTGCACCTTTTGAAGTAAGAATTTCAGCATGATTGGAAAGAGAGAACCTGTAATTAGCAAAGAACTTTTTAGTTCCCTTCACATTCAATCCCATATTATTTTGAGTAAATAATTGTGACTGAGTGGCCGTAATCATAAACTGATTGGGAATAATTACCTGTGCGGGATTTCCTTTACTTACGTTTACGGTTGTAAAAAGTGTATTATTATTAAAAATTTGTACAGGAAACGGAGTAGTTTCGTCTGTTGAAAGGTACAGGTAACCTTCAAGGCCATTGATTCCTGCTTTTGCAGACATTGGAGCAAACCAATGTTCTGTATCTAATTGTGCATTAGCAAATAAACAAAGAAAAGTACAAATAGTTAGTAGAAATTTTTTCATGCTTTTTAATAAGGGGCTGCAAATGTAAGTATTAATAACCAAATTTTTATATAATATTTACCTTGAGTTTGCTTAAAAGCCAGAATTGTTAAATATTTAATAATTTGTTAATAATGGATGTGTTTTCATATTTGGTGAAATAAAAAGTCCCGATGAATTTTTTTCATCGGGACTGGTATTTGTCTGAAAGATTGATTAAGCTAAGCTTACTCTTATAAATCCTGTTACTTTAAGGTCTCCGCTTACAGATTTTACATAGTCAGCAACTGAGATACCATTATCTTTGATGAAAGACTGGTGTACCAAAGTGTTGTCTTTGTAGAATCTCTGCATTTTACCTTTAAGGATATTTTCAATAATATTCTCAGGCTTACCTTCTTTTACTAAAAGTTCTCTTTCGATTTCCAATTCTTTGTCGATAGTCTCCTGAGAAACTGAAGTTTCGTCAAGAGCGATTGGGTTCATCGCAGCAACCTGCATAGAAACAGATTTTGCAGCTTCGTCACCTCCGTCTACTTTAGCAGAAAGAGCTGTGATAGCAGCGATTTTGTTTCCGGCGTGGATGTAAGCTCCCAGGAAAGGACCTTCGATTCTTTCGAAAGCACCAATTTCAATTTTTTCACCGATAACACCTGTTTGCTCGATTAATTTCTCAGCAACAGTGATTCCGTGGAAATCTGTAGCTAAAAGCTCTTCTTTGGTAGCAGCAAAAACAGCCATTTCAGCAATTTCGTAAGCCAGCTCAATGAAAGCTTCGTTTTTAGCAACAAAGTCAGTCTCACAGTTTAGAGAGATGATAGCACCTAAAGTGTTATCTTCGTTTACTCTAGCGATTACAGCACCTTCAGAAGACTCTCTGTCAGCTCTGTTAGCTGCAACTTTCTGTCCTTTTTTTCTAAGGATATCTACCGCTTTTTCGAAATCTCCTTCAGCTTCAACTAAAGCTTTTTTGCAGTCCATCATACCTGCACCTGTTTGGTTTCTTAATTTCGCTACGTCTGCAGCAACTGGTGTATAAGACATAATATCTATTTATTTTTTTATTGTAAGGTTAGTATTAATTTTTAGCTTAATTTTAAAGCAGTGCAAAGATAATGATTTTAATGACAAACTAAAAAATGACTTTTTGCGTTATTTGTATATTTAATAAATTTTTAAATAATTGATTGATGAAAAAAATCTTTCTCCTTATATTTTTATGCATTTTTACTCTAGGCTTTTCGCAAAAGAAGAAAAAATCAAAATCTAAGGCTGTTGCTGAAAAAGAGACACTTATTATCTATACTGAGCAAGATGCCGAGAGTACGAAAGAAGCCAGAATCATTGCCGGGTTTTTAAAACAAAATCCGGGACATGCCAAAACAGATTATTTTAAAAAGAAACTGATTGAAATAATTATGGCAGATAATTCTCCTGAAGCCAAACCTACCATTACTCCGCTTAACAGAGAAGAGGTGGCAAAAATTGTAAAAAATGAATCAAAAGATACTAAAACGATTGCTTCAAATGCCAAACCGGTATCCTCATCTACAGCTTCAGCTCCGGAAAGGACGGTAAATTATGCAAGTGTAGGAAATACAAGTAAAAAATCTGAACCTAGCGAAAAAAATAAAAAAACTGCTGCGATGCTGACGCATATGTTTAATAATGATCCGATGGACAAGGAAGCTTACATCAATATTAAGAACAGATCAAAATGTAATTTAATTGTAAAAATCTCCGGAAAAAAATACTACAATCTCGATGTTCCCGCAAATGGGCAAAATTTTATTTTGATTGATAAAGGAGAATATGTTTTGACAACAATGGTCTGTGATGCCAAATATTCTTCATTAAAGAATATCAGAAAGGATATCGAAATTGAATTGAATCTAAGAGATGACTAGATTAAAACTAAACGATATGTAAAAAGGTTAAGAAATTTTCTTAACCTTTTTTATTTGAAAAATAATTGAAATAAATTTTTAACACTTACAATTGATTAGGATGTTTTTATCAATGTATAAGGATAGAATAGTTGATTTTTTTAATTGTAATTGTTTGATTTGTAAAATGTTGTAAAAGCACAACAAAATTTGTTGAATTTCTTTTACAATAATGATGAGACTTTTATTCTTATGTTTGTGAAACAATAAACAGATAAATTTTATACAATTATGAAAAAAATTATTTTATTAGCAGCTTTCACAGTTGCAGGATTAGTAAGTGCAAAAACAACATCCATTACTTACAAAATTGAAGAGCCTAAAAAGGATCGAGAACAAAAAATAGAATGTAAAGATAGACAAGGAATTCAGCAACAAACACAGTTTAATTGTATTTCTTATACTTTATCATGTGGATGGCCGAGCTTTGCCTGTGGATACAGTACCATAGAAATTTTAATGGCTGTATGGGAAAATGATAGTAATGTTTGTGGGTAATTTATTAAGACTATGCGATTACTTCTTTATATAATATTTCTTTTAAATATTTGCTTTTTTAAATCACAAAATTTAAAAAGCGATGGTATGAAAATCTTTACTTATAGACTGACTTATCTTTCCGATTCAATGGATACTAATAGTAGGAAACAAGAAGATTTTGATCTGCAAATCTTGGGAAATAAATCGTGCTTTGTAAGTAACAATTATAAATTTGGATTTCAAAATATAAGAATGATGGCTGCAAGTGGACAAGGATTGGCTACTGCTACAGGAAATATTATGAAACTTCCTAAAAGTTCATTTAGATATTCTTTATATAAAGAAAATAACAATGTCATTTATTATGAGAAAGTATATTCATATGGATTAAAATATAATGAAAAGATTTCTTTTAATTGGAAATTAACAGGAGAAAAGAAAAAAATTGATATTTACAATTGTAGTGAAGCTATTACAAATTATGGGGGTAGAACTTGGATTGCGTGGTATACCGACGAAATTCCAATATCTGAGGGGCCTTATAAATTTAAAGGTTTACCAGGAATGATTATTCAGCTATATGACACGAAAAATCAATATAACTTTTCTTTAATAGAAGTACAGCTAAATAAAGATTATTCAATTTTTTATGATGATACCTTCAATAATTATAAAGAAATTTCAAGAAAAGAATTTTTTGAATCCAGCATGAATTTAAAAAATAACTATGTTAATAATATAGAGAATCAAGGAATAACTTTTTTGGTTAAAGATAAAGCAGATATTCAACGAAATATTAATAGAAAAAGTAATAATCCAATAGAATTAAAGTAATAAGGAAAGATTAAAGCTATCTCAATATTTTTGAGATAGTTTCTTTTTATAATGACTTATTAATTTTTTTTGATTTTCAATGTGTTATAAAGATATAGCAAAATTTGTGAAATTTCTTTTATAATGGTTATGAGATAAATAATATTGAACCGACAATCCTGTTAAAATAGTGTTTATATGAAAAGTAAATTAATATATATGTTGGGTTTTATTTTGAATTTTCTTCTTTTTTCCGCCCAAAATAATAGGGCAGTTATGGAAATAAATTATGAAACAAAAATTATTTCAGATAGCTTAAATAGGGACAAAATAAATATTTTCGCTTCGGTTTTAGCATGCAATAATATAGAATCAGTTTATTACAGCAAGGAAGCTAAAGCATTTTATAATGGGATTTCATCCCAAACAATAAATACAAGTTACGGAGCAATTCCCAAATATCCTAAATCTGTTGGAAGCGTTTATAAATCAAATGAAAAATTATGGGTTTCTTTACCCGTTGGGAAATACATTTTTACTTTTGAAGAACCTAAATTGAAATGGGAAATTCTTGATGATACCAGGGACATTAAAGGTTTTAAAAGCCGTTTGGCTAAAACCATCACTGATACAGGTGATTCTTTTTTTGCATGGTTTACAAATGATATTGCTATTCCTGATGGTCCGTTTCGTTTTAAAGGGCTTTCTGGATTGATTCTGGAGGTTTATAATAAAAATAAAACTATTGAAATCTATGCAACTGATATTAAGAAATCTGATGAAGTTATAGAACCATTAAATTATGGAGATGATGTCAAAACTAAATCTAAAAAACAGTTCTTAGAAGCAAGAAAAAATTACCATGAAAATCCTTCTATGTATAATGGAAATATAAGACTTTTAGACGGAAACGGTAATGATAAGACTAAAAGTATGACGGATAGAATAAAACGTATCAATACTTTTCTTGATTAAAATAACAATACAATACTTTAATTTTAAAAATTCAACTATGAAAAAATTATTTTTTATCGGAGCATTAGCCTTTTCAGCGTTTACATTTGCTAATAAAAAAGAACTAAAAACTGAAGTTAGACAAGAAAAAATTTCTGTAATGAAAGAGCTTACAAAAGAACAAAAAAATGTATTAGCCTTACTTATTCAGTGGTGGTCTGTTTCATATACCAATGCTTGTGGAGGAACCAATACTGTATTTTTTCAATCGAATAATGCAGATGGGAGCGCTGGATTTATTAGAGAATTAGCTTTTGCTGTAAATTCAACTTACGGAGATTGTTAGGGTTAAATTTGTTTATCTCAATTAAAAGGCATGAATGGTTTCGTTCTGCTTTTAGTATTTTTATGAAAACATTACTTGTGTTTTATTATTTATCTTTTCAACCAAGTCTGAACAAGAATTTCTACTTTTATGAATAGCAAAATAAAATAGAAGCTATTTCAATGCCTTGTATGAGCTCATCGGAATGATCTTCTATGAGCCTAATGAAAAAAGAAGAGCAGAGCAATTCAATCAAAAAGAATAAAAGAACCACAACTATATATTGAATATGGTTGATATAATAAAAGCCTTGCAAAATTTGCAAGGCTTTTATTTTTATCTTTAAGTCAAATCAATGAAAAAATTATTTCTGATTGATAAGCTTTTCTAATTGTTCGCTAAATTTTATGGCGGATGACTCATCAGTAATTATCATATTTATTATGACTTTTCCTTTTTGCACTCCAACACCTCCTGCACCAGTTTTATCCTTGTTTTCAATATTATTGGTAACCTGAATTTTCTGGTCATCTTTAAAAAGATCAGAGATTTCCACATCAAGAATTTCCGCTAATTTGGGAATATATTGAGATTTTACATCAAAAGTTTCGTTTTCCCAATTGATATAAGTAACTCTATCAATATTTAACCTGTCTGCAATTTCTTGCTGAGAAAGTTTAGTTTTGTTTCTTAATCTTTTAAGATTTGTGCCTATTCCCATAATTATTTTTATCCTTTAAACTGGCCCATTGCGATGAATTTATCCTGTCTTTGGGTTTCAAGCTCTTTTCCTGTGAATTTTGAGAAAGCTTTGATATTCTGTAAAATAGAAGTCTTTAAGTTCAGATAAGCAATCTCAGGATCGTAGTGTGCTCCTCCAAGTGGTTCCTCAATGATTCCATCAATGAATTTCTCTCTTAAAGCATCTTTTGGAGTAAGATTCAATGCATTGGCAGCATCTTCTTTGTGATCCCAGTTTCTCCAAAGGATTGATGAGCAGCTTTCAGGTGCAATTACAGTATACCAGGTATTTTCAAGCATATAAACTTTATTTCCCACACCAATTCCCAATGCTCCGCCACTTGCTCCTTCACCAATGATGTATGTGAAGATTGGTGTTTTTAGCTGTACCATTTCGAAAATATTTCTCGCAATAGCTTCACCTTGTCCTCTTTCCTCGGCTTCCAATCCCGGATAAGCTCCCGGTGTATCAACTAAAGTCACCACGGGGATCTGGAATTTTTCAGCAAGTTTCATTAATCTTAAAGCTTTTCTGTATCCTTCAGGATTTGGCATCCCGAATCTTCTGTGTTGTCTTTCTTTAGTTGTTCTCCCTTTTTGGGTTCCTATAATCATTACTCTCTGACCGTCAAGAGTGGCTAATCCACCTACCATTGCCGGATCATCAGCAAAATTTCTGTCTCCGTGAAGTTCTAAAAAACTTCCTTTATCTGCGATCCCTTTGATATAATCGAATGCGTAAGGACGATTCGGGTGACGAGATAGTTGTACTCTCTGCCAAGGTGTAAGATTGCCATAGATTTCTTTTTTCTTTTCTATGATTTTATCCTCTATTTGGCTGCATGCTAATTTTACATCAACACCACTTTCTTCTCCTACCAAAGAACATGTCTGAAGTTGATCTACTAGTTCTTTTATAGGAAGTTCGAAACTTAAATATTCCATTTCTTGAAGTAAATTAAATCTTTCAAATTTATGAAAAATTATGAGAACCTATTTAAAATTATTTATGGCATTGTTTATTCTGGTGATACTTTCTTGTTTTCCAAGGATTTCCAGGATATCCGGAACATCCGGTCCCTTCAATTCTCCTACTAAAGCTAAACGTAGCGGCATCATCACTTTACCCATTCCTAAACCTTTTTCTTCGGCCAGCTCATGCATTGTTTGTTTTAAAGTTTCGGCTTTAAAATCTGCAAGTTCTAATTTTAAGATAAGATCTCCTAAAATTGCTGAAGTTTCATCGTTCCATGCTTTTTTTGATGCTTTTTCATCATAGGAAGCCGGTGCTTCGAAGAAAAACCTTCCGTTTTCATAAATATCGTTCGGGAAAGTAGCTCTTTCTTTCATCAAATGAACGATTCTTAAAAGCTTTTCGTCTTCAATATGTATATTTAAATCAGAATTTTTTAGAAGTTGTAGCAGCTCTTCGTCAGATTTCATCTGAATATACTGATGGTTAAACCATTCTGCTTTTTCTTTGTTGAATCTTGCTCCTGCTTTGTGAACTTTATTTAAATCAAATTCTTTGGCCATCTCATCTAACGATAAAATTTCTTTATCATCAGCAGGCGACCAGCCCAGAAGAGCAACCATATTGATGAATGCTTCCGGAAGATAACCGCTTTCTCTGTACCCTTGAGAAATATTTCCGGTTGCTGGATCCGTGAAATTCAACGGGAAAACAGGAAAACCGAATTTGTCGCCGTCTCTTTTGCTTAATTTTCCTTTTCCTTCCGGTTTTAAAATTAGCGAGAGGTGCGCAAACTGTGGCGCTTCCCAACCCATTGCTTCATACAATAAAGTATGCAGGCCTAAAGACGGCAACCATTCTTCGCCACGAATAACGTGAGAAATTTCCATTTCGTGATCATCGATGATATTGGCAAAATGGTAAGTCGGCATTCCGTCATTTTTTACCAATACTTTATCATCTAAAGTATTGGTATTCACTGACGATTTTCCGCGAATAATGTCTTCAAGATTTAATGTTCTGTCAACCGGCATTTTGAATCTTACAACGTAAGGTGTTTTTTCTGCCAATAATTTTTGAACCTCCTCTTCAGAAAGTGCAATGCTGTTTCTTAAACGGTTTCTTGTTCTGTTGTCATAAGAGAAAACATCTCCCTTAGCTTCATATTCAGCACGAATGGCATCCAATTCTTCCGCTGTATCAAAAGCGATATAAGCATAATCTGTTTTTAGGATCTGCTCCGTATATCTGTCATAAATATCTCTTCTTTCAGATTGCCTGTAAGGAGCAAATCTGCCCCCTTTTTTAGGACTTTCGTCAGCGATGATTCCACACCATTCCAAAGCTTCTTCAATATATTCTTCAGCGCCTTCTACATATCTTGCGGTATCAGTATCTTCTATTCTTAATACAAATTCACCTCCCTGATTTTTAGCGAAAAGGTAATCATATAATGCGGTCCTTACGCCTCCTAAATGCAAAGGTCCTGTGGGACTTGGTGCAAAACGCACACGGATTTTACTCATAATTATATCTTAATGATGCAAATTTAAATAGAGTTTCTTGTAAAAAAAGAATTCTATTTTGGATTTTTGATAAGAATATAGTTTTTATATTCTCCAAAACGGATATTTAATAAATCTTCTATCGGTTGCAGATATTTATCTTTCTTTTTCCAGACAGCCTGAGAAGTGTCATGATTAAAAACAAAATCATAGTTGGCAATAGCTTCTGCCATTACTTTTGGGTGGCTTCCTTTGAATTTTGTAACTCTGTCTACTGTATTATAATTGAATTCATCTTTTGGGGCTTTCTCTAATTTCTTTTCAGTATGACCATAATAGTATACAAAATTATTAGCCTTTAGAGACATGGTTCTTTTAGATTTCACAGAACTGTAATGGTATACAGGTGCATTTAACGCTAATACTCTCAGTTTTTCACCTTTTTCAAAGCCATTTTCATAATTTTCGACAGAATTGAATTTTCTGAATCCCTGAGAATCTATGTAAGCCCTTATATTCGGATTGTATTTGAAAATTCGTATTTCATTTTTATGGACTCTTCTGCTGTTGCGAATACTGTTGTAATCTCCCCAAAAATGAATGAAAGGCTGAAGTAATCCTTCAATTTCTTTATATTGATTGGCTTCCTCTATTTTTTTTAAGATTAAAGGATAGTCATTTTCATGTAGCACTTCATCTGCCTGAATATGAATCACCCAATCTGTTGGTTTTGAAATATTAGTGAATGCGATATTGCATTGTTGAGCAAATATTTTACCTCCTTTGGTCATAGAATCATCCCAAACTGTGTCAATGATTTTGATTTTTGGATCTCCAATATTTTCAATAGCTTCCCTTGTTCCGTCTGTAGAATCTCCCACAGCAATTACAAATTCGCTACATAAAGGAAGAACTGATTTGATTGATTCTATGAAAGGAACTCCATAGGTAAAGCCATTTCTGACATAGCTGAATGCACTGATTTTCATTTGAAAAAATTTGGAATTAGCAAAGGTCTTATTTTTTTCCTAAATTACAATTTATTTATAAAATTTAATTTTATTTTTGTTATCAATAAAAAGTTACAGATATGTTAGAAATAGGAGAGAGACCTTGGGGAAAGTATTATGTTTTAGCTGATGAACCAAACTATAAGCTAAAGAGAATTGAGGTAAATCCTGGTCAGAAATTATCTTATCAATATCACCACAAAAGACAAGAGCAATGGACTGTGATTGAGGGTGATGCAACTGTTGTTTTAGATGATAAAGAAATCAAATTAGCTTATGGTGAGAGTATTTTTATTCCATTAGGAGCAAAACACAGAATGATGAACCTTTCTGACAAACCTGTTGTTTTTATTGAAGTGCAGACCGGGACTTATTTTGGTGAGGATGATATTGTGAGGATTGAGGATGAGTATGATAGAGAATAAAGCATTCATAGACTAAGAATGTCAATTCATAATAAATAAGCAAAATTTGTCATTGCTTTTGCTTCTATTCTTTTCGCTTTTTTGCTCAAAACAAGAAGAGAGTTATTCGCTGAAAATATAGAGTCTCTATCAAACAATAATAAAGGTTATATGGGGCACAGATTATCTGACCGATATTGGGACTATTAATGTTCTTGCGAATGGGAATTATCCTAGACAAAATAATGTTGGAGTAGCCGGTGCAGATACTAATACTACGAGATATGAAAGCTCTACTGTTCTCTCAAATGATGGATTAAACTGGGCTTCTTCAAATGGAACTTTATTATTCAACAGCTAATGCTAGTACAGTAGGTGGTGAATGTAAAAACAATGGCATTTTATTCTATGCTTATTCATATCAGAAAGTCGGAAGTGTTCCGATTTATCAATATTGGAATACTAATAATAGTGATCATTATTATAATGTAGATAATTTACCTATTTACTGTAGGTGAAGGTGTAAATGGGTGAATGAAAGGTATGACATTTTATGCTTATCCTGCCAATTAATTGTTTATAAATATTAAAATAGTTTAAATCTTTTTGTTTTCTTTTTCCAATTACTCTGAAAAATAATACCTAAGTACATTTTTTTTAATTTATCAATATTGTGAAACTTTTTTTCTAATATATATTGTTTTTCATAATGATATACTTTAAAAAAACCTTCAATAGGATAAATGTCTATAAGTTTGCTTTTTAAAAGATATTCTCCATAAATTACACATTCAGAAGGAGATGTTACTGCATCAATTTCATTAAAGAAATCTATAAAGGTTTTATTACGTTGTTTTAGATATACTTCTATAAAATGATTCCAAACCTTGCAGCTCCATAAATAAGGAGAAGGTCCATAATCCCATTCCTTACCTTTATTTCCGAATAGAGTACGAGTAGTTCTTAAAGCTTCCTTAAAAAAAATATTTTCAGAGTCGAGTCCTATATTTTCCATGGTTTCTAAAAACGGCTTGGATTCATGCATTATTGTATAAGGGGTTTCGTCATCATAAAGGAAATCTGAATAATAAAAATCTTTAATAAATTCTGAGTCAGAGTCGATACATAAATAATTTTTGCAAATATCCAATCGGTATACATGAGATTTGATTATCTGTTGATACCTCCATCCATCAGTATTATTTGCTGTAATGATATCAGAATCTTTATAAAGATTATAATCTTTAAATTCGCTTTTAAAAAAATCAAAATCTTCATCATTAACAGAAATAATGACTGGAATTTCATCTTTATTGTACTTTTCTATTGATTCAATAAGATTTTTTACCCTATCAAAATCAGGCCTATATGTCTTAATAAATAAAATTAAAGAATGCATTGGCTATTAGTTGTTTATTATGCTTTCCCAAAGCTTTGTTATCTTATTTTCAGAAAAATTACTTTTAAAAAAATCTACAGCTTCCACCGCTAACTTCTGGTATTCTGTTTGATTAGAGAGAAGTTTTATAATCATTTCTGCAAAATCATTTTCATTATATGCAGTACAGCAACCATTTGCTATTTTTTGAGAAAAGCCGTCAAAAGCTTTTTCATTCCCTACAACAGGTAATCCAAAAGAAAGTGCTTCAACAACTTTTATTTTTATACCAGTTCCTCTCAACATCGGGCAGATAGCAATTTTGCTTTGTTTATAATAAACTTTCAGATCTTCTGCAAAATCGATTTTTCTTATATTTTTATGCTTTGGAATATATTTACAAACTCTTCCTATTACACATATTTTTACTGTTGCAGGAAGTAAGGGCAAAACTTTCTCTAAAAACCAGCCGATTCCTTCTATATTAAAAGGATTATCAGAGCCTGTGAAAATAAGGTCATAGTGTTTTTCCTCATTTTCATAAGAAAGATTTTCTGGGAAGCTTGGAGGGATATTAATTACTTTATCCCCAAAGAAACTTTTGAAAATAAAATATTCATCATTTGAAATGGTAACTACTTTATTAAACTTGGAAAGATTGTTTATTTCCTCATTAAATCGCTTACCAATGTCTAATGATTTATTTTTGTAAAACTCATTTAATGTAATCCAGTCATGAGTATCTATGATTTTTGTGCTGTTTTTCATCGAGTCATCTAATAATCCGGCCCAAAATTCATAATTAATGATAATTACATCATATTTTTTCTTAGCAAAAATATCTTTGAATTCTTTCTTGATAAAGTTTGTTAAAGAAGGATTAGATTGATTTGTCTTTTTATAAGATTTTAAGATTTTATACTTCCAATATTCTATTGATGTTTTTTTCTTAGGAGGTCTTGGAGTAATGAAAAATAAATTATCAACTATATTTCTATCAACCTCAATAGTATCCTGCATATCATTATAGATATGTCTGACTCCTACCAAATCAATTTGATGTCCCAATTTTTTTAAAATAGAGAGCGTACTTTTTGCCCTTGTCACATTTCCCGCTCTATTAGAAAACGGATTTTCCGGGAAAAAAAATAGAATTTTTTTTGACATTACATTGATTTAATAGCTGAATTGAATTTGGTTATTATAGTATTCCATGAATAATTTTTCAAAACATAATCTTTTGCTTTATCACCTTCTAAAATTATATCATCCTGTGTTTGTTTCATATAAAAAGTGAGAGCTTGAGAAAACTCTGTGCTGTTAGTAAAACTTTTCCCAGTTTCACTTTTTTTAATATGAGAGTACAGAACGTCACATTTTCTGTTTACAATTACAGGGATTTTCAATAACATCGATTCTAATGTTATTAATGACAGGCTTTCATAAAATGATGGCATTATAAGTGCAGCAGCATTTGTCAGCAAAGTGTTTTTTAAGATGTGATCTACAAATCCGGCTAAGATAATATCGTCACCTTCGGTAAATTTTTTATCAAGAGAATTGTTGCCAACCAACACTAGCTTTATATCTTGGTATTCCGGATGTAGTTTTTTGAAGTTTTTAAAATATTCAATCATCATCACACAACCTTTGTCCTCGACAATTCTTCCGATATAGATAAAATATTTTTTAGGAGAAAGATATTCAGGGAGTTTGCTGACAGTAGCATCATAATCGTCAAACCCAATTCCCGCAATCTCTGATTTTGTGTTTTTTGCTTGAGGATATACCTTTTCTACAAAATCTTTTTCAGTCTGCGTATTATACACAATAAATTTTGGCGAAGAGAATAGTAATGCGTAACCGTCAAGATAGAATTGAGGCTCGTCGTGAGCTGTTGGAATGAGAATGCTTTTTTCAGCAACCTCTTTGATTCCGAAATTAGTGGGATGGTATAAATAGGTGAAAAAAATAAAAGCCTTATAATCTCCTTTTTTTGCTTTTATAAAATGAATTAAATCAATAGAAAATGGGCCTTGTGTTTCCAGCCATTCATTAAAATTGAATGTTTTTTTATTGTATTTTATCCTTTTATAAAGTAAATAAGGAAAATTTAAAATATTTAATTTCCGGTTATTATATTTATATAAGTTACGGACTATTTTGCTAAGTTGATTAAATCTTTTTAAATCTTTTTTTGAAGTTTTAAACCTTCTTACTTTAATATTGTTTATAATTTCAATTCCTTCAGGATAATGGTTATCCCAAAATTCATATTCTACTGCACAAGTTGTTATAATTTCAACATCGTAAATAGCAGATAACTTTTCAGCAAGCAACCGTGCATGAAGCTCAGCTCCTCCATTTATCTCTAAACCATATCTCTGGACAACTATAGCAATTTTATCTTTCATATAAAATTATAAGCACTTTAATTAAGATAATTCATTCATTATTAAGCTTTAAAATAAACGAACAATGGTAATCATTCTCTTCCGGGATTAACTTCTGCCTTTTATTTTTTTTAAAATTTCGTTTACTTTTTTTCTTGCTTTATTATAAAACCCTTTTTCTAGATATTTGACTCTTTTTTCTAAAATCTTGTTTTCGCTTACTATTTTTAATAAATTATTTTTGGCTTCAAAGTCATCTCTTTCTGATAAGATTGTTTTTTCAATAATATCCAATCTTGTTTTCATTCGTGTTCCTATGGCCTCTAAGGAAAAATAAGTTTGTATGTCTTCTTTTGCTTTTTTTCCTATTTCAAATGCCTGATCTTGATTTTCAAATACAAATTTCATTAATTCGGCTGCATGATCTGTATTGGGTTCAGACCAATAATTATTTTTAGGAAGAACGCTTAAATCAACCTCATGCTTTACCATTTTATACTTAACAAGGAAAGAGTTATTTGTATTTGTAAAGTCTAAATTTCCCGAATAACCGGTTGCAATTACAGGTTTTCCAAGAGCCATAGCTTCTGCCATAGTAAGCCCAAACCCTTCAGAGCGGTGCAGTGAGATATAGCAGTCGGCCTTATTGATTAATGCTAGTAATTCGGGTCTGCGAAGCATTTCTTCTTTGTAGATGATGCTTTTGTTATCTCCAATTCTTTCAACAACTTTTCTTTTAGATTTTGAGTGCTGATTAGAAAGCGATGTCTTTAATATAAGTTTTACCTTTTGATTATTTATCCCAAATGCCTTTTCATAAGCATCGATTAATCCTACAGGATTTTTTCGTTCAATTAAACTGTTATAATCAAAAACAAATAAAAAATTAAAACAGTCATCCGGTATTCCCGTTTCAAAATTGGTATCGATATCTTCTGTTTTAATATCAATCGGATGGGGAATATTCACAACCGGAATAGGTGATTTTAATGACATTGAATCTAAACAATACCTGGAGCAAGTCCATATTTCATCGTAAAATTTGAAATATTCAGCATATATATCAGGAAACTCTTCCATTTCCCAGGCCCAATATCCAATATTATATTTTCCTTTGAAATAATCTGAAGATTTTTCCTGAAGAAAGCTTAGAATAGCATCCATATTCAGGTGTACAATATTAACGGGATAATTGTTGACATTGTCATCAAAACTTACGGAAGTATCATTAAGACGATTTCTAACATTTAAATTGAAATTAATTGGTTTAGCGGGAACACCTACTTTTTTCAATGCATTCAAATTGCTGCGGATAGCTTCTCCAAATCCAATTTCTGCATTAAAAAAGCCAGACATATTTACACCAAATACTTCTTTATTATTGTCCATATCAATCAATTCTAAAAATTTCCTTTAATTTTTTTTCAAATAAGGCCTCTTCGCCCAAAACTACATCTTTATAAACTTTAAACTGAGAAATATGTTGCGGATAATTCTCCAAAACATCTTTTATTTTTTCTAAAATTTCAGGAATTTTATTCTCGCTGAAATCAAATTTATATTCTTCGGGAATCATAAGGTCTTCATAATAAGCAGAGGAACCATTTCTTCCTGAAACAATACAACAGCCTTGGGAAACAGATTCTCTCAACATTTTATCTCTTCCCGGATTCTCCCCAAAATCAACATATAACAGTGATTTTGCCATTAAATCCTTTATTTGACTGGCATTCATGTTTTGAATAGGAATCCATGTCAATTCGGGTGAGTTTTTAATTAATCCTGATATTTCTTTTTTTCCTTTTTTAGGGTTATATAATATAGTTTTGTTAGACAGATCTTTTTGTATAGGCTGACTATTCTCTAAAAAGATAGGATTTATATAATCGCATACATAATCTATCTTACTTTCCGGAATATGATGTTGTTTTAAATAAACACCGGATCTATATGATTGTGCCCATTGGAAGACATTGGGAAGTTGCTCAAAATGATATTCCCTATCATCTTGGTTATAAAATAATTTTGTAAAAAAGCTTTGTTTCCTTATTCTGTAATCCATTAAGATTTTGTAAAAATCAACACTCAGCCACCATATTATTTTTTGACTGAGAGGATATTTTTTTATCAAAAATGTCATAGATTCCGGAATTATCAGAATGTTTTCCGGGCTGTCTTCAATAGTATTTATTTCCTGGGTTTTATAAATATCATAATTTTTTGGCTTTGCATTATTTCTTTTAGGAATATAATGCATAAACACATTTTTATAATCCAGCTGATACAGTTTATTTGATAATTGGTGCAATGCTTCCGGACCGCCTGTGACTTTTCTTGGGGGACAGAATATGATGATTTTGGAAGTATTTTTATACGAAATCATAAAGAAAATGAATTAAAAAATAGGTTTTTGAAAATATTTCATCAATTACCAAGCGCTATAATACCATTTAATTTTCAAAATTACAATATATTAATCAATCAATTCATTTACCCAGTTATCTATCAGGTATTTATTAAAGATATCTTTTGGGATTTCAATATAAGGCGTTTCGAAGAAAGATTCAGGGATACTGATATTGTCAATATCTTCAATGACAAAGATATTTTCAGGACTATAAAAATCGTAGGTTACGATATCTTTATTGGTAGTTATCAATTTTTTCTTTAATCCCATACTTTCAAAAACTCTGAAGCTCAAACCTTGTTGTCTGCTTCTGTTTACATCAAGCATTATCTCTGACTGTTCCAAAAAATCATTAATCTCCGTAATAGATAATGTACATTTTGAAAATTCTATATAAGGTTCTTTATTTTCCTTTTTCGTAAAAATAATTATTTTACTTTTTACTTTCATTTTATATAAAGCTTCGGCTATTTTCTTTAGAATAGGAAACCTTTTATCGTATGAGCTGATATTGAATACTTTATATTTGTACTCCGTTGGTATTTTATCAACAGTTTTATAAATAAAATTTGTTTTAAAGCTTAAATTATATTTTTTGCAGTCCTTTTTTTCAAAAGAAAAAACCTTATCAAAAAGAGAAAGTATATTCTTTGTTTTCGGATACCTGTTAATAGAATCACTGATTATGAAAACTGATTTACGTGATTTTTTATTAATAGCTTCTATCGTTTGTTGAGATAAAAAGTCTGCTTTTATGTAAATACTGGTGTCTATTGACTTAATATCCTTAATTTCATTCAAAATAATTTCATTATAATGAATATGTTTAAGATTAGAAATTCCCAAATTTTTTGTGAAAAAATTAAGTGCTTTATGTTGGAAGCTAGGATATGTATAACGGAAGCTATGGAAATTAATATGTTTTACTTCATATGATTTTCTCTCCAGAGCATCAGCAATGTATTGGTTGTATCCCCAATTATCGTAGGTGATTAGAAGTATGAGCTTTTTGTTTTTCTGCATTCTATCTTTCTATTCTTACAATTAATTACATGAGTGTTTTGTCCAAAAATTCTTCTAAATCATTTTTCAAAAATAAAGGTTTGAAATCTGAGTAGTTTTTCGAATCAGGTACAAAATCTGTAACATGCAAAAATCTATCCATTTTTGGATTACTGCTCCACGCCCAATCTGATAGTTGAATGTGAGGTGAAAAAATTGTAAAAGTAGGAATATCTAACGCTTTACTGACATTAGTTGCGCCTCCTTCATTGCCTATGAGACATTTGCAAAGACTTGTCACGGCAGCAAATTCACGTAAATTTTTAGTATCGAAGTTTTTTATAATTGATTTTTTAGTGTCAGCAGATATCAAGGCAAACAGTTTTTCAAACAGTTCCTTCTGAGAGGGAAGATAATTGCATAGAATTTTAGCATCTGGCTTGTAATTGGCAATATAATCCAGCAATTCTGCCATATATTCTATCGGGTACGTTTTTTCTTCAGAACTCCCGAAGGTACTTATCATAATCAGATTATCATTTGCAGATAAGCCGTTATTAGCAAGAATTTTGTGAGCAGCCTCAACTTCTTCCTCCAATAAATATACTTTGGGGAAAACTTCCTGGAAGGGAATATGTAATGGTTCTAATAATAGTAAGCGATGTTCAATACCTAAAGTGGTATTTTCTGATTTTACTTTTTTATCTCTTTTTACGGGAAAGTTATAAAAAAACTGAGTGTATTTTTTGAAAAAGCCGATTCGTGTTTTTGCGCCTGAAAATAAAGTGATAAGCCCCGTTTCTACTTTTGAATAAAGGTCAATGACTAAGTCAAATTTCTGTTTTTTTACTTCTGATAAAGTATTAATCATGCTATCTTTAAAAAAGATAACATGATTAATATAAGGATTTCCAATTAAGATTTGAGCATGTTTCTCATCGAGAAGGAAACTTATTTCTGCATTGGGATATTTTTTTTTCAGTAAGGGTAAAATTGTACTCGTGACAAGCACATCGCCCATGAATTTTTTTTGAATTATTAAAATTTTCATATTATCCTCCAAACTCCAAGACTGTTTTTTCAATAATTTTCACACAGTCTAATAATTGCTCTTCCGTAATTACCAATGGTGGGGCAAGTCGGATGATATTTCCATGAGTTGGTTTCGCCAATAATCCGTTTTCTTTTAATTTTAAACAAATATTCCATGCTGTACAGCTGTCTGGAGTATCATTGATTAAAATAGCATTTAATAAACCTTTACCTCTTACTTTCGTAATAAGGGTTGATTTATCAATCACTTTTTCAATTTCAGCTCTGAATAATTGGCCCAATTCTTCGGCTCTTTCGGAAAGTTTTTCTTCAGCAACAACATCCAAAGCAGCAACTGCAACAGCGCAGGCAATCGGGTTACCGCCAAAAGTAGAGCCGTGTTGACCGGGTTTAATAACGGTCATAATTTCGTTATTTGCCAATACTGCAGAAACAGGGTACATTCCTCCGGAAAGTGCTTTTCCTAAAATTAAGATATCCGGCTGAACATCTTCATGATGACAAGCAATTAATCTACCCGTTCTTGCGATTCCTGTTTGTACTTCATCGGCAATGAAAAGTACATTATGTTTTTTACAAAGCTCAGAAGCATTTTTAAGGAAATTTTCATCTGGAACATATACTCCGGCTTCCCCTTGAATAGGCTCAACCAAAAATGCGGCAATATTCTGGGCGTCCTGAGCCAAAACTTCTTCCAAAGCTTGAATATCATTGTAAGGAATTTTAATAAATCCCGGAGTAAAAGGTCCATAATTCTGATTGGCATCAGGATCGTTTGAGAAAGAAACAATTGTAGTGGTTCTACCATGGAAATTATTTTCGCAAACGATGATTTTTGCAGCATTTTCAGAAATTCCTTTCACCTCATAACTCCATTTTCTGGCTAATTTTACGGCGGTTTCCACAGCTTCAGCTCCGGAGTTCATTGGTAAAACCTTATCAAAACCGAAAAGTGAAGTGATTTTTTGTTCATATTCTCCCAACTTCGAGTTGTAAAAAGCTCTTGATGTTAATGCTAATTTTTTAGCCTGCTCTACTAAAGCTTCTACGATTTTTGGGTGAGAATGCCCTTGGTTAACAGCAGAATATGCTGAAAGAAAGTCATAATATTTTTTGCCCTCCACATCCCAAACAAAAACGCCTTCTCCTTTGTCTAAAACTACCGGAAGGGGATGATAATTGTGTGCTCCATGTTTATCTTCAAGGTCAATAAAATATTGTGAATTTTTTGCTGTTTCTACTGTTGACATATATTTTGGTTTTCTACAAAGTTAAACATTCTTATTGAAATTCATAAACAGAAACCTTATGCTGTAGAAAGGCTTGGTTTAAGATGTATTTTAATGTTGATCAATGTGGAAAGGGTATCTTGTTCAAATTAATTATTTATTAAAGTTATATTATTTTTTTTTGAAATGATATAATAGAAAACTGCCTCAAAATGAGGCAGTTTAAAGTTTTTATTTTAAATAATCTTAGTGATTATCATATTTTCTATCCATTACAAAATCTTCCATGAATTTTGTAGTATAGTTTCCTGCAAGATAATCTTCGTTATCCATCAATTGTCTGTGGAACGGAATGGTAGTTTTTACTCCTTCAATATAGAATTCTTCCAAAGCACGTCTCATTTTTGCAATTGCTTCCTCACGAGTTTGAGCTGTCGTAATTAGTTTTGCAATCATTGAGTCATAGTTAGATGGAATTGTATATCCCGAATAAACGTGAGTATCAACTCTTACACCGTGTCCGCCCGGAATATTTAATCCTGTGATTTTCCCCGGAGACGGTCTGAAGTCTGCGTAAGGATCTTCTGCATTGATTCTACATTCGATTGAATGTAATTTCGGATAATAATTGATTCCTGAAATAGGAGTTCCTGCAGCAAGGAGAATTTGTTCTCTGATCAAGTCATAATCAATAACCTGCTCGGTAATTGGGTGTTCCACCTGAATTCTCGTATTCATTTCCATGAAATAGAAATTTCTGTGCTTATCAACCAGGAATTCGATTGTCCCTACACCTTCGTATCCAATAAATTCTGCGGCTTTTACAGCTGCTTCACCCATTTTTTCACGAAGCTCGTCAGTCATAAAAGGAGAGGGAGTTTCTTCCGTCAGTTTCTGATTTCTTCTTTGAACAGAGCAGTCTCTTTCAGAAAGGTGGCAAGCTTTACCAAATTGGTCTCCTGCAACCTGAATCTCAATATGTCTAGGCTCTTCAATCAATTTTTCCATATACATACCTCCGTTTCCGAAAGCAGCTACAGCTTCTTGAATTGCAGATTCCCAATGATCTTTAAGGTCTTCAGCTTTCCAGACAGCTCTCATTCCTTTTCCGCCACCACCTGCAGTAGCTTTGATCATTACAGGGTATCCTGTTTCTTCAGCTACTTTTACAGCGTGTTCGTAAGATTCAATAAGACCGTCAGAACCAGGTACACAAGGAACACCTGCCGCTTTCATGGTAGCTTTGGCATTCGCTTTGTCTCCCATTTTCTCGATTTGCTCTGGCGAAGCACCAATGAATTTGATACCGTTCTTTTGGCAGATTCTTGAGAAGTTAGCATTTTCAGATAGGAATCCGTAACCTGGGTGAATTGCGTCAGCATTTGTAATTTCTGCGGCAGCAATGATGTTAGGAATTTTTAGATATGAGTCTTTACTCATTGCAGGGCCAATACAAACAGCCTCGTCAGCAAATCTTACATGAAGGCTGTCTTTGTCGGCAGTAGAGTATACTGCAACAGTTTTGATTCCCATTTCTTTACAAGTACGTAAAATACGCATTGCAATTTCGCCACGATTGGCAATTAATATTTTTTTGAACATCTCTCCGAAATTTTAAATTATAAATTTTGAATTTTTAAATTATTTTAAATGAAAAGCATTCATCTAAAATTTATAATCTTTAATCTAAAATTCCTTAAGATGGATCTACTAAGAATAAAGGTTGGTCGTATTCTACAGGCGTAGCATCGTCTACTAAAATTTTAACAATTTTTCCGCTTACCTCAGATTCGATTTGGTTGAATAATTTCATTGCTTCGATTACACAAACTACTTTTCCGTTAGAAACTTCGTCACCAACATTTACAAATACGTCTTTATCTGGGGATGGCTTTCTGTAGAAAGTACCGATCATTGGAGATTTAATTGTTACATACTTGCTGTCATCAGATGCAGCTTCGGCTTTTTCAGCAGGCGCAGCAGTTGCAACAGGTGCAGGAGCGACTGCTTGCTGAGGTGCAGTATGGTAAACTGCAGGTTGTGCATAAGCAACTTCGCTTCCAGCTAATGGAGTTTTAATAGTGATTTCGAAATCTTTAGTTTTATATTTCACTTCAGAAACCTCTGCCTTAGATACAAACTTAATAAGATTTTGTATGTCTTTAATGTCCATAAATTTAATATTTGATTTTGTCCCAAAGATACCAAAAAAACACAAAAAACAACAAAAAACCGCCAAATTTTATCAAAATCGGGCGGTTTTTGTATTAAAACGAGTGTTTTTCAGTGAAAATCGACTCTTAGTTTTCTTCAGTAGTTGCTACTTCTTTTTCCAATACTACTTTACCTCTATAGTAAAGTTTTCCTTCATGCCAGTGAGCTCTGTGGTAAAGGTGCATTTCTCCTGTTGTTGCATCTTTAGCTAATTGAGGAACTACAGCTTTGTAGTGAGTTCTTCTCTTATCTCTTCTTGTAGACGACTGTCTTCTCTTTGGATGTGCCATTTTGTAATAACTTTTTTAATTTGATGAGCGATGAGATTCATCATCTCATCATCTTTAAATTATTTTTAATTTTTATTCTTTAAATTTTTTAACGCGTCCCATCTGGGATCACTTTTTGGTTCTTCTTCAGCTTCTTTTGGACTGAATTTTTCAAGAATTTCCAAATCTTCATCACTTATGTTGGGCGAAACCTTTTTCATCGGAATGGAAAGGGCAACATTTTCATAAATCAGTTGTGCAATATTAAAAGCATGGTCGTTAGAAGGAATGGTGATAACATCTTCTTCGCTGTCGTCATATTCCTCTCCAAATTTTACCAATACACCGATTTGGTTTTCAATAGGATAGTCAAAGTTTTCATTTGTGATATCACAAACCAATTCTACCGTCCCATTTACTTTTATTTCAAATTCTAAAAAAGTTGTGTGCTTATCCAATAAAACATCCACCGTTATTCTAGGATTTGTAAATTCCTGTTCAGTATCAAATAATTGAAAGAACTCTTTATCTATCTCAAACCTGAACTCGTGCTTGCCGGTTTTTAATCCGGAAAAGCTTACGTCATAGTTTCTTAACTTGTCCATAAAATGAGTGTGCAAAAATATGCAATTTTTTTATAATAACAAATAATTTCTCTAACAAATTAATTTAAAATTTGTTTCAAAGATTTAACCTTCAGCTTCCTCCGGCAAATCTTCATCTATTCCGTTATCCACAGCCATTTTTCTTGGCTGTAGGCGGTTGCTCATCAAATCATTGTATTCACTTCTATTCTTGAAAATTTTAATAGCCGTGAAAATTGCTTCGGTAAAACTCTGTTCATCGGCAATGTTTTTTCCTGCAATATCATATGCAACTCCGTGATCGGGAGAAGTTCTTATAAATGGAAGTCCTGCTGTATAATTTACACCTTCTTCATATGCTAAAGTTTTGAATGGAGCCAGACCTTGATCATGATACATCGCTAAAACAGCATCAAAACTTTTATATTTACTAGGCTGGAAAAAGCTGTCTGCAGGGAATGGGCCAAATGCCAAAATTCCATTATCCGAAAGTTCTTTGATTGCCGGAGAAATGATTTCTATTTCCTCGTTTCCGATTACACCGCCATCTCCGGAATGTGGATTTAATCCCAAAACGGCAATTTTGGGTTTTGAAATATTAAAATCCTCAATTAAAGTCTGATTTAAAACTCTGATTTGTTTTTTTATTTTTTCTTTAGAAATGTTTTCGGCAACTTTTGCAATTGGGATATGATGAGTAGAAACAGCAACTTTTAAATCTTCTGTTACCAAAAACATCAATCCTTTTCTGTTGAATTTTTCTTCAAAATATCCTGTATGACCTGTATGTTTGAAGCCCATTTTTACCATTTCATCTTTGTTGATGGGAGCAGTCACAAGAACGTCGATCTCCCCTTTTATTAAAGCTTCGGTTGCTGCTTCAAGAGAATCAATTGCCATTTTTGTAGACTCTTCTGTAGGTACGCCCAATTCTACATTTACGTTTTCTTTCACCAGATTCAGCATATTCAGTTTTCCGGGCTGCGCTTGTGAGGCTTCATTGATATAATGGAAGTTTAAATTTTGCTTAAAAATATTTTTTTGATAGGTAAAAAGTTTTCCCGAACCAAAAATTACAGGTGTGAAAAAATCCGTAATGGTTTTGTCTTTCAGGGATTTCATGATGATTTCGGGACCGATGCCATTGAAATCGCCGATTGAAATTCCTACTCGTACTTTATGGTTTTTTGGGCTCATTTTGATTATCTTTGAAGATTATAATTTTACAAATTTAGCAAAAAATAATATGTTCACAGGAATTATTGAAGCGGTTGGAGTTATTGAGAAGATTGAAGAAAATGGAAGTAACATTAATTTTACTCTTACTTGCCCTTTCACCAACGAATTAAAAATAGATCAAAGTTTAGCTCATAATGGTTGTTGTCTGACGGTTGTTGGGATTGAAGGTGATAAATATGTTGTAACAGCCATTAACGAAACCCTGGAAAAAACAAATCTTGGAAAATGGGAAGTAGGAACTGTTGTGAATCTTGAACGTTGTATGAAAATGGACGGAAGATTAGATGGGCATATCGTTCAGGGTCACGTTGATAAAACGGGTGAAGTTGTCAGTATTGAGAATAAAGATGGAAGTTATTTTATTACCATAAAATACGAAAATAATGGAAGTTTTGTGACGGTTCCTCAGGGTTCAATTACTGTAAACGGAATTAGTTTAACGGTTGCAAAAAGTGAAGATTCTCAGTTTTCCATAGCAATTATCCCTTATACTTGGGAGTTTACAAACATGCAACATTTAAAAGCTGGTGATAAAGTTAATCTGGAATTTGATATAATTGGTAAGTATATTGCTAGGTTAATTAATAAACAGAATGTCAATTAATATTTATAAAGGATATAGCTTAAGAAACCGGGTATTCTTCGGTTTCTTGCTGGTATGTCTTTTGAGTGTGGCGGCTTCTTCGTTGGTGCCTTATTTTGTATTGAGAAACAACTCTTTAGAACAGAGTAAAATAGACATGCAGGATAAAACCAATGCCGTAATGGGCTATCTGGATTATGCTGTGAGCAGGTCGGTTGTTCAGACAAAAGATCTTCCTTCGGTTTTGGGGAGTAAAATTCTTGAAATTGCGGATATCAATCAGCATGATATTGTTATTTATGATTTAAAGGGAAATTACCTTCTTTCTAATAGAGATCCCAGTTTGATCGAACAAAAAGCAATACCTATCAATATTGTTAACAAAGTTTTGTCTACTGATGCCAGAGTAGATATTCGGGGATATGATCAGGCAAAGGATGCTGTTTTTACATCTTCTTATTTGTTGTTGAAAAACAATGTGTTAGAGCCGGTTGGTATTGTTTATATTCCTTTATATCATAACGAATCTGCTTATCTTGAAGTTCTTCATAAATATGTAAAATATATTCTTTTAGTTGATATTTTTTTAATTCTTTTCAGTATTTGGCTGAGTTGGGTAACTTCTAATAATTTGGCTAAAACAATTACCAAATTTTCTGATATGATTACACGTATAACGCTGTTTGAGAATGAGATGAGGCCTATACGGTATTATAAAAATGATGAATTAAATGCTTTGGCGAGGGCTTACAACAGAATGATCCTCCAGATTCAGGATCAAAAGGAGAGACTCCGTTTTAAAGCTTCTGAAGAAGCCTGGCGAGAAATGGCAAAACAGGTTGCTCATGAGGTGAAAAACCCTTTGACACCAATGAAATTGACCATTCAGAATTTTGAAAGAAAGTTTGATCCGGAAGATCCAAATATCAGGGACAGGGTAAAACAGATGAGTAAAACAATGGTTGATCAAATAGATCTAATTGCCACTGTTGCGTCTGCATTTTCAGAATTTGCCAAACTTCCTGAAAAGAATAATGAGATTATCAATCTGAATTCTGAGGTGGAAGATATTCTTCGTGTTTTCAATGACGATAGTATTTTTATGCATTCGAATAAAAATAATATTATGATTAATATGGATAGGATTTATCTTTCCAGAATCATTACAAATCTTGTGACCAATGCAAAACAGGCCGAAAGCGACAAACGAAAATTAATCATTAATGTAGATGTAGAACAACATCAGAGGAGGGTGATGATTTCCGTCCAGGATAACGGAATCGGAATTGATGACAATATGTATGAAAGGATTTTCGAGCCTAATTTCACCTCTAAAAACAGCGGAATGGGTCTTGGTTTATCAATGGTAAGAAAAATGGTTGAAGACTATAAAGGAGAAATTACCGTAAAATCTGAGCTTGGAAAAGGTTCTACATTCACCATCACTTTGCCTACAAATTTATAGTGAAGCCTTTTAAGTTTAAACAATTCGAAATCCGGCAGTCTAAAGATGTCTTCCGTGTAGGAACAGACGGTGTTTTGTTAGGTGCTTTGGCGAATGTTGATAATGCTTCCAAAGTTCTGGAAATCGGCACAGGAACAGGTTTGATTTCGTTAATGGCAGCTCAAAGAAACTTAACTGCAGAATTTTTGGGAATTGATATTAATGAAGAAGCAGTACATATTACTCAAATTAATTTTGAAAATTCACCTTTTAAATCGAGGCTGAAAAGTATTCATCAGGATTTTAAAACTTTTGTAACGAAAAACAAATTTGATTTAATTATTTCAAATCCTCCATATTTTGAAGAATCTGGTTCTGAAAAAGATAAAATTGCGAGGCAAACGGTTGAACTGAATTTTAGTCAATTAATTTCAAAATCTGCAAAATTACTTTCTGAAAAAGGAGTTTTTTCAGTGATAATTCCTGTGGAAATTGGCGAAGGTTTTATTGAAATTGCTAAAGAAAATCAATTGTTTTTAATAAAAAAAATCAATATTAAAGGTATTGAAAATTCAAAAACAAAAAGACTTATTCTTGAGTTTTCTTTGATTGAAAAAGGAATTGAAGAACAGGAATTTGTAATAGAAAAAAGTCCGAGACAATACTCGGACCAATATCTTAAACTCACTAAAGAGTTTCATGTTTTCGGTAAATAATATGAACAAACGATAATTCGTAATGTTCTGTTTTTATTCAAATAACTCCGCCGTATCCAGCACAGACACTTTTCCGTCTTCACATCTGATGGCTTCACCGGGGAAGTTCTGAATCATATGGTAATCATGTGTTGCCATTACTACAGCAGCTCCGTTTTCAAGGGCAACCTGCTTCAATAATGTCATAATTTCGTTTGATGTTTCAGGATCGAGATTTCCTGTTGGCTCATCTGCTAAAATCAGATCCGGATGATTCAGTAAGGCTCTTGCTATGGCAACACGTTGTTGTTCACCTCCGGATAATTCATGAGGCATTTTGTGTTTTTTACTTTTCATATTTACGCTTCCAAGAACCTCATTAATGCGGTCTTCCATCTTTATTTTGTCACTCCAGCCTGTTGCTTCAAGAACGAATCTCAGGTTTTTCTCAACCGTTCTGTCAGAAAGCAACTGGAAATCCTGGAAAACAATTCCTAACTTCCTTCTCAAATTTGGAATATCTGAAGTTCTCATCTTTTCCAAATCGAAACCGACCACTGCTCCATGCCCTGAAGCTAATGGAATATGTCCGTACAATGTCTTTAAAAGTGAACTTTTCCCGGAACCGGTTTTTCCGATAAGATAACAGAATCTCCCTTTTTTGATGTTAAGATTAACGTCAGAAAGAACAGTAAAGTTTTTTTGTGCAATTTTTGCGTGTTGCAGACTTATGATGTTATCTCCGGATATATTTGTATGTGGCATAATTCAATTTTAAAGTAGCTATTTCTAACAATATTTTTCAGCTTTTAAAAATAATAAAAAGAACTCTAAGGAACGTAAATTTTAGGAAAATTTAACAACAAAAAATGCTTGAAAAACTTCTTTTCAAGCATGATTTGTATATGATAACTAAAGAATTATCTCTTAGCGCGTGCAGCACTTACAGTTAAACTCTTTCTGCCTTTAGCTCTTCTCGCAGCCAAAACTCTTCTTCCATTTGGCGTAGACATTCTTTCTCTGAAACCGTGTTTGTTTCTTCTTTTTCTTTCTGATGGCTGGAATGTTCTTTTACTCATTACTATATGTTTAAATCGTAATTATCTATTAATTTTCAGGTTGCAAAGATATAGATTTTTTTATTAGTTACAAATTTAATTATCTTTTTTTTACAAATAATTAGAATGTTTTTCAGTGAAATATTAATAACATCCGTCTGCAAAACGAATTCTGCTATATGTAAAAATAATATTAATGATTTGTATAAAAGCTCTATCTTTGGAAACTCAAAATTAAAGAAAAAAAATAAACATAATGATGTTTACACCTGTAGAACTTTTAGAAATCAATACATTACTTACTCCAGAAAATAAAATAGTAATTCTTACTCATTATAATCCTGATGGAGATGCTATTGGTTCTAGTTTTGGGTTAAAACATTATTTAAAAGCAAAAGGGATCCAGGCAGAGGTGGTTGTACCGAATGACTTTCCCAAGTTTTTGAAATGGATGCCTGAATCTAAAAAGGCGGTTATCGGTGAATACAAAAGAAAAGCAGCATTTGATTTAATCAATGAAGCGGATGTTATTTTCTGTCTTGATTTTAATTCACCCTCAAGAATAGGTCTGTTAGGAGATTGGTTGACAAAAGCTAAAGCAAAAAAAATTCTTATTGATCATCATCAGCAGCCGGAAAACTTTGATTATGTTTATTCAGATACAATAATCCCTGCGACTTGTCAGATGATTTATCATTTTATTGAAGCAATGGATGATGAAAAATTGGTGAATAAGGATATTGCGGAATGTCTTTATACCGGAATCATGACAGATACAGGCGGTTTTAGATTCCGATCTACGAGTGCCACAACCCATAGGATTGTAGCAAATCTTATTGAAAAAGGTGCCGATCCTGCGATGATCACTTCTAATACTTGGGATACCAATACTGTTTCACGTCTTCATCTGTTAGCTTTGATTTTAGGAAGAATCGAGGTTGTGAAAGATGGAAAAGTTGCTGTTTTATATCTTACAAGAGACGAGCTTAAGGAATATGGATTCCAGAAAGGAGATACTGAAGGCTTTGTAAATTATGGACTGAGTATTCTTGGTGTGAAAATGGCGGCCTTCTTTATGGAAGATTTGTACGAAGACTTTATCAAAATTTCTTTCAGAAGTAAAGATGATATGGATGTAAACCAATTTTCCAGGAAATATTTCAATGGAGGAGGGCATATTAATGCGGCCGGAGGAAAATCTGATGAATCTTTACTGGATACTATTGAGACTTTCAAAGAAAAAGTAGAGAAGGAAAATTTATAATTTAAATTTTTCGATATCCTTTATCTTCCAGTTCTTTACAGGTGTATTCGTACACTTTCTCAAACATGATATCAAGGGATTTTTTATTGAATAAACTGAATTTTGTCATTTTTGGGGGATCCAGAAAAATATCACACGAGCTTACTTTAGAATAAACAGATTTGGCTATTGCTAAATGCAAAATCCTGTCAAATTCTTTCATTAAGCTCATCTTTCCCAGACTGTCATAGCTTATTGAATTTACATGGGAGGCAATCAAAAAATCACATTTGTCAATAATTGGTTCTATGGGAAGATTGTCTAAAACCCCGCCGTCCACATATATTTTTTCACCAACCCGTACCGGAGGAAGTACAAACGGAACGCTTGAAGAGGCGAGAAGAGGCCAAAAAAGCTCGCCTTCTGAAAAGAAATCTACAATTCCGTGAGTCATTTCTGTGGCGGTTACATATACCGGAATTTTTAAAATTTTAAAATCATCTTCAGGAAAATGATCTTTGAACAGTTTTAGAATAAAATTTGAACTAAAAATCCCGTTTTTTGATAGTCTTAAATAAGATCTTGAGAAAAATGTAGTCTGTCGTACGATTTCCATCATTTCGTCAGGTGTTTTGCCAAAAGAGTAAAATGCTGCGATGATAGAGCCTGCGCTGGTTCCTGAAATAATCTGCGGTTTCAAATCGTATTCTTCCAAAGCTTTTAAAACTGCGATATGTGCTATTCCGCGCATTCCCCCGCCCGAAAGAGTCAGGCCGATAATTGGTTTCTTTTTTTTGAAAGTGAAAATCCCCATCAAGACAATTAAACTTTAAAGATACAAGATTTTTTGATAAAGCTTTACTAAGGTTCATCACATTCTGAATCTATCTTTATGAAAAGCGAATTGAATTTTTCATACATTTTTTCATCATGTTCAATTCTTTTAAGCCCGTCATTGGCACAGTTTTCCCATCCGAAAGTAATCAGATCAATAACCGCGTAATCTTTTTTATTTGGAGAATTGAGATGCTCTTCAAATTCATCCATGATTCTTTGCGGATTTCCGTTTCTTTTGCTCATCTCTTTGCGAAGTTTTCTCCATTCTTCAATCATTTGAGCATCGTTGGAATTTAATGCTTTTGCAAAATTTTCACAGCCTTTTGAAAGTTTATGATTGAGGAGGATTGACGGATTTGAAAAAGCCTGAATTTCAGTTTTTCTGAATTCATATTCATCGATAAGCTCCTGTATTTTTTGAATTTTTATATTTTCCCAATAAGGATCTTTTACAATTTTTAAGTTTTCTAAAATTTTTTTTTGCCTGGTGAAATCTTCATCAAGCTTAGCTAAAATTTTATCTTTTTCCGCTCTGACTTTCTGAAGACTGTTACTATTAAAAACAGAAGGCGTACTCAATAAAACTCCGCTCATTGTGAACCAAAGTTTGTAAGTACCTTCCAGCTCTTCTTTTGAGTATTTATAAGAATCGAAATGTCCCTTATTATCACAAAGCTCAGTCGTGAAATTAAATATTCCTTCTTTGGTTTGTGGAGAAATTGCTGTAGAATCTTTTTTAGTGTCAGAAATATCTTTGACAGCATCATGTTGCGGAATATTGGAAATGGTATTTTCTTTTTTACAGCTTAAAACAGTAAGAAAAAGGGTGAAGAGCAGCCAATTTTTCATAAACGAAATTTATAAAATCAATTTTTTAGGAAGATTATGAAGAAGTTCCGTATTAATTATTTCTGCACAAATGCTTGGCTTTTCCCAATGACCGTTGTGTCCGCAATCTAAAACGTAAGATTTGATATTAGTCCTGTCCGGAAGGTTTTTTATCATGAGTTCTGTTTTTACGGCATTATCATGTTTTCCTGCAAGAACCAGAATTTTAGCTTCAAGATTTTCAAGAACATGTTTTTTGTCGGTTCTTTCCACCATTCCTTTTACAGAAGCCAAAGCTCCCAGATTATTTGTAGAAAGCGCAGTTTCCAGGGCAGTTTCTATTTTTCCTTCTAAAACATCTCTCTCGTTAGGATTAAATAAATTGGGAACACCGGCTCTTACATAGTGTGGAAAAGCATCTTTTATGATTCTATAGCTTTTGATGCGCTGTTCTTTTTTTTCAGCGTCATCGGGAAGATATGTGGAGAAAAATAATGTTAAACTTTTAAGGTATTCAGGGTACTTTTCAGCAAATCCTAAGGAAATATAACCTCCCATAGAATGTCCCAATAAATGAACTTTCTCTAGTTTTTGGTCCTCTAAAACTTTCTTTACTTCTTCTGCAACCAATTCCATGGTCTGAACTTCGGCAATAATGTCAGACTGGCCATGTCCCGGAAGATCAATCTTTAATAGTGAAAAATTTTCAGAAAGATGAGGCTCCATGTCGCTCCAGATAGAAATGTTTTCCATGAAGCCATGAAGTAAAACCAAGGTTTCTTTTCCGTTTCCTTTTTTCTCAAAGTTTAGCATGATTTTCAAATATTAAAAGTGAATGTCAATATAATCAACAAATCCCGAACCATTTACCATATCCTGAAGTCTCCACGTTTTTCCGCCGTCTTGAGACATGAAAGTTTTAGTGCCTTTTCTTGTATATGGTTTTCCGTTGTTGTTTTCAGAAATACTTTGAGTAATTTCTCCGGTAAAATTCATGTGTTTATCAGAAACGACAGCCATAAAACCTTTAATATCAACATTATTTTTAGCGGATTTTATATTTCCGGACAGTGTATAATGGTCTCTTTCGCCGTCAACCTTTGTAAATTTTACAAATCCGGAGTATTGGGGTGAACTGTCATTCTGATAAGTAAATTGATGCGTTCCGTTAAAATCTTTAAAACGGTTTTCGTTGTTTTTAGCTTTGGTAATGTCGTTGATCTTTGTCCTTGCAGCGTTGATGGAATCAATGATTTTTGTGCTGTCTGTTTGTTTTTGAGTAGATTGTGTTTCTTTTTTAGAACACGAAATAAGTAAAGCTGATAAAGCAAGTACAGTTATTAGGTTTTTCATCAAAAAATAAATTAAAACTCAAATTTAAATAAAAAAAGAGCATTGTTGAAATGCTCTTCTGTATTATTTGGTTAATTCTTCGTAAACTTTCTTTTCCCAAGGTTTTATATCTGTAATTCCGTATCTTTCTTTCTTGGAAATTGCGATATTATCCAGTACATCTACAAAATTTTTATAATTTGCATCGTCTGTTGGTTTTATAATAATCGTAAAAATATCTTTTCTTGGAGCTTTATTATATGCTTCAGAAATAATTTTTGAAATTTTTATTCCGCCAAAATCTGTCTCTTTTAGATTGTTTTTATTCAAACTCTGTGCATCATTTTGATGATAAAAAACTCTGTCGTTTTTTCCTAAAATGAAAGTCACCTGATTTCTTAAATCAATTACATTCTCTTTTATTCTTCGTTCAGGATCTTTTGCAGGTAATCCCAAATCCATCACGTTCGGTTTGGTAAAATTGGTGGTAAACATAAAAAATGTGATTAATAAAAACCCTAAATCTACCATTGGAGTCATATCTACACGAATTGGTTTTTTTCTTTGTTTGCTTCCTCCTTGTTTTTCTTCTGCCATTACTTCAGCCATAACTTTATATTTTTAATGTTAAAAATTCTTGATTTAAAATGTTGAATCAATATTGATATGTCGAAATTAATACAAAGTTTGCGCCGATAGATAAAGATTTTTATTGGCTTTACTTGTTTTTATAAATTACAGTGTAGATGGTGTTATGGATTTATAAATTCATTGATTTTTATATGTTATTGTAATTCAATGAAAGTCCGTAATATAAAAAAAACTCATACTTCTCAGCATGAGTTTTAAATAATATTTAAGGTTTTTACTTATTTTTTTTGTAATAATTTACCCCACATTCAAGGAACTTTTTAAAATCCTCTTTTGGCATATACCCGGAAACCGGAGTGTTAATTACTTTTCCGTCCGGAGTTACCAATACATAATGAGGTTGTGAGTTATTATTAAAATTCACCTGTTGGAATAAACTCCATCTGTCACCGATAGTTTTTACTTTTTTCACCTGTCCGTCCCCTAAATCAATTTTAGTTTTTTGCTCTTCAGGTAGTTCTTCTTTATCATCAACATATAAAGATGAAAGAACAACATCATTTTGAAGAATTGGTAAAATATCCGGCTCACTCCAAACGAATTCTTCCATTTTTCTACAGTTTTCGCAACCGTAACCAGTGAAGTCAATTAAGATAGGTTTGTCTTCTTTTTTAGCTAATTCAATCGCTTTAAAGAAATCATGTTCTGGATGCATTCCCAAAATTCCGTCTTTCTCGTCATGGAAATAACTTACATTCAGAGGAGGTAAAATTCCGCTTAATAATTGCAGTTTCGGACGTTCAGAAGGAATTAGGCCCTGAACTAAATATATAACAAATCCGATTCCCAAAGCTCCTAAAATTTTTCTTGTCAACGAAATTTTAGGCTTTTTATCATCATGCGGGAATCTGATTAATCCAAATAAATATAATGCTAATCCAACTGCAATAATAATCCAGAAGGCGATGAAAAGTTCTCTTTTTAAGAAAAACGTTTTAGAAACTAGGTCTGCTTTTGATAAGAATTTTAATGCTAAAGCCAATTCCACAAAACCTAAAACAACTTTTACGGTATTCATCCAACCTCCAGATTTTGGGAGGCTTTGTAGTGCTTGTGGGAATAAGGCCAACAATCCAAAAATAATTGCCCAAGCCAATCCGAAACCTGCTAAAGCAAATGTCAATAACATCGGAACGTTTGCAGAACCAGTTACCGCACTTCCTAATAAACTTCCCAAAATAGGCCCTGTACAAGAGAAAGAAACGATTACCAACGTCAATGCCATAAAGAAAATCCCGATGATTCCACCTGCTTCTTCCGCTTTTGAAGATTTATTGGCAATCGAACTTGGTAACGTAATATCGTAATATCCGAAGAAACTTCCTGCGAAGAAAATGAATATGATAAAGAAGGCAATATTCAGCCAAACACTTGTAGAAATTTCGTTGAAGATATTTCCTGCAATTCCATCAATAATATGGAAAGGAATACTTAATAAAACAAAAATTAAGAAGATAAAAAATCCATAAATCAGGGCATCTCTTTTGCCTTTTGCTTTGTTTTTACTTCCTTTTGTAAAGAACGAAACGGTCAAAGGAATCATTGGGAAAACGCACGGTGTCAACAATGCAATCAATCCTCCGATAAAACCTAAAAATAAATAAGTCCAATAATTTTCGTCAACTTTTGTAGAGCCTGTCCCGCAATCTGTCAAAGGTTTTTTGAAATCAATTGATTCAATTTTTAAATTTTTGGGGTCAAGTTTTGAAGTTTCTGTTACAGCAGCTTCTCCTTTTGCAGGATTTTCTGCAACAGTCTCAACCGTTGTTTTTACAGAATCTTTTGCTGGTTCTGCAGTAATTTCCGCGACAACTTCTTCAGTTGCTCCTTTGGGTGTAACTTTTTGGTTAAACTCTAAGGTATTCGGAGCTAAACAAACTCTGTCATCACAAGTCTGGTATGTAATTTCAGCAATTACATCTCCTGGCTTTGTGTCATCCTTTAGCTTAAATTTTTGCTTGAAACCTGCCGAATTGGAGTAAAAAACAATCGTCCCTCCAAAAGCTTCGGAAAATTCTTCGTGCTTTTTACCCGTTTCGGTGAACTTCCCAATTAGCTCAATATTTTTTCCCGAAACTTTATATTCAGTCGGAATTCCTGTATCTTCCGGAATATCTTTAGAATAAATATGCCACCCTTTTTCCATGGTTGCATTCAATACAGCTTCGTATTGATTATTTCCTAATTCGTTAATTGTAAATTTAAATTTTACAGGATTTTTGATTTGTGCATTAATTCCTGACGCTAAAAACAGCAGAATTAATAAAAACCAGTTTCTAAATTTCATGTTACTTTTCATAAAAAATTTTGAGAATTTTATTTGTCTTCTCATCCCTCGCATTCCTTCTATCTTGTCTGAACGGGATAATCCCCAGTACGGAATCATTGCTGTCAGTCAGTATCCAAATTTTTTGCCTCGCTAAAATAGATAATTTTTTGTCCCTAAAAAACTTAGAAACTTTCTTTTTCCCTGAAAACCCCGACGGATAAAACTCATCGCTATCCTTTTGTCTCCTCAATCGCAATGGGAAATGGAGTTTCTCGGCATCAAAATTCCATTCAAAAGATTTATTGATTCCGTCAATGTCTTCAATAGTATCTTCGAGATTAATGGTGATTTGGTTTTCGGAAAAATCAAAATTTTCAATCAAAAGGATTTCTTCTTGCTTCCAAATTTCAGCTTGTGCCCTTTTGCTGATAATCAATTCATCCCGATAAATAATTAATTGAAAGTCTTTTGAAAAAAAAGAACTTCCGCTTTCAGCTTTAAAAATTTTTGGTATTTCCTCTTCTTGGTTAAAACCATACTTTTTTAAAATTTCAAACTTTACAAAGCCGCTTTCCAGGTTCAGCTGGTCTTTTGATAAGATTTTATGGTCTTTGTTAAATGTTGTTAGCCGATTTTCTATTTCCTGAATCTGTTTTTGAACAAAATCTTTGGTGTGATTGATATATAATGAGCTTTTTTTGAAATTTTCCAAAAAATGTTCGTTGGTTTCAAGAAGTTTCGGAATAATTTCGTTTCGGATTTTATTCCTTAAATAATCACTTTTTTTATTGGAAAGATCTTCGCGGTAGTCAATACTATTTTCTTTCGCAAAACTGTAAATCTCTTCTTTTGTAAAATGTAAAAGAGGTCGCAGAATATAATTGTCATTTGCCGGAATTCCACTCAAACCGTTGATTCCAGCAGCTTTGGAAAGGTTAATGATAAAGGTTTCCAGCTGATCATTTAAGTGATGTGCCGTCACCAAAAAATCCAGTTTTTCCTTTTCCTGAATTTTTTTTAAAAAATTATATCGCAATTTTCTCGCCCAAAGCTGAATAGAATTTTCAGGCTTATTATCTTTTTCCGAAACCTGATATACATGAAATTTAATATGATTTTTGTCACAAAAATCCTGCACTACTTTCTGATCAGATTCAGAATCTTCACCACGAAGTTTGTAATTAATATGAGCAACCTGAAATTTAATGCCCAAATCGTAGAACAGATGTGCTAAAACCATGGAATCTGCACCTCCGCTCACCGCCAAAAGATAGGTGTGATTTTCGGGTAGGTGAATAAGATTTTCTAATTGACTTCTAAAGCTTAATTTTTTCAACATATATGTTGAGAATTTCTTTTATGCAAAGATACTCCATAAAATTCAATTGAATTTTGCTACCTTTGGTCGTCTAAAAATGATTATTTATGAAAATTTTTAAAGTCTTAGCAGTTTCTGCAATGGTGTTGGGATTAACATCTTGTGTAAGCAAAAAGCAGTACGACGCTTTGAGTTCAAACTACAAGCAATGTATTGAAAACATTGGAGAGAGACAAAGAGAGATCCAAGATTTAAAATCTCAAAATTCTGCATTGTCAGGAGAGAATAATTTACTAAAAAGCCAACATGATGCTTTAAAATCATCTTTGGATGCTTGTTTATCAAATACAGGAAAAAGTTCTGCGAATATTGATAAATTGGTTGGGGAAATCAACGCATCAAACTCTTACATCAAACAATTGATTTCCAATAATGCTAAAAATGACAGCTTAAACTTAGCATTGTCAAACAAGCTTAAGAGATCTTTGGATAACGTAACGGATGATGATGTACAGGTGAAAGTTTTGAAAGGAGTTGTAATGATTTCACTTTCAGACAAAATGTTATATAAAGTAGGAGATTACAATGTATTGCCTGCTGCTCAGGAAGTACTTGGAAAAGTAGCAAAAGTTATCAACGATTATGATAAATATTCAGTGTTAATCGAAGGTAATACAGATAATTCGCCTTTAAGCTCCGCTAATTTGCCAAAAGACAACTGGGATCTTTCTGCTTTGAGAGGTACGGCGGTTGCTAAAGTTTTACAGACACAGTTTGGAGTTGATCCGGCTAGAATTACAGCTGGTGGACGTTCTGAATACAACCCGAAAGCGACAAACATGAGCGTTTCAGGAAGAGCTGAGAACAGAAGAACTGAGATTATTATTATGCCTAAACTTGATGAATTCATGAAATTGATGGATATTGCTCCTAAAAAATAATTTCATATCAAATAAAACATAACAAAAATCCCGAAGAAATTCGGGACTTTTGTTTTTTAATCAAATTAATTCTTCTTTTTTCAATAAGGAAATAATTTGTTGCAAAAATGAATTGGATATTCCGGTATTAGTTTTCTTTGAGGTTGAAATCGATGCGTCGGTCGGTTCCTTCGATTCCTGTTTAATAATTTGATTTTTCATTGCTTATTGTTTTTACCCTCTAGTGTTTAATTCCCTGTTGCAAATGTATTCGCTTTTCGAAAACAAAACCACCGTATTTTTACGGTATTTTATATGGGCTTTTCCCTGGGTTTGATTATATTTAAGTAAATTTGAATGACAAAAAATTGTAAAATGAGCTTTTTTGAAGAAAAGAATCCTGAAATGGACAGGTATTTAGAAAATCATGCTTCCTCGGAGCCGGAAATTCTGAAAAAATTAAGAAGGGAAACTTATCAGAAGACAACACAGCCCCACATGATTTCAGGGTATCAGCAAGGGAGATTATTAACGATGATTTCTCAGATGATTCAACCTAAAAATATTTTGGAAATCGGAACTTTTACAGGATATGCAACACTTTGTCTTACAGCAGGCTTGGTAAAGGATGGAAAAATCACAACACTGGATGTGAACGAAGACTTAGCCTATTTACCGAGAAAATATTTTGCTGAAAGTGAATATTCAACCCAAATTGATTTTAAGCTTCAGGATGCAAAAGAGTTTTTAAGAGAAACCGATGAAATTTTTGATTTGGTTTTTATTGATGCCGATAAGGAAAACTATGTAGAATACTTTAAGCTCATCAAGCCAAGAACAAAATCAGGTTCGGTAGTAATGTTTGATAATGTTCTTTGGTATGGTAAAGTTTTGGAAGAAAATTCTAAACAAAAATCTACACAAGTAATCAAGGAACTGAACGATTTGATCGCAAAAGATGATGACTTTGAAAATCTTATTCTACCTTTGCGGGACGGAGTAAATTTTCTGAGAAGAAAGTAATTAAAAGATTAAAGAATTGGGAAATTAAAAAAAATAATTTCTCAAATTCTTAATTTCTAAATTAATAACATGAATAAAGGAATTTGTATTGTTACGGTAGCGCCTGTTCGTGCCGAAAATTCTGACAAAGCAGAAATTGTTACAGAAATATTGTTTGGGGAAAGCGCAGATATTTTGGAGGTCGATAAAAACTGGACTAAAATAAAAATGCACTACGACGGGTATGAAGGCTGGATGGACACAAAACAGTTGAAATCTGTAACAGAAGAAGAGCTGGCAAAACGGAAAGTTACAATCGTCACGGAAGATTTTTCTTCTGTGTTGACAAATGATGGTAAAACCTTACTTTCTATCGGTTCAGAAGTGGAGTTTCCGGCTGTGGCGTCTAGGAGAAGTCATGATTTGAGGGAAAGTATAGCTTTAACGGCCAGAGAATTCCTGAATGTTCCTTATTTATGGGGGGGGAAGAGCTTTTTTGCAGTTGACTGTTCGGGCTTTACACAATTGGTTTATAAAGTTCATGATATAAAATTACCAAGGGATACTTATCAGCAGGCAGAAGTAGGTGAGCCTTTAACATTTGTGGAAGAAAGCCGGCTTGGTGATTTAGCTTTTTTTGAAAATCCTGAAGGAAAAATTATTCACGTCGGAATCATGCTTGAAAATCAAAAAATTATTCATGCTTCCGGAAAAGTAAGAATTGATACACTTGATTCTACGGGGATTTTTAACAAAGAATTAAATAAGCACACTCATAAATTAAGAGTGATAAAGAGTATTATTTAAATTAATTAGGACAGTTTGAAATTTCTTTACAATATATTCGTCAGCCTTTTCATTTTCGGGATGAAAGTTTTTTCGTTATTCGATGATAAAACTAAAAAAGGCGTTGAAGGGAGGAAGCAGTCTTTAGATTTGGTAAAAGCAAAATTTTCAAAGTTTGATAAAGTAATCTGGATGCACGCTGCAAGTTTAGGCGAATACGAGCAGGGTTTACCTGTTTTAGAACATTTAAAAAAATCATTTCCTGCCCATAAAATTTTAGTGACATTTTTCTCTCCTTCAGGGTATGAAAATGTTATTAAAAGGAAGAATATCGCTGATGTAATATGCTATCTGCCTTTTGATAAAAATAAAAATGTAAAAGAATTTATATCTCAGTTTTCTTCCGAACTATTTTTTACGGTGAAGTATGATTACTGGTACAATTTATTAGCTGAATTAAAGAAGCAGAATACTAAAACGTATGTTATTTCTGCGTTGTTTTATGAAAGGCAATTATTTTTTACTTCTTACGGCCGGTGGTTTGTGAAGCAGTTACAGGAAAATATTGACTGGTTTTTTCATCAGACCCAGTTTTCTTATGTTTTGGCTAAAAATATAGGGTTAACAAACTCTTCTGTGACCGGAGATACAAGATTTGACAGGGTAAAACAGCTTCGTGAAAGAGAAACTCATGTGAATTTTGTAGAAGATTTTATAGGTGGTGATAAAGTGGTTGTTTTCGGCAGTTCTTGGCAGACAGAGGAAAAAATTGCAGAAGAAATTTTTGAAAAAAGCCAGTTTACTAAACTTATTATTGCTCCTCATGACCTGAAAAGAGTGAATAATTTGAAAGTGGTTTTTCCTGAGGCTATCTTATATAGTGAAATCAGTCACTCTTTACTTGCTGACTGCAAGACAAAAGTTTTGATTATCGACAGTATAGGGCTGCTGTCAAAACTATATTCTTACGCCGATATTGCTGTCGTAGGCGGAGGGTTTCATGATGCGGGGCTTCATAATATTTTAGAGGCGGCAACTTTTGGTGTTCCTGTGATTTTTGGAAATAAATACAGGAAAAACCCTGAAGCAGATGAATTAGTTTCTGTAGAAGGCGGGAAATCTTTTGAAAATGAAAGTTTAGCAACGAGTTATATTCTTTTCCTTCTTGAAGATAATGAAATGCGTGAAGCGATGTCTGAAAATGCTGAAAAGTTTGTAGATGGCAAACCTGATTCTACTGCATTGATTCTAAAGAAAATTCTATCTTAAAAATCCTTGACTTTTAATGTCTTTGATGATTAAATCGATATTGTCAGGAATATTTTCACATTGTAGCCAATTGAAATCTAAACTGTTGTTGATGCAAAGCTTTTGGAGATAGTGATTGTTTTCTATTTTCTTTTGAAGTTCGCTTAAAAGCACATCAATTTCCATCCAGTAATCTTCATCCAGTTTTTTCGTTAAAGTTAATGCTTTGAAAACCTTGTTGATAAGATAAATGTAAAGTTTGTAAACATTGTCAAATCTTTGGGTGCGAAAATCTTCGTTGTAATCTAAAATCTTATTGATTAATAACAAATTTAAAGAAATATCACCGAATTTGTCAGTCGTGATTTTTACGTGCTCTGTTATTTCAGCGCTTATTTTTCGAATAATCCCTAAAAAATATTTTTGATTTCCGATATATTTGGAAGCCAAAAAAACTTTTTCGGTTATAATTTCTTCCATTTCTTCTCTCTTATCGTCTGTAGTTTCAGGATCAATGAGTTCAAAGTACAGTTTTTTGGATAAAAGCTTATCCTTTTTTAATAATCTGAAAATCAGTCGATCTTTTTCTATGGAAGAAAAATTGCTGAGAGCGGTTTTGAATTCTTTTGAATACTCCATTAATTGAAAATTTTAGAATATTTTAAAAATCCGTTTATTGCCCAGTTTGTGGTATAATACAAAGATTTCAGCGTGGAAAATCCCATGAAATCTTTATAAACCAAGTATTGGTCTACGATAATATTTTTCTTTTTTCTGGAGACACTGTTTTCGCGCATTCTATATTTTGCAAGTGTTTTTTTTACAGGATGGCCTGCAGGGATTTCTTTAAGTAAATTAAGCCACATCACATGATCTTCACGTTTGCTTTTTATAGGGAAAAAAAATTTTCCGACTCTTCTGGTGTCATACATTGTAGAAACGGGTGCGAGCCTGCAGGTTTTTAGAAGATTTGAGAAAGTGACAATTTTATCTGCTAAAAAATCTTTGAGAACAGGCTGCATTGTATGCTCGTCACATCTTGAATAATTGCTGTAAACCAATTCGACATTATTTTCCTGCATATAACCCGTCATGGTTTCCAAATATTCAGGATACCAGAAATCATCAGAATCAAGGAACGCGATGTATCTTCCCTGAGCTCTCTCAAGGCTTTTATTTCGGGCATTTCCGGCCCCTCCGTTTTGCTCAAGAACTTCCAGTTTTATTCTCGGATCGTTATATTTTCGGATTATTTCTACGGTGTTATCCTTAGACAAATCATCTGTAATGAGCCATTCCCAGTTTTCACAGGTTTGATTCAAAACGGACTGTATCGTTTCTTCTATAAACTCAGCGGAGTTGTAGCAAGGCGTAATGATGGAAACAAGATCTTTCATTTGTGGTGTAAAATTATAAAAATTTCTTTTCATACAGATGCCATGATGCAATTCCGACTCCAATGACAACGAGCATACATACAAACCCCATAAAGTAAGGATTATAGTCGGCGAAAAGCCCTAATGTTGCAAATACTCTGATTATCGGAAAGTGGAAAATGTAAATTCCATAGGTAAAATCTCCATATTTTCCGAAATTGTTTAAAAATTTAAATGAATAAGCAATGTAAAGAACAATAATACTTATCATAATAGGTGAGAATAATTTAATTTTAAAAATTAAATCAATCCAAACCGTAATAAAAGCAATGATGAAGAGGACATTTTTATATTTGATGAACTTTTCGAAGTTAAAATAAATCAGCATTCCACCAATAAAATAACATAATGCCCCCGGAATTTGTCTGGAGATTTCTACTTTACCGATCATCTCAAAATAATTAAGATAGATAATAGAAAGGAAATAAAATATAATTAAACTGGTATTTCTGTATTTATTCTCTTTTCCAAAAAACAGGAAAAGAACAGGAACTAAAAAATAAAAACACATTTCAATTTTTAAAGTCCAAAGTGCTCCGTTTACCGCACCGTTGCCAAAAACTCCGGGAAGATTGGGAGCCATGAAGTTCATAAATGCAGAGTTCCAGAAAAAATATTTATATGTTTGAGGACTGCTGAAGTATTCTGCAAATGAAACCGTACTTACCAGAGACAATAATACAGTGCACAAAACCACAACCAGCCAGTAGCCGGGAAGAATCCTGTTAAGCCTTTTTTTTATATATTTTTTTAAAGTACTTGTCCTTTCATAGCTTCGGGCAATCAAAAAACCACTGACGATGAAAAAAGCAAAAACGGCAACTTCTACAGGACTGTGTTTTAAAACTTCAAGTGAGGGAGATGCGCTTAGGTAACCTAAATGGCCTACGAAAACGATAAAAGCTAGGAGAACACGGATGAAATCAAAATTATTTTTCGCAATGTCTTGCATTTGTATTTGTATATTTTTAGCAAAAATAGTTTTTTTTGCGGAAGTTTGTAGCAAGCCAACAATTAGTAACCCAGTTTTGTGGTGATCTCCTGGATTGAATTTTTTTTATCAAAGTATCACTTTTTTGAATATCTTTGAAAATGTAAATTGCAACAACATTTTTTATAAAAAACTATTAAATAAAATAAATTAATTATAATTTTAAGGCCTGAAAAATTTGATATGAAGAAATTAGCATTACTATTTGCAGGAATATCGTTATTAGCAATGAGCGGATGTAAAGACGATGATAACACTGAGCAGGTATTTCCATTGGTAGGAAAGTGGCAGCCAATAAAAGAAGTGAGAACGGTAGTCGAAACAGGAGAAGATCCTTATTCTGATACAATTGACTATACTGACTGTCAGAAATCTTCAAGATGGGATTTCTTCGAAGCAGGTAACGGGAAAAGAACTGACAGAGAAGAAGTAGGTTCTCTGGGGACCTGTACTGCTGTAGCTGATTACAACTTTACATATATCTACGACAGAGATACAAAAGCTATTCAGATAAAATATCAGGGAGTCGTAGAACCGGATAAAGGAAAAATAACACGTCTCGATGCTACAACGCTAAATCTTACTATCGAAGATACTTCAGACCCTACAGAATATAAATCTGTAACATATACATTCAACAGAATTCCGCAATAATAAGAAAAGAATTAAATGTAATAAATATAAAGGTCTCATCTTCGGATGAGATTTTTTGTTAAAAACCGGGTTGTATTTAATTTAAAATTAAAGTTACATTTCTTTTAAAATCATTAATTTTGTGAATCTTGATTTTAGATTAATTAAATCTAATATCTTGAATCTAACATCTAATATCTATAATAAAGTGTTTTACGATCATCAGCAGATAGAAAAAAAGTGGCAGAAATACTGGGAAGAAAAACAAACGTACAAAACTTCCAATAACACAGACAAACCGAAATTTTATGTTCTCGACATGTTTCCGTATCCATCAGGTGCAGGGCTTCACGTAGGCCATCCGCTGGGATATATTGCGTCAGATATTTATGCGAGATATAAAAGACATCAGGGTTTCAATGTTCTCCACCCGGTTGGTTATGATAGTTTTGGCCTTCCTGCTGAGCAATATGCAATTCAGACGGGGCAACATCCTGCGATCACTACTGAAAAAAATATCAACAGATATGAAGAGCAATTAAGAAAAATCGGTTTCTCTTTTGACTGGAGTAGGGAAGTAAGAACTTCTGATGCATCCTATTATAAATGGACACAATGGATTTTTATTGAATTGTTTCATTCTTGGTATAATAAAGATACTGATAAGGCAGAATCTATCTCAACCTTGATCAAATATTTTGAAGAAAAAGGAACAGAAGGTTTAAATGCCAATCAAAATGATGAATTAAATTTCACGGCAGAAGAATGGAAAGAAGCTTCTGATATTGATAAAGAAGATATTTTATTAAATTATCGTTTGGCTTACAGGGCGGAAACGACTGTAAACTGGTGTCCTGCTTTAGGAACAGTTTTAGCTAACGATGAGATAAAAGACGGAAAATCTGAAAGAGGAGGGTTCCCTGTTTTCCAAAAGAAAATGATGCAGTGGAGCATGAGAATTTCTGCATATTCGGAAAGATTATTACAAGGATTAAAAACTCTTGACTGGCCACAGCCTTTAAAAGATGCTCAGGAGTATTGGATTGGAAAATCTCAGGGAGCCCAGGTTAAATTTAATGTTGACGGGCATAATGAAACCGTTGAGGTGTTTACAACAAGACCAGATACTATTTTCGGTGCAACATTTATGGTATTGGCTCCGGAAAATCCTTTAGTGGAAATTATTACTACTCAAGAACAAAAAGCTGAGGTAGAAAATTATATTGAAGAAACTTCCAAAAAAACAGAAAGAGACAGAATGTCTGATGTGAAAAACGTTTCTGGAGCTTTCACGGGAAGTTATGCAATCAATCCGTTCAGCAATGAAAAAATGCCTGTCTATATTTCAGATTATGTATTGATGGGTTACGGGACGGGAGCTGTAATGGCTGTTCCGGCGCACGATGAGCGTGATCACAGATTTGCAAAGAAGTTTAATTTAGAAATTAAAAAAGTGGTGGAAACTGATGGAGATGTTCAGGAAACTTCTTTTGATTCTAAAACAAGTGTTTGTGTAAATTCGGATTTCTTAAATGGAATGAGCTATGACGAAGCGAAAGCTTTGGTAATTGCTGCCGTAGAAAAAAGAGGAATCGGGCACGGAACTACAAATTACAGACAGCGTGATGCGATTTTCTCAAGACAGCGTTATTGGGGTGAACCTGTTCCTATATATTATAAGGATGGAATGCCTTATACATTGCCAACCCCTGCTTTACCTTTGGAGCTTCCTGAAGTTGAAAAATATTTGCCAACAGAAGATGGAGACCCTCCTTTAGGGAACTCAAAAAACTTTGCTTGGGATGAAGCGAACCAGAAAGTAGTTGCCACATATTTAATTGATGATAAAACGGTATTCCCGTTAGAATTGTCTACAATGCCCGGTTGGGCAGGAAGCTCATGGTATTTCCTGAGATATATGGATCCAAATGATGATGAGGTTTTTGTTAAAAAAGAACTGGCAGATTACTGGGGACAAGTAGATTTATATATCGGAGGTAGTGAACACGCAACCGGCCACTTACTATATTCTCGTTTCTGGAATATGTTTTTAAAGGATAGAGCATATATTAATCATGATGAGCCTTTCCAAAAATTAATCAACCAGGGGATGATTCTGGGAATGAGTGCTTTTGTATATAGAATTGATGGTACTAATCAATATGTATCTAAAAATTTATCGAAAGAATATAAAACTCAACAAATCCACGTTGATGTATCTTTATTAAAAGGAACCTCTGATGAATTAGATACGGAAGCTTTCAAAGCTTGGAGACCAGATTATGCCAATGCAGAATTTATCTTGGAGGACGGAAAATACATCACGGGTCGTGAAGTTGAAAAAATGTCTAAATCAAAATACAATGTTGTAAATCCAGATGATATCTGTGAAGAATACGGAGCAGACGGATTAAGATTGTATGAAATGTTCTTAGGTCCATTGGAACAATCCAAGCCTTGGAATACGCAAGGATTAAGTGGAGTGTATGGTTTCCTGAAAAAATTCTGGAATCTATATTTCAACGGAGATATATTTGAAGTTTCTGAGGAAGAGCCTACGAAAGCAGAATATAAAATATTACATACATTAATAAAGAAGGTGGTTTTTGATATTGAAAACTTCTCTTTCAACACATCTGTGTCTTCATTTATGATTGCTGTAAATGAATTGCAAAAAATAAAATGCAACAAACGCAATATTTTAGAACCTCTTGCCGTTATCATCTCTCCATATGCACCCCACATCTGTGAAGAGCTTTGGAGTTTGCTGGGTCATGACACATCAATAGAATTTGAAAAGTTCCCTGTATTGAATGAAGATTACTTGGTAGAAGATGAAATTGAGTATCCGGTAAGTGTAAATGGAAAAATGAAGTTCAAAATTTCGTTTTCTGCCCAGCTTTCTGCAAAAGAGGTAGAAGATTTGGTGATTCAGGATTCAAAAATACAGCAGATTTTGGAAGGTAAAACACCGAAAAAAATCATCGTAGTGCATCACCGAATTGTGAATATAGTAATTTAAAAAAAAATTAACATTGGTAAATTAAAAAAAATGAGGGCTTAAATTTTTTAATTTTTTAACGTAAATGTTAAAATTGAGAAAAATATCTAATTTTTTTTAAAATAATTATAATATCGAAATCGTATTAAAATTTCTTTATCAAAAAAAAGTAAAATGTTTATTTAAGACTCTTGTATTTTAATTAATTTTGCCTTTAATTTACACATTGTAAAATTTTAAAACAATATAATTTAGTTAAATATGGAAATGAATGTTTCAAAAAATGATGAGCAAGTAGTTGCTAGAAAAGCAGGAGGTTTAAACCCGGCTGTTATTATTCCTATTTTATTCGTTATAGGAGTTTGTATTTATTTATTTGTTCTTGGTAATCCAGGAAACTTTAAAGACGCAGAAAAACTAGGGAGTGGTTCTGTTGCTTTCTCAAGTGTTGAAGGAAAAGACATTCACCCAGAATCGTTTTTAGGTATTATCTACAAAGGAGGGGTTATCGTACCTATTTTGATTACTTTCATGATTACTGTAATCGTTTTCTCTTTTGAAAGATATTTTGTACTAGGTAAAGCTGCTGGAAAAGGAAACTTAGACAACTTCGTGGTACAGGTAAGAAGCTTGTTGAACAACAACAAAATCGACGAAGCTTTAGAAGAGTGTGACAGACAACAAGGTTCTGTAGGTAACGTAGTTAAAGAAGGTCTTACTACTTACAAAGCTCTTTCTCATGATACTACTTTAAATAAAGAGCAAAAAATGGTAGCTCTAAACAAAGCTATCGAAGAGGCTACAACTCTTGAGATGCCAATGCTGGAAAAAAACATGATGATTCTTTCTACATTAGGTACTGTTGCAACATTGATCGCACTTTTAGGAACGGTAATCGGGATGATTAAAGCATTCTTCGCATTAGGTTCTGGAGGTGGTACTCCTGATGCTGCTGCACTTTCTACAGGTATCTCTGAAGCCTTGATTAACACGGCATTAGGTATCGGTACTTCAGCTATCGCTATCATCCTTTATAACTTCTTTACTTCTAAAATTGACGGATTAACTTATAAGATTGACGAGATCGCTATGAGTATCCAGCAGTCTTTCGCTGAATTCAACTAAGAATTAGCAAGGAATTTGCATTAAGTAAAAACGAAGTTTAATTAAAAATCATTAATAATAATGGCGAGAGTCAAACCTAAAAGACATGGAGTAGTTACGGATATGACGGCAATGTGTGACGTTGCGTTCCTACTACTTACGTTCTTTATCTTGACCACTCAGTTTAAAAAACCTGACGTGGAGCAGATCAAACCGCCATCTTCAATATCAGAGAAGTTACTTCCTGATGCAAGTTTGATGACTATCAACGCTACTCCGGACGGAAAATTCTATTTCCAGCCAGTAGAAAATGCATCTGAGAGATTACAGCTTTTGGACAATATGGGTAAAAAGTACGGTGTTACTTTTGACAATAACGAAAAAGCTGCATTCCAAAAAGTACAGGCAATTGGGGTTCCTATGAACCAGCTAAAAAGCTATCTTGATTTGTCAGATGAGGAACAAAAGAATTTTAAGAGTCCTACCGGGATTCCTATGGATAGTACAAATAAGCAGTTAGTTGACTGGGTAAAAGAAAGTTTAAGCATAAATCCTGATTACAAATTAGCAATCAAAGGAGATGTTACCACTGAATATCCAAAAGTTAAAAGCCTATTTGAGGGTTTAAGAGATATTGATTTTCTTAAATTTTGGTTGATTACATCACAAGAAGGTAAACCTAATGAATAATATCATTTAGAAATGGCAGAAGTACAAGTACAGGAAAAAGGCGGGAAAGGCGGGAAAGTCCGTTCCAAGAAGCAGAATACCCGCGTAGATATGACTCCGATGGTGGACTTAGGGTTTCTTTTGATTACCTTCTTTATGTTTACGACCACATTCTCTAAACCGAATGTAATGGATTTGGGTCTTCCGGCAAAACCGAAAGATGAAACAAAAAAACCACCTCCAACAGAGATTAAACTTTCGAACTCTATTTCTATATTATTAGGTAAAGACAATAAGATTTTCTGGCACCAACAAGATAATACATCTTTAACGGATCAAAATCTTAATGAAACTACTTTTGATAGAGAAGGAATTAGAAAAGTAATTGAGCAGGCAAAAGCAAATGCGGCTGATAAAACTAAATTTACTGTTATTATCAAACCGACTGACGATGCTGTATATAAAAACTTTGTAGATATTCTTGATGAAATGGCAATTACTAAGAGTGAGCAGTACGGTGTTACTGATTTGAAACCTTGGGAAAAAGCTATTTATGATAGAAAAGTTGGTAACTCGGGTGCGGCAGCTCCTGCTACAAAGTAATTTAACCATAAAATTGTAAATCTATGGCAGATGAAAATGTATACAATCAGAATCTTACTTTAGATGAGATTGTATTTGAAAATAGAAACAAGGAATATGGTGCATACGATTTAAGACATCAGTATCCAAGATTATTGACAAAATCTTTTATCGTTGGAACAGCATTATTCCTAGTTGCGGCTTTATCTCCTTTTATTTATCTTACTATTAAGAGACTTACAGAACCACCTAAACAAGAAGTGAAGGCAGATCTGGTTGAGATTCTTCAGGAAGATAAAATTATTGAGCAGCCAAAAGAAGAAGAACCACCTCCTCCACCACCACCACCAAAAGAGGAGGAAAAAATTGAAATAATCCAAAACGTGGTTCCGGAGCCTGTAAAAGCTCCAAAAATTGAGACACCACCTCCGCCAATTTCTAAACAATTAGAAACTACAACTGGTTTGGTAGCTCAGGAAGGTGTAAAAGCCCCGGCTTATACTCCACCACCTCCACCGCCATCTACAGGTACTAAAACTTCAACAGCTGAAGTTAAACCTCAGGTGAGTGATACTCAGGTTTATACCGAGGTGGAGCAAACTGCAGAATTCCCTGGAGGGATCAATGCTTTTAGAAATAAAGTTTCTAGTAACTTTGACGGTTCTGCAATGAATGGAGATGAAGGTACGGTAAAAGCTGAAATCACTTTTGTAGTAGAAAGAGACGGAAGTATCACCGATGTAAAAGCTACAGGTTCTAGCTCTGACTTCAACGCTGAAGCTATCAGAACTATTAAGTCTATTAAAAATAAATGGACTCCGGCTAAGATTAATGGCCAATCTGTACGTTATAGATTCAGATTACCTTTGACTATGAATTTTGAAGGATAATTTATCTTTAAATAATGATTAAAAAAGAGAAGCATATGCTTCTCTTTTTATTTTTTTTGGTATTTTTGTTATATGATGTTCAATTGGTTATCCCTTGTGACGGGATTATTCTATATCGTTTTGGGAATTGTAGTTATTATTTACAAATTCTTTTTTACAATTCTGGAACCTGCGGTTGCCTATGCATTAGGTGCATTGCTTATTCTTTATGGAGTTTTCAGAATCTATAGAGCTGTTTCAAAAATTAAAAATTCAGGAAATGAGAAATAGTATTAAGCTGATAATGCTATTTTTCCTTAGTATTATTGTTATTAATTGTAAGCAGGAAGATAAATCTCCTTCTTATCATAAAGGGGAACTTACCATTCTTACCGATGAATCTTTTAAGAGTGTAACAGAAGCGTTAGCAGAAGGTTATATGATTAATTATCCTGAAACAAAGATTAAAGTTGTTACTAAAAAGGAAGATTTGGGCTTTTTAGATCTTTTAAATGATAAAGCTAGGATTGCAGTAATGTCAAAAGAGCTTACTCCGAAAGAAGTAAAAGCTTATGAAGAACAGGTAGATCTAAAAATTTTACCTGCGAGATTTGCAGCTGATGCTGTAGTTTTTGTAGTTCCAAAAAACTCTCCAAAAAATTCTATTACTATAGATGAAATCAAGGACGGATTATTGTCAGAAAACAAAGAATTTATTTTTGATGGCACAAATTCAAGCAATTTAAATTTCGTTGCTCAAAAATTTGGAAAAGAACCCAAAGATTTGAAGTTCTCTGTAATTCCCGGAAGTAAAAATATTATTGAAGAGCTTGGAAAATATCCTGATAAGATTGGTGTTATAGGGCTTAATACATTTAGCAGGCCGTATGATAAGGAATCTGAAAAGTTAAGAGAAATGGTAAAAATATTACCGGTCGAAAGTAACGGTAAACTATTTAATTCCGATTCTGAAAATTTACGTAAAATGACTTACCCGTTTACCAGGGTTCTTTATTTTTTAACTAACGAGGGAAATTTTAACATAGCAAACGGATTTATAAGATATTCCTGCACTCAGCTAGGGCAAATGATTGTACAAAAAGAGGGGCTACAACCCTATAATCTATATAAAAGAGAAGTACAAATGCGTTAAAAAATATTAAATTAACTCTTTACCCCAAATAAATACACTATTTTGGTCTAAAAATTGTGTATTGTATAAACTCAATTTAGAAAAATATAAAATGAAAGATATAATGAATATGAATGTAAAAAAGATTGCTTTTGGAGCAGCTGTGGTATTTTTTGCCAATTTTGCCTCTGCGCAGACACTACAAGATGGTATTAACAGTATTGATAGTGATAAATTTGCTCAGGCAAAAACTAATTTTACTAACATGATTTCTACGGCACCTACAGCTGAAAATTATTTCTATTTAGGAAACACATTTTTAAGACAAGGGGAGCCGGATTTTGCAAAAGCCACAGAAAGCTTCAATAAAGGTCTTGCTGCAGATGCTAAAAGTAACCTTAATAAAATTGGTCTAGCTGCTGTAAAGCTAGGAAAAGGAGATAAATCAGCTATCGCTGAAATTCAGAAAGTAGTAACTGATTCTAAAGAAAAAGATGCTGAAGTACTTTTTAGAGCTGCTGAAGCCTTAACTTTATTTGAAAAAAATAACTCTCCTGATCTTGCAATTCAATACTTGAATAAAGCTATTGAAAGAGCTGCTAAGAAAGAAGTTCCTGCATATTATTATTATACTCTGGGTGATGCTTACAGATTAAAAAGAGTTCCTGGGGATGCAATGTCTGCTTATGACAAAGCTTTGCCTTTAGCTAAAAATAAAGCTTCTGTTTATACAAGAATCGGGACTTTGTGGATGGCTGCACAACAATGGCAACAAGCTAAAACAAGCATAGATAAAGCAATTGCTACAGACCCAACTTATGCTCCTGCATATAAGGCTTTAGCTGCTTACGATATTAAATATCAGCAAAATGCTAAGGCAACTGAAGATTTGATCAACTATACAAAATACGCTGATGAAGATCCATATACACAATTAGAAATTGCCAAACTTTATTTCACCAATGAAGATTATGCAAACTCTAAAACTGTGTTAGATAAAATCTTTGATAAAGTAGATGATCCTATTAAGTTTAAATTAAGAGCATACCAATTATATGCAGACGGAAAGTATGCTGAAGCTAAACAAAATATGGATACTTTTGTTTCCCAGGCAGATAAATCGAGAGTACAGCCTGCTGATCAAGGTTTGCAGGGACTTATTGTTGCTGGTATTGCAAAAACCGAAACAGATGCGGCTAAAAAATCTGCTTTGATGGCAGAATCTCAGCAAAAGATTGCAATTGCAAAAGCTGCAAAAGATGAAACAATGAAGTGGGATATGGAATTGGCAAATATTGCAGGAGGCGGTGGTGCTTCTCAATCTGCTGCTGATTCAGGACCTACAAATCCTACTATCGAAGCATTGAAAAAGCAAGTTGCAGCAAATGCTCAGGATTCTGATGCTTTATATAAATTGGCGACTGCCTATCAGGATGCTAAAAACTGGAATGGAGCAATTCTTACTTGGCAGAAAATGATAAATGTTCTTCCTGACTGGGCTCCGGCTTATTACAGTCAAGGATACGCTTATCAACAAGCTGCCAATAATGATGCTGCAAAAGTTGCTTATGAAAAATATATCAGCACTGTAAAACCCGAAGAAGTTGAAGCTAACAAACAAACGTTGGCATATGCTTATTTTGCGGTAGCTTTTTTATCTAAAGATTCTGACCTTGCGAAAGCTAAAGATTATGTAGCTAAATCTTTACAGTTAGATCCTACTTATCAGGATGCTGTAAAATTAAATGCAGAAATCAACAAATAATTTGAAACTTAAATTACAGATATAAAAACTTCCCATTCGTATGTTTGGGAAGTTTTTGTTTTAATGATTATATTTGGGAGTATGAAAACAGATATACTTGCTTTTGGAGCTCATCCTGATGATGTAGAGCTGGGATGTGGAGGTACAATCGCCAAATTGGTTTCCGAAGGAAAAACGTGCGTAATCATTGACCTTACAAAAGGTGAATTGGGAACAAGAGGTACAGACGAAACAAGAAAGGTTGAAGCCGGAAATGCTGCAAAAATTCTAGGCGTTTCTGCAAGAGAGAATCTTGGGATGAAAGATGGCTTTTTGGAAAATTCTGAAGAATATCAAATGAGAATTGTAAAAATGATTCGCAAATACAGGCCGGAAATCATCTTAGCTAATGCGATTGATGATAGACATCCAGATCATGCAAAAGGAGCGAAATTAGTATCGGATGCGTGCTTTTTGTCCGGATTGAGAAAAATAGAAACAGTTCTGGAGGGTGAAAATCAAGAGGTCTGGAGACCGAAACAGATTTTCAATTATATTCAATGGAAAGATATAAAGCCGGAATTTGTAATTGATATATCAAAACATCTTGATAGGAAGATCGAAGCTTGCATGGCTTTTAAAACTCAGTTTTATGACCCTGCTTCCAAAGAGCCAGAAACGCCTATTACTTCAAAAGACTTTTATGAGAGTCTGACCTATCGCGCCCAAGATCTAGGCAGGCTATCGGGAGTGACTTATGCTGAGGGATTTACGTCTGAGAAGTTAATTGCGATGAAAAATTTTGACGGAATTGTTTGGTAATTAAAAAATCTTTCCTATATTTGCACTCACAAAACGGTGATTGTAGCTCAGTTGGTTAGAGCGTCGGATTGTGGTTCCGAAGGTCGGGGGTTCGAGACCCCTCATTCACCCTAACAGACACACTTTTCTCTTGGAAAGTGTGTTTTTATTTATTCACTTTCAAAAATAAATTTCATCTGAATTTTCGTTAATTTTTAGATATAAAAAAAGCATCATTTTTCAGATGCTTGTGTTTTTAGATATTTTTTGGCTTAAACTTCGTCGTCAGAATCTATTGTGAAAGATTTGCTTTTAAAGTCTTTGTCATGTTTTTCTGATATTACATCCTCACCCTTCTCGTTAATGATGAAATCTGTGGATTCATTAAACATCTCCTGAAAACTTTTAAAATCTTCTTTGTAAAGATAAATTTTGTGCTTCTCGAATGTAGCCTCTCCATTCTCTCCGAAGTTTTTCTTGCTCTCGGTAATTGTAAGATAATAATCTCCTGCTTTCGTCTCGCGCACATCAAAGAAATAAGTTCTTCTCCCTGCTTTTAACACCTTCGTGAAAATTTCATTTTCATGGCGTTCCTTGTATTCACTCATTGTTAGATATTTTTTAATCTTGTTAAGAACAAATATAAAAGTTTTCTTTTAATCACAAAATTTTTTTTATGATTTATTTAACAATTGAGAACGAAACGGCTAAGCAGTTACGGAATTGGTAATTTCGTTTAGGTTGATAATTTTATCAGCCCTTTGAGCGCTAGACTCTCTGTGTGTGATGATTATGGACGTTGCGTTACGTATTTTTTTGTCTATATTTTCAAGAATATTCTGTTCAGTTTCAGTGTCTAAGGCAGACAGTGAATCATCAAAAATAATGATATTCGGGTCTTTAATTAGGGCTCTTGCGATACAAATTCTTTGTTTTTGACCCCCTGAAAGCATCACGCCACGTTCGCCTACTAGTGTTTTATACTGCTCTTTAAACTCTATGATGTTTTTATCGACGTCGGCAATTTTAGAATATTCAACCACTTTTTCATGGGAAGGATTGTCAATAGCGAAACCGATATTATTTTCGATTGAATCTGAGAACAGATAACTTTCCTGAGGGATATACCCGATAAAATTTCTGTAATTATCCAAATTATGATCCTTGAGATTTTTGCCATCTATTAAAATTTCACCTTCGGTTGGATCAATTAATCGACACAAAAGCAGTGCGATTGTAGATTTTCCGCTTCCGGTTTTACCCATAATGGCTAAAGATTCTCCGGCATTGATTTTAAAGCTTAAGTTTTCTAATGCTTTGATTCCTGTATTGGGATATACGTAAGAAACGTTTTTAAACTCAATATCACCTTGAATAGGGTAATTTTCAAAGTTTTTATTAATGATTGCAGACTTTTTGTCCATAAATTCATTAATTCTTTGCATAGACGCCTCAGCTCTCTGGTTTACTGAAGTTACCCAGCCTACCATTGAGAAAGGGAAAATCAATGTGTTGATATACATGAAAAAATCGGCAATTTTACCGATGCTCAATTCTCCGTCAATATATTTTTGGCCGCCTATTAAAATGATAGCAACATTCAGTAACCCAATTACAAATAAAATAATAGTAAAGAAATAGGCTTCTGTTTTAGCTAAATCTAAAGCTTTATCCTGGTAATCGGTAACCTTTATACTGTAATTTTTTTTGATATAATTTTCTCGTGCGAAAAATTTTACTACTCTGATTCCGGAGAAACTGTCTTGTACGAAAGTTGAAATGGCAGACTGGCTCTTCTGCATCACTTTCGATTTTTTATTGATAACAGAGCTTACCTTAAATATTAAATATGATAAAATAGGAAGAGGCAGCAAAGTCCAAAGTGTCATTGAGGCGTCCGTTTTTATCATATAAATACTTGTAATAATGACAAGTACAATTAAGTTTACAACATACATCACCCCAGGTCCCAAATACATCCTTACAGCAACAACATCTTCACTCAATCGGTTCATTAAATCTCCGATCGTTGTTTTTTTATAGTCAGTAAGTGATAGTTCCTGGTAGTGTCTGTAGATTTTATTTTTTAATTCGTACTCAATTCTTCTGGAAGCTACTATGATTGTCTGTCTCATCATAAAGGTGAAAAATCCTGTAAGTAATGAACACCCCACAATGATCCCGACATAGAAGAGCACCTGCTTATTAAATCCCAATTGACCGCCTTTTGTGAGCTCGTCAACAGATTTTCCTACAAACTGAACTTTATATGTATTAAAAAAATTGCTGGCAATGATGAATAGTAACCCCCAAAATAATAATATTTTGTGTTTCCAAAAATAAGGGTTTAAGGTTTTTAGCGCTTTCATAAAGTTTTACAAAATTACAAAAATACCATAAGACTACGAATTTCATAAATTTTAATTTTTGTATCTTTGCACCCATAAAAAGCTCTTTGAATGTTAGGAAGACGACAAATCCGTGAAAAAGTGGTACAAAGTGTGTACTCATACTACCAAAATCCTGTAAAGTTTGATGTTTTAGAGAAAAACATGTTTGCCGGAATAGAGAAAATCTATTATCTCTATATCTATCAGCTTAATTTTTTGGTTTCTTTGAAAGAATTGGCAGAACACCAAATCGAAATCGGGAAAAATAAGTACATTAAAACTGACGCTAATGTTAACCCTAATCAAAAATTTATCAACAATCAAGTACTAATTAAACTTGAGGAAAATCCTGAAAGATTATTTTTTACCGGTCAACATAAACAGTTGAAGTGGGATTTGCATGATGATTTATTGGTGAAAACTTTCCAGAGAATGACGGCAGGAAAGCGTTATCAGGATTTCATGAAAGAAGAAGGATATTCTTTTGAAGATGATCAGAAATTTATTGGTAAATTATTTTTAAGATATATTGCTGAAAATGAAGATTTCCATGATTATCTGGGAGATAAGGAACTTTCTTGGTATGATGATATTCACATTGCGAACTCAATGGTTCAAAAAACTATTGGTTTCCTGAAAGAAGGTGAGGAAAGCAGAACTTTAATCAAAATGGTTAAAGATGAAGAAGACAAAACTTTTGCCATGAAACTGTTGAGAAATACACTAGACAGCTGGGAAAATAATGAAAAGAAATTATCGGAAAGACTGGAAAACTGGGATTTGGAAAGAGTTTCTTTAATGGATAAAGTGATTTTATCTACAGCAATTTCAGAGCTTGACAATTTTCCTTTTACACCTTCAAGAGTTATTATTAATGAATATATCGAGATTGCAAAAGTATTTGCGACAGACCGTTCGAATATTTTCATTAACGGAATTTTAGATAAATATTGTAAAGATCAAAATAGAATTTAACATGAAAAAGACGTTATCAATTATCGCTTTGTCTATTATAGGCTTTGGTTTAGTTTCTTGCAAAAAAGAAAACAAAGAAACTCAGAGTGCTGATGCTGTAGTAGCTGACTCTACTGCTGCAACTGTAACTCCTGCTGATTCTACTATAGCTCCAGCTGCGCCAATTTCAGGTGCTGAAACTGCGGCTCCGGCTCAGTCTAACCAGCCAACAACATCTATCGCTTTATCTGAAAGCAACTTTGATTTTGGGAAAATCAAAAAAGGGGAAAAAGTAGAACACGTGTATGAAGTTACAAATACAGGAAATAACCCATTAGTGATTTCTGAAGTAAAACCCGGATGTGGATGTACAGTTCCCGATTTTACAAAAGAACCAATTTTACCGGGTAAAAAAGGTAAAATCACGTTACACTTTGATTCCTCAAACTTCGATGGAAACGTAAGCAAATTTGCAGATGTTTTTGCTAATGTAGAGAAAACTCCTATTAAATTAACATTCACTGCAAATATTCAACCATAATTAAATGAACACGTTAACAATTTTTTTACAGGCACAGCCACAAGGTTCTTCATCAATGATGCTAATCATGATGGGTGTGATGTTCGTAGGTTTTTATTTCTTAATGATAAGACCTCAACAAAAAAAACAAAAGCAGGAGAAAAATTTTCAGGAAACGTTAAAAGTAGGAACTAGAGTAGTGCTTACTTCAGGACTTCACGGAAGAATTGCTCAGGTTCAGGATGATGGATTTGTAATCGAAACATTATCAGGAAAGTTAAAATTCGAGAAAGCAGCTGTTTCTAGAGAATTTACAGAAAACCGTTTTGGAGATAAAGCTAAAACTGCAGAAAAAACAGATAAAAAAGAGATTGAATCTGAAAGTAAATAGTTTTTAGGTTCTAAAATATTACGTTTCGGCGCGGTGAGCAAAGCTCACCGCGCCGAACTTTTTTATATATCGTCAGCACCAAAACTATGTATGACAATGCCACTCTAAACGAAGCAAAACAGAATAAAGATCTATTAGAGATTATATTTTCCTTCTTCGAAATGACTATACAATCGCAACACTATAAAATCCGTATAAAGATTTGTGTTCTTTAGGGTTTAATATATCTTTGCCTTATGAATCAAAACACAAACAAAACTGTTCTTATTTTAGGGGCTAATTCCGACGTTGCAAAACAATGTATTATTCAGTATATTGAAAAAGATTTCTCAGTTATTGCAGCTTCCAGAAACATAAAATCATTAGAAGAATTTGTTCAGAAAAATAATTTTAGCTCAAAAGTTATTGTTTTAAGTTTTGATGCTGTAAATTTTGATTCACACCAAAAGTTTTATGATGAGCTCCCTGTAAAGCCTAATATTGTTGTTTATGCGGCTGGTTTTTTAGTTGATAATGAAAAAGCGTTAAGAGATTTTAAAAGTACTCAGCAAATGATGCTGACTAATTATATGGGAGCAGTTTCTATTCTGAATATTATTGCGACAGATGAAAGCAATAAAAATTTAGAAAGGATAATCGGATTATCTTCTCTTTCAGGGGTGAGGGGGCGAAAAAGCAATTTCGTTTACGGAAGTACAAAAGCTGCTTTTACACAATATTTAGCCGGTTTACGACAGGAACTGGCTTCAAGAAATGTTAAAGTAAATGCCTTAATTATCGGTTATATCCGTACAAAAATAAATGAGGGATTACAATTGAATGAATCTTTAATTATGGAACCTGATTACGTCGCTAAATTCATCGTTAATGCCGGAAATTCTTTTACCATTGTCCCGAACTTTAAATGGAAAATTATTTATTTAATTCTGAAAGTATTGCCGGAAAGCTTGGTGGCGAAACTTCCATAATTTAAATTATTCATCTCCTTGCAACAATTCCAATGCCTTGATCATATCAATTCCCTTACCTAAAACCGGTTTAAACAAATCTCCTTTCTCTTTAATTCTTTCCAATGCATTATGAATATTAAAATCAGTCGGTTTCAGACCTGATTTTAATTCTTCCCATTCCAAAGGCATTGAAACAGAAGCACCTTCTTTTGGGCGTAAACTATAGGCACTTGCCAAAGTCTGTCCGGTTCTGTTTTGTAAATAATCCAGATAAATTTTCTTGTCATCGCGTTTCTGTAAGCTTCTTTCTAAAGTTGTTATTGTCGGAAGCTTTTCATTAACTTGTTTCATCAGAATATGAGCAAAATCTTTCACCTGGTCAAAATCATATTTTCCACTCATTGGTATATAAATGTGAATTCCCGTACTTCCGGAAGTTTTACAATAGCCTTTAATTTTAATTGAATTTATAACTTCATTTACCTGTAAAGCTGTTTCTATTACCTCATTAAATGTGTTTTTCTTTGAAGGATCGAGATCTAAAACCAAATAATCTGGATGTTCCAAATCAGGAAGCGAGCTGTTCCACGGATTCATATCGATACAGCCTAAATTGTTAAGGTACGCCAAAGTTGCCTTGTCGTTACAGTAAATATAATCAATGTATTTATCGTTTGATTCCGAATAAACCTGTGTCGTTTTTATCCAGTCAGGAATGTTGTCACTCGCATCTTTTTGATAAAAACTTTGTTCTTCAATCCCATTCGGAAAACGATTTAAAGAAAGAGGGCGGTTTTTTAAATAGGGTAAAATATATTCGGCAACAGACTGATAATATTCTATCACATCACCTTTTGTTACATCATCTTTAGGAAAATAAATTTTATCTTGATTGGTCAGTTTTACGGTATGTTTATTCAAAGTAATTTCCTTTTCTTTTTCAGAAGATTTTATATTCTTTTGTTGAGAAGTTTTAGCTTTCATTTCTTTAGGGTTTTCGTTAATATCTTGGGGATTTTTATCTTCACGGATTGCTACAAAAACAGGATGACGAAAGATTCCGTCTTTGGTAATTTCAGAATATTTAATTTCGCAGACAAGTTCAGGTTTTGTCCATGTTACAGGCATATTGGTTTTCGGAACGGTTTCAAACGGAGACGTTTTTATCACCAGTTTTTTCAGTCTTTCATGAAGCTGATTTATCGATTCTTTATTAAAGCCGGTTCCTGTATGTCCGGCATAAACCAGTTTCCCGTCAATATATTTTCCTAAAATCAATGCTCCGAAACCTTCTCTTGAGCCACGAGGTTCTGTAAAACCACAAATTATCACTTCTTCAGTATTTGTAAATTTTATTTTTAACCAGTCTGAACTTCTATGATTTTCAATATAAAGGCTGTCAGATTTTTTTGCAATCATTCCTTCCAGTTTCATTTTTTTCATCTGATTAAAAAATTCGATGCCATTTTCCGGAATGTGATCGCAATATTTAATCACATCAGTTTCAATTAAAGCTTCTTTCAAAAGTTCTTTTCTTTGAATTAAGGGAATTTCTTCAGTAGAATGGCCATTAAGCCAAAGTATATCAAAAACCTGATACACTAAAGCTAAATTGGGATTGTCTCCAATTTGCTGTAATAATTGAAAATTAGGTCGCCCATTTTCGTCATAAGCTACAATTTCACCATCCAGAATCATTTTATGTTTCTGATATTCGAAGTCTTGGGAAACTTTTTCAAATTTTGATAAAAAAGAAATTCCGTTTCGGGAATAGAAGAGAGGTTCGTCTTTGCTAAGATCTGCAACAGCGCGATAGCCGTCCCATTTTATTTCAAAAATCCAGTCTTCATCATCGAATGCTTTTTCAAATGGTTTTGCAAGCATTGGCTTAATGAAGTTTTTTAATTTTTTTTCGTCAACTAAGGAATTGAATCGTTGAAATTTAGGTGTTGTTTCCGAAGTTATGATTTCTTTTTGCTGCTTTTTAGGCTTTTTTTTTCCTCTAAAAATTTGGTGACTTGAGAGCTTTTAGAAGTATTTTCTTCGGCATCATAATGTTCTTCTGCGAATTTATCGTGGTGTTTAATAAGAAGCCAGGCATTATTTTCTGCATTTTTCATCTTAACTAATGCAAATTCACCTTTAAGCTTTTTGCCGTGCAGAATGAATTTTAATGAGCCTGCTTTTAGTTCTTTCAACAATTCTTTCTCATCCGAAAGCTTACTTGTTTCATCTAAAGGTTCATAAGTTCCGCTGTCCCACACTTCCACCTGTCCTGCTCCATAATTGCCCTCGGGAATATTGCCTTCAAAATCTTTGTAATCGTAAGGGTGGTCCTCTACCATCATTGCCAGGCGTTTGTCTTTCGGATCTAAGGACGGACCTTTCGGCACTGCCCAACTTTTCAAAACGCCTTCCATTTCTAGCCTGAAGTCATAATGGAGTCGTGACGCGGCATGCCGTTGAATTACAAAAATCAGTTTGTCTTTACTTTTTTTTGTTTTTCCTTTTGGTTCACTGGTTTCGTCGAATTTTCGTTTTTCGTTATAATCTTTAAGAGCCATTATGATGCGTTTTTAGATTTTGGACTTTGTAAACTGGCTTTTAATTGTGCCATCAAATCAATCACTTTGCCTTCTTTTGCAGGCTCGGCTTTTTTAGCTTTTATTCCTTTCCCTTTAGCTTTTTGTTTAATTATTTTCATTAAAGCTTCGGCATACGTATCTTTATAAACAGTTGGGTCAAATTCTTCTGAAAGTTGTTTAATAAGGCTGATCGCCATTTTGAGTTCGGCTGGTTTAGGAGGTTTTTTAGCAGGGATTTTTAGGTCTTTATAATCTCTGATTTCCTGAGCAAATCGTAACCTGTTTAAAACTAAAACTTCATCATTATATGGACGAATCATTCCGATGGCTTCACTTTCACGGAGTACAAAAGTCCCTACACCTACCATTTTGGTATCTGATAATGCTTTTAGTAACAGGCTGTAAGCGTTTTCTCCATTTTTTTGAGGTTCGAGAAAATAAGGATTTTCAAAGTAAACACTATCTACTTCCACTTCTTTCACAAAATGCTCAATAGAAAGTATCTTTGATTTTTCGGGACTTGCAGCTTCATAATCTTCCTCATCCAAAACGATATATTTATCATCCATGAGATAACCTTTCACGATGTTTTCCCATTTTACCTCTTTACCCGTTTTTTCGTTAACTCTTTTGAATTTAATATTTGAAAAATCGGATTTGTCAAGCATATCCAAATCTAATTTACTGGTTTCTGTAGCAGAATAAATCTTTACAGGGATATTGACCAAACCAAAGCCAATGGCACCGTTCCAAATTGCTTTCATTGTCTTATGTTTTATAGGTATGAACTTGCAATGATTGTGCCGAGCGAAAAATATTTATTAAATGTGGTATTTTAATTGATATTTAACAGTCAAGATTAACGAATTGACTAAATTATTTATCAAACAAAATGATAGCTAATAAGCTTATTATTTGTAATTTGTCCTCCAATAAATATAATTAAATGAAGACAATTTTTACTTTTTTGTTTATACTTGGAATAAACATTTTTCTTTCGGCACAGAAAGTTGATTATAAAAATAATATCATTGCTGTAGATGGTAATAAAATTGGCAAAGTCGAAGTACAGAAACAAAATTTCGGGCTTACTAAAAATTTTAACCTCTACTCTATGAATGGCGAAAAATTGGTAATTGCTGTTTTAAGTACAGAATTTGAAGGTGATAAAAATGACAATACAAGTATGTATTACCGGTTCACATTTTTACCGACGAATCAGGTTGGAATTTTTAAATTATCAACTTTGGGTATGGAAAAAGGTTTTGTTAACTTAATCGGTAAAGGTGGAGTCATTGATGGAAATAATCTGAATGCAGATAAAGTGACAGAATTGATCGCCTCAAAAGGAGTGTCGCCAAGAACTGCTGTAAATTATACATTGGTATCTCGCAACAAAAATTGGCCAATTGAGCTAAAAGAAAATAAATCTATCGAACAGGGAGCAGAAAAAATTGGTTTCTTTACTTCCACCGGAAATGTTGGAGGTCAAGATTCTTACGAGTTTTTTATTCCTGACGGTGTTATGGTTGCTAAAGTAAGTTTTGCAGGAGGAAATAATGCTCAGAATTTCGAATTATTTACGGCTAAGGATAAAGTTAGAAAAATTATTCAGATTCCGCAGAAAGATAAAGTAAGTTTTTCTTCTTCAGTAGTTGATCCTAACTCGCTTACTCTTAAAAGAATTACCGCATGGTTGGTAGAGAATAATTATTTGTAAAATTAATTTTAATTAAAAGTATAAAATAAAAAGCGGAGATTTTTCTCCGCTTTTTATTTTATACTTTTAAATTTAATTGTAATTCCAATTCATCAAGCTGGTCATCGGCAATTGCAGCAGGTGCATCAATCATTACATCACGCCCTGAATTATTTTTAGGGAATGCAATATAATCTCTGATCACTTCGTTTCCGTCAAGAATTGCCACCAAACGGTCAAACCCGAAAGCTAAGCCACCGTGAGGCGGAGCTCCGTACTTGAAGGCGTTCATAAGGAATCCAAACTGAGCTTCTGCTTCTTCTTTCGTGAATCCTAATAAATCAAACATTTTTGACTGTAATTCTTTATCAAAGATTCTGATAGAACCTCCACCGATTTCGTTTCCGTTCAAAACCATATCGTAAGCGTTTGCTCTTGCTTTTCCCGGATCGGTTTCCAATAAATGAATATCTTCCGGTTTTGGAGAAGTAAAGGGGTGGTGCATTGCATGATAACGTCCGCTTTCTTCATCAAATTCCAATAACGGAAAGTCGATTACCCAAAGCGGTGCAAATACGTCTCCTTTTCTTAATCCTAAACGGTTTCCAAGCTCCATTCTCAGTGCCGAAAGCTGAGTCCTTACCTTGTGCTCGTTTCCTGAAAGAATCAGCATTAAATCGCCTTCTTTTGCTCCGAATTTTCCGGTGATTTTCATTAAATCTTCTTCATTATAGAATTTATTTACAGAAGAAGTTTTCACACCGTCATGCTGGAATTTAATCCAAACCATTCCTGAAGCTCCGATTTGTGGTCTTTTTACCCAATCAACAAGCTCATCGATTTGTTTTCTTGTATATTCTGCGCAACCTTCAACATTGATTCCGACAACCAATTCAGCATCATCAAATATTTTAAAATCTTTTCCTTTAACTAAATCATTTAATTCTACAAACTCCATTCCGAAACGGATATCCGGCTTGTCGTTTCCGTATTTCTGCATCGCATCAGCAAAAGTCATTCTTGGGAAGGCTCCAAATTCCTGACCCGTAATATCCTTAATAAGAGTTTTTGTCATTCCTTCAAAAACATTCATCACGTCTTCCTGCTCTACGAAAGCCATCTCACAGTCGATTTGTGTAAATTCCGGTTGTCTGTCAGCCCTTAAATCCTCATCACGGAAACATTTTACAATCTGGAAATATTTATCCATTCCACCGACCATCAAGAGTTGTTTGAAAGTTTGCGGAGATTGCGGCAATGCATAAAACTGTCCCGGATTCATTCTGCTCGGTACAACGAAGTCTCTTGCTCCTTCCGGTGTAGATTTGATTAAAACAGGAGTTTCGACCTCAATAAATCCTTCATCTGAAAGATAATTTCTAACCTTTTGCGCCATTTTGTGACGGAAAATTAGTTTATCTTTCACAGGATTTCTTCTGATATCCAGATAACGGTATTTCATTCTTAATTCTTCACCACCATCTGTTTCATCTTCAATCGTGAAAGGAGGAAGCTGAGATTCATTAAGAACTGTCAGTCTTTCAACTAAAATTTCAATTTCTCCAGTTGGAATATTGGGGTTTTTGCTTACTCTTTCGATTACTTTTCCTGTAACCTGGATCACGAATTCGCGTCCCAGTTTTTTTGCTTCTTCCAGTAATTGAGCCGAAGAACGGTCTTGGTCGAAAACCAATTGAGTAATTCCGTAACGATCTCGTAAATCTATCCAAATCATAAATCCTTTATCACGGATAGTTTGTACCCATCCTGACAGTGTAACTTCTTCATTAAGATTTTTCAGAGATAATTCTCCGTTTGTGTGTGATCGAAACATAATTATTTGTTTAAAGTTCAATGTTTAAGGTCTTCTATTTAAAACCTTTAATTTTCGTGTGCAAAGATAAGATTTTTGAAGATTTAGACATAAAAAACTTCCTTAGTTATTACAAAGGAAGTTCTTATTATATATTTTAATCATACTATTGTTTTATAAATTTAGATTTTAAAATTGTTCCGTTATCGTTTAATGCTTCAAACATATAAGTACCAATTGCCAAACCTGATATATTATAATGGTTATTTCCGTTTTTATTAATTTTAATCATTCTTCCTGCAGTATTGTAAACCTTGATTTCTTTTACGCCTGTTTTTCCTACAAATACAAGGTTGTCTCCATTCACCGTAAAGCCAAGTTTGGAATTGTTTCTAGTATCATTTACAGCCAGGTTCGATATTCCATAAGTAATATTGTCAAGTCTGGTGGATGCATGGTTATTTAAGCCTACAAATTTAAATGCAATGTATTGTTGCGTAGATGCAGGAACATTATAAGTAAAAGTTTGTGGTGTTGTAGTTTGCAAAGTCACTGCTGCACCAAGCGAAGTGAAGGAATCCATATCCGTTGGGCTTGAAACCAAACCTGCTTCGATGGTTCCCATAAATCCTGACTGTGTAAATTTTGAAGCTTCGAAACTCAATGTTTTAGTTCCGTCCGGAGCTATGATTTGAGGAGATATTAGATAATGGGGTTTATTAACCTGAGTAAAAGCGTATCCCTGAACGAATTTATTCGTTCCTTCCTCGTTTACGACAACCATATAGTTTTCAAAACCCGCAGGTGTACTGCTGGTCCAGCTATTTTGGGGAAATGACGGTGTTATATTGGCAACAAAAGAATCAAAATTTTCATTAATTGTTGCTAATTGCGCATTTGACAAAGAAAAAAATCCTATCAATGCCATAAGGTGTAAAGTTCTTTTCATTTAGAATAATTTTAGAGTAACAAATGTAAGATTTTTATTTTTAATTATTCTAAATAATAATTATGTAATACGTGATAAAAGTCAGCTTTTCAGTAATATACCTGTGAACTATATTGTAATTCCGTGAAAATCTAATAGCGTTTGCATTTAAGGCATGTAAGAAATATTGTTTTAGAAAATTTGATTTTATAAAAATTTTAACGGCTAATGCTTGGGAATTAGGAACAACTTCGTTAAATTCGTACTAATCAACAAAATACTTTATTACTATGGGAAAAGGAGACAAAAAATCAAGAAGAGGAAAAATCAATAATGGAAGCTATGGCAAAAGAAGGCCTAGAAAAGCTTCGAAATCGCTTGTCACGTCAGAAGACAAAAAGAAATAACTGAAAATAAAAAAGACCGAAGATTTCTCCTCGGTCTTTTTTTATATACAAATTAAATTATTTTCCCCCTAAAAGGTTTCCAAGGATACTTCCTAATCCGCCACCGCTTTGCTGTTGTTGGTTTCCGCCGCCAAGAAAGCTTCCTAAGATATCATTCAAAGGATTTCCGGAAGATTGGGATTGCCCGCCGCCAAGAACACTTCCTAAAATATCATTTAAAGGATTTGATTGTTGGGCTTGAGCCTGATTCGAAGCATTTCCCAGGATTCCTCCTAACAAATCTCCTAGACCTCCTGCACCAACACTATTTTGTTGTTTTTCTTTTCCAATATATCCCATAACTACGGGAGCTAACATTGCCAAAATAGGACCGATTTTATCAATTGAAATTCCGGTATTTTGAGAAAGCTGATTTTCTACGTTTTGCTTTTCTCCCCCAAAAATATGGTTAAGAATTGATCCTCCTTCTGCCTGCCTTGCTTCCAGTTGGGAAGAATCGTTCAGGATGCTTCCGTCATGATCTTTGTCAAGAGCATTATTTAATGCTTCAGCTTCGCTGGAATCTTGTGATTTTTTTCTAAGATAGGAAATAATTAATGGTGCAGCTACGGCTAATAAAGCTAGAACTTGATTTCTGCTGATGCCGAATTTATTTTCAGCCTGCTGTGCAACTTCGTTACCAGTGTTTCCTGTAAGTAAGTCGATTAAACTCATTGTTTTGTGTTTATTTATTGTTAAGCAGATCTAAGTTATCAAAAAATATTCCTGAATGATTCTTTTTAATCAGAAATTAGTGTTAAAGTTTTCGAATTTATTTAAGTCGTTGATTTTTAAATATTAATTTTTCAAAATAGGAACATTCGAACAAGCTTCGCCAAACATTAGAGACTTTACAATAGGTTTTAATTGCTCCACCAGTTCTATGTATGCATTTTCAGGAATTTCTTTGTCGGAACAGCCTTTTACCAAAACCCTTTTTCCTCTCATCTCATCAAAATCATGACTTTGAATGGCATTATGCATGAGGATCACTTCCAGATCTTCACGGTTGCCAAAAACTATTTTTTTAGTTACATCGGTAAGCCTGGCCGTGATTAAAAAATAAGCCCAAAGAGGAACGATAGCATCTGCGGAATTGTAAATATAGACATAAGCGTCTTGATATTCTTCTACGTTGATTGCAGCAACTTTTTCACGAAAATCTTTCTCTTTTAGAATCATTTCCATGAAAAGGAAGTCTTTCAAGTCGATGCCTTTTCTAGCTCCTTTCGGAATCAGAGTGGCAAGATCAAAATTTATCAAACCGCTCTCTGCAACTTTATTTTTGATTTCAAATTCTTCTGACATTTTTATCATTATCTTTGAACAAATTTACAAATTAAGATTCAACAATGGCTTAATTTGTTCTCTATCCTTATCATAGAAATGAAGTATTACATTATCGCAGGTGAGGCTTCCGGAGATTTGCACGGGAGCAATTTGATGAAATCTTTAAAACAGAAAGATCCGGACGCAGAGTTTAGATTCTGGGGTGGTGACTTGATGAAAGCTCAGGGAGGAAAGTTGGTGAAACATTACCGGGATTTGGCTTTTATGGGGTTTTTAGAGGTAGCTATGAACCTGAAAACAATTCTGAATAATATTAAGTTTTGTAAGGAAGATATTAAAAATCATAAACCTGATGTTTTAATCTTGATTGATTATCCGGGCTTTAATTTAAGGATTGCAAGATTTGCCAAAGAACTTGGGATAAAGGTGATTTACTATATTTCTCCTCAGCTTTGGGCATGGAAAGAAGGAAGAGTGGAAATCATCAAAAAATATGTTGATGAAATGATGGTGATTCTCCCGTTTGAAGAAGATTTTTATAAAAAACATGGTGTACACTCGCATTTCGTGGGACATCCTTTGCTTGATGCTATTTCAACTTTACAGGATATTGACATTGAAAATTTTAAATCAGAAAATAGTTTAAACGAAAAAGAAATTATTGCACTTTTACCGGGTTCCAGAAAACAGGAGGTTGAAAAAATGCTTGAAAAAATGCTGTCTGTGAGGCCTTATTTTAAGGAATATCAATTTGTAATCGCCGGTGCACCGAGTCTTCCTAAAGAATTTTATGAAAAATATGTGGACGACAACGTACATTTTGTTTCCAATAGAACGTATGATTTGCTGAGATGTTCAAAAGCAGCTTTGGTAACTTCAGGAACGGCGACTCTGGAAACGGCTTTATTAAATATTCCGGAAGTTGTCTGTTACCGGGGAAGTAAAATTTCCTATGCTATCGCTAAAAGACTGGTTAAAAATATCAACTATATCTCATTGGTCAATCTTATTATGGATAGAGAAGTGGTAAAAGAATTGATTCAAAGTGATCTTAATACGAATAACCTGGTTGAAGAGCTGAAAAAAATCATAGAAGGAGAAAAAAGAAATCAAGTTTTAAAAGACTATGAGCTTTTAAGGGAAAAACTTGGCGGAAGTGGGGCTAGTGATAATGCAGCTGAGGTTATTTTAAAAATTTAAATAAAAATTCAGTTTTTCTAGTAAAAAATCAGGCGCTTTATTCACATTTCTGATTCAATAACATATTGAATTTTGTAAAATCTGTATTAGAGAATTGTCAAATTAATTAATATTTTGACAGCATAAAAATACAATTGAGCAAACAGCCATTACTTATTCTTGTTTTATGTTTTATTCTTGGGATTTTCTTTCAGGATTATTTTTCTTTGGATGAAAATTTTATTTATTCAATTGTTATTTTTTGCTTAATATTTTTAATTTCAACATTTTTCAAGTCTTATTTTCTGCATAGATTAAAACCATATCTGTTAGGTTTGATGTTTTTCGGTACCGGAATAGCTCTGCATTTTTTTAATTGTTTTTCTTCTCAAAGTTTTTCGTTTTCCAATAATGAAACTATTGTTTTTAAAATTTCCAGAAAGCTTAATTCAAACCGGAAAAATAGAAAATATGAAGCTGTTGCTCAGATTGGGAAGGAAGTTTTCAATACAATTTTATATGTCCCGAGAAAGGAAGATGAATTAGATTTTGATCACTACTATAAATCAAACACTTATATCACAAAGCCAAAACCTCCTCAATATGATTTTCAATTTAATTACGCAACCTATTTGAAGCGGAAGCATATTGAATATCAATCTTATATAAATGATAAAATTTTTTCTGCAGAAAGAAATGATTTAAGTTTAACTGAAAAATTTTCACAGAAAAGGCTGGAAGTCCTTCAAAATATTGACAAGACTAAATTATCTCCAAAAGCAAGAGAATTTTTAAAAGGAATTATTCTTGCAGACCGTACAGAAATCGATTCTCAAACTGTCCAGGATTTCAATAAATCAGGATTGGTACATTTTCTCGCGATTTCAGGGACACATATTGTTGTGATTTTTGGATTGTTCTATTTTTTACTGATGAATATTTTGTCATTAAAATTTAGAAAATATGCAATTGTTTCGAGCTTGGTTTTTATTTGGCTTTTTACTGTATTCATCGGTTTTGGAAGTTCAGTTGTCCGTTCAAGTATTATGCTGAGTATTTACTTTATTTATGTTTTACTTCAAAGAAAGCCGGATTTGCTTCACTCTTTGTCTTTATCAGCTTTTATCATTTTAATTTTTGATACTCAACAGATTTTTGATATAGGTTTTCAATTGAGTTTTCTTGCTGTCCTGGGAATATTTTGGCTAAACCAACCGATTTTAAATTATTTACCAAAACAGGATAATTGGTTTAAAAAATTAATTTTTAATACCATTTCAATTTCTCTTTCTGCTCAATTGGCGACACTTCCATTGGTTTTATATTATTTTCATCAATTCTCTTTTGTATCAGTAATTGCCAATTTTTTTATTGTTCCGTTTTCGGAAATCATCATTGTGCTGTCATTTCTGATGACAACCTTTATAGCCTTTAAAATTGATTTGGGTCTCATCAACGTTGTTTACGATTTCACTATTCAGTTGTTATTGAAAATTATTCATTGGTTTGCGGATTTTGATGTATTGTATTTTGAAAACATTCCAATGAATTTGGTTGAGGTTTTTACTCTGTTTTTGATTGTATATCTGCTGAGGTTTGTAATTTTAAAATTAAACCTTAAAAATTCTGCAAGATTAATAATGTCGCTTTTTGCCTTTTTTATTTTGAGAATCGGCTTTGATTGTTATGAAAACCAGAAAACGGAAATTTTAGTTCATAATTTTAATAAAGGTAAAATATTCTCTTTTAAAGAAAGGGGACAGAGCTTGTTTCTGGATTAATAAAAATTCAGATAAACAGAAAGTTGAACAATTTATTATCAATCCTTACAGCTCTTCAAGAAGACTTGACCAGATTGAAATTAAAACTTTTCCTGAATCAACACAAGCGGTTGTTTATAATGGTAAAATTTATAATTTAGATTAAATGTTAAAATTTTAGTCTTTCCCTAATTTGTACATCTAAGATTCTTATTTAGAAAGATTACAAACTGACTAATTGTGAGATTTCTCACTTTTTGATCTTGTTAACATTTCTTAATTTTGTGGGAAATTCAAATTTAAACTTATATGGCAGGTTTAACGAGTTCTACGATAGGTAGAAAATATGCTATGGCATTATCAGCTATGTTTTTGCTGATTTTTCTTATACTGCATTTGACGACCAATTTGTTATCAGTTCTGAACCGTGATGCATTTAATACAGCATCTGATTTCATGGGCTATAATCCTTTTGTGCAGTTCTTAATGCAGCCTATTCTTGGTTTTGCGGTTCTTTTTCATTTTATTATGGGATTTGTGCTGGAAATTAAGAATAATAAAGCGCGTCCTATAAAGTACGCATCAAACAATCCTTCTGTGAATTCTTCATGGATGTCTAGAAATATGATTATTTCCGGAGCGGTTGTTTTGGCTTTCTTAGCGCTTCACTTTTATGATTTCTGGCTTCATGAAATTAATTACAAGTATGTGGAAGGGCTTGCTCCCGATGCAGAACGTTTTTGGCCGGAATTGCATGAGAAGTTTGCTGATATCTGGAGAGTGGCTTTGTATGTGATTGCTTTTGTTTTATTAGGATTACACTTGGCTCATGGTTTCCAGTCTTCTTTTCAGTCAATTGGGGCTAGACATCCAAAATACACTCCGGTAATCAAGGCCTTTGGAAAATGGTATTCTATCCTTATTCCGGCAGGTTTTATTTTTATCGCAATTTTTCACTTTGTAACTCAATCATAATATCAATTACTTATGAGTAAATTAGATTCAAAAATTCCAGCGGGTCCTTTAAAGGATAAATGGAAAAATCATAAAGACCATATGAACCTTGTTGCACCAAACAACAGAGATAAAATTGATATTATTGTTGTAGGTACAGGTTTGGCAGGTGGTTCTGCTGCAGCTACTTTGGCTGAGCAGGGATATAACGTAAAGGCATTCTGCTATCAGGATTCTCCAAGAAGGGCACACTCTATCGCGGCTCAGGGGGGTATCAATGCAGCTAAAAATTATCAGGGAGACGGGGACTCTACGTACAGATTATTCTATGACACTATAAAAGGTGGGGATTATAGAGCGAGAGAGGCAAACGTTTACAGATTAGCTGAAGTTTCTGCAAATATTATCGACCAATGTGTTTCTCAAGGAGTTCCTTTCGGAAGAGATTACGGCGGTCAGCTGGATAACCGTTCATTTGGTGGGGTTCAGGTAAAAAGAACTTTTTATGCAAAAGGACAAACTGGTCAACAGTTATTATTAGGTGCATATTCTGCAATGAGCCGTCAGATCGGTAAAGGTAGAATCAAAATGTATAACCGTCATGAGATGTTAGATCTTGTAATTGTTGACGGGAAAGCAAGAGGTATCATCGCGAGAAACCTTGTGACAGGGGAGATTGAAAGACATTCTGCTCACGCTGTTGTTATTGCTTCCGGAGGTTACGGAAATGTATATTTCCTTTCTACAAACGCAATGGGTTCAAATGTTTCTGCAGCTTGGAAAATCCACAAAAAAGGCGCATATTTTGCAAACCCTTGTTATGTACAAATTCACCCGACTTGTATTCCTGTTCACGGAACTCAGCAGTCTAAACTGACTTTGATGTCAGAATCATTAAGAAACTCAGGAAGAATCTGGGTTCCTAAGAAAATTGAAGATTCGGTGGCAATCAGAGAAGGTAAATTAAGACCTGAAAATATTAAAGAGGAAGATAGGGATTATTATTTGGAAAGAAGATATCCGGCATTCGGGAACTTAGTACCTAGAGACGTTGCGTCCAGAGCAGCTAAAGAAAGATGTGACGCTGGATACGGAATAGAAAATAATGATACGAAAGAAGGTGTTTACCTTGATTTCTCTACAGAAATTATGAAAAAAGGTAAAGAAGCCGCTATCGAGAAACATATTCATAATCCAACTGAGCAACAACTTTATGATTTAGGTAAAAGTTGGGTTGAGGAAAAATACGGTAACTTATTCGTAATGTATGAAAAGATTACAGCCGATGATCCTTACAAAACACCGATGAAGATTTATCCTGCAGTTCACTATACGATGGGAGGTGTTTGGGTTGATTATAATCTTCAGTCTACCATTCCCGGATGCTTCGTCATTGGTGAAGCCAACTTCTCGGATCACGGAGCCAACAGATTGGGAGCTTCTGCATTGATGCAGGGTCTTGCAGATGGATATTTCGTACTTCCTTATACTATTGCAGACTATCTTTCTGCAGATATCAGAACGGGGACAATTCCTACAAACTCCGGGGAATTTGACGAAGCTGAGAAAGGGATTAAAGAAAAAATAGATTTCTTCTTAAATAATAAAGGAACTCATTCCGTAGACCATTTCCATAAGCAATTAGGAAATATCATGTGGAATAAAGTAGGAATGGGAAGAACACCAGAAGGCTTAAGAGAAGCAATTAAAGAAATCGAAGAAGTAAGAAACGATTTCTGGAAAAATGTAAAAGTTCCTGGTGAAGGCGAAGGCATGAACACTGAGCTTGAAAAGGCGTTCAGAGTGGCAGACTTCTTAGAACTTGGACAATTAATGGCTATCGATGCATTACACAGAAATGAGTCTTGTGGAGGACATTTCCGTGAAGATCACTCAACTCCGGATGGAGAAGCGGAAAGAGATGACGTAAATTTCAAGTACGTCGGGGCTTGGGAATATCAGGGAAGCGATATCAACGCGGAAGTGTTGCATAAAGAAGACCTGATATATGACAACATCGAGGTTAAAACTAGAAGTTATAAATAATCTCCAATCTATAAATATAACATTATGAGTGCAAAAAAAGGCTTACATCTTACACTGAAAATTTGGAGACAAAAAAATAATAAATCTAAAGGTCAGTTTGAGACTTATAAAATATCGGATGTTTCTACAGATTCTTCATTCTTAGAAATGCTAGACATTCTGAACGAGAATATTATTAACGAAGGAAAAGAGCCGGTAGCTTTCGATCACGACTGTCGTGAAGGTATCTGCGGGATGTGTTCTCTTTACATCAATGGTAGAGCGCACGGTCCTGATACAGGGATTACTACCTGCCAGCTTCACATGAGAATGTTTAAAGACGGTGAAACTATCGTTATTGAACCTTGGAGAAGTGCTGCTTTCCCGGTTATTAAAGACTTAATGGTAGACAGAAGCGCATTCGACAGAGTAATGGCTGCTGGTGGCTTCATTTCAGTGAACACTTCCGGTAATACTTTGGATGCTAATGCAATCCCGGTTCCTAAAGAAGATGCGGACAAAGCTATGGATGCTGCAGCTTGTATCGGATGTGGAGCTTGTGTGGCTACATGTAAAAACGGATCTGCGATGCTTTTCGTAGGAGCTAAAGTTTCTCAGTATGCTCTTTTACCTCAAGGTAGAGTAGAAGCAAAAAGAAGAGTTCTAAACATGGTAAAAGCTATGGATGAGGAAGGATTCGGAAATTGCTCAAACACTGGCGCATGTGAAGTTGAATGCCCTAAAGGTATTTCTCTTGAAAACATTGCTAGAATGAACAGAGAATATATGGCGGCTCTTGCTGACAGAGGATAAAATTAATTAAGATACCACAAAAAAATCGTCTCCTTACCGGATGGCGATTTTTTTAGTTAAATCTTTCATAAAAGTAGTATTTAATTGCTTTTAGTTTATTGAAAAACTTATTTTTGCGTAATTATAAAATTCAAAATGAAAAAATATCTTTTATTGTTTATCATCGCAATTTTTGTGATGTCTTGCTCTAAAAAAGTAGAAGTAAAAGGAAAAATTACTGGAGGTTCTCCATTAGAGAGAATCGAATTTATTGAAGCTTCGGGTGTAGCTACATTACCTTTAACTAATATCGGTCTGAAAAATGACGGTACTTTCTCAGGAAGCTTCGAAGCTCCTAAAAGTGGGATGTACGTGGTTTCTTATGGCGGAAAACAAAATTTAATTTATTTAAAAGCTGGTCAAAACCTTGAAATCTCAGGAAACGGAGCAACATTCCCATCAGAATATGTGATTACAGGTGATGCAAAGAAGAACAATGATTTCTTCACTGCTACTCAAAAATATCTTGCAAATTATGCTCAGACCGTAAATATGAATGAGCTGATGACAAAAGATGAAGCTACTTTTGTAAAAGGTTTGCAAAAAGTTGAAACCGATGTTAACAAAAATATCGACGAAAACGCTAAAAAATTCAATCCTGATAATGAAGTAATCAAGTGGAAGAAAAATGATATTAAAGGAACATTGCTTTCTATCATGGGGCAGTACGAAATGATGAAAAAACAGATGTCTGGTAATCCATCATTCAAAGTGGCTAAAGCTTTTACAGATTATGAAGACAAACTTCAGGAAAATAAGGACGAGATGGTAAAGGAAAATCCTGCTTACAGAAGTTACCTTTTGTCAAAGATGAGTCCTGATTTCCAAAAATATGCTGAGGGAAAAAGCAAAGGAAAAACTGATATTACAACTTCAGAATTATTCAATGAATATTTAAAAGGCAAAAAAGAAATTTCTCAGTTGACTAAAGATTATCTTTTGGCTTTTGTAATGGCTCAGTCTGATATTCATCCCGGAACTCCGGCAAAGACTTCAGATAAGATTAAAAAAATTATTGATGAAGATATCAAAGATGTTACTATCAAAAAAGATTTAGTGCAGATTCAGTTAGCTGTAAACGGTTTGAAAATCGGAGAAATTGCCCCTGATGCATCATTAATCAAACAGGATGGAAAATCTTACAAACTTTCAGAGAATAAAGGAAAACCTTATATGATTGCTTTCTATGCATCTTGGAATCCTTACATTGGAGAAGCTACTGTTCCTATTTTGAAAGAAGTTGTAAACTTCTACAAATCTAAAATGAACTTTGTTTTTGTAAATGTAGATGATACTAAAGATCAGTTTATCAAAACAAGCAACTCTTTGTTAAAAGGAATTACAGGGACAAACGTTTATGCTGAAGGAGGATTAAATTCTGATATTGCTAAGAAATATGGAGTCTACGGATTCAAACTTCCGAATTTCGTAATCGTAGATAAAGATGGAAAAATTGCATCAAGATCTTATGTAAATCTTGGTGAGCAGGAATTGGTGGAAATCCTTGACAAGCAAACAGGCCTTTCAGCTCCAAGGGTAAATCCTAATGTTCAGTTACAGCCAGGTTTCGGTCCTGAGCAAGGTGCTCAACAAATGCCACAACAACCGGCTAATCCACAACCGGCTCAGACAAAATAACAAACTTTAACATGTATAGAAAACCTTGTCTTCGGATAAGGTTTTTTTTATTGTATTTTTGCAAAATAGAAAAAATAGAATTTGCTGAATGAAAAAGAAGAAAAATATTATTCTTGAAAATATAAGGCTGTTAACTGCCGGTGCTAAAGGAGTAGCGATAGGAAAGACAGAAGATGGAAAAACCGTTTTGGTTTCAGGAGGGATTCCGGGAGACGTAGTGAACGCAAGAGTAAAGAAATCAAAATCTAAATATTTTGAAGCTGAAACCATTGATATTTTAGAAAAATCTCCGTATAGAATTGAGCCAAAATGTATCCATTTCGGAACTTGTGGCGGTTGCAAATGGCAAAATATGAGTTATGAAAAGCAATTAGATTTTAAGCAGGAAGAAGTTTATAACAATATTAAAAGAATTGGCGGAATTGATAATTTTGAAACGATTTCTATTTTAGGTTCAGAAGAACAGTATTTTTACAGAAATAAAATGGAATTTTCTTTCTCAAATGCCCGTTGGCTTACTCAATATGAAATAAGCTCTGAAGAAAATTTTGGAAGTAAAGATGCTTTAGGCTTTCATATCCCTGGAATGTGGAGTAAGATTCTGGATCTTAAAGAATGTTTCCTTCAGGAAGATCCTTCTAATGCGATCCGTTTGGCAGTCAGGAATTTTGGTGTTGAAAACGGGTTAGATTTTTTTGATGTTAAAAATCAGGAAGGTTTCTTGAGAACTTTAATGATGAGACAGAATTCAAAGGGTGATTGGATGGTTTTATTCCAGCTTTATAGAGAGGAAAAAGAAAACCGGGAAAAACTTTTTGAATACTTATTAGAGAAGTTTCCACAAATTAAAACGCTGGTTTACGCTATTAATCCAAAGCCTAATGATTCAATCTATGATTTAGATGTTAATGTTTACTTCGGAGATGGTTTTTTAATGGAAGAGATGGACGGATTGAAGTTTAAAATTGGTCCGAAATCATTCTTTCAGACAAATTATAAACAAGCTTTAGAGCTTTACAGAAAAACTCTTGAATTTGCCGATTTAAAAGGAGATGAGGTCGTTTACGATTTATATACAGGAACAGGAACAATTGCTCAATATGTCGCAAGAAATGCTAAACAGGTAATTGGTATTGAATCTGTTCAGGAGGCTATCGATGCTGCAATAGAGCATGCCGAGCTTAATGGACTTACGAATACGACTTTCTATTGTGGAGATATGAAAGATATCTTTAATGATGAATTTTTAGCAAATCATCCAAAAGCAGATGTATTAATCACTGACCCGCCAAGAGACGGGATGCATCAGAAAGTTGTAGAGCAAATCTTAAAACTTTCTCCTGAAAAAATAGTGTATGTAAGTTGTAATTCGGCTACCCAGGCAAGAGATCTGGCTTTAATGAAAGAGCATTATACTTTGGTGAAAATTTTACCGGTAGATATGTTTCCACAAACTCATCATGTGGAAAACATAGCTTTGCTGATTAAAAAATAAATTAATTACATTTGAATTTCAAATATTAATATGAAATATTTTACATTTCTCATACTTACCGGTTTTCTAAGCATGCTTATGTCTTGCGGAGGGGATGATGATATTTGCGAAAGCGGTGAGGGAACACCGAGAATGAAGGTTTCCTTTAAAAATACGGACGGTAAAGAAACTGTTTTAGATTCGATATATGTTGCGGTAGATTACGGTTCCGGAAAGGTGCAATTAGGAGGAACTAATAATGCCACTTCCAGGTTAATCCCTTTAAGGGTAGATGATTCTCCTTCTACCGATGTGTATTTCAGACTTACGAATATGGGTCAGGAATCACATATTAAAATAAATTATACTACAAAATCTACTTATGTTTCCCCCGGATGCGGTGTGAAAAAAAATTACGAAAATCTAAGTTCAGAATTAATAACTCCTACTCCGGTTGTATCATTAGAACCAGGACAAAATTTTATAGATAATGAAGACAAGACTAGTCTATACCTTATTTTTCAGTCTTTGTAGCTTATTGAGTTTCGCTCAGGAAAGCAAAGAAGGCAATAAAAAAGAAAAATGGAAATATGAGCCGAATTTTATGGTTGGTGTTGATGTTCTTAATTTAGGATTATCTTTTTTTTCGGACAGGCAAATGTATCAGGGATTTATATCATCAAAAATAAATGGTAATATTCACGGAATTATTGAAGGTGGTTTTGAAAAAAATATTTATCAGAAAAACGGATATGATGCAAAAGTAAATGGGCCTTTCCTGAAACTAGGAACTTTTTATATGCTTGCTAAGGATGCTGAAAATGAATTTAACGGTTTTTATGCAGGGGGTAAAGTAGCAGGTTCATTTTATAGCCAGGAATACATGTCTGTTCCTGTACGTGGATATGGAGGAAGCAATTCTTCTGTTGCTTTTCCTTCTTCCTCACAATCATCTTACTGGATAGAAGGAGTAATTGGAGGAAGAGTCCAGCTTTTTGAATCCAATTTTTTTATAGATGTGAATCTTCAGCCTAAATATATGGTTTTCACTACAAAACAAGATGATATTCAACCTATGATCGTCCCGGGCTTCGGAAGAAGTTCTTCAAAGTTCAATATGGGATTTGCATGGAATATTGCTTATAAGTTTTAACGGCTACCAGCCTCAGGTTTCTTTTTAATAATCCCATTATTCAGTACATCATATAATGCCTCTAATTCTTTTGGAGGCATTCCTGCGTCAAAACTATTGGATGTATATTGTTTCCCATCAGATGTTATGATAATAGATGATGCTAATGCCATGTCTGAAAATCTATCTGTTGTTGGGGATTCATATGAAGATATTTTTGACAAATCAACTAAGTTTACCTGCACGGAAATATTCTGCCATTCTTCAGAAGACAAAGGAAATGTAGTATTTTCTCCGTTCAAAGAAACTATTTTTGAATTTGAAGTAAAGGTTATTATTCTGTTTGTGCCTCTTGTTTGTTCTGTTAATTGTATTTTTTCGATTTTGAATTGTTTTAAAGTAAATTTTGAATTATCCGGTTTTATTTCATTTTTGTTTTGCGAAGTACAATTTGAAGTAAAAGAAATGAAAAAAACGGAAACTAATAATATAAAGATTTTCATTTGTTGTATTTTAATTATTGTTAGTATTTTTAAGCAAGTTAATAATGTTTATTTTAAAAATACTGATATATTTGCAAAATTAATAAATTTAATAATATGCGAAAATCTACTACTTCAAAAGCTCTCTTTTTATTACCTATTTTATGTGCAGGTTTATTCCAAGCACAGACACATGGAAGTAGAAAGAAAGGTGATTTCACTCAAAAATCTGCTCAAGAGCTAGCTTTGTCTCATGGGTATGATAGATGTGCAACCACTGAGTATGAGGAATTTTTAAGAAAGAATTTTCCCGGAAGATTCACCACAGAACAGTTTGAAGCTTGGTTGAAACCTCTTGTTGAAAAAGCTAAAACAGACAAATCTCAAAATGGGAATATTATTAGAATTCCCGTAGTAGTACACGTTATTCATGGTGGACAAGCTTATGGGGCTGCACCAAATATTGTAGATGAACAAGTAATTTCACAAATTACAGTAATGAATCAGGATTACCGTAAATTGGCTGGAACTCCTGGATTTAACTCAAATGCTGTAGGTGCAGATGTGCAGATTGAATTTGCATTAGCTAAGGTAGATCCTAATGGGAATCCAACTAATGGGATTGATAGAGTTAAAATGTGTCAGTCTACATTTAAGAGAGATGCTATTGAAGCTTTTGTAAAACCTGAAACAATTTGGGATCCTACTCAATATATGAATATGTGGAGTGTAGCTTTTGCGTCGCCAAATACAAACCTTTTAGGATATGCTCAGTTTCCTGATGCATCAAACCTTCCTGGTTTAGATCCTCTGGGAGGGTATGATTTTACAGATGGGGTAGTCGCTAATTATGCAACATTTGGGAGTAGTGATTTTAATGTAGATAATACATTTATTCTTGGTGCACCTTATGATAAAGGAAGAACAATGACTCATGAAGTTGGTCACTTTTTAGGGCTGAGACATATTTGGGGGGATGCATCTTGTGGAACTGACTATTGTGCTGATACGCCAACTGCTCATACTGCTAATTATAACTGTCCTACAGTTGCAAGTTGTGATAATCCGGCTGTAAATGAAATGGTTGAAAACTATATGGATTACACTAATGATACTTGTATGAATATTTTCACAAATGATCAAAAAGCGAGAATTGTTGCTGTAATGAATAATTCTCCTAGAAGAGCATCATTAAAAGCTTCGACAAAAGATATTGCTATCCCGTTATTTGCAAATGATGCGGAAGTTAAATTAGAAAGAGCTTGTGGAGTTCCAAGTTGTTCTACACCTCAAAATTTACAAGTATCAATCTTTAATAGAGGAACTAGTCCTTTGACTACTGCTACAATTAATTATACAATAAACGGAAATGCACAGTCTTATAACTGGACAGGAAATTTAGCTCAGGATAAATCACAGCTTATTAATTTACCTGTTGCCGCTAATACAAATTCTGGACCTGTTACTGTTACTGTTGCTTCTGCAAATGGAGTTGCGGATCAAAGAGCATCTAACAATACTGTAACCGGAACCTACGTTGGTGCACCTACTCCGGTAGAAACAAACGTAGTGTTTAATCTTCAGTTAGATTATTATGGTTCTGAAACAAACTGGACTTTAAAGAATAGTGCAGGAGTTACAGTCTATAGTGGCAGTGGATATGCAGATGTTGCTGATCCAAATACAATGCCTATTCCGGCAGTTATCACTCAAAACTGGACATTAAACCCTAATGAGTGTTATACATTTACAATTAATGATACATATGGAGATGGGTTCTATTTATATGGAGGGTATTATAATATTAAATCTACATCAGGTGTAACTTTAGTTTCTGGTTCTAATTTCCCAGCTACTCAAAGCAGACTTATTAAAGCGCAAGTTTTGGCAACAAATGAAGCTACTAAAAAAGATGCATTCGGCATTTATCCAAATCCGGCAACAGATGTTTTAAATATTACTAAGGTTTCCAATAAGGCAACTTTTGAGATTCATAATACTGTAGGACAGATAGTGAAAAAAGGAACGATTGACAATAACAAAGTGAATGTGGCTGAATTATTAAGAGGTAATTATATTATTACTATAAAAGATAACAATATTTCTGAAAACTTCAAGTTCATTAAAAAATAATAGGTAGTAAAGATGCTCATTAATCCCCATGTTATTCATGGGGATTTTTTATTTTACCAATTTATTCCATAATATATGTCAACATTTAGGTTGAAGGCTATATTTTATTGTATTAATAGTAATTTGCTGTAATTTTTTTTAAAATACTTTTAATAGATTTTAGTGTTTTTCAGTTAAAATATCTTAGCCAAATTTTTATTTTTTTATATAAAATATAAAATAAGAACTATATTTTTTGTTGTTTAGAGAATGTATAGCTATTTTTGATAAATTAAAAATTGTTATTTCATATGAAAAAACTTATTACTGCTTTATTTTGTAGTTTAATAGGGGGCACGGCTTTTGCGCAGTGGTCGCCGACTACATTTTCGAGACAAAAAGAGAAACCTTCTCTTTCACGTCACTATTATAAGTTGGATCTTAATAAAATTAAGGAACAACTCAAAAATGCTCAGGAAACCGGACCAAATGCAAAGCCGGTAGAAATTTCTTTACCCACTTTAAATGGAAAAATTGAAAAGTTTGCTGTGTACAGTTTTCCTGTTGTTGTTAAAGATTTAGCACAACAATACCAATTAGGTTCATATGTTGGTGTTGGTCTGGATGATCCGGGTAAATACCTGAGATTCTCTGTAGCACCAAATGATTTTCAGTCAATGATTATCAAAAACGGAGAATATGAGTTTATAGAACCACAAAATGCTGATAAAACAGTATATGGGGTGCACCCTAAAACTAAAAAAACAGAAGGAAAAAGTTTTGTATGTAGTACTTCAGAAAATCCTGCTGCTATAAATGATATCAATGAGCTATATAACCAAGGCAGCTCTTTTACAAATCAGGCAGCAAATTTTGCAAAAACTTCAGACAAGAAGTACAGAACAATGAGATTGGTAGTATCTGTAACTGGAGAATACACTCAAAAGTTTGGTGGTACCGTGGCTGGGGCATTAGCTCAAATTAATGCAACTTTGACCAGAGTGAATGGAGTTTTTGAAAAAGATTTTGCTCTACACTTAAATCTGCAAAATTACCCTAATGTTATTTACACCGATGGAACTTCGGATCCATATTCTGCTCCGTCTGTGGGAACCGATCCGAACAATGCATCTAATGCTAACGGATGGAATGTCCAGCTTCAAAGAGCACTTAGCTTAAATGTCGGAAATGATAATTATGATATCGGACATTTATTTGGAGACAGTGGAGGCGGTGGAAATGCGGGATGTATAGGCTGTGTTTGCGTTAATCCTACCGGTACACCTGCGACTTCACTTTCTAAACAAAAAGGATCTGGATATACTTCTCCGGCAGATGGAATACCACAAGGGGATAATTTTGATATAGACTATGTTGCCCACGAAATGGGTCACCAGTTAGGAGCAAACCATACATTTTCTCATGCTCTTGAGACAGGAACAGGTGTGAATGTAGAACCAGGTTCAGGTACAACAATTATGGGATATGCAGGTATCACGGGTGCTAATACAGATGTGCAGCCTCATTCTGATGCCTATTTTCACCTTGCAAGCATTAAGCAGGTTCAAACAAATTTAATTAGTAAAACTTGCGATGTAGAAACTGTAATTACAAATAATCCTCCTGTAATTGAAGCTTTACCAACTTATAATATTCCTAAAGGAACTGCATTCGTTTTGACAGCTTCAGCTACAGATGCAGAAAATGATCCGCTTACATATACTTGGGAGCAAATGGATAATGCAAGTGTCACTATCAATAAAAACAACTTAGGAACTACCACATCCGGAGCCACATTTAGATCTATGGTTCCATCCACAAGTCCTACACGATATTTTCCTAAATTATCATCTGTACTTGATGGTGTGTTAAATAATTCTAATAATGAATGGGAATCGGTATCTATGGTGCCGAGAACAACACATTTTTCTGTAACAGTAAGAGACAACAATCCTGCACCTGATCAGAAGCAAACTCAATATGCAGATCAGACGATAGTAGTGGGAAATGATGGTCCGTTTAAAGTAAATACTCAGTATGCTAACGTAAACACTCCGGCAGCTATTGAATGGGATGTAGCAAACACTACTGCAGCACCATACAATGTTGCTAATGTAAAAATTGATTATACTACGGATAATGGAACTTCTTGGACTGTATTGGCAGCATCAACTCCGAATGATGGATCTGAAAGCTTTACTTTCCCGTCTTCAATGAACGGACAGGTTATTAAATTAAGAGTTTCTTCTATTAATAATATATTCTATGCTATTGGTAAAATCAATGTAGTAGCTTTTGCTCCATGTGACGGGACAGCACCTACAGGAGTGGTTACAAGTAATATCACTTTTAACAGTGCTACTGTTAGCTGGACACCGGTTGTCAATGCTACATATGTTATTCGTTATAGAAAAGTTGGTGAAACAAACTGGCAACAGACATCATCTACTTCACCTACAGTTTCGTTATCAGGTCTTAATGATGCAACAACTTATGAGGTACAGGTAGCGGCTGTATGTTCAGGAACTCCGGGAGCTTATTCTGCTTCAACAAACTTCTTGACTACTTCTGTAACTTATTGTACTGCTTCGTCGGCTACTGCTGCTATTCTTTATATCTCAAATGTTCAGGTTTCAAACGTTACCAACGCATCAGGTTCAAATACCTATACTAATTTTACAACAAACCCTGCTCTTCAGGTTAATCTTGTAAAAGGAAATTCTTATTCTCTAACTGTTACCGGATCGGTATCAGCCGCAAATTTTGGAATGGTATTTATAGACTACAATAGAGATGGTGTTTTTGATACTACTGAAAGAGTTCTGAACTTCCCGGTAGCTAACGCTTCTTCATTCACAGGTTCGTTTACCGTTCCGAATACAAGTACAGTTGTAGAAGGACAACCTTTAAGAATGAGAGTTATTGTTGGATATGCAGGAGCAAGTAATATTGGATTATCAGCACCGGCAGCATGGGTGTGCGGAACAGGCAATTTCAATGATGGGGAAGTTGAAGACTATAACGTTGTTGTAACTGCTACAGCTTTGGCAACAAATGAAGTGAAAGCGAAAGATAACTTCGGAATTTATCCAAACCCTGTAACAGATATCTTAAACGTTACAAAAGTTTCAAACAAAGCAACTTTTGAAATTCATAATGTTGTAGGTCAGATTGTGAAGAAAGGAACAATTGATAACAATAAAGTAAATGTGACAGAGTTATTAAAAGGAAACTATATTATCTCGATAAAAGATAACAATATTTCAGAAAGCTTTAAATTCATTAAGAAATAATAAATTAGCTTAAATGCTTATAGATCCTCAGGTTTTTCCTGAGGATTTTTTTATTGTCAAATCATAAAATGAAATATTGTGATATTTTCATAAAAAAAATATTTCAACTGATAAATCAATAACGAAAAATGATTAGATTTGTATTGTTAATATAATATATTGAGAAACTTATGAAGAAAATTTTTACTTCTTTCTTTCTCCTCTTTCTGTTTGCGATTTCCAGTGCACAATGGAGTCCTGCAACATTCAGTGGAGAAAAAATTAGAGGAAGTTCTGAAATTAAGAACTATTATTCTCTAGACATTTCCTTATTAAGGTCGCAATTGGCAAAAGCTCAAGAAACGGGCCCCAATGCAAAATCGGTTACGATTTCTTTGCCGACTTTAGAAGGGAAAATTGAAAAATTTGCAGTTTACAGCTTTCCTGTTGTAGTGAAAGAACTGGCAGATGAGTATCAACTCGGATCTTATGTAGGTGTAGGGATTGATGATCCCGGCAAGTATTTAAGATTCAGTGTAGCACCAAATGACTTTCAGTCAATGATAGTCAAAAATGGTAAGTCTGAATTTATAGAACCTGTTGACAAAGACAAAACGGTTTATGGTGTACATCCTAAAACAGATAAAAGCACTGAGGGCTTTTTGTGTTCTATGAATGAAAATCAGCTATCTAAACAAGAGATAGCGAAGCTTTATGAAAACGGAAAATCATTTGCAAATCAACCTACTAATTTTGCTAAATCTTCTGATAAGAAGTATAGAACAATGAGGTTGGCAATGTCTGTAACAGGTGAATATACTCAATACTTTGGGGGAACTGTTGCAGGAGCTTTGACGGCGATTAATGCTACTTTGACAAGAGTAAATGGTGTTTTCGAAAAAGATTTTGCATTACATCTTAACTTGCAAAATTATCCTGCAGTAATTTATACTAATGCCGCTACTGATCCCTATTCTCCAGCTGCTCAAATGGGCAACTGGAATTTGCAGTTGCAACAAACACTTACTGCAAACGTCGGAAATGCAAACTACGATATCGGTCACCTTTTCGGAGCTTCCGGAGGTGGAGGTAATGCGGGATGTATTGGTTGTGTTTGTGTAAATCCGGCTAATAATAACGATGAACAGAAAGGATCAGGATATACTTCTCCTGCGGATGGTATTCCTCAGGGAGACAATTTTGATATTGACTATGTTGCTCATGAAATGGGGCACCAGTTGGGGGCAAATCACACTTTTTCTCACGGTCTGGAAGGAACGGGTATGAACCAGGAGCCTGGCTCAGGATCTACAATTATGGGATATGCAGGTATTACGGGTGCTAATACTGATGTCCAGCCGCATTCTGATGCCTATTTTCATATTGCAAGTATCAGACAAGTGCAAACAAATTTAACAAATAAAACTTGTGATGTAGAAACTGCAATTACAAATAACCCTCCGGTAATTGCTGCTTTGCCTACTTATAATATTCCTAAAGGTACTGCGTTTGTACTGACAGCTTCTGCTACGGATGCTGAAAATGATCCAATGACGTATACTTGGGAAGAAGTTGATAATGCAAGTGTTACTGTTAATAAAAATAATTTAGGAAATACAACTTCGGGTGCTTCATTTAGGTCTTTATTGCCTACAACAAGTCCAACTAGATATTTTCCTAGATTATCATCTGTGTTATCTGGAGTTTTAAATAATTCAAACAACTTATGGGAAGCCGTTTCAACGGTTGCGAGAACTACAAAATTTGCTGTAACAGTAAGAGATAACAATCCTGTTGCCAATCAACAGCAAACTCAAACTGCTGAGCAGACAATTGTAGTTGGAAATAATGGTCCTTTTAAAGTAAATACGACTAGTGTATATAATAACGGACCAACTACTGTAGCTTGGGATGTTGTTAATACCACTGCAGCACCATATAATGTTGCCAACGTTAAAATAGATTATACAGCAGATAATGGAGTTACCTGGACTACGGTTTCTGCCAGTACTGCAAATGATGGTTCTGAAACAGTAGACTTTGGGGCTTTAGCTGTGGGTGCTACTATTAAAATCAGAGTGAGCGCGGTTGGAAATGTATTTTATGCTGTAAGCACTGCAACTGTTGCAACTTTAACGGCTTGTACAAGTGCTCCTCCTACGGGTATTGCAGTTTCCGGGATTACTCAGACACAGGCAACTGTTACCTGGGATGCTGTGGCAAATGCTACTTATGTTGTACAATATCGTCCAGTAGGAAGTACAACTTGGCAAACTGTTCCTGCTACAACAAATACTGTTACATTAAATGGTCTTTCTGATGGAATTCAGTATGAAGTTCAGGTAGCAAATGTTTGTTCAGGTACTCAGGGTAATTTCTCTGCTTCTGTAAACTTTACAACTCCGGGGCTTACTTATTGCCAAATGCAGTCTAGTAATTTTTCAGACGAGTACATATCTAATGTAACTGTAACTCCTGTTGGAGCTTCTGTTATGAGTAATAACTCAGCAGGCAGCACTTATACAGATTATTCAACAACTCCTAGTGCTTTGGTAAACTTGGTTATTGGCTCTGCTAATAATACTGTCTCAGTTTCTAAATTCTGGACGGGAACTGTTTATAGTGAAGCTGTAGGTGTGTGGATTGACTTTAACAGAAACGGAACTTTTGAAGCTTCTGAGCAGGTAATGACTTCGGCAGCAAGTACAACAACTCCTGTTACAGCTACCTTTGCGGTTCCTGCAGGTGCTTATAACGGTCCTGCTACTACAAGAATGAGAGTGGCATTGCAGTTCAGCAGCTCACCTGTAATGTGTACAAGCTATACTTACGGAGAAGTTGAAGATTATGCTGTAAAATTAATTCAGCCAATTCCATGTACAAGTAATGCGCCTTTAAACCTTACGGTGACCAATCTTACAGCTACTTCAGCTTATGTAATGTGGGATCCTGCTGCAGGTGCTACTTATGTGTTAGAATATAGAAAAGTAGGTGATCCTACATGGCAAAGTGTACCATTAACTACCAACGCTTATACAATCCAAAATTTAACTGAGCAGACTCAATATGAAGTACGCGTTGCTTATGTTTGTTCAGGTACTCAAGGAACATTTACGAATCCATATCAGTTTACTACACCGGCTGTAAATTATTGTACAGTTACAGGTACTAGTAGCAATGGGCATATTTCTAATGTTACTGTTACGCCAACGAATTCATATGTAATGAGTAATGATACGACTGGGAACGGTTATACAGATTACTCTGCAGATCCTACTAAATTAGTGACATTAGTACGTAGCTCAACAAATAACAGTATTTCAGTTTCTAAGTCTTGGACAGGAACCTCTACAAGTTTGGCAGTTGGTGCTTGGATCGATTTTAACAGAAATGGTATTTTTGAAACAGGAGAAAGAGTAGTAAATACTACGGCAAGTACGACGACTCCTATCACAGCAACATTTACTGTTCCTGCAACTTCATATAACGGACCTCTTACTCTTAGAATGAGAGTAATTGTTTCATCATCAACTGTTACTGATCCTTGTGTGAATATTGCAAATGGTGAAATTGAAGATTATGCTGTGAAAATTGTAGATTTACAAGGTTGTACTACAGCAGCTCCGTCTCCTATCGTCGTTTCAAACGTTACTGCGGCTACTGCTTTGGTTTCGTGGTTAAATTCTACAGGTGCAACCTACGCACTAAGATACAAAGCAACAGCTTCTCCAACTTGGATTACTGTGAACCCGGCAACGAACCCTTATACTATTAATAACCTAAATGCACAAACTCAATATGAAGTACAGGTAGCTACAATTTGTGGTGGCACACAAGGGCCTTGGTCCAGTTCTGTAATCTTTACTACACCTGCACTTACTTATTGTAATTCAGGTACGGCAACAGTCACAGAAGCTTGGATTAGTAATATTACAATGACTCCTACAAGTTCTTCTGTTATGAGTAACAACTCTGCAGCGAGTACTTATACGGATTATTCTAATGATGCTACTAAATTAATCACAATGGTACGTGGTACTGCTGGAAACGTACTTTCAGTAGGAAGAACATTTACCGGAACGGGTACATATTCTACGTATGCTTGGATTGATTTTAATGGTGACGGTATTTTTAATAACAATCCATATACTACGGCCGGAGGAGAAAGAATCATGAACTTGTCATATTCTCAGACATCTCCGGTTACAGCAACTTTCCCTGTTCCTGCTAATGCTTATTTAGGAAATAACAAAGTGAAGATGCGTGTAATTGTATATTACCTTACTCCTACAGATGCTTGTTCTGTACTTACGAGTAACGGTGAGGTAGAAGATTATGCAATTAAATTTGTAGATCTCCAACCGTGTAGTACAGCAGCTCCGTCTCCAATAGTTATTTCAAACATTACTGCAACTACAGCGAATGCTTCTTGGTTGGCAAGTACTGGTGCTACTTATATTTTAAGATATAGAAAAGTAGGTGATGCTGCTTGGATTAATACAATTAACCCGGTTCCGGCACCAGGAAACAGCTATAATATTACGGGGCTTACAGAGCAAACACAATATGAAGTACAGGTAGCTACGAAATGTGGTGCGAATACGGGAGGATTCTCACCTTCGACAACATTTACTACTACACCAATTACGTATTGTAACATGACAGGTACAGGAACGACTGATTACATCGCTAATGTAACAATGACTTCTGCAAACGCAGGTATTCCTCCAATGAGTAATACATCAGTTCAGACTAATTATATTAGTTATACAGCTCCTGCCACGTTAGTTAATTTGGAAATTGGATCTACAGGAAACCAGATTTCTGTTACTAAAGGATGGAGTGCAGCTACACAAAGTGATGCAGTAAGTGCCTGGATAGATTTCAACAGAAACGGAGTTTTCGAATCAAATGAACAAATTTTAGCATCTGCAGCAAGTACAACAGCTACAGTGAATAATACATTCAGTGTTCCTACAACAGCATACAACGGACCATTGACAACTACAATGAGAGTTGTGCTAAAACGTACGAGCGCACCTGTAATGTGTCAAAATGCTACAAATGGAGAAGTAGAAGATTATGCGGTAAGATTAAGACCGTGTGCTACCACCACACCTACAAACGTAACTATTAACCCAATTACTCACAATACAGCTACAATAAACTGGACAGCTGCTACGAATAATATTAGTTACGTGGTACAATACAGAGTTTTAGGTACTACAACTTGGACATCTGTAACAGTCTCTACGCTTATTGGAAATATTCCGCTTCAGTTGACAGGTCTTACACCTGCTACGACTTATGAAGTACAGGTTGCGGCTGTTTGTGGAGCTACACCGGGAACATTTACGCCAATTAAGACATTTACTACAAGATGTGATCCTACGCCACCTACTGTTACAATCAGTAACATTACTACAAACTCGGCATTAATTACCTGGACACCTCTTGCGGCGAGTTCTACATATATCATGAGATATAGAATCGTAGGAACTACTACATGGACTACAGTTAATTTACCCAACCCACCGGCGAATACTTATCCGCTTTCAGGCTTAGATCCTTATACAAGCTATGAAGTTCAGATAGCTAATCAGTGTGTTGGAGAGACTACTCCTAATCCATGGTCGAATCCAAAAGTATTTACAACAGAAAGAACTTGTGAATTGCCTCCACCAGGCTTAACGATTACTAACCTTACACCAACAACGGCTGTAGTGGTTTGGGATTCTTACCCTGGAGCTACTTATATCTTGAGATACAGAAAAGTAGGAATTCCGAGCTGGACCAATGTTCCTGTTTCTACCAATACTTATACGATTACGGGATTATTAGAATTAACGAAATATGAAATGCAGGTTGTGAATGTGTGTAACGGAACACCCGGGACATACACTCCTCCTTACTACTTTACGACCCCTACGGTTATTTACTGTCAGATGCAGTCTCAGAGCGGAGTGTCAGAATATATTTCGAACGTAACCGTAAAACCGAATGGTAAACCTGAGATGACTAATGATTCAAATTCGTCTAACTATTCAGATTACACAGGTAATCCGTTGAAATTCATTGAATTGATTCAGGGTTCTAAAAAATTTGACAGAAGCGGTACTTTTGATATCAATGAAAGAATCCTTGCAGTGGCCCCCAATCAGACCACACCTGTAAACGGCACGTTCAGTGTACCGGCAGATGCGTTTGTAAGCATGACAGACTACAAATATGTAGTCATGAGAGTTGCGTTGCAGAAAGGGTCTATACCGGTAAACTGTACAAGTTTTGCAGCAGGTGAAGTAGAGGATTATACGGTGAGAATCTCTAAGAATCCTGTAGTGAATACAGTGAATCAGACAGATATCATGATTTATCCTAACCCTGTAAGTACGATATTGTATGTTAAGAATATCAGCAAGAAAGCGAATTATAAGATTTATAATGCAGCAGGTCAGCTAGTTTCGAGCGGATTAATCTTAAACAACAATATTGATGTTAGGAAATTGGTAAGTGGCGTGTATGTGATTGACATCGATGATGTTCAGGGTAAAGCACAGAAGAAGTTTATCAAAGAATAATCATTAAATAAATAATGAATTCATTATTTACCTTATAGGAATAGGCTCTCAGAAATGAGAGCCTATTTTTTTTAGATGGCAACTTAAAAATTGTAAAAAGAAAAAAACTCGTCAGAACAATATCCAACGAGTCTGATTTTTTTATTCAATCTCAAAGATTATTTTTTCGGTTTGTTCTTTTAAATCTTCTAAATTGGTATTGTTGTAAATGATATAGTCAGCCAGTTTTATCTTGTCTTTTTCGGGCATTTGCTTCTCCATTACGGCTTCTACTTCGCGATAAGTTTTACCGTCTCTATCCATTACCCTTTTAGCTCTTATATTATCTTCTGCTGTTACCAAAAGAGATTTATAGCATTCTTTGTTTAGTCTTAATTCAAACAATAAAGCGGTTTCTTTAAAAACTAAATATTGAGTCTGTTTTTTCACCCAGTTTTCAAAATCAATTCGAACGGCAGGGTGAATGATTTCATTTAAGCTATGGAGTAAATCTTTATTATTAAAAACTTTTTCAGCCACAAATTTTCTATCATAAACACCATTTTCGGTATAGGCTTTTTCACCTATAAGTTCTTTGATTTTTATCTTTAAATCATCATTCTCATTGACAATTGTTTTTGCCCTGTCATCCGAATAATAGACCGGAAACCCGCATTCTTCAATGAATTTTGCAACGGTAGATTTTCCCGAACCTATTCCCCCTGTTAAACCAATAATTTTTGATGTTGATAATGGGTCTGGTTCTACTTTCTGAGTTTCTGAATGTAATTCTTCCATAATTTAATATCCAAAAACATCATTAAAGCTAAATGTCTCATCAAGTCTCACTCCTTTTTCTGTCATTTTAAGGCTTGCCAATTCATTATGGGCATCATGTTCAAAAAACAATAAATATTCATTATCCACACACTGTTTTAAGAATTTTCCTTTTTCTTCTAAAGTTAAAAGTGGTCTGGTATCATACCCCATTACATACACCTGATTGATATGTCCAACTGTAGGAATCAAATCTGCAGCAAAAACAACCGTTTTATCCTGATATTGAAGGACAGGTAACATCTGTTTCTCTGTATGACCGTCAACAAAAATTACGTCCATTTTCAAATCCGGGGCAAAACTATAGTTTCCGGTAGTAGGAAGTGGTAAAAAATTCAGTTGTCCGCTTTCCTGAATCGGAATGATATTTTCTTTTAAAAAGCTTGCTTTTTCTCTTGCATTAGGTTCTGTTGCCCATTGCCAGTGATTTTCATTTGTCCAAAACTGTGCGTTTTTGAACGCTGGTCTGTAACCTGTTTTGTCATCGTTCCATTCAATAGCCCCACCACAATGGTCGAAGTGAAGATGAGTCAGGAAAACATCCGTTATATCTTCCCTCACAAAACCATATTTTTTCAGGTTTTTGTCTAAATTATCATCACCCCAAAGCGAATAGTGACCGAAGAATTTGTCGTCCTGTTTGTTCCCAAGGCCGCAATCAATCAAGATTAATTTCTTTCCGTCTTCTACAAGAAGGGAACGGGTTCCTAGTTCTATTAAGTTTTTTTCGTCTGCAGGGTTAGTTTTTTCCCACAGACTCTTTGGGACGACTCCAAACATGGCACCGCCATCTAATTTAAATTTTCCACATTGTATTGGATATAGTTTCATATAATATTAAGTTTTATAATGTATTATTTAATCAATAATTTCATTTTCTCAGCAATTTTCTTTCCATTTTCGTCGCCATTTTCAAGATTTGAAATGATATTTTGGAAATCATGTGCTTTCCTGTTCTGAGAAAGTTTTTGTTTAATAAAAATCTCTGTAGGAATAATTTTTAAACCAAAAGCACCTTTCATTTCTTTCTCCACAAATTCTTTTCCCATATCTTTCACCATCATCGGGCATTGCTGAAATTTTTCGTATTTGGAAGTCAATTTATCTAAATGTTTGTACAATTCTTCCTGATTCATCAATTCAACTTTTCCATAAATCTGCACGGCTTCATAATTCCAGGTTGAAACATTGATATGGTCATACCAACTGCTCGAAATATAAGTATGCACTCCCAAAAAGTCACAAAGAACGTCATCTCCGTTTTTCAAGATTTTTGCCTGCGGATTTGCTCTCGAAATATGACTTTCAATATAAATATTTTCTGTATCATCTTCATTCAGCATCATCATAGAATGTGTTGCTCTGATTTTATCAACAGAAGAAATTAATAAAGCAAAAGAATTTTCTCTGATGATTTCTTTCATCAGGTTATAATCTTCACTTTTATATAATTTAGGAATAAACATGATTTAAAATAATTCTCCTGGATTTCTGGGTATGGCAATATTCAAATGTTTGTATGCTTTTTCGGTGACTTCTCTGCCTCTCGGAGTTCTGATAATAAACCCTTCCTGAATTAAAAACGGTTCATAAACTTCTTCCAGTGTTTCAGGATTTTCTGCAATGGATGTTGCCAAAGCCGAAATTCCGACAGGTTTTCCTTTGAAATTTTCAATCATAACACGCATGATTTTATTATCCATTTCATCTAACCCGAATTCATCTACATTTAATGAATTTAAAGCATATTTGGTAATATTAATTTCAATTTCACCGTTTCCTTTTATTTCGGCAAAATCTCGGACTCTTCTCAAAAGAGCATTCGCGATTCTTGGGGTTCCACGGCTTCTTCTTGCAATTTCAATCGCTGCATCTTCATAAATTTTCACCCCCAAAACTCTTGAGCTTCTTTGAATGATCATTGATAAAAGCTCAACGGTATAATATTCCAGTCTGCTTTGAATACCAAATCTTGCCAGCATTGGTTTTGTAAGCATTCCGCTTCGGGTAGTGGCACCAACTAATGTAAAAGGATTCAGCCCAATCTGAACGCTTCTGGCATTCGGACCGGTTTCAAGCATGATATCTATTTTATAATCTTCCATCGCTGAATACAAATATTCTTCCACGATAGGTGAAAGTCGGTGAATTTCATCAATGAAAAGAACATCGTTTTCTTCCAGATTGGTTAATAAGCCGGCCAAACTTCCGGGTTTATCCAATACGGGACCTGAAGTGATTTTACAGTTTACGCCAAGTTCGTTGGCAATAATATTTGCTAAAGTTGTTTTGCCCAGACCTGGAGGGCCGTGCAATAGAACATGATCAAGCGCTCCGCCACGTTTTTTGGCAGCAGTGACAAAAACTTCGAGGTTTTCCAAAGTTTTTCTTTGTCCTGCAAAATCCTTAAAGCTCTGAGGACGAATTTGATCTTCCTGTATGAGCTCTTCGCGGGAATAATTTTCTTTATCTGGGTGTAAGAAATCTGGCATTAATTCAATTTCATTTACTTCAAAGATAGGAAATTTAGGTTAAGGTTTATAGCTGAAATTAAGATTTGAGAAGAAGAGATATTTTAAGTATTTTTGAGAGAAGAAATTTTTATAAAAAACAGACTTTTAGTCTTAATAATACATAATGAAACTTATAGGTCCATTTAAGCAAGTTATAACACTTGCCAATCTTCCGTTAAGAGGAAAGCTGTCTGACGAACAACTTGAAATCATTGTTGATGGAGGAATTTTAGTTGATAATAAAAAAATCCAAAGAATAGGAAATTTTGAAACCCTGAAATCTGAAAATCAAAATATAGAGATTGAAATGATCGAAGAAGAACACATCGTTCTTCCTGCTTTTGTTGATTCTCACACACATATTTGTTTTGGAGGAAATCGCGCAAATGATTTTGCTATGCGTAATGCCGGGAAGACTTATCTTGAAATTGCTGAAAGCGGGGGAGGAATCTGGAGCTCTGTTCAGCATACAAGAGACGCTTCGGAGGAAGAATTATTAAAAACTTTATTAGAAAGAATTGACTTTTTAATTTCTCTGGGTATTACAACTATTGAAATAAAAAGCGGGTATGGTTTAGATGTAGAAAATGAGTTGAAAATGCTTCGAATGATAAAAAAAGCTCAGGAAAGAACAAAGGCAACCTTAGTTCCGACTTGTCTTTCGGCACATCTGAAGCCAAGAGATTTTGCTGGTAATAACGAAGAATATTTAAATTATATTTTAACTGAAATTTTACCAACAGTAAAAGGGGAAGATCTGGCAAAGCGTGTGGATATTTTCATTGAAAAATCAGCATTTCAGCCTGAAGAAAGTAGAGATTTCTTACTTAAAACTAAAAGCTTAGGTTTTGAAATTACAGTACATGCAGACCAATTTACGCCTGGAAGCTCAAGAATTGCAGTAGAAGTTGGTGCAAAATCTGCAGATCATCTGGAAGCTACGATTGATGAAGATATAAAGTTTTTAGCCCAATCCAATACAGTTGCAACAGCTCTTCCGGGTGCAAGTTTAGGATTAGGTGAAAAATTTACCCCGGCTAGAAAATTATTGGATGCAGGAGCAATTCTGGCGATTGCAAGCGATTGGAACCCGGGTTCAGCACCAATGGGAAATTTAATTACCCAAGCCTCCGTTTTAGCAACATTTGAGAAGTTGACCACTGCAGAGGTTTTGGCGGGAATTACATTTCGTTCAGCATTTGCACTTGGTTTGGAAGACAGAGGAAAATTAGAAGAAGGATGGAAAGCAGATTTTATAACTTTTAAAACAAACAATTTTCAGAATATCCTTTATAACCAGGGAAGTCTGAAAGCTGAAAGTATATATATTGACGGAAATAGAATTTAAAATAACTCTTAATTTAGGACTTATATAGCCCGTATGCTCTCAGCATGACAATTAAAACACATATACACAAAATCAATTAATGATGAACAATATTTGGCAAGGCAGATTAGATGGGGAAGAACTTCTTTACCACAGAATATTTCAAAGAGTGAAAATAGAAAGCGATTACGATATGATTTCAACTAATAATTTCGTTTTACACGGATTTGCTGTGGATGAAGGTGTTCGTAGAAATAAAGGAAGACAGGGCGCAAAAGATGCTCCGGATATTATCCGAAAAAATATGGCCAATTTTCCGGTGATATTTCCTGATTTTTCATTGCTTGATTTTGGAAATATTACCTGTGATGATGGTAATTTGGAAAATACTCAAAATAATCTTGCCAAAAATGTTTCTAAAGTTCTATTAAAAGGAGGAAAGTCACTTGTTTTAAGTGGAGGGCATGAAGTAACCTATGCCCATTATCTAGGCGTAAAAACGGCTTTTCCTGAGCAGAAAATCGGGATTATTAATATTGATGCCCATTTTGATAACAGACAGCCTGAAGATGGAATAGGAGTGAGCTCAGGAACCGGATTCTGGCAAATTGCCCAGGAAGGCGAAATCAATTCTCTACATATTGGAATTCAGAGAAATTCAAACACATTGAAGTTGTTTGATACAGCTCATCAATATGGAATGAAATACATTCTTGCAGATGAGTTATTTTTTGAAAATCTTCCTTCAGTTTACCAAAGAATTGATGAATTGCTGGATAATGTTGATTATGCTTATCTCACAATTTGTATGGATGTTTTTAATGCTTCTATTGCACCGGGAGTTTCAGCTTCTGCTTATAATGGAATTTTTGCAGACACTACATTTATGCATTTTTACAGACATATTTTACAAAATAAAAAACTGTTGGCTTTAGATGTAGCGGAAGTCAATCCTATTTATGATATTCAGGACAGAACAGCGAGACTGGCGGCATGTCTTATAAATGAATGGTTTATGATTTAGGCTAGAAAATTATATTCAATTGATAGAAAAAATCATTATTTTATTTAAATGGAAGGAACAAAATTTGTTGCTTTCATGATGCTTTTAAAATAAAGGCATTAATAAATTCATTATTTGAATTTGAAAACAGGAATTATATTATGGAACAATTAATTGAAAATAAACTTATCAAAGCAGATAAGGCATTTTCAGAATGGAAAAAAATACCATTCGAAGACAGACAGAAATTAATTGCAAAGGCGGCTGAAATTTTGAAGAATAATTCAGAAAAATTTGGTATAATCATTACAAAGGAAATGAATAAACCAATTTCACAGTCGATTGCTGAGGTAGAAAAGTGTGCTTTAATGATGAATTATTATGCAGATGCTGAAAATATATTAAAGCCGGAAAAAATTGATTCTGAATATAATTATTCTGAGGTTCATTATACTCCAAAAGGAACTATTTTAGGGATAATGCCGTGGAATTTTCCTTTCTGGCAAGTATTGAGATTTGCAACACCTGCTATTTTGGCAGGAAATACAGTGGTTCTGAAACATGCTTCTATCTGTTTCGGGAGCGGAAATGCTATCGAAGAAGTTCTTTTAGAGGCGGGATTCCCTGAAGGGGTGTTCCAAAATCTTGAGGTTGGGCACAAAGAGGTGAAAGAAATTCTTGAACACGATGCAGTAAAAGGTGTAAGTCTGACGGGTAGTGGAAAAGCAGGAGGAGAAGTTGCTGCAACGGCAGGCTTAAACATAAAAAAATCTTTACTTGAATTAGGAGGTAGTGATGCTTTCATCGTGTTGGATGATGCTGATTTGGATGAAGCTGCAAAAGTAGGAGCAAAAGCAAGACTTCAAAATTGCGGACAGACTTGTGTTGCTGCAAAAAGATTTATCATTGACCGTAAAATTGAAAGTGAATTTTTACCAAAATTCATTGAAGAATACCAAAAATTTGTTCCGGATGATCCTATGAATAAAGAAACACAAATTGCAGGAATGGCAAGGCCTGATTTGGCAGATGATTTGGAAAATCAGTTTAAAAAAGCATTGGAAAATGGTGCTGAAATCATTATTCCATTAGAAAGAATTTCAGATAATGAATTTAAGCCGGGATTGATCAGGGTGAAAGAAGGAAATCCTATTCTGCAGGAAGAATTATTCGGGCCACTAGGAATGGTAATGACTGCTGAGAGTGACAAAGAAGCATTGGAAATGGCAAATAATATTCCTTTCGGACTTTCAAATTCGGTTTGGACTAAAAACAAAGATCGTCAGTTATTCTTTATCGAAAACCTTGAATCAGGAACCGTAAATATCAATAGGATGACGAGCTCAGATCCGCGTTTCCCATTCGGTGGAACAAAGGCTTCCGGATACGGGACAGAGCTTTCTTTACTGGCTTTAAAAGAATTTGTAACTGCAAAGACAATTGTCGGAAACTGATGACTTTTAAAGACTCTGTTTACACATAAAAAAACTCCCGAAATTTTCGGGAGTTTTTATTTTTATTAAAGAGCTAATTTATTTTAGCTCATTGGGTTTTAATTAATTAAACCGTAGTTAATCTTAACGTATTTGTTTTTCCTCCCTCGTAAGATGGAGTAGCATTGATGTTGATGACGAAATCTCCGGATTCAATATAACCATGATTGTGTGTCAGCATATTAACCTGAATGATTGTTTCATCAGTAGATTTCTTCATATCATAATAATATGCATGAACTCCCCAAAGTAGGTTCAGCATAGTAATAACTCTCTTATTTCCGCTATAAACAATGATATGAGAATCTGGCCTGTGAGCTGCCAGTTGAAAAGCTGTATAACCAGAATGCGTTAATGTAACGATTGCTGCAACATTTGTAGTTTTTGCGATTCTTACCGCTGCAAGACATACTCTGTTTGTGATGAATCTCTCATCAATACAATTATAATCTTTTTCGATCGGTTCGTTTTTGTGCTGGTAAAAATGTGTCATTTCAATGTTTTTCACAATTTTAGCCATATTTTCAACTACCTGTACAGGATATCTACCAACAGAAGTCTCCCCTGAAAGCATCACCGCATCAGCACCATCCAATACAGAGTTTGCCACGTCATTTACTTCCGCTCTTGTTGGTGTTAAGCTGTTAATCATCGTTTCCATCATTTGAGTAGCGATAATTACAGGTTTAGAATAAAATCTTGCTTTTTCAACTAAAGTTTTCTGAATGGCAGGAACTTCTTCCATAGGAACTTCAACGCCTAAGTCTCCACGCGCAACCATCAGTCCGTCACATTCTAAAAGGATTTCATCTATATTCTTTACGCCTTCAGGTTTTTCGATCTTAGCAATAATCGGAGTTTTCATTTTTCCATTCGGATGCTTATCAATTAATTCTTTTAAATCAATAATATCCTGAGCATGACGTACAAAAGAAAGAGCAATCCAGTCAACTTCCTGATCTAGCATAAAGTTGGCATCCTGAATATCTTTCTCTGTCAAAGCAGGAAGAGATACATTCGTATTGGGCAGGTTTACCCCTTTCTTAGAGCTTAGAGGCCCCCCTTGAATTGTTTTAGCTTTTACCGTATCTTTTTCATTAGTTTCAGTTACTTCCAAAACTAACTTTCCGTCATCAATAAGAATTCTTTCACCAACTTTTACGTCCTGAGGAAATTGTTGATAAGTCATATAAACTTTTGTAGAATCTCCTTCTATTTTCTCATTGGTAAATGTAAGAATATCTCCAGGGTTAAGATAAGAACCTTCTTTTACAACACCTACTCTCAGCTTAGGACCTTGAAGATCCCCTAAAATACCTACCGAAAAGCCATACTCTTTATTAAGCTCTCTGATAATATCAATATTTGTTCGAACTAAGTCGTAATCTGCGTGCGAAAAATTTATTCTAAAAATGTCAACACCCGCTTTCATTAATCCTAACATTACTTCCTTCGACGATGAAGCCGGCCCAAGTGTTGCGATAATTTTTGTCTTCTTTAAATACTTATTCATAATACTGGATAATTTGATAAAGTTCTTCTTCAGAACCTAATGTATAATCTTGAATTGGAAACACAAGATTTTCAGGGAGCAAAATTACGGAAAAATCAGGAAACTGTTCCGAACTATGCAAAATATATTGCACTTCTACCTGATTATTTAATAAAAATTTAATGTTATCTTCTTCTGAGAAGAGTTCAGTTTGTAGTTTTTTTTGTTTACTTTCTGTAGATTTATTCGAAATAAAAGTAAAACAGGTCTTTGTAAACTTATGGTAAGCCTCAAACCTTGGAAAAAAATAATCATAATAATCTCCATGCAACACTAAATCTTGTTTTCTGGAAAATTTAAGATTGTTATTGTGATTTATTTTAAAAAAAAACTCATGATCAGGTATATTTTTAGCTAATCTCACCAATCCTATGGTAATATCTTCAAATTCTATATCGTCTAAATCATAAAGTTTTTGGATTTCCAAGTATATTTTCTTTTTTGTTTAAAATATAAAATGCCCGCTGTGCTGCCTTTTCTTCTGCTTTTTTCTTGGAAGTCTCTGTGGCGTTGGCGATTTTTTCTTCCCCGAGCCAAACATGGCAACGAAATACTATCGCCTTATTTCCCTGAATTTCTTCGCAAGTTTCGTACTTTATATTTACTTTTTTCTTCTGGCTCCATTCCAGCAGAAGACCTTTGTAGCTTACAATTTTATTTTCAAGTTTGTTAATTTCGGTTGGTGTCAGTAATCTTTCCAAAATAATTTTCTTACAAAAATCATATTGAAAATCTAGGTAAACCGCACCGATGAGTGCCTCGAATAAATTTCCGGAGATATTTTCACCTAAAGCTACAGAGTTTTGCTTTTGCAAAAGGCTTGTGAGTTTTAAATCTTCTCCTAATTTATTAAGATTTTTCCTATTAACAATTTTAGATTTCATTTGTGTCAAATATCCTTCATTGGCATGAGGATAGGCCTGGAATAAATGACAAGAAATAATTGTACCCAAAACAGAATCTCCCAAAAACTCAAGTCTTTCGTAATTACTGTTGTCTTGATTTTTAGAAGAGTTTTTTAAAGAAAAAGCTTCACGATAAAGCGCGACATTCTGTACCTCGGTGCCCAACATTTTATTTAGTTCGGTACTAAGGAAATAGTCTCTCTCCGTTAATTTTCTTTTTCTTTGTTTGAGAAGGAATTTAGAAAAGTATTTCTGTAACTCCATTCAGTAAATTTAGATTTTCGTAAATAGAACGCAAGCGTTATGACCACCAAACCCAAAAGTATTACTCATGGCTACTTTCACATCTTTCTTCACAGCATCATTGAATGTAAAATTCAGCCTGCTGTCAATATTTTCATCATCAGTAAAATGGTTGATGGTAGGAGGAACAATACCATGAATAATAGTTCCCAACGCAGCAATAGCTTCAATAACCCCGGCAGCACCCAAAAGGTGACCAGTCATTGATTTTGTAGAATTAATCTGAATGTCAAAAGCGTGCTCTCCTAATAATCTTGAAATCGCATTAGATTCTGCAATGTCTCCTAATGGAGTAGATGTACCATGCATATTGATGTGATCTACTTCATCAGCAGTTAAGCCTGCATCTTCCAAGCAATTTTTCATTACAAGGTAAGCTCCTAAACCTTCAGGATGAGGTGCTGTCATATGGTGTGCATCTGCACTCATACCTCCACCTTTTAATTCTGCATAAATTGTTGCACCACGTTTTACCGCATGCTCATATTCTTCAAGAATGATAGTTCCTGCTCCTTCACCAAGTACAAAACCATCTCTGTCTTTGTCAAAAGGTCTTGAAGCTGTTTTTGGATCATCATTTCTTGTAGAAAGTGCCATCATTGCATTGAAACCACCGACACCACTTGCTGTAACGGCTGCCTCTGAGCCTCCACATACAATCACGTCTGCCTTTCCTAGTTGGATAAGCATTTTGGAATCAATTAAAGCGTTTGCTGAAGACGCACATGCAGAAACAGTTGTATAATTGGGACCATGGAAACCATACTCTATAGAGATATGTCCAGGGGTGATATCCGCAATCATTTTAGGAATAAAGAAAGGGTTGAATCTAGGAATGTCTGTATTTGCCCACCCTAAAACTTCAGTTTCAAAAGTCTCTAAACCTCCGATTCCCGATCCCCAAATTACCCCGACTCTGTTTTTATCTACATTGTCTTCAATAATTCTTGAGTGTGATACTGCTTCTCTGGCAGCAACAAGCCCAAGCTGAGTATTTCTATCCATTTTTTTAGCCTCTTTCTTATCGAAATGATCTAATGGATTGAAACCTTTTACTTCGCAAGCGAACTTAGTCTTGAAGTTTGTGGCATCAAAAAGAGTAATCGGAGCAGCACCGCTCTCACCTTTAAGAAGATTTTCCCAGTATTCTTTTGCATTATTTCCAATCGGTGTTATTGCGCCAAAACCGGTTACAACTACTCTTTTTAATTCCATAAACTTTCTTTAATTTCTTTTTTGTTGAAGAATATTATTTATTTACTACTTCTTCGATATAAGCGATAGCGTGCCCTACAGTAGTAATTTTTTCAGCCTGATCATCAGGGATTTGAATATTGAATTCTTTTTCAAATTCCATGATAAGTTCAACTGTATCCAAAGAATCTGCTCCTAAATCGTTTGTGAAGCTAGCCTCTGGAGTTACTTCTGTTTCTTCAACGTCAAGCTTATCAGCGATGATAGCTTTTACTCTTGATGCAATGTCTGACATAGTAAATTATTTTTTTAATTGTTAGATGGTGCAAATATATAAAATTCTTTACGATAAAACATTTTTTTACTCTTTTTTGTGGTTTGGCGATGCTTATTTTATATTGTGGAAGTTTAGTGTTTTAGTTTTCAATTGGTTATATTCAGTGTAGTGGTTTCCAAATATTTCAAATTGAGAAAATGAAAAGTTGTTTGGCTGAAATGAAGTATTGATGAATTGTAGTATTAATACTGAGTATTAGTTAGATTAATGTAAAATAACGATAAAACTAAACGGAATTAAATTTTATTGATTTTAATAAAATTTTAATTATTAAGAGAATACTTTATCTGTCTATATACTATTATAACGTGTAGTTGTATTCTTGTATTACATTGAGCTTTTTAACAAAACAAAATTGAGCTTTTTAACAAAATGCATATGTTGTGATTGACGGAACTTTGTCTCAATAAAAAATCAGTAAAAATGAAAAAAGTTTGGTTTATCACAGGAAGTTCGAAAGGACTGGGGAGAAGTCTTGCAGAAGCAGTTTTGTTAAAAGGGGATAACGTGGCGGCAACTGCAAGGAATCCTCAACAGTTAAATGATTTAGCTGAAAAGTATCCGGAACAGTTGATTGCATTAGAATTGGATGTTCAAAATAAAGAACAGATTTATTCTGCTGTTGAAGAAACAATTGAACATTTTGGAAGAATTGATGTTTTGGTAAATAATGCAGGTTTCGGAATTACTGGAGCGGCTGAAGCGTTTACAAATGAACAGGTAAGAAATCAATTGGAGGTTAATTTATATGCGCCGATTGAGGTGACGAGAGCGGTTTTACCTTATATGAGAAAACAACGTTCGGGAAATATTCTGCAAATAAGCTCAATTGGCGGCAGAGTAGGGAATGCAGGTCTTTCAATTTATCAGGCAGCAAAATTTGGTCTTGTTGGTTTCTCTGAGTCACTAAGTAAAGAAATTGCAACGTTGGGAATTAAATTAACCTGTATTGAACCGGGTGGTTTCCGTACAGAATGGGTGGGGTCTTCAATGAGTTTTGCGAAAGATATCGAAGGGTACGAAACAACAGTTGGGGGGATAAAAGCACATTTAACTTCCGGTAAATTTCTTCCAATGGGTGATCCTGGTAAAGCTGCAAAAGTAATGATAAAAGTTGTTGAAGATGAAAATCCTCCTTTGCATTTGGTTTTGGGAAGTGAAGCAGCTGCTATTTTGAGAGTTACCGACGAAAAGCGAAAAGAAGAATTTGAAAAATGGTTAGATGTCACGGTCTCAACTGATCACGATGATGCTGTCAATATTTTTGAAACAGAATATGGAAAGCAATATTTGTCTCATAAAGGAATTAGTTTGGAATAAAAGCAACGATGAGACTGTAATAATTGCAGTCTCATTTCTTATATTTGTATGAAATGAAATCTAAAAGAGAAGATTTTGGAAATATTGTCTATTCCTGTTATACACAACTGAGCAGACAGGGAGAGCATTTTGTTGCAGATCATGTTTTGAGCTATCAGATTTCCGGAGATTTGATTTTGAATGATGGTTTTAATGATTATTCGGCGAGAGACGGTTCTATTCGTTTTTTGAGACGAAATCAGTTGCTCAAATTTATGAAACAGCCGCCACCAAATGGAGATTTTAAATCATTATCAATTTATCTGGATCAACAGATTTTAAAGGATTTTAGTCTTGAATATGATTTAATTTCAGAAAAAAAAGAATTTAATAAACCTTTGATATTGTTAAATGACAGTCTGGAATTGAAAAGCTATATGGATTCATTATTGCTATATCAAAATTCCGGGAAACTTTCAGACTCTCGCTTGGTTGATTTAAAAATAAAAGAAGCCTTGATTTTATTAATTCAGGAAGAACCGGATTTGAAGAATATTTTATTTGATTTTGAAGAACCCGGAAAAATGAATATTGAGGCTTTTATGAATAAGAATTATCATTTTAATGTTAATTTAGACCGCTTCGCATATCTTACAGGAAGGAGTCTGGCGACTTTCAAACGTGATTTTGAAAAGATATTCGGAACTACGCCCGGGAAATGGCTTCTTCAAAAGAGGTTACAGGAAGCTCATTATCTTTTAGAAAAAGGGAAGATGGCTTCTGATATTTATTTAGATTTGGGTTTTGAAGATCTTTCTCATTTTTCATTTGCCTTTAAAAAATATTACGGTGAATCACCAAGTAAAATAGTATAGTATTTATATAATGAAGTTGAAATTTTGTAGTTTGATTTTATTTTTCAGTTTTAATTTATTCTTTTGTCAGACTAAAGCTAAAGTTATTAAAATCAAAGATGGTGATACGGTTGTTGTTTTATTAGGAAATAATCATCAGGAAACTTTGAGGTTAGCAGAAGTTGATTGCCCTGAAAATGGACAGGCCTTTGGTAAAAAAGCAAAACAATTTACAAGTTCTCAAGTTTTTGGAAAGACAGTTATTTTTTACAGAATAAGCAAAGACAGATACAAACGAACTGTTGCTAAGATCTTTTATGATGATAAATATTTATCCGCTGAGATTATAAAAGCAGGTTTAGGATGGTGGTATTTTAAAGCGTCAAAGGATTTTGAATTAAAAAATTACGAAATTGAAGCTAAAAAAACAAAGCTAGGGCTATGGTCAGATAAAAATGCTGTCTCGCCATGGGATTTCAGAAAGACTAAAAGAAATAAAAATAAAAAAGAGGTTTTATGATGAACAAAACCTCTTTTTTCAGCATTTATAATCTTGATGTTATCTAAAGTTACATTTTAAACTAAAACAAGCGATTTCTTTCTAATTTTTCTATTTTTTTAAAATTATTACACATAACCAAAAACAAATTAGAAATAGCTTCTATATCATCCAAATCGTAATTTTCATTTGTTTTTAATTTTTTTCTTAATATCATAAGGTCATAGCTTATAATACCTTTTTTAACTTTTATTGTTGGTCTTTCCTCATCTTCCCTTTTATTATGCTCCAGTTTTCAAAAGGTATTTTATAATAAAGACCTCTTTCATTAATATGAATTTCAGAATCAATAATTTCAATTAATTGTGTTGAAAGCTTACTTAAAATTTCTTTTATTTCTATGAAATTATACGTTCCACGCACATTATTTTCGTAGTCAATTCTAGAATTAAATAAATCATTTTCCTCAAAATAATACATTTTAATAAAGTCAACCACATCTTGTTCTTTATTAAATTCTTTCCAAAATTCACCAGATCCTGGCCCAGGAGCCCATATTCACTTATCCATCTTTCTATTTTAATTCCTGCATTCTCGGCAAAAGTTTTATTAATATTGCCTCCTCCTTTCTGCAGTTTTTTTCTTTCAGAATTACTTTCTCAATATCTTATCCTCTACTAAATCATCAGCTCTAGAACCATTTTTTGCTCCGGTCAAAAGTTCCTCTATAAATTTAATATAACCTTTGAAACTTTGGAACAGGCTTTGGTAAAAAACAAAACCACTTTTAAGAAAAAGTGGTTTTGTATGAAAGTTAAATTAATCCTCTATCGGGAAAACCTGTCTTATAAACTTTAAAAGTTCTTCAATGGTTTTGAATTCTTTTGCTGTTGAAATCTGACCAATGGCATACTTAATAGTCAATGTTTTACCTTGAATTTCAATAGAAAATCCCTTTTGGTAAGTTCCAAATCCTAAACCTTCCTCAAACTTATAATTCTGTCCAACATATAGTTCGTTATTTTTAATTGTACAATAATACCCTTCTTCTTCTATTGTGCTTTTTATTTCATTTAAATACATAATCTAATATTTTTATTGTTTTATTCTTACAAAAAACTGACCTCCTTTTTCCCATTGAGTAATAAAATCTTCTAACTCAATAGTAGCTCTGACACCACTCCCTTTACCAATACCTTCTATTGGCCAAGGGTCTCTGATATGTAACTTACCATCTACTATTCTATCAATTATTATTGCGTGCCTTTCTCCTGTAATAGGCTTAATAGTAGCTATCCAAGAATTTTCCTTTGATAAAATTTTTACAATTTCAGAACTTGAAAGCTCTCCTGCACTAGCGTGACCACCTTGAATTTTACCTTTTCCAAAAATATGTTCCATTGTAGGAACTATATTATCATACATTGTCCCCATTTCTTCTGTAGTTCCAGCTAGCTTTCTTATGGCCGCTTCCGTCATCTCAATACCATTATCTTTTGCCAATTGCCTGATACAGGCTGCCGCACAGGACATATTATGCTCTTGGGCGACCATATCTCTGGAAAGAACTTCAAGATATTTTAGTACTCCTCCTGTACCAGTCCTTATTTTAGGTTTCAGAATTTTATTCCAGAAAGAATTTACTTCTTTGAAATCTCCTTTGAAGATAGGTTTTTCTTTCCATTTCAGCAGATAACCATCAGCTTTAGCCAGAATTTCAATGCCAAGCTTTTTAAATCCTATTCTTGCACTGGCAAGGATGTTGAAAATGCTCTGTGCTTTCTTTCCTTGTAATACAATTTCTTCAATTTCCTCTGCTGTCATGGCTAAATCCTCAGCCTTAGCACCATTCTTAGCACCCTGTAACAAATCCTCAATGAACCTGATAAATCCTTTAAACCCCTTAGCACAAGCTTTTCCAAATCTAACAATAAATCTTGAAAGAAAAGCCAGTAAATCTGTAATTCCTAATGTGGCTACAGAAACAGTTTCCTTTGCAAGAACCTTTAATAAGCTTGCTGCTTTTTGTACATAAGTAGCTCCTTTTACAACATTTCCTGCTCCTTCTGTAAAAATAAGTAGCAAAATATTAATCAGTAACTCAAAGGCAAAAATACCTACATAAAAAGCTACTGTATATCTTGAAACATCACCAAAATACTCATTCATCTTATCTAGTATTCCCTGCATATCAGATTGAGAAATACCTCCACTGGCTTTGAATAGGTCTTTAACTCCCTGTAAGAACTTAGATACATTCTCTGTTACCCAATCTAGTACATCCTCAGCTTTTTCCATCAAGTCTCTTCTTTCAAGATACTGCTGATAAGAAAAAGCTGTTGTAGGCTGTAAAAGAAACTCTAAAATATAAAGTAGACATTGGATGAGGCTGATAAGCCCACTGTTAATACCACAATAGAAAGCATTAGCTAATTTAAGAACTTCTATTCCTTGTTTTACCATTTCACTAAGATCATCTGCTATATTGGTAAGAAAGGATTTAATATCATTAATGACACCTGTAATCTTATTGACCAGCTTTTTAAAGGCGTCAGGAAGGTGTTCTATAGAAGCTTCTTTAACTTTGTTTGCTGCCTGTTTTACCATTGACCCAACCTTTGAAAAGGCAACTTCAGCTCCCTGAACAAATGGATTATCTCCTAAGTTCTCAAAGAACTGTGCAGCCTTATTCATATTAACAGGAACTGCAACACCTCCAATAATAGGAACCAATGGAGAATAATCTTTAGATTCAGGATTGTAATTCTTCTCTGTAGGTTTAAAGGCTTCTAACTTTTCAGCACACCATCCAATAGCATCAGCAGGAATAGAAGAAATATTTCCTATGATCTCTTCAAACCTCCTGTCTCCTGTATAAAATTGATATTCTCTCATTAATGCCTGATGAACAAGAGTTGCATCAATCTTATCTTTCTCAAAAGTATAAGCCAACTGAGCCAAATAAGCAGCCTCATCTTCCATAGAAGAGATATTACTGAAGAACTGACCGCTTATATTGGATGGTAATGGTTCTGGAAACCTCTTGAAGAGCTGTACAAAGTAATCTCCCATCTTGGCAATGTAAAAATCACCAGAAAAGTTTGATTTGTTGGTATTGGGCTTCTCATAGAACAGAAATAAAGCCTGTTTCTTTCTTGTATTAGCCTGATAGCTTCCATATACCTGTGAACCTGTTTCACAAGGCAAAACTTCTGCATAATATTCATATCCTTTTTCTCCTTTGTCATTGACTCCTGTTGAAGCAAATATTGACACAGGGTTATCTGTAAGATAAGAATAGCCTAAAGGTGTATTTCTGTAATCATGGAATGGACTTCTATAATCAGGAGAATTATCTTTGTTGATAATAGTATCACCCAAAGCACTCTTATCTCCCACAAATCCTTTGTTTAAATCTTCTATAGAAATGACCTTGAACTCAGAGAGATCATCACTCCACTCATCATCAAATAGTTTTTTTCATAAGCTGTGTTTTAGCAATTAATATTTTGTTTTAATGTTTTTAAAGCAAAGCTAATCCTCATACACGCCAGAACTTGACGCATTAAAATTTCTTTTGGGAATATTATAGTGAACTACAAATAATGTAGTAGTTTCATAATGCTTATAAAAACAAACCTGCCATATTGTAGGCAGGTTATTGATTATTTGGTATTTTTCTTTTTAAAAGTACTTTTCAGTCTATTCGTTGCGAGTTTCAGCGCCAGTAGGAGATAGTAAGTGCACCCTACATACAAAACAGCAAATGAGATTAACATCAAGAATAAATTAATGTCGTCCCAAATACTGTATTGTTTAAAAGGTGGAGTATAACATCCAAATCCAATTGTAGCGGTTAGAGACTGCATTATCATTTTATTTGTGCTTTTGAATAAATGTTTTTCTATTTCTAACGATATAAATAGCAAAGCAGACTATCCCTAATAACATTAGCCATTGCCAAGGTTTATTTTGGTTAGTTGATTCACTATTTAAAGTGATATTTGGGTTGTAATCGCTTGTATTAACACTTGTATTACTTGAGTTCTCAACAGGATTTTTAGGAGTTGTTAATTGACTAAACATATCGGGATTATTTCCCATTGCTCCTCTTCTAAATTCTGCTGTTTGGGGTGAAACCTCTAATTCTTCACTTTTATATTCAATGGAGTCCAAGCTGGATGAGTATTCTTCTAATTTTTTAATTTAAGTGGTGGTGGGAGGGGACTGTTTGGGGGTGGTTCATTACTGTTTATTCTGCTACCTGTTCTATTATACATACTTGATTCGATAGGAAAAGAAGCAGGGAGGTTGTATTGTGTTTGAGCTTGTAATTTTGCGTAAAAAGCAAAAGTTAGTAAGTCAGCGATAAATAATTTTTCATACCTTTTAATTTGTTGTTAGGCATATATTAAAAAAGCAATCAAAAAGAAAAAATATGTCAAAACAAAAGTGTAATCCACTCATGAAAATTGAATTGTTTATTTCCACAATAAGTAAAAGCATTAAAAAGAGCTAAAATTCAGTATTAAAAATCATAGCTCCTTATATATTCTATCATGTCTAAAATGGTATTAATTTATTTGAAATCATTTATATAGTTCGTATCTTTACATCTGATAGAAATCTTATTTTAGAGGAGTATTCAAATAAATTAAATGAGGTTTAATTAGAGCAAATAATTATCAAATATAATTTTCGGATACAATTTCGGATACAAAATAGAAAAGAGAAAATGTAATTATTTTAAATTCAATAATTTACAAATTCTCTTTAGCTTAAAAAGTGGAGTTGGAGGGATTCGAACCCTCGTCCAAACAAGCAATACATAAGCTTTCTACATGCTTATTCTACTATTGGTTTTCGGCTGAAAGCAGAGAGCAGACACCCAACTTTCAGCTTATCTTCTAAAGTTTTCGAGTTTTGGTCAAAGCATCCAAAACCTTATTTCTGCATTCCTATATCCCAGAATCAAACGCCGCAGAACAGAGCATTTGTGAGATATCTTGCTTCCTTACTATCTTCGGGAAAACGCTTGATCTACTATACTTCGATATTAAGCTGCAAGAGCGAACTCTTCGTTGCCAGTTAAAATTTTGTAGCAAGGGATTAAAGAGATCGCGCTACGGTTCTCTGCATGCTTACTTATCCATTGATCTTGCTGTCGAAACCAGTCAACCCCAAGTATAAATTGAATGCAAAGATAAGACTTTTGTTTAAATAATTAAACTTTTTAATACTATTTATAAGGCGCTATAGTGTACTGAAAGGTAAGAGCCAAGGTATTTAGTTATTGTGATTATTTTATTTTAAAGAAAATTTAGAATATTAAATGAGCCCGGATTTTGCAGTTTAATAAAAAATTCATAGTTTTGCAATCCAAAATGAGATGTAATATATGTTAATAATTCCGGTAAAAGATGGTGAATCCATCGACAGAGCGTTAAAAAAATATAAAAGAAAATTTGATAAAACTGGTACAGTTCGTCAATTAAGATCAAGACAACAGTTTAATAAGCCTTCTGTAACTTTAAGACAAGCTAGACTTAAAGCTGCTTATAAGCAAAGAGCTCTTAGTAAAGAAGAACAGGCTTAAGAAATTTTCTTAAACTTATACTAAATTCACTTCTTAAATTCTTATATTTGAGAAGTGAATTTTTGTTTTTATAATCTAATAACATGTTAGATAAATTTTTAGACTATTTACAATTTGAAAAGAGGTATTCTCCTCACACTATTACAAGCTATAAGAAAGATCTTGAAGATTTTTCTTATTTCTATCTCAAAACTGAGTCTTCCGAAGATATTTCAAAAGCAGACAAAAAAGTTATCCGGAATTTTATTGTTGAGCTTAGTGAAAATAATATTGCAAGACGAAGTATCAATAGGAAGCTTTCCTCCCTTCGTAGTTTTTATCTTTATCTCTTAAAAATAGGTGAAATTAACGTTTCTCCCACTGAAAGTATTTCTTCTTTGAAATTTTATCCTGAAAAGCAGATTCCTATGTCTAAAGAGGAGATGCAGGTGCTTAATGATAATATTTTTGGGCAAGTAAATGATAGATTAGAAAAATGTATAATGGAGGTACTTTATCAGACAGGAATTCGGAAAGCGGAGCTTTGTGGTATGATGTTTGAGAGTGTTAACTTGAGTGGGAATGAGCTTAAAATTATTGGTAAAGGAAATAAAGAAAGATATATTCCTATATCTGAAGACTTATCTATCTTGCTTAAAAGTTATTTAGACATAAGAATGCCACAAGATGAATATAAATCATATTTTTTTGTAAATAAGAAAGGGAAAAAACTCAATGAAAAATTTGTTTATGTGGTAGTTAATAAGTACCTTAGTCTTATAACAACGAAGGAAAAAAGAAGTCCTCACATCCTCCGTCATAGCTTTGCTACTCACGTTTTGGATAATGGGGCGGAGATCTCCAAAGTAAAAAAGATATTAGGGCATTCCAGTCTTGCAAGTACGCAAGTTTATACGAATGCTAATATTGAACAATTGAAAAAAGTGTTTAATCAGGCTCATCCTAGAGCGTCTAAAAAAGAAGAATTATGAAGATCACAGTACAATCAATTGGTTTAACACCTCATGAACCATTAGAGTCACACATTGAAAAGAAAGTAAGTAAACTTGATACTTTCTATGACAAAATTCAGGAGTGTAAAATATTTTTAAAAGTAGAAAATAATGCGGATAGAGCGAACAAAACTGCCGAGATTATTTTGGCTGTTCCGGGTGACGATATCGTTGTAAAAAAGACATCTGCTAGTTTTGAAGAAAGTTTAGATATGTGTGTAGATACTGCTAAAAAGCTACTAATCAAGAAAAAAGAAATGGCGTAGAAAAAAAAGATAAAAAAAGTCAATAAAAAGTTTGAGAATTCAAAAAAACCGTTCTATATTTGCACTCGCAAAAAGGGAACAGCGTTCTTTTGAATTCTTTTTTTAATTATATGCCTCCATAGCTCAGTTGGCCAGAGCACGTGATTTGTAATCTCGGGGTCGTGGGTTCGAATCCCTCTGGAGGCTCTTAATATAAACATTCGGGAAGATTCCAGAGTGGCTAAATGGGACTGACTGTAACTCAGTTGCTTCGGCTTCGCAGGTTCGAATCCTGCTCTTCCCACAGTTTATATTTAAAAAAAGGCTTGCGAGTCTCAGAGAGTTTTCTTAGATTTGCACACCGTTACCAATAATTTTGGAAACAAAATTGCGGAAGTAGCTCAGTTGGTAGAGCGTCAGCCTTCCAAGCTGAATGTCGCGAGTTCGACCCTCGTCTTCCGCTCAGAATTACACTGTAAAAGTGTCTTTTAACTACTGAAAAACTCAGAGTAGAATTTTCTCAACAGTTTTCAGTCAGGATATTAAAAATGCCTCCATAGCTCAGTTGGCCAGAGCACGTGATTTGTAATCTCGGGGTCGTGGGTTCGAATCCCTCTGGAGGCTCTTAATATAAACATTCGGGAAGATTCCAGAGTGGCTAAATGGGACTGACTGTAACTCAGTTGCTTCGGCTTCGCAGGTTCGAATCCTGCTCTTCCCACAGTTTATATTTAAAAAAAATTGCAAGTTTCAAGAATTTTTCTTAAATTTGCAAAGCGTTACCAATAATTTTGGAAACAAAATTGCGGAAGTAGCTCAGTTGGTAGAGCGTCAGCCTTCCAAGCTGAATGTCGCGAGTTCGACCCTCGTCTTCCGCTCAACAAGAATCACTCTATTTTTAGCGTGATTTTTTTGTTTAATGCCGACTTAGCTCAGCGGTAGAGTGCTTCCTTGGTAAGGAAGAGGTCACGGGTTCAAGTCCCGTAGTTGGCTCTAATTGCAAAACCCTTCCTACATTGGGGTTTTCAAGGTTTTAATTCAGCTTTAACAAAGGTAGAAAATGTTCGATGTCAACATTAACGTCAACATTAATCTACCAAAATGAGAAAACGAAGCACAGAGCTAATAAAGCTTACTAATGGTTGTGAACGAACCGGAGTTTATTTTTCACCGAAAGGGTGTATGAATTTTACTTCAATATCGAAGTTTTCGAAAAAGTGGTTTATAGAATGTAGATTCTATGATCCAAAATTTAAAGAAATATATCCTAACGGGTTTCAATACAGAAAGAAATTTACAAAACCTACACTTCGAGAACTTAAAATATTTGCTGAGATTTTCAAAGAGGAAATGGAGCATAAACTTGACGATTTAAAGTTCAATCCTATTTCAAAAATTTATATGAATAATTCTCTGGGTGAATTAAATCCCGGTATGAAATTTATGGATGCTCTTTGGAAGGTCCGGGATAAAATACTCTTCTCAGAAGATTATATGCGTTTGTCAAGACAATTGTTAACTCTTATTGAAAAAGTTATTCCGGAACTTGGATATACTGACTTGAGAATAATTGACACTAAGATTTGGCATATTAAAAACATCTTAGAATCTATTTACACTACAAATTCAGTATTCAATAAACACAGAAGTTGTCTCAAAACATTATTTAATGAGTTATTGGAATATGGCTGTGTTGAATTTAATCCAGTTGGTTCGCTTTCTAAAAAAGTAGAAACTCCAGCAATACGAGAACTTTTAACAGACCGAAAGAAAACAATTGTTTTGCAATATTTACATGATAATTTTTCAGAATTTTATAGATATGCAAATATTTTCCATTATTCTGGGGCCATAACAACAGAATTATTTAGGGTTTAGGCAAAATATGTTGATATCGAAAATCAAGAATATAAAGTTTTAATAAAAAAAAGAAGGAAATTTGAATGGGAAACTAAAGTAATTATACCTGCAGCTGTTCCATATTGGCGTCAAATTTTACTTGAATGTACATCAGAAGATGATTATGTTTTTTCAAAAGGTTTACGTCCAGGAAGAGTGCAAGTAAACGTTCTTTAGTTACTCAACGATGGAAAGAAATGTTAAAGATTCAGATAAGATAACAGATCCCTTTACGAAAAAGCCAATTAAAGTAACAGAAGATTTTTATTCATGGAAACATTTATTCTTAGATAAACTTGACAAGTTTCAGAATTCTTTGGAAGCACCAATAATTCCGATTAATTTGGCTCAAGGTATGGCAAGTCATTTATCTCCAGAAACGACAAAAAAATATACTATTGGTAAGTCTGATAGAAACAAAGAATATTTAAAGAAAATTTCAATTAAATAAAAAAAAACAGATTGGGAATCTGGGTTCAAGATTTTCAAAAAGTCCATTTAAAGCAATGAGTGAAACTTTTTACAAAACTAGTGATATTTTTGTAATTTTAAAGAGGTTGAAAAGTATGTTATTAGAAAATTTAAAGATATAAATAGAGGATATTAAAAAAATAGCTTCCTAATTATTAGGAAGCTATTAACATTTTTACTTAAAGTTTTTTAGCAATCTCCATAATTGGAGTTTACAGCATATGCTAGTTCATCATTAAATCCTGGACTCATATCTGGATTGTCTGATTGAAAAAATACTGTTGTAGTACTACCACATGCATTTATAAAAGCGACAGACCACCAACGAAAATACAAAGCTATAGCTTGTTTTTGCTCTTGGGTAAGTTCTTTAACTTCCGTAGTATTTTCATGATTAACTACCTGCTTGTTTTCTTTAACCTCATCTTTTGTATTAGCAAAAGTAAATGTTGATAAAGCTAGGGCTCCGATAAAAAATAATTTTTTCATAGTTGAAATTTTTATATTGTTTTTAAAAAATGTTCTAATCAAGAAATGTATTTATGCTTTTAATACGATCAACCATAAATTTAGTCCGATCATTCCCATTTGCATCTACAACTTTAATGTTGCCATTATACATGGACGGATTTTCCTGGAAATTTTTTCTTGCCTCTAAAAACTGAGCTTTCGTTTTTGCTTTGACTTCGTTATAATATTTTAAAGGCTCTATAATATCTTCTGACTTTTTCACATCAGTAGCATAAATCTCAATAGTTCTGTTTTTATTATATACCTCCAGTACAACCCCTGATAAACCTTTAAATCTGAAAGGACCTTCTGGAATAGATATATCACTTGTGAACCATGCAAAAAAAGTTTGACCGGTATCTGTTATGGTTTTTGCAAGCCGGCACTTATATCCCTTTATTTCTTTGGTTTCATTTAGTATCTCCCATTTTAGAAGTGGTTCCTCAAAAGTAAAAGCATATTTTCCAACTGGCAATGAAGCTGTAATAATCTCATTATTTTTATAGATGCTCTCCGTAGTTTTAGGATACTTTGCAATTGGACCAGCTGAAGTAGTAATAGTTTGCGTTGGTATTCCTTTATAATATGCCTTAGCTTCTTTACTGCAATAAATTGAGTGAGTATTATTAAAAAGTAGGGTAGTATTAAAAATGTTTACTTTATCCCTATTTAAACTATCGCTAATCATTTTAGTTTCATAGTTAATCTCCATGATAGCTTTTTCTTGAGCAGATAATAAAGAGATACTAAAAATACCAATAATAGCAAATACTAATTTCTTTTTCATCATTTAAATTATTATTTGACTATTTACAAAATATTTTTTAATCACAATTACGGGAATCCATATTTTTTAATTTTTCAAATTTATCAAGTATGATAGATACCATAATTTTAGAATTGAATATGGCTCTCCATTATCCCGGATTTCTTTCGGGATATTTCTTTATCCAAATTTCATACGCATATTAAAATATTAAGGTTGAGTTTATTTTAGAAATACCGGTACATAATGAGATTTTGTAAAATATCGGTTGCTTTTGTGATGAAAACTTTACCTTAAAATTTGATTAAAGTATTTGTCAGCGATCCATTGCCGGACAAGAATCATAAAAATTTTCGTTAAATTCGTATCAAATAAATATTGATGAATATTCTCTTATTGGAAGACGACCTTATTCTCTCGGCAGAGCTGTGTAAGTTTTTAGAGTCAAACAATTTTACTTGCGATAAAATTTATGACGGGGAAACATTTCTTCGTCAGATTAAAAATAATACGTACGATTTTTATCTGCTTGATATAAATGTTCCAAAGATAAACGGATTAGATGTTTGTCAGACCATTCGTTCTTTCGATAAAAATACTCCTATTATCATCATTTCAGCGTATGGAGATTTGTCAGATAAAAAAGATGCCTTTACAAGATTGGCAGATGATTATTTGGTAAAACCCTTTCAGTTTGAAGAATTGTTGTTGAGAATGAATTCTTTATTAAGAAGAAAAACACCTGCAGATACCACTGATCAGGATATCATCAGAATTGATGATTTGATTATCAATAAAACCGAGCAAAAGGTTTATCGTGCAGGAACTGAAATTGCGCTTACTTTAAAAGAGTTTCAATTACTGGTTTATTTGGCGGAAGCACAAGGTAGAACCGTTTCAAAACAGCAGATAACTGAACATGTCTGGGAGCATAATTTTAATACGAATACAAATACAGTCGAAGTTTATATCAACTTTTTAAGAAAGAAAATTGATAAAGATTTTAAAATTAAACTTATTCATACGCGTTCAGGCTTCGGATATTATTTAAGCCCATTATAACCAAATGTCATTAAAACAGAAGATAGCGCTTAACCTTAGTATTGCCTTTTCATTGCTTTTTGGTATTGTGATGGCGGTAATTTATATGTCTTTTAATGATTTCAGAAGAGATGAATTTAAAGAAAGGTTCAGGCAAAGGCTAGAATTTACTTCACATTTTATTGCCAAGTCAAAGAATTTTGAAGAGGAAGCGCCTATTTTTTTTAATGAAAATTCTGATAATATTCTTTTAAATGAGACAATTTTGATTTTTAATGGTCAAAAAGAACTTATTTACAGTACAATAAAGGATCGGAATGTTACTTGGGACAGTTCTTTATTGAAAGAACTTGATGAAAAGAAAATTATTTATTCAGAAAAAACAGTTCCTGAAATTTATGCTGCACTCAGAACCATCAATGGGGAAAACTATTATATTCTTACGAGCGCTTTTGATACAAACGGAAAATCAAAACTAGCCTATCTTAAATATCTTTTAATAACAGCTTATGTAATGAGTACGTTGCTCATTGGATTTTTCAGCTATTATTTTATGGGGCAATTTCTGCGCCCTTTGGAAGATTTAAATAAAGAAATCTCTGAAGTAACCGCTCATAAACTGACAACACAAATTCCGGTTCGAGAATCAAATGACGAAATTAATGTTCTCGCTCAATCTTTTAATACCATGATTACAAGGTTGGATGATATTTTTCAGTCACAGAAAGATTTTACAGCAAGTGCCTCTCATGAAATCAGAACCCCGATTACAAGAATGGCTTTCCAGCTTGAAAATCTGATTAAACTTGAACAGCACACTCCCGAAACACTTTCTTCTTTAAAACAGATTCAGAGAGATGTGTATCAATTGTCAGATTTAACGAATTCGTTATTGCTTTTAACAAAATTCGATAAAGAAAATATTCAGAGTATTTATGAAGAGGTGAGAATCGATGAAGTAATTTTTGAATCTTTCGAAGCGGTAGAAAAAAGTTATCCCAAACTTAAAATGGATTTCCTGATTTCTGAAGATACCTCCGAAGATGCATTGCTAACGATAAAAGGGGTTCAGTCTTTACTCGATATTGTTTTTATTAATTTGTTTAAAAACGCGGCAGTATATTCTGATGATACTGAAGTTGATGTTTTAATTACTGAAACAGATGAAAACCTCATAGTTGATGTGATTTCTCACGGAAATACTATTCCCAAAGAGGAACAGCTAAAATTATTTGAAGCATTTATGCGAGGGAATAACTCTCAAAATATTTCCGGTTCAGGTCTTGGTTTGAGAATTGTTAAAAGAATTCTTGAATATCACGGTGCAAAAATTTCCTATACTTCTCCTGCAGATTTATTGAATAAATTCAGTGTTATTTTTAACAAATAAATTATACAATATTTTAAATCCATTAAGAATATTTAGTCAAAGGTAAATTAAGATAAAATCAAGCGAAAAAAAACTTAAAATTCTTAACTCCTTAAATACATCTTAATGGTTAAAAAAATTCTTAAATCATCGTCTCAAGCCAAATTTAATTTTTTTTTAAGCATTCTTTAAGAGCATTTTAATAGCAGAAGGGCAATTTTGTATCATAAAATCAATAAAAATGAACAAAATTGCAGGGCTGTTCATCGTCATCTCTTCATTCATGACGGCACAACAGCAAATGTCACTTTCGGATTGCGAAGAAGCTTTCCAAAAGAACAATCTACAACTGCTCGCCGAACAATACAATATTAACATGGCTGACGCAGATATTTTGCAGGCCAAAATCTGGGAACTTCCTCAACTGAGTGGACAAATCAATGCGTATAACCCTGAAGACAGAAAAGTTTTTGATATTGGAAGCGCAAAAGGAGCTGAAATTACCCAATTAATTTACATGGGAGGCAAAAAGAAAAACGAAATCGCCTTTGCAAAATCAAATAAAGAGCTGGCTCAGCTTCAGTTTTCTCAACTTTTGGTTGATTTGAAGACGCAGCTTCATACAACATATTATAATCTTTATTACGAAAGGTTAAAACTAGACAACACCAATAAACAATTAGGCTATATGAATGACCTTCTGGCGGCTTATAGAGTACAGTCTGCCAAAGGAAATGTATCCCTGAAAGATGAAGTGAGACTTCAGAGTATTGTTATTCAATTAAACAATGACAAACTGGGGATTAATAAAAATATTCTTGAGTTGGAGCAAAACCTTAAAGTTTTAACAGGAATTACAGATGATATAGAACCACAGCTTTCAGATGCCGAAGCAAAAGAAATTCTCGCGGCTCAACCTTTTGGTGATGACTCTGAATTGAAAAATAAAGCGCTGGAAAATAATGCAGAGTATCAATATAATTTAAAATTAATTGAAAATAGTAAACTGTATGCCCAATGGCAAAAATCGTTGAATGTTCCGGATTTAAACCTTGGAGCGGGATGGGACCAAAACGGAGGGACTTTTAAAAATGAAGTGAATTTGATGGTGGGAATTCCGCTGCCTTTATGGAAAAGCAATCAAGGGAATGTGGAGAAAGCAAATTTTGCTATTCAACAAAACCAGAAAAACGCAGATTTCCAAAAACTAAACCTTGAAACTAAAGTTCAGTCCGCTTACAAAACCTGGAAAACACAGTATGAGCAATTAGCAGAAATAAAATCCACAGACCTTAATAATTTGGATTTGGTTTACAACGGGATGCTGAAAAATTTCAGAAACGGAAACATAAGTCTTATAGAATTCACAGATTTTATGGAAAGCTATAGACAGACTGCACTTCAGATTTATGATATGAAAAACGGAATCATACAATCTGCAGAACAATTGAATCAACTAGTACAAACGAAAATCTTCTATTAAATAATGAAAAAATATATAATCCCTGTAATGATAGCGTTGTCAATTTTATCTTGCTCAAAAAAGGAGGAAGAAAAAACAACACAAGCAAAAAAAGGCTTTGAACTGAGTAATACAATGTTTCAGTCTATTTCTCTGGCAAAAGTTGAGAAAAAATATATAGAAGATGATTACAACTTTTACGGAAAAATATCGGCTGATAAAAATAGCTATATAGATGTTTATCCACTGGTTGGAGGAAATGTTTTGAGTGTAAATGTAGAGTTGGGAGATCACGTGACGAAAGGGCAGGTTTTGGCAACCATCAGAAGTACAGAATTGGCGGAAGTACAGAAAGATGTGAGTGATGCAAAAACAGATTTGGTTGTTGCTCAAAACAATCTTCGTGTAGCCAAGGAAATGTATGAAGGAAAGCTGAATACAGAAAGAGATGTATTGGAAGCTAAAAGCCAGCTGCAAAAAGCACAGGACCAAATGCAGAGGGCAAGTGCCGTAAGTACGGTTTATAATGTAAAGAAAGGAAATATCTATAGTGTTATAGCACCAATCAGCGGATATATTGTTCAGAAAAATATCAATAAAGATATGCAGCTGAGAAGTGACAGAAGTGATAATATTTTTGATGTTGCAAATACAACCAATGTCTGGGCCATTATGAATGTCAACGAGTCAGATATCGATAAAATAAGCCTGGGAATGAGAGCTCAGGTTTCTACATTATCTTATCCGGATAAAGTTTTTGATGGTAAAATTGATAAAATCTTTAAAATTATCGATCCTCAAACCAACGCAATGCAGGCAAGAGTTGTGCTAGATAATGCAAACGGATTATTGATTCCTGAAAGTAAAGCTACTATAAAAGTAACAAGTTCGGAGAATAATATGGCATTGACTGTTCCATCTAAAGCCGTTATTTTTGATGATAACAGGAGCTTTGTGGTGATTTTTAAATCCAGAACAGATGTAAAGGTTAAAGAAATAAAAGTTTTGAAACAAGTCGGTGACATTACTTATGTTTCTGAAGGTTTGTCTGAAGGAGAGCAGGTAATTACTAACAACCAGCTGTTGATCTACCGTTTTCTGAATAGTTAAAACCAAAATTTTCTTTCAACGGCCTTTTTAGGTCAACAAAAAATCTATCATGAATAAATTCATTAAAAATATAATTGCTTTTTCCTTAAAAAATAAAGCATTTACCTTTATTTGGGTAGCTATTCTGGCAATCGCGGGTTTTATAAGCTTTAAAAATATGCCTATTGAAGCCTTTCCTGATGTTACTAATACCCAAATTGTAATCATTACTCAATGGAATGGGCGAAGTGCGGAAGAAGTGGAGCGTTTTGTTACAACGCCTATAGAGCTGGCGATGAGTCCGGTTCAGAAGAAAACCAGTGTGAGAAGTACAACGATGTTCGGACTTTCCATTGTGAAAATTCTATTTGACGACGGGGTGGATGATACTTTTGCGAGAAATCAGGTCAATAACCAATTGCGGACAGTCAGCCTTCCTGATGAGGTAGATCCTGAAGTACAGCCACCCTATGGACCAACCGGAGAAATTTTCCGATATACGCTACAGAGTAAAACAAAAGATTCCCGAGAATTGCTCACTTTACAAAACTGGGTTATCGACAGGGCTTTGAGAGGCGTTCCGGGAGTTGCAGATATCAATGTTTTCGGAGGTCAGGATAAAGTTTTTGAATTAAGTATCGACCCAAGAGCTTTGGATAAATATAATTTGACTCCGCTTCAGGTTTATGACGCCGTGACGAAAAGTAACTTGAATGTCGGAGGTGATGTTATCGAGAAAAACGGACAGGCTTATGTGGTAAGAGGAATTGGTTTGGTAAAATCTATTACAGATATTGGCAATATTACCATTGAAAATGATAACGGAAACCCTGTTTTGGTTAAAAACGTTGCGGAAGTTCATGAAAGTTCAATGCCTAGAGTAGGACAGGCCGGACTGAATAATCAGGAAGATACCGTAGAAGGGATTGTCGTAATGAGAAAAGGGGAAAATCCTCGTGAAGTTTTAGTGGGTGTAAAAGCTAAAATTAAAGAGCTCAACGAGAAAATTCTTCCAAAAGATGTAAAAATGGTTACTTTCTATGATAGAGATAATTTGATGGATTTTACTACAGAAACGGTAATGCACAATTTATTGGAGGGTATTGTTTTGGTAACGGTAATTGTTTTGATTTTCATGGCAGACTGGAGGACCACGCTGATTGTTTCCATTATCATTCCTTTATCTTTATTGTTTGCATTTTTATGTTTAAAACTTTCGGGAATGAGTGCCAACTTACTTTCGTTAGGTGCGGTTGACTTTGGTATTATCATTGACGGAGCCGTTGTCATGGTAGAAGGGCTCTTTGTAATGCTCGATCACAAAGCACTCAAATACGGACAGGAAAAGTTCAACAAAATGGCAAAAGCTGGGTGGATAAAACAAACAGGAACAGGCTTAGGAAAAGCGATTTTCTTTTCAAAGTTAATTATCATCACTTCATTAATCCCGATTTTCTCGTTCCAGAAAGTGGAAGGTAAGATGTTCTCTCCTTTAGCATTTACGTTAGGCTTTGCATTAATGGGTGCACTGATTTTCACGTTGACGTTAGTTCCGGTTCTTTCGCATATCCTATTAAATAAAAATGTAAAAGAGAAAAACAATCCTTTTGTTAATTTCTGGGACAGAATTGTTTTAAAAGGCTTCAACTATACTTTTAAACATAAGAGAATGAGTTTAATTGTTTCCATCGCTTTCTTGGCAGTGACCTTATTCTCAGGAAAATTTTTAGGAACAGAATTTTTACCTCAATTAAATGAAGGTTCACTTTGGATCACCGCGGAAATGCCAATGAGTTCATCATTAAAAGAGTCGTTGAAAACGGCAGATCTTTTAAAGAAAGATATTATGAGCTTTTCGGAAGTGACGGATGTTCTTGCTCAAACGGGCAGAAGTAACGACGGAACAGATCCGAATGGTTTTGGGTTCGTACAATTTGCAGTAAATCTGAAACCTAAAAGTGAATGGAAAAGGAATATCAATTATGAAGAACTGATTGAAGAGATTGATAAAAAGCTTCGAAGCTATCAGGGAATAACATTTAATTATTCTCAGCCGATTTCTGACAACGTAGCTGAAGCGGTAGCCGGCTTCAAAGCTGAAAATGGAATTAAAATTTATGGAGATAACCTTCAGACACTGGACAGATTGGCAGAAGAAGTTTTAAAGCAAGTTAAAGATATCAAAGGCGTAAAAGATGCCGGAATTATAAAAAATATTGGGCAGCCGGAAGTAAGCGTTGTGCTGGACAGAGATAAAATGGCCGCTTATGGGGTAATGCCGGATGACGCACAGTCTGTTCTTGAAATGGCTTTCGGAGGAAAAACAGCTTCGGAAATGTTTGACGGCGAGAGAAAATTCCCGATTCGCCTTCGATACTCCCAAGAATACAGAAAAGATGAAAATGATATTGCTTCATTGATGGTTCCTACTCAGGACGGCACGAAGATTCCTTTAAAAGAAATAAGTACTATTGAAAAAGATAATGGTGCAGCATTTATTTACCGGGATGATATCAAACGATATATTGGTGTGAAATTCTCTATTCGTGACCGGGATTTAGGAGGCACAATTGCAGATGCACAGAAAGCAGTTTCAAAAATTGACTTTCCGGATGGGTATTCTGTAGGCTGGACCGGTCAGTTTGAGAATCAGCAAAGAGCTTCAAAAAGATTAACACAGGTTGTTCCAATAAGTCTTCTGGGAATTTTTTTCCTGTTATTTATTCTTTTTGGAAATATGAAAGATTCGCTTTTGGTTTTGGCCAATGTACCTTTTGCACTGATTGGAGGAATTATTGCGTTGCACGTTACAGGAATCAATTTTGGGATTTCAGCCGGGGTAGGGATGATTGCCTTATTGGGGATCTGTATTCAGAACGGAGTTATTCTCATCACGGAATTTCATCAAAATGTCAAGAGTGGACTTAATTTAGATGATGCAATATTGAGTGGTGTAAAATCACGAACCAGACCTGTGATAATGACCGCACTTATGGCTTCGATAGGACTAATGCCTGCGGCTTTGTCAACAGGTATCGGTTCGGAATCCCAGAAGCCCTTGGCAATAGTTATTATTGGAGGATTAATTACGGCTACAGTATTGACATTATTAATTTTTCCAATCATATTCTGGATCTTCAACAGAACCAAAAAATCACAGCAAATCTAATTATTCTTTCATTTATATTATACTAATCGGGTCTGAAACAGATTGTGTTTCAGGCTTTTTCATAAAAGCTTTTGTAAAGTTTTTTTAAAATGAGAAAATTGTGTAAATTTGCAGTCTCAATACATTGAAAGATAAGGTCTGTATTTCATTGGATTTAAATGTTGAAACTTTTTTTAAGAAAAAGGTTTTAGTATTTAAAAATTCATTATATTTGCACACCGAAAATTTGAAAAACAATAAATAAATAATTTAAATCATGGCAAAGGAAACGTTTAATCGTAACAAACCACACTTGAACATTGGTACTATTGGTCACGTTGACCATGGTAAAACTACACTTACTGCAGCAATCAGTGCTGTGTTAGCTAGTAAGGGTCTTGCTGAGAAAAAAGACTTCTCTGCGATTGACTCTGCTCCAGAAGAAAAAGAAAGAGGTATCACTATTAATACTGCTCACATTGAGTATGAAACTGTAAACAGACATTACGCTCACGTTGACTGTCCAGGTCACGCGGATTACGTAAAGAACATGGTAACTGGTGCTGCTCAGATGGATGGTGCTATCTTAGTATGTGCTGCTACAGATGGTCCAATGCCTCAAACAAGAGAACATATCCTACTTTGCCGTCAGGTAAACGTACCTAGAATTGTTGTTTTCATGAACAAGGTTGACATGGTGGATGATCCAGAATTGTTAGAGCTTGTTGAAATGGAACTTAGAGATTTATTATCAACTTATGATTATAGCGAGGATTCTCCGGTAATCCAAGGTTCTGCTCTTGGTGCACTTACTGCAGCTACTTCTGGTAATGCTGATGATAAATGGTTTAAAACTGTAGAAGAATTAATGGATGCTGTTGACTCTTGGATCGAACTTCCAGTAAGAGATCAAGATAAAGCATTCTTAATGCCTATCGAAGATGTATTCTCTATTACAGGTAGAGGTACTGTAGCAACAGGTAGAATCGAAGCTGGTGTTATCAACACAGGTGATCCTGTTGATATCGTTGGTATGGGTGATGAGAAATTAACTTCTACTATTACAGGAGTTGAGATGTTCAGAAAAATCCTAGACAGAGGTGAAGCTGGAGATAACGTAGGTCTATTGTTGAGAGGTATTGAAAAAACTGACATCAAGAGAGGTATGGTTATCGCTAAGAAAGACTCTGTGAAGCCACACAAAAAATTCAAAGCTGAGGTTTATATCCTTTCTAAAGAAGAAGGTGGACGTCACACTCCATTCCACAACAAATATCGTCCTCAGTTCTATGTAAGAACTACTGACGTTACAGGTGAAATCTTCTTACCGGAAGGTGTAGAAATGGTAATGCCTGGTGATAACTTAACGATTACAGTAGAATTGTTACAACCAATCGCTCTTAACGTAGGTCTTAGATTTGCAATCAGAGAAGGTGGTAGAACAGTTGGTGCTGGTCAGGTTACTGAAATCTTAGATTAATTTCTTAAAATAAATAAAAAGCTTCCGTAAGGGACTACTTTACGGAGCTTTTTAATCTACGGGCATCGTCCAATGGTAGGATACCGGTCTCCAAAACCGTTGATCAGGGTTCGAATCCTTGTGCCCGTGCAAATATAAATTATGAGTTCATTAATTGATTTTTTAAAAGGTTCTTATAACGAATTCAGACATAAAGTTGAATGGCCAAAATGGTCTGACCTGCAATCTTCTACAATTGTAGTAACTATTGCAACAGTTATCTTGGCTTTATTTACTTTTGGAGTTGACGAATTGTTTTCTAAAGCAGTCAGCAACATAATAGGAATGCTAATCAACTTGTTCAACTAAAAAAAGTATTTTCCCACAATGAGCGAACTGAAATGGTATGTGCTGAAAGCTATCAGCGGACAGGAAAATAAAGTGAAAAACTATATTGAGACAGAAATCAAACGTTTAGGTTTTGAGCAGTATGTTACTCAAGTGGTTATTCCTATGGAAAAGGTTATTCAAATTAGAAACGGTAAAAAAGTTCCTAAAGAAAGACCTTACTATCCTGGATACTTGATGGTTGAGGCTGATTTAATGGGAGAAATTCCTCATGTTATTAAAAACATCCCTGGAGTTATTTCTTTCTTGAGTCTGACAAAAGGAGGAGATCCTGTTCCAATGAGAAAATCTGAGGTAAACAGAATGCTTGGAAGAATGGATGAATTATCAGAATTTGCATCAGATGTTGAAATTCCTTATATTGTGGGTGAAAACGTTAAAGTAATTGACGGCCCATTCAATGGATTCAATGGTACGGTAGAAAAGATTCTTGAGGATAAAAAGAAGATCGAAGTTTCAGTTCTTATCTTCGGTAGAAAAACTCCAATGGAACTTAGCTATATGCAAGTAGAGAAAGTTTAAAATATTTTATCAGATATAAATAAAAGACCACTTTAATAAGTGGTCTTTTATATTTCAGGATTCTGATATCGATGTATAAATAAATACGGTTGAATATAAAAAAGAGTACAGCTGGTTTCTTATTTAGTAAACTTTTATTTTAAAGTATTTTAGATTTTTTTTTAATCTTTCTAAAAATCAACAATATCCGTTTGCTATTTCAAAAATATTTCATAATTTTGCAAACCGAAAGTAGATTTACTGTATGTGAGTCGGTAATCTGCTGAATAATAAATGCTTCCAAACTCATTAATTATTCATCTTAAAAAACAAAAAATGGCTAAAAAAGTCTTTAAAATGGTAAAACTTCAGGTGAAAGGTGGCGCTGCCAACCCTTCTCCACCAGTAGGTCCAGCATTGGGTTCTGCAGGTGTGAACATCATGGAGTTTTGTAAGCAATTTAACGGAAGAACCCAAGATAAGCCAGGGCAAGTTTTACCTGTAGTAATTACAGTATACGAAGACAAATCTTTTGAATTCGTGATTAAAACTCCACCTGCAGCAATTCAGTTAATGGATGCGGCTAAAATCAAGGGAGGCTCTGGAGAACCAAACAGAAACAAAGTAGGTTCTGTATCTTGGGATCAAGTGAAAAAAATCGCTGAAGATAAAATGGCAGATCTTAACTGCTTTACATTGGATTCTGCTCTTTCTATGGTTGCAGGTACTGCAAGATCTATGGGATTAAGAGTAACAGGAACTAAACCAACTAACGCTTAAAACTTAGAGAAATGGCAAAATTAACAAAAAAGCAAAAGGAGGCTTTAAGCAAAGTAGAAAAAGGTAGAATCTATAACCTTGACGAAGGTTCAGCTCTTGTAAAAGAAGTAAACACTGCAAAGTTTGATGCTTCTGTAGATATTGCTGTAAGACTAGGTGTAGATCCAAGAAAAGCAAACCAAATGGTAAGAGGTGTTGTATCTCTTCCTCACGGAACTGGTAAAGATGTTAAAGTATTAGCTCTTGTAACTCCTGATAAAGAAGCTGAAGCTAAAGAAGCTGGTGCTGATTATGTAGGTTTAGACGAATACTTACAAAAAATAAAAGATGGTTGGACAGATGTTGACGTTATCGTTACTATGCCGGCTGTTATGGGTAAATTAGGACCATTAGGTAGAGTATTAGGACCAAGAGGTTTAATGCCTAACCCTAAATCAGGAACTGTAACTATGGAAATTGGTAAAGCAGTAACTGAAGTGAAAGCAGGGAAAATTGATTTCAAAGTAGACAAGTATGGTATCATCCATGCTGGTATCGGTAAAGTATCTTTCGATGCTGCCAAGATCAAAGAAAATGCTCAGGAACTTATCCAGACATTGATCAAAATGAAACCAACCGCTGCTAAAGGAACGTATGTAAAAAGCATTTACCTATCTTCTACAATGAGTCCGGGTATTGCAATTGATACTAAATCTGTTAACTAATATAAAATCCTTAAGACAATGACAAAAGACCAAAAAGTTGTAGCAATACAAGAGATCAAAGATTTGCTTCAGGATGCTAAAGTAGTTTATGTAGCAGATCTAGATGGTTTGAACGCTGCTAAATCTTCTGAATTCAGAAGACAGGCTTTCAAACAAAATATCAAAGTAAAAGTTGTAAAAAATACGCTTTTGCAAAAAGCAATGGAGCAAATTGAAGGAGTAGATTACTCTGAAATGTTTACTACATTCAAAGGGAATTCTGCATTAATGATTGCTGAGACTGCAAATGCTCCTGCAAAATTAATCCAAGGATTCAGAAAGAAAGAAGATAAGCCAGCTCTAAAGTCTGCTTACCTTCAGGAAACTTTCTATGTTGGAGATGAAAACTTATCTACACTTGCTAATATCAAGTCTAGAGAGGAAATGATCGGAGAAATCATCGGATTACTTCAATCTCCAATTCAAAGAGTTGTTTCTGCTCTTCAAAACAAACCTGAAACGGTAGAGGCTAAAGCTGAAGTAGCTGCTCCTGCTGTAGAAGAAACTCCTGCTGAAGCTCCAGAAGCTGCTGCAGAAAGCACAGAAGAAACTCCAAGTGCTGAATAATTACACTCAAAAAATTAAATAAATAATCAACAAAAACATTACAACAATGTCAGATTTAAAAAATTTAGCTGAAACGCTAGTAAACCTAACTGTAAAAGACGTAAACGAATTAGCTACTATCCTTAAGGATGAGTACGGAATTGAGCCAGCTGCTGCTGCTGTAGTAGTTGCTGCAGGTGGTGGAGAAGCTGCTGAAGAAAAGACTGAGTTCGACGTAATTCTTAAGTCTGCAGGTGCATCTAAATTAGCTATCGTTAAATTAGTAAAAGATTTAACTGGTGCTGGTCTTAAAGAAGCTAAAGATATCGTAGACGGAGCTCCTGCTGCTATTAAGCAAGGAATTTCTAAAGACGAAGCTGAAGCTCTTAAGAAGCAATTAGAAGAAGCTGGTGCTGAAGTAGAATTGAAATAATTCAATTTACCTTACAAATATAAAGCCTGAGCAATTTGCTCAGGCTTTTTTTGTTTTATGCTTGTATGCTATTGATAAGTTTTTAATAATTGTCAATTGTATTTGAATATTAGTAATTCTTGAAAATGTATATTAAATACAATTGGTAGTAATACAAAATCGTAAAATTATTGGCAAATAATTTTTAAGAAAAATTTCCTAGTAATAAGGAGAGGCTATTCGAAAGGATGGTGTTTTATTAGAAAATATTTAATAGCTTAAGAATGAATTGATTTTATTTGTGAATATAGATAAATTTTCGTACTTTTGCTCCTCTTTTGGCGCGAAAAATTGTTTGTAAATCTATAAAATACTGTGAATCACCTCTTTCATGAAAATGAAAGGGCTTTCTTGTATATAGATATTGCGGTAGATTCAGCCTCAAAAGTAATAAAAATATTTTGCATTACGCTGTGAAAAGATATACCAGCGTTGCAGTTAGGAATAAGATTCTGAGAATCAAGAAAAAAGAAAAAAGATTTCTTAATAGCGCCAAACATTATCATGTCTTTATCTTTTATCTCTTCTCTTTCTTTTTTTCTGATATTTTTTTAAATCAAAATATTTTTTAACCCTTTCTTTAAAAGTTTTATGAGTAAAACAACAGCTACAACTAGGGGAAATCAGAGAGTTAATTTCTCATCAGCGAAAGGAAAAATTATTACTCCGGACTTTTTGGATATCCAAATTGAGTCTTTCAGTGATTTTTTCCAGCTTGATACCCTTCCGGAAGACAGAACAAACGAAGGTTTGTACAAGACTTTTCAGGAAAATTTCCCGATTACCGATTCTAGAAACCAATTTGTATTGGAGTTCATAGATTATTTGGTAGATTCTCCACGTTATTCAATCAATGAGTGTGTGGAAAGAGGATTGACGTATTCAGTACCTCTTAAAGCAAGACTTAAATTGTATTGTACAGACCCTGAGCACGAGGATTTCCAAACTGTGGTGCAGGATGTATATTTAGGCCCGGTTCCTTACATGACGCCTAGTGGATCTTTTATCATCAATGGTGCTGAAAGAGTAATTGTTACGCAGCTTCACCGTTCACCTGGTGTATTCTTCGGGCAAACTTACCACGCAAACGGAACTAAACTTTATTATTCAAGAATTATTCCTTTCAAAGGATCTTGGATGGAATTTACGACGGATATCAACAGCGTAATGTATGCTTATATCGATCGTAAGAAAAAGTTACCATTAACTACTTTATTAAGAGCTATCGGTTTCGAATCTGATAAGGATATCCTTCAGATCTTCGACCTTGCTGAAGAAGTGAAAGTTTCTAAAGCTGCCCTTAAAAAAGTGGAAGGAAGAACATTGGCTGCGAGAGTATTGAACACCTGGTTCGAAGATTTCGTAGATGAAGATACAGGTGAGGTGGTTTCTATCGAAAGAAACGAAATCATCTTGGATAGAGAGACTATTCTTGAAAAAGAACATTTGGATCTTATTCTTGATGCTGGTGTGAAATCTATCTTGATTCACAAAGAAAACAGCAATGAGTTCTCTATTATCCAGAACACATTACAAAAAGACCCTACTAACTCTGAAAAAGAAGCGGTAGAATATATTTATCGTCAGCTAAGAAATGCAGATCCACCAGATGAGGAAACTGCAAGAGGAATTATTGAAAAATTATTCTTCTCTGAGCAAAGATATTCATTAGGTGAAGTAGGACGTTACAGACTAAACAAAAAGTTAGGTCTAAATATCCCAACTACTACTGAAGTTCTTACAAAAGAAGATATCATTGCTATCGTAAGACATTTGATAGAGCTTGTAAACTCTAAGGCTGAAGTTGATGATATTGACCACTTATCAAACAGAAGAATTAAAACTGTTGGTGAGCAATTAGCAGGTCAGTTTGGTGTAGGTCTTTCGAGAATTGCCAGAACAATTAAAGAAAGAATGAACGTTAGAGATAACGAAATCTTTACTCCGCTGGATCTGGTTAATGCTAAGACTTTAACATCTGTAATCAACTCATTCTTCGGTACCAACCAGCTTTCTCAGTTTATGGACCAGACAAACCCGTTGTCAGAGATTACTCACAAGAGAAGATTATCTGCACTAGGGCCTGGTGGTTTATCAAGAGAAAGAGCAGGTTTCGAGGTTCGTGACGTTCACCATACCCACTACGGAAGAATTTGTCCGATCGAAACCCCGGAAGGACCAAACATCGGTTTGATTTCATCTTTAGGTATTTATGCAAAAATCAACAATTTAGGTTTCATCGAAACTCCATACAGAAAAGTAGAAAACAGTAAGATTGATCTTAATGCTGCTCCTATTTATTTGAATGCAGAAGATGAAGAAGATAAAGTAATTGCTCAGGCAAACGTTGAGCTGAATGACGAAGGAGAATTCTTAACAGACAGAATTATTGCAAGACTGGATGGTGACTACCCGGTAGTTGAGCCGTCTCAGGTAAACCTTATTGACGTTGCACCAAACCAGATTTCTGGTATTTCGGCTTCATTGATTCCTTTCTTGGAACATGATGATGCAAACCGTGCGTTGATGGGATCAAACATGATGCGTCAGGCAGTTCCTTTATTGAAGCCACAAGCTCCAATCGTAGGTACAGGGCTTGAGCAACAAGTTGCAAGAGATTCTAGAATTTTGATCAATGCTGAGGGTACTGGTACTGTTGAATACGTAGATGCTGACAGAATTGTTATTAAATATGAAAGAAGCGAAGACGAAGATTTAGTACAGTTTGAGTCTGCTACTAAAACATATAACCTTACTAAATTTAGAAAAACCAACCAGAGTACCACGATTACATTAAGACCAAACGTAAGGGTAGGTGATGTAGTAGAAAAAGGACAGGTTCTTTGCGACGGTTATGCTACTGAAAAAGGGGAATTGGCTCTTGGTAGAAACTTAGTAGTTGCCTTCATGCCTTGGAAAGGGTACAACTTTGAGGATGCGATTGTAATCAACGAAAAAGTTGTACGTGAAGACTGGTTTACTTCAATCCATGTGGATGAATATTCTCTGGAAGTTCGTGATACTAAATTAGGTATGGAAGAACTTACAGCAGATATTCCAAACGTTTCTGAAGAAGCTACCAAAGATCTTGACGAAAATGGTATGATCAGAATTGGTGCTGAAGTGAAGCCTGGAGATATAATGATTGGTAAAATCACTCCAAAAGGTGAATCTGACCCGACTCCTGAAGAAAAACTTCTTAGAGCAATTTTCGGTGACAAAGCTGGCGATGTAAAAGATGCTTCATTGAAAGCTGACTCTTCATTGAGAGGTGTTGTTATCAACAAAAAATTGTTCTCAAGAAACATTAAAGATAAAAAGAAAAGAACTGAAGAAAAACTTAAACTTGAAGAGATTGAAAATACTTACAAGGCTAAGTTTGATGAGTTGAGAAATACTTTAATAGAAAAATTAAATACACTTGTAAGCGGTAAAACTTCTCAAGGGGTTACAAATGACCTGGATGAAGAAATAATCGGTAAAGGTGTGAAATTTACTCACAAATTATTGACTTCAGTTGAAGATTACGTAAACGTTAGCGGTTCAGACTGGACTGTTGATAATGATAAGAATGAATTAATCAAACAATTAATTCACAATTATAAAATCAAATTCAACGATATTCAAGGGGTTAAAAACCGTGAGAAATTCGCAATTTCTATTGGAGATGAGCTTCCGGCAGGTATCATGAAGTTAGCTAAAGTTTATATCGCTAAGAAACGTAAACTGAATGTAGGGGATAAAATGGCAGGACGTCACGGTAACAAAGGTATCGTTTCGAGAATTGTTCGTGAAGAAGATATGCCGTTCCTAGAAGATGGAACACCGGTAGATATCGTATTGAATCCACTTGGGGTACCTTCTCGTATGAACATCGGCCAGATTTATGAAACAGTTCTTGGATGGGCTGGTCAGAAATTAGGTATGACATTCGCTACACCAATCTTCGATGGGGCTAGTCTTGAGCAAATCACTGAGTATACAGAGAAAGCAGGTCTTCCTAAATTCGGTAACACTCACCTTTATGATGGTGGTACCGGGGAAAGATTTACTCAGCCGGCTACTGTGGGTGTTATCTATATGTTGAAATTAGGTCACATGGTAGATGATAAGATGCACGCACGTTCTATCGGACCTTACTCGTTGATTACTCAGCAACCGTTAGGAGGTAAAGCTCAATTCGGAGGTCAGAGATTCGGAGAGATGGAGGTTTGGGCTCTTGAAGCATTCGGAGCATCAAATATCCTGAGAGAAATCTTGACCGTGAAGTCGGATGACGTGATTGGTAGAGCAAAAACTTATGAAGCAATTGCAAAAGGTGAATCTATGCCTGAACCAGGTATTCCGGAATCATTCAATGTATTACTTCACGAGCTACAAGGTCTTGGACTTGACGTAAGACTTGAAGAATAATTTTAAATTTTAAATTATAAATTTTGAATGTTTCATTCAATGCATTAATCTAAAATCTAAAATCTAAAATTTAAAATCTAACAAATGTCAAATAAAAATAAATCAAGTAGATTTAATAAAATAACCATCGGTTTAGCTTCGCCGGAGTCTATTTTACAGGACTCAAGAGGGGAGGTTTTAAAGCCGGAAACTATTAACTACAGAACGCATAAACCTGAGAGAGACGGGTTGTTCTGTGAAAAAATCTTTGGCCCTATCAAAGATTACGAATGTGCTTGTGGTAAATACAAGAGAATTCGTTACAAAGGGATCGTTTGTGACCGTTGTGGGGTAGAAGTTACAGAGAAAAAAGTAAGAAGAGAGAGAATCGGGCACATTAATCTTGTTGTTCCTATCGCTCACATCTGGTATTTCCGTTCTTTGCCAAACAAAATCGGTTACCTTCTGGGTATTCCTTCAAAGAAATTGGATATGATTATCTACTATGAGAGATATGTAGTTATCCAGCAAGGTATTGCTAAGAAATTAGACGGTTCTGACTTTGAAAAAATGGAATTCTTGACAGAAGAAGAGTACCTTGATATCATGGAAACTCTTCCAATCGAGAACCAATATCTTGACGATTCTGATCCAAACAAATTCATCGCTAAAATGGGTGCTGAAGCTGTTGAAGAATTATTAAGAAGAATCGATTTGGATGCATTGTCTTTCGACTTGAGACACAAAGCTCACAACGAAGGTTCAAAACAAAGAAGAACTGAAGCTCTGAAAAGATTGAACGTTGTAGAAGCATTGAGAGGAGCCAATACGAGAATGATCAACAGACCGGAGTGGATGATTATGCGCGTACTTCCGGTTATACCACCAGAATTAAGACCATTAGTTCCGTTGGATGGAGGACGTTTCGCTACTTCCGATTTGAATGACCTTTATAGAAGAGTTATTATCAGAAACAACCGTTTGAAGAGACTATTGGAAATCAAAGCTCCTGAAGTAATCTTGAGAAACGAGAAGCGCATGCTTCAGGAATCAGTAGATTCATTATTTGATAATACAAGAAAATCTTCTGCAGTAAAATCTGAGTCAAACAGACCATTAAAATCTCTTTCTGATTCATTGAAAGGTAAGCAGGGGCGTTTCCGTCAGAACTTATTAGGAAAAAGGGTTGACTACTCTGCGCGTTCGGTAATTGTTGTAGGTCCAAACTTACAGCTTCACGAATGTGGTATCCCTAAAGATATGGCTGCGGAATTGTACAAACCATTTATCATTAGAAAACTAATTGAAAGAGGTATTGTAAAAACAGTAAAATCTGCAAAGAGAATTATTGACAGAAAAGAACCGGTAGTTTATGATATCCTTGAAAATGTGATGAAAGGACACCCTGTTCTATTGAACAGAGCACCTACGCTTCACAGATTGGGTATCCAGGCTTTCCAGCCTAAAATGATCGAGGGTAAGGCAATTCAGCTACACCCGTTAGTAACGACAGCCTTCAACGCCGATTTCGATGGTGACCAGATGGCGGTACATTTACCGTTAGGCCCTGAAGCGATTTTAGAAGCTCAGTTATTGATGTTAGGTTCTCAGAATATTTTGAACCCTGCAAACGGTTCTCCGATTACAGTACCTTCTCAGGACATGGTTCTTGGTCTTTATTTCATGACTAAAGAATTAAGCTCTACTGAGACAATGAAAGTGAAAGGGGAAGGTCTTGCATTCTATTCTCCTGAGGAAGCGGAAATTGCTTATGCTGAAGGAAAAGTTTCTTTAAATGCTAAGGTAAGATGTAGACTACCTGTTAAAGAAAACGGAGAATTAGTCACAAAATTAATCGAAACTTCTGTTGGTAGAATTTTATTTAACCAAATTGTACCTAAACAGTCAGGATATATTAATGAACTTTTAACTAAGAAATCATTAAGAAACGTTATCGGTAAAATTCTTGCAGATACAGATTTCCCTACAACGGTGAAGTTCCTGGATGCAATGAAAGACTTAGGATATTCAAATGCATTCAAAGGAGGCCTTTCATTCTCACTTGGAGATATTGTAGTTCCTGTTGAGAAGAAGCAGATGATTGCCCAGTCAATTGAAGCTGTAGATGAAATTAGAGCTAATTATAACATGGGTCTGATTACAGATACAGAACGTTATAACCAGGTAATTGACGTTTGGACAAACACAAACGCAGGATTGACTGAAATGATCATGAGCAGAATGAAATCTGACCAAGGTGGATTCAATTCTGTATATATGATGCTTGATTCTGGAGCGAGGGGTTCTAAAGAACAGATTCGTCAGTTATCAGGGATGAGAGGTTTGATGGCAAAACCGCAAAAAGCAGGTTCTACCGGTGCAGAAATCATCGAAAACCCGATTCTTGCAAACTTTAAAGAAGGTCTTTCAATCCTTGAATACTTTATTTCTACTCACGGTGCCCGTAAAGGTCTTGCAGATACCGCTCTTAAGACAGCCGATGCCGGTTACTTGACAAGAAGATTGGTAGACGTTGCTCAAGACGTTATCGTTACCGGAGATGATTGTGGTACTTTAAGAGGTACAGAAGTCACTGCTCTTAAGAAAAATGATGAGATCGTTGAAAAAATCTCTGAAAGAATCTTAGGTAGGGTTTCTCTTCACAATATTTATGACCCGGAAACAGATGAACTAATTGCTGAAGCTGATCAGGTAATTAACGAAGCATTAGCTAAGAGAATTGAAGAAGCAGGATTAGAAGCAGTTGAGGTACGTTCACCACTTACCTGTGAAGCGAAAAAAGGTATCTGTGCTAAATGTTACGGTAGAAACTTGGCAACAGGTAAAGTAATTCATATGGGTGAAGCGGTAGGTGTAATTGCAGCACAATCAATTGGGGAGCCGGGAACTCAGCTTACGTTGAGAACTTTCCACCAGGGGGGTACTGCAGGTAACGTTTCAGAAAACCCATCAATTGTGGCTAGAAGAGATGGTATCGTTGAAATGGATGAGGTAAGAACCATTACTTCTGAAGATGAAAACGGAAAAACTGCTGAAGTGGTAGTGTCTCGTTCTACAGAATTTAGATTAGTTGCTGATAACGAAACAAGAACACCATTGATGGTGGCAAACGTACCTTACGGTTCGATATTATCTGTAAAACCAGGTGATAAAGTGAAAAAAGGAGATATAATCTGTAGATGGGATCCGTATAACGCGGTTATCATTGCAGAAACTTCTGGTAAGGTAGAGTATGAAGATATTATCCAAGGGGTTTCATTCCAATTGGAGATTGATGAACAGACAGGATTCGAAGAGAAAGTAATCTCAGAATCTAGAAATAAGAAAGCCGTACCTACTTTGAAAGTGGTAGATTCTAAAGGTGTTGAGCAAAGAGCTTACAACTTGCCGGTAGGAGCCCACTTGATGGTAAATGATGGTGAGAAAATTAAGGCTGGTAAAGTTTTAATCAAAATCCCAAGAAAATCTGCAAAAGCAGGGGATATCACCGGAGGTCTTCCGAGAGTTACCGAATTATTCGAAGCAAGAAACCCTTCAAACCCGGCGGTTGTTACAGAAATCGACGGTGTAGTTTCTTACGGAAAAATTAAGAGAGGTAACCGTGAACTTATCGTTGAAGCTAAAACTGGTGAAAGAAAAATTTACTTAGTTAAATTATCAAACCAGATCCTGGTTCAGGAGAATGACTTCGTAAGAGCTGGTTCTCCGCTTTCTGACGGTTCTATTACGCCAGACGATATTTTAAGAATCAAAGGTCCAACTGCGGTTCAGGAATATCTGGTAAATGAAATTCAGGAGGTTTATCGTCTACAAGGGGTAAAAATTGATGACAAGCACTTCGAAATCATCGTAAGACAGATGATGACGAAAGTATCTATCGTTGATGGAGGTGATACTCAGTTCCTTGAAGGAGCCCTTGAGCATAAATTCGATTTCTTGGAAGAAAATAACAGAGTATTTGGTCTTAAAGTTGTAGTTGACGCGGGTGATTCTAAAGAATTCAAGCCAGGTCAGATGATTACAGCAAGAGAATTAAGAGATGAAAATTCTAAGCTGAAGCGTGAAGATCAAGCCTTGGTTGAAGTAAGAGAAGCTTTACCTGCTACAGCAACGCCTGTACTTCAGGGTATTACAAGAGCAGCTCTTCAAACTAAATCATTCATGTCTGCAGCATCATTCCAGGAAACAACTAAGGTTCTAAACGAAGCAGCAGTTGCTGGTAAGGTAGATTATCTTGGTGGTCTTAAAGAAAATGTAATTGTAGGACACAGAATTCCTGCAGGTACAGGTCTTAAAGAATATCAGAATGTTATCGTAGGTTCTAAAAAAGAATTTGAAGATCTTAACTAAAATTAATAATTTGAAATTTGAGGTTTGAATTTATTTTTATACTTTCACAATCTCAAATTTCAAATTCAAAAAAAATAATTTATAACAATGGACAACAATCAAAATCCACAAGACGGAAACATCAACATCGAATTAAACGAAATGGTAGCTGCTGGAGTATATGCTAACTTAGCATTGGTAAACCACTCTCCATCTGAATTCGTTGTAGATTTCATCCAATTAATGCCGGGTGTACAGCAGGCTAAAGTAAGATCAAGAATCATTCTTGCTCCACTTCATGCTAAAAGAGTACTTTCTGCTCTTCAACAAAATATTACTAACTACGAACAGCAATTTGGAGAAATCAAAGAAGTTGAGCCTTTCGTATTAGGTGGTAACAACGTACAAGCTTAAGATTTTTCTTAATCATAAATAAGAGTGCCTCAATTTATTGAGGCACTTTTTTTATTAAAAGTTTTTGTTTAATAATAGTTGAGCAATGATATTTAAAAAATTATTTTAGTATTTATTGTCTGTAATAAAAGTTTAATACTTATCATTTAATGAATTTTATATATTTGTTGATTATGATATAAAAAGATATGATAAATAAACAGTTTGTTTTTAATAAATTTGGATTTTTAGGTAGTGATTTCGCAAATGAACTTCAACAATACGCTCTTGTCAATAATATAAAGGCAAAAACCGAAATAATTGGTGAAGGACAAAAAGTGAAATATGTGCTCTTTTTAATAGAAGGATCTATAAAAGTTTATTCTCTGAATGATGGGAGAGAATTAATTTACTATTATGTAAGACCTGATGACAGTTGTCTGATGACCTTCTCTTCTATTTTTAATGATTATATAAGTAAGGTTTATGCCATTACTGAGGAAGATTCACAAGTACTGTTAATACCCGTTTCGGTTATGCATGACTGGCTGATACGTTTTCCTGAGATTAACAGGATTTTTTATCATGAATATGATAAACGTTTTTGCGATGTTATGAATATGGTGAATGATGCAGTATTTCATAGGCTAGACAAAAGAGTTTTGAATCATATCAAGCATCAAATAGCCATTACAGGAAATCATCCGATTAAGCTGACCCATAAAGAGATTGCCAATAGTTTGGGAACTTCAAGAGAGGTGGTAAGCAGAGTTTTAAAAAAAATTGAAAATGAAGGAGAAATCTTACAAAGCAAAGAAGGGATAAGAATTCCTGAAAATGAAAATGTTAGATATATCTAATATATTTTGTTTTAATTAATTTAACATTATGATTGATAAAAACAATTTCATTGGTGACTTTTATCACATACTTTTGAAATGTTAACGTGATAAGTTTGTCATACGAATAACTTAATTAAAAATTTGTATGACAAAAACTTTATTATTTTTGTCGATGTTCTCATCATTTTTTGCCTATTCTCAGGAAGATTTGTTGAAGGATATTGACACCATTAAAACAACCGAAACCGCACAGCCAGCCTTCAAGGCACTGCAAGTCGTCACGGCCCAATCTACAAAGCTTTCTGCAAAAAATGAATGGTATATTGTGGTTGCCCACCGATTTGGTGATATAAGCACGGGATTTAAAAACTTTTTTGGATTAGATGATGCTTCTACAAAATTAGGAGTTATTTATGGCTTGACGGATGGCCTTTCTCTGAGCTTTTCCCGAGAGACTAACATGAAAACTTTTGAAGGAGGAGCAAAGTATAGCCTGCTAAAGCAAAATGATAATTTTCCGGTTGATATTGTAGGGTATAATGTAATGGCAGTAAACACCGATTTGGATAAAGATAATTATCCTTATCTAAAGTTTGGCAACAGGCTTTCTTATCTTACACAGGCACTGATTTCAAGAAGATTTAGTGACAAATTTTCTTTGCAATTAACGCCTTCTTATGTACACAAAAATCTTTACGAGCCAGCTATTGAAGACAAAAATCAATTTTTGACAGGGCTGGGAGGGCGCTACAAAATCTCTAAAAGAATTTCTGTCAACGCTGAATACTTTGTGAATTTTGATGATCACAGTTTCTACAAAAATCCTTTGTCATTAGGCATGGATATAGAAACCGGAGGACACGTTTTTCAGCTTGTATTTTCAAATTCTCAGCTTAATTCTGATATAGGTTATCTTACGAATGCAGCCGGAGAATGGGGAAAAGGACATGTTTTCTTTGGATTTAATCTTTATAGAGTTTTTTAGCATGAAAAAGTTTTTATACATAGTGTCGGGTTGTGCATTCCTTATTTCATGTGAAAGCAGAACCTATGAAGAAATTTCGGATAATACACCCCTCCCGGAAGTGGTCAAATACAACACAGATGTGAAATCAATCGTAGATAATAACTGCATTGTATGTCATTCGCCAACGGGAGCAGCTTCTTTTAAACCTTTTACAACTTATAATGATGTTAAAAATAATATTGACGGAATTATAGATCGTATAGAAAGGCCAAACGGAGATCCAGGTAAAATGCCTCAAGGAGGTTCTTTATCAAACAGCCAGATAAATGTTTTTATTAAATGGAAAGCCGATGGGCTTATGGAAAATTAAACTAACTCAATATGAAAAAATTAGTACTAATTATTGTATCGTTACTTTTCTCGAATCTGGCTTTGGCCCAAAAATATAGCTCAAAAACAGGTAAAGTAACTTTTGAAGCATCTGTTCCTTTGTTTGAAGATGTTTTTGCCCAGGATGACAACAACGTGGTGGTATTAAATGCAGATACAGGAGATATGGCATCTATTTCTGTTGTAAAAAATTTCCATTTTAAAACCAAGTTAATGGAAGAGCATTTTAACGAAAGCTATGCAGAAACAGCAAAATACCAGAAATCAACTTTTACAGGAAAGATTTTAAATTTTGATAAAACAAAGCTTACTGCCAGTCCCCAGAAATATACAATTCAGGGAAAGTTAAACTTTCACGGTGTAGACAATACAATTACTTCTAATGCTACTATTTATGCTAAAGATGGTAAAATTTATATGCAGGGAAGTTTTGTAGCAAAAGCAGCAGATTACAAAGTAACAATTCCGAAAATGGTAATGAAAAAGGTTGCAGAAAGTGTGAATGTAGAATATAATTATGTATTGGTAAAACAATGAAAAATTTAATGCTACTTCTAAGTATGTTCCTGAGCTTAACATTTATATCAGCTCAGGAAAAAGCAAAATCTATTTTTGATATTGCAAGAAGCGGAACTGTGGCAGAAGTTAAAGAACTGATGAAACAGAATCCGGATATTATCAATGAAACCAATGACCATGGGTTTTCCCCGCTAATTTTAGCATGCTATAGGGGAAATACAGAAGTGGCTAAATTTTTAATGGATAATGTGAAAGATATCAATTATACAAGTCAGGAAGGAACCGCTTTGGCAGGGCTTTCTGTGAAGTATAATAAAGATTTGGTAGAGTATTTACTTAAAAAAAATGCCAATCCAAACATCACGGATGCTACAGGATCTACTCCGTTATTCTGGGCTGTGAAATTCGGAAATAAAGAATTAACAGAATTATTGCTTAAAAATAAAGCAGATAAATCTATCAAAGATTCACAGGGAATGACTCCCTTTGAATATGCACTGCAAACAAATAACAAAGAAATTATCAACCTCTTAAAAAATTAAAATATGAAAAAAGTTTTACTCACATTTAGTCTGGCTTTTGCAAATTTTGTATTTGCTCAATTTACAACAGGTACAGTTAGCTTACCAACTGCTGATATGACTGTGAAAATAGATACTACACCCACTACGGTGACTATGACATTGACAGGAGACAGTAATTCAATGCTTGGAATCGGTTTTGGTTCCAGCGGAATGGCTAATGGTGCGGATGGATTTATTTATAATTCTTCGGCGAACAGGGATTACACTTTTGGAGGAATAGGAATTACACCAACCGCAGATGCCTCCCAAGACTGGACTGTAACTACCAATAATGTATCGGGGAGTACAAGAACAATTGTTGCTACAAGAAGCCTTGCAGGTGGTTCCGGAGATTTTGCGATCGCAAATTCTAATTCAAGTATTAATATTTTTTATTCCAGGAGATTAGGAAATCCGGCTCTTGGATACCATGGTTCGGATAGGGATTATGCGACATTGACAAGGACTGCGGCTTTGGGAACAAATGATTTGGTTTTAGCCAGTAAAAAAATTATACTTTATCCAAACCCTGCAAAAGAAACAGTAAGTTTTAAAAATGCTGATAAAATTAAATCTGTTGATATTTATGAAACATCAGGCAGAAAAATAAGAAGTGTAAATATGGATGGAGAAAACATTAATGTTAATGATTTGAAATCAGGAAGCTACTATTTTGAAATTACTCATAAGGATGGAACGTTATCCTATGAAAAGTTGATTAAAGAATAAACAGAAGCCACTGAAAAGTGGCTTTTTTATTTACAACAATTCTAAAAAGTGCTTTTAATGTTTTTTTAACCCAGGAAACTTTTAGGTGTAATTTAGGGAGAGTAACTTTGCTTAAAATTTATAAACAAATGAAGCAAGGATTACAATTTTTACTGTTGATTTTTTCGCTGACAGTTTTTGCTCAAAATGGAAGTATTGATACTGCTCAAATAATTATTCCCAATAGATATAACAGTGTTGAAGCGCAGACAAAACCTTATGTAATAATGATTTCTGCAGATGGCTTTCGTTATGATTATGCTAAAAAATATAATGCTGAAAATCTTTTAAAGTTTTCAAATGGGGGAGTTCAGGCTAAGGCAATGATCCCAAGTTATCCGAGTATTACTTTTCCGAATCATTGGACTTTGGTTACAGGACTTTATCCTTCTCATCACGGTTTGATTGATAACTTTTTCTACGACTATAAAAGAAAGGAAAACTATGCAATGAATGATCGAAAGAATGCAGAAGACGGCAGTTGGTATGGTGGAATTCCACTTTGGGGATTGGCTGAAAAGCAGGGAATGATTTCAGCTTCATTAATGTGGGTAGGGTCTGCGAGTGACGCAGGAGGAAAAAGACCTACTTATTATTATCCTTATCATGAAAAATTCACACCATCAGAAAAAGTTGATAAAGTGATTAATTGGTTGAAATTACCTATGGATAAACGTCCGCATTTCATTTCTCTTTATTTCCCTGAGGTGGATGGAAGCGGCCATCATTTCGGACCGGATACAAAAGAAACGGAAGATGCGGTACATTTAGTTGATAAAGCGATTGGAGAATTGGTTCAGAAAGTGAATGATTTAGGATTAAAAAATGTAAATTTTGTTTTTGTTTCAGATCACGGAATGATAAAAGTTGACGGTGGAAATCCTTTAGAAATTCCTGCTGTTTTGTTTGATAAAACCAGATTTGATTTTTATAACTCTCAGACTTTGTTGAGAGTCTACGTTAAAAATCCTGACGAAGTTAAAGATGTTTATCAGGAATTAAAAGCTAATAAAACGGATGATTATGAGGTTTATTTGGATAAGAAACTGCCTAAATATCTCCACTTTGGTTTAAAAGATGATAAATATAACAGAATCGGGCAAATTTTATTGATACCAAGAGCCCCTAAAATATTTTTAGAGAAAGGAAAGAAAACATCTGTGGGAAAACACGGTTATAATCCGAAGATTGTTCCTGAAATGAAAGCAACATTCCTCGCTTGGGGTACTGAATTTAAAAGTAATTTGGTGATTGATGAATTTCAAAATATCAATGTTTATCCTTTAGTTGCTGAAATTTTAGAACTAAAAATAGACCAGCCAATTGATGGAAAACTAAAAGTTTTGAAAGAGACTTTAAAAAAGAAAAAGTAGAGGGGGTGAAGTTTCTTAGTTTAAAGTAAGTTAACTTCAATATTTAAATAGTTTCGGCGCACCTTTGGTGCGCCGAAACTATTTAATAGGAAATCAAGAATTAAACTTAGCTGCAAACTCTTTTGCAAATTCCTCTAATTTAATTTCACCGGAAACAATTGACCCATGCTCCATAAAATCCTGTTGAACAACACCATCTCTTAAACCTCTTCCCATTTCGGTATACAATTCTGCCATTTCATTTGGAACTCCGGCCTGGAGCATTCCGTTTAATGATTCTTCATCTTTAAATTCAACCCAAGGAAGTTCCGGTTTTCCGATTGCAGTTCCAAAAGTTTTAGCAAGATCACTTGCAGGGCGAATGTCACTTACAATATATCTTACATTTTTGCCTTCATTATTTTTTACTAATTCTTGCGCGGCAGCTTTAGCAATATCTTTTGGATGAACTAATGGGATTTTGATATTTGCGGGATAATTTGCTCCAATAATTCCTGTATTTTTAATTAAAGGAATATCATTAAAGAAATTAATGTAGAAATATCCGGCTCTCAGGAAAGTTACAGATGTATTTTCCAGTTCGTTGTAAAACTTCTCAATGAATTGGAGACCTTTTATCGGCCCGTTGTCTATAGGAGATTCAACACCGATGCTGCTTAACATGACAATTCTTTGTATACCAGTTTGTTTGACGGCTTCAGCATAATTTTTTCCGGCATTAATAGTATTTTCTACGATATTTTCAAACCCCATATTAGGAGGAGTCATCAAAAATACTGCATCTGCTCCTTCAAAGGTTTTAATTAAAAAATCTAAATCTGTGATTGAGCCAATTGCTGACTGTGCTCCTAAGATTTCAATTTCACTTTTTTTAGACTCGTTACTGCTGATTACTGTGATATTGTGTCCTTCTGCAATTAATTGTTGAGCCAGCGGTTTTGCTACATTTCCTAATGATCCTGTGATTACAATTTTCATAATAAATATTTTTTTATTTTCAGGAACAAAGTTATATTTGTACTTACTTTTATACAAGTACTTACCCTAAAGTATGTATCATGACAGCCATTAAAGAAAGTTCTACAATACAGCAAAATAAAAAATACGCACTCGATTCTTGCCCTGTGACTTATGTTATGGAAAAAATCGGTGGATTTTGGAAACCTATTATTTTATATCATCTTTCCAACGGCGATAAAAGGTATAGTGAGCTGAAACGCGCTATTCCTGCGGTTACAGAAAAGATGTTAATCCAGCATTTAAAACAATTGGAAACAGACGGATTGGTTATAAGAACTGCAAAACCCGTTATTCCTCCTCATGTAACTTACGAATTAAGCGAAGGCGGTAAAGGTTTGATTCCTGTTATCCACTCAATGGCAGAATGGGCGTTTAAAGATATGGAAGGAAAATATAATGGGAAGAAATAAAAAAAGGCTTTCCAAAATCGGAAAGCCTTGCCTGTTAAAATATATGAAGAATTACAGAGATTGCATATCAATGACAAAACGATATTTCACATCGCTTTTAAGCATTCTTTCATAAGCTTGATTGATATCCTGCATTTTGATTAATTCAATATCAGAAACGATATTATGTTTTCCGCAGAAATCTAACAATTCCTGGGTTTCAGCGATACCTCCGATTAAAGATCCCGCAACAGAACCACGCTGGAAAATCATTGGTCTTGTGCTTGGAGATTCATTTTCAAATTCACCTACAAACCCTACTAAAACCAAAGTTCCGTTTAAAGCAACAGTCTGCATATAAGGGTTGATGTCATGCTCGTAAGGAACTGTATCAATAATTACATCAAATTTTCCTTTTACAGCATCCATTTGTGATTGTTCAGTAGAAATAACTACGTGATCAGCCCCCAATTGTATTGCATCTTCGGTTTTTCCCGGGGTTCTTGAGAATAAAGTCACTTCAGCTCCCAAACCTTTTGCCAATTTGATAGCCATATGTCCTAAACCTCCCAAGCCTACAACAGCGACTTTAGAATCCGGTCCCACATTCCAGTGTCTTAATGGCGACCAGGTTGTGATACCTGCACAAAGAAGTGGGGCAACTGCTGCTAAATTTAAATTTTCCGGTACGCTTAGAACAAATCTTTCGTCAACCACTACTTTTTGGGAATATCCTCCGAAAGTGTGACCTCCCAAATGTTTGTCTTTTCCGTTGTAAGTGCCTGTAAATCCGTTTTCGCAATACTGTTCTAAGTCATGTTTACAGCTATCGCAATGTCCGCAGGAATCTACCATACATCCAACTGCAGCCAAATCTCCGATTTTAAATTTAGAAACTTCGCTTCCTGTATTTGTGATTCTTCCTACAATTTCATGTCCCGGAACTGCAGGATACAAAGATCCGCCCCAGTCATTTCTTGCTGTGTGAAGGTCTGAGTGGCAAACTCCGCAATATAGAATTTCAATTTCTACATCTTTAGGGGTAACTTCTCTTCTTTCAATATTCATTCCTGCTAAATCAGCAGTTTTAGATTCTGCTCCGTAAGCCTTTACTGTGAATGTACTCATTTGATTTTTTTAGTTAAAGTTAATTAAGTTGAGTTTATAAATTGCTGTATTCTCTATCTGTTACAGGTTCCAGCCAGTTTACAATACCGTTTTGAGTATTTGTATTAATGGCAATGTGGGTGAATTCACTTTCCGGACCAGCGCCATGCCAATGAATAACATTTGGTAGAATATTCACGACATCTCCGGGATTTAAAATCTGAATTGGTTTTCCTCTTTCCTGATAAAAACCTGTTCCTGAAGTTACAATTAAAATCTGTCCCCCGCCATGAGTATGCCAATTATTTCTGCATTTTGGCTCGAAAATTACGTTTCCGATTTGGCAGTTAAGATCATTTTCATCGGGTTTTAAAATTTGTATCCAGGCTATCCCCCGGGAAAAATATTCTGAAGGAGCCTTTTCTCCTTTCGGAAAAATGTTTTGATTGAATGTTTCCATAACAGGTACAAAAGTCGATACTTTTAGATAAATTCAGCTTATACAGATTACAGAAAGATTTACCAATTTTACGGACACTGTAAAATCTCCGCTGGAAAGTGGTAATTTTGAATAATTAAAAATATATTTCATGGAAAATCAGGAGGTTGAATTTGTTGAAAGTGTTTCAGATTACAATAAAATGGTAAACCATGAAACATTGCATCCGTTGGTAAGCGTAGTTGATTTTTCAAAGTCAGACCCTATTTGCCAATACAGAAGAACGTATTCTTTTTATACCGTTTTTTTGAAGGATGTGATTTGTGGAGATATGCATTATGGTAAACACAGCTATGATTATCAGGAAGGGACTTTGGTTTTCATCGCCCCGGGGCAGGTAAGTGGAATTACCAATGACGGAAACTACGTACAGCCGGGAGGTTATGCTTTATTATTTCATCCGGATTTAATCAAAGGAACCAATTTGGGTAAAAATATTAAAGATTATAATTTCTTTTCCTATGATGTTCATGAGGCACTACATCTTTCAGAAAAAGAAAGAGAAATTATTTTAGAATGCTTTAAAAATATTAGACTTGAACTGGAGCAATCTATTGATAAACACAGTAAATCTTTGATTGTTAATAATATTGAATTATTTTTGAATTACTGTATGCGTTTTTATGATCGTCAGTTTCTTACAAGAGATCATGTCAATCAGGGAGTTATTGGTAAGTTTGAAAATTTATTAAATGATTATTTAAAGTCCGAAAAACCTAAAAATATTGGTTTCCCGATGGTTAATTATTTTGCAGAACAACTAAATCTTTCGGCGAATTATTTTGGTGATCTGATCAAGAAAGAACTCGGAGTTTCTGCACAGGAATTTATTCACAATAAGTTGATTGATGTAGCGAAAGAACAGATTTTTGATCCTTCAAAATCTATCAGTGAAATTTCTTATGATTTAGGATTTAAATACCCTCAACATTTTACTAGGTTATTCAAAAGTAAAGTAGGAGTTTCTCCAAGTGAATATAAAACTTTGAATTAATAGTTTAAAAATGAAATTTAGTTTCAGTATTAAGCAAAATCATTAAATTTAATGTGAAAATCTATTCTGTTTTGAGATGACATCACGGCAAAATATAGGAACACATACTTTTCAAACATCTTTTGGAAAAATTTTAGCCTTAAAGGAAAACGGTATTATTAAAGCTAAAAGTATTCGTTATGCTCATTCCGAAAGGTATCAAAAGCCAACCCCTGTCGAACCATCTTCTTCGGAAATTATTTTTCCTGAAAAAACTCCGGTTTGTCCTCAAGTAATTAGTCCGCTTATTGAAAGAATGATTGGGACTACTAATGTTGAAAGTTTTGACGTACATGAATCTACGCAATATCTTTCGGTATACCGTCCCGAAGATTTTACTGAGAAGAAAAAGCTTCCTGTTGTAGTCTGGATTCATGGAGGTTCCCATGAAATTGGCTGTGGAGACTTACCTACTTCTGATCCTGCGGATTGGGTGAAAGAGCAAAAAATTATCGTTGTTACTGTTTCTTATCGTTTGGGTCTGTTCGGATTTTTGGGAGGAGATGAAAATAGGCCGCCAAATTTAGGTTTGCTTGATATTGTCGAAGCTTTACGATGGGTTAAAAATAATATTAATGGTTTTGGCGGAGATCCTGAAAATATGACACTTCTCGGTCAGTCTTCAGGCGGTGATGTGATTGCTCATTTAATGGTTTCTGAAGGGGCTGAAAATTTATTTCAAAGAGTAATTATCCAAAGTGCACCTTTGGGTCTTAGACACCATCGTCAGAAAATGTCTGCTGAATTTCTAAAAAAAACGGAACATTTAAAAGATGAAACTGATGTTTTAAAAATGATGGATGGGTATAGAAATTTTGTCCCGTCAGTTTTTAAATATGGCTTAAAAGCCGCAATGCCATTTGGTACTCAATATGGTTTTTCACCTTTATGCAATGAAAACGAAGTTGTAGGAAAATGGAAACAAAAGGCTGGGAAAATTGATGTTTTAATAGGTTTAAATGATAACGAAACAGCACTCTATCTAAAAACTTCAGAACAATTGAATAAATATCTCGGAAAAGGCTTTGGTGAGAGGATCATGAATAAAACAGTTCAATTGACCACAGAAACTATCTACGGAAAACCTGCTAGAAACTTTGCTGAGAATTTCTCTCAGGCCGGGGGAAATGTTTATTTATTCAGAATCCATTCTACGCTGAAAACTAATTATTTAGGTGCTGCACATTGTGTAGATTTACCCCTGATTTTCGGAAATGAACCTGCATGGAAATCTGCTGAATTATTAAAAGGTATTCCTTGGGAATATATTCATGAAAACGGAAAAAAGTTACGAGCTCTTTGGGCAGAATTTGCTCGTAACGGTAGTATTTCAGACCATTCAGAAAGACCAAAAATTTTAGAACTCAGAAAAATCTGATTCAAAGTCATTCAGGAACCCAAAGGCTTACATTTCCGGCAGGAACAGGGAAATTTCCCCAACCATTTTCGTCTATAATTATTGTATCTTCATATCTTTTAAGTAAATCGTAGAATTTTTTCCCGATGTATTTTTCACCCATTTCCATAGGTTTATTGTAAGCTTCTTTATTGCTTAAAACTACAGCACATCCTTCGTGTTCTTCATCGCCTTCACGAATCCAGCCAAGACAATTGGCGTCTTCAAAATAATCTCTTTGAAGTCCATAAGCATAATCTTTCCTGGCTTTTAAAAGTTCTTCGATACCATCCACTTTATCAAGGAAAATTTCCTGTTCATTTCCTTCTTTATCTTTATCTACATAATGAGCACCGTATAAATCGGGATAAAATACACAAGGATAGCCATTTTCTCTTAATAAAATTAAGGCGTAAGCCATTGGCTTAAACCAATAGTCGACGGGCGCCTCCAAATCCTGTAAGGGCTGCGTATCGTGATTGTCGACCAATGTCACAGAATGGATAGGATCTGCCTGTGTAAGTGTTTGTTCAAAAATATTTCTCAAATCATACGAACTGCCTTCTTTAGAAGCCGTGTGAAAATTATTTTGCAGAGAACTATCGAATAAACTCATGCATCCTTCCGTTACTTCAATATATTTTTGGAGTAAATTGAGGTATCCGGGAGCCCAATATTCTCCAACAGCGAAAATATTTTTCCCTGAATTTGATCTAAGCAAAGTCAGCCATTCTTTATAAAAATCAAAAGAAATATGTTTTAAAGCATCCAGTCTTACTCCGTCAAAATCGGTTTGTTCAAAATACCAGGTTGCCCAATTATTAAGCTCTTCCCGTACGAAAGGATTTCTATGCTCAATATCGTTATACATGAGGTAATCATAATTTCCTTTTTCGTCATCGATCATTTCTTCCCAATCATTTCCGTACTCAGACTGTATTTTAAAAATATGGGAATCCATTCCTTCTGCATAATCTACCCCGCTGAAACAGTTGAAATTCCATATAAAATCTGAATATTTTTTTCCTCTGCCCGGAAATGTAAACTTTGTGTATGACTGTATTTCTATTACATCTGAAATTACTTTATCTCTATTGTTTTCATCTACTTTTACGGCTTTGAAAGTTTCCAATTCGTCACCCCCGGCTTTGTGGCCTAGGACAATATCAACAATTATTTGAATATTTTGTTCTTTTAAAGCTTTGATTGCCTTTAAATAATCCTCTTTAGTTCCGTATTTTGTAGGAAGTGTTCCTTTTTGATTAAATTCGCCTAAATCAAAAAGATCATATGCATCATATCCAATGGAATACCCTCCGTTTGTTCCTTTATATGCGGGAGGGAACCAAACTGATGTGATTCCTAGCTCAGATAAATATGTTGCCTGTTTTTCGGCTTCTTTCCATAGTTTTCCATCTCCTTCAGAGTACCAGTGGAAAAATTGAATCATTGTTTGGTTCATAGGTTTTGAAATTTGGTTACTACAATGTAGTGAAAATTTCTAAGCTATTGATCTTCAAATTCTTTAAACGGTATTTTTAGTTGAACGGAAACGAGCTTCTTTTCTTCTGTATTTAGCTGTGAAAGAGAGAGTCCCAGTAAACGGACAGGCTTATCAAAAGGTCGAAGTTCCCAAAGTTTTTTTCCGGTATTAAAATATTGTTCGGTAGACAAAAAATATTCTTCTTTAGTAATGCTCCGGGTAAAAAGGGAGAAATCTTTGTATTTTATTTTTAAAGTTAAAGTTCTGCCAAGAATAGTGTTTTTTTGTAAACGGTTATAAAGTTCTTCACTTAGGCTTTGTAATTTTTCATTGACTTGCTGTTCGTCAAAAAGATCTTCAAAAAAAGTTCTTTCTACGGCAACGCTTTTTTGAATCCGATGAGGTTTTACTTCAGAATTATGAATGCCGCGAACAACGTTATAATAATACCCTCCTGATTTTCCGAACATTCTTGTAAGATCTTCAATGGTTCGTTTTTTTAAATCTTTTCCTTTATAAATTCCTAAACTAAACATTTTATTAGCGGTAACTTTCCCTACACCGTAAAATTTTTCGACGGGTAATTCATCAAGAAATTCTTCTATTCTATCTGGATGAATAGTTTTTTGTCCGTTGGGTTTATTGATGTCTGAAGCAACTTTTGCTAAAAATTTATTGACCGAAATTCCGGCAGAAGCAGTAAGGCCTGTTTCATCAAATATTTTTTGCCGGATTTCTTTAGCAATCTGATTGGCAGAGTCTATTCCTTTTTTATTTTCGGTGACATCAAGATAGGCTTCATCCAAAGAAAGTGGTTCTACCAAGTCTGTATATTCGTAGAAAATTTCCCGGATTTTTCTTGAAATTTCTTTATACCGTGCAAAATGTGGCGGAACGAAAATAAGATGTGGACATTTTTCTTTTGCTGTTTTGCTTGGCATTGCGGAACGGACACCAAATTTTCTTGCTTCATAACTGGCTGCAGAAACTACTCCGCGATGTTCACCGCCTACCGCAATGGGCTTTCCTCTTAATGCTGGGTTGTCATGCTGTTCTACGGAAGCATAAAATGCATCCATATCAACATGAATAATTTTGCGTATAGGAAAAGAAAAATCCATATTGCAAAGATATGGATTCCTATATTTTAATTAATTTCTTTTGTTTTTTTTCAGTTCAATATTTGTGTCGTACTCAAGCAGTAGAATTTTTTATGTTTATAGATTTTATTTCCTTAATCTCCTCATTTCCTATGTAGGTTTTATTTAAGTAAATTATCAATTGTAGTCTGAATTTCGGGATCTTCCGGAGAAATTGCGTAATATTTTGCAATCGCAGACTTTTGGTCGATTACCATATATCTTGGAATCCAGTTTAGATCAATATAATTATTGAAATCATTTTTCCAGCCTGAAGAAAACCAGTAATTTTCTTTGTCTTTCATTTCAAATCTCTCAAGGCTTTTATCAAAACCTTCTTTCGAACGATCTAGTGAAAGGAACACAAAATCAATATTTTTATTATTTTCTTCTAATTCCTTAGCCTTTGGAAGAGCTTTAAGGCAATCTCTACACCATCCCGCCCAGAAATCAATCACTAAAACTTTTCCTTTATGCTGATCCAGAATTTGTTGGATAGTTATACTTTTTCCTTCTTCATCTTCAACCTTTTGATTTAAAGCTTCTTTAGAAAAGCTTGTTTTAAGAACTTTTGGAGTCTGCTGAGAACAGCTTAATCCAAAAATACCCATCATAAATAGTAATAATAACTTTTTCATTTTTTCAATTTCATTTTATGCAAATCTAAACAATGAAACGCAATTTGAAACTGGTTTCGTATTAATTAGGAAAAATTTAAGAGATTGAGAAATTCTATGATATTACAGATAATTTTTTACCAAACCTTTTACCAGGGCAATTACATTCGGCATAGCTTTATTGGCAGCATTCAAAACTTCTTCGTGAGAAACGGAAAATGAAATATCCGGACCACCCAAATCTGTAATAATAGAAACACAGAAAACATCCATTCCCATATGTTTTGCCACGATAACTTCGGGAACAGTACTCATTCCCACCATATCACCACCGATGGCCTTTATCATTCCGTATTCTGCGGGAGTTTCAAAGGTTGGGCCTTGGAGAGCAACATAAACTCCCTGGTGAATTTTAATATTATTTTCTTTTGCGGATTGCTCGGCAACGGAAATCATGTTTTTGTTGTAAGGCTCGCTCATATCAACGAAACGAGGTCCGAATTGATCAATATTTTTACCTCGAAGCGGGTGTTCGGGCATCATATTGATATGATCTTTTAAAATCACAATATCAGCAACACTGTAATCAGGATTCACACCACCACAGGCGTTAGAAAGAATAAGATTTTTAATTCCCAGTAAATGAAAAATCCTGATAGGAAAAGTAACCGTTTCTATAGAATGGCCTTCATAATAATGAAAACGACCACTCATTATCAAAACTTTTTTATCCTCTAACATCCCGTAGATTAGTTTTCCACCATGACCGACAACAGTTGTTTGGGGAAAATTCGGAATATTCTTATATTCTAAAACATGAATAGCCTTTACTTCATCCTGAAGTTTCCCTAAACCGGAGCCTAAAACGATAGCAAAATCAGGCGTTTCCTGAATAATATTTTTAATGAAATCGGCTGTTTCTTTAATTTTTTCTAACATAATCTAAGATGATTTGATTGAATTCTTCCTTTTTATCAATAATCACATTGATAGGCCAGTAGTAAACAATGTCCCTAAGATAGTCAAAAGTTTTAAGACGGACATAATCCTTTTCTGTGGTTAAGATTAGTTTGTATTCCCCTAGTTTTTTATATTCAGCAATGATTTTTTTTATGTCATCATCAGTAAAATTGTGATGATCTCTGAATTTAAGATGTTTTACTCTTTGTGAGAATTTTGCTAAATGCTGTAATAAAGGCTTTGGATTGGCAATTCCTGTAATTAGCAAAATATCATAATAATTCAGGTTATTATCAGGAAGCATTTTTTCTCTTCCGTATACATTTTCATCATACCCTATGGATGAAAAAAATACTTTTTGGGCACGGTTCGGTCTGATTCTGGAGATATAATATTGCTTGGTTTCCTCTGTCAGTTCATCAGGACATTTGCTGACCATAATAATGTCCGCTCTTTGTGCTCCTGCTCTTGATTCTCTCAAATCTCCTGCCGGAAGAAGATGATCTTTAAAATAAGGATCATTAAAATCAGTCATTAAAATATTAAATCCGGCTTTGATAGCTCTATGTTGCATGGCGTCATCAAGTACTAAAACATCAAGATCCATATCGGCAATCACTTTTTTCGCTCCCGGCACTCTTTCTTCAGAAACCGCAATTACGAATCTGTTTTTGAAACGTTCAAATAATTGCATTGCTTCATCTCCTACCATTTTGTAATTGCTGTCGTAGTTTGTTACGTCATAACCTTTTGTCAGCCTTCCATAACCACGTGAAAGGACTCCCGTTCTGTAATGTTTAGACAGATATTGGGCAAGGTACATCACCATTGGTGATTTGCCGCTTCCGCCCACAGAAAGGTTGCCGACACAGATTATCGGTGTTTTGAATTTCGTAGATTTTAAGATTCCCAGATCATACATTGTGTTTCGGATACCTGTTACCATGTGGTAGCCGAGGGAAAAAGGATAGAGGTACCATCTTTTCATACATTTGCAAAAATAAGAAATTTCATATGGATTTTGCTTAATATGGTATCTACTTTTCAATATTTATTTTAAAAAATCAATTATTGATTATCATTAAATTACAGTATTTTTGTAGAGTTATTTTATCACATTGAGGTATTTTATTGAGTTTTCCTATAACGGCAAAAATTATTTCGGTTACCAGATTCAGCCTGATGCTATTTCTGTACAGGAAGAATTGGAAAAAGCACTTTCCACCATTTTAAGAGAAGAAATTAAAACAACAGGAGCCGGAAGAACGGATACAGGAGTTCATGCAAAGAAAATTTTTGCCCATTTTGATACGGAAAAAGTATTGGATCAGGATCTTCCGCGCAAGCTGAACAGTTTTCTTCCGCCAGATATTTCTGTTAAACGAATCTTTAGGGTAAAAGATGATTTTCATGCACGTTTTGATGCAACTTTCAGAACGTATGAATATTATATCACGTTAGAAAAAAATCCTTTTACTCAGGAGTCAGCTTGGCAACACTGGAAAAGAAATTTAGATATTAACAAAATGAACGAAGCCTGTAAGATTTTGTTTGAATACGAAGATTTTACGAGTTTTGCTAAATTGAAAACCGATAACAAAACCAATATCTGCAAAATGTATAAAGCAGAGTGGGAACAAAACGGAAATGAATTAAAATTTACGATTTCCGCTAATCGTTTTCTACGGAATATGGTGAGAGCAATTGTCGGAACAATGGTTGAAATTGGTTCAGGAAAAATGAAACCTGAAGATTTACGGAAAGTGATTGAGGATAAGCACCGCAATTCGGCGGGAACCTCTGCACCTGCTCATGGATTATATTTGGTAGATGTAGGATATAAATTTAATTAAACTAAAAACAACAATAACTATGATGTCAATCTTTATTATGATTGGAGCTTACAGGTATTATGGCGGATTAGCAGAGAGATTTGGAAAAACGAAATGGCAATTTGGATTATTAGCAATCGGTATTTATTTAGGATTTCAAATAGCATTTCTTTTTTGTTACGAGATTTATGAGGGACTTTCCGGTTCTTATAATGAAAACAATTATACAGGTTTTTCTCTGGTTAATATTATTAGCTGGTTACTTGCAATTGTAGCTGTCTACGGTGTCCATAAAATATTGGAAAATAAGCTCAAAAAAGAGAGTCTCAGAAAACCTTCTTTGGAGATTGAAGAAATTGGGAATAAAGAGTTGTAATGTAATGATGGTGGCTAAATTTTAAGTCACCATTTGAATTTTAAATAAAACTAAATCTCATGGATGAAATAGGAAAACTCGCTTTTACTTTGAATCATTTCGCAGGTCTTACAGAAGAGGATTTTAAGTTATCTAAAGACTTTTGGTTGCCCAAAATTTACAAAAAAGGAGATTTTTATAATCTTCGCGGTACAGTTTGTACCTATTTAGGGTTTATTGTTGATGGAGTTTTCCGTTCTTATACGATCGACGATATAACAGGAGAGGAAAAAAATGTTTTTCTTTATTCTGCTAATGGTTTTGTAGTTTCTTTCAAAAGTTTTATTAATCAGATACCGTGTGATTATCATACACAGGCTTTGACGGATGCTTCGATTATTTATATACGATATACAGATTTGCTTTCCCTGTATCATCAGTCGCACCAATGGGAAAAATTTGGAAGACTTCTGGCGCAAGAAGCATTTAATGTTACGATGACAAGAATCGAAGGTTTTATTCTGAAATCTCCCGAAGAACGATATTTGGATTTGATAAAACAGCATCCTGATATTTTTAATAATGTCCCGCTGTACCATATTTCCTCATACTTAGGCATTCAAGGACCATCTTTAAGCAGAATCCGAAAAAGAATTTCGGGTAAGTAATACGATTTTAACCCTGGTTAAAATTATCCTCATTTTATTCTCGGAACTTTGTCTCATAATTTAAAACCAATTAAAAATAAAAGTTATGAAAACAAAAACTATCGTATTTATTCATGGATTATTTGTGAACAGTACAAGCTGGAAAGAATGGAAAACTTATTTTGAAACTCAAGGTTATACTGTACATACGCCATCAAATCCGGGGCATGAAGGAGACCCAAGGAGCCTAAAGAAAAATATTCCGGCAGAATTAAAAAATGTAAGTTTTGATGATACTGTTGAAAATTTGGTGAAATTTATTGACAAACTTCCTGAAAAACCAATCATAATCGGGCACTCGTTTGGCGGATTGATGGTTCAGAAATTAATTGATATGGGAAAGGCTGTTGCCGGAGTAAGTATTGATGGAGCGCCTCCCAAGAATGTAATGGCTCCTTTTTCTACTGTAAAAATTGTTTGGCCAGTCGTAAATTTCTTTAAAGGGAACTCCGTATTTTTAGGAACAAAAGAATGGTATCATAAAGCCTTTTTCAATAATTACTCAAAAGAAGAAAGTGATAAATTATATGAAGCTGTTGCTGCTCCTGAAAGTAGAAGATTAGCAAGAGATCCGCTTTTTAAGCCGTCAGCAAAATTAGATCTAAATAAATCTCATGAACCGTTATTATTCATTGCTGGTTCTAATGACAATATCTTCCCTGCCGAATTTTCCAGAAAAATCGCAAATGCTTATAAAGATCAAACCAGTATCGTTGATTTTAAAATATTTGAAGGCAGAAGCCACTTCATTGCGGGTGAAAAGGGTTGGGAAGAAGTGGCAGGTTATGTGTTGAGCTGGTTGAAGAAAGTCAATTAATATTCATACCATAAATGATAGAGATTTGAATTTTTCTATCACGATTTAATAAAGTTGTAAAGGCTGTCAAATTAGAAAGTCTTATTTTTGCAAAGAATTTTATATTAATTCTTTCTTCAATTCGTACAATGAAAAAACAAGATACCGGAGGAATCATAAAGAGGCTGTTCTTTATTGGAATGAAGTTTCGGGCGTGGTTTATCCTTACTTTGATAATTTCCATCATATTAGCGATGGTTTCTACTTATAGGCCTTACCTTACGATGCAGGTGGTAGATAATGATATCACAAAACTGAAAGATAAGGCTTTAATGATGAAGCATATCTACATGTTAGTAGGGCTGGTGTTTGCGGAGACTGTTTTAAATTTTTTCCTGGTTTATTTTTCTAATTATATTTCTCAAAATGTAATCAGAGATATCAGGGAAAGGCTTTATGCTAAACTTATTTATTTCAAAACATCATTTTTTGATAAAACTCCGATTGGGCAGCTTGTAACAAGGGCAGTTGGTGATGTTGAAACTATTGCGACAGTTTATACAGATGGTTTCCTGATGGTTTTCGGAGACATTTTGAGAATTGTTTTTGTATTGGTGATGATGTTTAATACCAATGTACATCTGAGTTACATTACGCTTGCTATTTTGCCTTTGATGGTTATAATCACAAGGTTTTTCCAAAAAAGACTGAAAAAAGCCTTCGGTGATGAAAGAACCTGGACGGCAAATCAAAATTCTTTTGTTCAGGAAAGATTGGCAGGGATGTCAATTATCCAGGTTTTCAACAGGCAGGAAGCTGAGTTTAAAAAATTTGACGATATTAATATTACTTTGAAAGGGGCGTTATTGAAAACAGTTTTCATTTTCTCATTGTTCTTTCCTGTTGTAGAACTTATTTCGTCACTTTTCATTGGGTTTATTCTCTTTTATGGAGGCTATATTACGATTAGTGCAGGGGTTGTTATTGCATTTATTCAATATATTTCAATGCTGATTCGTCCTTTGAGACAAATTGCAGACAGATTCAATAATATTCAGAGAGGTATAGTAGGTGCAGAAAGAGTTCTGGGTATAATGGATGAGGATTATGCCATGACCAATACCGGAAGGGTGGAAAAAGATCATTTTGACGGTAAAATTGAATTTAAAAAAGTTCATTTTGCTTATGATGAAAAGCAGGAAGTTTTAAAAGGAATTGATTTTAAAGTAAATCCCGGAGAGACTGTTGCCATTGTTGGTGCAACCGGAGCCGGCAAATCTACTATTATCAGTTTAATTACCAGACTTTACGATATTAACTCGGGAAATATTTTAATCGATGATATTGATTTAAAAGATTATGAATTATATAATTTAAGAAGTCATATCGGGGTAGTATTGCAGGATGTTTTTCTGTTCCATGGAAGTATTTTTGAAAATCTTGCCTTTGGAGATGATACCATTACTCTAGACCAGATCAAGGCGGGCGCGAAAGAAATTGAAGTTGATGATTTTATTGAAAGCCTTCCCGGAGGTTATGAGTATGTGGTAAGTGAGAGAGGTTCATCGATTTCTTTAGGGCAGAGACAATTATTGTCATTCCTGAGAGCTTATTTATCTGATCCGAAAATTTTAATTTTGGATGAAGCCACATCTTCTATCGACCACGAAAGTGAAAAATTAATTCAGAGAGCAACAGAAAAAATTACCAAAAACAGGACATCAATTATTATTGCGCACAGGCTTTCAACCATTGAAAAAGCTGATAAAATCATTGTCATGGAACATGGTAAAATTGTAGAAGAAGGTAAACATCTTGACCTTTTGGACAGAAACGGCTATTACGCTACGCTTTACAAGGCTCAGCTGAGGCATGAGGTAGAGATGGAAGAAGAAAGTCAGGAATCATAATCCGTATGGAATAATTTCTAAATCTTTTTTCCATACATCACCATATTTTTCAGTTAACAACTTTGCCATTGCAAGGTTGTTTTCTTTTGCTATTTTTGAAATCATGGGGCTGATTACACAGTTCTGATACACAACATCGGTTTTATATTTATTTTTAAAGACCTCATGACTTTTAGACATAATACCAAATTGAATGAAATGGGGAAGGTTTTCGTTCTTAATAACTGTTTCAGTTTTTTTCCCTTTTCTGTCTTTAGATATAATTTTTATTTCATCCCTTTTTTGAGCAAAACTCAATCCGGAAAAAGATAATAGAAGAAGGAAAAGAAATGATTTTGAGATTTTCATGTTATAATTTTTTAGATAAGATGAAAAAATATCAGATAGGTTAAAGTCTGAATATTTAAAGTTCGCATTTTCGAGATAAATAAGTTTAAAATTAATAACTGGGAAGTACTTTGATATGCATGATTATAAAGATTTTAATAATCTTTGTCAACACGAAATGTAATAAATATGCGTAAATGATATTGAATTGTTTTATTATTTTAAATTTATTAGCGAATTTTTAATTAAATGTTATGTTTATATTGATAAATTCACTAATTTTAGTGTAAAATTAATCACTACCCCATGAAAATGGGAGGGTGTTGATTTTAAATGTTGTTTTTTTAACTAAAAATCCAAATTTAACAGATGAATAATATACAAGACGAATTCCAGGTTTTCAGAGAAGAATTGAAAAAGTTGAATATTGATGTGCAGAAAATTGTGAAAGTAGGAAATGGAAGCATGGATTTCCATGAGGTCTTCTACAAGTCTCCGAGATATCAAGATGTGAAAACAGTGTATGTTCAGCGTCATAACTTAGACAGTATGGTTGAAAAGTTTAGACAGGCTTACCATTAAAATAAAAGATTAGGCCTCAGACAAAGTCTGAGGCCTAATCTTTTATCATCAGAATATCAAATGACTAATCTTTATCTAAAGCTGAAGTTTCTTTGGTGTCCTTCATTTGTATATACACCAGCAAAGAAAATAGTATGCATGCAGTAATGTACCAGTAAAAATAATGTTCAGCACCAAATTTTTTAAGCCATAATGCAATATATTCGGCACTCCCTCCAAATATCGCTACAGTTAAGGCATAAGGCAAACCTACTCCTAAAGCACGCACTTCAGACGGGAAAAGTTCCGCTTTTACGATAGCATTAATGGAAGTGTATCCGCTCACGATAATTAATGCTGCCATAATCAGAAAGAAAGCCGCCCACATTGACGTTGTGTGGCTTAAAGCAGTAAGTAATGGAATCGTAAAAATTGTTCCTAAAATTCCGAAGCCTAAAAGTAAAGGCCTTCTTCCTATTTTATCAGAAAGTCCTCCAAAAACGGGCTGCAATCCTGCAAATGTTAGTAATGAAACAAATGAAATTAAAGTAGATTGTTCTTTGGTGAGATGAACAGTATTCACCAGGAATTTCTGCATATAAGTCGTATAAGTATAGAAAGCCAGAGTCCCTCCGAGTGTTAATCCTACGACCGTAAGCAGAGATTTTGGATATTTAAGAAGCTCTTTGATACTTCCTTTTTTCTTTTCACTCACTTCTTTTTTATTTTCAAAAGCTTCGGTCTCATGAAGATTCGATCTTAAATATAAAGCAATCACAGAAAGAATAGCTCCGATAACAAAAGGAATTCTCCAGCCCCAGTTTTCCAGTTGGGTTTCTGTTAATATTAGTTTTTGTAAGATCAACTGAATTCCTAAAGCAATCAGCTGACCTCCAATTAACGTTACATATTGAAAGCTAGAATAAAATCCTCTTCTGTCTTGTGTTGCCATTTCGCTGAGATAAGTAGCTGAAACGCCGTATTCTCCACCAACGCTTAATCCCTGTAGTAACCTCGCGATAAGCAATAATGCAGGTGCAATAATGCCTATTGTGTCATATGTTGGGGTAAGTGCAATGAGTAAAGAACCGAAAGACATCAGTAAGACAGAGAGTGTCATTGCTCTTTTTCTTCCGATTTTATCGGCAATACTTCCAAACATCCACCCTCCAATGGGACGCATTAGGAATCCGACAAAAAATATGCCCGCAGTATTCATTAATTGTGCATTAAAATCTGATTCCGGGAAAAAAGAATTTGAAAAATAGATAGAAAAGGCTGCGTAGGCATACCAGTCATACCATTCTACCAAATTTCCTATAGAGCCGCCAACAATTGCTTTAATTCTTTGGACAGTCGTAATTTGTGATGAATTCATAAGGGAAAGATATCATTTTTTTTGAAACAGATAAAAGTGAATATATTTCTTAGCAGTATCAAATCGTATGAAATTTATATTAAAAACTATCCTAAAAGTAAGAACTTAAAATTAAAATCTGTATCCCATTGAAAGCCCGCTTCTAAAGCCTGCCCAAGGTCCGTCTATTTTTATTTTGGCTCCATTGGTATTAGTTTCCACTGTGTAATCAACAAAAGGGATATCTAAGTTTTCTATTTCCTGTTTCAGCTGAGCCTGCATTTCAGGAGTTAAAATATGATTGCTGGTCATAATGAAATCTCCTTTTCCACTTCCGTAATGTGCACCCGCAATCCAGAAATCCAAGACAAAATTCTGACTTTTTGTAAGGAAAAGCTGTACTCCTATCATTAATCCGGCACTGTTTCCATTTGTACTTCCGTTCCCTTTCAACGGAATTTGATAGGTAGTTTCATTTGGGGCCTTATAATCATAATAAAAATCAAATGTATTGGAAGAGACTTTGGAGTATCGGTAATATGGTGCAAAATAAAACCCTTTTCCATAGCCTTTTCCAATATAAAAACGAGGTTCAATCGTAAAGTTAGTAGCTTTTACTCTGAGATTTTCAAATCTTTTTTCATCTGCATCGCTTAAAAAAGTATTAATAAAAGGAACTTTTCCTTCAGTCATTGTTCCAAATCCTATATTCAGGGAAAACCATTGATTAAAAGCTCTTTCGTAAGATAAATTAATATTTCTCAATACATATCCTGTGACGTTTGTTTTCACAATATTCATCTTATCTGAAGAAATAGTATGGGCGGCTTCCTGAGCATTAATTTCAGTAAAGAGAAGAGAGATAATTATAATGAAATATTTTTTCATGATTTTTAAATTTTCATTAAACATTAAGTGACTGGTGTTTTGAAATGATATCAAAAAACGGGCAAAAAATCAGTATAAAATGGATTTAATTCTTGATTTTGATTCAGAATAATAATTAAATATTAATTATGAATAGGTATTAAAAAATAAAAAAACCGTCCGGAATAATCGGACGGCTGTTTCTGTGCGCTAAATTTATATTTTTTAACTATGTCTCATTTTGCGATAATCATAAATGTCTTCAATCGTCACAACGGTCATATTTTTTTTCTCCGCAAAATCTACGATTTCGGGAAGCTTTGCCATAGATCCGTCTTCATTGGTCAGTTCACAAAGAACAGCATCCTCGCCAAGGTTGGCTAATTTTACCAAATCCACACTGCCTTCCGTATGCCCGCGCCTTTCGAAAACACCATCTTTTCTGGCGATTAAAGGGAAAACGTGTCCCGGGCTGGCGATGTTTTCTGCCAAGGCATCTTCTGCAATTGCTGTTCTGATAGTTGTTACGCGGTCTTTTGCAGAAACTCCTGATTCCACACCTTCTTTAGCTTCAATAGAAATGGTAAATGCCGTCTGATTTTTTGAATTGTTATTCTCCACCATTGGACGAAGATTCAGGTGTTTGCTTTTCTCTTCCGAGATGCATAAGCAAACGATTCCGCTGCATTCGCGGATTAAAAGCGCCATGTCTTTTTCTGTGATAGTTGAGGCTGGAAAGATGATGTCGCCTTCGTTTTCACGGTCTTCATCGTCTACTAAAAGGATGCCTTTTCCCTGTTGTAAGGTTAGAAGTGCTTTTTCTACACGTTCTTTCGGAGTAACCCCGAATTTTTCTAATAATTTTTCCATGTTATTTTACTTTTGAAAGTTAAAATACACTTCGGTACATGGAAATGAAATACAACACAATGAGTCCATCGAAATAGCCTCACTGATTGTTTCATTTTCTTCTCCCATCCAGACTGTAACTGTCGGTTTTGGAATTTCACCAAATCAGTCCCTTCAAAAGAAAGGAGTCGCGGACTGTAACCGCCGGTAGGGAATTGCACCCTGCCCCGAAGAAAACTTATACTAAGTTTTACTGTATGTTTGTTTAATCTAAATTTTTAATTCATTAATTTTTTTTATTTAACGCACAGATGACAAATTTCGGGAAGTTTTTTGGAATGGAGAAGAAATTTATGAATAATAAGTTTGCATTATTTTTCTCTGCAAGCGCATTCATGATTTTCATTTAAATAAGCAATCGTTGCTTTGCAGATTTTTTCTAAAGTTTCAATATTAATCTCAGAAAGTTTTTTAACATAAATACAGGCTTTACCCATTTTAAATTTTCCCAACTCATTCAATAAAGGTTCGCTTTCTTTCGTTGGCGAGTAAACATATAATGAAAATTCTGCTTTACGTGGAGAAAACCCAATTAAAGGCATATCGCCTTCGTGTCCACTTTCATATTTATAATGATAGCTGCCGAATCCGATGATGGTTGGTCCCCACATTTTAGGTTCAAATCCTGACCAATCGCTCATTAATTTAATTAATTCAAAACTGTCTGCTTTTTTCTCATCTTTTTCTACGTAAGAGTTGATGAAATCTGCTACGCTGACTGTTGTTTCGGTGGTTTTGTTTTTAGCCATGATGATTAAATTGTATTGATGACATTTTGTAGGAATAAACTAAAATAATCTATATTAAAACTAATTAATAATTTCAGCATCCGGATTTTCTCGAATTTTTGCGATTCGTTCTTTCCAATTTTGGAGCTCTTCATCTGTTAATTTTATCCAGTCGGTAACTTCTCCTACAGCTTTTAAAGGTTCTGTGCTTCGATATGATCTTGTGGGATTTCCAGGAAATTTTTTATCGGTTACATTAGGATCGTTTTCGAAATTTCCGGTTGGTTCTACGATATAAATACGCTCATCTCCATCTCCTTTTGCCAATGCAGCAGCAAGTCCTGCTCCATTTTGTAAAGCTGTAAAATAAATGTGATTCATGATGATTTCCGGATAATAATTTGAGCCAAATCCTGCGGTGAGTAAGTCTCCGATTTTAAGGTCTGCTTTGGTTCCGTGGTAGAATGGGCCGTTGTCTAGAACTTCATCTTTTTTATTTTCCATTGTGAGTTTTTTTGAAAAATTCAGGACTTGTAAACTTAGGAATTTGTTTTTGAATAGAAAAACCGCCCTGAGGATAGATTATGAATATTCGTAAAGAAATGTCTTGCCATTATTTTTCATTTTGGTTTTTAATGGTTCAAGATGTTTTTCACTGATTTCAGATTATTCAGTGGAAAGAGTTGCTTCGCTAATATCGGCAACCTGAATGCTTTTAATAGCTGATTTGGTTGATGACGTTGTACTTCCACCCATGATGTATAATTTATTGTTATAAATTTCCGAAGCAGCGTGTCTTCGAGGAATCATATTGGATGATAGCTGATGTAACTTATTGGTTTCTGTATCAAAATAAGCCAGAAAAGTTTGATTATTATAACCTCCTGCAATAAAAATCTTATTGCCGGATACCGCTAATGAATGACCGGATATCCCAACAGGCATCGTATATTGCTCAGTCCAAAGATTTTTGTTGAGGTCATAAACATTGACCAAACGGGATGATGTACCATTAAAACCACCAATGACATACAATTTATCATTCACAATTTTGCCTTTTGTTTCTCTGGCTGTGGGCATATCGGGTAATGGATTCCATGTATTGGAAGCAATATCATAGTATTGAAATCTGTTAGAAAATACGGTGGTTGCTGCATTGTTTAGTCCGCTGCCGCCGAACACATATATTTTCCCGTTATAGATCGCAGAACCGGCATTTCCTGTGTAGGCACGATTGACAGCTCCCTTCGTTATTTTATGAGTTTCAAGGTCTACAATTTCAAGATGGCTATTTCCCCAACCGTTAAAAATATAAATTTTATTATTGTAAGTCTCTGAATTGGCGAATCTTTTGGGAAGCAGAGTAGGGCTGATTATGCTCCAACGGTTATCTTTAATACTATATTTCTCAATAAAGTTTGCGTTACCATCAGTGCTTTTATAACCATTGCTCACATAGATATTCTCATCTACAATGACACTGCTTGTAGCTCCTCTGCCCATAGACATATCCGCAAGATGTTTAAAATTTAGGGTTTGTGCATGAGTTAAGCATAAGCTGAAAAGTGAAAGGAGGAATAGTTTTGTTTTCAATAGTGATGGGATTTTGTTTTAAAGATAGGGAAAATAGTGGATTGTAATTGAGTTTTTATTGTAGGTACGAGTGGGAAATAAGGTATTTACGCTAATGTGAATACAATAGCTTAATACCTTTTTAGATAGTCAGCCAACTTAAATTCTTTGTCATTAAACTCACAATAAAATTTGTATCTTCTTTTATTTTCAATAAGTAGTTTTTTTCGCTTTTTATTTTTATTAAATATTTCTTTTATGATGATATAGAATTCACTACTAATAGATTCATTGAAAAAAGATAAAAAATTATATAATTCAATTGTGTCAACTAATTCTTTCTTTGTTAAAATATCTCCAACTTTGTTTTTATCTTTATATTCTGCTTTAAAATATCCTTCTTGGATATAATGATTTAAAGATATCTGTATATTTTGATTTTTTGCAATTGCCAAGTAGTATTTTATATTATTTGAAAATTTATTGATCCTTTTTTTCTGAAGAAAATATTTTTTAAAGCATTCATAGAGTTTTTATTTATTTTATCTCTGTTATTTGTTTGTGAATAAAAAATACTTTCTAATTTTCTAAGTTCGTTTTCGATTAATTTGAACTGATCTTTATGAGATGTATTATTATAACTATTTAGCTTTGTTTTAACATTTTTTATATAGAATTTGAGAGAATACGATTTAAATGCCCATCTAGTTGTTCTATAAATTGCTGTTCGACTTTTTCTTTTACTCATAAAAATTAATGGTGTGAAATTATTTGTTGGAGCTGTGGAGAACAAGTGATTATTGATCCAATATTGGATGTAAATTTTCAATATATTCACTCAAACTTTTAAATATTCTGATTAATTCAGAATAAAATTCATCGTTTGATAATGTTTCTGGGTAGTCAATACCCATACTTTTCTCTCCATCAAGAGTAATTAAAAAGTATTGATTAAAAGGATCTGTGTTATGAGTAAAGTTATTTCTAATTGTTTCTCTAAAATCTTTTACATTATTTTCAAAATCATTTATAAAAACTAAAATCTCTTGATGAATATTTTTTAGTTCTTTTTGTAAGTTATTTAAATTAACTTTTATTAAAAAAACCGCTCCACAAAAGCAGAACGGTTAATATATTAAATTGTCTCAGTGACATGCTGTTACATCATTCCTGGCATTCCACCACCCATTGGCATAGCTGGTTCGTCTTTTTTCACTTCAGTGATTACACATTCAGTTGTTAAAAGCATTCCTGAAACAGAAGCTGCGTTTTCAAGAGCAACTCTTGTTACTTTAGTAGGGTCGATGATACCTGCTTCAAGCATGTTTACATACTCGTCAGTTTTAGCGTTGTATCCGAAGTCTCCGCTTCCTTCCGCAACTTTAGCAACGATTACAGAACCTTCACCTCCGGCATTAGCAACGATTTGTCTCAATGGCTCTTCGATAGCTCTTTTTACAATTTTGATACCTGTAGATTCATCAGAATTGATACCTGTAAGATCTTCTAAAGCTGCGATAGCTCTTACCAAAGCAACACCACCACCTGCAACGATACCTTCTTCAACAGCTGCTCTTGTAGCGTGAAGGGCATCATCAACTCTGTCTTTTTTCTCCTTCATTTCAACTTCAGAAGCTGCACCTACGTAAAGAACTGCAACACCACCTGCTAATTTAGCCAATCTCTCCTGCAATTTTTCTTTATCGTAATCAGAAGTAGATGTTTCCATCTGAGCTTTGATTTGAGCTACTCTTCCTTTGATTTTGCTTTCTTCACCACCACCGTTTACAATAGTTGTGTTGTCTTTATCGATAGATACTTTCTCAGCAGTTCCCAACATATCCATTGTAATGTTTTCCATTGTGAAACCTTGCTCTTCGGAAATAACCGTTCCTCCTGTAAGGATTGCGATATCTTCCAACATTGCTTTTCTTCTGTCTCCGAATCCCGGAGCTTTCACAGCAGCAATTTTAAGAGAACCTCTTAATTTATTTACTACTAAAGTTGCCAAAGCTTCACCTTCCACTTCTTCAGAAATAATTAATAGAGATTTACCTCCTTGTGCAATTGGTTCAAGAACAGGAAGCAATTCTTTCATAGAAGAGATTTTTTTCTCAACTAAAAGGATATATGGATTTTCTAGTTCAGCCAACATTTTCTCAGGGTTGGTCACGAAATATGGTGACTGGTAACCTCTGTCAAACTGCATACCTTCTACAACATCTACTGTTGTATCAATACCTTTGGCTTCTTCTACCGTGATAACACCTTCTTTTCCTACTTTTCCAAAAGCTTCAGCAATCAAAGCACCGATAGTTTCGTCATTGTTAGCAGAAACAGAAGCAACCTGTTTTACCATTTCTGTAGAATCTCCAACAGTTTTAGACTGTGATTTTAAGTTTTCAACAACTGCAGTTACTGCTTTGTCAATTCCTCTTTTCAAATCCATTGGGTTTGCACCTGCAGCTACGTTCTTAAGCCCTTCTCTTACGATAGCCTGTGCCAATACAGTAGCAGTAGTAGTACCGTCTCCTGCAATATCATTGGTTTTGGAAGCCACTTCTTTTACCATTTGCGCTCCCATATTTTCTACTCTGTCTTCAAGTTCGATTTCTTTTGCTACAGAAACACCATCTTTAGTTACGTGAGGTGCACCGAAAGATTTTTCGATTACTACATTTCTACCTTTTGGTCCTAATGTTACTTTTACTGCATTAGCTAATGCATCAACCCCTCTTTTTAAAGCGTCTCTTGATTCAATATCGAATTTTATTTCTTTTGCCATAATTTTTTATTGTATTAATGTACTTTGTACAATGTATTAATGAATTTTATATTCATGAAGTCATTTTACATGAATACATTTTACTTTTTACAAATTAACCGATGATTCCTAAAAGGTCTCCTTCTTTTACAATTAAATAATCTTTTCCTTCTAATTTCAATTCAGAACCTGAATATTTTCCATAAAGAACTTTGTCACCTACTTTCACAGTTGTAGGCTCATCTTTTTTTCCGGGACCTACTGCTACTACCGTACCTTCTTGCGGTTTTTCTTTAGCGGTGTCCGGAATAATAATACCTGAAGCTGTTTTAGTTTCTGCAGCGATTGGTTCTACCAAAACTCTGTCTGCTAATGGTTTAAAGTTTACTGACATAATATATTTAATTTTTAATTATTCTGTGTTGTAATTCTCTAAATGTATGCCAACGGGTTGAAAAGAAATTTTTGGCAGACTTTTATTTTATGATGTGAAATTTTGGCAGAAAAAAGTCACATGAAAAACAGGCGACTTTTAAATTTTAGTTATTTACAGGACTGCTGATAATCGTCAATCAGCTTTTTATACATTTTTGTGTATAATTCTGTTCTGTATTTCATATTGATTCTTGAAGCTTCAGCACCTTTTTTTCCTTTAAGCAAAGCTTTTCTTTCATCATCTGTTGCTCTCTTGTTTTCTTTAAAAGTTTTATTGGAAAAATAATCGTTTTGTCTTGCTTCATCTACTTTTTTCAGAAATTCAGGGCAGTCGGCTCCTACAATTTCGTAAGCTTTATAAAATTTTTTATATAATGTTTTTAAGTTGAATAATGCTAAAGGGCTTAGTGAGCTGTAGTCTACCGGTGCAATGGCAAAAGTTTCGTTTGATTTGCTTAAATAAATCATTACATACGTCAGTTGGCAATTGTCTTCGTTTCCATTAAACCCTGAAGAAAAATTATCTCCAAAATCTGATTTACACATCATACTTCTATAGCCATACAGGTTGATTGGACCTTTTTCCATCAGGGGAAGCATTAATACTGTTCCTTCTGATTCCATTTCCAGATCATTATTTATTTCCTTAACAAGACGTTTGTCTAATTGAAATGTTTCCAGTGTCTCTTCATTTGTATAAATAAGACTTTTTATATCTGAAACAGGAATAGATTGCACTTCGGTATCGCTTTTTGATGTTTTAAATTTTACTTCTTTTCTGTCTAAATTAGCATTCTTTGCACCTTTTCCCATAAAGCTGAAAGTGGCAACATCCGGAAGCATAAAATCCTGGGCAAATCCCTTTTTCGTACTGCCGTCTTCCATCAGAATTTCGATAGGAAGAAAATCTCTTTTTCCGGTATAAAATTGTAAAGATTGAGCAAAAAAGCTGTGCGCTGAAAAGACGAACAGCAATAAAGCACTAAGTTTTTTCATGGATTTTTAAAGTTTTTTATAAATGGCAAATCTAAAAAAAAAGTATCCAGATTCTGAATACTTTTTTTAGAAGTTATATTTTTTAGCTTTTCTTTCCTGCGGCCTGCATCGGGTTTACTTTTCCGTTTGACCCACCTCTTACGGGGCCGTTTTGTTTTTGCTTAAATAATTGGAATTTTGAAGTGGGAGAAGAGCTTCCGTCATTACTCCAGAAATTGTTTGAAGTATCAATATCAGCCGTTTCTCTCATCGGATCAAGCTGTATTGATTTTAATTTTTTATCAAAATAAAACGTTTTGGAAACTTTTTGCTCGTTTAATCTCCAGATTTGAGCAGAAGATTTATCACGAAGTTTTGTACCGTCTTCAAAAGTAAATTCAAGAATAATAGGCATTACCAAACCGCCTTTGTTTACAAAATCAACCTGGTAAGCAGTGATGCTTTTAAATTTACTCTTGTCTTTAGAGTCTAAAGCAGTATTTTCTTCTTTCTTTAAAGTATAGGTTCTGTTGGTGTCAACTTTTTCCTGACCTCTGTCGTATCTATAATAAAAATCCTGAAGACTTTTATCTTTCTCCACATCGAAAGTAATATTTTTATCTTCTCTGTTTCTGATTTTTGAAATATCTTCAAACTCATTTTGCAAAGGCTTCTCAACATTATATGTTTCTTCTTTTACAACCGGTACTGCATCTAAATCAGGCGTTGCAACCGTTACCTTATCAATGGCAATATCCACAGGATCCGTTCCGTAGAACCAGCCTCTCCAGAACCAGTCCAGGTCTTCACCGCTTGCATCTTCCATTGTTCTGAAAAAATCTGCAGGTTCAGGGTGTTTGAATGCCCATCTTTTAGCATAGGTTTTAAAGGCTTTGTCAAAAAGTTCCCTTCCCATAATGGTTTCACGAAGAATATTCAATCCTGTTGCCGGTTTTGAATAGGCATTTGGGCCAAACTGAACAATATTTTCAGAGTTTGTCATGATAGGTTCCAATTGATCTTTCGGAAGTTTCATGTAATCAACAATCGTCCAGGCCGGACCTCTTTTTGATGGGAATTTGTTGTCCCATTTTTCTTCGGTAAGATATTCTGTAAATGTATTTAAACCTTCATCCATCCAGCTCCACTGTCTTTCGTCTGAATTTACAATCATCGGGAAGAAGTTGTGTCCTACTTCATGAATAATTACACCAATCATTCCGTTTTTTGTGCCTTCCGAATAAGTCCCGTCTTTTTCGGTTCTTCCGAAGTTGAAACAAATCATAGGATATTCCATTCCGTTTGCTGCTTCTACAGACTGAGCAACAGGGTAGGGGTAAGGTATTGTAAACTCTGAATATGTTTTAATGGTATGAGCAATCGCTTTTGTTGAATAGTTTCTATACAATCCGTAAGCTTCTTTTGGGTAGAAGCTCATTGCCATTACTTTATTATTGTTCTCAGGAATGGTTACGCGCATTCCGTCCCAAACGAATTTTCTTGAAGAAGTCCAGGCAAAATCTCTCACATCATTCGCTTCGAAATTCCATGTTTTCCTTTGTTTTGAATGATTTTTTTCTGCTTTTTTAGCTTCATCTAAAGTTACAATTTCAATTGGTTCGGCAGCATTTTCTGCTTTTCTGTATCTTGCTAATTGGTCTGAATTTAAAACTTGATCGTAATTTTTACATTCACCCGTTCCACCTACAATATGATCTGCAGGAACGTTCATGGAAACTTTAAAGTTTCCGAAAACCAACGCAAATTCGCCTCTTCCTGTAAACTGGTGATTCTGCCACCCTTGAAAATCGCTATAGACACACATTCTGGGGTACCATTGTGTCATAGTATAAAGGTCATTTCCATCTTCAGAAAAGTTTTCATAACCTCCACGACCACCTTTTATGATTCTATTCGGAATATTATAATTCCAGTTGATTTTAAATATAAATTTTTCACCTTTTTTCAGAACTTTAGGCAAATCAATACGCATCATCGTTTTGTTGACCGTATATTTTAAAGGATTTCCGGATGCGTCTGTTACTTTTTCAAGGTTTACACCATAACCGTCATCCTTTGCTGGAAGTTCTGTAATTTTTAAATGTTGATCTGTTGTAGTTTTTGGGATAATAGACGAATTCTGATAATCTGCGTTTTTTACACTCGATTGTTGGTTTTCATCCAGTTGAAGCCAGATGTAGTCTAAATCATCCGGTGAATTATTGTAGTAAGTAACTGTTTCGGAGCCTTTCAGATTTCTTTTGTCCTCATCCAGATAAGCTGTGATATCATAGTCGGCTCTGTTTTGCCAATATCCGTGTCCGGGAGCTCCGGAAGCTGTCCTGTACATATTGGGAGTCGGAAGTATTGTCCCTAATTGCTCAAATTTATTTCCGTGATTACTTCCCGGATTGTTTTGAATATTTTGAGCAGATGCCCCAGCATATAATAAAACCGAAAGTGCGGTTACTTTTAATTTCATGACCCAATCATTTAAGAATTATCAAATATAATAATAAGTAGTTGAAAAGTTGAAAATGTTTCAGCCTAAAATGGAATTCTTTCCAAGGTCATTTTTAATGATAAAGCAAAAACACCTGAGGAAACAAATAATATCCAGTCTTTTTTATTAATCTTGACAATATTCAGGAGTATGAAAAGTAGAATTAATATCGCGAAAACAATCACAACTTGCCCCAATTCCAGCCCGATATTAAACCCTAAAAGCGGAATAGCAATACTTTGATTTTTTGCAATCATCACTCTGGCTGTATTGGCAAAACCCATTCCGTGAATAAGACCAAAAACTAAAGCTAAATAATAATTGGCCCGCATCAGAGTTTGTTTTTTATTCTTCATCAAAATATTATCTAAAGAAGTAATGACGATAGTCAACGGAATTAGAAACTCTACCCATGCCGAATTGATTCTTATAATATCTAAAATGCTTAAAGCTAAAGTAACAGAATGCCCGATGGTAAAGGCTGTAATAAGAATCAAGACTTTTTTCCAGTCATTGTATGAATAAACCGCAATCAAAGCCAGTACGAAAAGCTGATGATCCAGCGCATCCAGTGAAATAATATGTTCCCAGCCAAGATTTAGATAAAATAGAAAGTCCTGCATTTGATTCTCATTTTTAAATTTTAATTATTGCATTAAATGATGTTAATTATAGTATTTTATTATACTTACTATTCTGAATGTTAATAATATGATAGGGTAAAGTAATTTTAAATAAAAATCGTATAATTGTAAACTTAAAACTGTTTACAATGGATATAAAAAAATTACTCTTTACAAAAGTAAACATTCCTTATGAAGGAGCGAAAATTCTTCGTAATGCCGCCGCCGCTTTTTTAGGATTGTATTCTTATACTTTTTCTGCACAAGTACAAAAATTAGATGCCAGATTTGAAATTTTGCTTCAAAATAAGGATAAAATAGTTACTGAAAATGCGATAAAAGATTTTGAACGTTCTGATTTAAAACTTGATAAACACCTTGTTGTGACTTCTAAAGGGGCTCAGACAATGTATTCATGTATTATATATACGAAAACTCCAGAAAAATTAAAATCCGACGGTATTTTGGTTCAAAGTCAATTACCCACTTTTGCAACAGCTCTAGTGAGCATTGATGACATAGAAAAGCTTTTGAAGCTGCCATATGTTACTTCTATAATGGGACCAACATTTGATGAGCTTCATAACGATGTAGCAAGAGCACAATCTGGTGCAAGTTTATTACAGTCTGGTGTTTTTAATAATACATCTTATAATGGAACAGGAGTTTTGGTTGGTGTTTATGATACTGGTATAGACTGGAAGCATCCAGATTTTAGAAATGCAACAGATCAAACTAAAAGTAGAATTGTTTCTATTTGGGATCAAACTTTGACGGCTCAGGGTTCAGAAGCACCTCCTGCGGGATTTGCAACAGGTGTAGAATATACAAGAGCTCAGATTGAAGATGAATTAGACGGAACTCCTGCAAATTTTGTTCGTGAAAATGATACTAACGGTCATGGATCGCATGTTACTGGTACTGCTGCCGGAAATGGGATGGGATTTGCCGACAAAAGGCATAAAGGATTTGCCTCGGATGCAGATATTGTTTTTGTGAAAGGGGGGAATGGTTCTTTTCCTACTACAAATACAATTAATGCCTTAACATATTTTAAAAATGTTGCAACAGCTTTAAATAAGCCAATCGTTGTAAATATGAGTATCGGAGGGCAAGGAAGTGCGCATGACGGAACTGAAACTCATGAAACGGCTGTAAATGATTTTACCACATCAGGACCAGGTAGAGTGGTAGTGATATCTGCTGGAAACGAATATGGAAGTAATCTTCACAGAAAATTGGATCTTGGAGCAAATGCTTCAGGCACTTATACTTTTACTGTAGGTAGCAATACAACAGCAGCAACCGCTTTTGCTTTTTTGATGTTTGCTAATAATGACGGCCCGGTAACGGCTAAGCTTACAGCTCCTGACGGGCAGCAATATATTCAGAATATAAGCACAAATACAACTCATAATATTTTAGGAGGAGGATTGACTGCAACAATGTATAATTATACATATACTAATAACGGAAACAGATTTGTACAGCTTATTGTATCAAGGCCTGCAGGTTCTACAACAAATACTCAGGGAACATATACTTTAGAAATTACTAATAATGGTACTCAAGCGACCACTTTCCATGGCTGGCTTTATTCTCAAGGAGTTGCAACAGTGTTACAAAATGGGGATAATGAATATATTGTAGGTTCACCAGGTAATGCTTCAAATGCTATTACTGTTGCTTCGTATATGGGGAGAGCTAGTTGGTATACTGCTGCAGGTGGTTATTATACACTTACTCCGCAAGAGTCTATTTCAACATTTAGTTCGCAAGGACCAAGAGCTGATGGTTTTCAGAAACCTGATATTACGGCATCAGGACAAAATGTTATTTCTGTAAGATCAAGTAATTCAGTTCCGGCAGCTTCGGATATCATTAACGATACTAATTATTATGTGAAGAATCAGGGAACGAGTATGTCTTCTCCTGGTGTTGCGGGAGCTGTAGCATTGCTGCTTCAGGCTAATCCTACATTGACGGCCGCACAGGTAAAATCCCGACTGACCGCAAATGCAAGACAAGATGAAGCAACAGGAACTATTCCGAATTCAAGATGGGGATATGGAAAACTAGATATTTATAAGGCTGTTACTGATGAGTTGGGCTGTGTAAAATCTAATTTTGAGACAGTTACGTACGATGAGCCTTTTGTAATAGCAAATACGGAAGCTAACTCTTATTTTGAAAATACAGCTTTAGCAGTTCGTTATACACCTACATTAACCGGTAGATTAGGAGCGGTTTCTTTTGCAACAGGAACTACTGTGATTCCGAATGATATGGCAGTAAATATTCAGGTTAGAAAAGTAGATGCGAATGGTAATCCTGGAGATATTGTTGCTACAAAAACAGTTTCTTCTTGGGTGAATGATATTCAAAGATTTACTTGGAATTATATTGATTTATCAGATTTAAATGTTCAGGTGGCTACAGGGAAAGATTTCTATATTGTAGTAAATGGCCTTAATGGCAGAATTTCTATGAAAAATGAACCAATATCACCAAGCGGACGTTCAAAAACGTCTACAGATGGAACAGTTTGGACCGATAGAACATTTGATTTAAAAATGAGAGCAACTGTTTATGAGAATATCGCTGAGGTGAAAAATCTGGCCACTTCAAATCAAAATAAAGTTTTAGCAGTTGCAAACGGATATAATTATTTTACAAATGCTTGCCAGTTTATTACGAGAGTGGAAAAAGAAACAGCAAGCACGGTTGCTGGAAATGTTACTTCAAAAGTTTGGGTGGATAATGCACAACCAAATTACGTCTCAAGAAGATATGAGATCAACCCTGATGCAAATGCAACTACAGCAACAGGAAAAATTACATTATATTTCAAACAAGCAGAATTTGATGCTTATAATATGACAAGTACTGTAAAATTGCCAACTTCGAGTACGGATAATGCCAATAAAGCGAACCTCATCATTGAAAAATATGCAGGAACAAGTGCAAGCAATACGGGAACAGTAGCTTCTTATGGAGGTTCTGCAACCACTATTACACCAAATGCAGCTGATATTGTATGGAATGCTACCTATCAATATTGGGAAGTTACTTTCCAGACAACAGGCTTTGGTGGATATTTTGTAAAAACTAATTCTACTGCTTTAGGGACTAATGATATTAAAGCAGATTCAGGAGTGAATATCTATCCGAATCCTGCTAAAATGTATGTAAGTGTTGATCTTGGAAAAGCGTCTAAAGCTACAATTACTATTATTGATGCATCTGGAAAATTAGTAAATACAATGAGTGTTAATTCTAAGGATAAAGTTGACGTATCCGGTTTGGTTAAAGGAACTTATCTTTTTGATATTACTTTAGATAATAAAACAAAAATTGTTAAAAAGGTAATTAAAGAATAATACATTAAAAATTAAAATATGATTCATAAAGTGGCAGTGGTTTGACTGTCACTTTTTTTATATTTGTTTTAAATATTATTAGGAATGCTTTTAGTTTTAAAAAAATATTTTTTCGCCATTTTTTTAGTGTTATCGCTGGGGTTTCAGACTTTTGTTTCTGCAAAAGAATTTCATCCTTATCATGTTGGCTCTCTAGAAATTAATTATAATTCGAAAACAAAAACATTTGAGATTACAGGACGTTTTTTTCTTGATGATTTGGAAAATGCTCTGAATAAAAAATATTCGAAACCTTTTCATTTTAATGATATTAACTATAAATCAAGGTTGAATGATGCTTTAAAAGATTATTCTTCAGAATATTTTAAGCTTAAAACAAATAATAAGTTTTTGAAAGTTAACTACATTGGATATCAGGAGGATAGCGAATCTGTAAATGTTTTCCTAGAATCGGAAGTTGTTGATAATCCAAAAAAAATAGAAGCTGCGGTAAGTTTTTTGTATAATCTGTTTGATGACCAGATAAACATTGTACATATTATTGTAAATGGAGAAAGGAAAAGTGAAAAAATGACATATCCTAACCGTTATTTGTACCAGCAGTTTTAATATTTCATATCCGTTTTGATAGCTAAAACTAAATATTTTTGCATTAGTTTTCTAATTGTAAGAGGGTATTGATTCCATTAGTGTGTGCCAAAAGATCAGGAAAGAAATCATCATAGTATTTCTGAAGAATATCTTTGTTTCCCAAAAAAGCTTCAAAAACCGGAATATCTTTATCTAAATATTTAGCTTTGTTTAAAACATTTCTCATGCTGAATTTAATGGCCCAGTCTTCTCTATAATTATATAACCAATCATCCTCTTCCATTTTTTTCAGCATCATTTTAAAATTTTCAGGAAGCCATTTTTCATTTTCGTTCAAAACCCGATAAACCCGTAATGAATGTGCTTTCCACTCTGCTAAAGAATTTAGGGATAAATCATTGGCTACAAAATAATCCATAGCAACATCTACAAAAGCTCCTGCGTATAATCTTACCAAAGGCGCAAAAACTTTTTTTGCTTCATGAATAGCTGGATGAGCATCTGTAAAAGTATCAATTGCTCTGTGTAAGGTTATCCCATCCTGAATGTCTTTCGGAAAGGAAAAGCGGTCCCGGTTTCGGATAAAATCTTCCAAAAACTGACCAACAATTTGTCCGCCAGTAAAAGTAAGGAAAGAGTGCGCCAGATAATTCATCTCTATAAAGTTATGAAAAAAATAGCAATAGCCAGTCGTTCAGTTTTGTTTTTCCATTAGCTATTTACTTGCCAAATAATATTTATCATTCACTCTAGAAAAGTCTTTCGTGGAAATCTTCAATTTTGCTGACCTCTTCAATGATGATTCCGAATTTTCTCTTCGGGATTTTATTAAGATTAGAAACGAAAATTTTCTCGTAACCCAGCTTTTCTGCTTCTGTAATTCTTTGTTCGATTTGTGCAACAGGGCGAATTTCTCCGCTCAAGCCAATCTCTCCTGCGAAGCAGAAGTGTTCAGAAATAGCAATATCTTCATTGGAAGAAAGTACGGAAGCAATTACTGCTAAATCTAAAGCAGGATCATCCGTTTTTATGCCTCCTGTGATATTTAAAAATACGTCTTTTGAGCCTAGCTGAAAACCTGCTCTTTTTTCCAAAACAGCCAAAAGCATATTCAGTCTTTTTGAATCAAATCCCGTACAGCTCCTTTGCGGAGTACCATAAACAGCCGTACTTACCAAAGCCTGAATTTCCAAAAGCATCGGCCGGTTTCCTTCTAAAGTTACCGCAATAGAATTTCCGGAAAGTTCCTCGAATTTTTTTGTAATTAAAATTTCAGAAGGATTTTTAATCTCTTTTAAACCTTGAGAAATCATTTCATAAATCCCAATCTCTGAGGTAGATCCAAAACGGTTTTTATTTGCCCTCAATAATCTGAAAAGGTGGTTTCTGTCGCCGTCGAAATTTAAAACCACATCTACCATATGTTCTAAAACTTTTGGCCCTGCGATTTGTCCGTCTTTTGTAATGTGCCCTACTAAAAAAACAGGAACACTATTTTCTTTGGCATATTTTATAATCTCATTCGAACATTCGCGGATTTGGGAAACAGTTCCGGGCGAGCTTTCTATTAATTGAGATTGTAAAGTCTGTATAGAATCTATAATGATAAAATCGGGTTCTAATTTTTTTGCTTCATGGAGAATCTTTTCTAAAGAAGTTTCGGTAAAAAGAAAACAGTTTGGATTTTGAATATCCGTTAATCTATCAGCTCTCATTTTAATCTGGGAAGCGCTCTCTTCACCTGAAACATAGAAGATTTTTTTCTTCATTTTCAAAGCAAGCTGGAGTAGAAGAGTAGATTTTCCGATTCCGGGTTCACCGCCAATCAACGTGACAGAGCCTAAAACAATTCCGCCTCCCAAAACTCGATTGAGCTCTTCAGATGGTGTTTTTATACGAGGTTCTTCGCTGGTTTCAACTTCAATAATATTGATAACATGTTGTTTTGATTTTGAAAAAGGAGGAGTTTTATGTGAGGTTGTTTTTTCTACGACTTCTTCCACCAAAGTATTCCATTCTCCACAATTTTTACATTGTCCCATCCATTGAGGATATTGAGTTCCACAGTTTTGACAGAAATATGCTGTTTTTAATTTTGCCATGATGTAAAATTATGAAAAAACTTAGCATTAAGAAATTTTCAGATACAGATAAAAGATAACATAGATCAATATGATTCTATATGATATCGTTTACCTTTGGTGAATAAAGAAAATAAATATATAACAATGAAAAAAGTATTTTTAACTTTCGTTTTTGCTTTATTAAGCGTCATAGGTTTTGCACAGACGGGTTGGGCAGTAGATCCCATGCATTCATCTGTGAATTTCAATATTAAGCATATGGGAATCAGTTTTGTACAAGGCCGATTTGATAATTTTACAGGGAAAGTGGTTACCAAGACTAACGATCTTGATAATGCAACTTTTGAATTTACAGCAGATGTAAACTCTGTAAACACAGGCGTTGAGATGAGAGATAAGCATTTGAAAAGCCCTGACTTTTTCGATGTTGAAACCTATCCTGAAATGAGATTTCAAAGTACTTCAATCACTAAAGATAAGGCTAAAAATACTTACATTCTTAAAGGAAAACTGACTATCAAAGATGTTACCAAAGATATCAGTGTACCGGTAACTTTCGGGGGGACTACTAAAAACCAACAAGGTAAAGAAGTTTTAGGCTTCCAAACAGCATTTAAAGTAAATCGTTTAGATTATAATATTAAATATGATCCAACGGGGGCAGGTGTAGCAAAAGACGTTGACGTTAACTTATATTTTGAGTTAATTAAGCAATAGTTTTCATATATAATTTGGTTTAGGAAAGGGTTTTCAATTTTTTGAGAACCTTTTTTGTTTTTTATAAAAGCAAAAAGGCAAAGAAATTTATTAAGTGATCTTTGCTCTTCAATTTGTCATTTTGGCGAAGGAAGTATCTGTAAATTAATTTTTTTATTAAATTTTAATTCTCGCAGATTTTAAAGATTAATTTTAAGCGCAAAAATTTGGTAAATCACTCTGATCAGCGAGCGTGTAATAAGTAATCAAAAGGTTTAATTTCATCAATCTGAAATTTAAAATCCCCAACAAAATTGCTTTGTATTTCTTTTTCCCATAACTTTGCACAAACCTAATCTAATGAGTAAAAAGAATACAAAGTACATCTTTGTGACAGGAGGTGTAACTTCATCTTTGGGAAAGGGAATCGTTTCTGCTTCTCTGGGACTTCTACTAAAATCACGCGGCTTTAATGTAACGATTCAAAAATTGGATCCTTATATCAATATCGACCCAGGGACATTGAATCCTTATGAACACGGAGAATGCTATGTAACCGAAGATGGTGCGGAGACGGATCTGGATTTAGGTCACTACGAGCGTTATCTTGATGCTCCTACTTCCCAAAACAACAACGTTACAACAGGAAAAATCTACCAAACTGTAATAGAAAAAGAAAGAAAAGGAGATTTCCTTGGAAAAACAGTTCAGGTAATTCCTCATATTACTAACGAAATCAAACGTAGAATTAAAATTCTATCTAAGCAGAACTACGATATTATTATTACTGAGATCGGGGGAACTGTAGGGGATATTGAATCTTTACCTTACATAGAAACTGTTCGTCAGTTGAAATGGGAATTAGGTGAGAAAAATTCTATGGTGATTCACCTGACTTTGCTGCCGTATCTGGCTTCAAGTGGGGAATTAAAAACAAAACCTTCTCAGCATTCTGTTCGTCAATTGATGGAAAGCGGAATCATGGCGGATGTTTTAGTTTGCAGAACGGAACATAAAATTCCGAAAGATCAGAGAGCAAAACTGGCTCAATTCTGTAATGTTCCTTTGGATAATGTAATTGAATGTAAAGATTTGGAAACAATTTACGAAGTTCCGATGTACCTTCAAAAACAGAACTTTGATGATGTAGTTTTAAAAGAATTGGATCTGAAAAGTGATAAAGATGCTGATCTTAAAGACTGGAAAAACTTTCTAAAAAAATTCCAAAATCCTAAAAAGAATGTTGAGATTGCCTTGGTTGGGAAATATGTTTCCCTGCAGGATTCATATATTTCAATCGCTGAAGCTTTCAAGCACGCAGGCGCTGATTTGGAAACTGAGGTAAAGGTAAGATGGGTTTACAGTGGTGATATCACGGCTGAAAACATTAAAGATACTTTAAAAAATGTGGACGGAATCCTTATCGCTCCGGGTTTTGGCGATAGAGGAATTGAAGGTAAAGTGCTTACTGCTCAATATGCAAGAGAAAATAAAATTCCGATGTTGGGGATTTGTTTAGGAATGCAGATTATGACTATCGAATTTGCCAGAAATATTTTAGGGTATTCAAAAGCAAACTCTGTAGAATTTGATACATCTACTCCGGATCCTGTAATTTCATTAATGGAAGAGCAGAAAAATGTAGTAGATAAAGGGGGAACAATGCGTCTTGGGGCCTGGAAGTGCGCTGTGAAAAACGGTTCTAAGCTTTCTGAAATCTACGGAAGCAAAAGTATTTCTGAAAGACACCGCCACAGATATGAGTTTAATAGTGATTATTTAACTGAATTTGAGAAAAATGGTTTCTTGGCTACAGGTACAAATCCTGAGACAGGATTGGTGGAGGCATTGGAAATGCCGGGACACCCGTTTTATGTTGGAGTACAGTACCACCCGGAATATAAAAGTACAGTTGCAACACCGCATCCGTTATTCAGAGCTTTTATTAATGCTTGCGAAAAGAAATAAGGTAATTTTTTAATTACAAACGTTATATATAAACTCAGGTTGATTATTATCAGCTTGAGTTTATTATATAGTAATATATTATAGCATAGAGTTTTGATAAAAAAACAGTATTTTTGTCGACTCAAAATGTATAGCATTTCGCAATACACATTTAATAGTAAAAATTTAATTAAGATAAAATGCAACAGAACAACGGACTCGATAAAAGTCAAATGATTAGTTTTGCGGTTTTATGTTTGGTTCTTTTTGGTTTCATGTTTTATTTCCAGAACAAACAATCAAAAGAAGAAGAGGTAAAAGCTCAGCAACAAAAGACTGAACAAGTAAAAAATGCTGTAAAACAAACTCAGGCAAGCAATATCAATCCAAATGTAACTCCTAATGCAATTCAGACCGCGAAGCTTTCAAACAAAGAATTGAATATTGAATTTGCAAGTTTAGGAGGGCAGGTTTCTAAAGTAGAGCTTTCAGAATACAAAGCCTACGATCATAAAACTGATAAGGCTGATCTTCCGCTTTATCTGATCACTAAAAATAATTCAAACTACGGTTTCCAGTTCAAGGACAAAACAGGAAAAGTAATTAACACTAAAGATTTAGTTTTTGCTCCGGCTGTAAACGGGAATGTAGTGACGATGACGGCTAATTACAATGGCGCTGTCATTCAATTTATTTATACATTACTTCCAAAATATACATTAGATTTTAAAGTAAGAACACAAGGCCTAGCTAAAATTACTTCTGATAATAAAGCAGATTTTATCTGGGATTACAGTGTCAGAAACCTTGAAAAAGGTAGAGCTCAGGAGCAGTCTCACTCAGAATTCTCGTATGCATTTAATAATTATAAAGATTATGACTATGACGGAAGAACAACGATGGATGAAGAGAAAGAAACACTTAATTGGATTGGTGTAAAACAACAGTTTTTCTCTTCAGTGATTGAGGCTAAAAATGGATTCACTCACAGTAAAGGAAATCAGGAAACGGTTGAAGAAGGTGAATATTTGAAAAAGCTTAACTATGAAGGCTTCGTTCAAATGACTGGAAGCGAATTGAATCAGGATTTTACTTGGTATTTTATGCCATTGGATTTACCACTGCTAAAATCTTACGATAAAAACTTTGACGAAATCTTACCGTTGGGCTGGTCTTTCATTGGATGGATGAATCGTTATTTCTTCATGTGGATGTATAGTATAATTGCTGGTTGGGGATTATCTGCAGGTTGGGTGATTTTTGTAATGACAATTATTGTTAAATTGATCTTATCACCCATCATGTACAAGCAGCATAAGCTGAGTGCAATGATGAGAGTGATTCGCCCGGAAATTGATGAGGTCAATGCAAAGCTAAAAGATGCAGATCCTATGAAAAAACAACAAGCTACCATGGAGATCTACAGAAAAGCTGGAGTGAATCAGATGGCAGGATGCCTGCCGGCATTGGTACAAATTCCGATTTTTTATGCATTATTCCGTTTCTTTCCGAACTTTATTGATTTGAGAGGTAAAGGCTTCTGGTTCGCAAAGGATTTGACGGCATATGATGATTTGATTAAATTGCCATTTAAAATTCCTTTTCTGGGAGATCATCTGAGTGTTTTTGCTCTTGCATGTACAGTCGTGATTTTGATTTATACTATTATGACTTCTGGAAATATGCAGCAGCCACAGCAGGAAGGTATGCCAAATATGAAAGTATTAATGTATATATTCCCGATTACGTTCTTATTTTTCCTGAATACTTCGGCATCTGGTCTTTCTTGGTATTATTTTGTATCGAATGCGATTAATATCTTGATTATTTTAGTCATTAAGTATGTGATTTTGGATGAAAAGAAAATTCATGCACAAATTCAAGCGAATAAAGAAAAGCCAAAAACTGAAGGTAAATTCCAAAAACGTATGAGAGAGATGATGGAAAAAGCTCAGGAGCAGCAAAAGGCACAAGAGCCAAGAGGTAAAAAGAAATAAAATAACCTAATATAACAAAAAAGAGAAGCAAATATTGCTTCTCTTTTTTTATTTAGACAGAGTTTAAATTTTACTTTGGGGTTTGTGGATTTTATAATTCACGGCTTAAAGAATTTAATCATACTTTAATCTGAAAGATTGACGGTGGTATTTTGTTGGACCATGCTTTACCAGGGCTTCCTGATGTTTTTTAGTAGCATACCCAAAGTTGGTGTCCCAGCCGTACTGAGGAAATTCTTCATGAAGCTCGATCATTAATTTGTCCCTGTAATTTTTTGCCAAAATAGATGCTGCCGCAATAGATAAAACTTTTGAATCTCCCTTAATAATACATTGATGTGGAATATAATTATAAGGATGGAATTTGTTTCCGTCAACTAAAATAAACTCCGGTCTCATGGTTAATTTATCTAACGCTTGATGCATTGCGTGTATGCTAGCATTCAGAATGTTATGTTCATCAATGAATTTTGGAGGAAGTTCTGCGATTGCAAAATCTTTGACATTATTTCTTATATAATCATCAAGTCCCATTCTGGTTTTAAAATTTAATTTTTTGGAATCATTAACTAAATTTTGTTTAAAATTTTCATCCAAAATTACAGTTGCAGCCACTACTGGACCACTTAAACATCCTCTACCTACTTCATCGCATCCTGCCTCTACGTAAAGATTTGTCCATTTTTTTATCAATTCCATAAAAATTAACATTTCTAATAATACAAAAGTAAGAATAATTTAAAAACTATGATAAAAATAACATTTTTTTATGTTTTTGTTTTGTTTTATTAGGAAAGTTTTACAAATTTGTACGGTACAAAAAAATAATTTGATATGAAGAAACTAACAGCTGGTGTGCTTGTGTTAGTACTATCCTCATCTCTAGCTGTAGCAAATGCTCAGCAAAAGAAAAGTGATAGTATTAAAACTCAAGACATTGAGGGCGTAGTAGTAACTGCGCTAGGTATTAAAAGAGAGAAAAAATCTCTTGGATATGCTTCTCAGGAAATTAAAGGGAGTGCATTATCAGACGGAACAACAAATACAGGTAATATAGCTTCTCAACTTTCAGGAAAGGTCGCTGGTTTAAATGTTACGACAAGTAATAACTTTGGAGGTTCTTCAAACTTATTAATTAGAGGTGTGAAGTCTTTAGGTGGAGGTAACCCATTAATTGTTATAGATGGTTCACCTGTGAATAATACTTATACTCAAGAAAAAAATGTTGATTATGGTAATGCATTATCGGACATAAATCAAGAAGATATTGAGTCTATTAACGTATTAAAAGGGGCTGCTGCGTCGGCTCTATACGGAGAAAGAGGTTTAAATGGTGTAATTGTCATTACGACCAAAAATGGAAAAGGAAAGGATGATGGTTCTTGGGGGGTTACATTATCATCTTCTGTAAATGTAGGTTTTATCGATAAATCTACTTTCCCTGAATATCAAACACGATATGGAGCAGGTTATGCACAGGAGTTTTCTTCACAAGGAGCAAATGGAATTAATAATGTTAATTTTGGAGATGATGCTTCATGGGGACCAAAATTTGATCCTAATTTATTAGTCTATCAATGGGATTCCTACGATCCTACATCTCCTAATTATGGAAAGGCGACACCATGGGTAGCAGCTAAAAATGGACCGATTAAATTCTTTAATAATCCAACTACTTATACTAATAGTGTAACATTAGAAAAAGGACAGAAAGGAAAGAATATTAGTTTTACTTATGATAATATGATGACAGACGGTTTAATGCCTAACTCTCATATTAATAAAAATAATTTCTCGTTAAAAATTAATTACGATTTAACACCTAAATTACACTCTTCTTTTTATTCTACAATGACATTGCAAGATACAAAAGGACGTAGTATAACTGGATATTCTGATAACACTGTTACAGGATTTAGACAATGGTGGCAAACAAATGTTGATTTGAAAGAGCAGCAAAGAGCATATTTTCAAAATGCAGGTAACTCAAATGCTTATTATGGAAATGTGTCGTGGAATAGAAAGTCAGATACTGATGGAAGTGCTGCTTATTGGAATAACCCTTATTTCCAGGCATATGAGAATTATACAACTGATAGGAGATTTAGAAATTTCACATATGCTCAGGTGACCTATGATTTATTAGATAATATATCATTAACAGGTAAAGTTTCTTATGACAGATCCAATTTATTCGCGGAAAACAGAGTAGCAGTTGGGTCAATTTCTCAGCCTTTTGGTAGATCAGGTAATGATGTAACTTCAGGTTATGCAAGAAGAGATGTTACAAGAACAGAAACAAATTATGATTTAATGGCAAATTATAAATTTGATATTACTGATAATATTAATGTTTCTGGGGTTTTAGGAGGGAATATTAGAAGAAATTATTTAAATTCGGTTTATGCTTCTACTGAAGGAGGCTTGGTTGTACCAGGTATTTATGCGTTATCTAATTCTGTTAAAGCACCTTTAGCGCCAGATGAAAATGAATCTACGGTACAAACTAATTCAGGATACGTAACAGCTTCTTTTGATTTCTATAAAATGTTCTATTTAGATGGAACATGGAGAGTTGATCAAAGTTCAACACTTCCTTCAGCAAATAACGTATATAATTATCCTTCAATTACAGGGTCATTAATTCTTTCAGAAATTTTAAAAACGAAAGATTGGATGAATTTCTGGAAATTAAGAGCTAATTACGCTGAAGTTGGTGGTACTGCTGATCCTTATCAATTAGCAAACTATTATACATCTGCAGGTATTTTTACTGGAGCTCAAGGTGGTGTGGGATTATATAATTCTATTTTAACAAAAGCAGAGGCAGATTTAAAACCTCAAAGATCTAAAGAATTTGAAGTTGGTACTGAAGTTCACTTTTTAAGAGATAGAATTACATTAGATTTTGCTTATTACAAGACTAAAACAATCAATCAAATTATCACACTTCCAGTGTCTTCTGGTACAGGGTATACAGGTAAAGTTATTAATGCAGGTAGAATTGATAATACAGGATATGAGGTACAGCTAGGATTAGTGCCAATAAAAACTAAAGATTTTACATGGAATATCGATGCTAACTGGTCTAAAAATACCAATAAAGTTGTTGATCTTTATCCAGGAATTACAAATCTACTATTGAATAGTTTCCAAGGAGGTGTTTCACTAAATGCTAGAGTTGGAGAAGCTTGGGGGACACTTGTTGGTTCTGATTATGTATATTTAAATGGACAGAGAGTGATCGATCCTGATACAGGTATCTATCAAACAAATCCGAATCAAGTTATCGGAAATACGACTCCTGACTGGATTGGGGGTATTAGAAATAGTTTTACATATAAAGGTTTTTCTTTAAGTTTCTTAATTGATATGCGCAAAGGAGGTGATGTATTTTCTACAGATATGTATTATGGTATGGATACTGGTCTCTATAAAGAATCTGCAATAGGTGATTATAGAGATAAAGATGTGATTCTTCCTGGTGTTTTACCTGATGGAACTCCAAATAATATTGCATTATCTCAATTTACAACAGGAAGTAATTATGGATATGAAACACAACCTTCAAAAGAGTTTGTTTATGATGGCTCATTTATTAAATTAAGAGAGGCAAGCATTGGATATATGTTACCTAAATCTCTATTAGCAGGAACAAAGATTTACGATGCTAAGATTTCTATTGTAGGAAGAAATTTATGGATTATTCATAAAAACTTGCCTCATGCTGATCCTGAAGCAATGATTGGAGGGGGAATAAATTCTTACGGATGGTCTATTGGTTCTATGCCAACAACAAGAGATGTTGGAGTGAATGTAACATTTAAATTCTAAATTACGTTAAAAATGAAAAATATAATAAAAATAACTTTAGTATCAGCATTTGTAGGCTTGGGACTAGTTTCATGCCAAAGTGATTTAACTTCACTTAATGAAGATCCTAAGCACCCATCGGTTCTTCCATCAGAAAATTTATTGGCCACAGCTTTGTTTCAATCTTCATATTATATGGATAATCCAAGTGTAAACTTCAATAATTATAGATTTTTTACACAACAATGGGCAGAAACTCAATATCCACAAGAGACTCAATATGATTTGATTACTCGTAATCAACCACGTAATCATTTTAATAGAATGTATGTATATACATTAAATAATATTAGACAAGCAAAGACAAATTTAGAAAAAGAAGCTAATACTAGTGATGTTAAAGCTAATAAATTAGCAACTTTAGAGATTGAAGAAATTTTTGTTTGGGAGAACTTGGTAGATACATATGGTGATGTACCTTATTCGGAAGCATTAAAAGTTGATGAAATTTTCTCTCCTAAATATGATGATGCTAAAACTATTTATGTTGATTTAATTAAACGCATTAATGATGTCATTACTACAGTAAATTCATCATCGAAAGGATATAATACTGGTGATTTAGTTTATTATGGTGATATGTCTAAATGGGTTAAATTTGCTAATTCTGTTAAGTTAAGATTAGCTATGAATTTAGCAGATGAAGATCCTGCTTTATCTAAATCTACTGCTGAATCTGCAATTGCAGCTGGCGTGATTTCTTCCGATTTAGAAGCTTATAAATTTAAATATGATGGAAATACATTTTCAAATCCTGTATTTGATAATCTAGTGGCTTCTAATAGAAATGATTTTGTACCTAGTGAATTAGTAGTTAATACTATGAATAGTCTTTCTGATCCTAGAATGGATGCATGGTTTACAAAAGTTGGAGGAATTTATAAAGGAGGTGTTTTTGGAGAGTTGAATAACCCTTATACTAACTATTCTCAATTAAATTCTTTCTTCAGATCTTCAACCGCCTCATCTAACTTATTAAGTTATGCAGAAGTTGCATTTTTAAAGGCAGAAGCTGCGGCTAGAGGGTATTCGGTTGGAGATACTGCTTCAAATCTTTATAATATTGCAGTTACCGCTTCAATGAATGAAAATGGAGTAAGTGCTGCAAATACAACATCTTATTTAGCTGCAAATCCATATAATGTTGCTAATTGGAAACAGTCAATTGGAGTTCAAGCATGGATAGCAATGTTTAATAGAGGATTTGCTAGTTGGAATTTTACAAGACGATTAGATAATCCAATTTTAGTTAACCCTCCTAAATCTAATTTATCATCTGTACCTTACAGAATGCCTTATTCAGACCAAGAATATGTTTTGAATGGAGCTAATGTAAAAGCAGCGGGAGATAAAATGGGAGGTGATAAAGCTACAACAAAACTTTTCTGGGATAAATTCTAATTCTAGAACAAATTTTAATATTTTAACATTCATATAAAACCGCCTTCGGGCGGTTTTTTTATTTCCGTATATTTGTAATTCAAAATTTTGAAATGAATATTAAAGATATAATAATAGAGAAGCTTTCAGAGATTATTTTGAATGTTTATCAATTGAAGGACATTAATCTGGAAGTTCAGGAAAATAAAACTGAATTTGAAGGTGATTTTACGATTGTTACTTTCTCATTGGTGAAACAATTAAAGAAAAACCCTGAAAGTATTGCTGTAGAATTAGGCGAAGCTTTGACAGAACAAACAGAAATATTGGAAAGTTTCAATGTTGTTAAAGGCTTTCTTAATGTAAAAATTAAAAATCAATTCTTTGTAGATAATTTTAAATATATTACTAGTGATTTTGATACAATAGAAAAGAAAAATTCTACGGTAATGGTGGAATATTCTTCTCCGAATACCAATAAACCTTTGCATTTGGGTCACATTAGAAATAACCTGTTGGGATATTCTGTGGCTCAGATTCTTAAAGAGGATGGATATGATGTAATTAAAACTCAAATCATCAACGACAGGGGAATTCATATCTGTAAGTCGATGTTGGCATGGGAAAAATTTGGAGAAGGTGAAACACCCGAAACAACTGATACAAAAGGTGATAAATTCGTAGGAAATTATTATGTGAAATTTGATCAGGAATATAAAAAAGAAATCTCTGAACTTGTAGCTCAAGGTGTTTCAGAAGAGCAGGCTAACAAAGATGCCCCTTTGATGAAGGAAGCTCAAAAAATGTTGCTGGATTGGGAAAATGGGGATGAAAAAGTAAGAAATCTTTGGAACGAAATGAATTCTTGGGTGTATAAAGGTTTTAATGAGACTTACAAAAGATTGGGGGTAGATTTTGATCAGGTTCAATATGAAAGCAACACTTATATTCTAGGAAAAGATCTTATTCAGGAAGGTTTGGATAAAGGTGTTTTATACCAAAAAGAAGATGGTTCTGTTTGGTGTGATTTGACGGATGAAGGTCTTGATCAGAAACTTTTATTACGTTCAGATGGTACTTCTGTATATATGACTCAGGATTTGGGGACAGCTGTAGAACGTTTTAAACAAAATGATATTAAAAAGTTAATTTACACAGTTGGAAACGAACAAGATTATCACTTCCAGGTTTTATTTAAGATCTTAGGAAAACTCGGATATTCCTGGGCAGCTCAGTTGTATCATTTGTCTTACGGAATGGTTGAATTACCAAACGGCAAGATGAAATCCCGTGAAGGAACCGTTGTAGATGCTGATGATTTGATGCAGGAAATGCATGATATTGCAAAATCTAAATCTGAAGAATTAGGGAAGTTGGAAAACTTTACTGAGGAAGAAAAGAATGCTAACTATGAGAATATAGGAATGGGAGCATTAAAATATTTCATGCTAAAAGTTGATCCAAAGAAAAAAATGTTGTTTAATCCTGAAGAAAGTATTGATTTTAATGGGAATACAGGACCGTTTATTCAATATACATATGCTCGTATCCAGTCTTTATTGGCTAAAGCTAATTTTGAACAAAATGAAGTTACTAAAATTGAGCTGAATCAATCTGAAAAAGAATTGATTATGCAATTGATAAATTATAAAGGAATAGTTTCAAAAGCGGCAGAATTACTAAGTCCGGCTTTGGTGGCAAACTATGTTTATGATTTGGTTAAATCTTACAATTCATTCTATCAAAGTAACCCCATTTTGAAGTTGGAAGATGAAAATTTAAAACAATTCCGTTTGAATTTATCAGATCTTACGGCAAAAACAATACAAAAATCTTTAGGTTTATTGGGAATAGGAACAGTAAACAGAATGTAAAATAAAGCCTCTTAATTTTTTTAAGAGGCTTTATTTTTTAAGTTTGAGATTCATTAGCTTTTTGATTTTTAATACTTTCTTCGTATAGTTTAGCATCGCTCCATTTTGCATGTATTGAAGGGCTGATTTTGTAACCTTTTTTTATAGCATAAACTTTAGTAAATTCCGCTCCAAAAAAGACAAGCATACAGGAATAATTAATCCACATCATAATCAGAATAACCGTTCCGGCTGTCCCGAATGCTGATGTAGGCTTTGCCGTTCCAAAATAAAGGCTTAATAAAAACTTTCCTAGTGTAAATAAAATAGCTGTAACAAAAGCTCCCTTCCAAACGGGTTTCCAACTTATTTGGACATCCGGAAGTACTTTAAACATCATAGCAAAGAGTAACATAACAAATCCGAAACTTACCCCAAAGTTTATAACTTCCACCAACATATATGTCTCGAAGCCAAAATATTGAGTAATTATTTTATTAAAGACACTTATTAATGAAGTTAAGACCATTGTTATCATTAATAGAAATCCAAGAATGAGAATCATTCCCAATGAATTGGCCCTGTCTAAAAGAAATTTGATCAAGGCTTTTTTCGGTGCAGCCTGCACATCCCAAAGACTGTTCAATGAATGCTGAAGCTGAAAAAAAAGGGTAGTGGAACCAAAAACCAATGATCCTACACCCACAACTTTCATAATAATATTTTGCTTGTCAATCAAAGCTCCGGCAATCATATTTTCAATGCTTTTGGCAACATCTGTTCCCATAATTCCACTTATTTGATGACTGATTTCACCGCGAATGGCTTCTTCACCGAAAAAATTTCCTGCAATCCAAATGATTATAATCAATAATCCAGGAATCGAAAAAATTGCATAATAAGCCAGGCTTGCCGAATCCTTTGAAGCAGAAGAATTATTCCATTCGCTGAAGGTTTCCTTTAGAACCTCCCAGAAAAATTTTATGTTTTTTACCATCTTTAGAAAGGATATCCGATTGCTATATTCAAAATAAGATTGTCTCTTCTCCAGCTTGGATTGCCAAAATCTATTCTATCAAAAGCCCATCTGTCATTCTTTTCGTAATAAGGAACCCTCAGCGGCATTGCCAGATCTAATCTTAAAACTAAGATAGAAAAATCAAGTCTCAGACCAACTCCGGCTCCAACCGCAACTTCGCTTAAAAATTCTTTAGAAAATTTTGCTCCCGGCCTGTCTATATCGTCATGTAATAACCAAATATTCCCTGCATCTACAAAAGCTGCAACATTTAAAAATTTATAAAGGTTAGCGCGGTACTCCGCATTTAATTCTAACTTAATATCTCCCGACTGATCCATAAAAGTACCAGCTGGAACTGTTCTGGGATCAAAACTACCCGGTCCTAAAGTTCTTGCACGAAAGGCACGGATACTGTTGCTTCCTCCTGAGAAAAACTGCTTAGAGAAAGGTACAAATTCAGAATTTCCGTACGGGTATGCGATTCCTCCAATAAATCTTGCAGCAAACGAACTCTTTTCAGCAAATTTGTGATAGAACCTGAAATCATTTTCAATTTTAGCATATTGACTAAACGGGATACCGAAAATTTCTTTTTGTTTATCTTTTTTTACATTAGCTCCTGTTACCAGACCTGTAATATTTCCTGCCAAATCCAATGTTCCTTTATAATAAATGGTATTGGTTTTAGGAAGCATTGTATTGGTATAAGTATAAGAATAAGTTGGCCCGAAAATCAGCTGTTCCTCAACGATTCTTTGCGAAGCCGGTGTTTTTGCCTGATCCCAAAAAGCTTGAGTCACATTTGCGGGAGAAACAAGTGTAATATCAATTACTTTTAAGTCATGTTCTTTTCTTGCGTTTTCTTTCCAGACGTAGCCGAATGATGCATTAAAATTATTAAGAGTATAATATTGGGTTCGGTTTTGGAACTCATATCCCAAAGTAATATTCGTTCTAGGGACAAAAGCACTTGACGAATTAAAGCGGAAAGGTGCAACAATTCTAGGAATCGAAAGCTGAACATTTGTTCCTGCACGGAAAAGATTTTGCGCGTTGTCACCACCTCCCATCTGGAAATCAAAAGCGCCGTAAATGGAAGCCTTGAATTGCTCTGCTCCTTTGAAGAAATTTCTGTGTGTCCAATTCAGGTTTAGTTCACTCCCTGCGTAATTTGCAGAGTTTGTCCTTCCTAAAGCTTCCAGCCTGAGTGACTGAATTGGTCTTGGCGTTAATAAATAATAGGCGTCAAATTTATGGCTTAATGAATCTGAAACTATAAATTCATTTTTTACAAATTTAAAAACACCTAAACTGATCAAGCGGTTTAGAGATAGGTTATGATTTGAACGGTTGTATAAATCTCCTTTCTTAAAATACAATGCTCTGTCGAAAATTTTCGGCTTAAATTTATGTTGGGGATCAATCACGTATATATCATCATATGCATATTTCGAAAGAGAATCCTTATCCATCGGAACCTGATATTTCCCGTCTTTTACATCCTGAATATTATAATTTGGAAAAACAATAACTTTATCTATACTGAATTGTTCGGTTGCTAAATCCGGAGTGTCATCTTTTAGTTTTACATTAAGTTCTACTTTATGATTTTTACTCACGGTACTGTCTGCCTGAACAATAATATTATCATCACTAAAATAATAAAAGCCCCTCTCCTTTAAACCGTTATCAATACGCTCCCTTTCATTTTTAATAACATCTAGGTCAAAGGGTTTGCCGGATTTAAGTAAAGTTTTGTTGGTTAAAGCCTGAATTTCCTTATTCACAAGCGAAGAATCTTGCTGAAACTTAACATTGCTTATTAAATATCTTGAGCCTGGTCTTAACGTATAGATAACCTTTGCTTTTTTATTTTTAGAGATTGTATCGTAAGTTGCTCTTGCATTGAAATATCCCTTATTTTCAGAATAATTTTCAATAATATCTTTGTTAAACTCACGATCGACATCTCCCAATAAAACAGGTTTTTCACCTACTTTATATTTTAGCCAATAATTAAAACCTTTGTCTTTTTTAGGTTCTTTGGCGATATTGTAGAAATATAATTTAGGTCTTAATCCCAAAAATGTTGAATTGGGTTTTGGAACTAAATTAGCCTCCAAAGCTGTCTGGAGTTCTTTTTTTTCTTTTTTCAGAATGGTGTCATTTTCGATTTTTACTTCTCCGCCGGTATACAGCATTTGTCCTTCCTTCAAGAATCTCGTATTGCTGCATGAAAGACTAACTGCGGCGAATCCCGAAGCGAACAAATATTTATAGATATTAAGTTTACTTTTCATTATTTAAATTCTACCACTTGGTTATTCTTATTCTGTTTTTTAGCTCTGTCTTTTTTTGTTTTCTGGAAAATCTCACGGAATTTATCATAGTCTAAGGTGATGATAAAGCCGACTCCCGTTTCTATGATTTGTCCCTGAAGAGCTACCTGATATTCATCTTTACGATACGCACGAAGCATATACCTTCCGTCTTTTGAAAGGCTGTAGTCTACGGTTACATCTCCTGCAATATTCGTTGTATTTTCATTTTGACGTGCATCACCTTCCAGTGCAAAATTGCTTCCCACCGAAACTTTCAGACGATCATTCAACAGTTTTTTGCTCAATCCCACATTTAGATCAGTTCTTGTATTTTTTTCTCCGGTTGAATAGTCTTCAGAAGAATCAAGACCCAAATCGATGTCAACTCCTTTTATCAGGCCTGCTGCGAGATTATTTAATTGTTGAGAAAGAATTTTACTTACACTTTGCCTTGCCATAGATTCGGCAGACATTCCGGTGCTGGATTCAAATGGATTCTCTCCGATGAAACGATTCAATAAAAGTAAGGCAAAAACCTGCTTATTCATTTCAGATTCCTGGGTTCTTAGCTGGGCTAATTTTGCATCAATTGTCCCTAGAACTGCTGATGATACTGCATTATTCTTGTCATCTGTAGTGATATCAAAACTAATTTGTGGTTTTAAAAGCTCACCCTTCATTTTCAATAAAGTATTAAAAGGTATTCTTTGTTTATACTGATTCATTGTAGAAGCGCTTTCACCGCTGAGCTGTTGTTCCACCAGGTCGAGAGGAGCAGTTTCGGTTTTATAGACGGCGGTAATGTCCATGATTGCAGCAGTGGGTTCGCCTGTCCATGTAATTGTACTTCCTTTTTGAATATCAAATTTACGTTTTAGAAGGCTTACAGAAAGCTCATAAGTCCCTTTTTCCACTTCATAAACACCCACTAAAGTTGTTTTTCCTGAAGGATCAATTCCTCCTGTCAATTCTGCTTCACCTTGGAGCTTCACAAAATCTCCATTAGCTTTATCAATGACAATCGACATTTTTGCCTCTTTGCTCACTTCAATGTTTACACTTACATCCATACCTTTGATTCTACTTTGGGCTTTCAGAGAGTCAGCTTTGATGGTTTTATTTAAAACAACCTGATCCTGGTCTATAAACTCTACAATTCCCTCTCTTTCCTGTAATGTGGGACTGGATTGAGGAAGTACAAAAGTAAAATCTGTATCATCAGAAACAGCCAGCCTTCCGTCAACTTTTGGTAAGTCTAAATTTCCGCGAATGTGCAATCCTGCATCAATTGCCAGAATCCCGTACATCATGGCATCGTTTGATTTTTCAGAATTGACAACCTTGAAATCTTTGGCATTTACATCAAGATTGAAGGCAAAATCTCTATAAGTCTGGGTTAAAACCTGACCATTGATTTTTAGCGAATTTCCATCTTTATCGTTGATCTTGAAGTTGTCAAACTCTATTCCTCTGTTTGTAAAGTCAATTTCATCATTCAATTTTCGGAAATCACTTCCTGTTTTTGCAATATCCAATCCAACGTCGTTGAATTTTACTTTCCCCAGAATATTCGGTTTATCAGTACTTCCTGTAATTTTCAGATTTCCTGAAATATAACCTTCTGTATTGGTAATCGCATTCATAGAGAAGCCCTGAACACTTTTCATCTGAAGTCTGTTGATAGCCATATTCAAATCAAATGTGCTTGAAGAAGTGTTATAATCGCCCAATACTGTCACATCATTATTATTTCCGGAAAGGGCAATATTGGCATTGATAATATTTGTAGAAGTGTTGTTTACTTTTGCGGTAAGATTTCCAACCGGACTTCCGTAAACAATTAAATCTGTTATACTTAAATCGGAAGTAAATGTCATTTTTTTCGTTAAATCTCGAAGCTGGGCGGTTCCGTTAATCGTTCCTCTTGCTAAAACAGTATCTTTTTTAATCAGTTCTGTAATTGTCTCTATTTTAAAATCTTTCAACGAAACATTTAGAGGGGAATTGGGGGTATTGCTTTCTGATTGTAATAAAATTTCACTTCCTGCATTTGAGAGCCTGAAATTATCCGCCAAAATACCTTTACTGCTGATTTGGATTTTATTTCCTTCAGCCACTGTCCAATCTGTATAATTTAATTTTAAACCATTGGGATTTAAAGAAATTTCAGTAATATCATTTAATGATTTTGCATTTCCGGCAATCAGGAACTGCGTTGCATCTTTTTCATCTTTCGTTGTGATGTTGTAATTGATTGTATTATCTGCGATATCTCCGTTGATACTAACTTTATTTAAAGCCAAACTTGGGCTTTTTAAAGCTGCAACATTCAGAGCATATTGTAAAGCCTGGTTTTCATTGGTGATTTTTACTGTAGTATTTTCAATGGAATTTTCACCGTAAAGCAGTTGTGGAACTTGTCCGTCAACTTCAATTTTCTGTGAATCTGCATCATAATTTCCAACTAAAGTTATGGTTTCAAAACTCTTCAAATCCGGTACGAATTTTCTTATCAAATCATCATTTTTAACTTTAGCATTAAAGGTGAAAAATTGTCCTGCCTGAATTTTTTCAGCTTTTCCGGGTTTTTGGAACTGATAATATTGGTTAATTGTATTTGCTAATGATCCGAAAATCTGAGTCAGTTTATATTTTCCGGACAATTCTACATCCGCAATCTGAGAATTGAGAACAATTTTGGTTGAATCATTCGTAGAAGAAGCCTTCAGATTCACTTCCTGAACAGGATAAACTTCTTTCGTATCTGAAAAGGCAAAATTCTGTAGATTCAAGTAACCGTTCAGATTATCAGGATCTAAATTTGAGAAATCACCATCTATTTTTCCTGCAATAATCATTGGTTTTTCATAGAAACCAAGCTTGTTGATATCAAGTTTTATAATTTCTCCATTTACTTTTACAGTAGGATTCTTTTCGTTGTAAACTCCGGATGCCGTTAGTTTTAAATTAGCATTGGGATCTGCGGAATCTAGAATAATATGATAAGCCCCACGATTGATTTTCCCTGTCAGATTCATGTTTTGATAACGGTAACCTTTGTAAACCGCGGAAGCAACATGTCCTTTTAAAACCGCTTTTGCATTTTTGAAATCAAAACTTTCTCCCTTTGCATAAATCTGTGCAGAAATTGCCCCGATATCTTTATTCTGAATGATTTTTCCGATTTGTAAGCCTTGAATATTGGCTTTCACATCGTACAATTCGTGATTCTTTTTTCGCATATCTACTTGTGCGATAAGAGATGCGTTTCCAAGAGTAGAGTATAGATTAAGATTGGTGTCTACTACTTTCGTTGTACCTTTTGCAGTACCTTTAATACTGAAATGTGAAGGCAGAGATATATTCGAAGGAATTGTATTTTTCGGAACTAAATTAAAGATGGTTTTTGCTGACGAAGAAAGCTCTGCAATTCTTAAATCATAATACAGATTATCAGGATTCATGGCATTTTTAATCCTTCCTGATGCTGAAACTCTTAATTGATCTAAACCTGAAACTTTAAGATTGTTAATCAACAAATCATTTACGCTGCCCTTCACATTGGCATTTACATTCAAAATAGCGTTTGGATATTTGTTGAAGGGAACTGTACTACGTAAAGCCGGAACTAAATTTAGGATATCAGCGAAACCTATTCTTGAATCTTTAATATTAGCGGAAATTTTTACAGCTCCAAGATTTGAGGCCAATTGATCTATTGAATTATAATTTAAAACAACCTCATCGCGCAAAAGCGTTTTTGGAGTTTGCAGGTATAAATCTTTTAGATATGCTTCTTTTTCACCATATACAAAATCCGTGTTGAATTTTTGGATATCCAACCCCCTCGCTTCCTGAATTTCCGCAGAATTTACCGTTCCCGCGAAAGTATTATTTTCCATTTTGAAACTTCGAACCTCAACATTCATTTTAGAAAAATTCATGTGATTGAAATCCATTCCTTGTTTTGTAGGAGCAATGGCGGTGTTGTTGTATGCTATTTTTACATCATTAAAAATTAATTTTCCTAAAAGAAGCCGAATTGCTTTTTCTTTATCGGAAGCCTTTGAAACTTCAGGCTCTTTGGCATTTTTAGGATTGGCATCTTGAGCCGGAAGATAAAGATTGGCATTAATATCTGCTCCCGAAAGGAAAACATTGGCTACATTATAAGCATTGTTTTCCAAGTCAAGCTTGTTGATTTTGGTGCTTAATTCTTTAAATAAAACCTTGGCAAAAGTTTTGGTATTATCATCTCCGTAATCGATGTCAAAATTGGTCAGTTTGATTCCTCTTAAACCAATGTTCATTGGTTTTTTATCGTTTAGAGAATCTACTTTTTTCTCAACTTTCTTTGCGACTTCCTCTACAAGATCCTGTTTTAGTTTTAATTTTAATCCGTCAAGATTAATATCATTGACAGCATATGTATTTTTACTTAAATCAAACTTTTTCACTCTTGTATCAAAAGAATTGAAGTGAAGTTGTATATCATTTTTAGATTGCTGATCATTGAAAGTAACACCAATATCCTTTAAATTAATTTTATCTAAAGAAATAATGAAAGGCTTTGACGGGCTTTCTTCTTTATCACTCGTTGCAAAAGCACTAATAATATAATCAAAATTAAATTTTCCATCAGGTTTTCTTACAACATTCGCACGAACCCCCTCTAAATCAACAGATGTGATATCTGCAGTAGAATTGATAAGTTTAAGCATATTTAAGCCGACGTCAAGCTTTTTTACAGCCAAAAGTGTATCGATATCCTGGCCTTTTAAATACAGATTTTCCATAATAAGGCTGTTTGGAAATCCTATGTAAACTTTTTCCAGACTTACTTTTGTCTTGATTTTTTTCTCAAGATATACAACAAGTTTGTCTTTGATAAAGTTTTGAACAGCAGGAAGTCTTAAGCTTAATATGAGCAGGGTAAGAAAAACCAATATCGAAATAAAGGTTATGGCAATACGCCTCAATAGCTTTCTTTTGTTGATTTTCAGTTTCAAATGTGACAGGGTTTAAAGCAAAGATAATAAATCATTTGGGAAATTTATGTTAATTATCTCTGTTGTGGTACCTGTTTCTGAGTACAAAAATCCTGCCTTGGTTGCCTTTTATGGAATTTAGTTTAGTCGAAGTGAAGTGAATTAGTTGATGAAGGCAACCAAAGCCTGGATTTTTATAGAATATTTTAAAAGCCCCCTTTTTAATCATTTTTCGATGTATGAAAAGATTTGCAAAAATGAAAATTCAAATGTTAGTTTAGATTTTTCAAAAGGGGACTGAATGCTGTATTATTTTAGGTAATAAATGTTCTTTAATCATTTCCGTTTTCCCATTTTACTTCTTCACCTTGTGGCGAAGCACCACCTTTAGCAGGAGTGATAGGATCGGTTTCCTGATTGATATGATAAACGTATGCTGCAATTTTCTCGGCATCACGCCCTGTAATGGTGCCTTCTTTGATGAAAGGTCTCATTGTGGGATTATTCGGAGAGCCATTTTCAAGCATCCAGAAAACATTTTTGAATAAACTTTTTTCTTTAATGTTTATCCAATGTGTGTCGGTAAGGTTGGGGCCAATTCCGCCTTTTCCGCCATCGCCATGACAGGTTACACAATTGGTTTTAAAAAGCTCCTGACCTTCCGCGATATTGTCTGCGCTGTATTTTGCAGATTCTAAATCAATTTTAGGGGCTGTTTTTTCGTATTCATCGATCGAAGCAAGGATTGTTTTTGTTTCTTTCGTTAATTCTGCATCGGGATGGGCATAATCTGTGAAGGCAAAAGCTGTCAAATACACGATGCAGAAAATGCATCCGAACCAGAATAAACCTATCCACCATTTTGGTAATGAATTGTCAAGCTCCGTAATACCATCAAAACCATGGTCAATAAGAATATCTTTTTCCTCGGTTGCAGATTGTTTTTTGAATGCTGAATTCCAAAGTTTCAGGTAATAAGGCGTGTTTTTTTCTTCCAGAAATTTTGCTTTTTCTTCGGCTGATAATCTTCTGAAATTTTCGTTTTCCACCAAATCTCCGATAGAGTTCATAATGAAAAGTAAAATAATTGCGATTAAGATTAATCCCCAGAAGAAAGGTGACGAGAAATAGGCTGAATCATTGGTGAACATTTCGAACGCAAGGATAGTTAAACCTATCGTTACCGCGATATATACTGATATTGGGGTTCTGGTTTTCATTTTAATTCAATTTAAAATTAATCTGCACTTGCTGTTTTTATTTCGGTAGTCTTAATGTCTGTTCCTAATCTTTGCAGATAGGCAATCATCGCTACAATCTCTCTTTGCTCAAGCGGAACAAATTTTCCTCCTTTTGCCACTCTTTCTTTTTCCATTTGATCTTTCACATCAGTTGCTTCGGCATAAATTCTCTTTACAATGGCCTGCGACTGATTGTCTGCCCATTTGTTTGCGGAATCAATTTGTGGTTTTGAGTACGGCACATCAAATGAGCTTTTCATTAATTTCATTTTATCCACCATTTGCGTTCTGTCAAGTTTATTGGTAATCAACCAAGGAAAACGTGGCATAATAGAACCTGCAGAAGTAATTCTTGGGTTATACATGTGTTTGAAGTGCCAGGAATCCGGATTTCTTCCGCCTTCTCTGTGTAAATCCGGTCCTGTTCTTTTAGAACCCCACAAAAAAGGTCTGTCATAGATAAATTCTCCTGCTTTGGAATATTGCCCGTTTTTACCTTCGAATCTTACAATCTCATCTCTGAACGGTCTAATCATCTGAGAATGGCAGGCATTACAGCCTTCACGGATGTACAAATCTCTTCCTTCTAATTCCAACGGAGAATAGGGTTTTACAGCTGTAATCGTCGGGACACTCTGTTTCAAAGTTAAAGTTGGAATAATTTCGACTAACCCTCCTATTGCAACGGTAACGAATGCTAAGATTGCCATTAACTTCGGGGTTCTTTCCAGCCAGAGGTGTACACCTTCACCTTCTTTTCTTCCCGTTCCGATATTGGCCAAAGCAGGTGCTTCTGCAGGAACTTCTTTTTGGAATGATCCTTGTCTAATGGTTTTGAATACATTCACAACCATTAAAATAGCACCAGAAAGGTAAAGGAGACCTCCAACGAATCTCATTTTAAAGTACGGAATAATAGCAGTTACCGTATCCAGCCAGTTTTTCCATAATAATGTTCCGTCCGGGTTAAATTGTTTCCACATTAATCCCTGAGTGAATCCTGAAATATACATTGGTACGGCATAGAAAATAATACCTAATGTACCTAGCCAGAAATGCCAGTTGGCTAATTTTTTAGACCAGATTTCAGTTCTCCACATTACTGGAATCAGGTAATAGACTACTCCGAATGCCATGAAGCCATTCCACCCAAGAGCTCCTAAATGTACGTGACCGATAACCCAGTCTGTATAATGCCCGATTTTATTTAAAGATTTTGTAGCTAAAAGCGGTCCTTCAAACGTTGCCATACCATAACAAGTAACAGCCACAACAAAGAACTTCAAAATAGGATTTTCTCTTACCTTATCCCAGGCTCCTCTTAACGTAAGAAGACCATTCAGCATCCCTCCCCAAGATGGTGCAATAAGCATGATGGAGAAACCTGTTCCTACGGCCTGAGCCCAAGCGGGAAGGGCTGTATATTGTAAGTGGTGAGGACCAGCCCAAAGATATACGAAGATTAATGACCAGAAGTGAATAATAGACAGTTTGTAAGAGAAAACCGGTCTGTCAGCAGCTTTTGGTAAGAAATAATACATTAATCCTAAAACAGGAGTCGTCAATACAAATGCCACTGCATTGTGGCCGTACCACCATTGAACAAGCGCATCTTTTGCTCCTGCGTATATTGAATATGATTTCCAGCTTGTGAAAGATAACGGAACTTCAAGGTTATTGAAGATATGTAGCATTGCCACTGCAATCCACGTTCCGATGTAGAACCAGATGGCAACATACAGGTGTCTCACCCTTCTTTTGGCAATCGTTCCAAACATATTGATACCGAAAATGACCCATGAAATTGTAATTAAAATATCAATCGGCCATTCGTGTTCAGCGTATTCTTTAGAAGTGTTGATTCCCATCAGGAAGGTAATCACCACACTGATAATCATAATTTGCCAAGTCCAGAAATGCAGCCATGATAAAGTATCACTGTACATTCTTGTTTTTAATAATCTTTGCATACTGTAATATGCACCACAAAAAAAGGAATTACAGACAAACGCAAAAATAACGGCACTTGTATGTAACATTCTTATTCTTCCGAAGCCTAGAGCTCCTTGTGTATTAATCAGTCCCTGAATATTTCCTGAAGCTAAACTTTTAATAGTAGTATCATCAGTCCCGAATAAAAATTCAGGAAGTTCAGGGTAAAAAAGCATCAGTGCTGCTGTAAGTCCCAGTAAAAAACCTACAAGCCCAAATGCAATGGTAGCATACAAGAATGCCCTGACAATATTATTGTCATAATTAAATTTTTGCGTCTCCATAATCCAATAGTGTTGTACTGAAGTGATATTCTTTATTGTAATCAGTCTGTTTCAAATTAAAATTTTACTTCCAAATTACTTGTTGAAATAAATATCATGTAACGTAATAATGTTTTGCCAAAGGTATTTACTAACTTTGTGTAAGTCTAATAGATAAACTTCTAAATTATACCGAAAACTTCTAAAATAAACACAATGAAAATATGTGGTCAAAATATTAGGAAAATCAGAAGAAATAAAGATTTTACACAGGAATATATGGCTTTTGAAATGGGAATTTCACAAAAAGCATATTCTGATATTGAAAACTCCAAAGTGAAAATCAATCTGGAAATTTTGACTAAGATTTCGACTATTCTAGATATAAAACCATCTGATATTTGTAGCATATCCCATAAGTGCGGGTCAAATGATTATCAGGAAAGATATAATGATCTTTTGGAATATATGAAACAAAATAATATTTCGGTTCCTGAAAAATTTAAATAAAATATACAGTGTTTTTCTTTTTAAATTATAGCTTTCAGTATTTCTAAATCAAATTTCAATTAGCTTGTAGAAAGAAGTTTTTATATATTTAGACAATATTTTTCATTCTATGAGCAACGAAAAGAAAGAAGATCAAAATGATTCTCTGGTTAGGGGACTGACAAACAGGCATATTCAATTAATTGCCCTTGGTGGAGCTATCGGGACAGGGCTTTTCTTAGGAATTGGTCCTGCAGCAGTTTTAGCCGGTCCGTCAGTTATTTTAGGCTATGCTTTGGCAGGTGTTATCGCTTTTTTTATTATGCGCCAACTTGGTGAAATGGTTGTTCAGGAACCTGTTTCAGGGAGTTTTAGTCATTTTGCATATAAATATTGGGGTAATTTTCCCGGTTTTGCTTCCGGTTGGAATTACTGGATTCTCTACATCCTCGTTAGTATGGCTGAGCTTACAGCTATTGGTCACTATATTCATTTTTGGTGGCCTGAAATACCGCTCTGGGTTTCGAGCTTATTCTTTTTTGTAGTTATTAATGCGTTAAATCTTGCTTCTGTAAAAGTATATGGAGAAACCGAATTTTGGTTTTCCATCATAAAAGTAGCGGCAATAATTGGGATGATTATCTTCGGTGTTTATTTATTATTAAGCGGTACAGGAGGAGGTAAAGCGAATATTTCAAATTTGTGGAATGATGGTGGGTTTTTCCCGAAAGGATTTTTTAATAAAAGTGAAAATGGATATTCAGGTCTTTTTTCAGCAATGGCGATGATTATGTTCTCTTTTGGCGGATTGGAACTAATAGGGATTACTGCTGCGGAAGCTAAAAATCCAGAAAAGACTATCCCTAAAGCTACAAATCAGGTGATTTATAGAATTTTGATTTTCTATGTTGGGGCCTTGGTTATTTTATTTTCATTGAGCCCGTGGAGAGAGATTACAGAAGGAACGAGCCCGTTTGTAATGGTTTTTCAAAATTTAAATGGATTTGAGTTTAATATTTTTGGAAAGACAATACACTTCAATGTTTTAATTGCTAATGTCCTTAATCTGATTGTTTTAACGGCGGCTTTGTCGGTTTATAACAGTAGTGTTTACAGTAACAGCAGGATGCTTTTTGGATTGGCTCAACAAGGAAATGCTCCGAAATTTTTAATGAAACTGAATAAAAACAGCGTCCCGATCAATGCTATTCTTATTTCGTCTTGCTTTGCGGGAATCTGTATTATTATTAATAAATTGGTTCCGGAAAAGGCATTTGAGTATTTAATGGCTTTGGTGGTTTCTACTTTAATTATCAATTGGTTAATGATATGTTATACGCATTTGAAATTTAGAAAAGAAAAAAATAATATAGAAGAGAAAACAAAATTTCCTTCTCTGTTTTATCCGATATCAAATTATATCTGTATTGTATTTTTAATTGCTATTTTGGTGTTGATGAGTATTACAGGAATGGAAATCCAGGTTATCCTGATTCCGATATGGCTGGCATTTTTATTTTTGATGTTTAAATTGTATAAACCGAAATCGAATTAAAATAAAAAGAGGGAAGATTAATCTTTCCTCTTTTAGGTAAGTCTTTAAGAGTAAAAAGAAAAAAACCATTCTCAGGAAAGAATGGTTTGTAGACCCACAGGGATTCGAACCCCGACTGACGGTACCAAAAACCGGAGTGCTACCGTTACACTATAGGTCTTTATTTTTAGTAGTACGAATTTACAGCTTTTTTTATTATTTGCAAATACCTTGTTTAAAAAGTATAAAATTTTGAATTCAAAGTTTTCTTAAATCTATTTTGAAGTTATTTTTAATAAAAATTGAATAGCAAAAAACCATCCTTGGAAAGGATGGTTTGTAGACAATAGTGAACAAATATCGAAACATTTTATCGAGGATTTAATAAAATGTCAGAATTTATAATTGAAATATAAGTCGACTGCTTTAAGCAATCTCATTATACTAATCCAAGACAAATTATCTAATTTTGTTGTAATGTAAGATAGTTTACAAACAACTACTTAAGATCTTTTTTTTCGACTTCCCAAAGTATTCGCATCTTTTTCTAGATGAACTTTGACATTATAAATTTGCAATGTATGTATTCAATCGACACACTATTTATTAATCTGATCTTTTTGAATTATTATAAACTAACAAGTTGGTTTTTACCCTGAAAAAGGTTCAAAAATGGAGGAATTTTTATAATTTTAATAAAAACTATAATTATGCAAATTGTTCCAAATATCTATAGATTAGATAAGCAAATTTTGAAACTCAGGGGGTTAAGCGATTATGAAATTATACTTCTAAAGGATTTTAATAATCAAATATAACAGGAAGATTTAAGTATTTTTTACTATCGAAAATATTGAGTATATTCTTTATACATTCAATACAGATGAAATCATCTTTCATCAGTTTTTGTAGAAGTTCCCACATTTCCGTGCTGACAGTTTCTTTATGTAGCATATTTCATTTTCAGAAAAGTAAATCTGAAAATGATGTTTGCCTGTACAATGGTAGTGCAAGGAACTATTTGACTTCGATTGTCAATGAAAGTCTAAAATAGAAGCCTTTTATTGATGGAGATATTAATAATTGGAATGACAAATTTTTCTGTTGGTAGTTACTTTAGTACGTACTAATTTTAAGAAGTACATCTTTTAGCAGGAAACCTTAAAAAAAATCTGAAATATGTAGATGGCTTCGTTTTGCATATTTAAACCATTAATGAAAATCAAGCCTGCTTTGTAAAAAGTAGTGTTCTTAAAATTTTGTTTTGAGAATGGATTTATTGCTTATTAAAATACGTGCGATTTTACAACTGCGTGGAGAAGTTAGGAGCTCATTCGCAACTTTGAAAGTCCTGTCGTCCTAACAAAGTTGTTGCTTCGTCCTGCGGAGCTCTAAAATTAATTTAGATAGAAAATTTAATTGCCTAATTTTAATCGGTTATAAGAAGTAATAGAATTTAATTTGTTTTAATAAGATGTTTTAGTTTTTATTTAACTGATAAGCAGAAGAACACAGTTCAAGTTATTCAGATCAAACTTCTTGATGAAACAATAATACACTGTTATAATAAACCTCCTGCCAATTGGTGTGAGATTTTTTATTTGCATTACTCATTTTATACATCGATTATTCTCATTGTATTGTGCAAAGACTAAAACTTCTGTTAGTATATTTAAAAATCATTTCAAAAAAGGGGAAATTACTAAATACGTCAAAACCTGTTTATAATACGACAGGTTTTGGCGTTTCATAGATATATCTTTACTTTAAATCAATTTAGAAAAGGTGATAATACTTACATTAAATCTCATTCATAAATCTTATTAATGTGATATAAAATATGTAGTTTTGCTATACTTTAAAAATTAATAATAATAACTCAAATATAGACGCTAAGTATGAAGAAATTCTACCTAGGGGCATTATCATTATGCTCCGTCTTGAGCGTATCTGCTCAAGAAGTGATTTGGCAGAAAGATATTAAATCCTCGACACAGGATTTTCTTTCACAAGTAACTACAACAATCGATCAGCAATATCTGGTTTCAGGAAGTTCGATTCAATCCAAAAAACTTTCCACGGAAAACAAACAAAATAATGGTTACGACTTTCATTTGGTAAAACTGAACCAACAAGGTGAAGAAGTTTGGGAAAAATATTTCTCTGGAAAAAACCACGATTTTTTATCGGCAACGGTTTCCACGCAAGAAGGAGGATTTCTTTTGGCTGGAACTTCTTATTCAGGAAAAGGATTAGATAAAAAAGAAGAATCCGAAGGAGGATCTGATATCTGGCTAATTAGAGTCAATGAATTCGGAGATGAAATGTGGCAGAAAACCATTGGAGGAACTTCTGATGAAGAAGCGAGATCAGTTATTCAGACTACAGATTTAGGATTTTTTGTGGCTGGAAATATTCAAAACTCGGCAAAAGGTTACGGATCCAAAGATGTTTTGGTTATACGATTAGATAAAAACGGAAAAGAATTATCTCAATTGGTTTTAGGTGGAAAGGGCTTAGACGAAGTAGAGAAAATGATTCCAACAAAAGATGGCGGTGCTTTATTAGGAGCTTATTCAAGAAGTAACCAAGGCGGATCTAAGAAAACAGAAAACTTTGGTGAAGGAGATTATTGGATCATTAAACTTTCAAAAGACGGAAAAGTAGAATGGGAAAAGAACTTTGGGGGTAAGGGAGATGACCATTTAAGAACACTTTCTTTGACTTCAAAGGGCTATCTAATCGGCGGAGAATCACGATCAGAGAGGTCAGGAAATAAATCTGTTGGAATAGAAGAAGGAACAGATTTGTGGCTGATTTCACTCAATGAAAGAAGTGAAGAAATCTGGCAAAAGTCTTACAATTTTAAAAACAGAGACGTTTTGATGGGAATGAGTGTTTTACACTCTTCGGATGAAAAATCTTCGAAGGGCATTTTATTAGGCGGTTACACGCAGGCTGAAGGAAGAGTTGAGAATGATGATGAAACGTTTTGGATGCTGTATCTGGATTATAATGGCAATGAACAATGGAGAAAACATGTAAAAGGAGAATCGAGAAAAAAAGAAGAAAGACTGTCTGATATTAAACTCAACAGAGACGGCTCAATTATCCTTGCAGGAACAAGTGCAGAAGAACTTGGTAAAGAGAATTGGAAGATTGTAAAACTGGGAGATAAACAAATCGATCAACTCATCGAAAAACAGGATATCAAGATTTATCCGAATCCAGTATCCGATTATGCTTATGTGGAAATTGGCTTTGATTTTATAGAAGCTGATATCACACTATATGACATGGGAGGAAGACAGCTTCAAACTGTAAAAACAAAGAATAAGGTGACCAAAATGAATACTCAGAATTTGATTCAGGGAGTTTACCTGATTACCATAAAAACGGACACAAATAAATCCGCGAATGCAAAAATTATTAAACAGTAAATTATGAAATTTTTTTTTCTATTTTGTCTCATCTCAGTATCATTAATAAAAGGGCAGTTTAATGGTGAGGAGGGCTTTTATAGTCCTGAGTTTTCTAAAAGCCCAAACTCAAGTGAATTTAAAGTATATGGAGGAACTAATTTAAATCATGCATTAGGTAAGCCGGATATCAATATCAGTTTACTATCCTTAAAAATTGATCACGTAAACAATTTTGATTTAAATCTTAATTACGATGTTACTTTCAATAAGCCCGATACTTATCCTTCATGGACCGGCTTGGCATGGAATTTAAGTACTTCAGGGACTATTACAAGAAATTTGAGCGGTATAGCAGATGAATCTGATACAGAAGGTTATTATTATAAATATAATCTTTTGAATTCAGGGGATTGGAATTCTTTAGATAAGCTAAAATCATATTCGTCTTCATACGAATATAATGAAAAAGCATTAAATCCTGATACTTTTAGCTTTTCTGTAAATGGGATATCGGGTACTTTCATTAAAAATCATGAAGGAAAATGGATTGTAAACTCTGACACACCTAATTTGTCTATTATAAACACATTAAAAGATAATGAGTATGGTATGGACCATTTCATATATTCATTTATTATAACGGATGGTTTCGGGAACAAGTATACTTTTGGAAATCAATATTCGGCAATTGAGGTTTACCGAAGTAGAAATAAAACTCAAAATCCCAAAATCGCCGCAACATTTTATAAATATGTTAAAAATTGGCATTTAACTAAAATCGAATATTCAAATGGTAAAAATGTTGATTTCAGCTATAATAAATCTGCGGAACTCATCTATTTTAGAAGCTCATATTCGGGGTATAAAAGTTTTACATATGGTGGCTACAGTTCTAGCGGTTGTGTAAAAGATCTTGATAACAGTAATTGTTTTAACCTTTCAAGTTTTGAAGAAGGAGAGTTTAGCTATTTGGATAAAGTTAATTTTAATAATGTTGAGATAAAATTTAATAGATCTTTGGCAAATAGCCTTGAATTTACCAATGAAAATATATATCTGAGTGATGGATATGAAATTAAGCCTCCTGATAGCTATTATAATTCTAAACATTGGAATAAACTTGATAATATTTCATATAGCGTAAACAATAAAAACGTTGAAACTATCCGCTTTGAGTATGATGAAAACCCTGCAAGACGATTAAAATTAAAAAAAATAAAAATCGGTGAAGCAGAAAACAATAAATATGAATTCCAGTATAATGCTAACTTATTTCCAAAATTTAATAGCGGAAATACTGACCGTTGGGGATATTTCAATGATAGGACATTTAATTTCAATGCGGTAAATTCTACAGATTTTAACACTATTGCAGCGGCATATCGACAAGCAAAAGAACCGAATTTCAAATTAAACGAAATTTTGGAAAAAATCTCTTATCCGACTGGGGGAAGCACTCGTTTTTATTATGAACCTCACGATTATACTAAGACAACCAGTTATAACAATGATTTTTTTATTAGTGAAGTTAGCCCTAGAGGGTTAGCCGGAGGTTTCAGAGTGAGCCAGATAGTTGATTATGGTTTTTCAAATGCACCTTCACAGAGAAAGTTTTACTACGTTAAGGATTTCATTGCCAACAATTTAAGTTCTAGTGGAGTATTGTCAAATACGACAGATTACAATCATATGCAAATTGTTTATAGAGAAATTTCACCTGAAGGTTGGCCATTAAATTACACTAGCGGGGCACATATTGTATATTCAAAAGTTTACGAAGAAGAAAGTAGCGGAGGAATTACTGAATATACATTCAGTAACCAAGATAATGGCTTTATTGATCAGAAAGCTGATAACATGGTAATGTCTTTTGCACAAAGACAGAGGACTACGCTAGGACCCAACAATTATACATGGACTTCTCCATATTGGGAGTATACTGAAAATGCAGGTACTAGAATAAATTCTTTCAGCTCCCTCCAAAAAGAAAGAATGAAGATATTATTTAAAAAAGAGTATACGAACACTAAGACATTATTATCTGAAACAACGTATAATTATAATAGTACGCCCATAAGATTTTCACAATATGCCAGAATAATCGAAATTAACGGACGCCCTTTTGGCCCTGTCCCAATGGGGTGGAATGGACAAGGCCAAGCTTTAGATAATTCATGTGACGTCATTAATACTTCGGCTTATAAGCTTTATTTTTACAATCATTATTTAGATTCGGAGACAAGAAAAGATTATTTCGACAATGGAAATGTTACTACTAATACAAAGTATTTTTATGATAACTCTAACGATGACCTTTTAAGGAAAGAAGAAACGACATATCCAGACAATAAAGTAATTTCTAAAACATATCAATATGCGAATGATGCTGCAATAAACAATCAGTATTTGATCAGTAAAAATATGGTAGGAATTCCACTGGTTACCGAGACAAGAAAAATAGATAATCCCACAAATAAAATTCTAACAAGGTGGGAAACTGTTTATCCAGTTTCTCAAGCAGATGCTGATATAAATACAAGTGGTATGCCACTGCCAAAATCGGTAATATCACATAATCTTAAAGATTTGAATAGTCCTTCTCCTGTTCCAACTACACAAATTACCTATGACTTATATGATCCCAAAGGTAATATTCTACAATATACCAGTAAAGACGGTAAACCAACCACAATTATTTGGGGGTATAACCAAACTTTACCTATTGCTAAAATAGAAGGAGGAACATATAGTAACATCATGTCTGTTTTAGGTGTAAACGGCTCACCTTCAGGATATACAAATCTGCCAATTTATATAAAATCCAATGAAGATATTGATTTACCTTCTGAGCAATTGCTAATTGAGGCGCTGGATAATTTTAGAAAAACTCCTACCTTTGCAAACTTCAACATCACAACGTATACTTATAACCCATTAATCGGGGTAACAAGCATTACTCCTCCAACTGGAATAAGAGAGACCTATAGTTATGATTTGGCCAATCGGTTAGAGAAAGTTGTTGATTATAATGGAAAATTGATTAAAGAATATAAATATAATAATGCCCCTATAAGATATAGTAATAATGCGTTAAGTCAAACATTCTATAAAAATGACTGTCCAAGCTGGAAAGTCGGATCATCATATGAATATAAAGTTCCGGAATATAAATATATATCCCTTATTAGTCAAGCAGATGCAGATCAACAAGCCCAAAATGAGATTAATTTAAATGGGCAAAGTGCAGCAAATGCAAATGCAGATTGCGGATTTATCAGTTGTAATTTTACTCCAAATTATTATGTAAATGCCAACTTTGTTTCAATACAACAAACAGCGCCTAATCATATTTCAATGATATTAACTTACAGTGCTAATCCACCGTCGGGAATGACATATTTAGGAGGTGTTTCATTAGGGTATATTGGTTCTTTCTGTAGACCTACAACTACTAAAACTCTTTATAGTGGAAGTTACAGAATTACCATCACTCCAGATGGATATGTTGTAGTAAATACTAATACAGGATCTGTCCCACCACCTAATTCTCCAGGGGGGTTCTCAGTTGAATACGATAAATAATAACTAATTACATGAAAAAAATAATAATTCCTATAGGTACTTTACTATTTTCAAGTATTACATATGCACAGTTAAGTTCTACAGAAAACTATGTATATAGCAAGACTTATCTTGACTATAATGGAGTTACTCCAACAAAAAGCACAGAAACTGTTCAGTATTTTGATGGTTTAGGCAATCCCAAACAAATAGTCAATATCAAAACATCTCCTTTAGGGAAAGATGTTGTAACGCCTATTTTATATGATGGATATGGAAGAAAAACTAGAGAGTATCTACCTGTACCACAACAATCGACAAACGGCGGAGCGATCTACCCTCAAACTTCAGGAGACTTTCCAGTAGGTGATCCTACGTCAGCATACACGAATGAAAAAGCTTTTTCAGAGAAAATATTGGAAAGATCTCCCTTAGACAGAATTTTACAGCAAAAACAGGTTGGAATTGCTTGGAATGACAAACCTGTCCAGTTCGGTTATGACACCAATACCACTGGAGATGCCGTTAAAAAATATACAACTGTTACCAATTGGGAGAACGAATCAACCATAAGTACTGTCAGCCAAACTATTAATTATGGAAATGCGCAATTATACAAAAATACAGTAACTGATGAGGACGGTAATGTAACAATAGAATTCAAAAATGGGGAAGGACAGATATTATTGGTGAGAAAAGTAATCAGTACTACAGAAAATGCAGATACATATTATGTTTATAATGAATTTAATCAACTTGCCTTTGTCATTCCACCAAAAGCGGCTGTTGTTTTAGATCCCAATTCTGTACTTAGTGATCTTTGTTATCAATACCGTTATGACAGCTGGAATAGACTGGTCGAAAAGAAGGTTCCTGGTAAAGGATGGGAATATATGATTTATGATAAGCAGGACAGATTGGTAATGAGTCAGGACGCTAATATGGGATTATTTAGGCAGTGGCTTTTTACAAAATATGATCAATTTGGAAGAAGTGTTTATACTGGGATCTATATAAGTTCACAAAATTATGAGAGCGCTGGAAGAAAAGTCGAGCAAACTATTGTGGATTCAAAAGGAAGTAACAATGTAGAACGATTATCGACGATCGGATTTACAAATAGTGGTATGGATGTCTATTATAGCAATGATGCTAATACCAGTTATCCAAATTCTATTAGTAAATTATTAAGTGTTAGTTACTATGACTCATATACTGTAGGAACTCCTACTGTTCCTATACAGGTTTTAGGTCAGGAAGTTTTATCTCAAGATAATCAAAACTCATCTATGAGTACCAAAAGCCTACCTGTAGCTTCTTATATAAAAAATATGGAAGATGATAACTGGACAAAAAATTATACTTATTATGACAAAAAAGGAAGAGCTATAAGTACTTATTCCACCAATCATTTAGGAGGACGCACTAGAGTTGACTCTAAGCTGGATTTTGCGGGAATAGTTCAGCAATCAATAACAACTCACAAAAGATTAGATACTGATACGGATAAAGTGATTACTGAAAATTTCACCTATGATCCTCAAAATAGGTTATTGATTCACACCCATCAAGTTGACAATAATATTGTCGAGTATCTGACTCAAAATACATACAATGAGCTTTCTCAGATTACTAATAAAAAAGTAGGTGGAGTCGTTTCTTCCAGCCCTTTACAGGATATTACATTCGATTATAATATTCGTGGTTGGATGACCAAGATTAATGATCCAGCAAATCTTAACGGAAAATTATTTGGATATGAAATGAGATACGACAATCCTATATCATCGAATATCGCTCCAGGAAGATTTAACGGAAATATTGCAGAGATTGACTGGGAAAATTCACAAGATGGTATTTTGAAAAGATATAATTATGAATACGATAATTTGAATAGATTAAAAAATGCGTTCTACAAAGAGCCAACAACTGGAGTTAGTAATTTTTTTGATGAGTATCTGACATATGATTTGAATGGTAATATCATGACTCTGCAAAGATTTGCTCCATTGGCATTTTCACCAACTGCAACAATGATTGATGATCTTCAGTATGAATATAATGGCAACCGTCTTGATCAAATCATTGAAAACATACCGAACAGTACAGGTTATGAGGGAGGAAATAATCTTATTAATTACGATCTGAATGGAAGCATGACCAATATGAAAGATAAAGGAATTCAGAACATTTCTTATAATCATTTGAGCCTGCCTGATGGTTTTGCAATTAGCCAGACAGACCCGTTTGGTACAAATGTAAACTTCAGTTTAAGCTATTTATATCGTGCTGATGGAACAAAACTCCGAAAAACAAATACATCAGGAGGAGGAAGAGGTCAATCCACTTCTTATGCATACACTGATTATTTGGATGGTTTTCAGTATAGTTTTTCAGAGACAGTACAGCCGTGTTTATGGTGTAGAACAAGCGTAGCCTATGAACAGGAAGCATTTAAAGATCCAATCCTTCTTGATCCTCCTCCTTTTGGCTCTTTAGGTTGGCTATTGGATTTTGTACCGACAGCAGAAGGTTTTTACAGTTTTACAGAAAATCGTTATATTTATCAATACAAAGACCATTTAGGAAATGCAAGGGTGAGCTATGCTAAAAATAGTGAAGGTAATCTAGAAATTACAGATACGAATAATTATTATGCTTTTGGAGCAAACCATATTGGAGGAACTAAATCCACTTTAGGAGGATATAAAGGCTACAAGTACAATGGAAAGGAAATTCAGGAATCAGGAATGTATGATTATGGAGCAAGATTCTACATGGCTGATTTGGGAAGATGGGGAGTAATCGATCCATTGTCAGATAAGATGAGAAGACATTCTCCCTATAATTATGCATTTGATAACCCAATCAGATTTATAGACCCTGATGGAATGATTGCAGTAGATACGCAATCTCCAAACGACTGGGTTAGAAGAAGAGACGGTTCTATTTATTGGGATAATAAAGCAAATGACCAAAAAACCACAAAAGCTGGGGAAACTTATATGGGCAAAACTTTACGAATAGGAATGGATAGTTACATAGATGAAAAACTTTGGGATGGTCCAAATCCTTGGTTTGATGTCTCTGGCTCTAAATTACAATCTGATATATGGATTTCTTCTGAAGAAAATAGTAAAGGCGAATTAACGGGTATTACAGCAACAATAAAATCTGAAATTATGACAAATAAAGGGGGATTTAAAGGAGTCAAGATTAACTCTATGCCTGATATAGAATCAAGTAAAAATTTTGTAGATAGTAATGGTAAATTTATTGGGTTTAATATCGCTCTTGAAAAACACGCTCAAGTTCCAGAGTTTGAAAAATTTGGATTGAATATACAGGGGTACGGACCTGTAAATGTTGCGCAAAGAATAGATATTAATTATATAGGGAAAAATTTAAATATTTCTTTCAAAACAGATGTTTTCCCTTCTGCTTCAGCAGGAATAATTGGTGCTGGCGCCCCATTTAAATTAATGCAATATAACCAGCCATCTTATAGAAAAACACACAATCTATTTGATAATGGAGTAAGAAGACCCTATTTATATCCAAGAAACTGACATGAGAAAAAGATTTTATTTATATATTGTATTGCTCTCTTTCATTACAAATCTATTATACTATTTGTGTTTTATTTTACTGAAAACAGATAATTCTTTATCGGAGTTTTTTAAAGGTATAGTTATTAATTTTCCAACAAGCCTTTATTATTTGGTTCCTTCAGTTATTCCATCATTGTATTTTATACTGATTGGAATTATAATTTATAAGCAAAAAAACATTTATTTCAATTTATTTCTAAGCTTTACATTAGTCATTTTGGATATTTTTTTTATAAAGTTTTTATATGGAGATATAAATATTGATATGATGCTTCTATTCATAAGGATTATGTTTGGTATTTTTTATATAATCACTTGTATTCTATATTCTCAAAAGCGATAATACACTATTATAATAAACCTCCCACCAATTGGTGGGAGATTTTTTTATGTGCATAACTCATTTTATACACCGATTGTTCTAATTGTATTGTGGAAAAACTAAAACTTCTGTTATGGACGTACATAAATACCACTATCTCTTTGAGCAATTCTTCTACGAACATATTTTCTTTTACTGATTATAATATGAGCGTACATCACAGTATAGCAAAAGTGAACAAAGAGAAAGCAGATCAGATGAAAATGATTGTAGAAAAGCTGATGAATAAACTCAGAGAAGCTGTAATAGGTGGTCAGTTATTACCGGACTTTGAAAAAGAATCTATCCGTTAAAAAACTAAAAATTAATATTCACGTTCAATTTACCAAAGGATTTTTAATTCTTCAAGCATCCCCCTTGATATCAACAATTAATAGTTATGAAAATAGACATTATCACGAAAGAAGATCTGCAAGAGTTTAAAACGGAATTATTGGAAGAAATTAAGAATTTTCTTCAAGTCAAAAACTCAGAAAAAAAATTGTGGCTAAGATCAACGGAGGTTAAAGAACTTTTGAAAATTTCCACCGGAACATTACAAAATCTTCGTGTTAATGGAACTTTATCTTACACCCGCATAGGAGGTACATTATATTATAATTATAAAGACATCGAACAGTTATTAAATAAGAAACCTTGATAATGATTTCATCTTTGTCATAACTTTTCACTGTTGAATAAATCATTATGTATATCCACTTAATACTTTCAGGAAAATGAATTACGTCAAGCACTTAACAGCTTTTTTTGGAAAAGTCGCTCAAGAACATACACTTAATCCTACTCATATCAGCCTGTATATGGCATTGTTTCAATTTTGGAATTTCAATCGCTTTAAGAATCCGATTAATATTTCTCGGGATGAAATTATGCGAATTAGTAAAATACACTCACCAGCTACTTATCATAAATGTATAAAGGAACTACATTCTTTAGGTTATTTCGACTACCAACCTTCATACAATCCATTCGAAGGAAGTCAAGTTAATATGTTTGATTTTGCCGGGGAATTAAAACCAAAACCTAGGGCAAAAAGACCTTTACCAAATTGGGAATAGATCCGCAAGCGGTTGAACAACCCCTTGATCTTTCTATTCCGGAAAACTATCTGGCTGCACCCGAGGTCAAGAACGACCGACGAGCATTGAATGTATTTATGGAATGAGAAGGGCTGTAAAAGAAGGTCGTGTGATGGGAAAAGCACCTTTCGGATATGCCAATAAAACAACCGAAAACGGCAAGAAGTACATTGCACTCAGCGAACCAGAGGCATCAAAAATGAAATGGGCATTCGAAGAAATATCTAAGGGAATATATGCTTCTAATCAGATTAGATTAAAATGAATGAATCACTTCGGAAGAAGATTAGCCGAACTTCTTTTCATATCGCCATCAGAAATCCAGTCTATTGCGGAAAGGTCTTTATACCCAAATTTAAAGAAGAAGATGCTTATTTTATTAATGGTCAACATCAGCCTTTGATCACAGAGTCTCTATTTTACAGGGTACAGGATATTTTAGATGGGAAAAAGAGAATACACAGACCTAACACCAAGATATTATCAGATGAATATTTTCCATTGAGAGGCTTTTTGATCTGTCCTAATTGCGGAAAAAATATCATGGCAAGTGCATCGAAAGGTAGAAATAACAGATACTATTATTACCATTGCAATGCTACCTGTGGTTTTCGCCACAGGGCTGAGATTGTCAATACTGTTTTTGAGGATGGATTGAAGGCATTGGAAATGACAGAAACCGTTAAGAAATTGGTCAGAAAGGTATCCTTAAATTCTTATGAGAGATCATTAAAACACCAAGACTCGAAAAGAAAACACTATCTCGATAAGATAGATAAATTCAAGATTGTCCGTAGCAAGAAATAAATTGCTTGCTGAAACGATAGATGATGATGAATATATTGAGATAAAAAAAGACTGCAAAGATCAGATTGAAACGCTGGAAATTCAGTTAAATATTTTACTCGAGCAATCAAAAGTTGACATTCCAAAACTCATTGATCAGGCTATTGAAAGTCTCACTATTATCTGGAAAACTTACTCGGAAGGGGGAATTGCCGTGAAAAGAAAAATAATCGGTTCGATTTTCCCCGAAAAACTGGAATTTGACGGAAATCATTATCGAACCACCGAATCAACACCATCGTAAATCTTATTTTTCAGATTAACAATGAGTTGCCAAAAAAAGAAAACAGGAGAAACGATAATAATAATCATTTCTCCTGCTATGTAGACCCACAGGGATTCGAACCCCGAATGACGGTACCAAAAACCGGAGTGTTACCGTTACACTATAGGTCTGTTTTATTTTGGTGATGCAAATTTACAGCTTTTTTCATTATTCGCAAGAACTTTTTAAAGTTTTTTTTACATTTACTCCATATTTTATTTATGAAATTATGCTGATAGACTTCAATGATCTCAATATTAATAAATTATCATTCGATACAGAATTTGCTAATAAAGTCAAAAGCTTTCTGGGCGAATGGTTTTCTGATTCTGCAACCGTAAAAGTTCAGACCTCTGGCTCTACAGGAATACCAAAAGTTTTTGAAATTGAAAAAAATAAAATGGTAAATTCTGCGAAGATGACTTGTGATTTTTTAGGTTTAAAAGAAAGCAATACAGCTTTAATATGTCTCCCGATAGAATATATTTCAGGAAAAATGATGGTTGTACGCTCCATTCAGCGAAAGCTGAAACTCATTATTACAGAACCATCCTTAAGACCTCTTGAGAATGTTGAAACGGAGATTGATTTTTGTGCAATGACTCCTCTTCAGGTAGAAAATTCTCTGGAAAAACTACATTTAATTAAAAATTTAATTATTGGAGGGGCTGCCGTTTCAGAGTCTTTGAAAAGGCAGATTGATAAAACGAATAGCCAGTCGCAAAAAGGGAATCGCATTTTTGAGACGTATGGAATGTCAGAAACTCTTTCTCACATTGGTTTAAAACAAATTTTTCCAATATCGGAGGATTATTTTACAGTCTTTGAAAATGTCACTATTTCAAAAGATCAGCGAGGTTGTTTAAAAATTTTTGCCCCAAATGTGAATGATGAAATTTTGCAAACTAATGATTTAGTTGAAATTAAGAATGAAAATCAATTTAGATTTTTAGGAAGAATAGATAATGTAATTAATTCAGGAGGAGCTAAAATTTTTCCGGAAGAACTGGAATCATTAGTAAAGAAAGAAATTCCGAATGAAGTGGTTTTTTTAGGTATGGAAGATGAAAGTTTGGGACAAAAATTGATATTGGTAATAGAAGGAAAAGAATCAAAAGATGTAGTGAATAAAATAGCTGGAATTCCGTTTGAGAAAAATTTTCATAAGCCAAAAGAAATTCTTTTTGTTGAACAAATTCCCAGAACTCCTAACGGAAAGGTAAGTAGAACTGAGCTTAAAAATATAATGTAAGAATGAAAGATTTCTCAAAAGAATTAAGTTTCAAAACTTCCCGCAGTAGCGGGGCAGGAGGACAGAATGTAAATAAAGTGGAAACCTCTGTGACTGTACTTTGGAAAGTTGAGGATTCTGAATTTTTTACTGTTGAACAAAAAAAATTAATTCAAAATAAACTGAAAAACAGGATCAATGCAGACGGCTTTTTGTTTTTAACGGTTTCTGAAAGCAGAACACAATTAATGAATAAAAATAAAGCTATTGAAAAAATTATTGAAATTGTAGATGAAGCTTTGTTTATACCGAAAAAAAGATTGGCTACCAAACCTTCAAAAGGCCAAAAACAGAAAAGATTAGATGCCAAAAAAAAGATTTCCGATAAAAAGGAAAATAGGAAGTTTAAGTACTAATACGTGGTAGGAATTAGAAAATAACTTAAAAGATGATATCCCGATTTCTTAGTTACATTATTCTTTAATGGCCAAGCTTTAATTTTAAAACTCATATTAAAGCTCTATCTTAGCAAAACTTGATATGAACATTATATTATGACAACACAAATTTCATTTTCTGAAACATTTTGCTTTTCTGGCATATTGTTGTCATTATTATATTTACACATAGATTCTTTTTTAAAAAGTTCTAATGCCTTTTAAAGATGGGGAACGAAAGATCGAAATTATCAAAGTTGCTTTATGGCTGTACTTTATGTTTTTCCGCGATGCTGGATTTATAAAACCATAGATCTAATTTTTGTAAAGCTCCTTTATTTTTTTATAAAATGTTATTTTTGAGCAAAATTTTAAAAATGATAAAAAAACTAATAACTCTAGGATTATTTTCAATTTCAGTATTTTCTTTTGCCCAGCAAAAATTTTCGATCATTCCATCTGTAGGATATGCTTGGAGGACAGCCGAAACTATTGAAGGGTTGACAAAGGAAGAAAAAGACTATATGAAGGGACTGAAAAGCGGGATGAATTTTGATATTTCCGCATATTATCACCTTAATAAAATTTTGGCAATCGGGGTAAAATATTCTAATTACAATGCCTCAAGTGATGGATATATTTTAGGATATGTGAATGGTATGCCTGTGTCTGTTCCGATAACGACAAAAGATAATATCAATTTTTTCGGACCGGCTGTCATGATTTCAAATTTTGAAGAAGCTACAAAACATAAGCTGTTTGCTGATATAAGTTTAGGCGCTATTTCTTATACTACAAAAACTGCGGACGTTAAAGGTACGGGGTCTAATGTAGGAGCTGAACTCAATTTAGGATATCAGTATCAGATAAATAAAAATGTTTTAATTGGTCCAAAATTGGGATTAACTGGCGGAACATTGAATAAAATGAAGATCAACGGTGTTTCATACACCTTAGAAGATGAACAAAAAGAAGGTTTAGCGAGAGTTTCTTTGAGTGCAGCCGCTACATTCCGTTTTTAAGTTTTATCTTTGCAAAAATTAAAAAAATGAGCAAACCGATTTCTGAATTTATAGAAAAATATTACCTGCACTTCAATGCAGCTGCGTTGGTAGATGCTTCTAAAGGATATGTGGCACATCTTAAAGATGGTGGAAAGATGATGATTACTTTAGCAGGAGCAATGTCTACTGCTGAGTTAGGAAAAATTCTTGCTGAGATGATCCGTCAGGGGAAAGTAGACTTTATCTCTTGTACAGGTGCAAATCTTGAAGAAGATTTAATGAATCTTGTTGCTCATTCTCACTACGAAAGAGTTCCTCATTACAGAGATCTTACACCACAGGAAGAGTGGGATTTATTGGAAAGAGGTCTAAACAGAGTTACAGATACCTGTATTCCTGAAGAAGAAGCTTTCAGAAGATTGCAGAAACATATCGTTGAAATTTGGAAAGACGCAGAAGCTAAAGGTGAAAGATATTTTCCTCATGAATATATGTACAAAATGATTCTTTCGGGAGTTTTAGAGCAGTATTACGAAATTCCTAGAGAAAACTCTTGGATGATTGCTGCTGCTGAAAAAAACTTGCCAATTGTGGTTCCGGGATGGGAAGACTCTACAATGGGTAATATTTTCACATCTTACTGTATTAAAGGAGAGTTGCAATTTTCTACAATGAAGTCAGGGATTGAATATATGGCTTATCTGGCTGATTGGTACACTAAAAACTCAGGTGGGAAAGGAGTTGGGTTCTTCCAGATTGGGGGAGGGATTGCGGGAGATTTCCCAATTTGTGTTGTACCGATGCTGTATCAGGATATGGAAATGCATGACATTCCATTCTGGTCTTATTTCTGTCAGATTTCGGATTCTACGACTTCTTACGGTTCGTATTCAGGAGCTGTTCCAAACGAGAAAATTACCTGGGGTAAACTGGATATTACTACACCGAAATTTATCGTTGAAAGTGATGCAACTATCTGTGCACCATTAATGTTCTCTTATATATTAGAGAATTCTTAATATAATATTTTCTGTTTGTCATTTCGACGGAAGAGAACTTATAAACGCTTCAATTTTTTGGAGCGTTTTTTATTGGCATGTCCTTTCTGAATCTATACCAATGTTCGGATCGGTTTTCTGTAGATTCTGTTTCCTTTTATCTATCAGTCTAAAGAATTCACTAAAACGAAATACCGGTAGGCCAGAATTCCTTTCTGGATTTTAGTCAATTTATTTGGATCTTTATTGCTTAATTTTGGTAACACAGCCTTATTGATTGTATTCAATACGCTGAAAAGTGATTTTTTCATAACTTTATATCTTGATGATTAGATTAGATGTGGTTATAAGAATCCAAAAATGATGCTAAGTATTAAGTATCAAAACACATTTTAACGTAAAATATGAACGAAATATTCAAAGAACAAGTCTGGGAAATTACTAAACTTGTTCCAAAAGGAAGAGTAACAAGTTACGGGGCGATAGCAAAAGCGGTGGGTTATCCCAATCATTCCCGTCATGTAGGGAAAGCAATGGGAGGGTGCCCGAAAGACGTGCCTGCACATCGTGTGATTTCCAGCTCAGGAGTTTTATCCGTTCCTGAATTTCAGCCTAAATTAGAAAAAGAAGGAGTTGTTATTGAGAATTTTAGAATAAAAAATTTCAAAAAATTATTTTGGAATCCTCTTACTGAACTTTAATATTTTGGTTTTTATTCTCTTGGAATTTGAACTTTGTCCGTTTTTAATATCAATGTTTTTTTCGAAAAGTAACTTGAAATAACCTATTAAAGCAGGAATTAAAAGAGTTATAAATAAGCTGCACACTCCCAAAAGCCCAAATCGGAGTATCATCCCTTTTTCCTTTATAATATTCCCAAATCACTCATGAAAGAGCAATAATGAAACCCAACATGGCTCCCGGAAAAACAAAATACATTATAAAGCCTATAATTATTGTATTAATCTGATTATAAGATTTGACCAAAAATGAAACAACATCTACAATGACAATGATGATGATAAGTGTGGAGATTAGCATTCTGTGATATTTTTTAGTTGAGGAAATCAAAAGGATTTTGAGTTAATTTTTCTTTCCAGTTGACAGATCCGAAGATAAGTTTGCTTCCTTCCGTTTTCACCGGAGTTATAAAAATAAATGTGGAAATAAGTGCGATGCAAAGTATTGTGGCAACAGCTCTTAATTTAAGAGGCCTCCATTTATTTGCGAAATTTACCAATTCAAGTGGGGCCATTCCGAAGAGTTTTTTATTTTTATCATATCTGAAAATGGTTTTTGCCCCTTCGTAAAAGCTTGCCCAATCATCAGAATTTCTGTTTTGTCATCAAGAATATACTCGCGGTAACGCTGATTTCCTCTTTCTACCTCAAAAGTGGGAGAGAAACTTATCCATTCCAGCTTTTCAGTATAAATTTCTATGCTCCCGGAATCATCAGTTAAAAGAAAGTTCTTTGCACGACTTCTCTTCTGATTTCGCGATAAGATTTGCTGATTTTTCCATCATCATCTCTTGTCTCTGTAATTTCGTTAACGGTATAGATGTATCCGATACATTGTGTAGCAGTATAAGGAGAAACTGCAATATTAATAGCTTTTGCTTTCCCGCAAATTTCAGCTAGTCCTATCGCGACACTTTTAATTTTTGAAGTTGAGAGGTTGCGCTGATAAAAGTAAAGCCGATTTTTATTATTAGGTAAAATCGATCCTAGGATAATGATAAAAAATATAATAAAGAAAGAATATTGCAGTTTCAGAGAGTATATATTCCACCGTTTGAATACAAGCAATATAACATTTGGGATGAGGTATCTTATTTTGATATTGTTTACATTGCTTGTTGTACTGTTATCCATTGCTTGGTTTAAAAATGGAAGTAAACTGAAAAGTTATTTAAAAAGAAAAGTTTAACCTATTTTCCAACCTAAATGAAAATATTTGCATCTTTAAAAAACATACGTCAAGTTCTGTCGCTGTGCCGTTCTATTTTTGCCTAAGGTTATGAAATAAACCATTAACCTATAACAAATTTGATATTAAATCTCATTCAGGTGAGTGAGTAATTATTAAAATTCGTTAAATTTGCAAGATTGTGATAATAAAAACTAATATTAACCTTTAAATACACAAAATAGATGAAAACACTCTACTTTAGTGCATTAACCTTATGCACAGTTTCCGTACTGTATTCTCAGGAAGTAGTAGTCTGGCAAAAGGATATTAAATCCTCGACACAGGATTTTCTGAGCCAGGTGATCTCCACCATTGACCGACCGTATTTAATCTCAGGAAGCTATATTCAGGCTTCAAAGCAATGTGTTTGATATGAGCGGAAGGCAGTTGCAGAGCCTGAAAACCAGGAATAAGGTGACCAAGATTAATACGCAGGCTTTGATTCAGGGGGCTTACCTGGTGACCATTAAAACGGAGGAGAATAAAACAGCAAATGCCAAAGTGATTAAGAAATAAA
>NZ_LFNE01000009.1 GCF_001045455.1 Chryseobacterium sp. FH2 | reverse complement strand
ATTTACAATATCGGTTTGCAAATGATGATGAACACACCCATTCTGAAATATTTTGTTTCCGATAACTACCATCTCCAAAGTCCCAAAACTTTGATAAACGGAGAAGGGGAAATCAAGATTGAAGCGAAGGAAACTCAGGTTGCCGGATTTGAAAAATTATTTGTGCATTCCAACGAATCAGCTGTTATCAATTCGAAAGGGGTTGTTGAAATTAAGGGGCAGGATGGAACAAGCAACACAAATGTAGCGGAAACCATCGAAAAAGTATTACCATTGGTAGATACGAAATGTATTGTACATTTCAGACCAAAATCTGAATGGCAAGGAGAATACGGATTTTGTTATTTCAGGGAAAAAAATAATGAAATTTCTGATTCGGAAGAGTATAAAGAACTTCTTGGAAAATATTATCAATTTACAGAAAGAGAACTAACTAGAATAAATGATGATAAGTTTAACGAACTACTTGAAAAGTATTATTTCAATCAAAGTGGGGAAAGGTTAAGATTTCCACAAAATAGAGCAACAGAAAATTCTTTTGTACGCTTATTTATTAGTGATGGAAACACTTGGTATAAAAAACGTCAAAAAGTAAAAAGAATAACAGACACAGCAGGTATAATAACAGAAAAATTTGAAAGTGCTGTTGATGAAACCATCAACAATTTTAAGAACGACCCTCAGTATAAAGAAACTAACAATTCTTTGCAGAATTTGAAAGATATGTATAGTAACTTTCGATACAATAAAATAAAGAAAAAAGGAGATAAAACAATAACAGAAACCTATGATTACCACGGTTCATTTATCTCTTTATTTCCAAAAACAATTAACTACGGTAAAAATGAAGCAGAAGTAGACTTAAAAATCAGTTTCTTAGAAGATAAAAAACCAGATTATTTAATTTTTAAAGTAGACGAACAAATTTTAAAAGCCGAAAATACTTTTATAGGGATAGACCGTTTGAAAATAGAAAACCCCAAAGAAAAAGAAACAATTAAAATATCCTGCAAAACAGCAGAAAATTTTACCGCAGACAAGATAATTAAAGTTTACGCTGTTAAAAAACAAGAGGAAGGTAAAGATGATATTGAAACCTTAGCAGGTTGTATTACTATGACTGTACCTGTGGTAAGAAACCTTAATGTGGCTATAGTGGGGGTTAAATCAAAAGTTGGTGAAAGTAACCCTGGAATTCCTACTCAAAATTGGTTGTCTTTTTTCAAGAAAGCTTTAGGACAGGCATTAATAAAAGTAAATATTATCGAAAACCACGAGAATAGAAAAATAATAGTAGATATTTCTACTACTCCAAATCTCTCAACAAATTATAGTATTGCCACAGATGGTACTATTGGCAATAGTGATGGTGTAGGAAATAGTACCCCTAGTTTGAAAAACTTACTTAATACAAAATTTGAAACAGACTTTGCTACTATTCCTGATAGTTATTTCAGGCTATTCTTTTTAGATGTTGCCTGTGGTGAATCTGGCGAAGAAGGTGGTAAAACATTGGGATTCTCAAATTATGGTTGGACTTGCGGACTTATGTTTGCCGGGCATAATACTGCAACTATTGCTCACGAATGTCTTCATGCTATGGGATTGCCACACAGTTTCTTCCACAGAAACAGCAGTTATGTTTTCAAAGCTATGGAAACCCATAATATTATGGATTATTCGCACTTGACAGTAAATCCTGTAAACGGAAGTTCTCGTTCATCAAAAACGCGTTATTATACTTGGAAGTGGCAATGGGATATTGCACGTGGTTATACATTACTTAGCTAGTCATTTTATGAAAAAAACATATATATTATTTTTAATTGTATTTTCAGGATTTTTATTTTCTCAGCAAGAAGAATCAGACTCCTTAAAATGTCTAAAATTCAAACAAAGTGTTTTAATAAATACTCTATTAAATTCCTATAAAAAAAACTTAAAACCCAAGGAGGAAAATAATTCTGAAATTTTTGGTTGTGGTATGGCATATATAGATTACAAAGAACAGATGAGGTGTAATGATTTGCTGTCATTTATGAGTAAATATAATTTTTTACCAGATGAGATAAGAATATTTGAGAAGAATGAATTCCAATTTAAGTATTTAGATGTTATATGGATTGAAAATAAATCCAAAGAAAAAAGTGAAAGATATAAATTAAAAGGAAATAATTTAAGATTATACAATCAATGGAAGCTAAGGAATACAAAATCGTCTTGTGCAATTATAATTATTGTAGATAAAATAAATAATGGTAATGAATATATTCAAATGAAAATATCATATCCAAATGAAATGAAAGAAATTATTAAAAATTACACATTAAACTTCTCTGAAAGGAAATGAAAGTATCAAAATTTATGAATTTTATTAAAAGCTTACAGACAATTTTTTGTTTATCTATACTTATTAATTGTACAGCGAAAAAACCAATGATTTATAATGCCAATTCTAATACTATAAAAGATTCTATTATGTTTGAAAAATTTGATTTTGATTTAGATAATACAGATTATGTGGGATACGAATATGCAGAAGATTCTTATAATAACTATGGAGAAAACGGTTATTATAAACTTAAAACCAGTGGCGTGTTTAATCCTTATAATGGAGGATACCCATATATTTCATATACAGTAGTTCCTTCTTCTACAGCTTTTTACAGCATTAGGTACACTTATTTTGAAAATGGAAATTTAGAAAAGCAAGGAAGAATAGCTGGTTTCAATAGTGGAATCAAAATAGGAAAATGGAAATTCTACGATGAAATCGGTAGAATGACAGAGGTGGATGAAGACAAAAAATTTGGCTTATGGACTTTTGAAAAAGTATTGGAAAAATTAGACAAAGACGGCGTTATAAATCTTGAAACAGGAAAAAATAGAGAATATGAAAAACTGAATTTTTTCTTTGATAAAGATAAAAAAGAATGGACGGTTAAGGTATTCAAAAAGGAAATCAATGAAGTTACAGAAGAATATTGGGAATATATTTTTGATGGCAATACAGGAAAATATTCCAGAGAATGGTACGAAAGATATAACAGTAAAGCGGAAAAAGATATGAATCTACCACCCCTTAAAAACGGAAAAAAAAGGAAATCAAAAAGACTTACAGAAGTCTACAAAACCTACCAAGGCAAAGCCTACACCCAAGCAGAATGGGAAGCTTACGAAGAAAAAGAATACGAAGCCTACTGCAAAAGAACAGGGAGACCTTATACGCCTAAAAGCCAAGAACTAACAGCAGAGAACCAAGAAGACAAAAGTCCTTTCCTTGCAGAAGACTGGGAAAAAGGCGATGATAAAACACCCAGAAAGAAAAAAGGATTTTGGGATAATCTGTTTGGTTAAAATTTCAATTATGCCACAAAAACTTACAGAAAAAGCACTATTGCTTTGCAATAAAGGCGCAAAACCAAGCCAGCTGAAAGTTACAAGCCAGACATTTAGCAAAGCAGAAAACAAACTCATCGCCACAGAACAGGACAAACAACCCGAGACCAATGTTCCAAGTTTCGGGGTTTGTACCGTAACCAGAAGTAAATGCACACCTGCCATCATAAAATGGGAAAAGACCACGGAAAAGGATACTATTAATAATTTTAAAGTTCTTACAGATGAAAGCACGTGCCAGTGTACGGTTGGCGGAAAAATCTCAATCCAAGACAAAGGATATGGAGAAAAACATGACTCCGAATAATCTTTCATTTATGTATGTATAATCATTCTTAATATATTTTAGATCACTAAGAATCCGTTATACAATTTCCAATATCAAATATTATATCATAAAACTTGCGTAGTCAAATAACTTCATATAAATTTGTAGTTAAATAACTACATAATGAATTTAAGACGAGATGTATTTCAAGCAATAGCCGATCCTACAAGAAGATCGATATTAATGCTGGTTGCAACACAATCAATGACTGCAGGAACTATTGCTTCAAATTTTGATACAGCACGACCTACCGTTTCAAAACATCTTCAAATTCTTACGGAATGTGAATTATTAAGATCTGAACAAAACGGGCGGGAAATCATTTATCATCTGAATCCCAATAAAATGAAAGAAATTGCCGATTTTATAGAGCCTTTCCGTAAAATGTGGGATGGCAGATTCAATAAATTGGAAGACATTATGAAAAATTATCATCAGGAAAATAAAAAATATGGAACTTAAAACAAAAATCCATGCTGAAGACGGCAAACAGGAAATCTTCATTACAAGAGAATTTAATTTACCTGTTGACCTCCTTTTCAAAGCCTATACAGAAGCCGAACTTTTCGAACAATGGATGGGAACAAAAGTTTTAAAATTTGAAAATAAGCGACACGGCAGCTATCAGTTTGAAACATCAAACCCTCAGGGTGAGGTTGTTTTCAGTGCAAACGGAACCATTCACGAAATCATTCAAAATCAAAAGATTATAAGAACTTTTCAGATGGAAAATATGCCTTTTCCCGTACAGATAGAATTTTTAGAATTTGAAAAAATGTCAGATGAAACCAGCAAAATTACTATACATACGATTTACAAGTCTGTTGAGTACAGAGATCAAATGCTGAAACTCCCTTTTGCACAAGGTATCAATAGAGCTCACAACCGCTTACAGGAAATTCTTTCTAAGGAAATTAGAAATTGATTAAAATTCACGATTGACCAATTTATATCTGTAAATCTTATTTATCACTAACAACATGAACCCAAAAGTTGACTTTTTCTTTGACAAAGCTAAGCAATGGCAGAAAGAATTTGAAAAATTAAGGATGATTTCCCTGGATACAGGACTTGAGGAAGAATTGAAATGGGGATGCCCCTGCTATACATATCACGAAAAAAATATTTTCTTAATTCACGGTTTTAAAGAATATTGTGCTATCCTATTTTTCAAAGGTGCATTATTGAATGATACGGACAACATTTTAATTCAACAGACTGAAAATGTACAGGCTGCGAGACAAATTCGTTTTACGTGCTTAAAAGAAATTGTTGATTTAGAAAAAGTCATCAAAACTTACATGTACGAAGCTGTTGAAGTTGAAAAATCAGGTGTCAAAATAGAAATGAAGAAAACTAAAGAATTTAATATGCCTATTGAATTTCAGAATAAATTAGATGAAAATTCAGCATTAAAAGAGTCCTTCCTCGCCTTAACACAAGGAAGGCAAAGAGCTTACCTACTCTATTTTTCTTCCGCCAAGCAATCTAAAACCAGAGAATCCAGAATTGAAAAATATATCCCGGAAATTCTTAAAGGAAAAGGTTTACATGATTAATTTTTTAAGAGAACTGGGAGGTACTGTCTTCTGCGGCAGACGTTACAACACTGTTTTCATGTATCATAATGGTGCAGATTCTTATATACAGCGAGAGTTTTTCGAGGCTACAAAAAGTTTAAATTCGGAAAATTTATCATCATAAATTATTTTAAATTGAAAAATTATTTTTTATTTACACAAAATTTACTTTCATATAAGAATAGTATTATTATTTTAGTAGCATCGATATTGATTTAATATAATAATAACTAAGGATATGAAAAAAATAATCTTATTAAGTTCATTGTCAGTTTTTTTATTAAACTGTAATAAAAAGGCAGAAGTTCCGGTTCCTGAAAACATTTCGGCTGATACTATTGCTATTACGGAACCTACTGTTGATACTTTAGGTGCTAAATCATTCTGCTATATGGGGGTTACAGGAAAAGACACCGTTTTTGTAAGTATTGATGATAACCTTGGCACTATTACAGGAAAAATGGCTACTAAAAACAGTGAAAAAGATAGCAATAAAGGAGACTTATCTGGTTTTAAATCTGGTGATACCCTAAAATTGACTTATGAATTTGCATCTGAGGGCATGACCGGAAATAAAAATGACATCTATTTTCTTCAAACCAAAGACGGTTTGAGTGAAGGTATTGGTGAAAAAGATACTGAAACCGGAACAAAATATGCCAATGAAAATAAAATCAGATATCAAGGGGGAAGAAATTTGAAACCCGCTGATTGTAATACAGTTGCAAAAGCGTTACAATAAAAAAACATTATTTTCCAATTATTGAAATAGTTTGCATGGTATTTGTTACCATAGGTTTCCACACTTGTAAAAACAAATAATATTAATTAAAATACTATGCAAACTTTAAATTTTAAGCCATTTTCAAAAAAAGAATTTATTGAAACCCTTAAAGAAAACATTCCCACAATATAAAATTCAAACAGGCTTTGGAGCGCTTCAGGTCCGTACCAGCGGTTTTACGTTGACAGGAAATGTAAAAATAAATACTAACCCAGAAACCGGTAAAATAAGCACAGAAACAGCCTCCGATTCAGCGTTATTGTATCTTATTTTCTGTTTTCCAATCGGTGTTTATATGTACATGAAAAAAGAAAAGATAAAAAGACTTGAGAATGAAGTCATAGATGGTATTAAGAAAATACTTACCGAAAATTAATATATTCAATAAAAACAGCCTTCAATGAGGCTGTTTTTTTATAATTTTATAATTCTTTTTGAATAATTTCGATAAAATCATTCACTGGTTGATCCCCCGTATTCCAGGAAGTGATAAGACGGATGGCAGAAAAATTTTCATCAATTTTTTTCCAGACATAAAATTCAAACTTTTCAGATAGTTTTTCAATTAAATTATTATTTAAAACGGGGAAAATCTGATTTGTGTAGGTGTCTGATAAAAACTGCACTCCCCTTTCTTTCATTGCTTTTTTAATTTTCATTGCCTGCTGATTGGCATGTTTTGCCAGATCAAAATATAAATCATTTTTCATCAGTTCTAAAAACTGAATTCCCAATAGCCTCCCTTTTGCCAATAATGCTCCTTTCTGCTTGATATTAAAAGCAAAATCCTGTTTAAGCCCCTGATTATTAACAACAATAGCTTCCCCAATTAAAGCTCCGTTTTTAGTTCCTCCCAAATAAAAAATGTCGGTAAGCTCAGTCACTTTCGCTAGTGTCAGATCGCTTGTCTCTGATGTTAAGCCATGCCCCATTCTCGCTCCATCCATAAAAAGATAGAGATTATTTTCCTTACAAAAAAACGAAAGCTCTTCTAATTCTTTCAATGTATAAATTGTTCCCAGCTCCGTAGAATTTGAGATATAAACCAGCTTTGGCATTACCTGATGTGGAATATTTCTGTGATTTTCCAAGACAGGAATAATATCTGAAGGAGTTAATTTTCCGTCTTCTTTTTCAATACTTAAAATTTTATGTCCGGTTGCCTCAATTGCCCCCGTTTCATTATTTAAAACATGTCCTGTACCTGCAGAAATTACACACTGATAAGGTCTTAAAACAGAAGAAATGACAATTAAGTTTGCCTGGGTCCCTCCTGAAACAAAATAGATTTCAGAATAAGGATTTTTAATTTTTTCTTTAATTAATTCTTTGGCTTTTAAAGAGTATTCATCTTCTCCGTACCCTGCCTGCTGATTAAGATTGCTTTCTAAAAGTGCCTGTAAAATATTAGGATGACAACCTTCCGAATAGTCGTTTTTGAATGAAAATTTCATAAAGTAAAATTAAAAAAAGTTAAAATAACAAGAGCAAATAATTAATAATATTTTGTTAGATTTGTAATGAAAATCATCTAACATTTTGAAAACAACATTAACAGAAGAAAATTATCTGAAGGCCTTGTTTCATTTAGTTGACAATGAAGGGAAAGTGACGATTAACGAATTGAGCAAATTTTTAAATGTAAAAATGCCGAGCGTTAATAATATGATGAAGAAATTTGCAGACAAAAGCTGGGTAATTTATGAAACTTACAAACCCCTCCGGGTGACTGAAAAAGGTCGACGGGAGGCTTCTTTAGTTGTACGAAAGCACAGACTTACCGAAATGTTTTTGGTGAAAAAAATGAATTTTGGCTGGGAAAATGTTCATGAAATTGCTGAACAGCTTGAGCATGTGCATTCAACGATTTTCTTTGATAAGATGGATGAAATTCTTGATTATCCGAAATTAGATCCACATGGCGAGCCAATCCCTGACAAAGATGGAAATATCATCGCTCAGGATTTGCAAAAATTAAGCAACTGTAAACTTGGTGAAACTATTATTTTTGCTTCCGTAACGCTGTCTGACGATGCATTCCTTAATTACCTGACGGAAAGAAATCTGCTTTTAAATAAAAAAATAAAAGTTGTAAAAATTGAGAGTTTTGACAAATCTATAACTGTGGAAGTAGATGGAAAACAGGAAGTTTTAAGCAAAAAAGCGACTGAAAAAATACTGGTAAAGAAATAAATTTAAACCATTAAAATTTTAAATAATAATAGTAATGGTTTAATATAAATTATTTCAAACTGTTTTTCAAAATCTCTGAAACTTTTTCAATTTCGTCCGGTGTATTAAAATAATGTGGTGACAGCCTTACAATCCCGTTGATATTTTTATTTGTAAAATCAATCAACGCAGAATTTTTATACGTTACCGAAAAAAATATATTATTTTCTTTTAAAACTTTTTGAATATTTTCAAGATCGCCATCCGGACTGCAGAAAGTAACAATACTACTCAGATTATTTCCAAGATCCCAAGTTTGAAAACCACTATTCTGAAGGTTTGTCCTAAGGGTTTGTGACAGATTTTTATTATAATTCTCAATATTCTGTATTCCAATATTATTGGCATATTTTGTAGCTTCCATTAAACCTAAAATCGAAGCGTAAGAAACTTCCCAATGCTCAAATCTTTTTGCAGTTGTGAATAATTCATAATCATTATATTCCGTCCATTTCGCACCTCTCATATCCAGTAGTAAAGGCGCATAATTTTGATTTAAAATTCTATCTGAAACATATAAAAACCCGGTTCCTCTGGGCCCTCTCATGAATTTTCTTCCTGTTGCTGTTAAAAAATCACAGTTAATTTTTTCAACGTCTACAACCATTTGACCAACTGACTGACAGGCATCTACCAAATACAGCACCTCATATTGGCTGCAGATTTTTCCAACACCTTCTACATTTTGAATTAAACCTGAATTTGTTGGAATATGAGTGACAGCAACCAATTTCGGATGATGTTTGTTAATTAAATCTTCCAAGTCTTCCAAATCCAATTCATTATCTGAAAGATTTTTCATTCTCATCACTTTTACATTCAATTTTTTTTGTAACGAAATAAAAGTGATCTGATTAGAAATATAATCATCAGCCGTTGTAATAATACAGTCTCCTTCTTTAAAAACAATACTGGACAACGCCTTTACATAAGCATCCGTAGCGCTGGTCATAAAAGCAATATTGGAAGGTTTACAATGAATCAGTTTTGCTGTTTCCCTGTAGAATTTTTCCAATAGTTCAGCATTTCTATCAGCAACTTCATATCCGCCAAATTCCTCTTCTTGATGCAAATAATCAATCATTGAATCTACAACGCCTACGGACATTAATGAAGAACCTGCATTATTTAAAAATATTTTTCCATCAGACAGCCCTCTTATGTCTTGTCTTATTTTATCTGTATTCATTTGATAAATTGTTTTTTTAAATGCTTGTAAGTTTATTTTTTACTTAAAATAGATCTTTATTCAACCAATTCTACATAAAAAATCCCGAAATTTCTATAACGGGATTTATATTTTTTTAAGCTGAACTTATTTTAATCTAAAACACTCCAACCTCTTTTTGGATTGTTATTATTCGTAACTTCCTGCTCATTAACAATAATATTTTCTTTTCTCTGACCAATATAATCCAGCTCACTCAATTTAGAAAAAATAATTTCCAAACTTCTCAACATCTGCTGGATATAAACAAGCGGTTCTCCACAATTGTGATGGTCGTAATTCGTTTCTGCTACTATGGATAGTTGGTTTAATAGTGTATGGGGTGCAATTTCGCTCCATTCCAAACTGTAATTCAACATTTCCTCCAATTCCGCAGGAACTAAAACCTGAGTCGCATTGTATAGGCGAAGCGCCAGTTTTGCAAAAGATTCAATCAAAAATACAGGCGGTTGATAAGGCGTGATATTTCTGAACTGGAAATACATATCTCCAAAAGTCGTAACCAATGTATTACACAGAAACTTAACATTTTGAGCTAACGCTGTGTTTTGATTTTTATGTGAAGATTTTTGAATAATTTTGAAAGCGTATTGCTGTAAGTTGCCTATTGATTTAGCGAAATTATTGTAATAATCCAGCAACGCCGGGTGACTCTGAACCGACGTACATGGTGGAATAAAATTAGAATCTACCTGTGCTATATTTCCTTTTAAATCTACCTTTCCGATAATCAGATAATTCCCTCCGGAATAACTGCTGTTCAGAGAGGTGACAGGAAGTAATTCGATATGATGATTAGGCTGTGCATTTGGATGTCGAGGCGGAATTTCCTCAGGATCGATATCCCCGAAAGGCACTTTATCAAAAGGATTGACAGAAATCAAAATATAATAATCTCCATCAGCCTGCTCTTCATTCATTGATTTTGCCAATGACTTCACGCTCACTCTCCTATCGTTAAGCTCAATTCGGTAACCGGCCAGAGTCACTGCACTGCAACGTTTTATCACCAATTGTACATCATTGGTTGCTGTATTATGAACATCAAAAATCGTTCTGTCCGTAAACTCGTTTGAGATTGGCAGAAGTCCGTAATTGTATGCTGTAATCCCAAGCGAGTTGGAATCCCTGATAGTATCGATTAAAAAATTATCCTGATCATTAAGGTGTCTCTGGGAAACTTTCATCCCATCTACCCAATTGATTGCAAAATGTTTAATAGGCTGTATCATATTAGATATCTTTAAAATTGTGTGTTTTATGGTCTTCTTATTCCTTCTTCTTCGTGTTGGATCACTCTTTTACAAATCACCACCTCGTTTTCCGAAATACTGTTTGTTGCAATATCCTTATCAAAATCTATATATTTTCTGAAACTGAAAAATGATTTTTTTGTATAGAAAATCCAGTAATAAGGCTCTCTTTCCTGATCTGAAAGATGAATAATAGAGCTTGGATTTTTGTGGTTGTAATCATCTACCACCCTGTAAAACCAGTCCCCGAAAGTTACTCCTGTCGGCAAAGTTTTAGCTTTAATTCTAAATCTGTTGGCATCTTCTAAATTCTTACTTAATTCAACATTTAAAACCATTAATCTGTCAAAATCAGCACCTTCAAAATCCGGCAGCCTTTGATCGGGTGAGTATCTCCATGTTTTGTAAATATCAACCGGAATGCTGATAAACTGGATATAACAATAGTAAAATACCATCGGAACCAGGAAAATAAACATGCTGGTGGCAGCCATGACAGGATATCCCATTCCCCTGCTCATCCATTCAAAAATCAGATAAAAAAGGTAGCCCCCAAAAGCAATACAAGTGATTGAGAGTATAGATTCAAACAAAATACTCATCCCCACAGAATCAATATGCTTTCTGAAAAATCTATGCAATAAATTGACGTGAATAATACCAAAAATAAGGTAAATAATTTGCGAAATAAGGTACCAATAAGGATTAAAAAGATTGCCTGCAAACCCGAAAATTCCAGGAATAGCAAGGCACAAGCTGCAAAGCAGAACGTATATGATAATGGTTTTGATTTTTATGGCAGGTTTATTTCTTCTGATTACCCCAAGAATAACCATCATGATAACCGCAAATAAAGGCATTAAAATATACCTAAAAAAGATTCCTTTTACTGAAGAAATTTCCATTTTTTTCTTTTCAAATTAATATTTTGTTGGTAGTTGTAAATATAGTAAAATATTTTACAGAAATGTAGAGTATCCAAGGCGGTTAGCATTTCTTTCATCATCTTCTAAAGCAAATGAATATTCCTTCTTTTCTGTGATAAAATTTTCCTTCACATCTACACTTACTGGTAAAAAATAATCATACAAAGCCTGAAGAACCTTCCTGAACGGATTTCCATCAATATATTTCTTCATGTCTGAATAAGGAATCGGCCCTATATTTACTACCCAGTTTCTCTGTCCGTCCATATGTCTTCCGCTCGGAATATAGGTCACTCCCAATCTCGAATTCCCCAACAACATCGAATCATCATTTTCTTCGATATCATCAATAATATTCGGTGCAAAAGTGACTTCCACGGGAACTTGTAAAAATGCTGTCATACATCTTTCAAACCATCTTTTATCTCCCCTGATTTGATGAAAAAAAGGTAAAATATAGATAAAAATATAAGCATTCTTTTTATCAAGCAGGCTGAGTAGAGGCCAAAGTTCACTCACCGTATCAAGTAAAGAATCTGTATCACTTGAAATATCAAAATCATGTTCTTTAAGCAAAGAACTGATTTCGGTGAAAAATATTTCTAGTTCAAAAGGTTTAAAAAACTTTCTCGCGTCCTCTTCTACTCTTTTTTGTTTGCGAATTTCTTTTACGACACTTTCTACATTTTTTCGGGTAGCCCCAAGCGATGGCGGATGAAACAACCCTTCCGGAAGATAATCATAAATCCCCTCCCTATATGTTTCTATCAAAAAGACTTCTTCGTCAAAACCTAAATAATTGCTTGAAATACTTTTGATATCCTTTAAATAAGCTCTATCATTAATTCCTATTCGCTCAATAAAAATATTGCTTACTGCTCTGTGGTATTTCAATAGGTTGACTGCCACAGATTCAGCTTTAAAATCTGTCTGCAGCTTATTGTAATTCATATCTACAATATTATTCTCATACATAGTGTTTCCTGTGATTATCGGCATGCAAAGGTAATATATCTCTTATTATTGAAAAAACATTTTCCCAATAATTTTATTTTAAAAATACTAATTTATTGGCATTAAAAAGAATATTATACATCATTATCCGTAAAAATACGGTAAAACATATAAAATTAAAGTTAAGTTCAAATCTTATTTTAAGATTGAGTTAAATTTATACACCCTTTCTTATTAAGCTTATTCTTAAACTTCAAATTAACCGTATCTTTGCCCCTTGAAAATGTTATTTAAAATGAAAAGTATTTATTCTAAAATTCTGATTTTAGCATTCATTACATCTTCGCTTTATTCTTATGCATGGGGATTGACGGGGCACAGAATTATTGCAGAAATCGCAGAAAACCACCTTTCCGGAAAGGCAAGAAGGGAAATCAAAAAAATAATGGGTAAAGAACGCCTTGCTTATTGGGCAAACTGGCCGGATTTTATTAAATCTGATACTACAGGTGTCTGGAAACAGGCTTCAGCTTGGCATTATGTAAATATTGATCCACAAACGGATTTCAAAGCCTTTGAGAAAAATTTGGAAGCCCAGGCTGGTCCGAGCTTGTATACTCAGGTAAAAACGTTATCAAGCCAGATTAAGGATGAAAAAACTTCTGAAAAAGACAGAAAAATTGCTTTAATTTTCCTAATTCATATTATGGGAGATTTAGCACAGCCTTTACACGTTGGCCGTTCTGAGGATTTGGGAGGAAACAAAATCAACGTTACATATTTTGGAGATAAAACAAATCTACATTCAGTCTGGGACGGGAAGTTAGTAGATTCTCAAAAATACAGCTATACAGAATATTCGAAGCTTTTGGATATTAAGTCTAACGACGAAGTAAAACAAATCCAGACGGGAACATTGGAAGACTGGTTATATGATTCTCATAAAATCGCGAATAAAATCTATGCACAAACACCGGATGGTTCAAAATTATCTTATGACTATCAGTATAAATTTAATGATACCTTAGAAAGACAACTTCTTTACGGAGGTTTAAGATTAGCTAAATTGTTGAATGATTTGTTTTAATAGTCTATTATTACTGACTTCTGGAAAATAATCAAACTTAAAAATTATAAAGCGGAACTTAAGTTTCGCTTTTTTTGATAATATTTTTAAACCATTAAAATTTTAGAATAATTTTACTCAAAATCTACATTCTGAGTCGTGGGAGCCACAATTTACAACTATTTTTTCAAATTCATTTTAATTAAATGAAAAATAATTAAAACATGTGTAACCTTTTTATCTTTTCAAACGTATAATATTATAGTAACTCTTTTTTGAGGATAAAATAAATGAGACAATTAAAAATCACCAAGCAGGTTACCAACAGGGAAACTGCTTCATTAGACAAGTATTTGCAGGAAATTGGTAAAGTTGAGCTGATCACTGCGGACGAGGAAGTAGATTTGGCACAAAGAATACGTGCAGGCGACAGAGCTGCACTGGAGAAATTAATCAAAGCCAACCTTCGTTTCGTAGTTTCAGTATCAAAACAATACCAGAATCAAGGTCTTTCTTTACCCGATTTGATTAATGAAGGTAACTTAGGACTGATGAAAGCAGCAAAAAGGTATGATGAAACAAGAGGTTTCAAATTTATCTCTTACGCGGTTTGGTGGATTCGTCAATCAATTTTACAGGCTCTGGCAGAACAGTCAAGAATTGTAAGATTGCCATTGAACAAAATCGGCTCCATCAACAAAATTAACAAAGCATACGCTCACCTTGAACAAGAAAACGAAAGACCGCCTTCCCCGGAAGAATTGGCTGAAGTTCTTGACATGAGCGAGGAAGATATCAAAGAATCTATGAAAAACTCCGGTAGACACCTGTCTATGGATGCGCCTCTGGTAGAAGGTGAAGATTCTAATCTTTATGATGTATTACGTTCCGGAGAATCTCCAAGTCCTGATAAAGATTTGATGCTTGAATCTCTTCAAATAGAGATCGAAAGAGCGTTAAATACTTTAACTCCAAGAGAGGCCGACTTAGTAAGATTGTACTTCGGATTAAACGGTAAACACCCGATGACTCTTGAAGAAATCGGTGAAACTTTCGACCTTACCAGAGAGAGAGTTCGTCAGATCAAAGAAAAAGCGATTAAGAGACTAAAACACAATACCAGAAGCAAGATTCTAAAATCTTATTTAGGTAAATAATTTTTAGCGTAACAATGTATTAGGCGAAGTTTGATTTTCAAGCTTCGCTTTTTTTGTAACAAACCTTAGGGTATCTTCAACTAATTAAACAAAATCAAGTTTTAATAACATACTTTGTCATTCTGAACGTAGTGCATCTAAGTGAAGAATTTCTAAATAAATATATCAATTACATTAAGAGATTTCTCCGTTGAAATGACAATAGAATTTAAAAACAAACTATGAAAAAAATATTTTTAGCTTCGTCATTGATATTGCTTTTTTCTTGTGGAGAAAATAAACCCGACAATAAGCCACTTGTAGAAAATGCTGTTGATAACGCAGAATCTTCAATAACTTCCTTAAAAGACAGTAAACTATATTCGCGTGATGTAAACATGATTCATCAAATTTATGGTGAATTAATCAAAAACGACAAGACACTTCAGATCTTAAATAATAAAGTAAATAGCATTGATGGCAAAACTCAGGAAATAACTTCACAATATGATAATATTATAAGTAAATCTGAAACATATTATAATAATGCTGAAACTCTCGCAAAATCTGTAACTGATTCTATAACAAGAAAAGAAATCGAAAAAGAAATCAAATTTAGTTCAGAGGAATACAACTCAAAAATTAAACATATCAAAGATTTAATTGAAGAAATAAATAAAAACCGAGTAAAAATTCATGATGAATATATCGTTTTCAAAATCAGAAAAACCCTTCCTGAAATAGAAAAATATCAAGATGCACATCCTTTAAAAACAGATAGCCTAGAAAATTTTATCACGAAACAAAATCAATTATTAAACGAATTGAAAAATGTAAAATAATAAATTCAATCTTGATACTTAATAATCGATGCCAGAAGGATTAACACTTGTTTTTATATTATATTGTTATTTGAAATTTATATGCAACCTCTGTGGAAAATAAAAAGACCGCCTCAAAATTGAAGCAGTCTATCTTTAGTAGGTTAAAGTAATCCCGGCTCCCCACCCCAGTTCGTTATCATAATTTCCGGAAACAGATAACCATTTTTGTAAAATATATCGTAATCCTGTGTTGAATTCTCCGTCAGAATTTACAGTAAAATTTCCTCTCAGTCTTCTCGAAAGCGGAATATCTTCCCGGCTTAATTCCAGTAAAACTTTACCGTTTTGGTCAATACTTGCATCAGCTGTAATTAGCATTGGTAAAAGATATTGCATACCAACAATGAAAGTCGCTTTATTTTTAGAGGCTTTTTGCTGTCTAAACCAAGTTCTTTTCCCATCAAAATTCATTCCCATTTCTTCCATCATTCGTCTTTCCATAATTTCATGATTTTTTTGAATTCTAAAACCTGCATAAGGTAAAGCCCATTGAAATTTCCCTAAAAATCTTCCGACTTTAAAATTTCCGTCAAAATGAGTAAAATCCCAATTTGTATGAAATTCATTCAGGTTTGCCCATCTCGGCCCGAACATAGTCATGGTTTCTGCATGCATCTTATTAGTCTGAATATCAAGCATCGCCATTGAACTTATCATTCGGTTATCTTTCATGAAATTTTTCCAGGCCAATTTTCTATCCGGAAGCTGAGGATTCGGTGTTGAATCTTCATAACTAAAAATTCTTCCCATTCCTGCCATCATATGGTACAGAATATGACAATGAAAAAACCAATCGCCATCTTGATTGGCGGCAAATTCAATCGTATTGGTTTCCATCGGCATAATATCAACTACATTTTTCAGCGGGGAATACTCTCCTTTTGAATTTAACAATCTGAAATCATGACCGTGAAGATGCATCGGATGGCGCATCATAGAATTATTGTACATCGTAATTCTCAGAATTTCGCCCTTTTTCACTAAAATTTTATCCGTTTCCGTAACAGTTTTGTTATCTAAAGTCCATAAATAATGGTTCATATTTCCTTCCAAAGTGAATTTTATTTCACGAACATTTTCTGTCGGAAGAATTGTTTTTTCGGGAGATTTCAACATATTGTAAGACAGTCTTTTAATAGACTTCTCTTCCTGCGTATCCATTCCTGAATGATTTGAATGCTCTTTTTCTTTAGACTTTCTTCCCATCATTTCATTCATATGCTTCATTGTCATTTTTCTTTGACTTTCAGAAAGTTCAGGATACATGACTTCATTCATATCCATCATCTGATTGCTCATCGTCATATTCATCGGCTTCATATTGCCGCTTATTTCCATCATTCCGTTCATCATTTTCATGCCTTCAAAAAGTTTTAATCCCGGTAAGTTCGGAGCCTCAATTTTTTCACCTGCCCCCAGCCAAAGTGAAGCATGCCCTATTCTATCTTCCGAAGTGGCGCGAAATTCAAAACTCTTATTTTCAGGAATCGTTATTTCAATATCATAAGTTTCTGAAACACCAATAATTAGTCGGTCAACCTCCGTAGGAACAACATCATTTCCGTCATTTCCAATAACTTTTATTTTACCACCGCTGAAATTCAGCCAAAAATAAGTGGAAGACCCCCCGTTTGCCACTCTCAGCCGAACTTTATCACCCGCTTTTAATTGAGAATAATCAGAAGTTGGTTGTCCGTTGATGAGAAATTTATCATAATAAACATCACTTACGTCCATCGCTTCCATTCTTTTCCATTCGTTCAGAGCTTTTGTTCCAAAGTTTCCGGATTTTATGGCTTCCCAGTAACTTTGAACTGCATTTTTCTTGATTGCATACCAATCTGTATTCGCCATGTGAAGCCGTCTCGCAATCTGTGTCGGATCTTCATCACTCCAATCTCCCAGTAATACTGGGATTTCTTTAGTATAATTTATCTTTGGCTCTCCATCTCTTTTATTGAAAACCAAAATTCCATTCATTCCTATTTGTTCCTGCAAACCGTCGTGGGAATGATACCAATACGTCCCGTTTTGGGAAATTGCAAACTTATATAAATGCGTTTCTCCCGGTTTTACAGGTTTAGTCGTCAAATAGGGAACTCCATCATGTTCGTTTGGTACAATCACACCATGCCAGTGAAAACCTGTATTTTCTTTCAGCATATTATGAAGATAAATTTCCGCAGTATCTCCTTCTGTAAAATATAAGGTCGGAGCCTGTAATTTTCCGTTGACAGCAATCGCTCGGCGGTTTTTTCCTGTAAAATTCACAATCGTATCTTTTACATACAGATCATAACGAACGGTTTTCCCTCCAAAACTAACTTTTCCATTTTCTGAATTTCTCTTTAAAACATAATTTCGAGATTCTTTTTCAGACTGTTGAGATTGAAATTTATTTTCAATTTCTACTAAATCCATTCCGCATTTCGGGCACTTTCCTTGTTTATCGGAAGTAACTTCGGGATGCATTGGACAAGTGTAGATTTTTTTAGGCTGAAATTGTTCAGATGAAGTTTTATTTTGGATTTTTAAATTTAGAGAAGGTTTAATTTTATCAGCTTCAAAAGATTTCCTTACCTTTCTTATTGCAGCTTTTTTCTCAACCTTAGTGATCTCATCCTTAATTTCAGGTTTTGTTTCTGTTTTCGGCAAAGTTTTTACCTGTGGTTTTTCTGCAACTTCAGGCTTTTGCACAATCGCTTTTTTCCTTAAAGTCATTCCGCATTTTGGGCAATCGCCTGGTTGCAAAGAAATAACTTCGGGATGCATCGGGCAAGTATATAACGTTTTTGTTGTTTGCGAAAAATTAAAAACAGAAAACAAAAGTACCAGAAATAGTATCAACTTTTTCATAATATTTCGGACTTTATAAAGCTGTATAGTGAAAATTTAATCATTTAAACTATACAACTTATTATTATTTAAATAAAAATAAAATATTATTTAATCGTCGACTTTACGTTTCCGCAAGAAAGCATAGACTTTCCGTAATAAGGATTTATAATTTTAGATTCATCGCTAAGCCAGCTTCCGTCAGCCATTGGGCAATATTGAATATAGATTGGTTTTTCAGACAGTGTAAATTCCTTTGTTAAAGCAATCATGTTATCTGAAAGATTGAAAAATGTTTCTCTTTGTGCATCAATATTCCTTGCTTCCGAAATCACGGTTGCGTCTTTTCTAAGAATATTTAAATTACCTTCAGAAACTAACTTATAATCAATAGCAGAAGCCGTTTTGATAAATTCTGCTGCTGCTTTTGAAGTTTTATCAGCGTCGTCTGAAGCAAGAGCAGATTTTATAGCAATGTAATTTTGATATAACTTAGAAACCTGAGCATCTTTTTTAGATTGTGCTGAAATTGAGATAATTGAAAATAAAGTGAATACTGCTGTAATGATATATTTTTTCATTGTTTTAAATTTTAGAATAAATAAAATATTTTTTGAAATCACATATTGCGACAAGCTGTGTCGTCTATAATAATATAAACAAACAACCTACGAATTCTAAATTCTAAAATTACAATGACTGATATAAATAGGAAGCGACCTATTTTCCGGCGGAGCATTAATTTGAATCTGAGTAAATTTTGTAGCTGAAAAAGATTTATCTACAAAGAAAAATTCGTGATTCTGAATTTCAGAAATCTGTTTTAAAAAGTCAATTTTAAGCAAATCAGACTTTTGAGAATCATCTGCTTTTACCAGTTTAATTTCTGTTTTACAGCAATCTTTTTTTGTTTTAACGCCGCATTTAGCACAAATATCATCAATTTTTTGACTTACAGAAACCATTTCCTGCATACAATAATGAACACTAAAAACTGCTCCGGAAGAAAATCCGAAGTAGAAAATAGAAAATATTATGGCAAGAATCTTTTTCATTACTAAGACAAAGGTAAAAATATCTTTTAATCTGGTGTTATAGAATTTTGTATTGTTGTTATAAAATTTAGGAAATAAAAAGCTTCTGAAAATTCAGAAGCTTTTTTTTATTATTTTCCGCTGATTAAGCTGATTTTTCAGATATTCATTTATACATTTTACAATCTAATTATTTAATTTTAAATTCAAGTTTTACATTAAAGAAACGTCCTGTTAAACGTACAGGAACAGGATAAGATAAATTGGTACTTGCATCAGAAACCCATTGGTTAGTAACTGTATTTCTAATATTAAACGCATTGAAAACCTGAACACCTAAAGTCAGTTCATCAAAATTATCCCAAAAACCATACGCTGATTTCTTTTCTTTCGGTTCAATAAATGCATAAGATAGTCCCAAATCGACTCTTTTATAAGCTGGCAATGTTTTTTGATATTGATATCTTACATTAATATCAGGTTTACCATTTTCATCGAAAACTATAGGTGTACCAGTTGGCAATCCCATCGCATAAACTAGCGTAAGATTCACACGCATTTTAGGGAATTTCGGCATATAATCCTGATAAAACATTGCAAACCTGAATCTTTGATCTGTTGGCCTAGGAATATCACCTCTTCCATCAACATTCTCATAAACTCTCGCATAACTTGCAGATAACCAAGAATCTACACCTGGAACAAATTCTCCGTACAATCTCGCATCTAGCCCGTATGCATAACCTGTCGCATTATTTTTTCCTGAATAACGGATTCTCACATTATCCATATAATAAGGAATCAGGTTATCCATTTTTTTATAGTATGCTTCAGTCGTTAATTTAAACGGTCTGTCATACATATAAAATTCATAATCGTTTGCTAAAATCAACTGTAACGAACGTTGAGACTTAATATCTTGATTAAAATTTCCGTCTAAATCTTTAATTTCCTTATAAAAAGGTGACTGATAATAAATACCCCCGGAAAGTTTAAATAACATATCCGAATCCCAGTCAGGTTTAATTGCGAACTGGAATCTTGGTGAAAAAATAGTTTCTTTATTAAAACTCCAGTTAGAAACTCTCGCTCCTGCATTTACAAAGACTTTACTTGCGCCCCAGAAAAATTTCTGGGAATATTGCGCGTATGCCGAAAGTCTTGTTGGCTCGATATGATTATTTCCTGCAATATGATAATATAAATCAAGGTCTGAAAAATCACCAATTCTAGGATCATCAATCGGTCTCGGCATACTGTAACCTGCTGAATCAACCAATTTCCACTCATTGGTCATATCTTTCAGGTTTTCTTTTTCATATTTAAAACCAACCTCAATATCCGTATTTACATTTGGTGAAAAACGAGCTCTGAATTGCGTCCCGTACGTTCTAACAAATAAATCGTTTCTAGCATGTTCTATCTGTCCGCCAGCATCATAAGATGTAACAGGATCTCCTGTAATCGGATCAAATGTCTGTAAAATATAAGAAGAGCCAATAGAGTAATATTCTCTTTCTCTGTTCTGATAAGCAAAAGCATCGAGCGTAAACTTCCATTTGTCTGAAGGTTTAAAATTCGCAGATACTGTTCCCATCATGTTTTTATACTTGTCATCTTCCTTTCCGTTATAGAAAACGGTAAGATTCAAAGGTCTTTGTAAGCTTCCGAAATCTACGCTTCTTTCTTTAGGAATCATTTCGTAATCATTCTTGGAATAATATCCTATAAATGATACCGTAAATTTTGGACTGAAATGATAATTAAGATACGTCTGAAAATCCATATACTTCGGATTAAAGTCTGTATCTTCCTTTAATGTATTAAGAACAAGGTTTGTATTTCTATATCTTCCTGAAAATAAAGCAGTAAACTTTTTATTGCCTTCACTATCTTTTCCGGAAGCAAAACCGGCCGTCAGTCTTCCACCAATTAAACTTCCCTCACCTGAAAGCTCAAATTTTTCAGGTTCACGATAATAAATATTCAGTGCAGATGACATTTTATCACCATATCTCGGTTCAAAACCACCTGCAGAAAAATTGACCGTAGAAACCATATCGGGATTAATGATACTCAAACCTTCCTGCTGAGAATTTCTAATCAGAAATGGTCTGTAAATCTCAATATCATTAATATAAATAAGGTTTTCGTCATAGTTTCCACCACGCACCATATATTGAGAAGAAAGTTCCGTATTTGAGTTTACGGAAGGTAAAGTCTTGATAATCCCTTCGATACCTCCGGAAATGCTCGCTACATTTTTAGCATCTTTTGCCGAAATTTTCACATTGGTAATATCCTTCGTACTTCCCGTTACTTTTTTCTGGAAAACAACTTCCTCAATATTGGTAGTCTTTAACGTATCCTTCTTTTTGGTCTGAGAGAATACTAATACAGGAACGATAAGGCTTAGTGGTAAAACTAGTTTTTTCAAAAGAAATGTTTTAAAATTTCAAACGTGAATATATAAATTTTATTTTAACTTATTTAAACTTTATTTAACATTTATTAAAATGATTTTTCACAATCAAGTTTTTAAGTTTCCTTAATGGTATAAAGCTTTAATTCAATAAAAAATTAAATAAGTCTGATTTAGTATTTAGTTTGAAAAAATTATAAAATAGCCTCTCTAATTTTTGTCAGCTTTTGCAACAAATCTTCTAATAAATCCAATCTCAGCATATTTGCACCATCAGATAAAGCCGTTTCAGGAGTCGGATGAGTTTCAATAAAAATTCCGTCTGCTCCTACAGCAATTCCTGCTTTAGCAATAGTTTCGATAAGATCCGGTCTGCCACCGGTAACTCCCGAGCTTTGATTTGGCTGTTGCAAAGAATGTGTAACATCCAGAATTACAGGTGCATACTCTTTCATCGTAGGAATCCCTCTGTAGTCAACAATTAAATCTGTATATCCGAAGGAGTTTCCTCTTTCAATAATAGCAACTTTTTGATTATCAGAATCTGTAATTTTCTGAACCGCAAATTTCATCGACTCCGGAGAAAGAAATTGCCCTTTTTTTAACGAAACGCATTTTCCTGTTTTGGCGGCAGCCACCAAAAGATCTGTCTGACGGACCAAAAATGCAGGAATCTGTAAAACATCAACGTATTGCGCGGCCAAAGCTGCATGTTCGTTTTCGTGAATATCTGTTGTAGTTGGAATATTGAAAGTTTCCCCTACTTTTTTAAGGATTTCCAAAGATTTTTCTTCACCAATCGTTGTAAACGAGTCTACTCTGCTTCTGTTGGCTTTTTTAAAACTTCCTTTGAAAATATAAGGAATGTTATATGTATTGGTAATTTCTATTACTTTTTCAGCAATTCTTAATGCCATATCTTCGCCTTCAATAATACAAGGCCCGGCAATAAGGAAAAAGTTTTTTGAATCTTTATGGTGAATATTATCTAAATACTGAATCATTTTATTTTTTATTAAAAAGTTCAGTAAAAATACTGAGAAACTTTCAGAATCGAAAATTATTTGAGCGCTTTAACAGACCTATGACCACAATAATTTTAGTCTTTCTAATTTTATCTTTTATTGTGATTTTTGCGCCAATAAAATCTCCTACATATTTTGCAGATTAATAAATTTCAACTTATATCTGCTTGATTTGCAAAATCAGCGGAAGAAAAAATATTATTTGAAAATATCAATTCATTCTCTTTAAAACCTTCTCAAAAGTATTGATATTTCTACTGGTAAATTGATCTTTTAAACTTTTCTTCCCTAAAATTTTCCCGAAAGTAGAATCTAAAGTATTTCCTTTTGTAACCTGCCAATAGAAAATATTATTAATGATTACAGCATCTTCAGTTTCAGTTTTTGAAGCATTTTCGAATTCTTTCATTAAAACATTTTCCACTCCATCATTTCCGACAAAAGCGTACGTATGAAAATCATCTTTCTTTTCAAAAGGATTTCCGTTCCAGACGTTTTCTGTTTCTTCCTGAGATTTCACGAATAGAAATGCTTCATACGAAAAATGTTCAGACATTGCCTTTTCAAGGATTTTTTTTAAATCTTCTTTAGTTTTATCAGAAGAAAAAACAATATTTCCGGAAGCTAAAACCGAAATGGCATCATTCATTCCCGCATCTTTGAAAACCTGGCAAACAGCAGCCATTTTCATATTGGTTCCTTTCACATTTATCCCTCGAAGAAAAGCACAGTATTTCATAATTTCAGTTTTTTACCAGTAATAATTTCCTATTAATTGCATTGCGAAAGTCTGTAATAAACAAAGTACATATAAAATGCTTAAACTTTCATATTTCAAATCTTTCAAAAATAAAACAAAAAATGGCACAATGTACAAACAGGCTCTTGCTGTTTCACCGGTCCCGTAAGCTCCGGTTAAAAACATCAACCCTAAAGCTCCAATTCCTGCAAAACAAAAAGCATTAATCTGTTTATCCGTAAAAAGATTAAAATTCTTGTTTTTAAAACTAAAGAAATAAGCTATATAGGCAAACGAAAGAAAAATCAGGATTTCACCCATATCTTCAAGCCTTGTGAAGAAGTAAATAATAGGTGAATGCAATAGCATAAAACCATTTGGGTTTTCAGAACGGCTTGCTTCAAAGAAAGTCGTTAAGTGATTGCTTCCTGTATATTCAAAGCTTAAATAAAAGAATCCAACCGTCAAAATGAAACAAATAGCAGAAGCAATAATAACTGAAAATTTCTTTTTATATAAAGTTACCAATGATAAAAATCCCAAAAATGCAAATAAAAACAATCCTGAAAACGTCAGCATATTTGTCATGATTATTCCGGCTAAAGCCATTAAAATTCCCAGAAAACTTAATTTATTACTCAAATAAATTTTTGAAATTCCGCAAAGAAATAATAATGTTGAAGTAAGGATTACAGCATCAATAGAAACCAAAAGATAAATATTCACAGATGGAATCACAGCAAATAATAACAATAAAAGTTTTCTTTTTGTAATATCAATATTAAAGTTTTTCATTACAATATTCATTAAAGGAAAACTTAATAGTGAAATTGTCAGAAAACCTAGACTCATACCTAAAATACTTCCGTTAAATATTTCAAGAAAAACGTAATGAAGTAATGTTGTATAAGGCGGATGTGTCTTTGTATGAAGCTGGAAAGATTCAAGATTACTATTAAAATTTAAAATCCACAATTTCCAGTCTGTAATGTTTACGGCATCAGTATAATATTGCCGTCCTTTGTAATAAAACGGCTGCAGGAAAGCGATATCTATATTTCCCTGTCCCATATTCCCAAATACAATTAATAAAATACATATAAGGAAAACTACAAAAAAGCTTAATTTTTGGTGGTAGCAGTAAGCCAGACAGGCTGTACCTAAAAATAATAGGCAGAATAAACTGCCTATTATAAGAAATGAGGATGGATAAATTACCGAGAAAGGAAATAAAAGATTGTTCCCGGTAAATACCACATATTTATTGAGTAAGAAAATACTTACTGCTAAAAGTATCCATATAAAAATTGCTATTGAAAAAACTTTTAAGGGAAAATCCGTTTTTTCTAAATATTTCATCATTCTAAAAATGTTTTTAATTATTGAGTTGCTTTTATGATTGCTGTTGTAATCTGCTCTTCTTTTTCCTTGGAGTACGTAGAATCAAATGGCTCCATAATATCAAATAAATACTGATAAAATGGTGTGATTTTCTGAACATTTTCAGACTCACCCATTGCTTTTTCTTTACCCATTTCTTTAAGACTTCCGACAAAAGTATTAAACTTTTTATCAATTGGCTCAATAGATCTTACAAGATAATCGTAAGCTTTATTTTTTTGTCCCGTCTGATTATATGCATCTGTAACAGCTTTCACCACCATCGAATATTCAGCTGGTTTAGCGCCCATTGCTCTTCTTAAATATCTTTGCTCAGAAGGTTTAAGGCTTGTATAATAATCATATTCTTCAAAAATTCCTTTTTTAAGAACTTCTGCCAATTGTAAACCTTTTTTCTCCTGTCCAGCAACAATATATCCATAAACAATTGAGCTTAGAGAACGAGGATCATTATATTTCTGAGCCGGAATTTCTTTCGCAGCCAGATCTAACAGTTCAGCAGCTTTTTCTTTTTGTCCGCTCACTGCTAATGCTGCCGCAGCCCTGCTTGCAGAACTTCTATAGCTGATAATGTTTGAAGTTGCAGTTTCATCGAAATGATTATTTAAGTTTTTGAAGTTACCCCATCTGAAGTTTTTCACTGTCTTGTAAAGAGAATTTGCATCTACCCTTCCCATTTCACCATCCGGAGTCTGAGGTGTATGAATTGGGATTAATCTGTAGCTGAAACCATCAAACTGAAGATACTCATCAAGATAAAAAATGTTTTCGCTGTCATAAACCCCTCCTGAAGAGAAATTGATTGGCCTTTTCCAATCAAAATTTGCCAATACATCAAACATCATCAAATTATTCTTATAAAGTGTGTTTGCTTTATAATTAATCATAATTTGATTGGCTGTATTTGGAAGGTCAGCTTGATTAATAATTCCTGCTGCCAAAGCATTGTCTTTGTTGACTGGTAAAATGAATTTTTTTACAGGCAGGAAATTATACTTTTCATATCTGTCTTCACCAAAAATCATTTTAAGAATTTCATCTTTTTGAGGAGATTTTTGTTTGATAAAATTTACTGCTTCTTTCAACGTCATTGAATCCTGAACAAGGTATTTTTTGAAACCTTGAAACTCGTTTTCCGGTACACCCTGTTCTTTTAATGAAGCAAAAATTCCTTGCCAGTCTTCCTTTTTCATCAAGTAAATCTGATCATTCACCCCATCTCTGTAATCATCATGAGTCAGCTGGCTTGGGATTGCATCTGCATTATAAGTCTTTCTTCTTACCTGATCAATATTCCAAGGTGTTGATAAAAGGGTAAAGTTTACCACTTTTACATCATCCCTGAATCTTTCTGTTTCCTGAATTGCCCAAACCGGGTACGTATCATTGTCACCATAAACAAATAAAATGTCGTTTTTTGGTAATGTTTTTAAGATTGAATATCCATAATCATAAGCTGTATACCTGTCGCTCCTGTCATGAACATTATAGTTTTGGAAGCCCATCATAAAAGGAACTCCTAACAGGACTACCCCTATGCCGATATTCGCTGCATTCGACTTTACTTTAGATTGCAGAAACCAAAGAATTGCTCCGGCTCCAAGTCCAATCCAAATCGCAAAAGCATAGAAGGATCCCACCATCGCGTAATCTCTTTCTCTCGGTTCAAAAGGTTTTACTCCTGTATAGAAAATGATACCAACACTTGTAATAATAAATAAAGATAAAATCGCATAAAACCTTCCAAAATCTTTGTTCATTTGGAAAAAGAATCCGATTAATCCTAACAATAAAGGTAAAAAGAAGAATTTTACAGTGCTTTCATTTTTGAATTTTGCAGGCATTTTTTCCTGACTTCCCCACAAAGCATCATCAATAAAAGAAATACCCGAAATCCAGTTACCTTTTGTGCTTTCCATATTTCCTTCAAGGTCATTTTGTCTTCCTACGTAGTTCCACATCAGATATCTTACAAAATAATATCCGTTTTGGAATGTAAAGAAATAATCCATATTCTGAGCCAAAGAAGGTTTCTGAACGGTAATCAAATTATAAGGCTTTACCTTTAAGTAATCTGAAACGGTGATCGACTTATCTTCATATTTCTTTCTCAGCTCATCAAAAACCTGTTTGGCCTCAGGATTATCTGCAACATCTTCATTTCCGTAATTAAACTGAAAATCCGGCGCTCCGTACATAGAAATATAGTTCGACATTACGTCTTTATCTTCATTAAACATTCTCGGCATAAAGCTTACCTGAGACTTATTAAAAACGTAATTGAATCTGTCTCCAGTTTTTCTATACATTCCCGTTTTTTCATCTTTTTCGTAAGAATCACCTGTCTTTTGAGTCTTGAAACTTCCGTCTTCATTTTTCTCGATACCGTTTGCATCAAGGAAAGCTGTATAGTTTTGACCATAAATTGTAGGCCAGTCACCATACTGAACTCTGTTATAATAATCCAACATTCCGATCGCATTATCCGGATCGTTTAGGTTCATCGGGGGATTGGCATTCGCTCTGATAGGAATTACCATCCAACAAGAAAACCCTATAATCATATAAACAACCGATAAAGCAATGGTCTGGAAAATATTTTTCTTTGCTCTTTTAGCATATTTAATAAGGAAATAACAAATAGCAATCATTAAAATAAACCCTGCAATCGTTCCTGAATGGAAAGGTAAGCTCAAACCGTTTACAAAGAAGATTTCCAGCCTTCCGAACATTGTCATGATTAAAGGAAAAATACCCTTAAATACAATTGCTAAAATAATTAAAGTAATAACGTTTGCCCACAAAAAGTTTTTCCAAGTAAACTTATAATTTCTTGTATAATATACGAAACAAATTGCAGGAATCGCCAACATACACATCATGTGAACTCCTACAGAAAGTCCTAAAATGAAGAAAATAAGGATAATCCATCTCTCGCTGTCCGGAGCCTGGTATTCGTTTTCCCATTTAGTAATCAACCAAACTAATAATGCAATAAACATTGACGCCATCGAATATACTTCACCTTCCACAGCTGAGAACCAGAATGTATCTGAAAATGTAAAACACAATGCGCCTACAAGCCCTGCAAAAAGAACCGAGATTTCCTGATGTTTCGTGACTTCTTCAAAATCTTTGTTTAAAAGTCTTCTGACGAAATGCGTAATCGTCCAGAATAAAAACAAAATAGTAAAAGCACTAAACAATGCAGACATTGCATTGATAACGATAGAATAGTTTTCGCCCTTTCCTAAAGCAAAAATGGCTGCCACAGCACCCACTATCTGAAATAAAGCCGCCCCGGGAGCATGCGTTACTTCCAATTTTACCGCAGAAGAAATGTACTCACCACAATCCCAAAAACTGAAATTGGGTTCTATGGTGGACAAGTACGTGAAAAATGCAATAACGAAAACTACCCATCCCAAAATGGTGTTCCATTGCCTAAAAGTCCAATTTTTCATAGTATTAAATCAATTACGCGAAAATAAGGCTTTTATATGATTTGAAACTGTTTTTAACAAAATTTAAAGAATTTGGCTCGCTTTTTGAAAAGTTTCATCCTCAGATCGCAAGGCGAAAAATAAAATTTATATACTCCTTGCTTAGAAATCAAACAAAAGTTTAGTAATTATTTATTTTTTTGTATTTTTGCGGTCAGATTTTTATTGAAAATAACAAACTAATGAGTAATGTTTACGATAATATTCTTGGCCTTATAGGACAGACTCCTTTGGTGAAGCTAAATACTGTTACAAAAGAAATTCCTGCAACCGTTTATGCCAAGTTAGAATCATATAATCCTGGACATTCCACTAAAGATAGAATTGCACTTCATATTATAGAAAACGCTGAGAAAAAAGGTTTATTAAAAGAAGACTCTGTAGTTGTAGAGACTACATCCGGAAATACCGGATTTTCTATTGCAATGGTTTGCATCATTAAAGGATATAAATGTATTCTTGCCGTAAGTGATAAAACGAAACCCGAAAAGATCGCTTATCTCAAGGCACTTGGTGCAATCGTATATATATGCCCTGCTAACGTACCTGCGGATGATCCAAGATCGTATTATGAAGTAGCCAAGAGAATTGCTTCAGAAACGCCAAATTCAGTTTACATCAATCAATACTTTAACGAGTTGAATATTGATGCACACTACCGAACTACAGGCCCTGAAATTTGGGAACAGACGGAAGGTAAGATCACTCACCTGTTTGCTTGTACAGGAACAGGCGGAACTTTGTCTGGTTCGGCGAAATTTTTAAAGGAAAAAAATCCTAACATAAAAATCATTGGTGTAGATGCTGATGGTTCTATTCTGAAAAGCTATCACGAGACAGGAGAAATCCATAAGGAAGATGTTCATCCTTATCAAATCGAAGGAATGGGAAAAAACTTAATTCCTTCTGCCCTTCTTTTTGACAAAGTAGATGAGTTTGTGAGAGTAAATGATGAAATGTCCGCTTACAGAACCCGTGAAATAGCCCTGAAAGAAGCCATTATGGGAGGTTATACTACAGGAGCCGTTACACAGGCATTAATTCAATATTCTCAAACTCACGAATTTTCTGAAAATGATCTCGTTGTTTTAATTTATCCCGATCACGGTTCAAGATACATTACCAAAGTATACAGTGATAAATGGATGGCAGAACAAGGTTTTGTAAATAACTGCGTTCATAATTATGATGAAGTTTTCAAAACAGAATTTATTAAATAGAAACAAAATCACGATACAAATAAAGCCTTTTTTGTAGATCACAAAAGGCTTTATTTTTTAAAAAGTACTATATAAAATGTTGGATATTTTTGAAAGAATAAAAGAAAATCCAGGACCTCTTGGACAATTTGCAGATTATGGTGAAGGATATTTTATTTTCCCCAGATTAGAAGGTCCTATTGGCCCGAGAATGCAGTTCCAAGGAAGAGAAGTAATTTTCTGGAGTGCTAATGATTATTTAGGAATGTGTAATCATCCTGAAGTTTTAGAAGCTGATGCAAAAGCTGCTGCAGAATATGGAATGTTTTATCCAATGGGTGCAAGAGCAATGTCGGGAGAAACTGAACAGCATTTACAGTTAGAAAGAGAATTAGCAGATTTCGTACAAAAAGAATCCGCTTATTTATTAAATTTCGGTTATCAGGGGATGGTCTCTACCATTGATGCTCTGGTAGGAAGACATGATGTAATCGTTTATGATGTTGATTCTCACGCATGTATCGTAGATGGTGTAAGACTTCACGCCGGTAAAAGATTTACTTACAAGCATAATAATATTGAAAGTTTAGAAAAAAATCTTCAAAGAGCAACCAAAGTAGCAGAGGAAACTGGTGGTGGTATTTTAGTTATCACTGAAGGCGTTTTCGGAATGAGAGGTCAGCAAGGTAAGCTGAAAGAAATTTGTGATTTGAAATCAAAATACAAATTCAGGCTCTTGGTGGACGATGCTCACGGGTTCGGAACTCTTGGTAAAACAGGTGCCGGTGCCGGAGAAGAACAAGGTTGCCAGGATCAGATTGATGTTTACTTCTCAACTTTTGCAAAATCAATGGCCGGTTTCGGGGCTTTCATTGCCGGTGATAAAGAAATTATCCGATATTTAAAATTCAATTTAAGATCTCAAATTTTTGCTAAATCTTTGACAATGCCGATGGTAATCGGAGGATTAAAAAGACTGGAATTGCTGAGAACAAGACCGGAAATCAAAGCAAAACTTTGGGAAAATACAAATAAATTGCAAAACGGACTTAAAGAGAGAGGTTTCAACATCGGTGATACAAATACCTGCGTAACTCCGGTAATGATGCAGGGAACGCCCGTAGAAGCAACGCTTTTAGTAAAAGATTTAAGAGAAATCTACGGAATCTTTACTTCAGTGGTAGTTTATCCGGTGATTCCAAAAGGAATGATTTTATTAAGATTAATTCCTACTGCTTCTCACACAGATTCGGAAATCAACGAAACTCTTGCCGCATTTGAAGCAATTCATGACAAATTAGTAGGTGGTTATTATAAAGAGCAAGAGCAAAAATTGTTACAAGAACAAGGTTTAAGTTTCAAAGAAATTTAATCTTAAAAATAAAAAAACCACTGAATGAATTTCAGTGGTTTTTTATGAAGTAATAAAAGATGAAATTTAGAGGTTATGTTTTAGGTATTATTTCAGCAATTTCTTACGGATTGCTCCCCATTTTCATTTTACCCATTAAGCATGCTCATTTTTCATTAGATGTTACTTTATTCTACCGATTTTTATTTTCAGCCTTAATGATTGGCGGATATTTACTGTATTCTAAAGAAAGTTTTTCTATTAATAAAAAGGAAATATTAATATTTGTTATTTTAGGAATTTGTTATGCGCTTTCCTCAGAATTTTTATTTTTAGGATATGATTTTCTTACCGCAGGAATTGCATCAACGGTTTTATTTATCTATCCCGTCATTGTTGCTTTAATTATGTTTTTTCTTTATAAAGAAAAGCTTACAAAACTCTCAATCGTTTCATTATTACTTGCTCTTGCAGGAGTAATTACACTTTGTTTAAAAGGTAATAGATTGGAAATCAACTATATTGGTTTAGGAACCGTCTTGTTAAGTTCGATTTTCTATGCACTATACATTGTCATTGTCAACAAAACAAACATTAAGGTTTCAGGATTTAAACTTTCCTTTTATTCTATGCTTTTTACTTCAGTTTTTTTTATGGTGAAGGCAATTATAGAAAATGAATCTTTTGTAATTCCTTCCACAACTGCTTTTCTCAATTTTTTGGTTTTTGCATTTGTAACCACTGTTATCTCAAGTTTGTGTTTGGTATATGCCATCAAAGATATTGGTTCTACTCCTGCAGCAATCTTGGGAGCTTTGGAACCTGTGATTGCAGTAATGATAAGTGTTTTAATTTTCCATGAAAAGTCTACTTTCAATTTATGGTTTGGGATCATCCTAATTCTTATCGGGGTTATTTTAAATGTAATTGCAGACAGCAGAAAACTAAAACAAATTAAAAATCTGTAGAACATACATCTAAAGCCACAAAATTAAATTATTTAAAATAAATTTGTAAAAATTTTTCTATTGAAAGATCTGCTTCTTATTACTCCGCCATTTACCCAGCTTAATACTCCTTATCCGGCAACAGCATATATTAAAGGCTTTTTGAATACCAAAAATATTTCAAGCTGCCAGATAGATTTAGGGATGGAAGTTATTTTGAAATTATTTTCAAAAAATGGAATTCAGGAAATTTTTGATACACAAATTGATCTTCAAACTATTTCAGAAAACTCTAAAAGAATTTTTACGCTAAGAAATGAATATTTAAAAACAATTGATCAGGTTATCCTTTTTCTTCAAGGAAAAAATCCTACACTCGCAAGACAAATTTGCAGTATGAATTTTCTTCCGGAAGCTTCACGTTTCAACCAGCTTGATGATATGGAATTTGCTTTTGGAAATATGGGACTTCAGGACAAAGCTAAACATCTCGCCACGTTATATTTAGAAGATTTATCTGATTATATAATTGAAAATATTGATGCTGATTTTGGTTTCAGCAGATATGCTGAAAGATTAGGAAAGAGTGCTAATTCTTTTGATGAATTATATTCAAAACTGTCGGATAATCAAACCTTTATTGATAACTTTACTTTAGAAATACTTAAAGACAAGTTAGATACAGTTCAACCTAAATTGGTATGTTTCTCCATTCCCTTTCCCGGAAATTTATATTCGGCATTCCGTTGTGCTAAATTTATAAAGGAAAATTATCCTCATATCAAAACTGCAATGGGCGGAGGTTTTCCTAATACTGAATTAAGAGAAATAAAAGATAAAAGAGTTTTTGAATTTTTTGATTTTATTACTTTAGATGATGGTGAGTTACCAATCGAACTTCTCCATGAAAATCTAGGCATAAATGGATGTAATGTAGAATTTAAAAGAACTTTTTTAATTGAAAATCAAGAAGTTACTTATAAAAATAATTCGAAAAGGCACGATTATAAACAGGCCGAGATAGGAACTCCTGATTATACTGATTTACAATTAGATAAATATATTTCCGTCATCGAAATTGCCAATCCAATGCATAGCTTATGGAGCGATGGGAGATGGAATAAGTTGACAATGGCTCATGGATGCTATTGGGGAAAGTGTACTTTTTGTGATATTTCTTTAGATTACATCAAAATTTATGAACCTGTTTCTGCAAAAATTCTGGTAGACAGAATGGAAGAATTGATTACAACAACGGGTGAAACAGGTTTTCATTTTGTAGATGAAGCTGCCCCGCCTGCCCTGATGCGTGAAGTTGCTTTGCAAATTTTACGAAGAAATCTTGTTGTGACCTGGTGGACTAATATTCGTTTTGAAAAAAGTTTTACACGAGATTTATGTTTTTTACTAAAACTTTCAGGTTGTGTTGCTGTTTCAGGTGGACTTGAAGTTGCAAGTGACAGATTATTAAAATTAATTGACAAAGGCGTTTCTGTAGATCAGGTTGCCAAAGTAACAAGAAACTTTACAGAAGCAGGAATTATGGTTCATGCTTATCTAATGTATGGTTACCCGACTCAGACCGTTCAGGAAACGGTTGATTCCTTGGAGATGGTCCGTCAGTTATTTGAGATGGGAATTTTACAAAGCGGATTTTGGCATCAGTTTGCCATGACTGCTCACTCTCCTGTCGGAATCAATCCTGAGGAATTTGGAGTAACCCCCATCAGGCAGGAAATTTTATTTGCAAACAATGATATAGATTTTAAAGACATAACAGGAATTGATCACAGTAAATTTAGTTTCGGCTTAAAAAAATCTTTATTTAATTATATGCATGGAATCAATTTTGAACTTCCGCTTCAGGAATGGTTTGACTTTAAAATTCCAAGAACGACAATTGATCCGGATTATATTCATGACTGTTTGTTGGAAGAAGATGATTTTAAATTTAAAGGAAATTCTAAAGTGATATTTTTAGCTAAAAACGTAATCGCTGAGAATCGCGTAAAAACAAAAAAGAAATATATTTATCCGTATACTCAACTTACATTCCATTTAAAAACGAATATAGTTTCTGTAGATTTGGATCAGAAACAAGCTGAATGGCTAATAAAAACCCTTGAAAAAAATTCTACAGATAATTCAAAAAAGATAACGCTTCAACAGCTGAAAACTGATTTTGAAGAAAATCTTGAAGACTTTGAATTATTTTGGTTTTCAAAACCAATGCAACAGTTAAAAGAAAACGGAGTGATTTTGAGTTTATAGGTTATTGAAAATGACAGCTTAATATAAAGTAAAACCCCTGAAAATAATTTTCAGGAAGTTTTTTATTTTTAAAAGCTAATTATTTTTTATTTCTCAACCCCATCTTTCGTAACCTCACCTACAATTACTTTATCCTGAACTTTAATAAAACTCGGATCCATAATTGCCATCCTTTCTGCAAGAGCTTTATAAGTTGGAAACTTTAAAATAGAAGCCCTTCCGGACATCTCTCTATAAATGGTAAAGCTCTTTCCACCAGCAGTTTTTAACTGTTTTGTGGTAGTAATATATCTTCCGATAAGCTTACTTTTAGCATCATAAATTTCAATATCAACGAAAGTTTTTTCAGAAATTGTATCATCTGAACCAAAACTTACAGGCAGATTGGCAAAATATCCTACCGGAACACCATTACTTAAAATTTCACCAACATTGTTGACTGTAATATTGAGTTTGTCAATTTTACTTTTCGTTGTATAAGCATCTTTCGTTTTACTATCAAACTTTCTTTTAGGAGCATTTTTGAAAAGCTCATCCAAATTTTTAATGTTGATTCCCCTGTTATCAATGATTTTAAAATCTTTGATTGAAGTATAAACTGCAGATTTTTCCTCTCCCGAAAACGCAGACGGAGAACTATAATCCAGCTCTAATGTTTTGTCCTGATTATAAATTCTGTTTACCTTTATATAACTGTCTCTTACAGAGTCTACTATACTTTTATCAATAAATTCTATTGTATAAATGGGGGTTTCTTTCAAATCCATAAAAGTGTACACATTAGATTTGTTCGAAATCTTAGCAACATGTACTCCATCGAGACTTATGACACCTCTTTTGGTTTTGAAATTTTGAGCATTTAATAAAATCCCTAAAACTGTAAACAAAATAATTAAACTTTGTCTCATAAAATCAGATTTCTACATTACATAAAAAAAGTGTAACCAAAGTTACACTTTCTTGAAAATATATTTAGCTTTTCATTTAATTATTCGCAAAGGATAATTCCTTTATTATGATTAAATTCTACAACACCGCTTTTGATTGGATAAGAAAAAACAGAGTCTTTTTCATTTTCTTTAGTTAAGTTTTTAGTATAAGCTTCATCAATAGATTGAGCATACAACTTCACTTTACCGCCGATCAAAGAAGAAACAATTCCCGCGTGGTTTTTCATGATGTGAAATTCACCATTTTTTCCAGGCAACAATACAGAGTCTACTTCTCCTTCAAAAACTACGTATTCTGGTGTTAAAATTTTTATATTCATTTTGTTTCTCAGATTAAAGAGTAAAGAGAAAAGAAAAAAGAGAGAATGTCTTACTCTTTTTTCTTTATTCTATATTTCTAATTAAGCGTTATCAGCTAACATTTTTTGTCCTGCTGCGATAGCTTCTTCGATAGTTCCTTTCAGGTTGAAAGCAGCTTCTGGTAAGTGATCTAATTCACCATCCATAATCATGTTGAATCCTTTGATAGTATCTTTGATATCTACTAAAGATCCAGGAATACCTGTAAACTGTTCAGCAACGTGGAAAGGTTGAGATAAGAATCTCTGAACTTTTCTAGCACGGTAAACAACAGATTTGTCTTCTTCAGAAAGTTCTTCCATACCAAGGATAGCGATAATATCTTGAAGAGCCTTGTATCTTTGAAGAATTTCTTTTACTCTTTGAGCACAATCATAGTGTTCGTCACCGATAATCTCCGGAGCCAGGATTCTTGAAGTAGAAGCCAACGGATCTACTGCCGGATAGATTCCTAATGAAGCAATCTTTCTGTCAAGTACCGTAGTTGCATCCAAGTGAGCAAACGTAGTTGCAGGAGCCGGGTCAGTTAAGTCATCCGCAGGTACGTATACCGCCTGTACTGAAGTAATGGACCCATTTTTAGTTGAAGTAATTCTTTCCTGCATCGCACCCATTTCAGAAGCCAGAGTTGGTTGATAACCTACCGCAGAAGGCATACGGCCAAGAAGTGCAGACACCTCAGAACCAGCTTGTGTAAAACGGAAAATGTTGTCTACGAAGAAAAGTACATCTCTACCTTGCCCGCTTTCTCCACCATCTCTATAATACTCAGCTAATGTAAGACCAGAAAGTGCTACTCTTGCTCTTGCGCCAGGTGGCTCGTTCATCTGTCCGAAAACGAATGCTGCTTTTGAATCTTTCATAGCTTCTAAGTCCACTTTTGAAAGATCCCACCCTCCGTTTTCCATAGAGTGCATGAAATCATCACCGTATTTAATAATACCTGATTCTAACATTTCTCTCAAAAGGTCATTTCCTTCTCTCGTTCTTTCACCTACTCCGGCAAAAACTGAAAGACCACCGTGTCCTTTTGCAATATTGTTAATCAACTCCTGAATCAATACTGTTTTACCTACACCAGCACCACCGAACAAACCAATTTTACCTCCTTTTGCATAAGGCTCAACTAAGTCGATTACTTTAATACCTGTAAATAAAACTTCTGCAGAAGTTGAAAGTTGATCAAATTTTGGAGCTGGTCTGTGAATTGGAAGACCACCTTCCTTAGAAATATTTTGAAGCCCGTCGATAGCATCACCAACAACGTTGAATAATCTTCCGTTTACAGCCTCACCGATTGGCATTGTAATAGGATTTCCGTATCCGATTACATCCTGCCCTCTTTGAAGACCATCAGTAGCGTCCATTGCGATACATCTTACTGTATCTTCACCAATATGTTGTTCTACCTCTAAGATTACTTTTTCACCGTTCCCTTTTGTAATTTCCAACGCATCATAAATACTTGGAATTGCTTCCACGTTTGAAAAGACTACGTCGATTACAGGACCAATAATTTGAGAAATTTTTCCTTTAATTTGGTTTGCCATTGCTAAATTTTTTCTTGGTGCAAATATAATGATTCTTCATAAACCCACAATTGGTAAAAAAAAGATTTTTATCATACTTTTTGAAGAAGCTTAAAACCAAATTTTACTGTTTATTTTTTTGAATTTTCCTTTGATTTTAATATGATAATACGATTTAAAGATATACATTATAAAAATAGTCTTCTATATAATAGATGCTATAAAAAATCATAACTTGAAAATAACTCTTCCTATATTATCATAGATAATTTTAAAGGCTTTATATTTGCAATCAAATTTTTTTTCGTTTTGAAAGTTTTCAAGAATTTCACAGATTATACTTCACAAAAGCCATTAGCATTGTCTTTAGGTATGTTTGACGGAGTACATCTTGGTCATAAAAGTATTATTGATGAATTAATAAAAATAGGTTCTGAGAATGATTTGGAAACTGCCATTCTCACTTTCTGGCCACATCCGAGATTTGTTTTTAATCCGAATGAAGATTTAAAACTTCTTAATACTCTGGAAGAGAAGAAATTATTAATTGAAAAATATGGAATTGATAATTTATTTTTAAAAGAATTTGACGAAGAATTCAGAAACTTAACGGGTGAAGAATTTGTACGCCAGATTTTAATTGATAAATTAAACGTAAAATATTTAATTATCGGTTATGACCATTCTTTCGGGAAGAATAAAAGCGGAAACTTTGAATTGCTTCAAAAATTATCAAAAGAACTTGATTTTGAGGTAGAGCAAATGGAAGCAATTAATATTCACGAAAACAATATCAGCTCTACCAAAGTCCGAAACGCTCTTTTAGCAGGAAATATCAAAGATGCAAACGAAATGCTGGGTTACTCCTACTCTGTTTCCGGAACCGTTGTTCATGGAAAAAAAATCGGGAGAACAATAGGCTATCCGACTGCTAATATCGAAACAGAATCAATTAAACTTTTACCCAAAAAAGGTGCATACATTGTTGAAGTTCTTGTAAACGGAAAACAATATAAAGGAATGTTAAGTGTTGGAACCAATCCAACAGTAAACGGAGAAAAATTAACAGTCGAAGTTTATATCCTCGATTTTGAAGGAGATATTTATGATGAAAAAATTACTGTGAAATTCAGGGATTTTCTTCATGACGAAATAAAATTCGAAGGTCTTGAAAAATTAATTGAGAGACTGGATGAAGATAAAAGATTAACGGAAGAGTTTGAATACAAAAAAACCTTATAAAATTATACGGTTAATAATTCTTAAACTAATTGGTAATTTTTTGTCTTGATACTTTCATTCTCTTTACGTTAACGTTTTTCTAATTCAGAAGTTTTTTCAAAAAGATTGTTTTAATCCTCTAACTCAATGGGATTACGTGTATTTTTTTCTATTTCAATTCTTTTCTGCCGCTCACGTAAATTATCTTTTTGATCTTGGGAAAATACTGTACCCATACTTTCCAATTGGTATTTTGCATTTTCTCTGAAATCCGCCCTCGCTTGAACTAATTCTTTTTTTGTAATCAACTTAGAATTCTGATAGTACATCTTATTTATTGCTATTGTCTGTCCTTTCAAATTGGAACTTGGTATTGATTTTACCAATTCAAAACCATAATCTCCCGTTTTATCAGTTATTTTCACAATTAATCCTGGAAGACCGCTAAATTTGTTAGGACCATAAGGAAAGGGAATTTCGGTTGCATACCAAGCCGTCCAATCTCTTCCTTTGTAGTGCACCTCCGCTTTTTTACAAGCAATAGAATTAATTACTTTGGTTTCATCAATAAGTTTCCAATTATCAATTACTGCACTATTATAAGATAACAAGCTCATTCCTACTGCCTCGTAATATTGTGAATTATCATTTGTTTGGATAATTAGAAAATTAGATGTCTGTGTTGAAACATTATTCAAATCAATATGACTCTTATTCTTATTAAATTTCGCCATAAAAAGTGAGTCAAATTTCAATCTATTTTCACTAATAAAAAAAGCACGGCTATCACTTATTTGTAATGAGAAAAGTTCCTTATAAACATAATCCCGATTTAGAGTATTGGGTTTGCATTGAAGCAAATAAGTAAATTTTCCCCGCAACGAATCACTCTTAATTGTTTGAGAAAACGATACAGAGAAAACGAATAAAAATATAATTGTTAAAATTTGTTTTTTTCTAAAATTCATATTCCTTTGTTTATTTTCACTATAAATTTCCAAAAGCAACCAAAGGTATTCTTTGGACGGTCTATAATTATTACTTTAGATTAATACAATTAATCTAGGCCTGAAGCCTATTCAGTTGTAAACAATGGTTAAGGATTAAAAGGGCTACCGATCATACAATAATTATTTTGAATTTGCTGTCCCTAATATACCCATTGCTCAGCAGTCCAATCCTGACAAGTATATGCAGAAGTACAAGTTACTGTTACAGTTGCACATTCTACTCTTTTTGTAGTTTTACCTTCTAAAGTTGTTTTGTTTTTGCTCTTTGAAACAACTTCTTTTTTATCTTTTGATTAGTTTCAACATTTCAAAGAAAAAAAATAAAAATGATTTACACATTATTTTATATCACTTTTTTTGGAAAAATTCATTATGTTAAATGTATAGTTAACAAGCATTTATAACCACAATAAATAATTATTTATTTATGAATAAAAAAGAAATTAACTGTTTAAAATCTCTTCCTTCGCCTTTTTCGTCATTGAATTAAATACCAATTCATAAGACTGATCGATTAATTTAAAAATTAAATCCCTTCTCAATCCATCTACCATTACAGAATTCCAATGTGTTTTATTCATATGAAATGCTCCTGTAATTTGCGGATGCTGTTCACGAAGTTCTGCACTCCATTCCGGATCTGTTTTTACATTGATATTTAAAGGTTGTTTTTCCAATGGCATCAGAAGAAACATTTTAGTTCCGACTTTCATGACAAGCGTTTCATTGTCAAACGGAAAAGTTTCGGTAACTCCTTTTTTTGCAAGACAGTAATCTAAAATTTCGTTGGCATTCATATTTTATAGTAATAAATATCTGGTAATGAGTAATTTTCAATAAATAATCTTTAATTTCTCAATTATTCCTCCAAATTTAGTAAATTTAAGAAACAATCATTATCACAATTAATCTAATTATTATGAAAGCTTTAGTCATAGGCGCAACAGGTGCTACAGGAAAAGATTTGGTCAATCAGTTACTTAATGACAAAGACTTTGAAGAAGTAGATATTTTTGTAAGAAAACCTGTTGATATTCAAAATGATAAATTAAAAATTCATATTGTCAATTTTGAGAATCCGGAAGAATGGAAAAATGAAGTAAAGGGCGATGTCGCTTTTTCCTGTCTTGGAACAACGCTAAAAAATGCAGGAAGCAAGGAAGCGCAAAGAAAAGTTGATTTTGATTATCAATACGAATTTGCAAAAGCTGCAAAAGAAAACAATGTTGAAGATTATATTTTGGTTTCAGCTTATGGAGCCAGTCCGAAATCTAAAATATTTTATTCGAAGATGAAAGGTGAATTGGAAGAAGCTGTAAAAAAGTTACATTTTAATAAAATTACCATTTTCAAACCCGGAATGCTGGAAAGAAAAGATTCTGACAGAGCCGGAGAAGTTCTAGGAAGCCGCATTATCAAATTTGCCAATAAAATAGGACTTTTAGAGAGTCAAAAACCGCTTCCAACCAATATTTTGGCCAAAGCAATGATCAATTCTTCCAAAATAAAAAGTAATGGCTACTCTAGTATAAAACTGGGAAATATTTTTTGTTTTGCGGAGAAAAGTAATTCCTGATTAAGTTATGAATTAAAAAAGCTTCGACTTTGCTCAGCTTGACATATCTAATAATAACTGTTAATTTCCAGATACTTATAGTAGTGTCAAGCTGAGCAAAGTCGAAGCTCTAAGATATATTTTTATTTAAAATATTTCGTGATAGATTCGCTTGTAGGCTTTGTAGTACTGATGAAAGAATCGATCAATTTTCCGTTTTCATCAACTAAGAATTTTGTGAAGTTCCAAAGAATGGTCGTATTTTTTACTCCGTTTAATTCTTTTTCAGTTAAATATTTAAAAATTGGTGCTGTATCATCACCTTTTACAGAAACTTTTGCTGCTAAAGGAAATGTCACTCCATAATTTTTCTGGCAAAAAGCTCCGATTTCAGTATTAGTTGCCGGTTCTTGTCCTCCAAAATTGTTTGCAGGAAAACCTACAACAACAACCTTATCTTTATACTCTTCCGCAACTTTTTCTAAATCAGCATATTGAGGCGTAAAACCACACTCAGAAGCTGTATTCACAATAAGAATTTTTTTTCCTTTAAAATCTGCAAAGTTAATTTCCTTTCCGTCAAGGCTTTCCACTTTGAAATCATATATTGTTTTTCCCATAAGTTCATCGGTTTTAGCTTTAGAAACTTCACTTTTTTGGTTCATGCAGCTTTGTAAAAATGCTACAAACGAAAGCATTAGTAAAAAAACTTTTTTCATTTCTATTATTATTTGGCTGCAGTTTTCTGCAATTATTCAATTAAAATTTAAAAGTATTCGCGGGAAACACTTTATTGATCTCTACTTTATTTAAAAGCATTACATAATCTCCGTCTTTTCTCGGACTTGAAGAATCAATTCTGAAAGGCATTGCCAAATTCCCAACTTTCTTGTAATCAGAATAAATTAACGTTTCGTCTTTTTTTATTTCTTTTAAAAGCATGTACGTTTTCGTATCAAAATAATATATGTTTTTGTTGACATTTTTCGTTAATTCAACCTTATGACAGTAAATATCTCCTACCTTTTCTTTTCCTAAATATTTAGCATCAAAACCTTTATTTTCCCAGTCAATAAAATCGTTATCAAAGCTTTCCGGTATATATTCGGCATATTCCTGAAGTTTATTGGTTGCATAATTCATTGCATATCCTTTCGTCCCATCATACCCTTCGATAGCCGTATCTTTTCCATTAATTGTAATTACAGTTTTTGTAAGATTCGGGCGTTGCTGATAAATTTTAATCGGGTATTCATCTTTAATGCCTAAAACTACTTTCCCTTGAAGTAATACTGAATTCAAAAGCTTCCAACTTGTTAATCCTCCTGATAATTCGATATTTTTATCAATAATTTCCTTTGCAGTCTGGGCAAATGATATTTGTGAAAATGCAAGGACAAATACTAAAAGTAATTTCTTCATTAATCTTAATTATAATTCAAATATAAGGCTTTTGCAATAACATAAAAAGGCAAATCAGCCAATTTGCCAATTCCCCCCTTACTTTAATAGTTTTCTAGCCTTCTCCAAATCTTCGGGTGTATCTATTCCAACTCCGACAAAATTAGTTTCTATCATCTTGATTTTCATACCATATTCGAGATAGCGGATACATTCAATTTTCTCGGAAATTTCCAAAGGTTTCATTTCCAGTTTTGAAAATTGAAGCAGAGCATGCTTTCTGAAAGCGTAAACTCCAATGTGTTTAAAATAATTTACATCAAAAGAAATTTCCCTGTGAAAGGGAATCACAGAACGGCTGAAATATAATGCAAAACCATTGTTATCCGTAATTACTTTTACGTTATTAGGATTTTCAACTTCTTCTTTTTCAGTTAGTTTTATTTTTAATGAAGCTAAAGAAATCTCCTGATTTTCATCGTTATGGAACACTTCAATTAGCTGTTTTAAAGGTTCTAATTTTAAAAAAGGTTCATCTCCCTGAACGTTAATGACAATATCACAATCAATATTTTGTACCGCTTCTGCAATTCGGTCGCTTCCTGTTTCGTGTTGCCCGGTCATGACAGCTTTTCCCCCGTTTTTTGCGATCTCATTAAAAATAATTTCTGAATCTGTCGCTACAAAAACTTCATCAAACAAACCTGTCTCTACAACATTTTGATATGTTGTAGTGATAACTGTTTTTTCTCCCAACATCTGCATCAGCTTTGCCGGAAAACGACTTGCTTCGTAACGTGCAGGAATGACTGCGATTATTTTCATGATTCTAATGTAATAATTAAAAAATCTAACAGGGTAACATTTAATTAGTAAATTGTTACCCTGTTAGATTGGTATATTATATTTTTTATTTTAAAGCATTCAAAGCATTCTCCAATTTTGGCATCATTACAGAAATTTCGTCAGTAGCCAAACCTCCAACAGAAGCTCTGAACCAAGGCTCAGATTTTTCTTCTCCAAATGCAGAGAAAGGAACCAAAGCCACTCCTGCTTCGTTGATTAAATAAAACACCAAATCAGAAGAATTTTCAATAACGGTTCCGTCAGGTTTAGTTTTCCCGATATAATCTAATTTTATGGTAAGGTAAAGTGCTCCCATCGGTTCAATGCTGTCAACAGCAAGACCTTTTCCTTTTAAATCCTGAATTCCACTATGAAGGACTTTTAAGCTTTCTTCCAATTTACCTTTGAAATCTTCCACGAAAGCATTTACATCATCCGGATTTTCAAAATATTTTGCAGTAGCTTCCTGTTCCGGTTTTGGCGCCCAGGCTCCAACGTGCGTTAAAAGAGCCTTCATTTTATCTAAGATATGCACAGGACCAAATCCCCAGCCTACACGCACACCAGTTGCGGCAAGGCATTTTGAGATGCCATCGATATAAATGGTATAGTCTCTCATTTCAGGGAAAAGAGAAACAGGATCAACATGTCTTGCACCGAAAGTGAGGTTAGAATAAATTTGGTCATACATTAAGTATAACGGTTTTTCATCTTCACTTCTTTTTTTATTTTCAGCTAAAATCAATTCGCATATTTCTGAAAGCTGTTCTTTTGTAAACATTGTTCCTGTTGGATTCAATGGCGAACAAAGCGCAACCAGCACTGCTCCGTCCAAATGAGGTCTTAGGTCATCCGCAGTGGGAAGAAAATTGTTTTCCTGGCTTGTCTTAACTTCCACAGCATCAGCAGAAGTAAGATATGCATAATGATTATTATTCCAAGATGGTGTAGGATAAACTACTTTATCACCCTCATCAACAATGGTTTTATACACTGCATAAATCAATGGTCTTGAACCCGCTGTAATCAAAATATCATTAGGTGAATAATCAAGATTCCATCTCGTTTTTAAGTCTTTAGAGACCTCTTTTCTTAAAGATAAAAGTCCATTTGCAGGCGGATAATTAGTCAGATTATTCTGATAAGCCTTCTGAATTTCTTCCTTTAGCTTCGCAGGAATCGGATAGATATTAGAATTCAAATCACCAATGGTAAGATTAGCAATTTCCGCTCCTTTTGCCTTTAACTCGTTTACTTCGTTACCAATTTTTACAATTTCAGAACCAATCAGGTTCGCCGCTAATTTTGAAACTTTCACTTTTTTTTATTTAATTTAGATATTAGATGTCAGAAATTAGAAGTTGGATTAATAAGTAAACCGGCTTCTAATTTTCTATTTACGTCAATTGAAGATCTTTTTTCACTTCATTAATTTTTTCATCCAAAGACTTTAATTTATCTCTGAAATCTGATTCAGAAGTAATTGAGTCTTTTACAGAGATATAAAATTTAATTTTTGGTTCCGTTCCGGAAGGCCTTACACAAACTTTTGTTCCATCCTGCGTATAATAAATCAATACATTCGATTTTGGAATGTCATTCATTACCTGCTTTTCATTTTTAGAAACAACAAAATTTGTTTGCTCTTTGAAATCTTTCACTTCCTCTACTAATGAACCAGCCAGTTCTTTTGGTGGGTTTTCCCGGAAATTTTTCATCATATTCTGAATTTCTTCAGCACCGTCTCTGCCTTTTCTAACAAGATTTACCAATCCTTCATAATACATTCCCAATTCCTGATAGATTTCAATCATGTACTGATACATCGTTCTTCCGTTTGCTTTGCACCAAGCTGCAATTTCACAAGCCAAAAGAATACTTCCGCAAGAATCTTTATCACGTACGAAATCCCCTGTCATGAATCCGAAACTTTCTTCACCACCGCAAATGAATTTTTCCCTGCCCTCAAAATCGCGGATCATTTTTCCGATCCATTTAAATCCTGTAAGGCCTACTTTGCAGTCAACACCGAATTTTTGGGCAATATCATAGAAAATATCAGAAGTTACGATGGTAGAACCTATAAATTCCTTTCCTGTAATTTTTCCCTGCTTTCTCCATTCGTTCAGGATATAATAAGTAAGGATGGTATTGGTCTGGTTTCCATTCAATAACTGAATTTCTCCATCAAGATTTCTTACTGCAATTCCTAACCTGTCACCATCCGGATCTGTTCCGATAACAATATCTGCATTAGTAATTTTCGCTAAATCCATGGCCATTTCCAAAGCGGCCGGTTCTTCGGGATTTGGAGAATCTACCGTCGGGAAATTTCCGCTAGGGATCATTTGCTCCCTGACTAAATCAATTTTTTTGAAACCTGCTTTTTTTAAAGCTTTGGGAACAGTTGTATATGTAGTACCGTGAATGGATGTAAAAACTACGTTTAAATTTTCCCTTCCAATATTTTGGTACATAGAATTTTCAATACAGGCATCAATATAAACATCGTCCTGTTCTTCTCCAATCCATTCGATTAAATCATCATTTCCGTTAAATTTAATTTCATCAAATTTTACAGAATATACTTCATTAATAATCGCTTCATCATGTGGCGGAACAATTTGTGCGCCGTCATTCCAATATACTTTATAGCCGTTATACTCGGGTGGATTGTGAGAAGCTGTCAGCACAATTCCTCCATTACATTTTTTATCACGAACTGTGAAAGACAATTCCGGGGTTGGCCTGTGGTCTTTGAAAAGCAATACTTTAATTCCGTTTGCTGTCAAAACATCAGCTACTAATTTTCCGAATTCTTTTGAATTATTTCTTACATCATAAGCAATTGCCACACTAATTTCTTCTCCTTGAAACTGCTTCAACATATAATTTGCAAGTCCCTGTGTAGCTTGACCTAGCGTATATTTATTTAAACGATTGGTTCCGACACCCATAATTCCACGCATTCCTCCTGTTCCGAACTCCAACTCCCTGTAAAAAGAATCTTCCAAATCAGGCGAATTGCCCTCAATCAAAAGTTGAACAGCATCTCTCGTCTCTTTATCAAATGTTTCACTTAACCAAAGTTTCGCTTTTTCTAATGTTGTCATATTTGTATTTTGTTTCTTTTATAGTTTGTAAAGTTCCAATTTTATTTAATTCTGTCTTTTTAAGGAAGAAGAATGTGTTTGACTATTTTTTTACAGATTCTTCACTACATTTCATCCTGAATGACAAATAGCGTTTTTATCTGCAACCCTTTTAATCTAATTTCTTATTCTCAACCTTCGTTGTTTTATCTATTTTAAACGCTCTGATTGGGTCATTATAATAAACAAACTTTGCAGTATTCTGGATATGCCCTTTCAATGAATCTTTTACATTTACTTCTGCATAATTTCCGTTTTTAGAATCGATATTCAGGTTTTCAATTTTCCAGTAAGGAGCAATCAAACTTGCTGTGTCTGAAACTTTTATAACTGCATTTTTTGTCTGACCTCGAAAATTTGCCTTACTTCGGTTCAGCATTTCGACTTCTGCTCTTCTTGAGTTTATCGATCCCATAAATGTAGCATTATTTTTTAAATTCAGCCTAAAATTGTCAGTCTTAATTTCGCTCGAAATATTCATTTCCACAGAATCAGAAATGGCGACTTTCTCAAGATTATATTTTGAATAAATCGTTACATTATAAAAATCAACACCTTTCGTTCCTCGTTTTTCTTTGATGGAAAGTGTTTTATCTTTTACACCAACATCCAGATTATTGGCAACATTTGGATATGTTTCTATCTCTATAAAATCTTTAGGCCCTTTTGCATAAAATACACGAAACTTTCCGTCTAAATCTAAATTTACAAATTCAGAAACATCTACATCTTTTCTTTCAATATTTCCTTCCGGGGAAACTTTTCCGCATGATACTACCGCTAAAAGTATAAATGTGTAAAATGTATTTTTCATATTTAATTTAAAATATCCTGTATAACATTAAAATTATTATAAGACTTTCTATTCCCATTAAAACATAAAGGATTAATACTCTCCAAAGTAAACCTGGTATTGAGTACAAATTTTTAAAGGCATTCCAATATGTGAGCGCGGGAAAAAGAATAGAAAGACCGAATAATATTTTATCAATAATATTAAAAATCTGTGAGAAAGGTTTCCACAAACCTATCAGACTTACAATATCACTCAACAAAAATATGATTAAAATTCCTAAAAGCCCCACTGTTCCTATGATAAAATGCTCTGCAATATTCAATTTTATTCTTTTAAAAAGAAAATAACCATTTGCTGCCAACATCGGGATGATGACAAACAGTATTATTTTGGAATATTTTGAGAAAAAATCTTTGACATATAAGGTATCTTCTGTAAGGGTTTCCGCCGGAGCAAATTTTTCATAATAATGATAACTAAGCACATTAAAACCAAAAAGAATCAGTAACAATGATATAAAATTGTTGTATCTGATTCTTTTTCCTGAAATATAATCCATTGCCGTTTTTCCGGGCCTGAATAAAATATCTTTTAATGTATTAAAAAATTTACCCTCCACATGCCAGACCGAACCCAGAATATCATTTTTAATGAGTGAATTCGGAGTTATTCTTGCGGTGTCAGATTTTTGTCCGCAATGAGAACAAAACTCACCGGAAATTGTATGACCACAGTTTAAACAACTTTTTTTACTCATACTCAGAAGGCTACATTATATTTATTTTTTTATTTTTCTGTAAAACCAAGTATTTGAATGTTCTGAAACTGATGACAACAACAAATTATATAAATTCCCAAGAACCTTTCAATTTATTTGATTTACAAGAAAATACAATAATTAGTAAAGAGAAAAATACTAAATATTTGCTTAGCTTTATTCTAAATCACTTCATCAATATTATAATTCTTATGCTCTCTATTTGTTCTGATAATCATTTCTCCTAAAAAGCCTGCAATGAAAAGCAAAGTACCCATTATCATCATCGTTAAAGCTATAAAAAACCAAGGATTATTCGTAATTAAATGTCCGTAAATTCCTCTTGCAACATCAATTAATTTTGAAATTCCCAACCAAAGTGCAGAAAGGAAACCAACGATAAACATTAAAGTTCCAACCGCTCCAAAGAAATGCATCGGTCTCCCGCCAAAACGACTTACAAACCAAAGTGTTACTAAATCTAAGAAACCTCTGATAAATCTTTCTGTTCCGAATTTTGAAGTTCCGTAAGGTCTCGCCTGGTGCTGAACCTCTTTTTCCGTAATTCTTCTGAAACCTGCATTTGCAGCCAAAACCGGAATATAACGGTGCATATCTCCATAAACATCAATCGTTTTTACAACCTGTTTTTTATAAGCCTTTAATCCGCAATTGAAATCGTGAAGCTCCACTCCCGAAACTTTTCTTGCCGCAGCGTTGAATAGTTTTGACGGAACATTTTTCGTCATTACATTATCAAAACGCTTCTTTTTCCAGCCCGAAACAATGTCATAATTTTCATTAATAACCATTGAATACAATTCTGGAATTTCTTCCGGAAAATCCTGTAAATCAGCATCCATTGTAATAATTACATCGCCGTTTGTTCTTTCAAACGCCGCATGAAGTGCCTGAGATTTTCCGTAATTTTTGGAAAATTTTATTCCGTGGATTTGAGGATGCTGAACTTTTAAATTTTCAATAATACTCCACGATAAATCTGTACTTCCGTCATCTACAAACCAGATTTCATAAGATAAGTTACTGGATTTGCAAACATTATCAATCCTCGAAAAAAGCTCTTCCAGAGAGGCTTCTTCATTCAATAACGGAATAACTATAGATAAATTCATTTAATTTTTAATAAAAATTATTCTTGGGTTGTCTCTTCGGGCTGAATCGTTTTCGTTCTGAAAAATGCTCCAAAAAACACTGACAAAACTACGTAAAATATAAGAATTGCTGCAAAATATCCTGAAAAATGACTTGCTGTAAGCATATCTTTTCCTTTTATTGCCGCAGGATTGAATCTCTGAAGTCCTTCTTTGTATTTTTCTTCTAGTTCATCAATATCTTTTTGGTGTTTTAAAATCTTTTTGGCAGAAATATATTCTTTATCCAATTCTGATTTTTGTCTTGTTACATATTGATAGTTTAACAGTTTTTTTGCATCCGTATCAACAAAGTTTAAAAACACATAAATACTGAAAACCGACAAAATCCCACCAATAAACATGGGTACAAATGCTCTTTTGAAAGCTTCTCTGAAACTTACCTTGTGATCATTCCAATAAGATTTTACAGACCAAAACGCTGTAAGCGCATATAAAATAGGCAACACAAATGCATTGGTTTTCAATGAAATATCAAAATAATTGATACCCGAAAAAAAAGAATATACTACAAAGAAAACAATCATTGTAGCGATAAAAAGTATAATTCCTAATATAGATGGGCTTTTAGTCATATTTAATTTTTTAGAAAAATTTGAAAAATTATTGGCCTAAATTTCAGCAATTTAGCTTTATCAAAGGATTTTTCAGATTATTTTTCTTTGATTTTATTTTGAAGTTTATAATTTATTCCTACCTTTGCAACGGCAAGTCCTAAACAACCAGCTCCTGAGAATCCTCCAGGGTGGGAACGCAGCAAAGGTAATCGGTCGTAGCGGTGTGATTTAGGTAGCTTGCCATTTTTTATTGGTTTAAGTTGAAGTAAGGTAATTTGAAGATTATCTTTTTTTAGGCCTAAACTTTCCGACATTTCAATTCCAATTTTCAAATTACCTTTACTATTTATTTAAAATTCGAACGTCTCGCCTAATTTCGGTAAAACAAGCTCTACATCTTTATCCGTAAAATGCTTCAATGCACTTTCGTGATTAATTTCAATCGCAGGGAAAGTATCAAAATGACATCCGATAACTTTTGGAGTTTTTAATAGTTCTGCTGCTGCAAAAGCCGCTTTTCTAGGACACATTGTGTAGTGACTGCCGATCGGAAGAATGGATAAGTCTAACTTCCCGTATAATCTTGGAAATAATTCCATATCCGCCATTACTCCTGTATCACCTGCCAAATAAACGTTTTTACCTTCAGGAAGCCTGAAAATATATCCTACGGGAACACCACCGTAGCTTCCGTCAGGGAAAGAGCTTGTGTGGTGAGCCGGAACCATAGAAATTTTAAGATCATCGATTTTTGCCGACCCACCTAAGTTCACATCATCTTTATTTTTTGCATTTTTGAAATATCCGCAGATTTCCGGAACAGCGATAATCGTTGCTTCAGGATGAAACTGCAATACCTCCTCCACATCTGCAATATGATCTCCGTGCGCGTGAGTCAATAAAATATAATCGATTTTCTGAGCTGAAATATCAAACCCTGATTCTGCTTTTTTATAGTTGTAGAAAGGGTCGCATAAAATCGTTTTGCCTTTATAAGTGAACAAGAAACAGTTTTGTCCTAAGTATTGTATTTTCATTTTTAATTTAATTTTGAATGTTATATGTAATTTTCGACAAACATGGAATAAATGCTTCAAAAATACCTTCAATCGGTTTTCTGATAAGCATTTGAACTTCACCGTAAATATTCGAACTCATGATGAACATATTTAGTTAAAAAAATTCAGTCCAATTGCTGTAAGAATTGCCATTACAAAGGTCATAATTCCCACTTGTTTCAAAAATGGATCTAATTCCTTTGGTTCTTTTACGGACATAATGCTTCTTCTTAGTTTAGCTAGAGGAAACAGTAAAATCATTACGATGAAAACATAATAATTCTGAGCCTGAATAAAACCATTTATTCCTAAAAATATAAGTATTAAAACTAAAGGAAGCTGCAACAAAATCATCTCATAAATCATCGCATTTTTGAAACCGATTCTTAAAGCAAAACTATTTTTACCGGATAACTTATCGCTTTCAATGTCTCTCATATTATTAAGATTCAAAACAGCCATACTCATCATTCCGATCGCTGCTCCGGGCAATAACATGTCCCAGCTGAACGATTTTGTAAACAAAAAATAACTTCCGCAAACAGAAACCAATCCAAAAAATACAAACACGAAAAGATCTCCCAATCCCATGTATCCGTAAGGCTTTTTACCAACTGTATACCCTATCGCCGCTAAAATACAAGCCACTCCCAATCCGATGAAAATGTAAAATTCATTCATATATTCCGGAACGAAAGCCACATATAAAAGTGCAATTGTCGCTGCAAAAGATAAAACTGAGAAAAGAATAACTGCATTTCGCATTTGTTTTGCCGTAATTTTTCCGGAAGCAACTGCTCTGGCTTCTGCTTCTGATACTCTTTTGGCATCCGTTCCCTTTACACCGTCTCCGTAATCATTTGCATAATTGGAAAGAACCTGATAGAGCAAAGTCACGATCAATGCCAATGCAAAAATCTTCCAATCCCAAATTCCACCTTCACCATAAAGCCTCCATTTTGCAATGAAAGCTCCCATTATAATTCCGCTTAAAGAAAGCGGCAATGTTCTAAGCCTTGCGGCTTTTATCCAATCTGACATAAATATTTAGATGTTAGATATTAGAAGTCAGAAGTTAAATTTTAAAACTGTGTAAGTCTAATATCTAAATTCTAACCTCTAACTTCTTATGTTATGATATCCATTGATCTTTTCCGAAATCCGGCTTTCTTTTTTCCAGGAATGCATTTCTACCCTCTTTTGCTTCTTCTGTCATATAAGCCAAACGAGTGGCTTCTCCTGCGAAAACCTGCTGGCCAACCATTCCGTCGTCTGTAAGATTCATGGCAAATTTCAGCATTCTGATAGAAGTCGGGGATTTTGCTAAAATTTCCTGAGCCCATTCGTAAGCTGTATTTTCCAATTCATCATGAGGAATAACAGCATTTACCATTCCCATTTCTAAAGCTTCCTGAGCAGAATAATTTCTGCCTAAAAAGAAAATTTCACGAGCTTTTTTCTGTCCAACCATTTTAGCCAAATAAGCAGAACCATAGCCACCATCAAAACTTGTAACATCAGCATCAGTTTGCTTGAAAATTGCGTGTTCTTTACTCGCTAAAGTCAAATCACAAACTACATGAAGAGAATGGCCTCCGCCAACTGCCCATCCCGGAACAACCGCGATAACAACTTTTGGCATAAAGCGAATCAAACGCTGAACTTCCAAAATATTCAAACGATGTCTACCATCTTCACCTACATATCCCTGGTTACCTCTCGCTTTCTGGTCACCCCCACTACAAAAAGCCCAACCACCGTCTTTTGGACTTGGCCCTTCTCCTGAAAGTAACACTACCCCAATTGAAGGATCTTCTGAAGCATCATAAAAAGCATCATATAATTCTGAAGTAGTTTTAGGTCTGAAAGCATTACGAATTTCCGGTCTGTTGAAAGCAATTCTCGCTACACCATTGCATTTTTTATAAGTAATATCCTCGTATTCTTTGACGGTTTTCCACTCGATCATCTTGTAAAAATTTTTCCCAAAGATACGGAATTACAGAGAATTTTACTGTTGATTTTTAAGGATAATAATCGGAAAATTACTGATCATTTAGTCGAAAATTAAATTTACTTTTTAGCCCTCAAAAACTTTTGTTAAGTAGCTAAGAATATTAGAGTTGGTTATCTAAGTTTTAAAAACAGGCTAAAGTGAGCTTCCTAATAATATAAAACCCGAAGCAATTTTTTGCTTCGGGTTTTTATATATATTTATTAATTATTATTTCGCCTTAGCTTGAAGAGCAGCTTCTTTAGCTTTCATTTCAGCAGCTTTTGTTTGATTTTTAGTAAGATTATAAATATCTTTCAGGGTAGAAACAGCATCAATGCTTTCCGGTAAAGCTTTATACCAGCTTTCTGCATATGGTAAAGCTTTTTCAAATCTAGCTTTTCTAGCTTCAATAAGCTTTGTTGCATCATCCGGCTTAGCTTTTCTAAGTGCATTGATTTCCTCTACAGCCTTTGTATCATCACCAATAGTTGTATACACTAAATTTTGGTAAGCATTAGCAAAGTCCGGTTTAAGCTCAATTGCTTTTTTGAATGAAGCTTCCGCATCAGCTGCTGTAGCAGGATCTTTAGATTGTAAAACTCCTAAATTGTACCAGTTTGTAGCATCATTAGGATTTTTAGCTAATTGCTCTTTCAGGTTCTGCATAAATTTTTCTGTGTTACCAGATGCATAAAGCGCAGTTCCCTGAGCTTCTTTAAGCTTTGCATTGTTTGGAAATTTAGCTAAACCTTTTTCAATAAGAGCTACTGCTTCATCATTCTTTTTGGCATTTAGCAATAAAGTTGATAAAGTTTCATATAAATCCGGTTCTACACTTTTAGTCTGCTCAGTTTTAAAATCAGAATAATCTTTTGGAGAAGATTTTTTCAACAATTCCCAGGTCTGCTTGTCATAATTAGCAACTTGCCCTGTCTTAGTATCTTTTGCAGTATAAGTTGTCTGAACACCTGTATAACCAGAATTAATTAAATCTGTATAAATTTTAATCGCAGAATCATTGTCATTAGCCAATGCATAGCTCAATCCAGCATAATACATATACATTTTGTCATCTTGTCCGTTCGCTTTCAGCAAGTCATAAACTTCCATAAACTTAGGAGCCGCACCTGCGTAGTTCTTTGCATTGTATGCATCCATAGCTGCTTTATTAGCACCTTGTAATTTAGCATTTACATCTTCTTTCTGTCCGAAAACAAAAGCTGATGCTACGATAGCTAAACTTAAAATTAGCTTTTTCATAATCACTATTTTATATTTAATTGTACAATTTTATTCTTCCGAATCAGAATTCCCAGTTTCCTCAGTTGGGTTTTGATTTTCCGCTTGAGGTATTTCTGTATTGTTTTCTTGGTTATCAGCTACAGTTTCTGTTATTTCTTCATTTTCTTCAGAATCGTCTTCTACATCTTTATCCATTTCTACTTTTGCGATTGCTGCAATTTCATCATTTTTCTTTAGGTTAATCATTCTTACCCCTTGAGTATTTCTACCCATCACTCTCATCTCATCCATATTCATTCTGATAGCAACACCAGATTTATTGATAATCATCAATCCGTCTTCGTCTGTTACGTTCTGAATAGCGATCAGATTTCCTGTTTTCTCAGTGATATTTAAGGTAATAACTCCTTTTCCTCCTCTGTTGGTAATTCTATAATCTTCGACAGCAGTTCTCTTACCGTATCCTTTTTCAGATACCACAAGAACGGTTTCTTTTTCCACATCGTTCACAACAATCATACCAATTACCTCATCGCTATCTTCCATTGCGATACCACGAACCCCGATAGAACCTCTACCAACTTCTCTTACTTTCTCTTCCGGGAATCTGATACACTTACCGTTTTTCGTAGCAATCATGATCTGAGAAGTTCCGTTTGTTAAATAAGCACCTAACAATTGGTCATTATCTCTAATCTCGATAGCATTAACTCCATTGACTCTCGGTCTAGAATATGCTTCAAGAGACGTTTTCTTAATGGTTCCGTTTTTAGTGACCATTACAACGCTCATTTGATTTACGTATTCAGAATCTTTTAAGTTATTGGTTCTGATATATGCTTTGATTTTATCGTCAGGTTCGATATTAATCAAGTTTTGAACCGCTCTACCTTTTGCTGTTTTAGAGCCTTCAGGAATTTCAAACACTCGTAACCAATAGCATCTTCCTTTTTCTGTGAAGAATAACATATACTGGTGATTCGTCGCAGAAACTATATACTCTAAGAAATCTTCATCTCTTGTTGTTGCCGCTCTGTTTCCTACACCACCTCTGCTTTGGATTTTGTATTCTGAAAGTGAAGTTCTTTTAACATACCCTGCGTGTGAAATGGTAAGAACCACAGATTCATTAGGAATAATATCTTCAATAGACATTTCTCCTCCTGAATAATCAATTTCAGTTCTTCTTTCATCACCATATTTTTCTTTAATTTCAGCCAATTCATCCTTAATGATTTGGAATCTTCTTGGTTCGTTCGCCAGAATATCTTCCAAATTAGCAATTTCTTTCATGATTGCATCATATTCATCACGGATTTTATCAAGCTCCATCCCTGTCAGACGGGCAAGACGTAAGTCAAGAATCGCCTGAGCCTGAATCTCGGAAAGATCAAATTCTGCAATTAACCCTTCTTTTGCAGCCTGAGGATTGGCGCTGTGACGAATGATTGATATTGCTTTATCTAAAGAATCCTGAGTACCAATCACTTTCATGAAACCTTCCAAGATATGAGCTCTTTCTTTAGCTTTTCTAAGCTCGAAATGAGTTCTTCTTACAATTACTTCATGTCTGTGCTCCACAAAATGATGGATGATATCTTTTAAGTTTAATTGTTCCGGTCTGCCATGAACCAATGCAATATTATTAACACTAAAAGATGTCTGAAGTGCAGTATATTTATATAATAAATTTAAAACAACATTAGGAATCGCATCGTTTTTCAGTTCATAAACAATACGTAGACCTTTTCTGTCAGATTCATCTCTGATTTCGTAAATTCCGGGAATCTTATCATCCTTTACAAGCTCGGCAGTTCTGGCAATCATCTCTGCTTTATTTACCTGATAAGGGATTTCTGTCACAATAATAGCGCTTCTGTTACCAATTTCTTCAAAATTGACCTTAGCCCTTAAAACAACTCTGCCTCTACCCGTATGGAAAGCATCCCTTACCCCGTCATATCCATAAATTATACCACCTGTAGGGAAATCCGGAGCGATGATATGCTGCATGAGCTCATCAATTGTAATATCTTTATTATCAATATAGGCAGAAATTGCATTTACAGCTTCTGATAAGTTGTGGGGAGCCATATTTGTAGCCATACCTACTGCGATACCAGATGTTCCGTTTACCAGAAGATTAGGAATTTTTGTAGGCATTACTGTGGGCTCTGTCAAACTATCATCAAAGTTATTCTGGAAGTCTACAGTCTCTTTGTCTAAGTCTGAAAGAATGTCATCAGAGATCTTTTTTAATCTTGCTTCAGTATAACGCATTGCTGCAGGCGGATCCCCATCCATAGATCCAAAGTTACCCTGACCGTCAACTTGTGGATAACGCAAGCTCCACGGCTGTGCCATTCTCACCATTGCATCATATACAGAGGAGTCTCCATGCGGGTGATATTTACCTAAAACATCTCCAACGATTCTAGCAGATTTCAAATATTTTCTATTAGAAAAAACCCCTAATCCATACATACCATACAGCACTCTTCTATGAACGGGTTTCAAGCCATCTCTTACATCCGGTAACGCTCTCGAAACAATAACGGACATCGAATAATCGATATAAGATGACTTCATTTCATCAACAATGTTGATAGGAATCAGTCTTTCTCCTTCTTTTTGCATAAACAATTTTATTATAATGATTTTCAAACCTTTAGCTGTGAGCTTGAAAATTATTTATTTTGTATTTTTATTAACGGGCTAATTTACGAAAAATTTGCCGATTTTTGTGGCAGAATTTATTCAAAAAATCTTAAAAATTCATAAAATATGAGCGTATTAAGTATAACTTTCCACTGTACGAAAAATAATCTCGAAGAATGGGAAAATTATATTGATGAAACATTGGTTTTAATGACAGAAAATCTACTGGATGTCAACAAATATATCCTTTCCGAAGTACATAGCGATTATATTGAAGATGGGAAAAATTATAATCTTCTTTTAATCTTTGACAATGATGATCTTCGTGAGGATTTCATCAAAAGTGAACTCGTCAATATTGCTGAAATTGTCGAGAATAAATTTGGTCAGGAGGTAATGATTTTTAATACTTTCTTAAACCCGAAAAAAACAAGACTTTAGTTAAAAAAAGAAAAGCACTGGAATTATCAGTGCTCTTTTATTTTTTCTCAATTCCATCTGTGATGTCCGCGCCCTCGATGATGTCCATGGCTGTGCCCGTTTCCTCTTTTTTCATAGATATATACTTTTTTTGTATGTCCCGGTGGTCTTCCTCTCCTTCCGTAGTGCTCGTGAACCACACATGAGGTTAACATCAACATTACCGTTGTGACACCAACAACTTTAATCAAACCTTTCATTTTTTCATTTTTACAAATTAAGGATGAAAATAATCAAGGTTAATGCCAAAAATTAAGTACGAAAGTATTGGATTTAGTAAAAAAAAGTTAAAATTCTGAGTTTAAGATACTTTGTTGAAGAGCTAAAGTTTTTTGGCAAATCAATTTATTATCTCACTTCTTTTTTCAAGCATGACAACATCTTTCCATTCTCCATTAAGCTTCCCTAACTTTTTTCTTATACCCACTATTCTAAAGCCATACTTTTGATGAAATTTTATCGAAGTTTCATTTTCAGGAAAGATGTTTGATTGCAAAGTCCAGAATCCGTGATTTTCGCTATCCAAAACCAGCTTTTTAAGTAAAACCGAACCCAATCCTAATCCCTGATGTTTATTATCCAGATAAATACTTACTTCTGCCACTCCTTTGAAACATTCTCTTTTACTAACCGTTTTCAGGGCGCACCAGCCAATAACTTCATTGGCTTCGTTTTCCAAAACCCAGCGGCAATCGTTATAAAACTCCATATTCCAGGCTTCGGCAGTCGGGACTGTAGTTTCAAAAGTTACAATACCACTGTCAATCCCCTGCTGAAATATTTCTAAAACCCTGGTTTCGTCATTGGGAAGCATTTCCCTTAGTTCGTAATTCATTTATTTAATAATATTTTCTTTTGTTTTTTCTTTTAATTCTGGAATAATGCGTCTGTTTGCTTTTCTCATCTTCCGAAATCACACTGATGTTCCCATCCACTTCCAAAATAGAAAGCTTTACCTCTTTAATTCCGTTTACGCCATGTTCACGCACTGCTTCTTCAAGCTCATCTTGTGTTATTTTAACTTTATCTAAAGCTTTTTCATCTACCTTCCCATCTTTGACCAAAATCACAGGATCTTCTTCCATAAAGGTTTCGAAATAGCGATTTGAAAACATCAATCTCTTTAGAATAAAATTGGCAGCAAAAAGAACCAATGCAGCAACCAGCCCGCCCTGTAAAGAGGTGTCCGGGCCTACCATTGCATTTTGTACGGCATTGGAAATCAGCAATAATAAAACGACATCTCCCGCATTGAGCTGAGAAAGCTGGTTTTTGCCAAAAAGGCGAATAGCAATCACCATGAAAAGGTAAACGCAAAGAGACCGGACAACTACATCAAGAATAGGATTCACAATAGTTTATTTATACCAAATGTATAAATTTTTATGATTTGTAAAAGCATTTATTTCGCACTATACAATCGGCTAGCTTGAAGAAAACAACATACACATAAAACCGTTAGTTCCTGCTTAGTTCTTGTGATAGAAAATAAATAAAAAACCGCTCATTTAGAGCGGCTTATTCTTTAAGGACATTGAGCAATTGGAACTTCACTGCAAACGACCTGGTTCAACCTTTCGCAATAAACACAATATTTTTTCGGTTGTCCTCCATACACTGATTTTAATTCAGTCTTGTTCAGTTTTCTTAAATTTTTCATATTGTTTTAATTTTGTGGATTAAAGTTAAAACGATATAATTTATCTTTTATTACAGATTTTTGATTGAGATTTTCAGGATTTGCACTTGAAAAATAAGATTATCTGTTGTCAATTTCCACTGTTACAGGCATGACATAAGTATATGCCATCATATTTTTATTTAAAATTCTGCGGTTAATTTTAAGATTGGTTAAAACGTTTTCAATTTCCCTGCTTACATTTTTACAATCCCCTGTCGAATGAACATTCGTAATCTTTCCGTTTTCCGAAATATCAAATTTCACCTCTGAATTTACAATTCCCTGTTTGTATTCATAATTTGCAAAATCAAAATTATCCATTAGCTCATTTCTTACTTCATTCAAGGCATCATTTTTATTCAGCTGAATTTCCTGAATTACATTGTTATTGGCAACTTGTGCTTTAACGGTATTCATTAGAGACATAAATCCGCAGACAAAAAAAGAAGCAATAAATATTTGAATATTATTTTTCATAACTTATTGGTTTTAAATATTATAATTAAATTATTTTGTATCTCCTACCAAAGTTATTAAAAATAATTCATATTAAATTAACTTTTAGTTAATATTTAGTTAACATTGAAATATAAAATGCTGATTTACAAATATATAACTTTCAAAATAATTGAAAATTTAATATTGGAAGTAAATTCCAGGCATAAAAAAAGCCAAACCGATTAAGTTTAGCTCTATATTTGGAAATTATAAACCTTCAATAATTCTTTTACTTTCAATTTCATCAATGATAAACTTTGCATTACTTTCATTAATGTATTTATTTTCATAAAGCCAGTGGATCCTGCTTAGTTGTACATGAGTTGGAATTAGATTATCTATTCTAAAATATTCTTTTAAGTAAAATTCTTTTTTACTTTCCTTAATTTTAGAAACAAATAAATCAACCTGTTCCTTATCTTTATTTGTATAGAAGAAAATAATGGGTCTTTTCGCTGTAAGGCTTTTAGATGCTTCTTTCCTAAATTCATTATTGCATAGTCCTGCAATAATAAAAACAGGAATCATCATAACTCCAAAAACAATCATTCCTAATGAGCCAGAAAGATGATAATGCTCATTAAAAAATATCGTAAGAAATATTCCATTAAACAAAACGGATATAACTACAATTATAAGTACAAAATCTTTACTTTTTCTAAAGACAATTTCCTCATCTTGAATGTCATTAAAATGAACTTTATACTCCTGCACTTCTTTAGCGAAGTTATCCTTTATAAAAACTCCATCTTCTTGAATTTCAAAATATTTTGTGTTTCTCCCATTCTTTTGTGTTAATATTTGCATATCAAAAATCTATTCCAGTTCTCTCTTCAAAAACTTACCTGTTAAACTCTTTTTCGACTTTACAATTTCCTCAGGCGTTCCTTGTGCAACAATCTGTCCACCGTATTTTCCTCCCTCCGGACCAACATCAATAATGTGATCGGCTAATTTTATGACATCCATATTATGTTCAATAATGATGAATGAGTTTCCTAATTCCACCAATCGGTTTATAGCTTCCATCAGAATTTTTACGTCTTCAAAATGAAGTCCGGTTGTAGGCTCATCAAGAATGTATAAAGTATTTCCTGTCTGTCTTTTTGCGAGCTCAGTTGCCAATTTGATACGCTGAGCTTCCCCTCCGGAAAGCGTTGTAGACTGTTGTCCTAACGTAATATATCCTAAACCGACATCCTGCAAGGTTTTTACTTTCGCAAAAATCTTAGGAATCGGCTGGAAAAATTCTACCGCTTCATCAATCGTCATATCCAATACATCAGAAATTGACTTTCCTTTGTAACGAACTTCCAGCGTTTCCCTGTTAAAACGTTTTCCGTTGCAAGTTTCACAGTGAACATAAACATCCGGTAGGAAATTCATTTCAATCACCTTTAAACCGCCTCCCTGACAAGTTTCGCATCTTCCGCCTTTTACGTTGAAAGAAAATCTTCCCGGTTTGTAACCCCGGATTTTACTTTCCGGTAATTCTGCAAAAAGATTTCTAATATCTGTAAACATTCCCGTGTACGTCGCAGGATTTGAACGAGGTGTTCTACCAATCGGAGTCTGGTCTACATCTACAATTTTATCGATATGCTCAAGACCTTCAATTTTTTTGTAAGGCAGAGGTTCCTGAACTGCTCTGTAAAAATGTTTGTTAAGAATCGGGTACAAAGTTCCGTTAATCAGAGAAGATTTTCCGCTTCCTGAAATTCCCGAAACCACAACTAATTTTCCCAAAGGAATATCAAGGGTTACATTTTTAAGATTGTTTCCTGTAGCACCTTTTAATAATATATTTTTACCGTTTCCTGCTCTTCTTACTTCCGGAATAGCAATTTTTCTTTTTCCGTTGATATATTGAGCTGTGATTGTATCGGCATTCAATAAATCATTTGGCTTTCCCTGCCAAAGAATTTCGCCCCCGAATTTTCCTGCTCTCGGACCAATATCCAATACTTCATCGGCTTCCAGAATCATATCTTTATCATGCTCAACAACTATAACCGAATTTCCGATGTCACGAAGATTTTTTAAAGAATTAATCAATCTTTCATTATCTCTCTGGTGAAGCCCGATACTGGGTTCATCCAAAATATAAAGAACATTTACTAATTGAGACCCAATTTGCGTTGCCAGACGAATCCTTTGAGATTCCCCTCCGGAAAGGGTTTTAGAACTTCTGCTTAAACTTAAATAATCCAAACCAACGTCCAATAAAAACTGAAGACGGGTTTCGATTTCTTTTAAAATCTCATGAGCGATGATTTTATTTTTTTCTGAGAATTTATCTTTAACGTCTGTTAACCATTCTTTTAAGTCTGATAAACTCAATCCATTAACCTCAGCAATATTTTTCCCGTCAATTTTAAAACTTAAACTTGAGGGCTGAAGACGAGCTCCTTTACATTCCGGGCAGGTTTCTTCCGTTGTAAAATGCCTTTCCAGCAAAGTTGCTTCGTAAGATTCTCTTTCTTCAATCAATTCTTCCATAAAAGGAATCAAACCATCAAAGCTGATTTTAATCTTTTTGGTAATTCCTGCATATTTTAAATCTTTATTAAACTCCTTGTGACAGCCGTGGTAGATATACTCCAATGCCTCTTCCGGAATATCTTTAAAAGGAGTCGCTAAACCCAGCCCAAAAATTTCAAGAATATTTTTAATCTGAGCCAGAATCCATTTGTTTGACTTGATATCCTCCAAAGGTAACAAACCTCCCTGATTGATTGATAATTTGGGATTTTCAACAAAATAATCAGTATTGATTTTTTTTATTGTACCCAGCCCTTTACAGCTTGGGCAGCTTCCTTTCGGGGAATTGAACGAAAAAGTATTCGGTTCCGGTAAAGCCAGTGAATGTCCTGTTTCTGCATCCATCAAATTCTTCGAGAAATATTCAATATCCGTACTTCCCAATTTTTGAATTCCGATAAGTCCTTCTCCCATTTCCATCGCTGTTCGCAATGATTTTTCCATTCTGCTTTCAGATGCACTTTCCCCAATAATCCAACGGTCAATAACAATATCAATATCGTGGGTTTTGTAACGGTCTAGCTTTAAATCATATTCAATATCCAGCAACTCACCATCTACTCTTGCCTGTCCATATCCTTTCTTCGCCATCTGAACAAAAAGTTCGTGATAATGCCCTTTTCTGGAACGCACTACCGGCGCCATCAACATTATCTTTTCGCCTTTATAATTTTCTTTGATAGCTTCAAGGATCTGGTCTTCTGTATAGCTTACCAATTTTTTTCCCGTTGTCTGTGAATAGGCATCGGAAACTCTCGCATACAAAAGTCGTAAATAATCATATAATTCCGTAACAGTTCCAACAGTTGAACGAGGATTTTTATTGGTTGTTTTTTGCTCAATAGCAATTACAGGGGAAAGTCCTTCGATTTTGTCGACATCAGGACGTTCCAGACCTCCTAAAAACTGTCTCGCATATGCAGAAAACGTTTCGATATAACGACGCTGACCTTCCGCAAAAATAGTATCAAAAGCCAATGACGATTTTCCGCTTCCCGAAAGCCCGGTAATCACGACCAATTCGTTACGTGGAATTTTCACATTAATGTTTTTAAGATTATGCTCGCGTGCACCGTAAACTTCTATATATTCTGTTGATTTACTCATAATTTGGTGTGACTTTACCTGAAAATCACGATGTGCAAAATTACGGAATTTTATGGAATTTTTTGTGTTAAAAAATGTTAGATTAAATAACAGGTAAAGGCATAAAATTTTTAATTTTAATTATTTTAAAGTTTTTTATAGATGCTTTTAACTTATAGATTCATTTCAAATAAAAAGATCGGTGAAAAATATTCATCGATCTTCTTTTCAATAGTTTATTTAATGTATTTTATTTTACAAATGAATTGTAAGAATTAAGTACTGAATCATAAGCAGAATCAATTTGCTGAATATCACTGTCTGATATTTTCCCCGAAGCTTTAGAATTTCTTATTAATTTTCTGAAAGTATCTAAAAAATTCGCCGAATTTTTATTCACATTTTCAAATAAAGATTTTTTATAGGCATACTGTGTATCTTTTACGTTAAAATCAAGCTTTGCATTATTTTCAACCGCTTTGGCAAATTCATCATATTTTTCCTGGGCTTCCACTTCATTGAATTTTCCTTCATATTGCCTGCCTATAACACCATATGCAGAATCAAGAGTATTCATCAGGCTTTTAGAGGAAATAATATATTCTTTCATGGGATGATCTTTCAAAATAACTTCTTCAGCGGCATCTGTTGCAGGTTTTATTTTATCTAAAATACTTTCTCCTGAAACAAAAAAAGATTGGGCATCAGTTTCAATTTCTTTTGCTATTGTCTCTGCTTTTACCCCTTTATCATCTTTAAAATCTTCAGAGTTCATGTATGACTTCAACTCCTCGAATTTCTTTTCAATATTGCCTTTTTTAGTTTTATAATTTTGAAAATCGGTTTCAATCGCAGTTTTATCTTTCCCAAATCCGGACGGTACATTTTTAATTTTATCAAGATTATAATCCATAGAACCAATAACAATCGGCATTATCATGACACTCCCTCCTTTTGATTTCGTAACGGCGGCATCTGCATATTTTAAAATACTTTCGATATGGCTTGAAGAGCTTTTATAAGAGTCCAAGAAATTATTATTAAAATCAATAATGGCATTGGCTCCATTACTACCTTCAATATTATTTAAAATGGCATCCCCGAATTTACCCAAATCTTTCTTACAGCTCATACTGACGATACTCAGAGACAGCGTCAATACAAGTACAATAATTTTTTTCATATATTTTATTTAGCGATTAATTTTAAATTAAGAATCGGTGTCTTCGTTGGTAACTTTCACTAGATACTCAATTCCGTCAATTGCTTTTGAAACAATCTGATTTTTAAGAATATTTGACATATTCTCCCAGTAGGCTCTTCCATAGAAAGAATAGTTTTGGGGAATAATTTCAACTTCGACGGTTCGTACAAAGCCCTCTTTCGGTTTATTGCTTATCATTGTTCCCCTGGTAACTCTTACTTCTTTCATCTCATCTTTCAGAACCATTCTGCAGTAATTTTTAACATCCTCCAGAGAAATAATTTTATCTCTTGTAGTCAAAGCATATTTATAAGCTTGAATACTGTCTGTACCTTTCTGCTCTTCAGCCCCTCCAATCGTTTCGGTAAGAAGAACCAGCGTTTGAGATTTTAATTGGTTTGAAAGTTCAGTTCCCGGACGCATGTGATTTGCCAAAGTACAATATGTTACCCAGAAAGATGCATAGGTATGATCCGTTTTTTCTACAGGTTCCATAATGACATAATTCAGCTCTTGTTTAATGCTTCGTTTTGCATTATTCACTTTCTGAACCATTGATTTCATTTTATCAGACATTTCGCTCAGAACGCCTTTTACATTATCCCTGTTTAAAAGAGAGAACGCTGCAATTTCGTCTCTTGTAAGCTCGAGAACACTTGCAATCATATCAACGGCATTACGATTATTGAAGCGTTCCATTCCTCCTTTTCTGACGGTATACAAACCTTTTTTCAAATTATCGTTTGGCGTAAAGGGAATTTCAGTATATACTCTTCCCTCACCATCCTGAACCTCATCAACATACAAAAAGTGTTCGCCGTCATCGGTAACCAAAGGAATATTATTTCCCATAATATCTAAACTGTATTCCGTTTTTTTCCAACCGCGGTTATAAATTGGGAAAGCATTTAATACAAAAGAAAAATTATCCAAAATTTCGGCAGTAAACTGTGGAGGAAATTCTAAAGTCAACCATAAATACCGTTTGCCTTCAATGTATTTTCCGATTTCTTCCCGATCTCCAAGGAAATCAAGATTTTGCGGAAGCTGACCTGCTTCAGAAAACAGACTATGCGAAAGCCCTGTTATTTCAATAAATTTATGATGATAAATACTTTTAATATCATCTATAATTTTACTCTGAATAGATTGCTCATGAAACATCTGCTCATATCCGTCTGCTTGTTTATTTTTAAGGTAAGAAATTCCTTCTTTTACAAACAAAGGGTTCCCGTTACTTGAAATGGTAATATATGGCAACAGTTTATAAACAAAATCTAAATGCTCAAAAGCGGGATTTGAACAGAAAATGCTTACGGATTTAGGAAAATTTTCGCTTGCATATTTTGTTACGTTAATTCCAATGGTAATTTTCCTGTAATCCTCCGGTTTTCCCTGAAATCTTGCAATAGGGATTTTGTTCAGCCTGTCATCTATTCCATAGCAGGTATTTCCTACAAACATAATAGAATTCTGCGCTTTATTAATCCGGACATTACCAACAGGAGTAAAGGGAATATTAAGCTGTTTATCTGATTCTGATTTTACCGTTGAAGTCATCTGCTTTCTGAAGAAAAATTCTGTATGTTCCAACAATATTTCAGACGATTCATAAGGCTGTGTAAAAGCAATCGCATGGGCAGGAATAGGATGTGTGTAAATAGAGGGCGTTAAAAGTTTTGCCAATTTCTCTAAAATCCGGGCATTTACCGTCTGTATCTCGTTGTTTGCTTTAAAAACCTCGGTGCTGAATGCATCTATTAACAATTTTACAAAAGGATCCAAAGACTGCGGACTTTTTAATCCCCAAACTTTAGTTGCATTCTGGAGCATTCTCGCTTTTACCGATTCTTTGGAATATATATTCTGATCTAAATTCATAAATTCTGGTTACAATTAAAACTTAATCGATAGACATCGGGCTCAAAAATAACTCTGTAGAAAAGCTGAAACGCTCTCCTGTTTCCTCCATCTTTGCATTGATGGCGATTTTGACTTTCTTTTTGATTTCCGTGTGCTCTTTTGTATCATAATTATGTTCTACAAACTGAATACTGGCATCAATTTGCGGCTGAACAATTCGGGGTTCGTATGCTAATATCTGTCTTTTTAAACTTTTAATGAAAACGTTTTCCCAAACAGCACTTGTAACTCCATTATCGAATTCCAGATTCCAAACGTCGTTTCCGTAATTTTCATCATATCTGTTTTCGCCTTTTTTGGTGGTGATCAGCAGCATGATATTGTGGGCAATACTTTCACCCATGTCGCAGGTGTCAATACTTCCTCCTTCCGTCATTAATGCTGATGGAACAAAAGGCATTCTGTAATTTGGTGTATCCATGATTCTACTTCTTTATTTTTTACGTCATAATCTAATTTATCTGAAAATAAATACCAAATTAAACATTTTTCACGAAATAGAGTATTGTTAAAATTCAAAATATTATTTAAAGTTTTCGTAATTGAATCTTCAGGAAAATTTATAATGAGCTTTAGATAGCACATTCCTAGCCCCGATTGCAGCGGCATCCTTTTTTTGTTTGGCATTTAAAAGCATAGGCAAAAAAGATATAGCGGAAAGCGGGATCAAGCTCCTGAAAAAAACATAAATGATGAAAAAAGCACCTCGATCCAAGCAAACAGCTTTTAGAATATTATTCTTTAATTTTTTGATTTCGGTTAATAAAGTAATACACCGGAAGTCCCAATAAAACCATGACGAAGCCTGGCCAAGTATACTGTTGTTTGTAGATTAAAAGTAAAATACAAAACCCTGTTCCTATTAATAAATAGATAACAGGAGTGACAGGATATAACCATGTTTTATACGGTCTTTCAAGATTGGGCTGTTTGAATCTCAAATAAATAACTCCAAAAACAGTAATCATATAGAACAACACAATTACAAATGAAATCATATCCAAAAGATTTCCATACTGGCCGCTTAAACATAATAAAGAAGCCCAAATTCCCTGCATCCAAAGAGCATTTTCAGGAACTTCGTTTTTGTTGTTTTTTCCCGCTTGTCTGAAAAACATCCCGTCTTTTGCCATCGTCTGGAAAACTCTTGCTCCTGCCAGAATCAGCCCGTTATTACAACCGAAAGTAGAAATCATTACCAACAAAGCAATAATAACCGTTCCTGCACTTCCGAAAATATTGTGAGAAGCTGCAACCGCTACTCTATCATTTTCTGCAAAAGCAATCGCATCCCTGTCTAGTGCATTCAAATAAACATAATTAACGGCGATATATAAAATCATTACGGCAGAAGTACCATAAATCATAGACTTTACAACATTTTTTTTCGGATTATCAATTTCTCCTGACACAAAAGTTACACTTTCCCATGCTACAGAACTGAATACAGAGCCTACCATCGCAGCTGCAATTCCGCCCATTAATGTCATTCCGCCAATCGGTTCCCAACCTTCTTTTAAGAAATTTCCATTCAAATCTTTTTTCAGATTGTTAAAAGAGTCATATCCTAAACTGAAGTTTTCAGCCAAATGAGAAAAATCTACCAAAATAAACCCGGCAGCAATTAATCCTAATAAGGCTAATATTTTAGAACCTGTAAAGATATTCTGTAATAATTTTCCACTCTCTACTCCTCTGGTATTGATATATGTAAGCAAAAGTATGATTGCTATCGCCAAAATCTGTATCCAGGTTATTTTAAACTCCCCGCTTTGAAAAATCGGAGCCGCATTATTAAGAGCAGGGAATAAATATGCTGTAAATTTTCCAAAAGCCATCGCCACTGCCGCAATAGTCCCTGTCTGTATTACTGTAAACAATCCCCAGCCGTAGAGGAACCCCATCTTTTTTCCAAAGATTTCCTTAAGGTAAGTATACTGCCCGCCAGCTTTAGGATACAATGCAGAAAGCTCTCCATAGCTTATTGCAGCAGCAACAGTCATAATTCCCGTAATCACCCAAACGGCAACAAGCCAGAATCCGGAACCGAGATTCCGCATCATATCAGCACTTACAATAAAAATTCCGCTGCCAATCATAGAACCCATTACAAGCATAACAGCATCCCAAAGTTTCAGTTTTTTCTGCATAATCAAGTATAGATGTCAAATATAAATAAATATGCGCTTGTTTTTTGATTTTGTTTTAATTTTTAAGAATGACCTGTTTTTTATCAAGTTTTTGTCTGTTTATGATTCAATTTTTATTAGTATTTTTGAAAAAAATATTAAAAATGAAATTCAAAGCAATACTATTTGCAGTAGCTATAAGTGCTTCAACTTTAGCTTTTGCGCAGGAGACGAAAAAAATCGGTCCACCGGCCGGAAACGCACTTGTTGGTGATACATACGGAAGCGGAGTTGCTTCTGGAACTGAATCTAAAGCAGTTTCTGTAAAAAAATTAAGCAAAATGCTTAAAAAAGAGAATAAAAAAGTTGAAAACGTAGCCATCAAAGGAAAAGTAACAGATGTTTGCGAGAAAAAAGGATGTTGGTTAACTATTCAGACTGAAGATAACTCTCAGTTTTTCGTGAAAATGAAAGATTATGCTTTCTTTGTTCCAACTGCTTTAAAAGGTAAAACGGTAGTATTGGACGGAAGCGCTGAAAGAAAAGTAACTTCTGTCGATGAGCAGAAACATTATGCAGAAGATGCTAAGAAGTCTCAGGCTGAAATTGATGCGATAACGGCTCCGAAAGAAGAAATCAGATTCGTAGCAAACGGAATCAAAGTTGTAAATTAATTTCTTTTGTCATTGTGAACAAAGTAAAAAAACTAAACTTTACAAATTTCGCCGGAATGACAGACAGTATAAAAAGCAAAAGCGGAACAAATTGTTCCGCTTTTTACTATTTATTCTATTCTAAATTCTGCCACAGCATCCAATTTTGGATATTTAGTCGCAGAAATGAATTTCTTTCCGGTACAGTCAATTTCCAACCACCCTTTTCGTTTTTTAACGTCTCCTACTTCCATTACAAAAGGAACAAAGGATATTTCATCTTTACCGTCTTCTACAATTTCCCTGTATTGAACGGCCACGTCTAAAATACATTCATGATCTGTATTTAGCTTTACATTTCTATAAATAATATCATAGTGTGTTTCTTTATTTTCAGGAATATCAAGATAAGTTTCCCAACCATCAATTCCGGAATTTAATTCGCTTATTGCTTTCAAAGCATAATATAAAGCAATTGTATAATATTTTCTCGTTTCCTTTCTTATATAGTCGCCCACAAAATGGCCTCCTTCAAATAAAATCGTAGGCATTCCCGATTTGATGAAATTGTCACCTGTAGAGGCAGGATAAAACTCATCAGAATATCTTCCGATTTGATTAGGAATTAATTCTTTCAAATGACGATAAACTTCCGCAATGACAGCCATGCATTTTTTTCTGTTATCTGTAACGGTACGCTCTATATTCTCAGAAGGTGCCAAAAAAGAGAGCGTTGCAGGATGTACTCCGTCAGTTGTGAAAATTGTTCGCTGCTCATGAAGATTCAGAGCATAATCATACTTTTCAGAAGCTGCTGTTTTTTTTAGAATTTTAATCTCTTTGCTTGCTTCATTATGAAAATCTCTATTAAGGTCAATTTCTGCGGCATTTAGCCTCATCCATTTATGAGAGCCATCAGGATTTAACATAAAAATAAAATCAAGTCTGATTTTGCTAAACAATTCTTCTTTTAGCTCCTGAGCTTTATCTAAAGTAATTAATAAGTCTAACATTGCATGTGTAGCATTCGATTCGTTACCATGCATTTGCGACCATGCAAGAACATTAATGTTCCCAGAACCAATAGTCAGTTTGTAAATTGGTTTTTCTAAATAAGATTTTCCAATCTCCTGAATGTAATCACTGAGATTTACCTGTAAGTAAGAAAATAATTTTTCAGGAGAAATATAACGATTTGGGAAATCAGGGTTCTGTTGATAAATCTGTTCAAAGTTCATTAATCAAATAGTTTACAAGAGTCAAAATTAACCATTTTTCCGGAAAAAATAAAATTAACATTTGTAAAACAGTTAAACATTGTGAAGTGACAAAATGTCTGTGGATAAAATTGTGGATTAACAATAATTCAATGTAAATCATATAAAGTATTAAAATCCAGAAACTTATAAAATTTATCTAAATTTTTATTTTAGGTCTACTTTAACTAAGAAATTTAATAGTTATCAGCATTTGAGGGTTATTTTATTAAACAAAGAATGTATGGAAAACTATATATAATAATACTATATACAAATGTAAACGCATTGATTTTAGACTTTCAATTTGCTGTTCATCTTAGTTTTTTATCTAAAATTTAATGATGTAAACTGCTGTATTTAGCGCTTATATCTAAAGTTAAATTTACGTTATACATAATGCATAATGAATGTCTAAAGCTGACAGTTAATTACTATTTATAGCAGAAAAGCTCCTATTTATAATATGTATAAGCTTTATTCAGCTTCTGGCAATCCCCTTGCTCAATACTATTAGACTAATAACATATAGTGGCACAAAAATAAATTTATTAGGTAAATATTGATAACTTATCAAAAATAACTTATTAATAAGTTATTGACTTTTCGGGCTCATAAAAAGGCAAATTTAAAATCTGTTATGGATAAATTACTGTAAAATATTACATTTAAAAAGTAGAAATATTAAAACTACTTGTTTATCAATGTATTATATAGTTTACACTTGTACACAGCATTATTTTACATTTGTATATTACAAATAGTTGCATTTGTAAACTATATTATTTACATTTGTAAAGTACTTGAAATCTATTTTTATGAGTTTAAACGAGAGAATTTCCAAAGTCATAGAGTATTCAAATCTTACCTCTTCCGAATTCGCAGATGAGATAGACGTACAGCGATCTTCTATTTCACATATTACGTCAGGAAGAAACAAACCATCTCTTGAATTCATCATAAAAATAAAATCACGTTTTCCAGAGATTCTTTGGGATTGGCTGGTTACCGGTGAAGGCGAAATGCTGAAATCTGAATTACGTGAAGAAAATAAAATTCAGGAAAAAAAGCAGGAAGAAGAAAATTCAAAGACAACTTCTCTACCCGACCTTTTTACGATGATGAATAAAGATGAGGATTTTGGAACCGAAGAAATGGAAATTCCGGCTCCAAAAACAACTTCCGGAGAATCGTTTATACCGCACCAAAATACAGGTCAGGAAAAAATATCCGGTTCTCAGCGATTAGAGAAACATGATGATGAAATAACAAATCAAGTCGTTGGAAATCAGGATAATAAAATAAAACGTATTGTTATATTCTACGAAAACGGAAAATTTGAAAGTTTTGAGCCATAAAAAACCTGATCAGGAAAAGATCAGGTCAAAAATATTTGAGAAGAAAACTAAAGCTAATGCTTTATTTTTTTCAGCTATATTAATAAAATGAGATACTCATTTTGTATGCTTTCATGGTACACAACTAAATTACAAAATTAATACTAAATCCACAATAAAAAATTTAATTTAATATTATATAATCATTATTTAAAATAACCTGAATAAATATTATCAATTACGATTTATAAATAACTAAAAAAAGCTCTACTAATTGGTAGAGCTCTTTTTAGTTTGAAAAAAAGATTATTTTCCTTTTCTTCTTTCTAATTCTTTCTTAATGAGACCAAGCTCTCTACCTGTTTGTCCGGCAACAGAAGTATTTTCCTGGGCTCTTCTTGTAAGATACGGAACAACATCTTTTACGGGGCCGTAAGGGAGGTATTTAGCAACATTATAGCCCTTATCAGACAAATAAAACGTAATGTTATCACTCATTCCGTAAAGCTGCCCAAAATACACATGCGGATTACCATTTTCAAGGTTTTTTCCTTTCATTTTATCCATTACAAGCTCTGAAGAAATTTCATTATGAGTTCCAAAGAATGCCGAAACCTTATCTAAATGATCCATTACAAAATCAATTCCTCCATTATAATTTTTATCAGAGGCATCTTTATTTGGCTGAATTGGATCTGCATATCCTTTTTCAGCAGCTCTTGCTCTTTCTTTTTCCATATAAGCCCCCCGGACTATCTTATAACCAATAAAATAACCTTTCTCCCTTGCCCTTTGAAGATGTGCTTCCATATATTCCAATCTTCCAGTTCTATACATTTGAATTGTATTCCAAACAATAGGTTTTTCCTGATTGTATTTCTCCATCATCTCTTCACAAAGATGATCTGCAGCATCCTGCATCCAGGTTTCCTCTGCATCTACCATTACTTTTTTATCATTTTCGTGGCAAAGCTTACAAACCTCATCAAATCTTTTTACAACTCTTTTCCATTCTTCTTTCTGGCTGGAAGTCAGCTCTGCATTTTTACCAACTGCTTCGTAAAGGTCAATTCTACCAAAAGCTGTAGGTTTGAAAACGATAAAAGGAATTGCAGGATTTCCTACGGAAAATTTTACGATATCTTTAATTTCCTGACACACAGCATCAAAAGTGGCTTCATCTTCTTTGCCTTCTATAGAATAGTCAAAAATACTTCCAACTCCTCTTTTGAAAAGCTGTTTCACAACTTTCATACTTTCTTCACGTGTTTCACCACCGCAAAACTGCTCAAACAAAGTGTTTTTTACAATTCCGGTAACGAAAGGAAAATCATTATGAACAGTGAAATTAAGAACAGAAGTTCCAATTTTTGTAAGTGAAGGCTGCTCGATCATTTTGAACATCCAATACGCTTTCTTTAACTGTGCATCAGATTTATCTGCGAATGCAACTTTAGTATCGTTAAAAATGGGCATTACTTTTATATAAATTTAAGGTTCCGCAAAGGTAAGAAAACCTTAGTGTTTTTAAAGAAATTTTTCTACAAATTACCTTCGATTCCGCTTAAAAGCATGGCAATTATTCCAACGAAAACCCAAAATCTCAGAATATTGAGAGTCACAAATTTACTTTTCCTGGAAAAATTTAAAAGCAGATAAATACAAACAACCATCACAAACAATCCTCCTGAAAAATAATAAGCCATGAAACCTGAAATCCCCGTTCTGATAATTAATTTCATCGAAACAGCCATGGTAAAAATCAATAAAGAAATGATGATAATTTTTGTAGTTTTATTCTTATAGTAGTTAGGAATTGTAGTATATCCAAAAGCCTTATCAACACTCTTTGTCAATGTATCTTTCACAATATCAATACATAAAAGAATCAGAAAAAGGAAAATTGCCATTAAGAAAACTTTTAATGAAAAAGTTTCATAATAAACCATCATCCCGAAAAAGGGATATAACGTAAGGCTTACAAAAGTAAGATTATTTAAAACTAAAATCCTGCTTAATTTATGGCTGTAGAACCACATAAAAAACTGGTAAATAACAAAAAATAAAAATACTCTATGAGAAATAAACCATGCAACCCCTAATGATATTATACTTAAAAATAAGTAAACATACAGGAAATATTTCTGTTTAATAAAGCTTTGGATTCTTGTTCTAAAAGGTTTTACAATATGATCTTTTTCAAAATCGTAAAACTGATTGATAATTCCGCCTGCCAAAATAGTTAAAACTGTACAGAAGATAATACCGTGAACTTTAAAATCAAAAACAAATTTTCTTAAACTTTCCTCCTGATTAAAGAGGAAAAATGTGGAAACATACAGAGCAAAAGTAAGTAAAACAGCTACAAAAACACGAGCTCCCAAAAGGAAACCTACGAATTGTGACAGCCTGTAAAATAGAGATTTCCGGGCAATATTTTTTTGTTGGAAAGTTTCTTTTTCAGAATTCATTCCAACGTATTTAAAATCTGTAAATTACTTCTTTTTGGAAACCGTCAAGCATTTTTTCAGCCTTCTCGTAATCTCTAGTGAAACCTAAAATATACCCGCCGCCGCCGCTTCCGCAGAGCTTCAAATAATAAGCATTAGAATCTAACCCTTTTTTCCATATATTGAAAATACTCTCGGGAATCATCGGACGGAAATGTTCGTAAGCCCAATGAGAAAGCTTTTTCAGGTTTCTGAAGAAAGGATTCATGTCTTTTTTAAGGAAAGAATCAATGCAGGCATTATTATAACGAATAAACTCTTCTTTCAATGTTTTTCTGAAACCTTCCGTCTTCATTTTTTCAAAGAAAATCTGAATCATTGGTCCTGTTTCACCTGTCATTCCTGAATCAATCAAGAAAATAGCCCCCTTTCCTTCTTCCCCTTCCGGAATGGAAACTTTATCTAAATTTTCTCTGTTTTCGATGAGAATCGGAAGATTCATATAACAGATTAAAGGATCCATTCCTGAACTTTTACCATGGAAATAACTTTCCATTTCGCCAAAAACAGCTTTTAAGCTCTTTAAATTATCTTTAGAAATATTCTCAGGATTGTGCTTGCTCAACGAATATTTTTCGAAAATAGCAGCAACCAATGCTCCGGAACTTCCCACTCCATATCCCTGCGGAATATTAGAATCAAAGAAAAGTCCGTTTGAAATATCTTGTTTAAATTTTTGTACGTTTAATTTGAAGTCTGCAGGAAGGTCTAAATTTTCAAGAAAATCTGAATACTTTTGCAAATGTTCGTTTGATTTTTTTTCAAATTCGGAGCCTGAATCCGAGAATTTTAAAGTTCCTTTGTAGAAGCTATATGGAACTACAAGACCTTGAGAGTCTTCTATCATTCCGTATTCTCCGAAAAGAATTATTTTTGCGTAAAATAGAGGGTTCGTCATCTTGACAATAAATCTTTTTGCAAAGTTAAAAATTATTCCGCTGAATATAAGCAAAATTCAAGCCGAATTCTAACAAATTTTAACGAAAATACCTTTAAAGGTTTTAATTAAATATTAAAAACCCTTATTATTATTTTAAAATTAACAAAAAAAACCGAATTAATCAGGCTTTTTTACCATGTATTTGAATAAAACTATTGTTTGATTAATTTCTTAGTTACCGTTTGCTTTTCAGTCTCTACAGTAATTACATAATTTCCGGTCTGAACCGAAGAAAGATTGACCTCCGCATTATTTCCCTTTAATGAAGAAGCTGAAGTTATCAATCTGCCTGACGCATCAAAGATTTTATATGATTTTAAATTCTCTTTAGATGAAATAGTAATCATTGTTTTGGCAGGATTTGGATATATTCCGACAGTATCTTCAACTCCTAGAACAGCACAAGAGAAACTGGCTTGCCAACCCAAATCATTAACTCCCGGATCCGAAACAAATTTTACTGTAATTGCTCCCGAAGGATGAGTCGATGTAAATGTTCCAGGCAATGCGGTTCCCGTTAAGTTATTTCCGTTTGCAAATAATGGCGAGCTTGTGGATGGACCATTGTATATATACACCCAGCGAACCGGCTTTAATCTAATTAATGAGATATTTAATTAGATTTAATAGAGAGAAAAAAAGACGTCAATTGCTTAACGTCTTTTTTATAAGTATTTAATTTTTTTATAAAGTATCTCTGTCTTTCAACATTTTTACTTTTAGGAATCGAATTAAAACCAATCCAACTGCGAAAAATATCGTCATTGAAAGTGCTGCAATACGCATATTATTAAAATGCTCAATCAGCGTTGCAAAAATAAATGTTCCTAAAATGATTGCCAGCTTTTCCAAAACGTCATAAAAGCTGAAAAAAGTTGTGTTTTCCATAGAATCTTCCGGAAGAAGTTTTGAATATGTAGACCTTGACATCGCCTGAAGCCCCCCCATTACAAGCCCCACAACCGCTGCTACTCCGTAAAACTGGTACTCTACCGTAGGATTTTCTTTATTCAGGAAAAAAGCCCAGATACAAGCTACAATCCACAATACAATAGCGATAGAAATTACGTTTTTATTACCAATTCTTTTAGATAATCTTGAGAAAATAACAGCTCCTATGATAGCTTCAATCTGAATCACCAAAAGTGTTCCTATTAATTTATCCTGAGCAAGGTTTATTTCGCTTTTCCCAAATAATGTTGCCATAAGAAAAATCGTCTGCATACCAACACTGTAAAAGAAGAAGCTTGAGAGGAAGAATTTCAAATTTTTATCTTTAAATAATTCATTTCCTACTTTGAACAACTCATGGAAACTTTCTTTTGCAATGTCTTTATAAAAGCTTAAATTATCTTTAAAAACTTCAAAAAAACCACCCTGCTCAGCATGTTTTTTGAAAATATTTTTATAATTTAACAATACTAAATCTTTTGGAAGTTTATCTTTCACATCTCCAAATTGAGGAAGATGTTTGAAAGTATACTGAGAAAAACCAAACCACCAAGCCCCTGTTAACAAGAAACTGATTCTTGTAAACAATAACTGTTGAGCTGCACCTTTAGCAAAAACCTGAATTAATACCAAACAAATTACTACCAAAACTACAGAACCTATATATCCGTAAACATAGCCTTTTGCAGAAAGTGCATCCTGCTTGTCCCGAGTCGCAATATCCGGCAAAAATGAGTTATAGAATACTAAACTTCCCCAGAATCCTACGCTCGCTGTAATACTGAAAAGAAGGCCTAAAAATACATTGTGCATCCCCGTAAACATTGCCAGTCCCATACAAGAAGTGGCTCCTAAATAACAGAAAAACTGTAAGAAAGATTTCTTATTCCCAATGGTATCTGCCAGAGAAGACAAAAACGGTGAAAGGAAAACCACAATTAAAAAAGATATCGTTAAAGAATATCCGTAAACCGCATCCGGCTGATATTCTTTTCCGAAAATTTTAATCATGTGTCTTACCGGAACATCAATCCATTTTTTAGTTTCAGCTACGTATTCTTTCTTTTCGTAAGCTGTGGTAAGGATAGAATAGTAAATAGGGAAAATAGTAGAGGTAATTACCAGGGAATAAACAGAATTTGCCCAGTCATAAACAGCCCAGGCTTTCATTATCTTTGGATTATTCTTTATATTCCTAGGTTGTTGATTATCAATTTCAGACATTTCAAATAAATATTAGTACACAAAAATAAAAAAACCATTGAATATTCAGAGGTTTTTATTTTCTTTCATCAAACATTTATTGTTTAGTTAAAATTTAAGTTCAATTTCTACCGGTGATTTTGCCGGTGAAGCAGATCTCATGATGTCATGCTGAACCCTTATAAGTTTTAAATATTAAAAAAAAACAAAAAATCCGAAAGCGTTAGACTTCCGGATTTATAAATAATTTACTAAAACAATTATTACATATTTTCAATAACAATAGCAGAAGCGCCACCACCGCCATTACAGATAGCTGCAGCACCATATTTTGCATTGTTTTGCTTTAAAACATTAATCAGAGTTACAATAATTCTGGAACCAGAACTTCCAAGTGGATGACCAATAGCCACTGCTCCGCCATTTACGTTTACTTTAGAAGCATCTAAACCTAAAATTTTGTTATTTGCCAAACCAACCACGGAGAAAGCTTCGTTAAACTCGAAGAAATCAATGTCTGTAAGCTCTAAACCTGCCTTTTTAAGAGCAATTGGTAAGGCTTTTGCAGGTGCGGTTGTAAAGTTTTCAGGCTCCTGGGCAGCATCTGCATAAGAAACAATTTTAGCTAAAGGGGTAAGGCCTAATTCTTCCATTTTTTCTTTGGAAACAAGAATTAATGCAGAAGCTCCGTCATTAAGTGTAGAAGCATTTGCAGCCGTTACTGTCCCTTCCTCTTTTTTGAAAACCGTCGGTAAAGTAGGAAGCCTGTCGAAGTTTACTGCTTTGTATTCTTCATCTTCAGCAAAAACGATTGGATCTCCTTTTCTTTGAGGAATTGATACCGGTACAACCTCATCATTGAATTTTCCTTCACTCCAAGCCTTCGCAGATCTTTTATAAGATTCAATGGCGAAATTATCCTGCTCTTCTCTTGTAATGCTATAATCAGTCGCACATTTTTCTGCACAAACTCCCATATGAACTTTGTTGTAAACGTCTGTAAGACCATCTAAAACCATTCCGTCCTGCATTTTCACATCACCTAATTTTGTAGCGTTTCTTGCGTTATAATAGTGAGGAACGGCAGACATATTTTCCATACCCCCGGCAACAATTACATCTGCGTCGCCAGCTTTGATAGCCTGTGCAGCCATAGTCACGGCCTTCATTCCTGAAGCACAAACTTTGTTTACTGTAGTAGAGGGTGTTTCGATAGAAAGACCAGCTCCAAGGGCAACCTGACGGGCCGGTGCCTGTCCTTCACCCGCCTGTAAAACATTTCCCATATAGATTTCCTGAATGTTTTTGGGATCTAAACCAATTTTATCTAATGCTCCTTTTACAGCAACAGAACCTAATTTTGTAGCAGGAACCGTTGATAAACTTCCCAAGAAACTTCCAATCGGAGTTCTTACCGCGGAAACGATGAATACTTCTTTCATTTTATAATTCTATTTTTAATTTTTTAACTCAATGATTCCTTTCGGCTTCACTTACAGTTTTATTTTTTATTTTCTTTAGCTTTCATTAAAACCAAATCGAATTTCTCGCCATTCAGCTGAGAATTTATTTTTATATAATTATCCTGTGTTGCAATTACTGTATTACTAAAAACATCACCGACTTTGATAGGATTGCTCTGTTCTGTTTTTTCAAGGACAATTAATTTATAATTACATTCGTCCACAAAAACAATGCTTGATTTTATAAAATCTTTACCATCATTATAATATTCCGTCTGAATATTATCCTTCACAGTCATATACCAAAGATTCTTGGGATAATTGATACGTAAAAACGTTCCCTCTTTTATATTACTGCACTTTACCGGGTTGTCCACAGGTTTTGCCTGAGCTGCTGCTTTCTGACCTTTAGTCTGAGAAAAAACTAAGGAAGAAAAAACAATGGCAAATAAACTTAATAGCTTCATATGTTGTGTTTATATTTTTTTGTTATTACTTTTTGAAAAAATCATTAAGAATGCTCCCAAAAATTCGAAGAACCATCCCCATCTCAATTTTACAACCCCCGCAAGAGTTTTTCTCCATGATTTAAATGGTAAAAAGCTGAAATAATCCAATGACTGAATTTTAACTGCAATTAATGTAAAAATGAACAGTAAAATTAAAAGAACAGCAAATGTTCTCGTAATTTTCTTTTCATTATTCACAATTCCGAACAAGGCGCAAGCCGAGAAAATCCAGCAGGCAATAGCCAGATAATGATCCAGCTTCCAATAATTCCAATTCCCGATTATGGGTACGTGTACCAAAGGCAAAAAACTACCCACAACAACCAATAATAATCCAAATAACTGAATATTTTTCATCTCTCTATAAAGTGCCAAAATACAAAAAAAAACACACTTAAAAACAGTGTGTTTTAAAATCTATTTATTTATATCCAAACAATTGTTAGCTTTAAAATAATTGTCATAAATTTAACAATTTCACAATAAAAAAATCAATTACTTAATTATTTTAAAATATACATTTGCGATTTCAAGACCAATTTGCAATCCGTATTCCTTCTTTAGCTGAGCATTTATTATTAAATGCATGTATTACATCTTTTTGAATAAACAAATAAATCCTACCGTAACCTATTGCTAATTTGCTATGGGGTATTTTAGCCAAAAACATTTTGTAAAGTGCCTTTTGAGCCTTATGGTCTTGTTTTTTGTCAAAATAAAGCCCTCTCTAAGTTCTCTATCTATAAGATGAAAAATATTTCAATTGGTTGCTTGATTATAAAAAATTGCACTTTCTTTGGAAAATGCAATGTAATTTTAATAATCAAATAAATTAATGGCTCACAGAAGAGACTTCTTCCGGATTATGCTTATGTCTGAATAAAATAGCAAACAGAACGGCTAAAACCAATGCATAAGCAGCAAAAGAAAGCCAGATATTATGCCAGTCTTTTACCATTACAATTGATGATAAAGTACCATCCGGATTTACCGCAGAATTGAAGCTTTTTTTTAAGATTTCCAAGAAAGTAGGATTATCTGGGGTTGTTTCCAAATACGCTGACAAATCTGTTACTGTTGTAAATCTGTAAGTAAAGAATTTATCAATAGCCCAGCCCGCAGCATAACTTCCGAAAACAGCTCCAAAACCGTTTGTCATCATCATAAACAAGCCTTGTGCAGAAGAACGAATCTTTTTGTCAGTTGTGGTTTCAACGAAAAGTGATCCCGAAATATTGAAAAAATCGAAAGCCATACCGTAAACGATGCAAGAAAGAATAATCAAACTTAAACCGTATCCTTCAGGAACTCCGTATGCAAAAAATGCAAATCTAAGAACCCAAGCCAACATCGACATTAGCATTACCTTTTTGATTCCGAATTTCTTTAAAAAGAAAGGAATCGCCAGAATAAACAATGTCTCAGAAACCTGAGAAATAGACATAATAATCGTAGACCTTTGTACAACAAAAGAGTCTGCATATTTTGGAAAATGTTCAAATTCGCTCAAGAATACGTCTCCATAAGCATTTGTAAGCTGTAAAGCCGCTCCTAAAAGCATTGAAAACAAGAAAAACAATGCCGTTTTATAATCTTTAAATAATTTAAAGGCATTAAGCCCGAATTGTTCTGTTAAAGGAGCGCTTTTATCAATCAATTTTTGAGGAGGACATTTTGGTAACGTCAAAGCGTAAATTCCCAGACAAACAGCAACGGCTCCGCCAATATAAAATTGTCCTTCGGTAGCTTTATTTCCCGTAAGGTTGGTAATCCACATGGCAACGATAAATCCTATCGTTCCCCAAACACGTATAGGCGGAAAATCTTTCACCACATCCAGATTACTGTTTTTCAGAATCGTATAAGAAATCGAGTTCGCCAGGGCAATTGTCGGCATATAGCAACACATTGCAATAAGCATCACTGTAAAGAAAGAACCAGGTTCTGTAGAATGTGGTAATATAAAAAGAACAATTCCGTAAAGAATATGTAAAGCCGCAAAAATGCGTTCTGCATTCACCCATCTGTCGGCGATAATTCCTGTAATGGTCGGCATAAAAATAGAAGCTATTCCCATTGTTCCGAAAACTGCTCCAAACTGAGCTCCGTCCCAATGTTTTGTGCCAAACCAAAAATTAGCCATCGTAATCAGCCAAGCCCCCCAAACGAAGAACTGAAGAAAACTGAGGATGGTAAGTCGTAGTTTTAAATTCATAGTTAGTGTAAAATATCTCTTTAGTCGATTTTCTTTTTTCTCCTTTTGATTTCTTCCTGAATCTCCAGAGCTGTATCGTAATCTTCTTCTTTTACGGCTTCTTCCAAAAGCTTTTGAAGCTCTTCCATCGAGATAGATTTTAAACTATCTTCTGTCTGGACCGTTTCTGAAAACGATTGCTCTTCTTTGGAAACATCTTCCAATTCTAAAAGAATACCAGCTTCATTCAGTACTTGCTGGGTTGTAAAAATAGGAGCATCAAATCTTACAGCCATTGCCACGGCATCAGAAGTTCTTGCATCAAGAATTAATTCTTCATCATTTGCCTTATTTCTAAAGTTGATGTTTGAGAAAAATACTCCGTCTACAATCTGATAAATAATAACCGAAACAAGTTCGTAATTAGCAGAAACTATAAATTTTGTGAATAAATCATGTGTAAGAGGACGTGGCGGATGGATATCTTTCTCCAGACCAAGAGAAATGGATTGCGCCTCGAAATTTCCTATAACAACAGGTAATTTTATATGTGTTTCTTCATGTTCCAATAACAAAGCGTACGCCCCTGATTGGGTCTGGCTGTACGATATTCCGCGAATAATTAGCTGTTTATAATCCATAGCTACAAATATAAATTAATTTTTTATTGTAGGATTTACTTTTTAGACAAAAATAAAAGCCCTTTTCGGGCTTTTATTGTATTTTGTAGATTAAGAATTATGAATTTTTAGTTGTACCCGAATCTTCAGTTTAGACTTAAAGAAAATTCAAATAACTATTCAGACAATTCATTTGCCTTATCCTTTTAAAGCTTTGATTTTCTCTGTTAAAGCAGGAATAATTTGGAAAGCATCTCCTACTACACCGTAATCAGCTGATTTGAAGAAAGGAGCTTCAGGATCACTGTTGATTACGACAATAGTTTTAGAAGAGTTAACTCCAGCTAAGTGCTGAATCGCTCCGGAAATACCTACAGCTACGTAAAGATTTGGTGAAATAGCTTTACCAGTCTGTCCTACGTGCTCTGTGTGGGGTCTCCACCCAATATCAGAAACGGGTTTAGAACAAGCCGTAGCAGCCCCTAAAACGTTTGCCAGATCTTCAATCATCCCCCAGTTTTCAGGACCTTTCATCCCTCTGCCGGCAGAAACTACTACTTCAGCCTCTTTAAGGTCTAGTTTTCCTGAGCTTTGTTCGTGAGAAATTACTTTAGTATCCTCATTAGCAACAGACAAATTTTTCACTTCTTCTGAACCCGATACTGCATTTTCCTTAGCACCGAAAGCATTTTGAGAAACCGTAACGATTACTCCTGCCCCTTCAGCTTTTGCATGCATAAAACCTTTTCCTGAAAAAGATCTTCTTTTCACCTGAAACGGAGAAAGACTTTCCGGCGCAGCGATAGCGTTGGTAATTAAAGAATATCCATTCATAATTGCCAGCATAGGAGCAATTGAAGAAGCATCTGTTGTGTGAGGGAAAACGATAATATTTCCGTTTGCCACCTCGCTTACGGCCTGAGCATAAGCTTTAGCCGAGAAACTTTTAAGACCCTCGTCTTTTATGTTAATTACATTTGATGCTCCATATTTGTATAATAAATCTGAAGAATCTGTAGGGTTTACAGAAATTGCTGTTACTGTATCACCAGCCTGATCTGCAATAGCTTTAGCATAAGCAACTGCTTCAAAAGCTGCTTTTTTGTAAACTCCGTTTATATTTTCTGCGTATACGAATACTGCCATTTTTTTTAAATTAAAAGATTAAAATTAAAGATTTAAGTTCAGGCTAAGCTTTAGGAATATTATTATATTAAACTTAACCTCAGCTTCAATATTAGATAACTTTAGCTTCTTCATGAAGCAGTCTCACCAATTCATCCAAGTTATCTGCAGAAACCAATTTTACAGCAGCTCTTGGCGGTACGCTGTCATAAGAAACGCCCTGAACTTTCACTTCAGAAGATGTAGCTTCTACCACCTGTAAAGGCTTTGTTCTAGCAGACATAATACCTCTCATATTTGGAATAATCAAATCTTTTTCATCCACCAATCCTTTCTGACCGGCAATTACAGCAGGTAATTTTACAGAAATAGTTTCTTTACCGCCTTCGATTTCTCTTACAGCAGTTGCTTCACTTCCATTAACGTCAAGACCTACAGAAGCATTTACAAAAGGCTGATTCAACAATTGGGCAACCATTCCCGGAACAGAACCGCCATTATAATCAATAGATTCTTTACCACAAAGAATTAAGTCATAACCTCCGTTTTGAGCAACAGAAGCAATTTCTTTTGCCGTAGAATAGCTGTCTTTAGGATCGATATTTACTCTTACCGCATCATTTGCCCCGATTGCTAATGCTTTTCTGATTACAGGCTCTGTAGCTGCATCTCCCACATTGATTACTGTAACAGTAGCACCTTGAGATTCTTGTAATTTAATAGCTTTTGTCAATGCAAATTCATCCAAAGGATTAATAACCCACTGAATTCCGTTTTTGTCGAACGCAGATTTGTCTGCCGTGAAGTTAATTTTGGAAGTAGTATCCGGAACACTACTTATACAAACTAATATTTTCATGTGTACTATTTTAATTGTTTCTCTTTTTTATAAAAACTAATGCGTTTTAGAGAGAGATTTTGATTTAATTAATTTTTGCTAATATAAATAAAAAATATATTATGCATGCATAATACTTATTATTTTACTATTCAAAGCATTAGATGTGGTGCCTATGCTGGTTTCGTAGCCCTAAACTCTATCTTACTCGGCAAAACTCTTGGGTTCATCTTTAAAATATCCAAAACCAGATTTCCCATATCTTCAGGCTGAATTTTCCAGTTGTCTTTTTCAGATGGAATATTTCCGTTGAAGTTTGTGGCTACCGAACCCGGCATAATTACGGTTGACTTAATGTTATATTTTCTTAAATCAATCATCGCAGCTTGTGTAAAACCTACTACTCCGAATTTGGAAGCGTTATAACCTGTCCCGTTTTCAAAGAAATTAGCTCCTGCTAAACTTGAAACTGTAATATAGTACCCTTCCGTCTTCTTCAGCTCTTCCACAGAAGCTTTTAATGTATAGAAAGCGCCTGTTAAATTAGTTTCGATCATATCATTCCATTCTTCGGCAGACAGCTTATCTACAGGTTTGAAAACCCCCAATCCCGCATTGGCTATTACAAAATCTAATCTTCCGAATTTTTCAACAATATATTTTACAGCTTCCTGTTCACTTTCCAGATTCCTCACATCCGAAACAACCCCTAAAACATTCTTTGAATATTGCTGAAGCTCATGTTCTGCTTTTTCGACATCATCTCTTCTTCTACCCGAAAAAGCAACCGAAACTTTATTTTCAAGTAATATTTTAGCAATTCCGAAACCGATACCTTTAGTTCCTCCTGTTATATAGGCAACTTTATTTTCTATCATCATATTATAGATTTAAGTTCTTAAAAATAATAAAAACACCCTAAATAGAGTGTTTTATCCATACTAATATTTATCAGTAAATTATTTTTTAATGAATTTTTCAGAAACTATTCCTTTTTTGGTTTCTATATTAATAATATAATTCCCAGATTGAAGCTGGCTTACATCAACTTTATCATTATTTAAAACAGTATTAACTTTTCTTCCGCTAGAATCAAAAATTTCAACATTATTTATCTTATTTTTTGAATTAATAATAAGATAATCTGTAGTCGGATTCGGGAAAATAGAAATTTCTTTTATTGAGCTAAATACTTCTGTTGTTCCCAATACTGCTGACTGCCCTTCAATAGAAAATGCCAAACCATTAAGAGCTGCTGTCCCTGTCAGCGCAAAAAGGCTAGTCCATGAAGTAGCACCTGCTCCAAAAGCATTACTAGGATCCACTAATTTAGCCGGATTTCCTGTAACCTGACCTGCAAACCAATTAAATCTTGTCGTTCCCGTATATGCTGTTAAATTTGTTTTTGCAGCAAATACTAGCCAATAAATAGTATTTGATTGTAAAACTAAGGGTGTGCTAAGTGCTGCTGTCAAATCAATTTCAAAAGTATAGTTGGATGTACCCGTTTTTACGAGATTGTATCCGGCAGCACCTTTTGCAATATTAATAGCAGCCAGTGGGGTAACGGCAGCATTATTCGGAATTCCTGCAGGACTTCCTGCATTATTTGCATAAATATACAACATTGCACCGGTAGCGACAGTAGTTTCAAGAGTTCCGTCGTTCTGAAAGCCCTGAATCTTTATTTTCGTTATCTGGCTGGTTGCTGTTAATGTAAAATCATCAGCAGTAGCAACGAAACTTCCATTTGATAAAACATCCGAAACAATGCCATCAGTAGTGGTAGTAGGTTGTGAATAAATAACAGTTTGTGCATTCAGCCCTATTGTACAAAACAATAAGCCCAATAAGTAGTGTTTTCTCATGGTAAAAGTTTTTTATATTTTAAATAAAGCTAATTAAAAAAATTCACCCAAACAAGAAAATTAACACATAAATCATCTAAAGGCTTAGAAAACAATTATTTATCACAATACATCTACCAAAATACAATTTCATTATAAAAAATCCTTAAGCACTGATACTTAAGGATTTTTTTATTACTTCGAATAATTTTCGAAAAACAATGGAATACTTTCAATTCCTTTATAGAAGTTAAATAATCCATAATGTTCATTAGGAGAGTGGATCGCATCGGAATCAAGACCGAAGCCCATTAAAACAGACTTAGCTCCTAAAATCTGCTCAAACATGGCTGTAATTGGAATGCTTCCGCCACCCCTGTACGGAAGAACCTCTTTTCCGAAAGATGCTTCCATTGCCTTTTTAGCGGCTAAAAACTCTTTAGTATCTGTTGGCAAAACGTAAGGCATTCCTCCATGATGCGGAGTAACTTTAACCTTTACATTATCCGGAGCTATTTTATTAAAGTACTTTGTAAACTTTTCAGTAATTTCTTCCGGAGTCTGATAAGGAACCAAGCGCATTGAAATTTTAGCTGAAGCTTTAGAAGGAATCACTGTTTTAGCTCCTTCTCCTGTGTAGCCTCCCCAAATACCATTGCAGTCCAGAGTAGGACGGATTGAAGTTCTTTCAAGTGTGGTATAGCCTTTTTCGCCTTCTACTCCATTCAAACCGATTGATTTTTTAAATTCTTCGGGATTATCTTTCAATTTATTCATTTCAGTTCTTTCTTCTTCAGAAAGATCTTCTACGTTATCATAGAAACCATCGATAGTAATTTGTCCGTTTTCATCAATCAATTTAGTAATCATTCTTGAAAGCACATGAATAGGGTTTGGAACTGCGCCACCATAAAGCCCTGAGTGTAAATCCCTGTTCGGACCTTCAATTTCAACTTCCACATAGCTCAGACCTCTTAAACCTGTTGTTACAGTCGGTTGTTCATTACTGTAAATATGTGTGTCAGAAATTAAAATACAATCACAAGATAATTTCTCTTTGTTCTCATTAACGAAATCTCCTAAGCTTACAGAACCAACTTCTTCCTCTCCTTCTAAAATAAATTTAACATTACAAGGAAGAGTATTTGTCTTCATCATTGCTTCAAAAGCCTTCAAATGCATAAAGAACTGACCTTTATCGTCAGCGGAGCCTCTCGCAAAAATCGCTCCGTCCGGGTGAAGCTCAGTTTTCTCAATATAAGGTTCGAAAGGTGGCCTTGTCCATAATTCTAACGGATCAGCAGGCTGTACATCATAATGACCGTAAACCAAAACTGTCGGTAAGTTTTTATCTAAAATTTTCTCTCCGAAAACGATAGGGTAACCATTGGTTTTACAAACCTCTACATTATCAGCTCCTGCATTTTTAAGGTGTTCTGCAACCACATCCGCACATTTCAATACATCATCTTTGTAAGCCGGATCTGCAGAAATAGAAGGAATTCTCAATAACTCAAATAATTCATCCACGAAACGCTGTTTGTTTTCGTTAATGTAATTTAATGTCTCTTGCATTGTAAAATTTTGTTTTGCTAAAAGTAAAAAAAATGACCTGCAGGAACAAACAAAAACATATAATTTTCCTCAGGTTTATTATTTTCCGATAATAAAACGATTACCGGTTTTTATATAACAAAAAAATGTCCCACATTTCTGCAGGACATTTTTTATATTGTACTAATAATTAGTGTTCAGCTTTAGGTGTTTGAGCCTCAGTTGGTTTTGCAGTGGAAGTTGCACTGTCTGCTTTTGGAGCTTCAGCTTCATGTTTTTCTCCAGTTGCTTCTTCTTTGTGTGTAGCAGCAGCTTCATGACTGTGAGCTTCTCCTCCACCTTGTTCATCTTCAGAATATCTGTCTGCACCTTCTTCAAGCTTTATAATGTTCTTATTTCCACCAGCCTGAATTTTTTTACAGCTTACAGCAACAGTAGCAAGAGCCAAACATATAACTAATTTTCTCATGTTTAAATTTTTGATTGCCCAAAATTAAGAAATCCTACATTTTACAGCAACATTTTTATACTGATTTTAATATTATTTTACCTTTTTTGGATTGTGTAAAAATAAGATACCTTTCTCCACCGTCTTTTAAAGCATATTTTTTCTTTATTTCTTCGGGTTTTAAAGGATAGTTTTTTGAAATGATATTAAACTGCTCTTTCTTTTTAATTTGCTTAGCATCAATCATTTCCATCTCAATAATTCTTCCGGGAAAATCATCATTTTTTTCATTTGACGTATAAAAGTGCGAATTCGGATGAAATTTTTTTACCCTAAATTTTTCTGAAATTAAATTAAAAACTCCAGCTTTTAAAATAGAATTATTGGGAATATAGATAAATCTTTCCGGTTCAGAATAATCTGCAACCGCAATTTCTTCTTCCCTGAATTTAAATGTGAAAGTTGGTTCTCTGCTTTCAAGATTCACACAGTTACAAATAATTTCACCTGAATTTTGTTTTGCTAAAAAAGCAACAACTTCTTTTACCTCGTTCTTCAGCGCAATAATATCAATCCTGAAAATACCCGGTAAAACTGAAACTAAATATTTCAGATCAATTAAAGGCGAAAGTTTTATCACTACTTCATCCGAAATCATCATTAATTTTTCCTGAATTTCAAGAATATTCGGTGATAAATCTTCCAAAAGGAAAACCTTGTTTTTATCGTTATCTCTCCGAGCCGGATCAAGATAGATTACATCAAAATTTTCCTGATTTTCATCCAAAAAGTCTTCCAGTTTTTGATTAATAAACTTTGCCGTTTTTCCCAAAATCTTCCAATTGTGCTTTACAATTTCTAAAAGCTCCGAATTTTGCTCTACAAGTAGTACATTTTCAAAATCTCCAGATAAATAATAAGCATCAATTCCAAAACCGCTCGTCAAATCAACAAATTTTTTTCCTTTTAAAATTTCAGATTTATAAAGTGCTGTTTTTTCTGAGGATGACTGTTCTAAGTTAAGCTGTGGCGGAAAAATTATCCCGTCTTTCAATAAAAACGGAAATTTTTTCTGTGCGACCTGCCTTCCTTTGATTTGTTGAACGATTTCCTGCATGGAAACTTCACGAAACGGAGATGTTTTTAATAACAAAGAATGCAGGTCTGAATTTAGATGTGCATTGATATAGCCTTGAACTTCTTTATCTAGTATTCCCACAGATTTCGCAAATGATCGTGTTTAATTTTTAGAATGTTTTATTTATTTTCCGGAAAATATTCTTGTCTACGTTTACAGCAAATGTGAAAAATAGTGAGCGTTAAATTTACCTTTTATAAAAAATATAATCTGTCAATATGGGTTCAATTCCGTTTTGTTTTAATAAAGAATTGATTTGCCCTCTATGATATGTCGAATGATTAACTGCCTGAAAAAGCATTTCAAAAATACTGTTCTCAAACGCTGTTCCTCTCGAATTTTGATATTCAATTCTTTTATCCAAATCCGAATTTTGAACAATTTGAATACTTTTCTGAAAGTTTTCATGATTGATTTTGTCCAGTTTTTCAAAAGGATTTATCTGCCATACCTCAAATGATGTTTCGCTTAAAACTCTTGAGTTCCATATCTGTTGAGCATTCAACGTATGATTAATTAAACTGATTGCTTTTTCGTCTACTTTTGAGAAATTCTCAGAAATAACTTTTATCATCTCTTTGTTGAAATGATAGGTATATTCAAATAAATCAACCAGTTTTTCTTTCATCATTCAAACATTTCAGCCCAACGAACAGCTTTTATTTCTTTTTCATTATATAATTCGTTTACTGACTTTTTAACCTCTAATTTTGGATATAAATTAACCCCAATCAATTTTATTTTCCCTTCTTCAACCCATTTTTGTTCTTCAACAGCATGATCGTAGATTTTCTTTTGAATCATTCCTTGTTTCAAAAGCTCTAAATACCCCCCGTTTTCTTCAATTTCCACAAATAGCACCCAGGATTTTTCTGCAATTTGCCGGGTAATATCTTCAATATAATAGCTTCCGTTAGAAGCATCCTCAAATACATTGATGATACTTTCATAGGCTAAAACAATTTGTTGTTTGAAAGAAATTTCCTCAGAATTATCTGTACTTTTGTCAACCAGATAATTATTAGTGAAAACCGCATCAGCACCTCCAATCATCGCAGAAGCTAATTCTAAAGTCGAACGGATAAGATTGTTTTCATTATCCGAAACAGCTTTATTTCTCAATGAAGTTTCCGCAAAAATATAGGGAATTTCGTCTAGGTTATATTCTTTTGAAAGTTGATTAAAAACCATTTTAAAAGCTCTCAGTTTTGCTATTTCGAAGAAATAATTTCCTCCGACAGCAATTCTGAAAATCAGTTTATTTAAAATTTCAGGGCCATAAACCTCGAACAATTCTTTAGTTTTTGCTAAAGCAATCCCCAATTGCTGATAAATTGCTGCCCCGGCATTTTGATGAAAAGAAATATCAATACAGATATTTCTTTTAAATTCTTTTGCTAATAATTCCTTTACTAACTGATCATCAATTGTGGCTTCTTTTTCATTAAAAACATCAATTAGCGAAAAATACTGATCTTCTTCTTTAGGGCTGATGTGTCCTGCCAGATCAATATTATTAACGAAAATAGTTTTCTGTTCAAGATTTTCAACATTTTGATCTAAAATAAAGGCAAATACATCCTCTTCTAAACTTTCGTGATATCTTGCAACCAAATGAGTACTTTCTTCGATTTTCGGAAGATTTACCAGAGGTTTCTTCACAGAATAATAGAAAGGCTTTACATCAATTCCTTCTAAGTTTTCTTTTTTCAGAACTGAATAAATATCCTCACTTTTAAGTTGCTTTTTTACTAAATTTTCCCAGTTTGAAAGTATATCTACGTTTGACATTTAGTTTAGAATTATAAGTTTAGAATTATAAATTATGAGTGATTATTTCCTGGCAATATTTGCGCTGTCAACCACTAGAATGAAAATCTCTTCATCCGGTTTTTTCATAAAGTAATTTTCTCTTGCGTATTTTTCTTTTTCAGATTTATTATTCATCAGTTTTTTATAAAACGTGTCATTTTTTTCATATTCCGCTTTATAATATTGGAGTTGTTCTTCGTATTTGTTAATCTCTCCATTCAGTTCATTGATTACCAAAAACGAAGTTTTATCAAAGAAAATCATCCAAACCAGAAACAGGCAAATCGTAATTGTATATTTATTCAAAACATATTTTTGAATAACTTTTAATGTTTCAGACTTTGGCTGGATATCTTTAATAAGTTTATTCTCTTTCATTTTTAATGTTTTTTCAACGAGTTTTTAATAACAGTAGTCAAAAAATCAATGGCTACGGAATTCTGCCTCATGTTCGGGATAATTAAATCCGCTTCGTTTTTTGAAGGCTCAATAAATTCCTGATGCATTGGCTTCAGAGTCGTCTGATAACGGTGCAATACTTCACTCAAATCTCTTCCCCTTTCTTGTGTATCTCTCCTTATCCTTCGAATCAATCTTTCATCAGAATCTGCATGCACAAACACTTTTAAATCAAACTCTTTCAATAATTCCTTATTGGTAAGAACCAGAATTCCTTCTACTACCAATACATTTTTAGGTTCTACAGTGACATGATCTCCGGTTCTGGAATGCGTCACAAAGCTGTAAATAGGCTGCTCAATCGACTCATTATTTTTTAGTGCTTTTACGTGTTTCAACATCAGTTCAAAATCAATAGACTTAGGATGATCATAGTTTAAAGCTTCTCTTTCCGTAAGTGTAAGATTTTGATTATCATGATAATAATTATCCTGAGAAAGGATGTTCATACCTTCGATATCAAGCTGTTGAAGTATTTTGTCAACAACCGTAGTTTTGCCGGATCCTGTACCTCCTGCAATTCCTATTACAAGCATTCTATTTGTTTCTTTATAGTTTTTACAAATATACTATTTTAGATGAATGCAAATAAAATAAAGCAGATGGAAATTGTTTTAATTAAAAAAGCCCTAACCAAAGTTAGAGCTTCATTTTATACGATTTCACTTGTTAAACTTCTTGAAATAAGTTTTTCGTGCATCGGCTTCAGCAAATCCATTGAGCCTGTTTTTACCGTGCATTTACCTTTGTAATGCACCAACATGGTGCATTGTTCGGCCTGTTCTAAAGTATGTTTACAAATTTCTATGAGACAATCTATTACATAATCAAACGTATGAATATCATCATTATGCAAAATTAATTTATAAACTTCATCCGTATCATCCAAAACAAGGACTTCTTCTTCGTACTTACGTTTTGGATCTTCATAATCTTTTATGTTATAAAAAATCATTGTAATCTTATATATTAAACTTCACCTAATTTGTCTGCCAAATCATTGACATTATTTGGCTCGTTATAAACCAATTCCACCAATTCTACACTTTTATTATTCATTTTCAGTATTTTGAAATGGTAATGTTCAAGGTCAAATTCCTGGTTTTCTTCCGGGATATCTTCCAATGCATGAAGAATAAATCCTGCTAAAGAATTATATTCACTCTCTTCGGAAAGAGATAATTTTTTAGGTAAAAATTCGTTGATTTCGTCCAAAGGCTGAGTGGCCTGTACCCAATAGGTGTGATCTCCTATCTTATCAACAATTTTCTCTTCATCATCTTCTTCATCCTGAATTTCACCTACCAATTCTTCCAAAATGTCTTCAAGTGTGATAATACCTTCCGTACCTCCAAACTCGTCAATGACAATTGCTAAATGCTGTTTTTTCTGTTGGAAAATTTTTAATAAGTCTGAAATCTTTTTACTTCCAACCACGAAAAAAGCATCACGCATGAGTTCTTTCAGATCCTCATGATTAAGCTCTCCTTTTCTCTTAACAAACTCTCTTATAATCTCTTTTGTATATAAAATACCTATTACATTATCAATAGAATCTACATACACCGGGATACGTGAATATCCGCTATCCATGATTTTATTAATAATTTCGTTGATATCTTCTTCAAAATCAATTGACGTAATGTTTTGACGAGGAACCATGATTTGTTTTGCTGAATGATCTGTAAAATCAAACGCATTTTTAATAATTTCATAGTTTTCCTCTTCAATTTCTCCACTGTCAGCACTTTGTTTTACCAAAAGCTGAAGCTCTTCCGTAGAGTGTATTTCCTGTTCGGATGCAGGATGAATTTTTATTAATCTTAAAAAAGTATTAGACATTAAATTCATCAACCAGATAAATGGTTTGAAAACGGTATAAAAAACCCGTAATGGAACTGCAGTTGCCATTGTAGTAGATTCCGATTTTCTGATCGCTATTGATTTAGGAATAAGTTCACCAAATACAATATGCATAACTGTAATTAATACAAAACTGGTAACCACTGAAACTGTGGTAATTGTTGTCTGAGCCAATTCAACGTTCAGAGAATGAAAAATACTTTCAACAACATGGTGCAAAGCGCTTTCTCCTACCCAACCTAAGGCAAGGGATGCCAGTGTAATACCAAGCTGTGTAGCAGAAAGATATTCATCAAGATGCTTGATAATGTGCTCTGCCTGCTTTGCCATGGAATTACCTTCGGCTGCTTTTAACTGGATTTGGGAGTAACGAACTTTGACAATTGAAAATTCTGCGGCTACGAAAAAGCCATTTAATAATACAAGAAATAAGGCCAATAAAAGCCTGACTATGTCCGAATCCATTTAGAAATAATATATATTTAATTGGTACAAAGATATACAAAATAAAAATAACAAAAAAAGCATCGAGTTACCTCGATGCTTTAATATTTTGTTAAAAATACGCTTTACGAATTTTTCAAAGCTTCTGCTCCTGAAACGATCTCTAGGATTTCGTTTGTAATAGCGGCCTGTCTGGCTTTGTTGTAGAAGATTACAAGGTCATTTTTCAGAGCCTGGGCATTGTCTGTTGCTTTATGCATTGCAGTCATTCTCGCACCATGCTCAGATGCTACTGAATCTAAAACAGCCTTGAAAATTTGAGTTTTAATAGATTTTGGGATCAAATTATCTAAGATCTCAGCTCTATTGGGTTCAAAAATATAATCGGTTTCTACCTGAGGTTCTGTAACGTCAACTTCCGGCATTGAAATCGGAAGAACCTGCTCTGTAGTAACTTCTTGAGTCGCAGCATTAACGAATTTATTGTAAATTACATAAACTTCATCAAATTTACCCTCTTTGAAACTGCTCATTACTGCTTCAGTAACATGAGAAACCGTATCAAAGTTTAGATTGTCATAAACGGCGCTTTCATTAGAATATACCGTACGATTTCTTCTTACAGCGTCATAAGCTTTTTTACCGATTGTAAGAACTTCAATCTCATATTGAGAATTATTCTGAAACTGAATATTAAGCTCTTTTACGATAGATGAGTTGAAGGCACCAGCAAGACCTCTGTTTGAAGTAACAGCAATGAAAAGTACTTTTTTAACCTCTCTCTTTTGAGCGTAAACAGAAATCTGATCAGGATCAGAACTAGAATTTACATTCTGGATGATTTCTTGTAGTTTTTCAGAATAGGGTCTTAACATTACGATTGCATCCTGTGCCTTCTTTAGCTTCGCTGCCGAAACCATTTTCATAGCACGTGTAATTTGCATCGTAGATGAAATTGACGTAATTCTTCCTCGTATTTCTTTTAAGTTTGCCATATTGGGTTAGTTGTTGGTTGTCGGTTGTTGGTTGCTAGTTTTAGAAAATTCTGTCAACTATCAACCAAAAACCATCAACTAATTTTTAGTTATATTTTGCAGCTAAATCGTTAGCAGCCTGCTTAAGAACACCAGTGATAGAATCATCGATTTTCCCCGCTTTAATAGCAGCCATTGTATCCGGATGCTTAGATCTTAGGAACTCGATATATTCAATTTGGAATTCTTTTACCTTTCTGATAGGCACGTTTCTTAGCAAGTTCTCAGTTCCAGCGTAGATCATAGCAACTTGGCTGTCTACAGGAAGTGGAGAGTTTACTGGTTGTTTAAGAATCTCTACGTTTCTTTCTCCTTTAGAAATTACCGCTAAAGTAGAAGCATCAAGGTCAGAACCGAATTTAGCAAATGCTTCTAATTCTTTATATTGAGCCTGGTCTAATTTAAGAGTACCAGAAACTTTTTTCATTGATTTGATCTGAGCGTTACCTCCTACTCTCGATACAGAGATACCCACGTTGATTGCAGGACGCACCCCTGAGTTGAACAAGTCAGATTCCAAGAAGATCTGTCCGTCTGTAATAGAGATTACGTTTGTTGGAATATACGCAGAAACGTCACCAGCCTGAGTTTCGATAATAGGAAGTGCTGTTAATGAACCGCCACCTTTCACGATTGGTTTTAATGAATCTGGTAAATCGTTCATTTGGCTAGCAATTTGGTCATCAGCGATAACTTTCGCGGCTCTTTCCAATAATCTTGAGTGAAGATAGAAAACGTCTCCAGGATAAGCCTCACGGCCTGGTGGTCTTCTTAATAACAGAGAAAGCTCACGGTAAGCAACGGCTTGTTTAGATAAATCATCATAAACGATAAGCGCCGGTCTACCAGTGTCTCTGAAGAATTCTCCGATAGATGCCCCTGCCATTGCAGAATATACCTGCATTGGAACCGGATCTGATGCATTAGCCGCTACAATTACGGTATATGCTAAAGCTCCTTTATCAGAAAGGGTTTTTACGATTTGTGCTACAGTAGAAGCTTTCTGACCAATAGCAACATATATACAATATACAGGCTTGCCTGCATCAAAGAATTCTTTTTGGTTAATGATAGTATCAATCGCAACAGTAGTTTTACCTGTCTGTCTGTCACCAATGATAAGCTCTCTCTGACCTCTTCCTACAGGAATCATAGAATCAATCGCAACGATACCTGTTTGTAAAGGTTCAGTTACCGGTTGTCTGAAGATAACTCCAGGAGCTTTTCTTTCCAATGGCATTTCGTATAAATCCCCAGTAATAGGACCTTTACCATCGATAGGGTTACCAAGAGTATCTACTACTCTACCTAACATTCCTTCTCCTACTTTGATAGAAGAAATTCTGTTTGTTCTTCTTACTGTGTCTCCTTCTTTTACTAATTTACTTTCACCCAATAAAGCAACACCTACGTTGTCTTCTTCAAGGTTTAGTACAATACCTTCTACATCACTAGAAAATTTCACCAACTCTCCGTATTGTACGTTTTCTAACCCGTATACACGAGCAATACCATCACCGATGGTTAAAACTGTACCTACTTCCTCAACGTTTGATTGAGTATCGAAGTTGGCCAATTGCTGTTTTAAGATCGCAGATACTTCTGCCGGATTTATTTCTGCCATTGTATGGTTGTTTTTTTCTTAATTTAATTGAAAATCTTTTTTAACTTGGTTCAGCTTAGTCTTCACAGACGCATCCACTTGTTGGTCTCCTACTCTTAGGATATATCCTCCTAAAATTTCGGGTTTTACATGTAAATTCAAATCATAGTTTGAATTTTTGTTTACCAAATTGGTAGATTGTAAAATCTGATCAAGGTTCTCTTTTGAAAGCTGAGTCGCCGTCGTAAGAGTGATTCTCTGTACTCCGTTGATATCTTCAACTTTATTGATAAATTCTTGAGCGATATTTTTCAATTGGTTTTCACGGCCTTGTTTGATTACCAACGTAATTAAATTTTGGGAAGTCTGTGATAAACTTTTGAAAATCTCCTTTGCTACTTCTATTTTCTTTTTGGAATCAATGTACGGTGTAAGGAAAAATTTGTTCAAATCAGCAGATTGAGACATCAGTTTCACTACATCTTTCATTTCAGAAAATACAGTAGCCGTTTGCCCTGATTCGTTTGTAAAATCAAGTAAACCTTGTGCGTATCTTTTAGCTACTTTAGATGTAAGCATTATTAGTTAAGGTTAGATTTGTTTAAATAATTTTGAACTAATTCGTTTTGGGCCTCGCTGTTATCTAATTTTTGCTTCAAGATAGACTCAGCGATGTTTACAGATAAAACACCAATCTGAGTTTTGATATCTGCCATCGCAGCATTTTTCTCAGCTTGGATAGTCTGTTTAGCAGCTTCAATTAATTTATCTCCTTCAGATTTAGCAGCATCTTTAGCTTCACCTACGATTCTATCTTTAATTTCTCTGGCTTCTTTAAGGATAGCATCTCTTTCGATTTTAGCTTCACGAATGATTCTTTCATTATCCTCTTTTAAAGTTTCCATCTCTTTTCTAGCCAATTTAGCTTGATTAAGAGCGTCAACAATAGAAGTTTCTCTATCATTAATAGATTTTAAAATAGGCTTCCAAGCAAATTTACCTAACAAAAATAATAGTGCTAGAAAAATAACAGACTGGATAATAAATAATCCTGATGAAAACTGATGAATTAATTCCATTATATAATGTATAAATAATTATTACTTTTTTTCTTAAATAACCATTACCTGTAACCAACCGTTACGGGTAATGGTTTTAGTTTTAATTAGTTTACTGCGAATAGAGCAGCAAACGCAACACCTTCAACAAGTGCAGCAGCGATAAGCATAGCTGTTTGAATTTTACCAGCTTGTTCTGGTTGTCTAGCGATAGCCTCAAGAGCAGCAGCTCCGATTTTACCAAGACCAATACCAACACCTAATACTACGATACCAGCACCTACAATTTTAGGAATTTCCATAATATATAATTTTAAAAAATTTGTTTAACATTTTTTTATTAATGAGCGGCAGTATGATGCTCGTGCTCATGCTCCTGCACAGCCATTCCAATAAACAAAGCTGATAACATTGTAAAGATATAAGCCTGTAAGAACGCTACCAATACTTCTAATAAATAAATTACCAATGTTAAGAACGGGAATGCAACTCCTGCAATAACATTTTTAAATACATATATCAATCCAATTAAACTCATTACTACAATGTGACCCGCAGTCATATTTGCAAAAAGACGAATCATTAAAGCAAATGGTTTAGTAATAGTTCCTAATAACTCGATTGGCAACATAATTAATTTCATAGGAACAGGTACACCCGGCATCCAGAAAATATGTTTCCAATAATCTTTATTGGCTGAGAATGTAGTAATTAAATAAGTAAGAATTGCCAAGAAGAATGTCATTGTAATATTACCTGTAACATTGATTCCGAAAGGCATTAATCCTAATACGTTTAAGAATAAGATAAAGAAGAATACTGTTAATAAATATCCCATAAATCTTTTATACTTATGGCCGATATTAGGAATAGCAATTTCATCTCTAACAAAAATGATTAATGGCTCCAAAAACCTAGCAGCACCAGTAGGCACAACAGATTTCTTATACGATTTGGCCATTCCTCCAAATAATACCAACATAAAAATTGATACTAATAAAATAATAAGTACACTTTTAGTTATCGATAGATCTAAAACTTTTTCAGAAGTTGCATGACCTTCTTTATCAAAAGTTAAAGTTCCAGCCGCATCAGTTTTGTAAATTTTCTCGTGGTGTAATTTATAAAAAGAACCATCTACCTCTGTAGGCTCACCATGCATGAAACCTTCTTTGTTGCTCATGAAAGAATGAAAACCATTATCATAAAAAATAACAGGAAGAGGAAAACCAATATGATGACCTTCTTTATCAACCATCAATGTAAAGTCGTGTGCATCCAACAAGTGATGTTCGATGAACTCTTTGTTTTCTTTACTTACTTTATCCTTTTCTGATAGCTCTTGAGCCGGAACTGCCTCAGCAGTAGCCTCACTGTGCTGTGCAGACACTAAGTTTAATACAAAAATACTGTAGAATAAAACTGCGAATTTCTTAAACATTGATAGGTTTTTTTCGTTGTGCAAAAATATAATAATTTTTCAAGTTTCAATAAATAATTTTACTGTTTTTTGTCATGATTAATTAGCCGAATCGCATAGTATGTAAGCAGCGTTGTCAGGACAAAATACGGTATTATAAAATGAAATTTATAGTCTGGAACAGCTTCAAAGTTTAATTTTTTTCTAATCATATACATCAAGCCAAACTTTAAAAGTATCAAACCAATCACAGATAAACCTAAAAATTGCGGCGCCACTCTATTAATCAAAATAATGAGAGTTATCATCATCATAAACATAACGCTTAAGAAAAGATAAAACTTTACAATTATAATTTCATCTAAATGAAAAACAAATTTCCATAAAGAAAAATGCATTAAGAATGTTAAAAAAAATAATACTGTAACCAGGATATTAGGATTAGCTTTCATTATCAAATCTGTTTTCACCTAACGCTTATTTAGGAGCATTTTAATTATCGCAAAAATAGACTTTTTCTATCGTATTTTGCCATGATTTGATTTTTATCATCTCTCAGTTACATTTTGGCTACAATAATTTTATACCTTATATATAATATTACGTATCGAAAACTTTGGATATGCTAAAAATTCCCTATTTTTGCAAACCTATAATTTACAATAAATATGTTTAATAGTTTACAGGATAAATTAGACAAAGCGCTTCACAATATTTCCGGACGCGGAAAAATCACGGAAATCAATGTAGCCGAAACCGTAAAAGAGATTCGTAGAGCATTGGTAGACGCCGATGTTAATTATAAAGTTGCCAAAGATCTTACTAAAAGAGTTCAGGATAAGGCTTTAGGGCAAAACGTTCTTACTTCGCTTACACCGGGACAGTTGATGACAAAAATTGTTCATGACGAATTAGTAGATTTGATGGGAGGTTCTCAGGAAGGAATTAATCTTTCAGGAAAACCGTCTGTAATTCTTATTGCAGGTCTTCAGGGTTCTGGTAAAACCACTTTTTCCGGAAAATTGGCTAACTATTTAAAAACAAAAAGAAATAAAAAACCTCTTTTGGTTGCTTGTGACGTTTACCGTCCTGCTGCGATTGATCAGCTTAAAGTTTTAGGTGGACAGATCGGGGTTCCTGTTTTCACGGAAGAAGGTTCTACAAATCCTTCTACTATTGCCGAGAATGCAATTAATTTTGCAAAATCAAATGGTCACGATATTGTAATCGTCGATACTGCAGGCCGTTTAGCGATTGATGAGCAAATGATGAACGAGATTAAGTCTGTTCATTATTTCATCAAACCGGATGAAACACTATTCGTTGTTGACTCAATGACTGGTCAGGATGCTGTGAATACAGCTAAAGCATTTAACGATGCTTTAAATTTTGATGGAGTTGTACTTACAAAATTAGACGGTGATACACGAGGTGGTGCAGCATTGACAATTCGTTCCGTTGTAGAAAAACCAATAAAATTCATTTCTACGGGTGAGAAAATGGAGGCTTTAGACCTTTTCTACCCGGAAAGGATGGCAGACAGAATCTTGGGAATGGGAGACGTTGTTTCCTTAGTAGAAAGAGCTCAGGAGCAGTTTGACGAAGAAGAAGCAAAAAAACTTCACAAAAAAATCGCTAAAAATGAGTTTGGTTTTGACGATTTCTTAAAGCAAATCAATCAAATCAAGAAAATGGGTAATATGAAAGATTTGATGGGTATGATTCCCGGAGTTGGAAAAGCAATTAAAGATGTGGAAATCAGCGATGATGCATTTAAACATATCGAAGCTATCATCTATTCTATGACCCCGGAAGAAAGAAGAACTCCCTCTATTATCAATACACAAAGAAAAAATAGAATTGCTAAAGGCGCAGGAAGAAAAATTGAAGATGTAAACCAATTGATGAAGCAATTTGATCAAATGGGGAAAATGATGAAAATGATGCAGGGCCCTCAAGGAAAACAAATGATGCAGATGATGAGCAAAATGCCAAATATGCCTGGAATGGGCGGAATGTTTGGAAAATAACACCAACAATCATTAAAAAATATTATTATGGAAACACAAGGAAACTACAATCAACCTTACAAATCAGAAAAAAAACTAGTTGCAGGTATTTTAGGAATCTTGCTTGGAGCATTTGCCATTCACAAATTTTACCTGGGTTATACAAAAACAGGAGTCATTCAGTTGATTCTTGGTCTTGTAACATGTGGAGGTGCGGGTATTGTCGGTTTAATTGAAGGTATTATTTACCTGACAAAATCAGATGAAGAATTTGACCAGACTTATGTCCAAAACCAAAAAGAATGGTTCTAAAACATAGCTGTTTATCTTATTAAAAATAAAAACCAACTCTTTCGAGTTGGTTTTTTCATTATTATCTTAAAATAAATTGATTATTTATCAGATTTTTGAGCTTTAGCTTTGATGAAATAAGAAAAACCTACATTTACACCGAAATTACTTGTTGTAGTTTTCACTTCTGTGTTGTAATAAGTATCTTTAGTATAGAACTGGTCAAATCCAAGACCTAAGTTGATACCTAAAGACTGGGTTGCCAAATAAGTAACACCAGCTTTTGCCTTCCAAGCTAAACCATCTGTTGTTGTATCTCCATCGAAAAGTAGCGGATCAATAATTGAATTCGCAAAACTATATTTTGTTTTGTTTGATGCATATCCGATACCTGCTCCTACAAAAGGAATAAACTTACTTCCTGTCTGGAAATAATAAGTAGCAGTCGGCATCACTGAAAATGTAGAATTTGTTACTTTATCACCATCCTGCTTTAATGTATTGCTGTTGAATCCTAAGTCGATTCCTACAGCCAGACCATCGATTACAAAATATCCTACAGAAGGGGTAATAGAAAAGTTACTGATTTTAGGACCGTCTTCAGATTCACCGTTAACTTTTACCTTAGAGCTTTGAGTGTTAAAACCTAATCCTGTGTTTCCACTGATTACCCAATCCCCTTTAGACATTTGTGCATTTGACAATCCGAAAAGTGCTACTGCACCAGCTAGTAATAATTTTTTCATTGTAATTATATTTAAAGTATTAATTTGTTTTATATTTTATTGTTGATTTTATTTAGTGAAAACATATTTTATCCCCAAGGTAACTGAAGAAAGGTTTAATCCGAAATTATAATTTTCAACAGATCCCTCATCTCCTTTTGTCTTTGAGCTTTTATATCCAAATTCTCCTAAAGTCGCTTCAACGGTCCAGTTTTTACTTAAGAAGTATTCTACACCTGGTTTTACTCTAACTCCTATTGATGAAATTTTATGTTCGGATTGCACCTGATAAACTGTTATAAACCCAGTCATCGGATCAATAGTAGTTGTCATTCCGTTGCCTTCCAATTTACCAAACTGAATAGGTATTTCTAAGTGTCCGAAGAAATATAATTTGTCCGATAAAGTAAAATACTTTCTTACGAAAGGAGCAACTTCAAAAATATTACTCTTATTAGAAATGCTGAAATAAGATTCTGTAGCAGAATTAGAAATATCATAAAATTCATCAGCGCTCCACTTTGTGTGTAAGAATCCCACGCTTGTTCCTACCGCAAAATTTGAAGCAACAAAAACTCCTATAGAAGGACTGATTTTAAGCTCGTCTCCTTCTTTTTTCCCGGAAGGCGTTTCAGTTTTGAGATTGCTTTTAGAATAATTTATTTGTCCGGAAACATAGGTTGTTCCCGTGTTAATCTGAGCGTCCGAAAGTCCGAAAAATGCAACAGCACCTGTCAGTAATAGTTTTTTCACGGTTTAGTTTTAGTTTTTATATGGAGAAAAAGTCCCAAGAAAACCTCAGGACTTTAACTTTATATGCTTTGTTTATTATTTACCAAATACATATTTAACACCGAACGTTACAGAAGATAAGTTCAAACCAAAGTTGAAATTATCTGTACTTTTATCAGCATCTTTATATTTTTCGTTTTTGTAACCGAATTCACCAACAGTAGCTTCAATAGACCAGTTTTTATTTAAGAAATAATCTAAACCTGGTTTAACGTTTACACCGATTGAAGTGAATTTATTTTCAGTATTGATGTTAGTAACATCTCCTGAAACCTCTCTTTTATCTTTACCAAACTCCATAGGAACTTCTAATTGACCAAAGATGTACAATTTGTCAGCTAAAGTCCAATATTTTCTTGCGAAAGGCTTAATAACAAAAGCATCTCTAGTTGTTTTAGTTTTTACATCTTCTACAAAATAATTAGTTGTAGAACCGTTAGTATAACCAACACCTAAACCTACAGCCAAGTTAGTTCCAACAAAATATCCTACAGTAGGAGTAATTTTGAAATCTTCTCTTTTATAATCTGTATTGTTATCTTGAGTTGATGTATAGTTTATTTCACCAGACAAATAAGTAGTTCCTTTAGCGATTTGCGCATTTGATAAACCGAAAAGTGCAATAGCACCTGCTAATAATACTTTTTTCATTTTTCTAAAAATTTTAATACTTTCTGAGGGCAAAATTACAGAGGGTACCCTTAATATTAAAATTTGTTAATGTGATTAATATCATCCGTGAAATTTAGCTTTTCCCAAGAATAAAATGCAGAAAACATAGGTCTTTGAAGTTTTCATAATTTTTTGAGTAAAAAAAAGACAATTTTTCAATTGTTGTTTAAAAATACTTATTTTATTAAATCGTATTTTAAGAAGAAATTACAACTAATTTTAACAGATAATCTTCTTTCAAGACGTATATAATAGGCCAAAACCGCGCTTATTATTGATATTTTCAATCTTAATTACAATTAATTCCTAAGTTTCTATATTAAAAATTTATTAACATATAGTTAAAATCCTTTATCATAATAAAAAAGCGGAATAAATCATTCCGCTTTAATATCTTTTAAATTGATAATTCTTAGTTTCCTCCGAATTTGAAACCAACGCCAATTTGTGCAAAGCTGTTAGTTACTTTACCATCACCTGAATTTTTTGCAAGATTAGAGATACCTAAATTATATCTAGCATCGAAAAACAATCCATTTTCTAAAGCGTATTCAACACCAATGAACGGAGCTATATTGAGCTTGTTATAAGCATCTTTAACATCCACTTCTTTATCCCCTTCTAGTTCTAATCCCGGAATATTCAATCCTCCATCAAATACGGTTTTTGCTTTTGCAGAAAAAATAACCCCGAAACTAGCACCTGCAGAAACAGAAAAACCTTCAGTAATAAAATATTTTGCAGAAACCGGAACCAATAAAGTTCCCAAAGTAGTTTTTGTTTTAAGACCACTGAATTCTCCATCTTCTTCCTCAGCTTCGTATTTTGACTTACCACCAAGCGGAGAATAAAGCACCTCACCCTGAATACCAAATTTATCATTGATTTTATACTCAGCCAAACCACCTACATAGAATGTATGCATCGGATCTGTGTTCATCGAAGTTTCAGTATCCTTATATTTTAAAGTTGAAAAAGAGTAACCTGCTTTTGGTCCGAATCTAAATTCTTGCGCGTTTGCAGAAATTCCCATAACAGCAACTGCTGCAATTAACATAACTTTTTTCATGTTTTAATTAGTTTTTAAAATTAGAGCGCAAACATAAACATTAATTTTAAATTTAACAAATTTTAACAAAATAAAATTATATTTTCTTTATAAAAACTAAAATTTTAGGATTTTAAATAATAGCTCCCGATTTTACTTCTTTTAAGATTTAGACTAATCTTTTAATCTTTTATCTTCCTCATTATATGCCAAGATAATTTTTCTTACCACAGGATGTCTTACCACATCTTCTTCTGTAAGGTGTACAAAACCAATTTCTTTTACGTCTCTCAGAATTCTCATCGCTTCTTTCAATCCGGATTGTTGTTTTGGGGGCAAATCAACCTGACTTGGATCCCCTGTAATGATAAATTTTGCATTCATCCCCATCCTGGTCAAGAACATTTTCATTTGAGAATGAGTAGTGTTTTGGGCTTCATCAAGAATTACAAAGGCATCATCAAGTGTTCTGCCTCTCATAAAAGCTAAAGGAGCGACCTCTATAATTTTTTTCTCGATAAAACCTTCAAGCTTTTCATGCGGAATCATATCTCTAAGCGCATCATACAACGGCTGTAAATATGGATCAAGCTTCTCTTTAAGATCACCCGGTAAAAAACCCAGACTCTCCCCCGCTTCCACAGCCGGTCTTGTCAAAACAATTCTTTTAACCTGCTTATCTCTCAAAGCTTTTGCCGCCAGGGCAACACTCGTATAAGTTTTCCCCGTTCCAGCCGGACCGATGGCAAAAACCATATCTTTTTTTTCGGTTTCCTTTACTAGTTTTTTAAGATTGGTGGTTTTAGCTTTAATTATTTTTCCGTTTACTCCTTTTACGATAATATCCTGATCAAAGACCAATTGTTTTTCATTCTCATCTTTAATATTAAGGATATTTTCAACATCTTTAAGCTCAATAGAGTTATTTTTGGAAATATATTTTACTATGTCATCTAATTTTTGTTTAAAAATATCAAGAGCTTCCTGATTACCCATTGCAAAAATAAAGTGATCTCTTCCTGTTATTTTAAGAGTTGGAAAGCTGGATTTTATTAAATTGAAATATTGGTTATTAACACCGTAAAAGGTTTTTACGCTAACATCTTCCAAATCATATGTTAATTCAAACATGCAGTATTTATATTTTATTTAGATTTTAAATTTAAAGATTTTTTTCAAATTTATATCAAATTCTTTTCCACATTATTCGGGCTTTCCTTTATTTTTAAATAAATTTGCAGAACATCATTTCTAGAATTACAAATGTCGATTATCACCCTTACCTCGGATTTCGGAAATTTAGATTACAGAGTTGCCGCTGTGAAAGGCAAAATCCTGTCCCTAAAGCCAGAGGTGAATATTGTTGACATTACTCATGATATTCAAGCCTTTAATCTTATACAGACCTCTTATATTGTAAGGAATGCTTATAAATATTTTCCTAAAGGAACTATTCACATTGTTTCGGTAGACAGTTTTCATCACAAATCAAGAAAAAACATTCTATATAAGGCTGACGGACATTACTTTTTGGCAGCTGATAACGGAATTTTAAGTTTAATTTTTTTTGATATTAAACCGGAAGCTATCTATGAAATCACATTGAATAACAGATTTGATGATATTGTCAACTTCACTTCCACTGATGTTTTTGTTCCCGCTGCAGTACATTTGGCAAATGGCGGATTACCTGAAGTTATTGGCAGAAAAATAAGACATGCCAAAGAATTGCTGTTCCCGAAACCTGTTTATAATGAGTCTGAAAAAATGATTATCGGGGAAGTTACCTATATTGATAATTTCGGAAACATAATTTCAAATATCAGTAAAGATTTCTTCGAAAGCCTAGGCAAAGGACATGAAAATTTCACCATAAAATTCAGAAATCTAAGCCTTTCCAGAGTATTTTCAAGTCATACAGAAGTGGTTTCTGATTGGGAAAGAGAAACAGAATTCCACGGGCAGTCGGCGGCCATTTTCAATGACAGCCAGCTTTTGGAGCTTACAATCTATAAGGGAAGCAAAAAAAACGGAGCAAAATCTTTATTTGGATTAAATGTTGGGGAGAATATTTACATCGAATTTTTCTAAAATTATACATTTCATAAAAAAACCGATTTTTTTTATATATTTGTCAAAATCTAAAAATTAAAAATGGCAGAATACAAATTATTGCTTCCTTCCATGGGAGAAGGTGTTATGGAAGCTACAATTATCACTTGGTTATTCAATGAGGGTGATAATGTAAAAGAGGATGATTCCGTAGTAGAAATTGCAACAGATAAGGTAGATTCAGACGTTCCGACACCTGTTTCGGGGAAAATCGTGAAAATCTTAAAACAGAAAGATGAAGTTGCAAAAGTAGGTGAAGCCATTGCTATTTTAGAAATTGAAGGAGAAGGCGGAAATACAGCTTCAGAAGAAGTAAAAACTGAAACCAATGCCTCAAATCCAGACGCTGAAACATTAAAAACTATAGAAGAGCCTTTAACCCCTACGGCTACTTCACATGTAGAATTCTCAGGAGATCTTTATTTATCTCCGCTTGTAAAATCAATTGCACAACAAGAAAATATTTCTGAAACTGAACTTAAATCTATCAAAGGAAACGGTTTAGAAGGAAGAATTACCAAAGAAGATATTTTAGCTTACGTAAATAACAGAGGAAACCAGCCAGCTCAACAAGCTGCTATGGCACAAGCTGTTTCTGCACCAAAAGCCGTTGCTGCTTCTACGCCGGTTTCTACAGTTCCTGTTGCAGCAGGTGACGAAATCATTCCTATGGACAGAATGAGAAAAATCATCGCTGAAAATATGGTGAAAGCAAAACAAATTGCACCACATGTGACTTCTTTCATTGAAACAGATGTGACCAACGTTGTAAAATGGAGAAATAAGCATAAAGATATTTTCGAAAAACGTGAAGGTGAAAAATTGACCTTTATGCCAATTTTTGTGAAAGCCATTGTAAAAGCCATTCAGGATTACCCGATGATCAATGTCTCTGTAAACGGTGAAAATATCATCAAAAAGAAAAATATCAATATTGGTATGGCGACTGCTCTTCCGGATGGGAATCTTATCGTTCCGGTAATCAAAAACGCTGATCAATTATCACTTTCAGGTCTTGCAAAAGCCATCAATGACTTAGCTTTCAGAGCAAGGAACAAAAAACTGAGACCAGAAGACACACAAGGCGCAACCTATACAATTTCTAACGTAGGAAGCTTCGGAAACCTTATGGGAACACCTATTATTCCTCAACCTCAGGTTGCAATTCTGGCCATCGGAGCTATTGTAAAAAAACCTGCAGTGCTTGAAACTAAAGATGGTGATGTAATCGCTATCCGTCAGTTGATGTTTATGTCTCATTCATATGATCACAGAGTTGTAGACGGTTCTTTAGGAGGTATGTTTTTGAAACATGTCCACGACTATCTTCAAAACTGGGATATGAATACGGAAATCTAGTCATAAATGATAATGAATGACCAAGTGGTGAAATACTTTTTCAAATTTATCAAACATCTATAATATAAAACCTTCGATTTTTTCGGAGGTTTTTTTGTTTGAACTTTAGTCTAATTTACTTTAATTTTAAAATAAACTTTAAATAAATTGTTTATTTTTAAACAAAATAAAAACCTATCCCTGATGCAACATCAAACAATATAAAATTCTCAAAATTTATATATTTTTACACCTCAAAATTAACAAATGTTGAAAATTTTAACCTTCATTCGAAGAAGTCTTAAAAAATCCTTCGATAATATCCGAAACGAACAACTGAAGTACAATCTGCTTCAGGCAATTCCCTTTTGGATTGGCTCAGTGATTACAGGCTTTCTTGCTGTAATGTACGCTAAAATCTTCGCTTGGGGTGAGAATCTTTTACATTTCATTATGAATTGGCATTCTTGGATGATTTTTATTATCGCTCCGATTGGTTTTGTACTTTCCTGGTGGCTGGTAAAGGAATTTGCACCAAATGCCAAAGGAAGCGGGATTCCACAGGTAATGGCAGCCGTTGAACTAGCAAATCCCAAGGAGCATACAAAAATCAGGAGTCTATTGAGCTTAAAGATCATCTTCTTTAAAATACTTTCATCCGTAATCTTGGTTATTGGAGGTGGCGCTGTCGGCCGTGAAGGTCCGACAATTCAGATTGCAGGTTCGGTTTTCCGAAAGGTAAACGAATACCTTCCCCATTGGTGGCCAAAAATTTCAAAGAAAAACATGATTATGACGGGAGCAGCAGCCGGTCTTGCTGCCGCTTTCAATACACCCCTTGGAGGAATTGTATTTGCAGTGGAAGAGCTTTCAAAAACTCATATTAATTATTTTAAAACAGCATTATTCACAGCCGTTATTATTGCAGGTTTGACGGCTCAGACATTAGCCGGCTCCTATTTATATTTAGGGTATCCAAAAACACATGATGTTTCTTTGATGGTAATGTTTCCTATTACTCTGGTAGCAGGAGTTGCGGGAATTTTGGCAAGTCAGCTTTCCGTAACGATGCTGAAGATGAATGACTGGAAGAAAAGAAAATTAAAAACAGATAAAGCAAACATAATATTTTTAGTAATCTGTGCTTTAATTATTGCATCGATAGCCTATTTCATCAACCAAGAAATCTTAGGTTCGGGAAAAGAAATTATGGAGCGTGTTCTTTTTACAAAAAACAAACATGAAGATTGGTATGTACCCATTTTGAGAATGTTTGGCCCTGCTTTATCTTTCACTTCCGGAGGAGCAGGTGGAATTTTCGCACCTGCATTAACTGCCGGAGCAAGTATCGGGTCTGTAATTTCAGGAGCTATCCATCTATCGCCAAATGAAACAAATGTTGTCGTTCTCGCAGGAATGGTCGCTTTTCTTACAGGAATAACCAGAGCCCCATTCACATCAGCAATTATTGTTCTAGAAATGACCGACAGACATTCATTAATTTTTCACTTAATGCTAGCAGGTATGGTTTCATCTATTGCTTCCATTTTAGTAAGCCGTCATTCCTTATATGATGTCATTAAAACCAACTTCTTATCAGAAATAAGAAAAGATTAAAACATCATCAGAGAAATATTAAAAATTTTATATAAAAAACTGACAAATTGAATTTTTGTATAATTTTTTATTATATTTGAGATTAATAAAAAAATAATAATTATGAGAAAAGTTTTACTGAATGCAATGTTAGTATCTCTTCCTGTATTTGGCTTCGGGCAAATATTTCAAGAGAATTTTGATGGAAATGGACCGGGTATCGCCGCCTGGACAGTAATTGACGCTGATGGATTGACCCCAGCTACAGCTGTAAATTTTATTACAAATGGATGGAATAGGATTGACAGACAAGGCGCTAATGGCAGTTTTGGAGGGCCTGCGGGAAACTACGCTGCAATGAGTACCTCTTGGTATACTCCTGCCGGAACCTCAAATGATTGGTTAATATCACCACAAGTAGCTGTATCAGGAGCTTCTCCCACTTTATATTGGGATGCTAAAGCTCAGGATGCAGAATACCCTGACGGCTACAAAGTAATGCTCGCGCCGAATGGAGGAAATACCATTGCAGATTTTACGGTACAACTTTACAGCACAGCAGGTGAAAACCCTTCGTGGACAAGCAGAGCTGCAGATTTGACACCTTATATCGGGCAAAATGTAAGATTTGCTTTCGTAAATAATAGCAATGACAAATTTATGTTGCTAGTAGACAACATAAAAGTTGATTACACTTATGTACAACCACCTCTAACCTATTGCGGACCTTTAGTCTTTGCAGACAGCTTTTTTGGAGAAGATGGTGACGAGCCTATCACTTTAGTGAATTTTGCAGGAATCAATAATGTAACAGACGACGAACTTTATGTGGGAAATTCTCATGAATTTTTCTTAGACCAGATAGCTACTGTTACTCAAGGACAATCTTACGATATTACACTTAAAGGAAATACAGGAGGAGATTACGAAAACAGTTTCGCTGTATTTATTGACTGGAATCAAAATGGTATTTTAGATGATGCAGGAGAAGTATATCAGGTAACTCAAACAATTGAAAACTCCACAGGTACAGATGCTATTCAGGCTGTTCATTCAATCGCTGTTCCGTCAACTGCTCTTACAGGAAACACCAGAATGCGTGTTAAAAAAATCTACGGAACCATTGACGATGACCCGAATTTGATTAATCCTTGTCTAGGCTCAGACTACGGCCAGGCAGAAGATTATACTGTAAATGTACTTGCTTCATCACTAGCCGTAAACGAAATAAATAAGAAAAATTCATCGTTGAAAGTATATCCAAACCCTGTAACTGATATTTTAAATATTGATTCTCAGGCAAAAGTGAAATCTATTAAAGTATATGATTTAAGTGGCAAAAATGTTCTTAGTTCAGAAATTAATCAAACTAAATTCGATGTTAATTTATCCCGATTGACTTCCGGAACTTACATTTTAACTGCTGAAACGGAAAACGGTTTACAGTCTGCAAAAGTAATTAAAAAGTAATTTTTAAAATAAAAATAATTCTTAAAGACCTGCATTGCGGGTCTTTTTTATTGAATAAAGTTTTTTAAGATATTGCATATTACAAATAAAATGCATAATTTTGCACCTCGAAATAATTAACAAATTCATTTAACATTATGAACAATTACGAAACTGTTTTCATTTTAACTCCCGTTCTATCTGACGCTCAGGTGGAGGAAGCAGTGAAAAAATTCGAAGATCTTATCAAAGAGAAGAACTGCGAAATCGTTGCCAAAGAAAATTGGGGACTAAAAAAATTAGCATATCCGATTCAATTAAAAAAGAACGGATTTTACACTTTAATCGAATTTAAAGGTGAAGGTACTGTAGTTGCTGATCTAGAATTGGCATTCAAACGTGACGAAAGAGTAATTCGTTACCTTACTACAAAACTAGACAAGCATGCTATCGAGTACGCTATCACTAGAAGAACTAAAGTAAAAACAGCTAAGGCTTAATTATTAACCCAATTTAAAAAAGACAAGACATGGCAATAGATGATATGGCTAAACAAGCCTCAGCTGGAGGAGAATCAGAAGTAAAATTCCTTACTCCGCTTGATATCAATACAAAATCTGAAAAGAAATATTGTAGATTCAAAAAATTCGGAATTAAGCACGTTGATTACAAAGATGCTGATTTCTTATTACAATTCGTAAATGAGCAAGGTAAAATCTTACCAAGAAGATACACTGGAACATCTTTGAAATACCAAAGAAAAGTTTCTGCTGCTATCAAAAGAGCAAGACATTTATCTTTGATGCCTTACGTAGCTGACTTATTAAAATAGGCCAAGTAAAAAAATAAATAAAAGAAGAAGGTTCGCTTTCTTCTTTTGTTGCTGAATAAATAATTTTAATTCTAACTTGATTTTAGACATCTAAAATCTAAAAAAGGACAACAACAATGGACATTATCCTAAAAAAAGACGTAGAAAACTTAGGTCTTGAATTCGATACAGTAAGCGTAAAGCCAGGGTATGCTAGAAACTTTTTAATTCCTCAAGGAATTGCTCTTTTAGCTACGCCTAAAAATAAAGCAGCTCTGGAAGCTACTTTAGAAGCTAGAAAAGAAGAAGAAGCTAAATTAATCGCTGCTGCTAACGCTGTAGTTGAGCAATTGAAGAAAACTTCTATCACTATCCCTGCGAAAGTAGGTTCAGGAGATAAATTATTCGGATCTATCAACAATGCAGATCTTTCTGCTGCTCTAGAAAAAGCTGGAGTTTCTGTAGAGAAGAAATATATCAAAATTCCAGGGAATACTATTAAGAGAACTGGTAAAGTAATTGCCAACATCAGATTACACAGAAACGTTGAGTACAATTTTGAATTCGATATCGTATCTGATGCTCCGGTAGAAGCTCCTAAACCGGCTGCTGCTCCTAAAGCTAAAGTAGAAGAAACTCCTTCTGAAGAAGCTTAAAATTTAAGAGATTTTCTCAAAATATATAAAAACCACTTCGTTTGAAGTGGTTTTTCTTTTATCTGTTACCTTTTAGACGTTGTTGATATTCCGTCGGGGGTATACCAATAACTTTTTTGAAAATATTACTGAAAGAGGACAAGCTGTTGTACCCTACCATCATTGCAATCTCATACATATTATATTTTTCTTCAATCATTAATTCCAAAGAACGGGTAATTCTTAAAGCACGAAGAAAGCGAACATAATTCATCCCTAAAATCTCTTTAAATTTCCTTGATAAGGTTCTTGTGCTCATCCCGAATTCTTTTGCAGTAGATTCAATCGTTAAAGGCTTTTCAAGATTTGCATGGATGTATTGGGCGATCTTTAATAAAGTTTCATCATTGGGAAAAGGATGCTGAACGGGGAATGCCAGTTTTTTATCTCTTTTTTCAGGTAAAATTGCTTTTAATGCTTTGAGAAAAAAATATTTATCATTATCATTTTTTGTGATTTTCCCATCCCAATCTTTTGTATACAGAATCATCTCTCGCAGCAAATGACTGACTGAATAAATATTAATTTCATCAAAAAAGCCACTCTCATTTTCTTCTTTTTTAAAATAAAAATTATATAAATCTACTTTCGGACTGGTGGAAAAAATATAATGGGGCGTTCCTGCAGGAATCCACATAAAGCACCTGGCCGGTAGATACCAGTGTTTCAAATCTGTAAAAATATGCACTATACCGCCTTCCGCATATACTAATTGTGCAGAACTGTGATGATGTATTTCTGTTTTCACATTTCCTGTGAGAACATGATAAACATAAAATTCTGCATCAACTTCTTCAACGGCTCCGAAATGACTGTCATTCATAAAATAAAGGTAACAATAAAATTTTAATTTGGCGTAAATGAGAAAATCTTTTTCTGTTTTCACAAATAGTGTCCGATACTTCACAACGTAAATTTGCAGTATCAAAATCAATTTAGCAAAAAAACTTTAATAAATTTATGAAAATGATATTTGACGCACACAGATATCACTGTATTGCGTTGTGCTTATTACTGATAAGCAGTCTTTTACATTCACAAATGATAGATTATCAGCATCTCAGCTTACAACAGGCAGTTGAGATTGGACTAAAGAATAACAAAAACATTCAGATAAGTCATTTAAAAAACGAAATGTCCGAAACCAAAGAAAAAGACCTCAAAATGGAAAAACTTCCGGATATTGAATTTCATACAAGTTACAATCAGGTTACCAATCTTTTTCAGCACGAAAATGGCGTATTTGGAAAAGCAACAAAATATGATATTATCAACGGAATGTATGACTTTACTCTTTCCGCATCAATTCCGGTTTATATGGGAGGAAAAATTAAAAATACAGAGAAAAAAGCAGCGATTGATACCGAAATCTCCTCATTAAAAACTCAGCTGGATGAAAGACAACTGACAATGCAAATTATTACTGCCTTTCTTCAAATTCATCATTTAAAAGAACAGCAGGGTTTAATTAATGATAAAATGAAAGAAGATTCTGTGAATATCAAGCAAGTAAAAGCCTTAAAAGCAAATGGAGTTGTAACGGTGAATGAAGTGTTGAGAACATCTTTACAACTGTCTAATCACAAAATGAGCTGGACAGAACTGGATAACGATATTCAGATTGCAGAACACCAATTAAAAACAATTCTTTCACTTCCCGAAAATCAGGAAATGCACGTTGATACAGTAGATTTAATTTCAGAAAAAGCAGAAGTCCCTTATATAGATGAATTGACAGAAACCGCTTTATATAAAAATGAATCCAATAAAATAACACATAAAAATCTTTCGCTTAAAGAATTAGACCAAAAAATTACAAAAGCTGATTATTTACCGAAAATTACAGCAGGCGGTGAGTATTTTTTGAAGTATCCAAATATGATGTTTTTTCCTCCCGAACCCTACGCTTACCGTCTAGGAATGATTGGAGCCAGCCTTACCTATCCTATCGAAAGTTTATATAAAAATAAGTACAAAATGCAGGAGGCAAAAGAAAATATCAACTTGGCAAAGCTTCAGATTGAGGAAAATGAAGAAAATATCAGACATAGTGTTTACGAAGCTTACAAAAAGTTTGAAGAAACCGGCCAAAAGGTAAAAATCGCTGAAGAGGCAATCAATCAGGCAAAGGAAAACTATCGCATTGTAAGAACAAAATATGCAAATAAATTAAGCCTAATAACCGAATTAATCGATGCCGACAACGCTTATTTGGAAGCTCAATCTAACCTTATTTCCGTAAGAATCAACAGACAACTTAAATATTATCAACTCCAATATACGATTGGAAACTTGTAAAACTATGGCACAAAAGCAATTGACCCGAAAGGAGAAAAGAATCAACAAAACGATTACCTTATTGGCATGGATTTTAATTATCAGCGGAATAGCGGGGATGATAAGTTTCTATCTTTTTTCCAGAAAAAATGTTACGACAAACGATGCACAAATCGAGCAATATATTACTCCTGTTTCAAGTAAAGTATCAGGTTTCATTACAACTATTAAGTTTAACGAAAATCAATTCGTTCATAAAGGAGACACCTTAATTATTATTGACAATCGTGAATTCGTCAATCAGGTGAAAATGGCTGAAGCCAATCTCCATGCAAATTCTGAGAATATTAATACGATTGAAAGCGGTGTCAACACAAAAGAAAGTGACACCAAAATTATCGATGCCAAAATCGCTTCCGCAAAAATCGATATCTGGAGAACCGAACAGGATTTTAAAAGATATAAAAACTTAGTTTCAGAAGATGCTGCAACCGAACAGCAATTTGAAAATGTAAAAGCATCTTACGAACAGGCAAAAGCTAACCTTTTGGCTTTAGAACAACAAAAAAATGCAGTAAGAGCCAGTGTCAATGAGCAGGAAACAAAAGTTGCTCCGGTAAAAAGCCAGATTCAGCAAAGTTCCGCAAGTCTGAACAATGCTAAGCTTTTTCTTTCCTATACAGTTGTTACAGCCCCTTATGACGGTTGGGTGGGTAAGAAAACCATTCAGGAAGGTCAGCTGATTAAAGAAGGTCAGGCTTTGGTGCAAATCGTAAGCAAAGAAAAATGGATTATTGCCAACTATAAAGAAACCCAGTTGGGGCAAATCGACCAAAATAAAGAAGTTATCATCACAGCGGATGCTTATCCTGACGTAGAATTTAAAGGAAAAATAGTTTCTGTTTCTCCTGCTTCCGGTTCACAATTTTCTTTAGTAAAACCGGATAATGCAACCGGAAATTTTGTAAAAATCGAGCAGAGGTTTCCGGTAAAAATTATTCTCAATAATAATCAAAACAACGAAAAACTACTTTCCGGAATGAATGTTCTGGTGAGTGCAAAAAAGATATAGAGCTTGAGTGTGTGGGTATAAAATATGTAACTCCCTTAATTTTCAAATTATCTCATTTTTCAAATTAAATTATTTTTTAGCGAAAAGGCAGAATCGCAAGTTTGTCATCTTACCTTTACTTTTATACCTTGCCTCTTTGTCTTTTCGCATTTCTTTCAAAAAATCATGCAGCACAATACAATCTATCATAAATGGGTACCACAATGGCTAAAATTACCACTTTTGGTTTTAGCACTGTTTCCCCACCTGATGTTGTTGTCGATATTACACTCTAATAGCGCTTTTACATCTTCTTTTATGGATGTAGATTCAGACGACATCCAATACTTAATGATTTTGATGTATGGGACATTTGTAGTTACCCTTTTAGTGATACAAAGGTTTATGGCTTATTTCAGTGTGAAATATTATGTTCTGCTGATGTCTTCCATTTCCGTTATAATCCTCTATCTTTTATCGGTCACCAATGATTATCATCTCATTTTGGTTATCCGGTTTTTAGAAGGAATTTTCGGAGTATTGGAAGGCGCTATTTTTTTACCATTGATTATTGCCGAATTAAAAACCAGACACGCTAAAATCATCGCCTATCTTTTTATGTATACAATAATGCTGACAGGCGGAACCATCACAACATCTTTATTAAAATCCAGTATTGAAGATTATGATTTCCAGCATATGATTTTAATGATGGTATATTTTCATATTTTTATTTTAATTATCGGAATTGCCATTTTCAACAGAAACAGATTTTTCCCAAAAAAGCCCTTGTATCAATTGGATATTACAAGCTGGTTTTTGCTTTGGGCTTGCCTGCAATCGGGAGGTTATGCCATTATTTATGGGAAAAGGCTGATGTGGTTTGAATCCGATATCATCATTATTTGTCTTTTCGTTTTTATGATTTCGGGAGGATTATTTATGTTAAAACAAAGGAATTCCAAACGCCCGATTTTTCATTTTGAGGTTTTCAGTTCTAAAAATGTGATTGTCGGCATGTTGTTATTCTTTATATTTTATTTAATTCGTTCCGGTTTAAATAATGTTTACATTATCATGGCAACCGTCTGGAAATGGCCATGGGATTATATTGTCAACATACAATACTGGAATGTTTTCGGGACACTTTTAGGTGTTTTTATATCCGGAATTTGTTTAACCAAAGGTATTTCCTCAAGAATCGTTTTCTTCACAGGATTTTTACTATTAGCGGTTGATTGTGCCTGGTTTACCTATACTTTTTATCCTGATACTACCCTTTCAACGATTTGTCCGCCTTTATTTTTACAGGGAATCGCGCAAGGTTTATTATTTACGCCCCTGGTTTTCTTTTTAATTTCAGGAATGCCGGAAGAATATGTTTCCAATGCGACAGCCTTAGGAACGACAACCCGTTTCTGGACCACCGCAATCGGATATGCTTTGATGCAGAATTTGATGTTATTTTTAACCTTAAAACATTCAGATGCTTTAAGTTATAATCTAACTGATACAAACCCTGTTTTTTATTCCCAATGGAACCAGATTTTCGGAGCAAATATTTCAAAATTACCCACGAATGAGTCTTTATCGATGACCGCAGGGGCTTTTAAAGCAAAAATTAACGCACAGGCAATCCTGCTTTCCAATATGGAAATTTTTACGGGCTTATTCTGGTTGGCATTAATTACAGCCCTGCTTTTATTATTATATCATCCTGTAAAAATAGTTATCAGAAATATTATGTAGAGTTTAGGCAGAAAATTTGCATTAATTCCTCAAATTCATGGTATGGAAATTCAGGAAATCGCAGCAAATCAGAAAGAGTTTTTCAAAACACAACAAACAAAAAATATTAAGTTTAGGAAAATTTATCTTGAAAAACTAAAAGAGATTATCATTAAAAATGAAAACCTTTTATATGAATCGATATACAAAGATTTCGGCAAATCAAAATTCGATACGTTTACAACGGAGATTTCCTTTATTGTAAATGATATTAATTATTATTTAAAGAATCTAAAATCCCTTTCCAAACCTGAGAAAGTCAGAACCAATCTTGTCAATCAAATCGGAAAAAGCAGAATTCATCCTGAGCCTTTAGGAAACATTCTGGTCATCGGAGCGTGGAATTATCCTTATCAATTATCAATATCTCCTGTGGTTGCGGCTTTGGCAGCAGGCAATTGTTGCATTCTAAAACCAAGTGAAATTGCCGAAAATACCATGAAAGCAATGGCACAAATCATTAATGAAAATTTTCCACCGGAATATTTATATGTTTATGAGGGCGGAATCGAAGAAACAACAGAGCTTTTAAAATTAAAATTTGATAAAATATTTTTCACCGGAAGTACAAAAATTGGGAAAATTGTTTACAAAGCAGCAGCAGAACATTTAACTCCGGTTACTTTAGAATTAGGAGGAAAATCTCCTGCGATTATTACAAAAGATGCCGACCTTGAAGTTTCAGCCAAAAGAATCATTTGGGGAAAATTCTTAAATGCAGGTCAGACTTGTGTCGCTCCGGATTATTTATTGGTCGAAGAATCTATTCAGGAGCAATTTTTAGAAATGCTTAGACATTACATCAAAGAATTCAGCTATCAGCCAAATTCTGAACATTACACCAGAATTATTAATCAAAAGAATTTTGAACGGTTAATTCAACTAATTGATAGAAATAAAATTTACTCCGGCGGAAATTTTAATAGAGAAAAATTATTTATCGAACCAACTATTTTAACGAATATTAGTTGGAATGATAAAGTAATGGAAGAAGAGATTTTCGGACCGGTTTTACCTGTAATATCTTTTAATAATTTTAACCTTGTTTTAAGCGAAATTTTGGAACTGGAAAAACCTCTGGCTGCTTATTTATTCACCAATAATTCTGAAGAAAAAGAAAATTTTAAGAATAAACTTTCTTTTGGAGGAGGCTGTATCAATGATGTGATGATGCATTTGGGAAATGAACATCTTCCATTTGGCGGAGTTGGAAATTCGGGAATTGGAAATTATCACGGAAAATTTGGTTTTGAAACTTTTTCACACCAAAAAGCAATCCTGGAAAAAGTAACCTGGGGAGAACCTGATATAAAATACCCGCCTTATTCTGAAAAAAAATTCAATTGGATTAAAAAACTGATTTAAATTATTCCTAATCAGTGAATTTAAAACGCTTTTTTTATTTATTAAATACCCCTCCTTAATAAACTAAAGAGGGGTTATTTATTAATATTAAATTTTTCCTTTTTCTAAAAACTCTTTCACTTTTTCCTTACTGTATCCCTTTCCGTCTTCTAAAATTTCACTTTGTTGAACATGAATTTTTTTACCATTTTTATCTAAGATAATAAAAAAAGGATAAAACTGTTGTGCATTGATATCGATATATTGAGCAAAAACTTTTTCGTTTTTATTATCCGGGGAATAATTCAAATGATAATAAAGATAATTTTTATCAACCAATTCCTTTAGTTCAGGAGTAGTCTGCACAAATTGATTGAAACGTAAACACCAAATGCACCAGTTTCCGCCAGCCTGAATCATTATATTTTTTCCTTCTTTTTTAGCCTGGGTTACTAATTGATTAATATCGGCTTGTGCATCAGCCTTTGGATTATAAGGTTTAGGTAATTTTGCTTTCTCTTCAGCAGCTTTTTTCTTGGCATCCAGTTCTGCGTGGTCAGTTTTCACCAACAAAGCCTTTTCAGCTTCTCTTACATCGGGTTTATCTTTCATTTCCTGGGAGAAAGCGAAAAAACTTAATCCTAAGAACGCTGTTAAAAGTAATTTTTTCATACTATAAAAATAAAAAAATAATACTTATTGCAAGCAAAAATAGAACCATAATTTTATTATCCGTAAATTTGCCTGTTTTATGAATTTCTTAATCAAAATACTGTACTTCATTTCTAAGCTTCCGCTAAAAATTTTATATATTTTTTCGGATATAATATTCTTTTTAAATTATTATTTCGTGGGATACAGAAAAATTGTAATCACCAGGAATCTTAGAAATTCCTTTCCAGAAAAAACAGAAGATGAAATCAGAGAAATCAGAAAAAATTTTTATCACAATTTCTCCGATTATTTAGTGGAAACAGTGAAATCTTTCAGTATTTCTGAAACAGAATCAAGGGTGAGAATGCAGCATATCAACCAAGATGTATTTCATGACGCTAAAGCAGAAGGAAAAAATATCATTTTGCTGGCAGGACATGTTTTTAACTGGGAATGGATTAACGCCTTAGCAAAAACACTTCCGCAAGCCCACTGCCACCCTGTTTACAGAAAAGTAAACAGTGATTTTTGGGAAAACCAGATGAAAAAAGTCCGAAACAAATTCGGAAACGAAGCTTTGGAAGCCAATGAGGTGATCCGCAACATATTGAGAAATAAAAACAACGGAGATTCAATATATATGTTTGTTGCAGATCAGACTCCGCATTCAGCGAGTGTTACCTATGGTTTGGAGTTTCTCAATCAAAGAACCCCTGTATTTATCGGATACGACAAGCTTGCCACCAGACTGGATCTGGCTTTCATTTATTGCGAAATGAAGAAGGTTAAACGTGGCTATTACCAGGTAAATTATCAAAGAATTTATCCTGACGGAGAAAAATTTGTAGATCATGAAGTCGTGAAAAAATTTCATAAATTATTGGAAAATACTTTACACAAGCGTCCTGACAATTATCTTTGGTCACATAGAAAATGGAAATACCAGGATTCTATAAAAGAATACGATTCTGAAAAAATTTAGATTTAAATGTCAAAAAAATTAGCTGTTGCCATATTAAACTGGAATGGAAAAAACTGGCTTGAAAAGTTTCTCCCAAGCGTAGTTCATTTTTCAGAAAATGCAGATGTTTATGTGATTGATAACCTTTCTACAGACGATTCTATAAAATTTTTACAGAACAATTTCTCATCTGTAAAAGTTATTAAAAATAACAGAAACTATGGTTTTGCAGGAGGTTATAATGAAGGTTTAAAACATATTGAAGCTGAATATTATTGCCTTTTAAATTCAGATGTAGAAGTTACCGAAAACTGGATAAACCCTGTCTTGAATTTATTTGAAAAAGACCCGTCAATTTCAGCAGTTCAGCCAAAAATTTTATCTTTCAACAATAAAAATTATTTTGAATTTGCAGGAGCAGCAGGTGGTTTGATAGACAATTTAGGATATCCCTATTGCAGAGGCCGTATTTTTGATAGTTTGGAAGAAGATAAGGGGCAATATAATGATGAAACAGAAATTTTCTGGGCTTCAGGGTGCTGTTTTTTTATTCGTTCCAAGGATTTTTGGGAACAAAGGGGTTTTGATGAAAGATTTTTTGCGCATCAGGAAGAAATAGATCTTTGCTGGAGGCTTATCAACTCCGGAAAGAAAATCTTTTATACCGGAAAATCTAAAGTGTATCATGTCGGAGGAGGAACTTTAAATAAACAAAGTCCTCACAAAACATATTTAAATATCAGGAATAATCTTTCTATGCTGCTGAAAAATTTACCCTTTCCAAAACTGATTTGGTTAATATTTTTCAGGCTTTGCTTAGATGGACTTGCTGCTGTATATTTTGCTTTTAAAAACGGGTTTTCCCACCTCTGGGCAGTTGCAAGAGCCCATTTTGCTTTTTATGGACAAACTTTGGAAACATGGAAGCTTCGACAACGGCATCAGAAAGAAAAATTTTATCAGACTAAATGGTTAATTTTTAAACATTTTTTAGGAAGAAAAACGAATTAGATTTAGGTAAAAAATAATTCATAACTAATTTAAAGATGGATTTTTGTGCAATAGATTTTGAAACAGCTACCCACGAGAAAAGCTCTGCGTGTGAGATGGGCATCTGTATTGTACAGGACTCTAAAATTGTGGAAACAAAAACATGGCTTATAAAGCCCCCTAGTTTCCCTTATTTCAGCAGGTTTAATATAGATGTTCACGGCATTTATCCGGAAGATGTAAAAGATGCTCCTACATTTGATGAAATCTGGTACGAAGCAGAAGAAATGATGTACGGAACATTGATGATTGCACACAATGCCGGTTTTGATGCTGGGGTTCTAAGAGGATGTCTGGAACATTACGGTATGTTTACTCCAAAATTACAATATTTATGCAGTATCCAGCTGGCTAAAAAATCGTGGAATTACTTACCTAAATATGGCCTAAAACACTTGGCTGAATATCATCAAATCAAGTTCAATCATCACAGAGCGGGAGCTGATGCGGAAGTTTGTGCAAAAATTTCTTTACTGGCTTTTGAAAAATTATTTCTTACAAGCAATGAAGAGGTTTTAGACTATATGAAGCTAAAAATTAAAAAGCTGTAATTTTCATTTTACCACAGGGTTAACACAGAATGGCTGCATATCATTATTTATTAAACACAATCCTTCTCATTTGCCTCCTTTGCATTAATACTTTCTTTGTCTTAATTTAGTTACTTAAAACTTCGGACAATAAATTAAATTTCGGAATATCTATTTCAAAATTCTCCTGTGTTTCCATGTTTTTAACTAAGTATTTTCCGCTCATACTTCCCACTCCGGAGCGGAGCATAACATTAGAAAAATACGCAAAATTATCACTTATTGGAATTTCGGGTGTCAAACCTATAACTCCATCGCCAATAATCTCTGTATATCCAAAACCAACATCGAAAATAAGCCATTTTCTTTTAAGAACTTTGATCGGAAAACTTCCTTCATTTTCAATTGTAATGTTGTATTTAAAAACATAACGGTTTTCTGACGGATAACTGTTTTTACTATCATATTCAGGTATAACTGAAACTTTGATATTTAAAGTCATTTTTGAAAACATCACTTCTAAGTATTTCTTGAATAAATACAAAAATCTCGCCTTTTTTAAAGCGAGATTGTGATTTTATATTATAATTTTATTAAAATCTATAATCCAAGACCTTTTCTTTCGTCACCTCCCATTAGAATTCCAACAGGATTGTCGATAGCTTCTTTTACTGCAACAAGGAATCCTACAGATTCTTTACCGTCAATAATTCTGTGATCGTAAGACATTGCAACATACATCATTGGACGAATTACCACCTGCCCGTCAACAGCAACAGGTCTTTGGATAATGTTGTGCATTCCCAAAATTGCAGATTGAGGAGGATTGATAATCGGTGTAGACAACATCGATCCGAAAGTACCACCATTTGTAATAGTGAAAGTACCACCTGTCATTTCGTCAACAGTGATTTTTCCGTCTCTTACTTTAGTCGCCAAATCTTTGATGTTTGCTTCAACGCTAGCAAAAGACATATTCTCAGCATTTCTCAATACAGGAACCATTAATCCTTTTGGACCTGAAACTGCAATTGAAATATCGCAAAAATCGTAGTTTACTTTGAAATCTCCATCAATAGACGCATTTACATCCGGATAAAGCTGTAAAGCTCTTGTAACCGCTTTAGTGAAGAAAGACATAAAACCAAGTCCTACTCCGTGTTTTTGAGCAAATTCTTCTTTATATTGTTTTCTTAATCTAAAGATTTCAGACATGTCAACTTCATTGAAAGTAGTCAGCATTGCAGTTTCATTCTTTACAGAAACTAATCTCTGAGCGATTTTTCTTCTAAGAACTGAAAGTTTAGTGGTAGTTGTAGATCTAGAACCCGTAGCTGATAAAGAACTTCCTCCCATTGCAGGAACAGCAGCCAATTCAGCATCAGATTTAGAGATTCTACCATCTCTGCCGGATCCGGAAACCTGAGAAGCATCAATACCTTTTTCGTCAAGAATTTTCTTAGCAGCGGGAGACGGCGCTCCTGTTGCATAAGTTTGAGGGGCAGCAGCCGGTTTTGGAGCTTCCTGCTTAGCTGGTTCAGCCACTTTAGCTTCCTCTTGCTTTGGCGCTTCCGCAACAGGAGCAGCTGAACCCGCAGGTTTAGCAGCATCCACATCAATTAAACAAACTACCTGACCTACCTGTACTACGTCACCTTCTTCTGCTTTCAAAGTAATGATTCCACTTTGCTCAGCCGGCAATTCAAGAGTAGCTTTGTCTGAATCTACTTCAGCGATTGGTTGATCTTTTTCTACGTAATCACCATCCTTTACAAGCCAAGTTGCAATTTCAACTTCTGTAATTGATTCGCCTGGGGAAGGAACTTTCATTTCTAAAACTGACATATCGTATTTTTTATTTTTTTATTAATTATTATTTTAAAATTAGGCTGTTACCGGTCTTTTTACAGGAGCATCATTTCTGTCGAATACTCTGTTGATTACCACATTTTGGTTTTTCTCAAACATTTTGTGACTTCCAGGAGCCGGAGCACCACTCGGAACCGGAGCAATTACCTGAATTCCTGTATCCCTGAAGTTTCTCAGGATATAAGACCAAGCGCCCATGTTTTCTGGTTCTTCCTGAGCCCAGACAATTTCTTTTCTGTTTTCATATTTGTTGAAAATAGCTTCGATCGCATCTGTCTGAAGCGGGTATAATTGTTCAAATCTTACCAATGCAATATTATCAGCATTTAACTCTTCTTTTTTGGCTAATAACTCGAAGTATAATTTACCGGAACAAAGAACTAATTTTTCTACTTTTTTAGGATCTGCACTTGGATCATCTAAAATCGGCTGGAATCCTTTTTCTGAAAAATCTTCAAGCGGAGAAACCACTCTTGGATGTCTTAATAATGATTTTGGACTCATCACGATTAATGGTTTTCTGAATGACCATTTTAATTGTCTTCTTAACAAATGGAAATAGTTTGCCGGTGAGGTAATGTTTGCAACCACCATATTTTCATTAGCGCAAAGTGTCAAGAATCTTTCCAGTCTGGCTGAAGAGTGTTCCGCACCCTGACCTTCCGAACCATGCGGCAATAACATCACCAAACCGTCCTGAATTTTCCATTTTTCCTCTGCAGCAGCCAAATATTGGTCAACGATAATCTGAGCTCCATTTACGAAATCTCCAAACTGAGCTTCCCAAATCGTCAATGTATTAGGAGAAGCCATAGCGTAACCATAATCGAACCCTAAAACACCATATTCAGAAAGATGAGAGTTGAATACATCAAATCTGCTTTCAGAAACATGTCTTAACGGAATATACTCTTCTTCAGTATCTTCTGTTTTTACAACCGCATGTCTGTGAGAGAAAGTACCTCTTTCTACATCTTCTCCGGAAATTCTAATGTTGTGGCCTTCCACAAGAAGCGTAGCATATGCTAACCATTCTCCTAAAGCCCAGTCCAAAGAATTTCCTTCGATAGCTTTTATCCTGTTTTCGAAAAGCCTTGTAATTTTATTGATAAACTTTTTATCAGCCGGAAGTGTTGACATTTTAATCGCCAATTCTTTAAGCTTTGTCAGGTCATACTTTGTATCAACGGGTAACTGAACGGCTCCTCTTTTTCCAATCGGATAGTTTGTCCAGTCTTCAGCCATAAACACATCCATAATGTTTTTTTCTATTTCTTTAGAAGCGTCAAAGTCTTTATCTAAAAGTCCTTTAAAATCTGCTTCCATTTTAGAAATAACATCATTAGAAGTAATGCTGTCCTTTAATAATTTATCTTTATAAATTTCTCTTGGGTTCGGATGTTTTGAGATTAGTTTATACAAATTAGGCTGAGTAAATCTTGGCTCATCACCTTCGTTATGACCATATTTTCTGTATCCTAATAAATCAATGTAAACATCTTTCCCAAATTTAGCTCTGAAATCAGCAGCAAAGTGAATCGCATGAACCACAGCTTCTGCGTCATCAGCATTTACGTGCATTACCGGTGATTCTGTAACTTTTGCAATGTCTGTGCAATATGTTGAAGATCTTGCATCTGCATAGTTAGTTGTAAACGAAACCTGGTTATTCACAACAATATGTACCGTACCTCCTGTTTTATACCCTTCCAAAGTCATCATCTGTGCAACTTCGTAAGCAATACCCTGACCGGCGATAGCACCGTCACCATGTATTACAATTGGCAGAATTTTAGTATAATCTCCTTTATATTTATCATCTACTTTTGCACGGCAGATACCTTCTACAAGGGCCGCTACAGTTTCCAGGTGAGATGGGTTCGGAGTCAAATTAATAGAAACTTCTTCTCCTGAAGCTGTTTTAATTTTCTTAGATGACCCTAAATGATATTTCACATCACCAGAGAATACATCTTCTTCGAATTCTTTACCTTCAAATTCTGAGAAAATTTGTTTGTAAGATTTACCGAAAATATTAGATAAAACATTCAGCCTGCCTCTGTGAGCCATTCCTAATACAACCTCATCAACACCCAATTGAGAGGATCTTGAAATCAGCTGATCCAAAGCAGGAATCAAAGTCTCGCCTCCTTCTAGTGAAAATCTCTTTTGTCCAACAAATTTTGTGTGAAGATAATTTTCAAACGCAACCGCCTGGTTTAATTTTAATAAAATTTCAGTTTTTTCGTTTGCAGAAAGACTCGGGTGGTTTTCATTTACCTGTAGCCACTGTTTAATAAAATCTTTTTCTTCTACACTATTGATGTATGTATATTCTACACCGATAGAATCGCAATAGATGTTTTCTAAATGAGTAATAAGCTCTTGCAAAGTTGCAGGGCCTTTCATTCCTGTTTCAACGGCACAATTGAACTTTGTATTTAAATCAGACTTATCAAGACCAAAATTTTCGATATCTAAAGTCGGTGTATAATGTCTTCTTTCTCTAACCGGGTTTGTTTTTGTAAACAAGTGCCCTCTTGTTCTGTAAGCTTCAATAAGGTTTACTACCTTAAATTCTTTCTTAATGTGCTCTGGAACCTCCCCGTTTGATACAGCCTGAGAAACTTGCGCTACCGCAGGTGAAGAAGCAGGAGTTTGAATATATTGGATGTTATCGTCATCTCCGTAATTCTCCAACGCAAAATCGAAGCCTTGAAAGAAGGCTTTCCATGATGGTTCTAAGGAATCCGGGAACTTTAAGTATTGTTGGTATAAATCCTCAATTAACTGAGAATGAGCTGCGTTTAGGAATGAAAATCTGTCCATTATTACAGTTTATCTATTATTAAAATTTATTTGTAGAATTAATCTTCAAATTTAATAAAAAAAACCGACTTGGGACAGCCTTCAATCATTAAAAAAAACTATGAAACAGATAAAATTTGTTAAATTACTTAAATACTGATAATGAGAGCTTCAAATTAACTTCCTGCCCTTCTATAGGACGCTCAATAAAAGTCTGGCGAATATCTCCGAAACGCATTTCATCTTTCTTAGCTTTTAGGATAAGTTGCTGGATTGCCTTCACTCTTCCATCATACGTTCCTTTGTAATAAATAATATAATTCTCCGTAGGATTTATCGTTCTGAAACTAAAATTATTATCTGTAACTCCAAACTTTTTAGATAACGGGATACCCAGGAAATAAGATACTTCTTTATCCTTATAATTATCGGCATCAGTTATCAAAACCGGATAACCAAATTCGTCATCTTTCTTACCCAAATCCATTGTGGTATAATTATACACTTTATTATAGTTCATCACAATGTTTTTGTAAAGCGCATCTTTTTTGTTTGAAGTACTTACATTAATTCCGAGCAATAATTTTTCTTCTTCTTTTTCTACCATCAGGCTGTCATATTTTATCGCTGCCATCTGATTGTCTTTTTCTACTTTATTGCCTAAAACATTTTTAAGATTCACCATACTTTTATCAATATTTTCAGCAAATCTATCTTCCGTCCAGAAATTTTCAACTCTTTTAAAAACCGATAATTTAGGCGTAGTTACATACCAAATAATTTGTGTTTTTTCAGGAGCAAGAGATTTAAATTTCACATCGACCAATGTCGGGTTTTCATTTTTATCTTCAAAAAGCTGAAATTTCAACGTTTTATTTAAGTTTTGATATCTGATAAACATTTCACCATCCGTATCATTTTTCGGATCTACATAGCTCATCGAGCTGCCCTGCCCTTCGTACGGTGTATAATAATCAATATCAATAGATTGGGAACTTGTGAAAAAATTGTTCCAACGGGTAAAATGCTGGAGATTATTAAACTGGGAAAAGACTTTATCTACAGGATAATCTACTTCCTTTACAATTTTAAAATTTTTGCTTTCATCCACGAAATAGTACATAGAAGCAGCATATGCTCCCACTAAAAGCACAATAATTACAGCTATAATTTTGAAAAAACGCATCGCACAAATGTAATACAAATAAAAAAAGTGACCAATATGTTGATCACTCTTGTTAAATTTATTTTAAAGGATTAATGACGGTGAAATAGATAACTTCGATCTTCAAACTTCATCACGCAATTACCCAATATGAGTTCCGGGAGATAATACAGCTCCTTTCTTCACTACCACAATTCCATCCTGAACAGAATGAGTTCCGTAATCTCCGTCTTGTAAATGCTTTCCTCCGATAATTCTTACATTATCACCGATGTAGCAGTTTTTATCTAAAATAGCTTTTTCGATATAACAGTATTTTCCGATCCCCATGTTTGGCTTACCCTTTTTATCATTCATTACAATTTCTGTAGTATTTTGATAGAAATCAGCTCCCATAACATACGAGTTCACAATAGTGCTTCCTTTGTCAATTCTAGTTCGGTTTCCGATCACTGAATTTTCTATTTTATCAGCCATAATAATGCATCCATCTCCAAAAACAGCTTTACTTACATAAGAACCATTGATTTTCGATGGCGGAAGCATTCTTGCTCTTGTATAAATCGGTGAGGGAGAAAACAGATTAAACTGGGGGAAATCCTGACATAAATCTAAGTTCGCTTCGTAGAAAGATTCGATAGTACCAATGTCTGTCCAATACCCTTCGTACTGATAGCTCAACGTTTTATACTTTCCGATAGAATTTGGGATAATATCTTTTCCGAAATCATCTCCCGCTCCTTCGTCAAACATTTTTTTAAGAATAGTTTTCGTGAAAATATAGATTCCCATCGAAGCCAGATATTCTTTCCCTTTATGTTTATTATCTTCGGAAACCTCAGATTTTAAGCCTTCTAAAAAATCATACCCGGGCTTCTCAACAAAAGATGTAATATTTCCCTCATCATCAGAGCTTAAAATTCCAAAACCTGTAGCGTCTTTCGCATTCACAGGAATGGTAGCTATCGTCACATCACCTCCTTTTTCAATATGATAATCCAGCATTTCTCGGAAATCCATCTGATATAACTGATCTCCCGAAAGAATAAGGATATAATCGTAATCATACTTTTCAAGATGTTTCATTGACTGGCGAACTGCATCTGCAGTTCCCTGATACCAACTTTCATTCTCTACATTCTGTTCTGCAGCTAAAATATCTACGAAACCTTTGCTGAAAATATCAAAATGATAAGAGTTTTTGATATGTGAATTCAAAGAAGCAGAATTAAATTGTGTTAAAACCAGAATTTTATTCAATCCCGAATTTAAACAATTTGAAATAGGAATATCCACCAACCTGTATTTTCCCGCAATCGGTACAGCTGGTTTTGACCTAGAATATGTTAATGGAAAAAGTCTGGTTCCTCTACCTCCTCCCAAAACGATGGAAATAACATTGCGATTCATAAATTATGTTGCGTTTTTATCTTATTAAATTTACTGTTCTATCTTTAGTATTTACGCTTACGGTAAAGCATTCTTTATTTTTAGCTTTTAGCTTTTCATTATAAACTACAACTTCATATAGATCGTCACTCAATTCCTTTACATTCTTATCAACATCATAAATTTCTATATAATATTTTTTCAGCTCGTTTCTGAATAGTTCATTGGTAATTAAAACATCCATGACATCAACTTTTTTCATCATGAATCCATCTATGTCTTTATTATATTTTTTGCGCCAATCTTTCCCATATTTCTTCTCGATTTCAGCGTAAGTCTTTTTGTTTTCAGATTCCACACTATCCATCAGCTTTTGATCAATCAAACATCCAGAAACTGAATGATATTTAATTTTCCATTTTTCTGAAATTCCTTCGGCGGCTTCATAAAAATCCATTCTTGGATAACCATAACTGTAAATCCAATAGTAACCTCCACGATAACTTCCTTTTTTCACACATGAAAAAAATATCATTAATATCAATAGAAAAGGAAGCTTTTTCAACATTTTAATTTCTATATAAAGCTATATATTTTTCTGCCGATTTCTCCCAGGCAAAATCAAAATTCATATTTGCGTGAATCAGATTTTCCATCACTCCCTTTTGGTTGTAGATTCCCATCGCTCTATTCATCGTGTGAATAATATCATCCACTCCCGGAAATGTAAAATTCAGCCCGGCTCCGCCTGTCGAAATATCTTCTACCGTATCTCTCAGCCCCCCTGTATATCTCACAATCGGCACCGTTCCGTATCTCATGGAATACATTTGATTTAAACCACAAGGCTCAACCCTTGACGGCATCAGTAAAAAATCCGCCGAAGCATATATTTTATGAGAAAGGTGTTCTTTATATCCTAAATCCAATGCAAAATTGGTATAAGTATAATCGTACTCTTTCAGCTTATTTTCAATATAAGAATTTCCTGAACCCAAAATCATAATATTCAAAGCACCATAACTTTGTTTAATGCTTCTCCAGACTACATCGGGGAGGAAATCAGCCCCTTTTTCCGTGGCAAATCTTCCAATAAAAGCAAACAAAGGAAGTTCTGGTTTTAAGCCATACTCTTTGCAAAGCTTTTCTTTATTTTTTTTCTTTAGCTCAACTGCATTTTTGCTATTAAAGTTAAAATCAAGCATCGGATCTGTTTCAGGGTTCCAGACTTCCGTATCAATTCCGTTGATAATTCCATATGCTTTTCCGAATTCATCACGCACCAGACTTTCCAAACCTCTGAAACTTACAAAAAGTTCTTCCAGATACCCTTCGGAAACAGTTGTGAAGGCCGTAGAACATTTAATCATACTCGCCAAAGGATTAATGTATCCATTCCAATCCATCAGCCCCCATTTGTAAGAATCAAAAGAAGGCAAATAATTTGCCATTTCCCAATTCATCATTCCCTGATATTCGCCATTATGAATAGTTCCGATAGTTTTCACCCCTTTTAATACAGAAAATTCAGGGCAATATTCAATCATAAAAGGAACTAATCCTGTGTGATAATCATGGCAGTGCAAAACATCAGGACGAATTTCCATTGCGCTCAACCAATGTAAAACACCATGCTGAAAAGCCAGAAACTGAAAGCTTTCATCCTGGTAACCATAAGGATTATCCCTGTCTAAAAGTCCAGGAATTTTCACCAGATACAATTCAAATCCCAAAACATCAGTTTTCTCCTTTAAGACCTGCACCTGAAGCATATTTGGCCCCTGATGAATAAATCCATCAAAAACTATGTCAAACTCATGTTCGCTTACAAAAGGTTTGTTATACCAAGGCATAACCACCTTAGCATCAACATCTTTTATTTTATTCTGATATTTTGGCAAAGCTCCTACAACATCAGCCAAACCTCCTACCTTTGCTACCGGATAACACTCCGTACTGAGATGATAAACTATCATGTTTACTTTTATCTTTTGTGTTGTTTAATTCTGTTTAATTTATACTTTTTATCTTTCTTCTGTCTCAGAATAATTCCGGAAAGTGGTGGTAAATTGATACTGATAGACTTTGGATGGCCTAAATATTCTTCATTCTCTTCTTTAAAAATATTTGGCACTACTCCGCTTCCATTATACCTTTCATCATCGGAATTGAAAATAACTTCCCAATATGTCCCTGCATGTACCCCAATTTTATAATCTAAGGCTTGTGGTTTTAAATTTAAAATCACCATGAAAACATCATCTCTTCTTTTTCCCTTTCTTACATATACATAAACAGAATTTTCCAAATCATCAGCTTGCACCCATTCAAAACCATTTTTATTAAATTGATTTGCATAAAAAGCGGTTTCATATCTGTAAATATGATTTAAATCCTTCACTAAAGTCTGCAAACCTTTATGAACAGGGTATTGCAACAAATGCCAATCTAAACTTTGGGTAAAATTCCATTCCCTTGTCTGTCCGAACTCATCCCCCATGAAAAGCAGTTTCGCTCCCGGATGTGTAAACATATAGACATATAGAGCCCGAAGGTTTGCAAATTTCTGCCATTCATCACCCGGCATTTTATAAATCAGACTTGCTTTCCCATGTACCACTTCATCATGTGACAGGGGCATCATATAATTTTCATTATACATATACATGGAAGCAAAAGTCAATTTATGATGCTGAAATTTTCTGTTATCATAATTTTCTTTAAAGTAGTCTAAAGTATCATGCATCCAACCCATCATCCACTTCATCCCAAAACCAACTCCGCCATCATGGACAGGTTTCGTCAGCATCGGAAAATCCGAGCTTTCTTCTGCAATTGTGATAATATTATCTCCAAATTCTTTGTAAACAGCCGTATTGAATTCCTGTAAGAAAGTTTTGGCTTCCAGATTTACATTTCCTCCATAGATATTAGGCTCCCACTCACCTTCATTTCTTGAATAATCCAAATGAAGCATCGAAGTCACCGCGTCAACACGCAGCCCGTCTGCATGATAACGCTCAAACCAAAACATGGCATTTGAGATTAAAAAAGATTTAACTTCATTTCTTCCATAGTTGAAAATATAGGATTTCCAATCCGGATGAAAACCTTTTCTGGGATCTTCATGCTCATATAAATAAGAACCGTCAAATCTGTGTAAACCATTGGCATCACCGGGAAAATGAGAAGGAACCCAATCTAAAATAACACCAATATCATTTTTGTGAAGCTGATCAACCAGGAACATCAAATCCTGTGGTGAGCCAAAACGTGAGGTCGCGGCATAAAATCCTGTAATCTGATACCCCCAGCTTGGATCATAAGGATATTCCATGACAGGCATAAATTCTACGTGGGTAAAACCCATTTCTTTTATATAAGGAACGAGCTTTCTTGCCACATCCCTATAATTCAAAAATAGATTTGGATTATCTCCTTCCCGCAGCCATGAAGCTAAATGAAGTTCATATACAGAAACCGGAGCATTAAGACTGTTTTTTTTCCATCGGTTTTCAAGCCAGTCTTTATCATCCCACTCATACCAGGTTGTTGAGACAAGTGACGCTGCCTGAATATTTTGTTCCCAGCTTAAAGCATAAGGATCACTTTTTTCTAAAATTTCACCACGAGCAGTTTCAATGGCGTATTTATATAGTGTCCCCCAGGTCAAACCCGCAATAAAACCTTCCCAAATCCCCGATTCGTCCCATCGGGGAAATAAAATATGGTCTTTATCATTCCAGTTATTAAAGTTCCCGATCACCGAAACTTTTTTTGCATTTGGAGCCCAAACCGAAAAATAAACTCCTTTTACACCATCTTTCTCTGTAGAATGTGCACCAAATTTATCATATAGCTTATAATGTTTACCCTCTTTAAAAAGATAAATATCCTGATCAGTAAAAAGCGTATATGTTTTAACCGAATTCATCACGGTTTTGTTTTAATTATATATTTTGTTTGAAACTACGAAAAAAAACAACAGAAACCATTAATTATTATTGAAATAATTATTATGTTAATCTCCTTCCATCACTTGTTTCTACCAAATATATAATTTTTTCGTCCACTCTTTTATGATTTCAAAAATAATTTGTTATAAAAAGATTTTTTATAAATTTATCTTTTAAAAATTATTTAAACACACATGATGAGGTTTGAACTTTATACCGAGGAAAGTGATGATAGAGCCATATATATCACAGGAAATTTCAACAATTGGAACCCGAAAGATGATAACTACCAACTTAGAAAACTAGATCTTAATACCTATTTTATAGAAATTGACAATCAGATTCTTACAGATATTATCGATTATAAATTTACAAAAGGGGGCTGGGAAAACGTAGAACTGGACAAATACGGAAATATTACTCCCAATCGTAAAATTCCTAAATCAATTGGCAAAACTTCTGATATTGTTGAAAAATGGAGATTAAACTGGGGTCCATTCAAAGATGAATATTTCCCGATTGCAGAAATTATTTCAGAAGAATTTTACATTCCACAGCTTGAGCGCTACCGAAAAATTTGGGCGCTTTTGCCTTACGATTATTATATTTCCAATAAAGATTATCCTGTTTTATACCTTCAGGATGCTCAAAACCTCTTCAATGAAGGAAGCGGGTACGGAAACTGGGAAATTGATAAAAAACTTTCCATTTTAGCTGAATATGGACGTGGTGACATCATTATTATTGCTATTGAACACGGAAGCGAAGAAAGAATCAAAGAATATATTTTTGATAATGACAATGTAGCAAATGGCTCTGAAGGAAAAAAATACATCCGTTTTATTACCGACACCCTGAAGCCTTATGTAGACCAAAATTACCGCACAAAAAGAGACAGGGATAATACAGGAATCGGGGGAAGCTCTTTAGGTGCCTTGATTAGTATTTACAGCGGCTTCCTTTATCCTGAAGTTTATTCTAAATTATTAATTTTTTCCCCGTCACTTTGGGTTGAGCCGAATAATAATTTTCCGTTGATGAATTTCAGAATTCCTTATAAAACTAAGATTTATCTTTACGGAGGCGGTCAGGAAGGTTCTAAAATGGTAAAAAGAATTCGCATTTTTGAAGAATATTTGAAACGCTGGGAAAAGAAAAATCTGTTTGATTTTGAATTTAAAACCAACATCAACCCGGAAGGAACGCATAGCGAATTTTATTGGTCACAGGAGTTCCCAAGAGCCATTGAGTGGTTATTCTACGATAACAGAGAAAATCCGGTAGAGGTAAAACCGCAACAAAAAAGCATTAAAAATTAAAATTATGAAGTTAATTAATAAGAAAAATACAAATTACACCCAGGTTTTTCATCTATTTACCGAAGAGGAATGGGTAAAAACAAGTAAAAATTTCAATAAAAATATTTCCACTTTTTTCACAGGGAAAAAGCATGAAGTTTTCATAAATGCTCACGAAGAAGGCATCACCTATTTTATAGGCTTAGGAAAGTCAGCTTTGCAAAATTTCGAAATCCAACAGGTTGCGGTAAAATTTTCACAAATTCAAAAGGAAAAATTACAGGCAGTTCCCACATTGTTTTTAGGAGACTTCATGAGTGAAAAACAATTTGAGGAATTTATAAAAGGCCTTTTAATTGGAACCTATAACTACCCTTTTGAGAAAAACCATCCTTTTTGGAATGCAAAATTCGAACTTCATTCTGAAAATATAAGCCAAAAAAAATTAGATATAATTAGTCAAAGAGCGACGGCCCTGAGCAACGGACAAATTGCCTGTCAGGATTGGCTGAATAAACCAGCCAACCTCAAGAAACCTGATACTTTTAGTTTATATCTAAAAAATTTAGCAAAAAAATACGACTTAAAATATACTTCATATAACAGAAAAAAATGCGAAGAACTTGGTCTAGGCGCTTATCTTTCTGTAAATCAAGGAAGTGCTTATGATGCAGCTTTTACAATTATTGAATATAAAACCACCGTAAAAAATGCCAAAACTTTCGGGTTGGTCGGAAAATGCGTATTGTTTGACACGGGCGGAGTTTCCTTAAAAAACCCCGACAATATGCATTATATGAAGTCTGACATGGGCGGTGCAACGGCTGTTTTGGGAACATTGATTTACGCTGCAGAAATGCAGCTTCCCATCAACATCGTTGCTATTTTACCCATCACAGATAATGCAGTTTCTGAAAACGCTTTCCTTCCCAGTGATGTGATTACAGCTTATAACGGAAAAACAATTGAGGTTCTGAATACCGATGCAGAAGGCAGGATGATTTTAGCAGACGGGCTTTCTTATATGGCGAAAAATTTCAAAACAGATTTCCTCATCGATCTTGCTACTTTGACAGGAAGTTCTGTGAGAATGTTTGGTGATACGTGCGGAGCGATGTTTTCGAATAACGAAGAACTGAAAAATCTTTTGATAAAAACGGGTGATAAAACCAATCAAAGACTTTGGAATTTACCTCTTTGGGATGTTTGGAAAGATGATATAAAGTCTGATGTTGCAGATTTGAAAAATATTTCAATGAAACCTATCGGAGACTGTATTATTGCTGCAAAATTTTTAGAGCAATTCATAGAAAACCATCCCAAATGGGCACATCTCGATATTGCGGGAGTAGCCTTCGGAAATGTCGGATATGCCAAAGAAAAGGCAGCAACCGGCTTTGGAGTACAATTATTGGCAGATTTAATCGAAAATTATCACTAAAAATTAGTTTATTACAAAAATTCTCTGTATAATTGATATAGAATTCTCAAATACGCACTTTATTTCTTATTTTCATATTAAATAATTAATAAAAAATCACTTTTATATTTGAAAATTCATCAATATTAAAAAAACATTATATGGAGGAGAAAACAATAGTATGTATTTCGTGCTATTACAAGGGCTATGATTTCATGGATGAAATGAAAAAGCTCGGTAACAAAATCATCTTGGTAACATCTGAGAATCTTAAAGAAAAAAACTGGCCGTGGCATGCTATAGACGAGGTATTTTACATGCCCGAACTGAAACCGTCTGTCTGGAATTTAGAGCATCTTATTCAGGGATTTTCACATCTTATGCAAACACGAAAGGTGGATGCAGTAATTGCACTTGACGATTATGATGTAGAAAAAGCCGCACTTATCAGGGAAACTTTCCGTATTCCGGGAATGGGACAAACAACGCATCGTTATTTCAGAGATAAATTGGCGATGAGGCAAAAAGCAAAAGATTCAGGAATTAATGTCCCAGAATTTACACCGGTTTTTAATAATGATGAGGTTAATAATTTTATCGATAACGTTTCTGCGCCCTGGGTATTAAAACCCCGCTCAGAAGCTTCCGCATCAGGAATTAAAAAAATCATGTCAAAAGATCATCTTTGGGATGCTTTGAATGCTCTTGGAGAAGAGAGACACCTGTTTTTATTGGAAAGCTTCAAACCCGGGGATGTTTATCATGTTGACAGTTTGACATTTAACAGGGAAATTGTTTTCACATCAGCATCAAAATATTTAGCCCCACCAATGCAGGTTTCTCATGAAGGCGGCGTTTTCAGAACTAAAACATTAGGAAGATATTCAGATGAATTTCAAGCTCTTGAGCAGGTAAATGCCAAAGTACTTTCAAGCTTTGGCCTCATGAATGGTGCTACCCATACAGAATTTATCAAAAGTAAAGATGATGGAAAATATTATTTCCTTGAAACATCTTCAAGAGTCGGAGGGGCTCATATTCCTGATTTGGTAGAGGCATCAAGCAATATTAATATCTGGAGGGAATGGGCTATCATTGAAGATGCATTATTGAGAGGTAAGAATTACGAAGTTTCAAAGCCGACAGGATATTATTCCGGGCTGATTGTAGCTTTAATTAAAGATAAAGAACCCGATTATAACGAATTTGAGTGTGAAGAAGCAGTGAAATTCCTTCCTATAGATTATCATGTCGGGATTGTTTATAAATCAGCTGATGCTACCCTTGTACAGGAAAGGCTAGACAAGGCTGCCGAAAAAATACATGCAGAACTGCTGAATATTCTTCCGCCAAAAGATAAGCCGATGAGCTAACATTACCTATTACATTTAAAATCAAATAAGAAAAAAAATGCCGCAAATAGAGCATACAGATTATTATTCGCATATTTTAGGAATAAGCCTTAAAGTAGAAGTTACAGGACACTACGGTTATCCAATTATTATGTTTCCAACTTCACAAGGGCAATATACACAAAACCATGATTTTCATCTGAACGGAAGCATCAATTGGTTTATAGAGCAGGGAAAAGTAAAGTTATACAACATTCAGACTATCGATGCATGGAGCTTTTATGACGATAATATTTCGCCTCAGCAAAGAATTAAAAATTATGAAAAATATGTTCAGTTTTTGATTCAGGAGTTTGTTCCTTATATCCAGAAAATCCATCAGACACATCGCGTAGCAGTCGCAGGTGCGAGTTTTGGAGGTTATCATGCTGCCAATTTTGCATTCAGGTTTCCGGATGTGGTTTCACACTTATTCTGCCTTTCAGGAGCTTTCAGCATAAGAAATTTTATGGACGGATATTCTGATGAATTGGTATATTTCAATTGTCCAAGAGAATTTGTAAAAAACGATGAAGCCTGGAAATATAAACATATGCACATTGTTTTGAGCACATCTGATCAGGATATTTGCAAAGATAAGAATATTGAAATGGCAGAAATTTTAAGCTCAAAAGGAATTGATTTCTGGTATGATGAAAGAAAATGGATTAATCACGACTGGCCGCTTTGGAGAATGGTTTTTCCTACATTTATCGGCACTTTCTTCTCTTAAAATCATTAAATTTATTAAACTAAAATATTAATATACAACATTAAAAAATACAATTATGGCAAAAAAAGTTGGAATTCTATTCGGTATGGAAGATACTTTCCCTTGGGCTTTTATCGATAAAGTAAATGAATTGGGGGGCGGAGAAATCATCGCTGAACCTGTAAATATTGACAAACTGGAACAAGGCGCTGATTATGGCTATGCAGTAATTATCGACAGAATTTCGCAGGATGTTCCTTTTTACAGAGCTTATCTTAAAAATGCAGCGCTGAACGGTACTTATGTAATTAACAATCCTTTCTGGTGGAGTGCAGATGAAAAATTTTTCAATAATGCATTAATGTCAAAACTGGGAATTCCACTTCCGAAAACAGTTTTGCTTCCTTCGCACGAAAGGCCGACAGATACCACAGAAACATCATTCAGAAATTTAAAGTTTCCTCATGACTGGGAATATATTTTCGAATATGTGGGTTTCCCGGCTTATATGAAGCCTCATGACGGAGGTGGTTGGAAAAGTGTTTACAGAGTGGAAAATCCGGAAGATCTTTGGAATAAACTAAGCGAAACAGAGCAATTGGTAATGATGGTACAGGAAGAAATCGTTTTTGATGATTATTACAGAGTATATTGTCTCGGACAGAAATATGTTCATATTATGCCTTATGAACCAAGAAATGCCCATCATTTGAGATATGCAACCACTCATCAGACTCAAGGTGAAGAATTGGAAAAATTATTAAAAACAATTCATGACTATACCATCAAGATGAATGAAGCTCTTGGATACGATTTCAATACAGTTGAATTTGCAGTAAGAGACGGAATCCCGTATGCAATTGATTTCTGCAATCCCGCCCCCGATGCAGACAGAAACTCTGTAGGAGAAGAAAACTTTGGATGGATCGTAGAACATGCCGCAAAATTAGCCATAGAAAAAGCAAAAGAATATGTTCCCGGAAAACCAAATATCTCTTGGGGAACTTTTGTAAAAGATTCTGTAAAATAAGAACATAAAAATAAAAAGCACGAAAAAAAATGCATCAATTTACCATTGGAATCGAAGAAGAATATCAAATCATTGATGTTGAGAGCAGGGACTTAATCTCTCATGTTTCGAAAATTATTGAAGGCGGAAAAGCCGTTCTAAGTGAAAACTTAAAACATGAAATGCACGAATCCATGATTGAAATGGAAACAGGAATCTGCCAAAACATTCAGGAAGCAAAAGCTGAACTGACGAATTTAAGAAGACATCTTATCAAAACCGCACACGAACAAGGTCTGCGTGTATCAGGTGGTGGTACGCACCCCTTTTCAAACTGGGAGCATAATACCATCACAAACGGAGAGCGTTATAATAAAATTGTAGACGATATGGGTGATGTTGCCCGTGGAAACCTTATTTTTGGCCTCCATGTGCATATCGGAATCCCGAATCGTGAAGAAGGTGTGAGAATTCAGAATGTAATGCGTTATTTTCTTCCGCACGTTTATGCCTTATCTACCAACTCACCATTTTGGATTGGAAGAAATACGGGCTTCAAATCATACAGACAGGAAATATTTGTAAAATTCCCAAGAACCGGTATCCCGAGTTTTTTTAACTCTCTGGCTGAGTTTGACAGCTATGTTGACCTTCTGGTAAAGACAGGAACTATCGACAATGCTAAGAAAATCTGGTGGGATTTGAGGGTTCATCCCTTCTACCCTACGATTGAGTTCAGAATTTGTGATATGCCTCTGAGAATTGACGAAACAGTTTGTTTAGCCGCAATTATGCAGGCTTTAGTAGCAAAAATCTATAAGCTCCATCAGCAGAATTTGAGCTTCAGAAGCTACAGAAGATTATTATTAAACGAAAATAAATGGCGTGCTTCCAAAAGCGGAATCGAAGCCCATCTTATTGATTTCGGAAAAGAAGAATCAGTTCCTTATCCGGATTTATTGAAAGAACTTTTGGAGTTCATCGATGATGTTGTGGATGATTTGGGCTGCAGAGAAGAGGTAGAATATGCCTGGCAAATTTTAGAAAACGGAACGGGTGCAGACAGACAGCTCCAAATCTTCAAAGAAACTGGCGACTTAACGAAAGTTGTAGACTATATGATTTCAGAAACCGAATATGGTATAACGCATGGTGAATCCGCTTCATAATATTTTTGGTAACTTTGTAAAAAATATGAAGTAGTATGAGAGATATTCGAATTGCCTTGCTTGACATGAATAACAACCATGTAAATCAAGGTTTTAGAAATATTAAAGAAATTTCGGAAGCTTTTCAGCTTAGTTCTGAAGACAACGTAATTATCCAAACTTTTGATGTAAGATTTAAAAACGAAATCCCGGATATTGAAGATTTTGATATTTTCATTTCTTCCGGGGGCCCAGGAGATCCACACAGGGAAGGTCTTGAATGGGAAGATAAATTTTCAGGTTTTTTAGATTCTGTTTTTGAACATAACAAATATAATGACGATAAAAAATATCTGTTTTTGATTTGTCATTCTTTCCAGTTAGCAAGCATTCATTGGAAGCTGGGAAATATCTGCAAAAGAAGGTCTTATTCTTTCGGAGTAATGCCGGTACACAAAACAGAAGAAGGCAAACAGGAGTTTTTATTTAAAAACCTTCCGGATCCTTTCTATGCAGTAGATTCGAGAGCTTTCCAATTTATTGAGCCTAATCATGATCGTTTTGACGAACTGGGAATGAAAATCGTTGCCATTGAGAAATTCCGTCCTCACATTAATCTGGAAAGAGCGGTGATGGCAATACGTTTTTCAGAAGAAATTTTTGGAACCCAATTCCATCCTGAAGCTAATCCTGCAGGTATGGTTGAGAATCTGAAAGATGAGAAAAACAAACAGGCAATGATTGAAAATTTCGGAATGGAAAAATATCTTGAAACTGTGGACAGAATGGATGATGAAGATAAAATTGTGCTTACCCAGGCCCAAATACTTCCTAGATTTTTACAGTTTGCAAAAAAAAACATTCTGAAAGGAACCGAAGCAATGGTGTAAATTGACATTAATAAATTAGCTATTAATAAAAAAATCGGGCAAAAATTGTCCGATTTTTTAAAATCACAAAGAAAAAAATATGATTCCGAAGTATAGAAAACAATTTAATCAGGAATTTTCACAGGAAAAATATGACCTGTTTAAGCAGCTTTTAAAACAAAAAAGCGGTCTGGAACCCGGTTTCAGAATCTCTGAAAGCCCGTTTTTCCTCACCAATAAGTTTAAAAACAAACTTATTGAGGCGAGTGAGAGCATTATTGATCAAATAAAAGCTCTGCCGGCCGGAACATTAGAAAAAGCTATTCCTGAAAATTGTAAAGTGCCCAATGATACCAAACAGCCTCATTTTTTCACTATCGATTTTGGAATCTGCAAAAGTGAAAACGGAGAAATAGAACCACAGCTTATCGAATTACAGGCTTTTCCTTCATTATATGCTTTTCAGAGAGTCTTTGAAAATACTTTTTGTGAAGTTTATCCTTTTCTTTCAGAAATTAAAAACAATATGTCTCATGAAGAGTTTGAAAATTATTTAAAAGAGCTTATTGTTGCTGATGAAAATCCTGAAAATGTAATTCTGCTTGAAATTTATCCTGAGAAACAAAAAACAGCAATTGATTTTGCCCTAACTGAAAAATTATTAGGAATAAAGACCGTCTGCCTTACAAAAATTAAAAAAGATGGACGACAATTATTCTATGAAAAAGATGGAAAGCCCGTTGAAATTAAAAGAATTTATAATCGTGTGATTTTTGATGAGCTGGACAGTATCCCGGATCTGAAAACTGAATTTGATTTCCGTGAAGACGTAGATGTAACTTGGGTTACCCATCCCAACTGGTTCTTTAAAATATCAAAGTTTCTTTTGCCATTACTGAAACATGAATTTGTTCCAAAAAGCTATTTTTTACATGAATTTCCTGAAAATGAACATCTTGAAAATTTTGTTTTAAAACCTCTGTTTTCTTTTGCTGGAAGCGGTGTCAATTTAAACCCGACAAAAGAAATCACTGACGCGATCAAGGACAGGGAAAACTATATTTTGCAAAGAAAAGTAACTTACGAACCCATTTTTGAAGATATCAACGGAGAATTTTCAAAAGCAGAAATCCGTCTGCTGTATATCTGGCGGGAAAACGACGAGCGCCCTATTCTATTGGAAAATCTGGGGAGAATGACAAAAGCAGCAATGGTAAATGTTGACTTCAATAAGAAAGATGCCATTTGGATCGGTAGCTCAAATGCTTTTTTTGCCGGAGAATAATTTATTTTAAAAATTTCTCTATTTTTGCTTAAACAATAAAACAAAATTATAAGAACAGATTAATATAATTTAAATATAAAATATTGCGTTTAGCAGTTCATTTTCTAACTCAAATACTGGTAATATTTAAATATCTAGGAATAATGACTGTAAGATGCACCCGATCGGGTGTGTTTTGCTGCATTTCTTAGATGGGTTATACCAGTAACCTGAGTTAGAGTGTAGTATATTCACACCCTTTTTGTATGCCATTACATACAGCAGCAAAAATAAATTCATAAATAAAAATAACACCATATGAACAACATGGAATTAAGATAAATTAATTATATTTGTTTAACACAAAAACAACGAAAAAAAATTATGGAAACCCCCGACCTTGATGCCGCTTTCGGCACGTCCAA
>NZ_LFNE01000008.1 GCF_001045455.1 Chryseobacterium sp. FH2 | reverse complement strand
ACGGATACCAATAATTATTATCCATTCGGGCTAAACCACATAGGCGGAACAGGTCACGCACAGCTGGGAAGTTATTTTAATTATAAGTATAATGGGAAGGAGCTGCAGGAGACGGGAATGTATGATTATGGCGCGAGGATGTATATGCCGGATATCGGTAGATGGGGAGTTGTTGACCCACTAGCGGAAACTTCAAGAAGATGGAGTCCTTATACATACGCTTATAATAATCCGATAAGATTTGTTGACCCTGATGGAATGCAGAATGAAGATAAGATTAAGATTTTCAATAATGGTAATATAGAAAGAACAAAAGACAATAATGTTTATGATACCGTTACCAACGAAGATGAATCCAAATCTATTCAAATTGCAAGAACAAATGTGTCAGAATCAAATCCTACAGGAGACTCGCAAATAGGAAATGCTAAAACGGTTTCTTATAATACACCTGGTCACGAGGGAGTTGCAGGAGGAAATGAGTTTACCTATATGCAGATACAAAATTATGATATTGCAACACAGGTTTTTGAATTTGCAGCTAGCAATACCTCTGTTGAGCTTGGACAAGATACATTTAGTTTTTCTGATGGCTTTTCTACAAATATTGTAGGTACTAATCATTCTACTAATGAAAGTGCTAGTGCTGCAGATGTTCTTGAAAGTAATAATTTAGGAGGTTCGGGGTTCCATATTACAAAAGATGCAATTCGACAGGAAAGAGTACACTCTCATCCACCAGGTTCTGAATGGGGCCCGTCAGGTTTCGATGTCTCTCGTAACAGTAAAACAGGAGAGTTAACGGTTCAAAAGACTTTCTTAAATCCTGCAGGAGATAGAAAAGCTTACAATCCTAATGTGGGAAGTACATATCAATATACACCCGGAGTAGGTTATTTTAAATATAATAGAGATACAGCAACATATACAGGAAAGACAAAAAAATAAATTATGAAAAAATATTTTTTATTAGTTTGCATAATTATTTTAGCGAATAGTTGCAAAAATAATTTTCATGCCCAACAAAAGAAGGATGTTTACCAATCCATTGTTAGAGCATTTATAGAAGATAGAAGTTCACAAGTAAAGATTGATTCTAAAGAAAATATATTGATATTAGGTGCTAATAATAGCGAGAATGACAAGGATTCTTACAATATTGTAATGTCTTTTGTAAATCCAAAATTATTAAGTGGATTTGAGTACAGTAAAGTTTATATTATTGATGGATATAGATTAATTATAGATGAATCAAAAGAGTCAAAAAATAAATCACAGATATTTAAAAACTCATTTAAAGAGACAAAATTTGAGAATTTAAATCAAGCAGAGAATATAATAGATTATGATTCTAAATATTGGCTTATCACATTTAATTCAAAAAATGAAATTATTCGAATATCTCCTTTTCAAAAATCAAAATATATAAAAGATTTACTTTTAAAAAAAGGAATAAAGTTCAGTCAAGATTTTGAAGATAATGAATAGTAATGTTCCCCCTCGCTCCCGCACGATTTTATCGTGTGGGAGATAATAACAAGTTTCACATTTTAGTTACATATAATTATAAGTATAATGGGAAGGAGCTGCAGGAGACGGGAATGTATGATTATGGGGCACGTTTCTATATGCCTGATATTGGAAGATGGGGGGATGATAGACCCGTTGGCGGAAAAATACTTTCCAATGTCTCCTTATCATATGTCCGGAAATAATCTGATTTTCTATGTCGATGATAATGGAATGAACTACGACGATTATGGTATAGATGATAATGGAAATGTTAGTTTAATTCAGAAAACAGATGATAATTTTGATAGACTTTACAAAGCAAAAAGCGATGCAAATGGAAATGCTGTAAAAGATGCAAATGGTAACGCACAGAAAGAAACAGAAAGAATAGGAAAAGAAAACAAGGATTATGTGAAAGTGGATAAAAGCAGTCCTTCAGATGGAACTATAATTAGTCAACTTTCAGGCAAAGATAGTAGTGGATTAAGTCATGGAACTACAAATAATTTTACAGATGCAAGACAAGTATTTCAATTTGCTGCGGATAATAGTCGTGTAGAATGGTCAATTGGAGGATTTAGAATAGGAAAAGAAAATACGTTTTTAGTAGGAACTACCCACCTTACTGATAAAGTGCAAGCACCTCGGGAATTTAGAGAAAAAGGACTTACCTATGAGAATAATATTTATTCTGGACATACTCATCCATATTCTAGAATGCCACAACCTCATGATGTAGGAATATCCAATCCCGATGCATATAATTTTATATACTATACAGGAGCAGGTTATAGGGATGGAAGAGAAAATTATTTTGTCCCTTTTAGTATTATTCAGGGAAAAGATGGCAAACCAATAGCTTCTCCAAAACTAAACCAAAGACAGCAAGTTAAATTACCTAATTTGATTAAATAAATGAGAACTATATATTTTTCTATATTGCTTTTTGTGAACGTACTCTTTTCAGCACAAGATAGGTTGTTATTTATAAAAAATAATGAAGTTCAAAAAGAAGTTGAAAAAAGTGTAGAATATTTAAGTAAGACCAATATTATTCCCATAGAAATCAAAAATAAAGTTGTCTTTATAACTTTTGATTTTGATGATATTTTTGATGAAGCACAAGCAGAAATTATGGGTATTAATTATTCAACTTATTTACCAACAAAATATTCTGTTTTAAACGCAGATGGACAATTTACAACTGATTCTCAAAACAAAATAAAATACTTTAATTATTCTCAAAACATTGTATTTGTGTTTTTCAAAGGAGATAGATTTTTTGATCAAGATCTAATGAAACAATTATCAAATAAAGTTCAGATTAGTGAAGAAAGTTTTACAAAGTCAGAGTATTTTAAATATGAAAAAGGTAATGAAGTTACATTGGATGCAGTTGAGAATTTTATTTCCTTGGAAAAGAAAGATAATAAATTTATTCCAGTTCGAGTTAATACGTTTGATTTAAAAACTTTTATGGAAGTTTGGTATGGATTAGATGTAAATGAAATTCCAGTTGGTGAAAGTAGACAGTATTCTGCAAAGTCTAAATTGTTGAAGAAAAAAACTATAAATAATTTTCATACGCACCTCAACAACAAATAAAAATTTCTTTAACATTACAAGTACAACGGTAAGGAGCTCCAGGAAAGCAAAATGTATGATTATGGGGCGAGGATGTATATGCCGGATATCGGGAGATGGGTGTGGTAGATCCATTAAGTGAATTACAATTTGCTACAGTCCATATTCTTATGTTTATGGAAACCCGATTAGATTTAATGACCCAACGGGGATGATTGGAGAACCTTGTAAGAGTTGCCCAAACCCGATCCAAATGCAACTTATGGTCCTAAAGGAGGACAGCTTATACAAGAGGTTGTTATAACAAGTCATAAAAAATCTGCGAATTTTGACTTTAACAAAATCGCAGAAATCATGACTCCTATAAGACCTGTAACTCCAGCAGAACAAACAATGTTAGATGCGAGATATGGAAAAGCAAATGGTGTAATGGGCAGTCTCAATGTTATGTGGAAACAAATTAAAGATGTGCCAAGTAATTTAGCGGATACGTGGGAAAATTTAAAATCAATTGGAGATAGTGAAGACAAAGAAGAAGCTATAATAGCTACAGCAATTTTATTAGTTAATTTAAAGAAAGGAAAAATTGGTAATATTGCTAAAATGGGTGTCGGTAAAAACACTTCCGGTTGGGTAATCAGTAAAGTTTTTAATTCTTTAGATACTTCAATACAAGCAAAAATTAAAAATGCTATTAGTAAAGGAATAGTTGCTCCTACAGGACAACAAGAAATAATAAAATTAACTGCAACAGAGGCTGCTCAGACAGGATATCAATATAAAGTTAAAATTTTAGGTAAAGGGGGTGACATTAGGATTTATGGTAATCCAAATGGTCATATTGTTTTTGAAAAAGTTATGGGGCACTAATATTAATAAAAATGTTAAATAGAAATATAGAAGATTTATTCAAACTTTCTTTAGAGTATATAAATAATATTTTAAAAGATGAAGAAGTTTTACAAGAGTTAAAAGAGTCTTGTGAAAATGAAAATATAAAACTAATAAACAAGAATATTTCTTATGTTTTATATGACAAGAATGAACTATTTAAGAATAGTTATAAGATTGAAATAAGTATAGAGTGTAAAAGGAAAAGCATAGGTTCTTATGTTTTGTATTTAGATGAAGGTAAAAATTTTATTGATGAGTTTTTTGTTATAAAACCCGATCTTGCGGATTTGTAATCCGCGAGCAAGTATAAAGAACCCACCGCAAAGCGGTGGGTTTTGTGTTTTATAGCGCAACATTTTGCTTTATAAAATCCTTAAATTTTTTCTGGTTGATAAAAGTATCAATCATTTTAAAAATCATAGATTTTTCATCAGGTTCCAGTTCCTGTATTAGTTTTAACCTGTTCTACGAGCTCCTTATCTTCTATCTGTACTTCTTTAGGAGCTTTTTTGCCCTCTTCAAAATGAATAATCTCATCAATCTTCATTTTGTACAAATCGGCTAATTTTTCCAGCACTTTTACAGGAATCTCCCGTTCTCCTTTTTCCATTCTATTATAATTAGGAATGGCACTCAAGAAGTAAATTAAATCTCGCTTTAGGGTTAAGTGCAAATAAATACACACAGATTATTACTTTCTCAAATAGCAAAATAGTTTTAGCGTTTGTTGTTAATGATAAAGACTCTTATAAATGTGAATATGAGTAATTTCCCCCGCAACGCAAAGTCTCCCCCGACTTTGTAGCAAATAAAAATTACCCACCGCAATTAGGGTGGGTTATATTTTGTTTCGTTTTGTAGAAGAGGAAACAGAACCGTGCAGACGGCACAAAACTTCGCAAAACATACAGCAGCGGAGGCGGAAAAGGTTCTCCTGTAACGAAAAACATAACAGATTACCTGGATGGTTTTCAATATACTTATCGCGAATCCTCTACGTGTTTGGGGTGTAAAACAGAAGTCGCTTTCGAGCAGCAGGCTTTCAAAACATTTGATCCCCTGCCCACCATCCTACAATGGGACCTTGATTTTGTACCTACAGCAGAAGGATTTTACAGTTTCACGGAAAACCATTATATTTACCAGTACAGAGATCACCTGGGAAATGTAAGGGTAAGTTTTGGAAAAAACAGCGAAGGCGTTCAGGAAACCACGGATACCAACAATTATTATCCATTCGGATTAAACCACATAGGCGGAACAGGTTACGCACAGTTGGGAAGTTATTTTAATTATAAGTATAATGGCAAAGAACTTCAGGAGACAGGGATGTATGATTATGGAGCGAGGATGTATATGCCTGATCTGGGAAGATGGAGCGTAATTGATCCACTGACGGAAATGTATCAACCATTTAGTTCTTACAATTATGTTTTGAATAATCCTATTAGTAATATTGACCCCGATGGAAGAGAAGTAAAGAATGATTATCAATTACTTAAAAACGGGGAGGTTAAACTGATAAAAGAAACACAAGATAAATCAGATACCTTATATGCCAGTGATAAAAATGGAAATGTAAATACAGGTAAAAGTATTACTGTAAATAAAGCCGAAGCTAAAGATGCAACAATTATTAGTCAGCTTGAAACCAATGTTGACGGTAAGCAAAGATATGGGACAACAACCAATGGAACAGATGCCAGAAAAGTATTTCAATTTGGAGCTGAAAATACAAATGTAGAATGGTCAATCGGTGGTTTTGATACAAAAGGAAAAGGAACGGTTGATAAGTATTTAGTAGGTACTTCAGGGGTTACTGATAAAGTGACTGCACCTTGGGCTTTCGGAGAGAAAGGACTAACCTTTGACAATGTTCTATATGCAGGACATACCCATCCATTCACAAGAATGCCACAGCCACACGATAACAACATATCAAAACCTGGAATTTACAATTTTATTTATTATACAGGTGCAGGCTATGGAGATAAACAAAGAGAAAATTATTTTGTACCATACTGGTTAAGGAAAGATGAAAAAACTGGTAAGAATATTGCCACTCCAAAATCAAATTATAGATCAATAAAACTACCTAACTTAATTCCTTAAAAATATGCGAATCTTTTTTTTAGGGCTGTTATTAATCAGCAACCTCTTTTTTGCTCAAGACAGATTATCATTTATAAAAGATAATGGTGTTAAAAAAGAAATACAGCGAAGTATTGAATATTTAAATGAAACCAAGTTTATTCCTATGGAAATAAAGAATAAAGTTATTTTTATAACTTTTGATATAGAAAAGGTTGTAGAAAGAGAAATGTTAGGATTTAATTATTCAACCAGTATTCCCTTGTCATGGGGAGTTTTAAATGAACAGGGGCAATTTATTTTTCATGAAGATCAGTACAATAAGTGGATGTTTTATAATTATTCCTCACAGATAGTATTGGTGTTTCGTGGTAGTTTAGAATATTTTGATATTGATCAAATGAAAAAATTATCCAATGAAATCCAGATTAACAAAAAAAATATAATTAGATCGGAATATTTTACTTTTAATAAAGGAAACGAATTTACAGAAGACTATCCAGAAAATGCTATCAGTTTTGACAAAAAAAACAACGAGTTTATTCCAGTCCGAGTCAATACGTTTGATTTAAAAACCTTTGTGAAAGTTTGGTATAGGTTAGATGTAAAAGAAATTCCAGTTAGTCAAACAAAATATAAAGCAACAAGTAAAAAGAATTCGGAATATAAGTTTCATACACATCCTAAATAATCCTTCTCGCTACCACGATTGTATAATATGGTAGATAAAAAAAACTCGCAATTTGCGAGGTTACTTATCAATATAAGTACAACGGCAAGGAGTTGCAGGAGACGGGAATGTATGATTATGGAGCAAGATTCTATATGCCAGATTTAGGTAGATGGGACATGGTGGATCCGCTGGCGGAAACTTCAAGACGTTGGTCGCCTTATAACTATGCTTTTAATAATCCATTACGATTTATTGACCCTGATGGAAGACAGGGAACAGATTGGGTACAGACAAACTAATCAGGTTTACTGGAATAATAACGCAGTAAGCCAAGCAACAGCAGGAGCAAACGAAACCTATTTAGGGAAAAGCGGAACTTATTCAGCAGCAGATGGTTCTTATGTAAACTTAAATCCGGATGCTTCATTTACAAATACTTCTTTTAATATAACGAATATTGGAATCGGTACAAATCTTGACCCCATTAATTCAGGGCGGAGATAATGCACCAGCAATGAGTGCAATGGCTTTTGGAAATGACGATGGTTCATATATTAGAGCTAATCCTGATAATCCTTTTGCTAATCCTTCTTCACAATTAGCTTACAATGGATTAATCGGTATGCAAATGGCTGCATCTGGAATTGCTGTGGAAGCAGCATTAGGTGCAGTAGGAATTACGGGTGGATTATCTTTATCTACAACAGGTTAGGTTACAGGAGATGGATTAGGAGGTGTAGGAGTCCAAACAAGTTTTAAGTCTATTCCTTATGGAAATCCTATTTTACATTCTAGGTTAGCTGGTCAAACAGATATGTTTCATGCATTCGATAATGCGTTAATTCCCAAAATCATGGAAGAGGGAACTTGGACTCAAAGACTTGTAGATGGTTCTTCTTTCTATGAATTATCTGAAACAATGAAATCATCAAGAAGTTTATATCAAGGTAATTATGAAATAGGTATTAGTCCTGAAAATGTAATTTTTCACAAAGCATTTAGACCTCTTAGTAAAACAAAATTATAATTTTTTATTTATGAAAATTTCAAGTATAAATAATGATTCTTACATCTTATTTCATCCATTTAAGAAAGAATCTGAAGACAACATTAATCCTTTGTTTTTAGCTACAAAAGTAGAAGTAAGGATTGTAAATTTAGTGACTGTTGAAAAGTTAAGTTTAGAAAAAATAGATATAGATTATATTCAAAAAGGATTAAATAATTTATTCAATAAAAATATCTTCCGTTTTGCTTATGAGGATTTGGATAAACGTTTTTCTTTAGACTTTGAAATAGGAAACAATGACGAAATATGTATTAATGGACAAGTTCGTGATATAGGGTATTTATATAATTTATCTTTTGAATTTTATACTAAAAATGAAAATATAAAAGATTTTTTAAGTTCCTTTCCGCAAATTCTGTAATCAACTATAAGTAAAAAAATGCTACCGCACGATTGTATGGTGTAGCAAATAAAAAAAGAACCCACCGCTTTGCAGTGGGTTTTGTGTTATTTAGCAAACGCTTGTTTAGTTTTAAAATTTTGGATAATGCTATCTACGAGAAATAACAGGTGTCCTTTGATTACGATCGAGCTTGTCGATATCTTCGATGTGCTTCATTACTTCTTTATCGTAAGAAAAAACCTCACCCCCTCCGATCAAATAATCTACCGTTACATCAAATGTTTTAGCCATTTTCATCAACACTTCAATCGAAGGAGTATTTGCATTACGCTCGTAGTTCCCGATGATCGTTCTGGAAACTTCAATCCTTTTGGCAAAATCTTCCTGCGAAAGATTAAACTGTTTGCGAAGCTGTATCATGCGTTCTCCAATGTTCAACATACTTGACGAATATTAAGTTAAAATAGCAATTATGAGCAAATTTAGATAAAATAGTTTGACAAAAGAAATGTGTTTTTGTTGTCTAAAAGAAAAGTAATATTTACAATTGCCAAACAAAGTTGGCAATTGTAAATATTACTTTTCTTTTATGGAGATTACAGAAATAAAATCCCAATTATCAATTGCCGGTCCTTCATTATTACGGCTTAAAACCCGATAAGAATAATAAAATGTGCTGTCCGTTCCACGAAGATAAAACACCATCAATGCAGGTGTATTACAAAACGCAAACAGCTTACTGTTTTTCTTCCAATTGCAAAACGCACGGCAAAAGTATGGATGGGATGGGATAGATTTTACATAAAGAGAATTGCACGAAACACGAAGCGATAAAAAAGCACAGGAGATTTTAAACCCGGCAACAGAAAAGAGAGAAATCAGCAAAGAGCTTGTTCTTTATATCTTTTTATCCAACGGTAAAGTGTTGACCTTGCAATTCCACAACGTAAAGCCATATTTGTTACAGACCCCTGATTCCAAATAGATTTTAAGCCAATCTTTGCGAGCCTTGACTTGCTGTTGCTCTTTATTCATGGATAAAGGTTTTAAACTTTATACCATAAATTTAAGTCATTTGTGTAGCAGATCTATTGATACTTTACACATTATGAGTGTTTGTAAATAATCTATAAAAATAAAAACTAACCTTCAGATTTTCCCTATTTATTTTTTCGTTAATTTTGACAAATAAGAATCCTCATCCTGCAATACTTTTTCAATATTAAAGCCATTATTTTCTGCAGCATTTTTTAACGTATTAAAATCAAGATACAGCCATTTTATAGGGTCTTCTGATTCGCCTTTATAATGAACGATATAATCCAACTCACCATAATAACCATCTGCAGGAATATACACTCCACCATCATAATCACGATCAAACATGTATAAAATATCTGTACTGTCAATTAGAATTTGTCCATTTTCATTAAGTAAAGTATGAAGTTTTTTTAGATAAATATCAATTTTAGAAAGACTTTGAAAAATTCCGGTACCGTTCATCAATAACAAAATAGTATCAAAAGTTTCAGTTGAGAAATCCAGCATATTTTCACAAATGGTTCTTTTAATTCCTCTTAGTCTGCAGATTTCAATAGATTTTGGTGAAATATCCAACGCTAAAACATCCAGATTTTTTTTATCTTGAAGGTATAAAGAATGTGAGCCCGCTCCTGCCCCGATATCCAAAACTTTTCCCCAGGATAATTCTAAAGCTTTTTGTTCGATATCATTCATTTCTTCAAAATCCCTGAAAAGATAATCAACCGGAAGCTCATCCAGCTCAGAAATTGAAGTTTCAGTCTGCAAATCTTCAGGATTTTCATTATAGTAATAATCCCGGATTGCCTTACCCATTAAATCTTTCATAGCTAATCTTAAAGTTACAAAGATACTGGTTTTTAAACTTAGTCGAATATTCTTAAACAACTACATTTCAAATAAAAACCTTATTCTACCGTATCTTTTTCCTTCTGCCTGTCAGCTTGAGATTCATTTTCTGCAACACCGGCTTTCCAATAAGAATAAGCGTATAATTCTTGTTGGGTCCAGCCTTTTTCTTTTCTTAAATATGAACGGATTTCCTTCACGCCCGAAAACTCACAGGCCACATATCCGAATTTTGAGACTTCCGGAATTTCAATAGATTTTACTGCCGGTACTAAATTACTGCTTGTATGCGGTTTTGTATTGTAAACCCAGATAAACTCAATATCAGCTTTAGTTTCTAAAATCTGTTCATCCTCTTTTCCGTGAATTTCGATTATACAAACCCCTTTTGCGGTTTCAGGAAGCGTTTCCAAAATAGCGCTCAAAACAGGAATTGCTGTTGCATCGCCAATCAGAAAATACCAGTCGGCTTGAGGATATAATTCCTTTCCTTCACGACGCATCATCACACCCAGTTTAGAACCCGCTACAGCTTCCCTCGCCCATCCTGAAGCAGGACCTCCGTCGCCATGATCTACAAAATCAATAATAATTTCATTTTTTTCTAAATCAATCCCCCGATGAGTATATGTCCTGATGGCTGGAGCCACTTCTTTCGGAGGATAAATCCATTGATGATTTTTATCTAAAGCCGGAAAATGAATTTCGTTCACACCATTCGGCGGAACTGCTATCTTATTGTTATCCCCGATTGTCGTATTTTTAAACAAATGAACTTCAGGAGAATATAGATAAATTCTGATAAAGTGTTTTGTAATATATTCTTTTCTCGTTACTTCGGCTACAATCTGCCCTACTGCAATTTTATTCATACTTATTTTTTATACAAATTTAATTTTTATTTCGTCTAAATAAAAATAATTGCCCTAAAAATGCAAAGCCCCACTTTACAATTAAAATGGAGCTTCACAAATGAAAAACAAGGTATCTTTACATCGCAGGTCCTGCGGCGTCTTTTATCTCTTCTAATATTTTTTTACGTTCACGTAATCTTCTTCTTGCAATTACTGATTTTCCACTTAGAACTCTTATAAATCTTACATATTGGAACCGTTCTCTACCGAAATGGTGGGTGAAAACGTATATCAACACTCCAAAACCCGCTAAAATAATGTATCCAAATATTTTTTTGGTTGCTATAATAATGGCATTTAGCTGTACAGCTTTCATATTAGAAGCTGTATTTTGCGGTGATATCGTCATTCCATCCATATAAACTGCCAAATCTCCGATGGCAACTACCTGAAAATGATATTGAAACCAGGAATATAATGCAGAGAAAAATCCAACGGCAAGAAATGTTCTCCAAACCAAGACCAATCCGATAGCAGCCAGCATATCATCTAATTCAAGTTTATCTAATGTATAAAACCATACTGAAATGAAAAGCGAACACATTCCGTAACCTTTCAAAAACATAGGCAAATACCAGCCGTCATAACTGAATTCCAACACCATTGAAAAATACATTACAATAGCATATCCCATCATCGCCGAAAAGCCTAAAAAAATATACATCTTCAACGGGAATTCTTTTTTAAACCAAAAGATGGCAGCTACTCCCGCTAGAATCAGTCCGGGAATCATTAATAAATTCAATTTCGCATTCGTCAATTGATCATACCCCAAAACTCCGACTGCAAAAGTATTTTGAATAGAAGTTGTCCCCAGAAACATTCCCAGACATAATAACATAAATAAACCATGCTGAACATTATTTTTCGAAAATATTGTAAAAGATAAATAGGGTCTCTTTAATGTTAATTGTCTAATTACCAATAGAGAAAAACTTACGAAAGAGGCAATGCTGGCATTAATAATATTTCTTGAGTTCAACCAATCCTGCTGTTTTCCAAAAGAGAAAACATAAGCAGAAAACATGAACGTTGAAACAAAAAGTAAAATACTTAGCCAATCTATATAATGTAAAGGAATTTTTAAAGCAAAATATTTATCATGCATAAAAATCCAGTGTAAAAGCGCTAACGCAAAACATAAAACCGACATAATCACATAAAAATGCTGCCAGTTATAGCGAATCGAAACCTCTACCGCATAATATGCCGAAATCTGATTCAGAACCAAGACAAAGGTGTAAAAAGCCCCGTAAAACATTCCTCTGTTTCCTATCATGGCCATCAATGGTAAGAATAGCTCTATCGTTACCATCATTTTTAAAAATCCTATAATCAAAGCCGAAAAAACAAAAATCATAGGATCAAAAGTTGTAGAGTTGAGATAACTCAGTAATCCTAAAAGCACTAATAAAACTGTCATTTTATCACGAACTTTAAATCTCATTTTCATTCTAAGAACAATAGGCATACACGCCCCCATCCCAATCGTAGTGGCATAATTGGCCCACATAAAATATTCTGTCATCGCTCCCGTTCCGCTTACCAAATAACTGATGTTTCCCGTATACACTCCACCAAGAGGCATCACGACGGCAAGCAGTAATACAATCATCAACAGCTGTACGGGTTTGGGAACCCAATCGCGATATAATCCTTTGTTGTACATGAGTTAAAATTTAAAGGTTGAAAGTTGGAAGTCCGAAGATAGAGGATAGAAGTTATTTAGACGTTTAAATATCCTTCTTTCTATATCAGACCCCCTAGCCAAAAATCTACTTATTAATACTAATGTTCATATTCATTCCCGCGCTCAGCTTTTCAATATCTTCTTTTTTATTAGAAGCTGTAAACTCGATTCTTACAGGAATTCTTTGCTGAACTTTAATGAAATTACCCGTAGAGTTATCTGTTGGAACACTTGAATATCTTGAGCCCGTAGCAGCAGAAACAGCCGTAACAATTCCTTCAAATTGTTTTCCTCCCAGTGCATCGGCTGTCATCATCATTTTCTCGCCCACCTTGATATTCGGCATTTGGCTCTCTAAGAAATTGGCTGTCACCCATTTTTGTCCGTTTAAAACAATAGTCGCCACTTGTTGTCCCGGCTGAATCAATTGTCCTTCAGAAATCGTTCTTCTTCCCATCACTCCATCGTAAGGTGCTGTAATTATGGTATAAGAAAGATTGATTTTCGCCATATCCAAAGCAGATTTCATTCTTTTGATTTCAGCATCAATGATGCCGAATTTGCTTTTTACTTCTGTTGTCGAAAGGTTTGCAGATTGCTTCTGATTAACCAAAGTTTCGTAAGCCGCTTTTTGTGCATCATATTCGGTTTTTACCTGGTCATACTGCTGTCTTGTCACCGCCTCGGAAGCCAATAAGTTTTTATATCTGTTTAAATTCTGTTCTGCATTCCAAAGTCTTGCTTTTGCTCCTGCAATATTTGATTCCATTACATTGACATTGTTAGAAACCGTGTTTACGGAAGAGCTTGTTGCTGTACGCTGAGCTAAAGCATTCTGATAAGCTGCTTCAGCCTGTCCAAGCTGTGTTAAAATTTCACGGTCATCCAGGATTACCAACGTATCCCCTTTTTTAACCGGTTGGTGTTCAATGAATTTAATTTCTTTAATATAAGCTGAAACTCTTGTGTTGATGGGGTTAATAAACTCTTCAACCTGAGCCGCTTCTGTATAGGTTTTATCTCCGATATGGAAATATTCACGTACCAGCCAGAACAATCCGAAACCAATAACCAGAAATACAATAATGTTAGAAATTATCGCTCTGATTTTATTTCTTTTAGCTTCTTTTTTCTTTGCCACAGCACTTGATACAGCTGGAGCTGGCTGTGTATTTTGAGTATTTTGTTCCTTGTTTTCCATTGTTTGTTTTTTAGTTTTTAAAAATTAAAGAGTTCCTGTAGATTTCAGAAGGTTATAGTATTGATACAACACATTGATTTCCGCATTAGCATAATCTAGTTCAGATTGTAGTTTTTGGTTTTGTGCATCAATCATTTCCGCTTGTACAGCCAACTGGTTCAGGTATTTAGCCTCAGTAATTTTGTAGTTTTCTTCGGCTAATTTTTTAGCATCATTCAGAATTTCAGCCTGTTGGATAGATTCCTGATATTTTACATAAGCCGCATTTACTGCCATATCAATATTCTGCTGCGTCAATATCATCACATCGCCAGCCTGATTTCTTTGAAGCTCTCCCAATTTTACTCTTTCTTTTGTTTTGTACAGATTATCAATATTATAACTAAGAGAAACTCCCGTTTGCCAGCCTCCCGAATACATATCCAAGACAGGATTTCTCGTAGTAATGGGTCTCTGTAAAGTATATCCTCCGAATCCGGCCACAGTAGGCATTTTATCGGTTTTTATAATTTCTATATTCTTGTTCGCAACATCGATATTGGTTTTTGCAGATTGTATTAGCGGATTGCTTTCGTGAGCAAGATTTACATAATAATCCATCCCGATTCCCGATTCTTTGTTCTCTAAACTTTCGACAGGAACAATCTCAGTATTCACTGGCAAACCTAAAGCAATATTTAAATTATAATTAAGGATTTTTCTGTTATTGGCTAAAGTTAAAATTCCCTGGTCCAAGTTTTTGATAGCCAATTCACCACGAATAACCTCGTTTCTGGTTACCATTCCTTGTTCATAGAATTTCCGGATATTTTTCAGACGTTCCTCAGCCAGTTTTTTATTGTTTTGAAAGACTTCCTGTTGATTTAAAATTTTATAAACATCCAGATAGTTGGATATCACTAAAAATTTCACATCCTGCTTGTTCTTCTCTAAATCCAGTTCAGAAAGTTGTTCACGAAGACCCGCCAATTCAATAGTCTTATTCACCAGCCCTCCTTTGAAAATTAACTGAGTTGCCTGGACTGCATAAGAACTTCCGTAATGAGGCATCGGAATATTCGTGGAGTTTGAAAAATCTTTGTCAATGGCCACCGCATCACCTAGATAAAACTGACTTGTAGAAGCTGTGATAACCGGTAACTTCTGAAGTTTTACAACGTTTGTATTTTGTTTTGCAATGTCAATATTATGTGCCGAAACTTTTAACTGTTGATGATTTTGTACAGCAAGCTCAGCGACTTCATTCGCTGTCAACTGTTTGATTTCTTGTGAAAAAAACAGCGTAGGAAATAATGCTATCACGAGTGATAGTGCTGTTTTTACATTCTTTATCATTTTACCTTGTTTTACGGGTACAAAGGTATGGTGATAAGAAATTCAAACAAATGTTTGAGAATTGGAAAAAGATGTTCAGATGTAGGATTTTAGTTTTCAAACTGATTCCGGTATTGGGTAGGACTTTCACCCAGATGTTTCTTAAAAAAATGGGAAAATGAATATTGATCGCTAAACCCAAGAATCGAAGAAACCTCTGCAACCGGCTTATTGGAAGAGTTTAGCAACACTTTCGCCTCGTTAATTACAATTAAAGCAATGATTTGGCTCGCCGACTTCCCTGTAATGGTCTTCACAACTGATGAAAGATGTCTGGTTGTAATCGACTGCCTCCCGGCATAAAACTCAACCGTACGCTCTGTCAGGTGATGTTCTGCAACATCTGTAAGGAAAACAAAAACAATTTCTTCCTGCCGGGACATCTGACTCATCGAATTGCTGTCTTCCTGAGAAATAATTCCTGCCATCTGGTAACAGAAAACAGAAAATAAATGCTCTACAATCTCTTTTTTGTAAGTCATTTCCGTTTCTGAATCCAGGATATATTTCAGGAAATTCACGCTTTTCCAGACAATATCCATTTCATTTTGATGAAAAGGAACTCCAATATTCATTTGCTGCCTGAAATAACGATAAGTAATTAATCGATTGAATTTCAATGACAAGGCCGAAATAAATTCTCTTTTATAGGAAACCATTCTTGACTGAAAATCATCACTTACGGAAACTACTTCGTAAATTGTCTGCGGATCTGTAACCATAAACATATTTGCAGAAAGTTCTAAGTCACGAAAATGCTGTTTGAGTTTTATCGTACCCGTTTTAATGAATATAAATGCCGGATTATCAGGACGAAAAGGCTTATCGACAGCTATTCTCTCGAAAATATTATGTTGTGTAAAAATCTCTACTCCGAATTTTTCTAAGACAGACATAACACAAATGTAAGCAAAGTCTTGAGCGATTGCAAAAATTTATTATTTTAGTATTTTCCAAATTCCTATTATGAGAAAGATTGATTTACTCCTTGCAGAATACGGCGAAAGCCACAGAAATGCAACCAACAAATTGATTCACTGGATTTGTGTTCCTTTGATTTTCTGGACGATTTTAGGTTTTATCTCATACATCCCGACCCCGAATATTTATCTGAAATACTTTGGTTTTCTGAGTATTGCAAGTTTTATTGCTTTGACTTTGGTTACCATTTTTTATTTCAGATTATCATGGAGAATTGCATTAATCATGATTTTTGTAATGCTTTTAATGGAGCATTTCGTTTCATTAGCCAATATTACTTTCGGAACAAATTCATGGCTATTTTTCCTTGTTATATTTGTCATTACATGGGTTTTGCAGTTTCTAGGACACAAAATAGAAGGCAAGAAACCATCTTTCTTAAAAGATTTACAGTTTCTTTTGATAGGACCTATCTGGCTTCTAAGTTTCGTCCTTAAAAAATTGGGAATCAAGTATTAATTAATCTTCCAAAGCGTAAACCGCAAAGCTAGCCAACCAATGGTCGCCTCCATAATTTCCCTGGAAAAGTAACGGAAGCCCGTTATTTAAAAATATTGTTGCAGTTTTCCGGAATTCCTTTTTCAACGGATGATTGTCTGGGAGAGATTTTGCAATTCCTTTCATACACCACGCTTTGGTGAAAGATAGCCCAACCAGATGAACCGTTTGGTAATCTGATAAATCACTCACTACCGGAATCTTTTCAATATTCTCCAGACTTCGTTTTTCATAAAAATTATTCAGCCATGCTACAAATTCTTTTTGAGGAAGAACTCTGCGCATAAGATCTGCAATTTCTAAACTTGGTGAAAAGAAATCTGAACCGTCCGGCTCAAGATACGCAGGGGTTTTTGTATTATTTGAATAAAAATATTCTGCCTTTTCTATCAGTTGATTTTCAAATACTTTATCACCCGCTGCTCTTGCCCAATCGAGTGCAAAAACCATTGCAAATGCAGTGTTCGGATGCACTCCCGTTCTGTTTGGATACGTTTGTTTAGGTAAGAAAGCCTTCCAGGAATTTAGAATTTTATCCGTTAAGGGCTTTAAATTCTGATGCCATATTTTTGCTTTTGGATTGTCCCAGGTTATTAGTTCTTCGTCTAATTTCAACAGCCAGGCCCAGCCGTAAGTTCTTTCAAAAGTACCTGTTAATTGATATTTTGTGAAATAGTCTGCCTCTCTCTGAAGATTTTCTTTTGTAAATGAATTATCCAGAATTTTTTCAATATCATTTGAAATTGATAGATCGGGTTTTGTTTTTAACAAACGAACTAGCATCCAATGCCCATGAACAGAGCTATGCCAATCAAAACAGCCATAAAAAGCCGGATGCAAATCTTTTGGAGTTAAAGGGACTTCACCAGCATTATTAATAATATGTGCTGTTTTATTCGGGTATTCCTGAGTAATACAATGAATTGGTTTCTCAGATAATTTGACAGCCATTTCGTCCGTCAGCTTCGGAACTTCCTGGGCGTATATCAAAAAAGGAGAAAATATAATGGCTACAAGGCTCTTTTTCATTCAATAAAAATATAAAATAATTTCAATTGTAACATCTTCAAATATGGATTTATAAATTGATAGTATAACAATTAAAATTATAACCTAATATACTGTTTTAAGCATAATCTTTGATGAAATTAAAAAAAATGTAACATGAAAAAACTATTCTTATCATTATCCTTTCTTACATTGATTTATTGTCAGAAAGACAAATCAGTTGCAAATGAATCTGTAAGTGCAATGTCTGTCTCTCTAAAAGAGGAAGACGTGGTAAATAAGCAACCAATACCGCCTCAAGCTATCTCTGAAAAACTTCTCCCGGATGATAAATCAGTTTCAAGCAATAACTCACCGAAATCGGATAGTATTGTAAAAAAAATCATCAAAAATGGAGAAATGACTATTCAGGTTGGAGATATTAAAAGGGCCCAAAACCAAATCAGTGAAATTCTGACTAAAACCAAAGCTTATATTCAAAAAGAAAATTTCAGAAATACTGATGTTGACGAAAATTTAGAATTGGTAATCCGTGTTCCACATAAAAATTTTGATACTTTAATTGATTCATTTTCAGATGGTGTGGGTTCTGTATTATCTAAAAACATTTCATCAAATGACGTCACAGAAGAATATACCGACGTGTCTATAAAATTAGCAAACAAGAAAATCTATCTTGAAAAATATCGGGATATGCTTAAAAGTGCCAAAACAACGAAAGATATGCTGGAGATTCAGGAAAATATCCGCGAACTGGAAGATGAAATAGACGTTGCAGAAGGCAGACTCCGTTTTATAGATGACCGCGTGAATTACAGCACTTTAAACTTAAGTTTATATAAAGAAAAAGTGAGAACTTCTACCACATCAAAAATAGGTTTTGGAAGTCGTTTTGGTGATTCTTTTACAGAAGGCTGGAATAGTTTTATTGGTTTTTTCCTTGGTATAATTTCGTTTTGGCCGTTTTTTCTGCTGATTCCAATACTTATTTTTCTTTGGAGAAAGTGGAAAGGCAGAAGAAAAAAATAATTGTTATTTTTTCACAAATTTAAAGACGATGCAAATTCTTTTAATTAAAATTAAAAGAATTTGCAAGAGTTTCTTCAGTAAATTTATTTACCCAAAACAAATACAGCCGGAATTTTATGAAGTTCCGGCTTCTGTTTTTGCCAGTCTTTTATCGTTTTTGTACTGATAAACTCCTGTTCCGGGTCATTGATGTTTGCAGCAATACAAAGCTTTGAATTCGACGGTAAAAATTTAACCAAATCTTCAAAAAGTGCATTATTTCTATAAGGTGTTTCCATGAAAATCTGGGAATAACCTGTTTTTTGAACCAAGCTTTCTAAATGTAAAATCTGCTTCTTCTTCTCACCCTTGTCAATTGGTAAATACCCATTGAAAGTAAATTCCTGCCCGTTAAAACCACTGGAAATCAATGCCAAAATAATCGACGAAGGCCCTGAAACAGGAATGATCCGAATATTTTTTTCGTGGCACCATTTTACAATCAAATTTCCGGGATCAGCAATACATGGAAGCCCGGCTTCTGAAAGCAATCCGAAATCCTGTCCTTTCAGCATCAGTTCCTGTGCTTCTTTAATATCTGCATTTTCAGTGTATTTATCTAAAAGAAAAAGTTTCAAATCTGATTGCTTTTTCTCCGGAGCGAAAAATTTAACAACTTTTCTAGCCGTTTTTTCATTTTCCACGAAAAAATAATCAGTTTGCATGATATATTCTTTTATAACAGGTGAAAAATGAGTGAGAGAAGTGTTTTCTGAAAGATAAGCTGGAAGTAAAAAAAGCATTATATTATTTTTTAGTTCTTTCTTGTAAAGAGGGTTGTTTAAAGTGATGGGCTGATTCAACTAAAAATGTAATGGTTGAAATTTTCCATTCATCTTCAATTTTAGCAAAGGTAAGAATTTCTTTCCCCAATGTTCCATTACATCTTATAAAAGCAACTGTAATCACAAACAGCATTGGGAATCTCACCATTAATAATTATTTTAATATTATCTGTTTTATTTTTAAACTCAACTTTTTAAAACTATTGATATTACAGATTAGTAAAAAGAAAAGTAAAAATTGTTTCATATTATTTTAAAATTTGACTTATGATAGCGTCACAGCCTCTATTCAAAAGCTGAAAAACATTTTCAAAATCGTCCATGCCTCCCCAATATGGATCAGGAACCTCCGCATTTTTATGGTCACCCAAAACTTCCAGAAATAAAGAAACCTTTTGCCTTTGTTTTTCATTTAAGGCTTTTGAAACCACATCTGCCAAAACATCAATATCCATACAGTAAATTTTATCAAATTCTTCAAAATCCGATTTTGTGACAGGCCTTGATCTTTGACTTGAAATATCAATATTGTGGTTTGCTGCAATTTTTATCGCCCTTTTATCAGGATGCTTACCTTCATGCAAAGAAATGGTCCCCGCAGAATCAACAAAAAAATTCTCAGGAACTTTTGTTTTCATAATTCCTTCTGCTAAAGGGCTTCTACATATATTCCCTAAACAAACCATCAATATTTTCATGGCAACTTAATTTTTAAATTTAAACCTTTAATGATAAAAATTGATTTAAGTTTACAAAACTAAATAAAAAATGAAGAATAAATTTTATTCTCCATTTTCAATATTTAAATTAAATTATTTCTTATTGTTTAATCCTTTCAGAAAGGTCTTTTACATATTTTTTCACTTCCTTATCAATCTTTGAAACATCTTTGATTGTGTCACAGGCGTACATTACAGTTGAATGATCTTTCCCTCCCATTTCTTCACCGATTTTAGTGAAAGTAGCATTTGTAAGCTCTTTTGAAAAATACATAGCCAATTGTCTTGGAAGAGCGATTTCTCTTTTTCTTGTTTTTGATAAAAGCTGTTCTTTTTTGATTCCAAAATAGTCACACACAACATCCTGAATATAAGGAATATTGATAACTTTTTTCTGGTTTGCAGCAATTTTATTGATTGTATCCTTCAACAATTCAAGGCTCAGTTCTGATTTATATACAGTAGAATATGCAATCACTGAATTGATAATCCCAATAAGCTCCCGTACGTTTGTCTTGGCCTCTGCAGCCAAGAAATCAAGCATATCATCCGGAAGAATAATACCGTCCCTGCTTAATTTATCAACAATAATTTTCTTACGGGTTGTTATATCCGGAGATTTGATTTCTGCAGAAAGTCCCCATTTGAAACGGGATACAATCCTGTCCTGAATATCCATAATATCCGCCGGAGCCTTATCTGAAGTCAAGATAATCTGCTTTCCGTTTTGATGCAGATAATCAAAAATATGGAAGAAACTGTCCTGAGTTGCAGATTTACCGGACAAGAACTGAATATCATCGATAATCAATACATCCACCATTTGATAGAAGTTAGCAAATTCTGTTTGTTTATGAGCCTTAGCGGCAGAAATAAACTGCTGGATAAACTTCTCTGATGATAAATAAAGAACAACTTTATCAGGAAACTGGCTTTTTACTTCTAAACCAACAGCCTGGCCAAGGTGTGTTTTACCCACTCCGTAACCTCCGTATAAAAACAATGGATTGAAAGCTGTCGCACCCGGTCTTTTTGCAATAGAACGAGCTACTGTAGCTGCAAACTTATTACTTTCACCTTCTACATAATTGTCGAAGGAGAAGTCTGCTTTCAGATTAGAGTCTATATTTACTTTTTTGATTCCAGGAACTACAAAAGGATTTACAATATTTGCTGAAAAACCCTGCGGCATTGTTTCCTGAACTCTTGGTGTAGGAACACTTTTACCTTTCATATTCATTGTAACAGGCTTCTCCATCCCAGATGGTTTGTTTTCCATTACAGAATACCAAAGTTTGACTCCTTTACCAATATTTTTCTTTAGGGCAGCAGAAAGTAGAGATAAATAATTATCCTCAATATATTCCTTGTAAAAATCACTCGGAACCATCAATGTAAGATTGTTTTCAACCAACGAAATTGGCTGTACCTTATCAAACAATAAGTCGAAAGATTTCTCAAGCTTTTTCAAATCAGAATTATCTTCAGCAGCGTTCAAATTATCTCGCATGAACTGAAGACATTTCTGCCATATCAACATTAAATTTTCATCCATTTTTTATGCCCCGATTATTCTATGGTTAGTACATTTTTTTAGAAGGAAGACAAAGGTCTAATTTTTTATTTTAAAAAAAAATTTTGCAGGTATTGATTATTAAAAAATATATTTGTATGTATAAGTAAAGCAAAAAAATGATACACACAACACACTCAATACGAGTACGTTACGGAGAAACAGACCCCATGAAATACGTTTACTATGGCAATTACGCAGAATACTTTGAAGTAGCCCGAGTTGAGCTTTTCCGAAGCATAGGAATGTCATATAACGAGATTGAAAATCAAGGAATTTGGCTGCCTGTTTCGGAGTACAAAATTAAGTATTTGAAACCGGCTTTGTATGATCAAAATTTGGAAATTCATACTTACATAAAAAAAGTTCCGGGAGTAAAAATTGAGTTCGAATATGAGATTTACAATGAAGAGCATATTAAAATTACCGAAGCTTCCACTACCCTTTTCTTTCTAGATGCAAAAACTGGTAAAATCATCAAATGTCCTGAGGCTTTAATGAAATTGATTGAAGAAAATTGGAAAGAAGATTAATTTTAATACAAATCCGGAATTAAGGTTTAAGAATTACACTTAAACTTTATTATATTATTTGCACATTTGCATTTCAGTTTTAATTATATACACATGAAGATTGCATTTTTGGGACCACAGGCCAGCTTTACGCAACTTGCCGCGACCCAGCTTTTCCCGGATCAAGAACTTTTACCACAGGCTAACATTTTAGATTGTTTCAGAGCTGTAGAAAATGGAGAAGTAGATAAAGCGGTCGTTCCTTTAGAAAATTCCATTGAAGGGACGGTTTCTATGACACTGGATTATTTATATAAAACTCAAAATATTAAAATCGAAGCTGAAGCAGTAATGCCTATTGCTCATCATTTGATGATACATCCTGAAAATGATGCCGAGAATATTGAAAAAATATATTCTCATCCTCAGGCACTGGCCCAGAGTTTTCACTTTTTGGATTCTCATTATAAAAATGTACAAAGACAAGAATTTTCTTCTACTGCTGCTGCGGCAAAATATATTTCAGAGCATCCGGAACTTAAAAGAGCTGCTGTTGCCAATCAGTTTGCAGCTAATTTATATGGCTTAAAAATCATTAATAGGAATATTCAGGATTTTGAACAAAATCATACCCGGTTTATTATCATATCTAAAATTCAAAGTAATTACAATAACGCCAGATTAGAAGTATCAGGAGAAAAATCAGGCTTACTGATAACCCTGCCCGAGGATCATGCAGGAGGTTTGCATCAGGTACTGTCTGTTTTTGCATGGAGAAAAATGAATCTCAGCAAAATTGAATCAAGAACTTTAAAAACCGGTCTTGGAAATTATTTCTTTTTCATCAATGTAGCCGGAAAATGGAATGATGTGCTTCATGAAAATGCATTGGAAGAATTAAAATCAATCCATGCAGAAGTAGATTTTTTGGGTAATTATAAAGAATTTCTTTTGGAAAGCTAAAAAAATAGGCCTAAAAATCATTATACAATCCTGTTAGTTTATTCTTACAGGATTTTTTTTGACCCATTTATTATAGCCATTTTATCGAGATATAAAATAGGGTCAGAGTGTAATAAGAAATTATTAATTAACAAAAAATTTATTCAACAAATAGAGAGTTATTTAAATTAATGAATATATTTGCAAATAAGTTTTATATTTACATATATTAAAACATAAATGATTTAAAAGAATTTTATCACTCAATATAAAATATATGATTAAAAATATTGTACTATTTGAAGTTAAACATTAAAAATACCACAAGACACAGGCATAATTTTTGCAGTATTAAACAAGAAAACTAATTAAAATATTTACCCATGAAAACTAACATCTTTACACTTATTGGAGTTTTAGTCTCTTTCTCCGCTTTTTCGCAAGTTGGGATTAATACAACAACACCAACAGCGACACTAGACGTAAATGGAACGATGAAACTCAGACAGACGCCGGCCGCTCCTGCACTTTCGGGATATCAAATTTTAGCAGTAAATCTAAATAGTGGTGGTGACTTTCAGGTTGCCCAGGTCGATCCTCAGCTAATAATTGATGGTATTACAATCAATGCTAATACAAATGCTTCTGTATATGCAGCAAAAAAGTCAGCAGGGATAAGCTTATTAAGTCTAGCATTATTTCCAACAGGATTTAGAGCTGTTAACTTTCTTGCAGCAGAAAGATCAGTAGGATCAGCTGCCTTATTCTCCGATACAGATAATACCTATACAATTCCTTCAAACGGAATATATGCCATAGGATACTCTTTCCGTTACGGAACAGGGCTACAGGCCTCCATATTGGCAAATTCTCCAGGAATCGGAATTCTAAGAAACAGAGCCGGTGTAGGAACAATTATTGACAGCCGTGCATTCAGTGGAGCTAATCTTATTCTTCTTAGCTTAACGATTTCCGAGACGAGTATTAATTCTCTTTATACATTCCAGGCGGGAGATAAAATCTCATTTGGACTCACCGGGTCAACTGCATTGGACGTTGGTTTGCTGGGATCTAGTGTAGGTTCTTTTTATATTTACAAAGTATCTAATTAGAATTTTATATAGTTTAATCACTCTACCAATTAATCCATCATATTTTTGTGTGATGGATTAATTGTTTTATGGGCTATTCCTCACAATTAATTATATTTGATTAAAATAAAACCTACAAATGGACAATACAATCATTATCATATTAATAATAGTCACGCTCCTTGTTTATTACAGGCTAAATAATAGGATCAATGAATTGGAAAATAAAATTTCTGAATTAACAAAAAAAGATAATAAAGCTGAATCTCCTATAGAAGTTATCCAACAAACAACCACTCCTTTACAGGCTGAAGTTTCTTTTAAAGCCGATCTTCCGGAAGCGAATCAACACAAAACCAAACCAGAAGAAAAATTTCCGGATATACCACAAAAAGACTGGCTCACTCCTATTTTTGATTTTCTGAAGCAAAATGCATTAACAGTCATTGGAATTGTAACATTGGTTTTAGGAATCGGATATTTTGTAAAATATGCAATTGACAAAAACTGGATTGGAGAAACCACAAGAGTAGCAATCGGAATAGCAATCGGAACCATTATTATAGTTATCGGACAATTTCTGAGGAAAAATTATACTGTTTTTTCATCAATCATTACAGGAGGCGGAATCGCTGTTTTATATTTTACAATCACCATTGCATTCAGAGAATATCATCTTTTCAGCCAGAATATTGCATTTTTCCTTACCAGCATTATTACTTTACTTTCAATAGCACTTTCGTACTATTATAAGAGTGAAATTCTAATTACTTTTTCATTGTTTGGTGGTTTTTTAGCCCCTTTAATGATTAGTACAGGAGAAAGTAACTACCTCTTCCTTTTTACTTATCTGACGGTATTAAATGTAGGAATGCTTGTTATCGTTTTTCTTAAAAACTGGAGAAGCGCAGGGTGGATTGCCTTTATTTTTACAGGCATTTATCTTTTTTACTGGACTGCCGAAAAAACTGAGATTCTTTCTATTTATTTTTATATTCTTACCTATATTATTTTCTATGCATATGCTTTGCAGGATTATTTTAAAACAAATAAACTTTCGTCTGGTGACATTTTGATGCTGGTCCTAATAAATTTCTCAAGCATCATTGGCTTGGTTTATATTTTCAACGAACTACAATATGAACCTGTCATTATCTTCCCGGTTGTTTTTGCATTCATTAATTCTATTTTACTTTTCAGAGAAAACTCAAAAAAAGATTTCGGAACCAATTACTCTGTTTTTGCAGCAATAACTATCAGCCTTGTGACACTTGCCATCGCTTTACAGTTTAAAACGCATCTTATTACAAGTGTCTGGGCTATTGAGGCTACCTTACTGCTATTTATCTGGAAGAAAACGAGACTTACTATTTTCAAAATATGTTTTTACGTTTTATTTCCAATGGTTATCCTTTCTCAGTTTACCACCTGGACGGAATACTATAATGCAAAACAGCTAAACATCATTTTCAATCCTGTGTTCCTGACAAGCACGGTAACTATAATTACTACACTTACCAATTTAATTTTACTAAGAAAACTATCCGGTAAAAAAGACGAAACCGATTTTTTTGAAGGTATATTCACATTTGTGAGTTATGGTGTAATTTATTTAGCATTATTACTGGAAATAATTTATCATATCTCAGAAAAGCCTCTGTCATTTATTTTAAGTATAAGCTTCTTATATAGTATTTGCTACATATTTGTTTTACTTCTTTTAAGAAAGATCCTGGAGCTTAATAAATTTTTTGAAACCGGGCTCATATATCAGGTTATATTATTGGTCGTCATAAACAGTTCTTTTGTTTCCTCGGAAATTACTGATTCGGTGCTTTTAAAGGAACTTCAAAAAAACTATTTCATTTTCCAACTTTTGTATCTAATTCCTTTTGTTTATTTAATTTGGAAGATATTCCCTAAATCAGATTTTTTTAAAACAAATATTTCATATTGGTTGATTTCATTTACGATTACCATTCTTGTAAGTTTTGAATTATACCATTTATATATTTTGGGAAATGCAGATAACATAACAGAATCTTACCAACTTCAAAACCACTTCAGCATCCTGTATTTACCCATTATCTGGGCTGTTCTTGCAAGTATTTTTATTTACAGGGGCTTAAAAAACGATATTTCCGAGCTCAGCAAAGCAGGTTTTATGTTGATCGGCATTATGATTTTAAAATTGTATACTTATGACGTTTGGCAAATGGATAATGTTTCCAGAATTATTGCATTTATTATATTGGGAATCATATTATTATTAAGTTCTTTTACATTCCAGAGACTAAAAAATATCATCAAAAATCTGGTAGATAAAAAAGAAGGAAACCATGAAAACAATAATACAGAATCTCAATAAAATCATTATTCTATGATTAATTATTAAATTAAACCGAAAATCCATTCACATTTTGTGAAAAATAACTATATTTATCCAGTTTTTAACATTTACATATTCTTCCAGCTATGAAAAAAATTTTCTACTCTTTATTACTATTTGCTTCTGCTACTTTATTGGCTCAGAAGAACCCTACCACGAGATTTGCGGTTGCCAATGATATTGTAGGAACAATAGATATGTTTAATGCAAGAAAAGACATTGTACAAAGCATGAATGTCTATAAAACACCTGCAAACCTGCCTACAAACTTAAAAAAATACAGTGATATTGCTGAAAAAGGATTAACGGAATTTAAAATCAAAAAAGGTTTTGAGGGACTAGACAGACTGACACTTGCACAGTTAAATGAACAAAAGCAACTCCCAAAAGATACTCCTGTTTTCATTGACGGTTATGAATTTTCAGACACTGAAACCAAAGTGTACGGAGACATCTTAGCGAATATGGAAGTGAAAGACATTAATGGTAAAAAGTCTTTATTCATAAATACTTCGAGATAATTTCCCAAGATCATATCCAAACAAAAGGATACTCAATAGAGTATCCTTTTTTAATATTTATTATTCCATTTTTTCTTTAACTCATCATAAATCTTTTTCTCAGTAGCATTATTTCCCGGTTCATAAAGTTTTATATTTTTGATTTCCTCGGGAAGAAAATCCTGATCTACAAAACTGCCTTCATAAGAATGTGCATACTTATACTCTTTTCCATAATCCAAATCTTTCATCAGCTTTGTAGGTGCATTTCTCAAATGTAACGGAACCGGCAGATTACCGGTTTTTTTCACCAAAGCCAAAGCATCATTAATCGCCATGTACGCAGAATTGCTTTTTGGAGAAACCGCAAGATAAACAGCCGCTTCACTAAGAATTATTCTCGCTTCAGGATTTCCGATGACGTTTACAGCCTGAAAACAATTGTTAGCAATAACCAACGCATTTGGATTCGCCAGGCCTATATCTTCCGCAGCTAAAATCAGCATCCTTCTGGCAATAAATTTAATATCTTCACCTCCCGCAATCATTCTTGCCAACCAATATACAGCACCATTCGGATCACTTCCCCGCATTGATTTTATAAAAGCTGAAATAATATCATAATGTTGCTCCCCATTCTTATCATACAATGCCATCGTTTCCTGTAAAACTTCAAGCACATCTTCGTTAAGAATTTCTTTTTTATTGGAATTGATGTATTGATTTAAAACCAATTCCACAGAATTGATTAATTTTCTTCCGTCACCTCCCGAATATTGAATAAAAGCTTGTTTGTCAGTGATTATAAAATCGGTATTTTCATCTTTATTAAACCTATCCAGAGCGATGTCAATTAATTCTTCAAGTTTTTCATAGCTCAAAGCCTTTAAAATATATACCTGACTTCTCGAAAGCAAAGCCGAAACCACCTCGAAACTAGGATTTTCTGTTGTAGCGCCAATAAGAACAATCCAGCCTTTTTCTACAGCGTGAAGAAGAGAATCTTGCTGAGATTTATTAAATCGGTGAATTTCATCAATGAATAAAATAGGCGATTTGCCTGAAAATAAATTTTGTTTTTTAGCATCCTCGATGACATCACGAACGTCCTTCACACCTGAAGAAACAGCGGAAAGTTTATAAAATTTACGACCGGATTTTTCAGAAATGATTTCCGCAAGAGTTGTTTTTCCTGTTCCCGGAGGTCCCCATAAAATAAGTGAATTCAGAGCGTTATTATCTATCATTTTCCTGATTGTCCCTTTTTCTCCGGTAAGGTGCTCCTGTCCTAAAACTTCATCCAACGTTTTAGGTCTTAATTTTTCTGCTAATGGAATATTTTGATTCAAGATTTTTTAATTTAAACTAAAATTTTCAATACAAAGAGTACAGAACAGCTATAAATATTATGATTGTAAATCCATAAAGATGCCAAATCGACGAACACCTTGTTTTATCCGACGAAACTCCCTTTTCATGTCCTGAAACTTCAACAAATTTAAACTAATTTTCAATTTTTTACCCTATTTTTGCAATGTTTTGAAACTTACAACCAACAAAATCATTACTTTTCCTTTGGTAATTTTAATCAGATTTTACCAATGGTTCATCTCGCCTTTACTTCCCAAAAATTGCCGATATGAGCCTACCTGCTCGCACTATATGGTAAAATCATTGCAGGTTCACGGCATTTTCAAGGGGTTTTGGTTAGGCTTAAAAAGAATAGCAAGATGTCATCCCTGGGGAGGAAGCGGATATGATCCCGTTCCACCCAAAAAATAATTTCAATAAATAAAAAACTTACTAAAAAAATAAAAATGAGTAATATTTTTTTCAGAATCTACCTCACAATATTTGCATTCATGACACAATGTCTTTTTGCTCAAAACTATCCCGGAGGCCTGTCAGACGGAACTTTAAAAGTGAATTCCACAGATGTTCCTGTAAAGATTTATGCTACGACTGAGCTTGGAGATCTCAACGTATTTCCGGACAGAAAGATAGACGGCAATATTTTGGTAATTTTGAACGAATCTAACTTTGAACCCAATTACTATAATTTCAGCGCATTAACTTTAACTAAATTTAAAGACGCTCAATATCAGTTTTTTGATAAGAATTTCAAATTAATTGATACTCCGGTTTCAGAGCAAACTATTAATACCTTTAAATATGCTGTAAAATCAAATAAACCTATCACAGCTTCAGATAAAGTAGAGCTTGAAACTTCTTTCAAAATATGGGATCCTTCAAAAGGAATTCAATTAGGCCCGATTACACTGCATTTTTATAGCTTAATGTTTATTTTCGCTTTTGGGTTTGGATATATTTTAATGACAAAAATCTTCAAAATTGATAACGTAAACTTAAAATATCTTGAGCCTCTTTTCACCTGGACATTGATTGGAACTATTCTAGGTGCAAGAATGGGGCATGTTATTTTTTATCAGCCGGAACTATTCAAAGAAGATTTCTGGAGCGTATTTTTACCGATAAGTACTAAAAACGGATTAAAATTTACAGGATTTTCAGGCTTGGCAAGTCATGGTGCAACGATCGCCTTGATTTTCACGACATTGTATTATTCATTCAAAATTATTAAGAAAAATCCTTTCTGGGTGTATGACAGATTGGGAATCGTAGTTTCTTTGGGTGGGGCTTTTGTAAGAATGGGTAACTTTTTCAACTCTGAAATCATCGGAAAACAAGTTGATCCCAACTCACCTTTTGCAATGTTTTTTCCACAGCAGAGCAGCGAATACGGAATCACTGTTCCACGTTATCCTGCGCAGCTATTTGAAGCTTTTGGATATGTTTGTTTATTCGTTTTATTGTGGATTTTATACAGAAAGACCAATAAAAAATACCAGCAGGGATGGCTATTCGGATTATTCTTTATTATTCTTTGGGCAATCAGGTTCTTTGTAGAATTCTTAAAAGAGCCTCAAGGTGATGAATTTATCCAATTCGGAGGATTAAATACGGGGCAAGTTCTTTCAATTCCTTTTATGATCGCGGGTGTTGTGATTATGATTGTTTCTAAGAAATTTAAAATAACGCAGGCAGAAAACGAAAAACCTGAATAGTTTTTCAGTTAAATTCAATTATAAAAAAGACAAGTTTACGATAATATAAACTTGTCTTTTCATTTCTGTAAGTTATATGTCACAGTTCTTTCTCAACTTTACTATTAATTTCTTTAAAAACATTCCCGAATTCATTAATAACATCTGTTGGCAACATAGCTTCTTTAGAAAATTTCTCAGCAGCAAAATCAGCAGACTTCCCGTGAAACCAAATCCCCAATATAGCGGCGTGTTCTTCAAAATAGCCTTGCGCTAAAAACGAAGTAATAATTCCCGTCAAAATATCCCCGCTTCCGCCTTTTGCCAACCCTGCATTACCTGTAATATTATAAAAAACATTTCCTTCAGGAGTAACAATCTGTGTGTGATGATCCTTTAAAACAATTATAATTCCTAATTCTCCAGCTTTTTTCCTAGCCAGCTCTACTCTTTCAAATGAATCTGTTGTTCTTCCAAATAGTCTTTCAAATTCTTTAGGATGTGGTGTAATGATTGATTTTTCAGGTATTAATTGTAAGCTATTTTTAACTTTAGAAATAATATTTAAAGCATCAGCATCCAAAATCAATGGTTTAGCATATTTTTTTAAAAATTCTAATAAAGCTTTTTCTGTTTTTTCATCAGTTCCCAAACCTGGGCCAATTCCGTAAACTGAATCTTCATTAACTTCAATACTTTCAATAATTTCACTTCCTCCTTCTACAAACATGGCTTCAGGGCAGGAGGTTTGGAGAATTTCATAACCGCATTCAGGAGCATTAACAAAAGTTAGCCCCGTACCCGTTTTTAAGGCTGACTTTGTTGATAAAACAGCAGCACCTACTTTACCATAACTTCCGGCAACAATCGTTACCTCACCGTAAGTTCCTTTGTGGGAAAAATCCTGTCTTGGTTTAAAAATATTTTTAACAATTTCATCACTGATGATAAAATCATTTGTTTCGGTTTGCGAAATATATTCTTCACTTAAACTTATATCTAAAATCTCCACTTTCCCTGTATATTTTCCTGTTTCGGGATGTAAAAAACTTTTTTTCCAATATTGAAAACTCAATGTATAATCAGCTTTAAACACAGTGGAATTTTCATCTAACGTTTTATCGGCAAAAAGTCCCGATGGAACATCAATAGATATTTTGACGCTCTTTTTTGAATTTAAAACATCAATCAAATCTTTAAATTCACCTTCTATATTTCTTGACAAACCTGTTCCGAAAACAGCATCAATAATAATTGTCCGGCTATCAAAACGATAATGCTCAACATCTTTAAAATTCTTGATAATGACTTCCGGAATTTCCTTTAATTCTTTAAAATTTACATTGGCATCATGAGATAATTTAGCTTTGGGATTTACAAAAACATCCACATCAAAACCTTTTAAATACAGCATTCTTGCAATAGCAAAACCATCTCCTCCATTATTGCCATTACCACAAAATACAGCAAAATTCCTGTGATTTTTACAGTTTTCTGAAATCCAGTGTACACAGGCGAAAGCCGCCCTTTCCATTAACTGGGTGGAAGAAATTGATTCCTGTTGAATAGTATAGTGATCAGCTTCACGAATTTGTTCGGTAGTAAAAATTTTCATATTTATAATAAAGACTTAACTGATTAAGCCTAAAGCAATTTACAAAAAGTATTTTAAAATCCCAATATACAAAAGCATCTCCCGACTCCAATAAATCTGTAGATTTTTAATCAAAAAAGTGTAAAAAGTGTAAAACTTTTCATATTTTTAAACATACATTTTGAAAATAATTATTAAAAATATAAATTATGGGATTTGTTAAAGAATTTAAAGAGTTTGCATTTAAGGGCAACGTACTTGATTTAGCTGTCGGTGTGATCATCGGTGGGGCATTTGGAAAAATTGTTTCCTCCTTAGTGGAAGATGTAATTACTCCGCTTTTATTAAATCCGGCTTTAAAGGCTGCAGGCGCGGAAAACATATCAAAATTATCATGGAATGGCGTTACGTATGGTAATTTCCTTTCTGCAGTGATTAGTTTTTTATGTATCGCAATGGTACTTTTTTGGCTGATAAAAGGCGCAAACAAGGTTATTAAAAAAGACGAAGTAGCTCCTGCGGGACCAACCGAAGACCAAAAATTATTAATGGAAATCAGAGATTTGTTGAAAAGCAAAAACAATATATAAAAACAGAAACACCTCAAATTGAGGTGTTTTTTATTTTAAATTTCAGAAATTAATGTATCTGTAAAATACTTGAAATCTGTTCTGCCAGAGAAAGCCCGATTCTATCCTGAGCTTCCAGTGTGGAAGCACCTGTGTGAGGAGTTAAAGAAATTTTTGAGTGATTCAAAATAGCTTTTGAAGGAGTCGGCTCATTGATGAAAACATCAAGACCCGCAAATCTTACCTTTCCTGAATCTAATGCTTCGATTAAAGCTGTTTCGTCAATAACACCACCTCTTGAGCAGTTTACGATAGCAACTCCGTCTTTCATCATTTCAAATTCACTCTTTCCAATCATATATCCTTCTTTCTGCGCCGGAACATGAAGGGTAATAAAATCTGAATGCTTTAAAACATCTTGAAGCGGCTCAGTTTCAATATCCACGTTGATAAACTGATTGTTGTAAAATGTTACTTTTATACTTGCCCTACCTACATTATTATCAGCTGCAATCACTCTCATACCAAGGCCTAAAGCTATTTTTGCCACTTCCTGCCCGATTCTTCCCATTCCTATAATACCGATTGTCTTCCCTTTCAATTCGATACCTGCAGCATAAGATTTTTTAAGATTTGCAAATTCAGTATCGCCTGTTAAAGGCATTTTTCTGTTTGAATCCTGTAAAAACCTTGCTCCCGAAAATAAATGTGCAAAAACCAATTCAGCAACCGATTCTGATGAAGCAGAAGGGGTATTGATTACATGAATTCCCTTTTCTCTTGCATAATCTACATCAATATTATCCATTCCTACTCCTCCTCTACCAATGATTCCAAGGGAAGGGCAGCTATCAATAATATCTTTTCTCACCTGCGTAGCACTGCGTACCAAAAGTGTACGGATTTTGTGCTCATTAATATAATCTATCAAAAACTCCTGCGGAACTTTTGCAGTGATTACCTCAAAACCTTTCTCGGTCAGTGCATCAATACCAGATTGATCCAATCCATCGTTTGCTAAAACTTTCATAAATACAGTATCTGTTTAAAAATTGAAAGATTTAAAAACTAAAAGAAAAGTGCATACTTTAATCGTTTAATCTTTAAATCTTTAATTATAATTTTAATCTTCCTTAAAAACTTCAATTGTTACTTGCTTTTCCACAAGGTCGGTAAATTTACCTTTATATCTTGTAGCTCTTACCAGGTGGTTGTCAATCCAGTGATAATTCCCTCCTCTTGGTTTTCCACACAGGACACTGTGGTATTTAAAACCGTGCTTGTCTAACCAGTCAATGGTAATTTGTTTTAGGTTTTCAGTTCTTGAAGTGAAAAAACAAATCTGGTGACCTTCATCATACCATCTGTTAATAGTTTCCAAAGCGTCTGGAAAAGGCTCACAGGTGACCATTCTTTCCGGTTCTTCGTTTGGAACATCTTCGGTAATTGTTCCATCAATATCGATTAAGTAATTCTTTACTCCGTCCTTCAGAATTGGACTTATATGCTCTATGTACTCTAATTCCATCATTAAAATTTGAGTTGCAAAGTTACGATTTTTGACCCAAAAACTATTGTTAAACTTAGTTTAAATTAAATTTATACTATAAAAATTAGTATTTAAAGAATAAAATAAACAATCTGCTTGTGTTTTTGTAATTCTGATTAAAAATTTTCTTTTTTTGCATCCATCTATTTTTAATGTTTTAATCATATTCACCGGCAAAAGCCATGATGTTTTACCAAAAATTTCCAAAATACATTTATTAAACTTACATTTGTAGAAATGGAAGAATTCGTAGTTTTAGTAAACCCTCAAGACGAAATTTTAGGCTTAATGGAAAAACAGCAGGCTCATATCAACGGCTTGTTGCACCGGGCTTTCTCTGTGTTTCTATTCAACAATAAAGGCGAGATGCTTTTACAAAAAAGAGCCAACGAAAAGTACCATTCTCCGTTGAAATGGACCAATGCAGTCTGTTCGCACCCCAAAACCGGGGAAACTTATATTGAAGGAGCAAAACGCCGTATAAAAGAAGAATTGGGAATTGAGACTGAGCTTTCAGAAAAGTTTAATTTCATCTATAAAGCTGATGTGGGCGGAGGACTTTGGGAACACGAACTAGACCATGTTTTTGTGGGAAACTATGAAGGTCATTTTAATTTAAATAAAGACGAAGTTGAAGAAATAAAATATATTTCTATGGAAGATTTAGACAAAGAAATATCTGAAACCCCCGAAAATTTTACAGAATGGTTTAAAATTATCTTGGAAGAATATAAACACCATTTTTAATAATAATGAAGAGAGGAATATTAATATTGACATTTTTAGCAGGATTTTTTTCTTCTGCTCAAAGAGTTAAAACATATGACAGTTCAAATTACTCTATCAATGTCCCGGAGGGCTGGAAATCTACTAACGACAGTGATATTGTAAACATTTTCCCCACCAGTGAAATCGGGGCAATTACCATTTCAGAATATCATGATTTGGAACTCCCGAAAGAAAAAACAAAAAAATTTATCCTTGCACTTTATCATTCTTCTGATGATGAGAGTAAAGTAAAAAGCAGTAAGGGTAAAAAAGGATATACAGAATATTTTTACGAATACTTTGACGAAAAAGAAAAACTTTTCTGGATTACTAAGGTTTTTCAGAAAGACAAAGATTTATATTTAGTTTCCATCAACTGTGGTCAGAAATTCTGGAACGGAAACTATATGTCACTTTTCAACGAAACTTTTAACAGTTTTAAAATAAAGAAATAAAAATTAAATATGAAGAAAACAGCCTTGTACGACAAACATGTTTCTCTGGGAGCTAAAATCGTACCTTTTGCAGGTTTCGAAATGCCTGTACAATATTCCGGAGTTACTGAAGAACATTTTGCAGTAAGAGAAAAAGCAGGATTGTTTGACGTTTCTCACATGGGACAATTTTTTGTGGAAGGTCCCGGTTCTAAAGAACTTTTACAATTGGTAACTACCAACAATGTAGATGCTCTGGAAAACGGAAAAGCTCAATATTCTTGCCTTCCAAACGAAAATGGAGGAATTGTGGATGACCTTATCGTTTACAAAATAGAAAATGATAAATATTTTGTCGTTGTAAACGCTTCAAATATTGATAAAGACTGGAATCATATTTCAAAATACAATACTTTCGGGGCTAAAATGACGAATGCTTCTGACGATATGTCGTTATTGGCCGTTCAGGGGCCAAAAGCTACTGAAATCCTTCAGAAATTAACAGAAACTACCCTTTCTGAAATTCCTTACTATAACTTCACAGTAGGTTCTGTGGCAGGAGTAAATGATGTAATCATCTCAAACACAGGATATACAGGAAGCGGAGGTTTCGAAATCTATTTCAAGAATGAAGATGCTGTAAAACTTTGGGATGCCATTATCGAAGCTGGTGCACCTGAGGGGCTTATTCCTTGCGGATTGGCTGCGAGAGATACTTTGAGACTTGAAAAAGGTTTCTGCCTTTATGGAAATGATATTGACGATACCACTTCACCAATCGAAGCCGGCCTTGGATGGATTACAAAATTTGACAAAGACTTCGTTTCTAAAGATACTTTCGCAAAGCAAAAAGAAGAAGGTGTTACAAGAAAATTGGTTGCTTTTGAACTGACTGAAAAAGGTGTTCCCAGACATGACTACCCTGTTGTAGACGCAGAAGGAAACGTAATCGGGAAAGTAACTTCCGGGACTCAGTCCCCAATGAAAAAAGTTGGTCTAGGACTGGCTTATGTTGATAAGCCTCACTTCAAATTAGGTTCTGAAATCTTCATTCAGGTAAGAAATAAAAATATTCCTGCAAAAGTAGTTAAGGCTCCTTTCGTATAATAGGACAAAGGATATCTTATAAAGAAAACCGGCGCGCTAAATTTAGCGCGCCGGTTTTCTTTTTTTTTAATGATAATCAAAATATCCTTTATAATTTTGCTCCCATAAAATTTTCTTTCGAAATTCGAAAAGCAGAATTATTAAGGCATATGTTGAAAACAATAATCATTTCCAATCCTAGTATAATGTTGACATCTTGTTCCTTTCTTTGTAATTCCTAGACATTGATTTCCCTTATTTGTTCCATTTATTTTTTTAGGTTTAGAGACAATCCCATAAGTATTTCTTATCGAAGGTTTACAAATATTACATGGTTGCAAGCCTTGCTCCAAAGCTTTACTCACATCAAGACCTGAAGAAACATTTTTCACCATTCTGCATGATGAAAGATGATACTTCGTACCTGAAGGTGTTCTGTAAACCGTTTGACATTTCAGAGTGAATGAAATAAAAATCAATATGGAAACTAAATACTTCATTCAGCTACTCCAAAAAATTCTCTCAAGGCTTCCACATTTTTTTTATCATTTCCTACAAAAATCTCATTGTCTGTAAGAAAAACAGGACGTTTCAAAAATGTGTAATGATCAAGCAATAATTCTTTAAAATCTTTTTCTTTCAAAGATTTTACATCCAGCCCTCTCAATTTTATCTGAGTTGATTTTTTGCTGAAAAGTGCTTCATAAGATTTTGTTTTTTCATACATTTCAGCAAGCTCTTCCTTGGTAACCGGTTCTTTTTTAATCTCACGAAGCTCCCAGTCTGTAAGGTCAAACTGGGCTAAAATTTTTCTACAAGTATCACATGTATTAAGATAAAATACTTTCTTCATTGTATATATGGTTTTATTATTTATTAAAAATTGCCTTTCTCAAGGTTTCATCTTTCAAAAGTAGGATTTAATCTAAGATTTTAAAAATTATTAAATATCTTTATTCAAATTTTACAGGGATGGAAAACAAACCTATTACTTTTCAGTTTATTTCAGAGCCTTCAGATGTTAATTACGGAGGAAATGTACATGGAGGAAGCGTGATGAAATGGATTGATCAGGCGGGTTATGCATGTGCAACAACATGGAGCGGAAATTATTCGGTCACTGTTTATGTTGGCGGAATACGTTTCTATGAGCCCATTAAAATCGGGGAAATTGTAAAAGTAGAAGCCCAGGTAATTTATACGGGCTCTTCAAGTATGCATATTTCAATTAATGTATTTTCAAGAAATCTGAAGCAACCCAATTTTGACAAAAAAACACACTGTATTATTGTTTTTGTGGCTGTAGATGAAAACGGGAAAAAACTTCCTGTTCCGAAATGGGTTCCTGAAACTGAAGAAGAAAAACAACAGGAACAGTATGCAAAACGTCTTATGGAGCTCAGAACCCAGATCGAAGACGAAATGAAACCATTTTTATAAGGTCAAAATATTTATAAAATTTAGGATCTAATATAAGATGACCAATCATGAAAAAAATTTTAAAACTTATTGGGTTATTGCTCATAGCTTCTTTGAATTCGCAGACTCATAGATTTGTTTATGAACTGCAATTGAAAATGGATTCCACCGAATCTGATTATCAAAAATTCAATATGATTTTGGATATCAATTCTCAAAATGTTAAGTTTTACGGACGTAACCTTCTCATCGCAGATTCTTTAAACAAAAAATTCGGAAACATAGACAACAAACATGTTGATATGACAGGGCAAATTGTAAAAAGAAAACCTAATACTTTTGATAATGAAAATTTTATCAATATTAAATTTGGCTATTACTCATTTAAAACCAATGATAAAATTACCTGGAATATTTCCAGTGAAACTAAAAAGGTTCAAAATTACACCTTACAGAAAGCAACAGCCAATTTTGGCGGAAGAAGCTGGATTGCCTGGTTCAATAAAGAGATTCCCTTCAATGAAGGGCCTTTTAAATTTTCAGGGCTTCCCGGTCTCATATTTGAGATTTCCGATACAAAGAAAAATTTTATTTATCATCTTATTAAACACCAGAAACTTCAAGATATCTATCCTACCGAAGATTTTCTTGAATCAAATTTCGGGGACAAAGCAATCCCTATTAATGAAAAGCAAAAACAAAAGCTTTTATTAGAATTTTATAATGATCCTTTTTCTTTCGAAAGGACAAATTTCAGTAAAACCAACAACAATTTAAATATCAATATCAACGGAAGAGAAATCCATAGCATTGATGAGCTAAATATGCAGGTAAAAAGTATGCAGGAAATCATCAGAAAATATAACAATCCTATTGAGATTGACAAAGCTGTTCACTATAAAAATTAAAAATAATACTTATATTTGCAACACAAAAGGAAATGGTGCTCTTCCTTCCCCAACCGCTTTCAAAAGCTGATGACGCCTGATTAAGAGATTATTGATAATAACTAATCAGGGAAATTATGTCTAAAAACCAACGAACATTAAAACGAAAAGCAACTTTTCACACAAAATTTTTCTTTAGAAAGTATCCGGCTTTACCTTATATTTTCAAATGGTTCTGTATAAGTCTTATGATGGGGTCTTTGGTGGGAACAGCCTCTGCAGGTTTTTTACAATCATTAGAGTGGGCAACAAATTTCAGAGAAAATAATATCTGGTTAATCGCATTTCTGCCCGCTGCCGGATTTTTGGTTGGAGTTTTATATTATTATTTCGGAAAAGAGGTCGAATCGGGAAATAATTTATTGATTGACACCATTCACGAACCTAAAAAAACAATTCCGTTCAAAATGGCTCCTTTTGTTTATTTGGGGACAATGGTGACTCATTTTTTCGGCGGTTCAGCAGGACGGGAAGGAACAGCTCTTCAAATGGCCGGAGCGATTGCAGATCAGTTCAGTAAACCTTTTAAATTAGACAAAAATGAAAGAAAAATTTTAATTATTTCCGCTATTGCGGCAGGGTTTGGTTCTGTTTTCGGGACACCCCTGGCGGGTGCGGTCTTCGGGCTTGAAGTTTTTTTGATTGGAAGAATTCGTTATAATGCTATTTTCCCTGCTTTTGCTTCTGCAATTCTCGCGGATTGGGCAACTCATCTCTGGAATGTAAAACACACTCACTATCATATAGATTTTATCCCAAAACTTGAATTTTTGCCTGTCATATACAGTATTTTAGCCGGAATTGCTTTTGGAGCCTGTGCAGCAACTTTTAGCAAAATGATTCATTGGGGAAGTTCTATTTTTAAGTTTAACATAAAATATCCTCCTTTACGTCCCGTAATTGGCGGAATTATTATTTCGATTGCTGTTTTTACAATGGGAACGACGAGATATATCGGGTTGGGAATTCCAACTATTGTAGAATCTTTCCAAACCCAACTTCCTCTTTATGATTTTGCATTAAAAATGATTTTTACGATTATCACACTTTCTGCAGGTTTCAAAGGAGGTGAAGTAACTCCCTTATTCTTTATTGGAGCCACTTTAGGAAGCGCTTTATCATTATTTATTCCGTTACCTTCCGGATTATTGGCAGGAATGGGGTTTGTGGCAGTTTTTGCAGGAGCAACCAATACTCCATTGGCCTGTATGTTGATGGGAATTGAGTTATTTGGAGTTGAATCGGGCATTTATATAGCTATCGCCTGCATTATATCTTATTTATTTTCAGGAAATAACAGCATTTATACGAAACAAAAAATTGGGGAAGCAAAAAATAAAAGGTTTGAATATCTTAATGATAAAAGTTTTTCCGATTTATAAATGAAAAGCCCGAGGTTAAAAATTAGGAGCTAGCTCTAGCAGTGTACTTCTATGATTTTTTTATAAGTGTCGGAAAACTTTTTTATTCTGGAAAAATTATGAGCTATAAATTTATAGTATCCTATTGTTCTGAACAACAATATATTAAAATAACAAAAACCTTTTGGAAATCCAGAAGGTTTTTGCGTATTAAATGTGGAAATGTTTATTTCTAATTGAAATAATTCTGTTTAAACATCAGACTAGCAAGTAATTACCTGTGGGCATCCAATGTATGTTGAACAATATTTAGGACCTGTAACAGCTCCCGTGCAGCTACAACCGCAAAGAGATAAATCCGGAGTTCCAATTTTACCGACTCCTCCCATAATGTTTTTCAGGTCGCTTTTTCTTAATTTTTTAGCATTTTTTAAAATTTCTTGTGACATGGTGTGATGTGTTTTTGAGATTAAACAATATAGTTTTAGTTCTATTTCAAAGTTAAACAAATATTAATTATTCAACGCATAATTTAATAGTAAATTTCATAATTAATTTATTTTGTTGCACTTACTTATGTTATAAACGGAAGATTACTATTAATTATTTCTTAAACAAATCTTATTTATTCCGTAAATTCCAAATCTTTATTATGAGTCTCAGAAATGGTAAGCGAAGAATAAAAAGCCAACCCAAAGACGATGATACCAACAATAGCAGCGCTCATAATCACTGAAAAGTCTTTCTTAAAAAAATCAAAACCAAAAATCATCACAGGAACCAAACCGCGCACCATATTCGGAACGGTAGTCGTTGCCGTATTTCTGATATTTGTCCCAAACTGTTCTGCCGCCAACGTCACAAACATTGCCCAATAACCCGTTCCCAAACCAAGCCACACACAAAAAATATAATATTTAGTTTCTGTATCTGTATTTCCGAAAAGCATAAAAGCAACACCGATAATGGTAAAAGCAAGCATATAAAAAATAGCCATTTTACGGGACTTCAAAGCGTGAGAAATAAACCCGCTCATCAAATCACCTACAGAAATACCAACATAGGCCCACATAATTGCTTTTCCGGGGTTGATTTCTTTAATGCCCAATTCCGGAGCAAATTGATTGGCCAAAACCGCTAAAATCCCGATACAATACCACGTGGGTAAGCCAACTGCAATGCATTTTAAATATCTGATTAAACGATCTTTATGAGTGAAAAAGGACAGAAAATTGCCTTTTGAAACAGATTTACTTTCAATATTTTTATAGATACCCGATTCTGAAACGCTGATTCTTAAAAACAAGAGAAGAATCCCCAAAATCCCGCCAATAATATATGAAATATTCCAGCCACCTGATAATTCTACGGTTAGCTGTGCCACAACAGCACCCATCAAGCCAAAACCGGCTACCACAGAGGTTCCGATTGCTCTTAAATTTTTTGGTAAACTTTCAGAAACAAGGGTAATTCCCGCTCCCAGCTCTCCGGCAAGACCAATGCCTGCGATAAACCTTAAAGCCGCATATTGATATACTAAATGCTCTTTTGGAAAATAAGGTAAAAATCCACAGGCAATATTAGCCAAAGAATATACCAGGATTGATCCGAATAATACGGAAAGCCTCCCCTTTTTATCTCCGAACATACCCCAGAAAATCCCTCCGATAAGCAAGCCAACCATTTGGCAGTTGAGAATAAAGGTTCCGTCAATATCCGGATTCAGTTCTAAAGATTTTAAACTTGGAATCCTTACAATACCGAATAAAAGCAGGTCATAAATATCAACAAAATAGCCTAAAGCCGCAATAATCACCGGAATAGAAAAAATACACTTCAATTTTGAAGATAAAGATAGTTCTTGCATCTGAATTTTAATTTTGATAAAAATAAAAATTAATTCAAAAAAATATCATGTTTACTAAATATATCTGTCATAAATGAATTATTCTCCATACCCTTATTTTAATAAACCGGCCTGATGATTAAAAATATCAACAAGTTAATATGTATTTTAGTTTTTTTTACAGACATTATCGGAGAACAGTTAATGCAGCCCAATTATTTTTAAAACCTCTTCCAAAAATCTTTTTTTTGTGAAAAAAAAGATTTAACATTGTAGTCAGAAAATAGATACTAATCTGTCATTTAAAATATAAAGCATTAGCTTTCTTGTTCTAGTAAAACTGGTAATTTTCATGAGAAACAGGAATAGCAATGCTCACGCTTCGGCGTGGGCTATTCTATTCGTTTCTCGGGTATACCAGTACCTACTAGAACAATAGACATAGTTCCACGCTTTTTTAGTTTTATAACTGGCTAGCTTGGGAATGAAAACAGTTTAAACATGGAGTATTTTGTAGTGTACAATGCAAGAGAAAGATGATTAAATATACTTTTAAGTAAACACCATAGAGCAATCAATGTGTATAAACTTGAGATTCAGATAAAAAAACTAAAAATTTTTAAAAAAAGATGAAAAATTTAATTTTAGCAACTGCAATTTTAGTAGCTGGTATGACAAGTGCGAAAACGATAACTATAAAAAGTTCAAATTCCAACATTCAAAAGTCCTCTAAACAAGTAAAACTAAAATCTAAAAAAGTTAAAAGTACTTTTGTTACTTATACTTCTTGTGGAGTGGCTGCCACAACCACTCAAGACTGGACTCAAGAGCAAGGTCAGATATGGGCTAATATGGTTGAAGCAAATTACTGTGGAAATGGTTATTAACATTTAGAATATATCAAATTATATGCACTTATAACGTAATTATTTACTTTATAAGTGCAATTTTACATTTAAACAAATTCTTATGTATTATTATAAAAAATTATTTCAATTATTCTTATTATTTTTTGCCACGTTATTTTATTCACAATCCGATAAAAAAGATAGTCTACATGGTGACTTCACCTATCTGCTAAAAGCCAAGTTAAATACACAGACACCGGATTATAAGCATGAAGAATTTTTCACATTACAAGTAGGTAATATGCGAGCCTTTTTTGCCAGCACTCAATCTCTTAAAAGGGATTCTGTACTAAAAAATTCAACAAAAACAATTACTGAAGGAAATACTACTATTCTTAGCCTTAAAGGAGTGTCGGTTCCAAAAACAAATTTTCCATATACCATTATACAGTCAAATGAAAATATTCAATATTTTCGATTGGTTGGAATGTCATTACTTACCTATAAAGAACCAACAATAAGCAATTGGAAACTTATTAACGAATCAAAAGTAATCAATACGATTAGTTGTAAAAAAGCTGAGCTTAATTATAAAGGAAGAAACTGGATTGCGTGGTATTCTACTGAAATTCCGTTTCCATATGGCCCTTATAAATTTAGTGGACTGCCGGGATTAATAATCAAAATAACAGATGATAAAGGAGATTATGAATTTGAGCTTGTAAAGTCTGTACCTAATGATAGGCTGAGAGGGAAAGTAGTAAGTTTATACGAAAGTCGTTATACCAATGCTGCCGAAACGACACAGCCGAAATTTGAACAAGCATTAAAAGATGCTAACGACAATGCAATTGGCATGCTTGCAAGTTATGGAACTACTATTATAGAGGGTAAAGAAATGATACAGCAAAAAATAAAAGAACGACAGTTAAACAAAAAATATGAAAACCCAATAGAACTAAGCAATTAAAAATCTCAAATAATAATGGAATGAGTATTGAAAAATACAAAACTAAATAAAAACCTTATTACAAAACCGATTTTTGAAGGTGTTACTTTTTCTAATTCTAAAGAGTACAGGATTGGAAGAAGCTTTGAGTAATAAAGACTTAAAAAAATACTGGAACCTCACTAAGGACAAAATAGAAACCTGCAAAGATTGTGAATTCAGGTAAATTTGCCCAGACTGCAGAGCATATACAGAACTATCCCATACAAATAACGCCGAATTGGACGTTTCAAAACCTCTAAAGTGCAGGTACAACCCCTATACCGGTGAATGGGAAGAATGGAGCACAAATCCCTTAAAACAAAAAGCAATACAATATTATGAAATGGAAAATATTATTTAGAATAATTACCTTATTACTCATATTTCTCTATATAATATCTTTTGGACAAAACTATAGGATTAACTATCAAATGACTTTCAAAAAAGACTCTTTGGCCGAAGAAACCCAGAAGAAGGATATGATCTTGCTAATCAATAAGAAAATATCAAAATTTTATTCTAAAGATCAGCTAATTAATGATTCTTTAATGACAGCATCAGAAAAAAATGGATTAAAATCACAAAAAAAATATGATTATAATTTTATGATTATAAAAGATAATCAAGAAAGAAAAATTTACAAATTCTCTTCTATATTAAGAAATTTTTATAAAACAACAGAAGAAATGCCTTTTTACAATTGGAAAGTTGGCAAGGAAACAAATAAAATAGGAAATTATATATGTCAGAAAGCCACACTTAATTATTCCAACAGAGTTTGGGAAGCCTGGTTTACAACAGATATTGCGCTGCAAGACGGTCCTTCTGTTTTTAATGGTCTGCCTGGACTGATTGTTTACATGAAAGACACCACAGGTTCTTACGAATTTCAGCTTACAGCCATAAAGAAAGATGAATCTGTAGATATAAACTATTTGTCTGCAAAACCTCTGGACGTTACAAAAAAACAAATCTCAAAAGTTTGTATGGATCATTATAACGATCCGTATAGGGAAATGAAATCCGGCAATGTGAAAGTTATCTGGCAAGATGAAAAAGGACAACCATTTACCCCCGATTATAAAGAACTTACAAAACAGGAGCAGGATTATATTAGGCGAAATAACAATCCAATAGAACTGTCTGAAGCAATCAAATATCCTTGATATCTCAAAAAATAAAAACCTTTCAGTTTCCTGAAAGGTTTTTATACATATCTTGAATCAATTATTATCTGGCAATATTCACGGCTCTCGTTTCTCTGATAACTGTTACTTTTACCTGCCCGGGATAAGTCAGTTCGTTTTGGATTTTTTCAGAAATGTCGTAAGATAACTGAGAAGCTACTTCATCATTCACTTTTCCGCTTTCTACCATTACTCTCAGCTCTCTACCCGCCTGAATTGCGTATGCACTGGACACTCCCTCGAAGCTTAATGCGGCAGATTCAAGGTCTTTTAATCTTTGGATATAAGATTCAAGAACCTGTCTTCTTGCTCCCGGTCTTGCTCCTGAAATAGCATCTGCCACCTGGATAATCGGAGATAATAATGATGTCATTTCTACCTCGTCATGGTGAGCCCCAATTGCATTAATAACTTCTGCATTTTCACCATATTTCTCAGCCCATTGCATACCTAGTAAAGCGTGTGGAAGTTCAGATTCCTGCTCCGGAACTTTACCGATATCGTGTAACAGACCTGCTCTTTTGGCCAATTTTACGTTTAATCCTAATTCAGCAGCCATGGTTGCAGCAATATTTGCTACTTCTCTGGAGTGCTGTAATAGGTTTTGTCCGTAAGAAGAACGGTATTTCATTCTACCTACGATTTTAATCAACTCAGGGTGTAATCCGTGGATTCCTAAATCAATAATAGTTCTCTTTCCTACTTCAATGATCTCCTCCTCGATTTGTTTTCTTGTTTTTTCCACCACTTCTTCAATTCTTGCAGGGTGGATTCTGCCATCCGTAACCAACCTGTGAAGTGACAGCCTTGCAATTTCCCTTCTTACAGGATCAAAACATGAAAGAAGTATTGCTTCCGGAGTATCATCTACGATGATTTCTACCCCTGTTACCGCTTCCAGGGCACGGATATTTCTACCTTCCCTACCAATAATCCTACCTTTTACTTCGTCTGATTCGATATTAAAAACTGATACCGAATTTTCGATAGCCTGCTCTGTTCCGATTCTCTGAATGGTTTGAATAACGATTTTCCTCGCTTCTCCTTTTGCATTCAGCTGAGCCTCCTCCATGATACTCTGAACGTGTGCCTGAGCTCTTGTTTTGGCTTCAGCTTTCATAGATTCCACTAATTCTGCTTTAGCTTCTTCTGCCGTGTAATTAGAAATTTTTTCAAGGATTTCAACCTTTTTAGACATTACTAAGTCTAATTCCTGCTGTTTTCTGTCTAAAATTTCGTTTTTCTTAGCATAATCAGCAATCTGCCTGTCTAAATCTTTTTCAAGCTTTCCTGCCTTGCTAAGCTCGTCATTCAGTTTATGTTCCTTGTCTTTGATTCTCTTCTCAGATTCCTGCATCTTTCTTTCACGAGACTGGATATCTGCATCATGCTGAGATTTTAATTCTAAAAATTTTTCTTTAGCTTGAAGGTTCTTTTCTTTTTTTATGGATTCAGCTTGTACATTAGCTTTTTCTATAAGGTTTTCGGCATTCTTTTTTGCATCATCTATAATAAATTTCCCCTTAGCATTGAGTGAGCTTTTAGAGAAAAGTATTCCTATTACTGCACCAATTACCAGGCAAATAACGCCGACTATAATGGCTGTTGTCATAATCTATATTGAGTTTTAATTGTCTTCATATTCTTAAATAAAAAAAGCCCACAATAATCCAGAGATTGAGAGTAAACTCCTAATCAACACGATTTGAACTGATTTCCATTGTCTGTAATCCGATAAATCGGCACGCCATTCGATGGACATTTGCTCGGTAATTGTTTAGCGTTGAGTTTACCTTTAATGTGTTAGAATTATTGTAGGCAGTTCTGCGGGAAAAAAAATCTATTTCCCTATTTCGTTCAACGAATTATTAACCAGGGCTAATCTTTCGTTGGTAGAGTTTATCGTTTTTTCGTAGTTTGCAGACACTACTTCAGCATTAGTTCCCAGTTTCAGGGCACACATCGCCAAAGCATCTTGCTTGTCTCTCACATCGAAATTTTGTTCAAAATCTTTAATCATACTTTCAATTTGCTTCCCCACCTTACGCAGCGTTTCCTCTTCTGCTGCCGGTACGTTCAGCGGATACACCCTCCCTGCAATGTTGATGGTTATTCTTCTTACATCCATTATAATCCACTGTTTTGAAGCTGTGCGATACAGAAATCAACTTCCTTTACCAATCTGTTGATGTGATTTTTCATCAGTCTGTTGTGTTCGGGATTTCCTGATATCGCTGAATAAAGTTTTATATTTTTTTGCTCTTCTGCTAATACCTGACCTTTCTTTCTTTCCTCATCATACTTCTTCTTCAGATCTTCATGCTCAATACTTAATTCCGAGAACTTTTCAGCAAGATTTTTATAGTTCTTTTGTAAAAGCAAAATCTTTTTCTCTATTTCTGAAAAATTTTTTTCTAAATCTTGAAGCATTTCAGGTTTTGTATATTCTAACTATTAGCAAAAATAACAAAATATTAATACTAACAAAAATAAAACTCTCTATATTTTGATATGACACCAAAAAAAGGAGGTACATTTTGTACCTCCTTTATATTTTTAACTCTAATTTTCTTATTCAAATTTCAGCACAAACATCACCGCTCTTGTCTGTAATGTAGACATTGCAGATGACCAGTAAGGAGGTGTAGTTGCATTATCCGCAACAATTTCGTTATTCATGATAAATGTACCTCTTACCGCCGGAGTCAGTTTAAATTTATTAAAGTAAAACTGAATACCCATTTCAGCAGACCATGCAAAATTATGCGTTGTGGATCTGAAAACCTGTTGCAAGTTGTCATCTGTAGAATCTGCATTTGACTGTAAATTAACAATATAATTCACACCCGCAGCAAAATAAGGTCTGGAATTGTACCATCTGTGCCCGTGAACTTCCAGCATGATAGGAATATCCACCAAAGTAGATTTGATTTGCCTTACTCTGTCATTATCTGTTAACGGAATCGGAATAAAAGGATCATTCGTCAAAGTTCCCGCAGCGTACTGGTCATTTGATTGTGTATTAAAAGTCAACTCCCTTTGAGCAAATTGTAAGCCCGGTTCTGCCCTTAAATCCAAATAGTCATTCAGTCTCCATTTAGCGATAAGCCCCGCACCAAAACTGTAACTCTCTTTAGATGTAACGAGATTCTGATTCTCAAATGAGCCATATCTCGGATGCAAAACGATACGGTAGTCTAGTCTGTTCCCGTTCAAATAAAAACCCCAACTGAATTTTTGCTCATCAAAGTCTTCCAACTTATCCATTCTGTTTCGGGTTCTAAATTGTGCATTTGCAAACATTGCAATATTTACTGAGGCTAAAACCAGTGCTCTTAATAAAAATTTATTCATAGGTTACTTTGTTGCTTTATAAATTGTGGCTATACCTAAACTTAGTTTTTTATATTCAACTTTTTTAAATCCTGTATCTAAAAGAATTTGCTTCATCTTTTCCCCGAAAGGAAATGCATTTACAGAATCCGGAAGGTATGTATATGCCCTGTTATCTTTAGAAACCAATCTGCCGATGGCAGGTAATATATTTTTGAAATAAAACATATAAAATGGCCCTAAGAACCCCTCAACCTTTGAAAACTCCAGTATATAAACACTCTTGTTATCTTTAACTACTCTTCTTAACTCTGCTAAACCTTTTTTAAGATTTTCAAAATTCCTTACTCCAAATGCAACGGAAACAGCATCAAATCTATTGTCCTCGAAAGGTAAATTTTCTGCATCTCCCTTTTGCATGGAAATTTTGCCGTCTAAATTAAGTTTTTTTATTTTAATAACGCCAACATTTAACATTTGTTGCGATAAATCTAAACCAATTACTTTTGCGTTGGTTCCTTTTTCGATCGTGATTGCCAGATCGCCCGTTCCTGTAGCCACATCCAGTACTTCCTGCGGGCTGTCATCTTTCATCATTTTCACCAAAGTATTTCTCCATAAAACATCAATTTTCATGGATAAAACATGATTCAGAAGATCATATTTTGGTGCAATATTGTCGAACATATCCTCTACCTGACTTTTCTTCGTAGCCTCAGAATTGTAGGGAGTAACTTTGGTAATATCTTTTGTCAAAACTTAAAACTTGTAATATTCTTTATAATAATTAAGGTAATCCTGCTTTCTGAAGATTTTTGATCTAAACTCCACCTGCTGAACATTTTTGATTATCTTATCGTAATCTTCATCTATATTGTAATAAAAATCTTCTGTATAAAGCTTATTGAAGTGCTGTGCACCTCCAAAATAGGCTTTGCCGTCAATCATAGTCTTATCAAGAGCCAAAAGTAATGAATCTTTTTTAAGATTGTATCCGTAATATTGATCATTGATATAATAATCCTGGTGTGCAATATTAATAAGCCCGCGGATTTTCTTCACTTCAAATGCAGAATCGTAAAGTAATTTCTTATTCTGGTCAAAAACTTTAATAGAATTTTTTCCTTTTTTCAAATCTACATTTACAAATTGCCCTGCGGCAATTATGCTTTCAGAACCATTGTTTATTTTATAGTAATAAGTATTGGGTGTAGGGTTATCTACCAGGTAGTAGTTCTTTTTGGCTAAAAACAGGAAGTAAATTCCAAAGGCCAGGATAAACGCCACAACCGCTATAAATAAGCCTTTCAACGACGGATTGTTTTTCATAGATTGTAAAGTACAATTTTTGCAAATTTAATAATATTTTTAATTCTCCGTTATTAATATTAATTATTAACTTTGCATCTTTAAAAAAATCATTTAACGAATGCCGAATACAATCATTATTGGTTCTGGATCTTATATTCCTAATAGAGTTATTGGTAGAGATTATTTTTTAGATTCTGAATTCTATACGGATGAAGGTGAAAAAATCGAAAAACCTACTGAAGAAATCATTTCAAAATTTGTAGAAATTACAGAAATTGAGGAACGCAGATATATTGAAGACCATCTATCGAACTCTAAAATTGGCTACGAAGCAGCAAAAATTGCTATTGAAGACGCAAAAATTGATGCTGAAAAAATAGATTATATTATCTACGCAAGTAATTTTGGAGAAGTAAATGCAGGCGGACTTGTAAACTTTATGCCGAATATGGCAGCGAGAGTAAAAAACCATTTGGGTATAAAAAACAGAAAATGTATCACTTACGATATGATTTTCGGATGTCCGGGATGGGTAGAAGCAATGATTTTGGCTGATAATTTAATCAAAGCTCAAGCTGCCAAAACTATTCTTGTAGTAGGTAGCGAAACTTTGAGCAGAGTTACAGACCCTTTCGACAGAAATAAAATGATTTTTGCTGACGGAGCCGGTGCTGTTGTCGTAAAAGCGACTGACGAAGAAAATGTGGGGATTATTGCTCATAATACAATTTGTGATAATGGCCCCGAATTAGAATACCTGGTAAGCGGCCCCTCTTTAAATATAGATGTTGACAGGGATAAACCGTTTATCAGAATGCTGGGAAGAAAAATTTATGAGTACGCTCTTAAAAACGTTCCTGTAGCCATCAAAGAAACCATTGATGACGCAGGGCTTTCTATTGATGATATCAACAAAATATTAATCCACCAGGCAAATGCTAAAATGGACTATGCCATGATCGACAGACTTCACAAACTATACGATGTGAAAGATTACGACCATGCAATATCCCCAATGACTATCCAAATGTTTGGAAATTCATCTGTAGCAACTATTCCTACAATGTTTGATTTAATAATTAAAGGAAAAATGGACGGTCAAACGTTTAAAGAAAAAGGTAACATTGTGATGACTTCGGTAGGTGCCGGAATGAATATCAATGCTATCGTTTATAGATTTCCTTAAAAATATATTTTTAATTAAAAAATAAAAAAGCACATGGAAACTATTCTTTGTGCTTTTTTTAAACATTATTATGCAAAGAAATTTTTTAATTATTGCCAGTATCTTCTTATTCCTTGAAGTTTATATCTACCAGGCAATAAGGACATTAACAGATAATTTCTGGATAAAACTCGGATATTGGGTAGTATCTTTAGCTGTTTATGGAATTTTCGCGTACGAGGTTATGCATTTTCAAAGATCGGATAGAAGTACAATGCGAGCCCAGATAATGATATCGCTATTTTTAGTATTTATCTTACCTAAAGTTTTTATTGTATTATTTTTATTAATTGATGACATCTTCAGAACCGGTGGTTATTTAATAGGATTAACACGACCGACGGAAAACTTTTTTCCTGAAAGAAGAAAATTTTTAAGCTTGGTGGGGCTTGGCTTAGGAGGTGTGCTTTCCGCTTTATTTATCGATGGAATTACGTTTGGGAAATACCGTCACAGAGTAAGAAGAGTAAGAATAAACTTTGCCAATCTGCCAAAAAGCTTCAAAGGTTATAAAATCATACAAATTTCCGATGTGCACAGTGGAAGCTTTACAGATCCCGGTAAGCTGGAACACGCAATTAATCTTATCAACGAGCAAAATCCGGATTTGGTTCTATTCACAGGAGATATGGTAAATAATGTCGCTGATGAATTCAAGCCTTTTATTCCTTTATTTTCTAAAATTAAAGCAAAAGACGGAAAGTTTGCAGTGCTTGGAAACCATGATTATGGTGATTACATAACCTGGACTTCGCCAGACGCAAAAAAACAAAATCTTGAAACCTTAATCAACTATGAAAAGCAGGCGGGCTTTGATATGTTGAGAAACGAAAACAGGGTTATTGAAAAAAATGGTGAAAAACTATATATCCTTGGTGTTGAAAACTGGGGATTAAAGCCTTTTCCACAGTTCGGAAGAATTGATGATGCTTTAAAGGGCGTACCAGAATCCGCAACAAAGATCCTGATGAGCCATGACCCTACACACTTTGATTACGTGGTAAAAAAGCACCCGGGAAACATTCACTTAACGCTTTCCGGTCATACGCACGGTATGCAGTTTGGTTTAGATTTAAAAAACGTAAAATGGTCGCCCGTTCAATACCGTTATCCAAAATGGGCGGATTTATACGAAAGTGAAGGAAAAATGCTTTATGTAAACAGGGGTTTTGGAGTTTTGGGCTATCCGGGAAGAGTTGGAGTTTTACCGGAAATTACACTTTTTGAATTAGCATAAGCTTTCTCCAAAAAAACTAAAAAATATAATCTTTCATACGGGAAGTCGCCAATTCTTTCTCGTTGATAAAAGTCAGGAGGGCATCTAATTTGTCCTCCATTTTTTTGCCTGAATTTAATTTCCTGTAAAAAGGAATATCAAACTGATATCTCTTAAAATCAGTAAACTGCCAGGAATTAAGATAGATCAAAACAAAATCATCATTCTTTAATGTTTCAAAAACCATATTCTGATAATATTTCATCGGCAGAATCTGAAACACAAAATCATTGTACGGCAATTGACTGTAAGGGGAAATACTTTCAGGAACAATGCTCAATCCGTCTTCTTCACTGATTTCCGTATCCCTTTTCAGACGTTTGAAAGGAAAAAGAATATTTGCGTTATCAATATTTGAAATATAATTAAACTCCAATAATTTTAAACTTTCCTGAGGCTGTTTAAAATCTTTCTGACGAATCCCACGGATCTGTTTTTCCAGAAAATCCTGAGTAAATTTCTTCGCATTTTCAATTTGCTGAAGATTTGAATTTTTATTATAAAAAGCAATTTCATGACCTTTGGTTGAAATTGCTTTTATAAGATTTTGAAGTTTTTCAACAACAGAAATTTCAATAAAAAAACTGGATTTTACATCATGAAGATCTAAAATTCTAAGAATCGCTTTTATATTATTCTCTGTGATTTTTAATTTTTCATCATCGGAAATCTGAGCATCATTTTTTATTTCAGCTTCAATATTAACAATGTTGAAAGTCAATAATATCATTTAAATTAAAATTTAGATAAAATTTGTAATCAATTAAAAATCAGATGTTAAAAATAACTATATTTAAAGTAAAATTTAAGTAAATTAATTCTTACCTAATTTTACTTTCAGATTCTTAATCATATCTTTTGACATCTCTGAAATCCCGAAATCGTACGTAAGCCCCCAATCTTTTTTCGCTACAGAATCATCAATTGAAGCCGGCCAGGAATCTGCAATTGCCTGTCTGAAATCTGGTTTATAATCAATCGTAAATTCAGGGATTTCTTTCCTGATTTCTTCTGCCAATTCTTTTGGAGTAAAAGACATTCCACCTAAATTATAAGATGATCGAACGGTAAGATGTTCTGCCGGAGCTTCCATTAATTTCAATGTTGCATTTATCGCATCGTCCATATATAACATAGGCATTCCCGTATTTTCTGAAATGAAACTTGTATACTTTTTCTCTTCAATTGCTTCGTAGAAAATTTCAACTGCATAATCAGTTGTTCCACCACCTGCCGGAGTTTTCCATGAAATCAATCCGGGGTATCTGATGCTCCTTACATCTACCCCATATTTATCAAAATAATATTCGCACCATTTTTCACCTGCCATTTTTGAAATTCCGTAGACTGTTGTAGGATTTAAAACAACATCCTGCCCGACATTTTCTTTTGGAATTCCTTTCCCGAAAACCGCAATAGAACTTGGCCAGAAAATCTTTTTGAGAAGACCTTCCTTTGCCATTTCGCAAAACTGAAGAAGAGGTTCAAGATTTAGTTTCCAAGCAAAAATAGGCTGCTTTTCTGATGTTCCGGACAATAACGAAGCCAAATGGTAAACTGTAGTGATTTCATAATCTTTAATCACCTGCTTTACCAGCTGGGTATTAGTAACATCCATTCTCTCATAATGCCCTGCAGCAGTAATTCCTTTTTGCCATCTGTCCAGCCCTGAAGCAACTACATTATCAGCTCCGTGAATTTCAACAAGTCTGTTTGTAAGTTCGGTTCCAATTTGTCCTAAGGCACCTGTAATCAATATTTTTTCCGTATAGGATTCCATTTATCTTATTATTAGTTGATTTAAGCAAAAATAAAAATTTTACCCCCCTTCTCAAAAACAAAATTTGTAAATTCGGTTATAATTTTTATCATGAGGAAGTTTATCATCATATTAGTACTTGCAACTCAATCAATATCAGCACAGTACACAGACATTAACATCGTAAAGGAGGTAAAGGTAAAAAATAAAGGAGTCGTAGTTTCGGCACATCCCCTGGCAAGTGAAGCCGGAGCACAAATTTTGAAAATGGGCGGAAATGCTTATGATGCAATTACCGCAGCTCAGTATGCATTGGCGGTTGTTTACCCTCAAGCCGGAAACATCGGAGGAGGCGGTTTTTTAGTGGGAGTGAAAAACAACGGTGAAAAATTTACATTGGATTATCGTGAAACAGCTCCAAAAAAAGCTTCAAGAGATATGTATCTCGACAAAAACGGGAAAGCAAACACAGATTTATCACAAAACGGAAGATTGGCTGTAGGGATTCCTGGAAGTGTAGCAGGTTTTTTTGCAACATTGAAATATTGTAAACTTCCAATGGAGAAAATCATTCAGCCTGCTATTGATCTGGCTGAAAAAGGATTTGCGATTACCGAGTTGGAAGCGGACATGCTAAACTCTCAAAGAGAATATTTTCAGAAACATAATAAATCTTCTATTGTTTTTGTGAAAAGCAACCCTTGGAAAGCGGGAGATATTTTGGTTCAGAAAGAATTGGCGGAAACATTAAGATTGATTCAAAAACTTGGAGCAAAAGGTTTTTATGAAGGAAAAACAGCCCAACTTTTAGTCGCTGAGATGAAAAAAGGAAACGGAATCATAACGTTAGAAGATCTTAAAAATTATAAAGTTGCGGAAAGGAAAGCTTTGGAATTTGATTATAAAGGCAATAATGTTATTTCAATGCCTCTTCCTTCAAGCGGAGGTGTTCTTCTTGCTCAAATGCTAAAAATGGCGAGTTATGAAAATCTCGAAAAATATCAACAAAATTCTACTCAGGCGGTTCAGATTATGGTGGAAGCTGAAAGACGAGCATTTGCCGATCGAGCAGAATACATGGGAGATCCGGATTTCATTCAAGATAAAACAGCATATCTGATTTCTGATGACTACTTGAAAAACAGATGGAAAAGCTTCGGTTTTAATAAAGCTACTTCAAGTGCCGAAGTCGGAAAAATCATTAAACAGCCAAAAGAATCAACGGAAACCACTCATATTTCGGTTTTAGATAAAGAAGGCAATGCTGCTTCTGTGACAACCACTTTGAATGGGTTATACGGAAGTAAAGTTGTTGTTTCAGGAGCCGGATTTTTTTTAAATAACGAAATGGATGATTTCTCCATAAAACCGGGTGTTCCGAACATGTTTGGAGCAGTAGGCGGAGAAGCTAATGCTATTCAGCCCAATAAAAGAATGCTTTCGTCAATGACTCCAACAATTTTATTGAAAAACGGAAAGCCTTACATGGTTGTAGGAACTCCGGGAGGAACTACAATACCAACTTCTGTATACCAATCGATTGTAAATACTGTTGATTTTAAACAAAATGCAAATATATCGGTAAATGCACCGAAATTCCATCATCAATGGCTTCCTGAAACAGTAGCTTTTGAAAAAAACTTTCCTGAAAGCACGATTAAAGATTTGGAAAAACTAGGGTATAAAACAGAAAGATGGGATCGTATCGGAAAGACAGAAATGATTACCATTGATGATAATGGAACAATTCATGCTGTGGCAGACGGCCGTGGAGATGATTCTGTTGGGGTAGAATAAATTTGAATTATGAGCCCGGTGATTTCTGTAATTCCGGCTTTATCTATTTATTTAAAAAAATACGCTATATCCTCGCCAATCATTACCCCCTATCTTCTAAGTAAAAATACTCTGAACTTAATCAGAGTATTTTTTAATAATAAGTGTCACACTTTCTAATTTTGTGAGGGAATTTTTTTGTTAAGAATAGCAGTAATTTTTATATGTTTTTACTATTATGAAATTATATTATTATTTCAAGTACAGAAGTCATCATCTACGGTATACTTTAGGAGCCATCCAGAATTTTTTATGACTTTTGTCATATTTAAAGATAAATTTTCCTAATTTTCGCCTTTTAAAAATCAAAAGCTACTGTTTTGAAGACAACAAAATTCTATCAACAGATTTATTTTCAGGTAATTATTGCCATTGTAGGAGGAATTCTTTTAGGAAATTTCTACCCCGAACTGGGTGAAAAAATGAAACCTTTGGGAGATGGATTCATAAAACTGGTAAAAATGATTATTGCACCGGTAATTTTCATCACCCTTACATTAGGGATTGCCCATATGACCGACCTGAAAAAAGTTGGAAGAATTGCCATAAAAGCGATGATTTATTTCTTTACTTTTTCAACATTAGCTTTGATAATAGGTTTGATTGTCGGAAACATTTTACAACCAGGGCACGGCTTAAATATCGATCCTTCTACTCTTTCAGGCGATGTTTCACAATATCAGCAGAAAGCCCACGAGACAACTCTTACCGGTTTCATCATGAATATTATTCCTGAAACGCTATTCAGCCCTTTAGTTGGCGAAAATATTTTACAGGTGCTTCTGGTAGCTATCTTAATGGGAATTGCATTGGTTTTAACAAAAGAAAAAAGTAAGAAAGTAACGGATTTTCTTCAAGATTTAGCTACTCCGATTTTCAAGATTGTACATATTCTGATGAAACTGGCTCCGATTGGAGCATTCGGAGCAATGGCTTTTACTATCGGAAAGTATGGAATTCATTCTGTTCTGAACCTTATATTTTTAGTGGGTACTTTTTATATTACTTCTATTCTGTTTGTTGTTTTAGTTTTGGGAGCTGTTGCCTGGTACAATGGTTTTAATATTTTCAAATTGATGTTTTACCTCAAAGAAGAACTTCTCCTGGTACTGGGAACAAGTTCTTCAGAATCTGCACTTCCAGGAATTATGGAAAAACTGGAAAAAGCAGGCTGCTCAAGAGCGATTGTAGGATTGGTTGTCCCGACGGGATATTCCTTTAATCTTGACGGAACTAATATTTATATGACTCTCGCTTCACTCTTTATTGCGCAGGCTTTAAATATCCATCTTCCGATTGAAAAACAATTGATGCTGCTTTTGGTAGCTATGCTGAGCTCAAAAGGTGCTGCCGGCGTTACGGGTGCAGGATTTGTAACTTTAGCGGCAACTTTAGCCGTAGTTCCTGAAATTCCGATAGCAGGGATGACTTTGATTTTAGGAATTGATAAATTCATGAGTGAATGTAGAGCTTTGACCAATGTTATCGGAAACTCTGTTGCAACCGTAGTAGTTGCCAATTGGGAAAAACAGTTAGACAAAAGCCAGCTTCAATATTGTCTTGATCATCCCAATGAAGTGGAAAAAGAATTAGAAGTTTAATATTTGAAGAATTACCTCATTTACCCATTAAGAATTGATCATATTTTACAATGGCAAGCCAATAATTGATCTGACACTTCGGTCTGTATGTATCAAATGTGTGTTATATTTAAACTAAAATTGTAACAAAAGCGAAAAAGCTCCAAAAATTAAATTATTAGATTAAAATATGTAAGCTGGAAGGCAACACCTTTACGCGAATTGGTGATTTTATTTTATTGAATTCACCATCTAAATGCCAATTTTTGGTATTTACCTTAAATTCAATTTCCGAAACGGGAAGATAAGTGACATAATCATCATCTTTAAGCTTTTTTGTAAACATCCTAAAGGCAAAAAGCGCAGAATAAGTTAACGGAAATTTTTTCACCAAAACCATATCCACCAAGCCATCACTTTTACTCGCATTTGGAGCAATATAGGCATTATTCCCAAACTGGCGCGTGTTTGCAATATTTAACATTAAATATTTTCCGTTATACTGTTTATAGTGTTCATCAAAAAATTTAACCTTAATTGGTTTATAATTGAAAAATGTTTTGAATGAAACTTTGATATAGTTTTTGAATCCGCGATCAGTCTTTTCAAATTCTTTTACCACTTTCCCGTCAAAACCTGTACCGGAAACATTGATAGAAAGCAAATCATTAACGGTAAATGTATCTATTTTCCTGGATTTCCCTGCTTTTATTTTTTCTAAAAGCTCATCGAGATTTTTGTTGAATTTTGTTTCATTCGAAAATCCATTTCCAGAGCCTGCGGGAAAAATTGCCAAAATCTTATCCGTATTAATCAGGTTTCGGGCAACCGTAGAAATAGTTCCGTCACCACCGATTGCGACAAAAATATCAACTTTATCATAATTTACCTTAATGAACTCATCTGTTCCCGGAATTGATTCTGAAATATAATACAGAGGATTTTCAACCTTCTTTATAAGTTCATTCAGAAACGGCTGGTAATTCTTCTTTGCCGAAAAAGGATTGATAATAAAAGCTACTTTTTCCATTTCCACAAAAATAAAAAATGCTTCCTGATTTGGAAGCATTAATACTATTTAATTTTCATTCTCGCTTTAAATTGTTGATTAATAGCCCCTTTTAGCTCTTCAAAAGAAACAGGAATCTCAATATCGCCAGCTGCATAAGCCGCAATTTCATATGGGCTATAATGGAAGTATAAATTTTTGTCATCAAAATAAAAATTTTCTGTTACCGGAATTACCTCAACCAAAAGCATATCCGAGTTTTTCACTTCACCATTAGAATCAGTAGTACCGCTGGGTAATTTATTGATATTTTTCATCAGCAGCAATTCCAATTTCTTCTTTGGCATCGTAGTAATATCTTTAAGCTCAACTTTTCTATTATTTTTTACATCAAAAACTCTTTCTGAAAAGCCATAGTTGCCATGTGCCCCACCTTCATAAGAGCTTGACAGGTATTGAATGTGCATATAATTATTGATATTGGATTTTAGCGTCATAGAAAAATCCGTATCCCAGGTTTGCGCAAATCCTAAATCTGAAATCCAATCTTTGCTGTCTTTTTTTACAGAAGCAAAATAATCCTTTCTTTCTCTCTGTAAAAAGTTTTGTATTCCTTCTTTCGAATAATCTTTAATTCCTTTATTGCCAAAGTAAATACTGTCTAATAATTTTTTGTCTTTAATAGCAGGAAAGACAAGAAATTTAGAAGAATATTTAACAGACAAAGAATCATTGATTTTGACCGAATCACTAACTTTTACAGAATCAACAGTCAATTTTTCTGTTTCTTTTATTTCTGTATTTGTAGTTATGTCTTTGTTTTCGGTCTTTTTACAGGCAGCAAAAATAAAGAGAGAAGAAAGCGCAATGACGGCAACGGTGTTTTTCATAATTTCGATTTCTTATACAAAAGCAAAAACCATTCATTTTTTGAATGGTTTTAAAATATTTCTTACATTTTTAATCTTTTATTTTTTAACAAGACTAATAACCTGGTTTTCCTGCTTTGAGGCTACCCCCCAAATTTGTTTGAATGCAGGATAATATTCTTTGGGATAATCCGGACTTGCAATCTTGGTAGTGGATGTTATTTCCAGCTTATTTCCTTTTTGCTCAGCAATATAGCTGTATTCGATTTCCTTATCATCAGTGACAATTTTCTTACTTTTTGGTAATTCTTCGACAGTATATCCTTCCGGAATTTCCAAAATAACCTTCTTCACTTTTGTAAAAGGAGCATAAAAGTCGATCTTATATTTCCTTTCTTCTGTCTGATCAAACTCGTTAGAGTTTTTGTTCAAAAACAGCATTGGATTGATAATCATCTTCTTACCTACTTTATCAATCAGGTTGTCAGAAGAAAAGCTCATTGTACTTTCAAAATCACCGGATTCAAGAACTTTTGAATCTACATTATTAAAATCAATTGAGAAGTTGTCTTTGTACTGCTTCTTGTATTTTTCAGGATTTTCATCAAAACTTTCTTTAGCAAACATTGCAAAAGTCCCAGTATCTTTATCTGAATAACTTCCCGAAATACTTCCGTCTTCATTAATTTTTGCATTTGCCGTAAGATGTGTAAAACTTGGCGTGGAATTTACAAGCTGCATTTGTTTGGCTTTGTCTTTTGCTAATAAAATTCCATATTCGTTCCAGTCTCTTGGAGGTAAATTATCCACCGAAGACTGTTTTGAGGTTGCATCATATACATGGAAACCTTCTTTTGTATCAATAGCAGCAATGACAAAATTTGTACTTGCCACACTTGGAGATATCAAATTGATAAGCCCATTATTAACTGTAGAAATGATAATAGGATCAGCCTTTAAGCCAGCTTCTCTGAGCAACATTACTAAGAAAAGATTGATTTCTGCTGCATTTCCTGTTTTAGTTTCAATCAGTTTTTTAATGCCGTCTTCCGTGTAAATTCCTCTATCATTATTCCACGTATAGGTGTTTTTCACATAATTGAAAATAGCATTTGCTTTTTCAAGATCAGTTTTCAGACCGGAAACATTCGCCGGCATATTTTCTTTAGCTAATTTTGTTTTCTTTAATTCTCCTCCGAAGTCATCATCATTGTAAAGCTTCTCTTTAATCTGCTCCCAAGAAGAAGAATGTAATTTTAATTCCCTAAAATTGGTAGAATGCAATTCGGCACTGATTTTTGTTCTGAAATTCATATCATTTTTTATATGTTTTTCAGTTTTAAAACCTTTTAAATTTTCATAACCAAACCTGTATGTTTTATGTTGCATTCCATATAATGTTTTTTCTTCCACTATCCTGTATTTAGGATTCAGAGAACCCGTATAATTTACATTATATGAAATATAACTTGGAGCATCCAGCACATACTCAGTATATAAAGAAGGAGTATCTGACTCAATCAATATTTGAGGAATTGCATATAAAAATGGGGAGCTGACTTCATATTGATACTCAATCACAGAACCATTTTTCACATTTGGAAAAGCAAATTTTGTCACGCTCACATTCTTACTTTCCTTACTTTTATATTTTGAGCTTTTATCAACTTTAGTGGAAACTAAACTTCCATTTTCAAGATTATAAGTAAATGCTTTTATTTTATCCAGGTTTTCTCTATTGCTTCCATTCTGATACAAAGGAATTTCAAGGCTCAGCCAATCTTCAGCTTTATCTTTATCGTAAATTTTTACTCTGTAGAAAGCTGTTTTACGAAGATTTCCTGTATTGGTATCAATATTAAAATGTACAGACTTATATAAAATTTCTGCAGGAGCATTTTCATCTAATGCAGATTTTGTTTTAGACAGATCAGCTTCGTTAAACTTAGGAGGATCCAGAAATTCATGTTTTTGAGCTTCAATAAAGACAATGCTCATCGAAGATAAAGCGATTAATATTATTTTTTTCATGCTTAGATTTTAGTTATTAAGATTTTTGAGTTATCAGTATTTATAGTCTTTTTTCTGAAATTGATATAATCGTTATACTTTTCTTTAGGAAAAATCCCCTTGGTTACTTTGATGCTTCTGTTTACTTTTATTTCTTCACCATTTTTCACAAAACTTAATGTATAAGTTCCGAATTCGGAATTAATTATAACGTTATTGGGAATTTCATCAATCTTATAATTTTTAGGAATTGTATAACTGATTTCATATTCATCATTAAAAGACTGACCAATTTCAAAAGGAAGCTGTCTGTTTTCTTCTGTTTTATAATAGCTATTCGTAAAAATAGGCACTGCTCTAAACATCATGCTGTTTCCCATATTTTTGGAATAGTTAATTGCTTTAAAATCAATAGTATATTTTGCGACAGCATTATCTTTATCATTAACAAAATCTTTCATCTCAACTTTTTCAAAATTCAAGACATCAATCCTGCTTTTCAACGCATCATTTTTTTCTTTTGGAGATAAATAGGCATAAGGCAAATTAAAATCATATTGGCTTCCCGTAAAAACAAACTGGCCTTCACCGTTAATACTGTTATCTTCATTAAGATTAATTTTCAGTTTTTGCTTTTCCTTGCTCTGTTCGGCACTTAAAGAAGGTGTATTGATAAGCTCGATTCCTTTTTTGGTAACGGACAGCACATTTCTGTCCGTCGTATTATAGCTTAAATGGTTGAAAGCAATTTGCTGAGATGTATTTTCCAGCCAAATATTTCCTTTTTCAGTGGGAACCATCAAAATAGCATGATTTCCGCCCATTTTTGGAAAATCAGAATCAAACGAAACCTCTGAAGAATTAGAATTAATGACACAGTAATTAGAGGGGATTCCTGCTTCGTCCAACAGGGTTTTCATATAATTGGTAAGGCCTTTACAGTCACCATATCCTTTTTTATGTACCTCATCGGGCATCATAGGAAGCCAGCCACCAATTCCTAAGCCAACAAAAATATATCTGGTTTTCGCCTGCATATACTGATACAATTTTTTTACCTTTTCTTCTGTTGAGCCCTGTAAATTCAAAGCTGCCACTTCCGCTTTTATGGCAGGTGTCGAAACTGCCACAGGCTGAACGAGATTATTATAATACCAGGTTCCAAAGTCAGTCCAGTTACTCAAAGTCCCCTGTTTTCCTTCAAGATTAAATTTTGTCAGTGCGAAACTGACTTTAGGTAAAATCTTCACGGGTTTTGGCAACATTAATGCATCATCAATTGCGGGAACATTTTTGTAAGAATATATTTTTTCCCCTGCATTATCACTTTCTATAACAGATGTATAGTTATATTTTGAAGGATACGTTTTCGTTTTAAGTTCAATCCCCGATTTATTAATAATTCTGAACTGTCCCTCTTCCAAAGATGTATTGGTTGCCGAAAAAGGAACAAAATCAGGAATGAAAACAGTATTCTCATCCGTAATCTGATAAGAAAAATCAATAGTATAAGGATATTGAGAGGGAGTATATGATAATGCTAAAACTCTGCTGTCAGAATAAAATACCCCTTGATTATTATTCGCAAAATCTCCAAAATCAGATTTGGAAAAACTTTTCATTTTCTTTCCCGACTCATCATAAACAGTAACTTTTACATCTGAAATACTATTCCCTTTTTCATAAGGAATATAGGCCGTCGCTTTTCCGTCGCCGTCTTTATTTAAAACAGTTGTAACAGTATTAACCTGATACTTTATTTCATTAATTTTATTGATTTGAATTGTTGTAAAATCTTTTCTGACTACAACATTAGCATTTTTCTTTAGATTTTCCGAGATCGCAGAAACAGGATAGGTTTGTGCATAGTGAATTGAAGCTACCGATAATGCTCCAATACATAGTATTTTCATCATGGTTATTAAAATTATGCAAAAATAATAAAATCTTAATAACTGTTAAAATTTAATACACTCTAATTTAAAACAGATAAAATAGTTTTAATCTTCCACATTCTCTTATTTTTTGGCCCCTTTGAAAGCTGATATGCTTTTTCAGCAATTTTTAATGCTTTATCAGGATCGCTGTGAATTATCTACCTTCGGTATATTTTTTATCGTGTGCTTAAAATTTAACACAAAAATAGTATATACCTTAAATATAACAGGTAATTGAAACTGAGTTAATTCACTAAAATTTAATCATTATTATGCAGTTTCAGAAGCACAGAGAATCGGGTCAAAATAGAAAACAAACATACTACAATAAATCCTGAAATGCAGATTCGATATGCATATAAGAAAATTCAAAATTGTTTTTAATTAATTTTTTAGGATAAACATTTCTGCTTTTTAATAATAATTCCGTTTCGGTTTTCAAAAATATCGATGCAATTTCCAACTGCCAGACCGGAGCGTTTAAACCAAACGGAATTTTCATTTGTTTTCTTAATTTCTTCATGAATTCTTCGTTGGATAAAGGATTTGGAGATGTAACATTGATTTCTCCCCCAATATTTTGATTGTCAATAATATATTCGACAGCTTTGCAAAAGTCATCAATATGAATCCAGCTTATATTTTGATTTCCCCGCCCTTGTTTTCCGCCTAGCCCCAATTTCGTAATCATTTTTAATTTCGGAAAAGCCCCTCCGTTTTTTCCTAAAACAATGGAAGTTCTCAATGCAACTTTCCTTACATTTTCATTTTTCACTGTAAAAAATTCTTTTTCCCAACTTTTACAGATATTCATTGAAAAATCATCGCCGATAATTCCGTTTTCTTCTGTGTTTATATGCTTTTCAGAATGCACATAGATGGTTGCAGAACTTGCATTCAGCCAAACTTTTGGTGTATTGATGCAACTGTCAATAGCCTTTTGAAGAATTTTGGTACTGTTGATCCTGGAAGAAAAAATTGCCTGTTTATTTTCCTCTGTGTATCTGCAATCAACAGATTTCCCTGTAAGATTAATTAGAACATCAGCATTTTCAAGTGTATTTCTCCACTCTCCTAACGTTTTTGCATCCCAGTAAATTTCGTTTTTGCGTTTTGGATTCCTCGTTAAGATATATATCTGGTTCCCTTTTTCGGCAAAATATTTTTCAAGGTTTTTTCCAAGAAACCCGGTTCCTGCTGCAATGATTATTTTCATTTTTTTGAGTTTATAACTTTTGACAAATATTTTTTTGTTTTTACCATAATTTCTGAACCCTCTGCGAGCATTACAGAAATTGGTTTTTGATGTTTTAAATATTCAAAATCATTTCCGTAGATTTTTTTGAAATTAATTTTTAATCGATGGTTTTTAACTAAATAATATTCCCATTTCGGATGGTAAACTTCGTATTCTGAAGTTTTGTTTTCATTTTTTGTAAAACCGAAATAATGTTCAGTAATAAATTCGAATTCGGAATTATCTTCCATTTGTAACGGCGTATTTTCAGCTGTAATTTCGATAGAATGCCAAGTTTTATCCTTCCAGGAATATTTGATAAGAAGCTCATTATCTTTTTTATGCATCAGGTTTTTCATTGGCATTGTTTTGTAATTTTCTTTGTAAACAGAATTAGCAACAAAGCTTAAGGCCGGCTTTGGAACAATTTCTTTGATAAAAACCACTCCTCTTTTCCATTCATTCCCTTCTTTTTTCCGTACATAAAATCTTAGATTAACTTCCTCAAAATTTCTATGAAAAGGAATTGGAAGCCCTAATAATCTGGTATTTAAAAACATAAATCCTACCAGGCTTATATAGCATTTCCCATTATAAAAATCGAGTTCCGTACCTTCCGGAAGGTATTTAATTAAAATTCCGGGATTGATTTCGTAGTTGATGATAGCCAGCTTTCGCCATTCTGCTTTTAAGAAGTTCATTTTGTTTTGAGATGTAATGTTTCTTTTGCGTTTAAAATTGCTTAGATAAGCCCTGTATAAATGATAGATACCTATTGTTTTTCGGCTGTTTTCTTAATTAATTCATTCCTTTCTGACAAAAAACTTTTGAGATAATTTTTAAGAAAAAATGTATTGAAAAGTTTTCCGATCACTCCAAATGGAGATTCAAAGTCGAAAATATCTGTCATAATCGTGTTTTCACCATCTTGCTTAAAAATATGCTGATGTTGTAGGGATTTAAAAGTTCCTTTCAACATTATATCTGTGAATTGATATGGTTTTTCCATGTTTACAATTTTTGAAGTATAGGTTTGATAGAAGCCTAAATGTTTTGCTCTCCAAGTCACCGTTTCATTTAATTCTATCAACCCTTTCATTCGCCCTGCAATTGCTTTTTCACCCGTTTTGAAAGTCGATTTTTGATGTAAATCAATGTCTCTTGCCAAATCAAAAACTGTTTGAATATCGGCTTTTATAATTGTTTTTAGATAAATTTCAGACATATAAATACGTTAATACCATTAAAACTAACACTCTATAAATCAACCAGCTGACTGTCGGGATAAGATTTAATTTTAAAATTTTGCATCTTCTCAGATGTTCTAGAAACATAATAAAAACAACCGCTCCAAAATAAATAATATTAAAAACAGCGCTGAAATTTGTGAATAAAAGAGGAATTAAAAGTAATGTTCCAATCAGGGAAACAGTCATCATATTTCCCAGATAATCCCAAGTTTTGTCTTGTAAATATGATTTTAAAAATATCGCCTGCCAAGTAATCTGCCCTAAACAGACTGTAAATTCTCTAAGAAAATTCTGACTCAGATTCAAGCCTAATTTTGTTGCAAATACACTTACAATATAAGCCGAAAAAATGACAACAAAACTCATGTAAGCAATTCTGTATTTTACATTAAAATCTGGTGTACAAGACTGTTCTGCGTTGATATAGTCTTTAGCTGAGGGGATAATCTGTTTTCTGTTGTAAGAAACAAAAGAATACAGCTTTTTGAAAAACCAATATAAAGGCTTAATTCTTGCGGTTTTTTCCAATAAAGGAAATGAATTTCCGATGATTAAAAGTAAACTGTCTAATCCGTAAATCACTTTATTCTCCTTATGATCAACCAGAGCAATTTCATTTTTCGCACGGTTAAAATCGATAAGGGTTTTATTCCTGAAAGTCAGTTCTGTAAAAGCTTCTCTTCCGCTTTCATCAAGCATTCCGGATTTTATAAAACCTTTTGAGTAAATATTGCACATCGGGCATTCATTGTCATAGATCAGTGTGTGGTTTTTAAGAGTTTTCATTGTGTCATTATTTTAAAAAGTTATTCTTTTCTTTTTTCCTCCGAAATAAAAAACCAGAAATAAATGAATGATTAAATTTCTCATAATTATAATATTTTCAATAATTTTTGAAAGTTAAGCTGAAATAAAAAAGGATTTGAAATCCTTTTTTATTTTAATAAGTTGGTGATTTTCCCGACCAGCCAGTGATCATCACTTTTAATCGCCAAATCCATTATATTGTTGATTTTTCCTGTTACCGAGCTGAAATCATCCATCAGCTTGATAAATTCTTTTGCTTCAGGAGAATCCCTATCTTCAATATTTTTAAGTTCTTCCAAGAATGAAATTACAGGTTCTATCTCTCTTTTTCTACGTTCTTTTGTAATTTGTTTGAACAGATACCAGACATCTTTCTCCGCAACAAAATACTCTTTTCTGTCCCCTTTCACAAATTCTTTCCTCACAATTCCCCAATCCATTAAAGCCCGCAAATTCATATTGGCATTTCCCCTTGAAATTTCAAGCTGCTCCATCACTTCATCGGTAGAAAGTGGTTTATCACTTGCTAAAAGCAACGCATGAACCTGTGCCATTGTACGATTGATTCCCCAATTGGTAGCAAAAGTTCCCCAGGTCTGAATGTACTTTTCTTTAGCTTCTGAAAGATTCATTTTGTATGTCTTTTGATTTCTTAATACAAATATAATTAAATATTTTGAACTTTCAATAATTTTTGAAAATTAATTACAAAATAAAACAGCCATTCTTTAGAATGCCTGTTTTTAAAGACTACTTACTGTTTTTATAATCCTGAACTAACTTTATAAATTCTGTTCTATAGCCCTCTTCATCGGTTCCTTTACTTTGTTTTGCCAAATTTTGAATATCGGCAAGATTTTTCTTTTTGATTAATTTTGAATCTCTCAAAACCAGGCCGAACCAAGCTACAGAAGAGGCAAATTTGAAATCTGAGCTTGCTTTAGCTTTGTCAACGGAAGAACTTTTCACAACCTCAACAATTTCAGAACTTTTGTTACTTCTTGGCTTTTTATATCTGAATTTAATCGTCGCCAGCTCATTTCCAAATTTTTTAGATCCTGAATTAGCTGTATATTTCAACTTCCTATCTTTAGGTGAAAACTCTGAACTTACATTTGCAGGGATGATTTCATATAAAGCTGTAACGGTGTGTCCGCTTCCCAATTCACCTGCATCAATTTTATCGTCCACAAAGTCTTCATTCCTTAATTTTCTGTTTTCGTATCCGATTAACCGATAAGATTTTACATATTTAGGATTAAACTCAATCTGAATTTTTACATCTTTTGCGATCGTGTAAATGTTTCCTGCAAATTCCCTTCCCAAAAACTTCTGAGCTTCCTGTAGGTTGTCAATATAAGCGTAGTTTCCGTTGCCTTTATCCGCCAAAGTCTCCATTTTGTTGTCTTTATAATTTCCCATTCCATATCCAAGGCAAGTAAGGAAAACACCCGTTTTTCTTTTTTCTTCAATTAAAGTTTCAAGATCTGTTTTCGAAGACACACCGACGTTAAAATCACCATCTGTAGCCAGCACCACACGATTATTCCCTCCTTTGATAAAGTTTTCTTCTGCCAACTTGTAAGCCAATTCAATTCCTTCGCCACCGGCAGTACTTCCACCCGCCTGCAATCTGTCTAATGCTTCGATAATTTTTCCTTTTTCAGCAGCAGAAGTTGGTGGTAAAACAACACCTGCACTTCCGGCATACACAACAATTCCTACTTTATCTTTAGGTCGTAGCTGATCTAGTAAAATTTTCAGAGAAGATTTAAGTAAAGGCAACTTATTCTCTTCATCCATCGAACCTGAAACATCGAGAAGAAAAACAATATTAGACGGTGGTAAATTGTTCATCGGAATATTTTTCCCCTTCAAACCAATTTTAAGCAATTTATGATCCGGATTCCAGGGTGCTGAATTTAATTCTGTGCTAATAGAAAAAGGCTGATTATTTTTCGGCTGAGGATAATTATATTTAAAATAATTAATCATTTCCTCTACTCTCACAGCATTTTTATCAACTTCCCCATCAATAATCATACGTCTGACATTTGAATAAGAAGCATTATCGGTATCAATAGAAAAAGTAGAAAGCGGCTGGTTTTTAGTTAATTCAAAAGGATTTTCAACCAGAGCATCATACTCTTCATTATTATTATAATTTTTTTGTTTTTTGATTGCTTTTTTTCCTGTTTTTGTAGCCCTCATTTGTTTTGCACGTGCTTGATTAACCGTTTTTGTTTTATAACCTGTAACCAAAACACTTTCAACTTCCATCGCAGTCTGTCTTTTCGGCTTCGGACAGCCATTGTATTCCGGGAGTCCGGGAACGGTAGGACATGCATCGTCTTTATCTAAAATTCCGTCACCGTCTGTATCCGGCCAAGGACAACCGTTATTTTCAGCAGGTCCTGCAACTGTGGGACATGCATCATCTTTATCTATTACATTATCGCCATCGGTATCCGGCCAAGGGCAGCCGTTGTTTTCCACAGGACCTGCAATTTCCGGGCATTGATCTTCTTTATTGGGAATTCCATCCTGATCTTTATCTTTTTTTACGCTTAAAGGTTTTGATTCTTTCGTAGAATCTGTTGCAGTTTTTGTTTTACAACTTCCAAGAATTGCCAACACAAATATTGTTATCACTGTTTTTTTCATCTTCAGATTTTTAGTTACGAATTTCTATTAAATTTTACTCCAATTATTACTTATAATCAAGCTTTATATAATAGATGCAAAAATTAAAAAAGGTGTATGGTAAAATTTTATATTTTCAAGTTTAAGGTTCAATTTTAGCTTTAATTCCCTCATTCCAGGCTTTGGATTCCGGTGTATAATATAAGTAGACATTACTTGCTTTTCCCGTATATTCACCTGCAAATTCTACTTTTAAATCTACATTGACAACCTTCGTTTCATTGGCATTGAAATGTTCCCAATACAAAACCAGATAATTATCAAAAATTTCATAATAAGAAATCTGTTTTTTGTCAATCAAATCTTTTAGCAGAGCATTTTGTAAAGTCAGCCCCGCAGGAATACCAATTTTCGCTGTTGCCATTGGTAATTGTCCATTGATTTTATTTTTAACCCTAACAGAAAGCCTGTTTGTCTCTCCTACTTTTGATATTGACGATTTTAATTTTATGTCTAACAGCAAAGGGATATCAGCGCTTTCCGGAGCTTGTAAAGTATAATATTCATAATCTAATTTATAAGGAAGGCCTTTTTTATCATGATAAACTATATTTATCCTGTTCTCACCTACTTTATAGGCTGAAGTAACATTTACATTCGGATAGATATCGGAACCATTAATTTTTACCATAGGTTTTCCAGTTCCAAAAAGTTGTTCATTTTTAGTAAAGAATTCTGATAATGCTTCCAGAGCCAGACTTGTTGCCTGAGTGGAACCAAAGCCATAATACCCGTTATAATTGATTAATTCGTCTGCAATTTCTGCAATCTTCAACTGATTCAGTCTTTCATCTTTTTGCAAAGCCATTATATAAAGTGAAAGCGTTTCAGCATTCGCAGACATTCCTCCGGAACCTGTAAATGTAATTTTAGTTTTCAATTTTTTATTATCATGCTGTTGGTTTAAAATGTTTAATAAAGTATTGCAGTCCTGATCTTTTCCAAGATTTGCAGAAGTGTTTGCCATCAATGCTAACTGATAAGAGTCTTTTGTCGCCAAAGCCCTGTTCATCAAAATTTTATAAGAATTTTCAATTTCATTTTTAAATCCGCTCTTTGATAAAGCATACAAAACATACATATTTCTAGACCAAGAATATTCGGAATAAGGCTGATTCAGTTCATATTCTCCTCTTACTTCAAAAAGTCCGTTCTTATCTTTTTTTGAGAGGATAAACGAGCTTAATCCCTGAATCAATTTCTGATCAATCGTCACATATTTTTTTAAATCATTAAATTCCAACAATGCAAAAGCTGAAACCGCAACGCTGGACTGTGTTGAATTGAAATAGCCAAATCCACCATCTTTCTGCCTATAGCTTAACATCTTCTGAAAACCCATTTTCATGTTTTTGGTTACAGTCTTTTCGTCCTCAGAAGTAATTTTGTTGACAGACTTCAGATAATCCAGAATAAAAATATTAGGATAAACTGTTGAAGAAAGCTGTTCAAAACAGCCGTGAGGTTCTCTTCTTAATCGTTCCAAATCCTCAAACATCTGCAAAGCTCTGTTTTCAAAAACATAATAAGATGAATAAAAACTCCCGTTAATATATTCAGGAATGACAATTTTTATATTTTCATTTTGATTGTTGATCATCGAGTATTTATGCGGAAATCCTTTCTCTTCTACCTTGAACGGAAGGATCATAGTCTCCCTAAAATCATCTGATCTTACTGTAAACTGAATATTAGAATTAATCACTTCATCCGTTTGAATTTTGACAAACAATCTGCCTGATTCTAATGGTTTTAAAGTAATTAAGCTATCAGACTTTATCAGTTTAACACGATTGGGAACAATGATATTCATTATTATTTCTTTTGTTTCCGAAGAATTATTTTTAATTACAACAGGAATCAGCATTTGATCTGTTCTTGACAGATACTGTGGAATTTTAGCATCAATTGATATTAAGCTCTGAGCAGCATACGTTGTTTCTTTTCTTCCCAGAAGCCCTGTTGCAGAAATGCCTTCCGCCATAATTCTAAAAGTAGTATTAGCATCAGAATTATAAAATTCTACTTTTGCTTTTCCGTTTTTATCTGTTTCTACCACAGGATTCCAATAAATTGCATCTCTATAATCAATCCGGTACGAAGTATTGGTCGTCTTGTAAACAGGATATGAAAATTTTCTGGTATACGAATACTCCACCAAACTATCTCCTGGAACAGCTTTCACAGCAAAATAAGATTTCGGGGAAATATCAATTCTGATTCCGGAATTCATATTTTTCCAGGAGTTCACAATAACTACTCCGTTTGCAGCCCTGCTTCCGTAAACCGCTATTGCAGCTGCATCTTTAAGAATCGTAATACTGTTGATATCATTCGGATTAATCATTGTATTGAAATTTTCAACCGGAACTCCGTCTACAATAAATAAAGGTTTATTATTAGAAGCTGACGAAATTCCTCTGATAAGAATATTTTGATTACTTTGGTTACTGATACCGGAAACCTGAAGCCCCGCCACTTTCCCGCTGAGAAGATAACCCATAGCGGGATTTTCAATCTCATAAGATTTTACAACTGTGGTAGAGCCCGTCAAAGATTCTTTTTTATTAATTCCTAAAGCTGTTACCACAACTTCTTCAATATTTTGATTTTTAACAGTATCTGATCTATAAATAGGTTTAGTATAATATTGTTGTTTTGGAGTCTCCGCTGTTTCCTTTGGTTTTTCTTTAATTTCAGCTTCTTTAATCACTTCTTCAACGTCAATATTATTCAGTTTGTTTTTCGTTAAAGGATTAATATTAAGCCTATAAGATAAAAACCTCACATTAACTTTATGTTTTGGCTGAAAAGATTTTGCTATTACCTTATATGAAGTTTCCCGATTTAAACCTGAAAAATAAAACAGTCCCTTTTCTGTTGTAATCTGTCTAAGAACTTTAGTGCTATTGGCTGCTTCTTCCAATAAAAAAACTTCGGCTTTTACAGGCTTCTTATTCTCATCTTCTACAATTCCGTAGATTGGATTTTTCTTTTCAGGAAGGTATTTATATTTTTTGTTTTTAATAACTTCGGGAATCAGCTCAAAATATCTGTAACCATTCGTCAGCATGACAAGATCTAAGCTTTTCCCTGCTTTTTCTTCTTTATTATCAAAATAAAACTGTGGTTTTTCAATTTTTCCTTTCAATTCAGAATCCATCAAAAGCCATGAAATAATATGATTTTGTTTATCATCTGCGTAAGTCCAAAGTTTGTCATCCACGACACTCAAAGCCATATTTGCAGGAATTGGGTTGCCTTTTTCATCGGTAGTTTCAATATCCAAAATCACTTTTTCTCTGGGTAAATAATTCGCTTTTTCAGGTTTAATTTTAATATTCATCTGTTTATTTTCGTTCGCGAAAACAACACGTTCCGCAAGAGGAATATCATTTTCCAAGGCTGTAAACCTACAAATACCAATCGGAAGTTTATCTTCCTGTAATTCAAACTGATTGAGACCCTTTTTTAATGAAATTGTTTTATTAAAAATATTTTTTCCACGAAAACTTCCTTCCACAATAATATTTTTTTCATGAGTTGAAATTATCTTAAACAAAAATTTCTCCCCTTCTTTTATCATATTAAAAACAATTCCATTATCCCTGGCTGCCGGAAGCTGATAAATTGCCTTAATGTTTTCAGGTTGTAAAACTTTAGCATAATATGTTTCATTATTTTTCGGGGTCAATTGAAAACTGCCCATCCCGAAATTATATGCTGAAGCTTTGGTTATTTTCACATTCTCCTGATTGTAAATTTCCAGCGTTGCATCTACAGGTTTTTCAAATTCATCTAAAATTTTAAAAGCAATATTCTGCTCGATTCCATTGATGAAAGTCCCACCTTCAGGCATGAATTTCACATCGAGATTATTCAAAACAATAGGGATATTTCGCGAAACAGATTCTGTAAATCCATCAAAATTTACTTTAACAGTTAATAATGCATCAGATGATTTTAAAACATCCGGAAGCCTGAATTTCAATTGGTTTTTTCCTTCTTTACCGGTAATCAGCTTTCCTTCTGAAATTTTTTCACCATTATGCATGACACTATAATCTGCTTCATAAAAAGGAATGGCAAGATTGCTCAGACTTCTCATAGAGAAATCAGCAAATACCTCATCTCCTGCCCCATATCCCTTTTTAGGAAAATCAAGTTTCATTAAAATTCTCGGAGAAACGGTTTTTTGCAGAGTGATTTCCTTTTCAAAAGCATTTTTATCATCTTCATTCTGCATCCAGTCTGTATAAGCACGGATTTTATAAATCCCTCCCTTCATATCGTCCGCAAAATATATGTGACCTTCAGCATGGCCACTTTTTATTTCATATTTAAGCTTTTTGAAAACACTTCCGTCCGGACCTGTCAATTCAAAATTTACTACTTTGCTGTCTTCCGCAGGAAGATTACTTTCTCCTTTCACAATGTAAATTTTATAGTACATTTCATCACCGGGTTTATAAAAAACATGGTTAGTCTGTACATACACTTTTTCTTTTTCAAAATCGTGAAAAATATCCTGCGCTTTTGCCGGAATATTTAAAAATAAAAATCCCAACAATAAAATATATGAGGTAAATCTGAAATTCATATCTTAAAATTTAAATGAAACCATGCATCCGAATGTTTTAAAGGAAGGAAGATTAAAGAAATCAAGACCTCTTCCATTATCTGTATCGTAAAAATTTTGACCAGGATCTACGCCTTTATTTGCCTGCCATAATAAAATATTATTGACATAAAAAGTAAGAGTCAACGTTCTTGAAGTATTGTTAATCGGAAAATTTGTGGAAAGCGAAATGCTGTTAATCCTTATATAATCAGCTTTTTGGATATAATCTTCCGATACACCCAAATAACCATATCTTGACCACCTGTTTTCTGTAACATTCTGGTTCTGATCATAAAAATCGACAGGAATCTGATTTACATTCCCTCCGGAATTCACACCTTGAAATACATAGTTCTTCATATTCCTTTCTTCACCAGAATTGTAAGAACGTCCATAATAATCAAGCACAGCCTGTGTTCCGTTCCAGATTTGTCCTCCTTTTTTCCATTCCCAATTGATATCTAAAGAAAACCTTTTATACTTAAAATTATGATTAAATTTTAATACAAAATCCGGAGTCGGGTCTGCAATAATTTTTATTCCGTCTGCTTTTTTCGGATAACCAAATTCATCAATAATCAGCTGCCCCTCAGCATTTCTTATAAAATAACTTCCCATAACAGCTCCCAAAACCTGTCCTTCTGTAAGGGTTTTATAAATATCGCTGAATCCCGAAATAGCCATATTATTATACCCGGCATTCACTTTGTTTACAATATCTTTATATTTAAAAAATGAAACTTTATGAGTGCTGTAAAAATCATAGGAAAGCCTTAAATTATTATAATCAAAATTGAATTCATATCCGCTGTACGTATGATTCGCCAGATTTTTTAATCTTAACTGATTATTTTCAAATACAGAAAACACATCATTATTAATTTTTCTGTTAAAGTATTCACCTTCAAAACTTATATGGTGGCCTAGGTTTATTTTTCCTCCTGCTTTCCATTCTTTAGTATTTATATTTGAAAGTTTATTAAAGCTTTCCACTTCATTCACAGGAAAATACTGGTAGGAATTCTGAGCGTTTAATAATGTGGTTTCATAAGAAGCATATGATTTTGTAATTTCCGGCTCAGAGCTTATTTGGGTATAAGCACCTAAAATTTTAAAATTAATATTATTCCAATCAAAGATATTCTGGAAAGTAATATAAGCATTTGCTTTTGGCAGCCAATAGCTGTTTTTATCAGATGTATTTGAAATATAGAATGAATTTCCAAGTTGAAGCCCCATCTCAAAATCATGGCTATAAAATTCCATATTATAATTAAACAAATAATCCTGCGAAGTTCTCTGATAAATATATTTCCGGTAGGCTAAGCTATTATAAACATCTGATTTTCTATCATTTAGAATAAAATTAAGACTGAAAATATTTCTGAGTTTATAATTTCCTAATGAATAATTTCCTAAAATATTAGAATGGTACAGACTATTATTCTGCCCTCTTTCATTAGTGATACCATCATTGAACCCAAAAGTTGAAGGTTTATATTGATCAAGGTTCCAAAAACTGTCGTTTTCATAAGACTGACTTATATACAGTTTAAAATTCCTCCAATTTTTCGCTACGTCAAAGCTTGCCTGTCTGCGGCTATTTTTATAATTATATGTATTGTTTTGATTAAAAAGAAAAAACGGATTATCAGCACTTTGGCTATAACTTCGCTGGAAATTGTTGCTTAAAAAGATATTCTGCGAGTTGGAAAATGAGACAGGCGTTAGTAAAGAATTCTGATAGATTCTATTAAAAAGAGCTATTCTATTGGCGTTTGTAGCTTTGTTTTCCTCATAATTAAACCCGAGATTAAAAATATACCCATTTAAATTTACATTCAATTTCGTCTTTATATTATTTGTTATATTAAACTGATCAACAAAATACATTTGATCTTTTTGCTGACCCAAATCCAAAGAAAAACGCATTTTTTCCTGATAACCATTCTTAATTAAAGCGTTTAATCTCAATTGATTATTAAATCCAACCGTAGTTTTAAAAATATCATTGTCGTAAACTTTTGCGCGTGAAATTCCGTTTTTAAAATGTATTAATCTCCCGTTTTCGTCGTATTCGTAGGGTTGATTATCAAATCCTAATGTCGAAATATCAGGCCCAAAGCTGAACATCTCATTTGTTTCAGGGCCTTTCCATACTAAAGCTCCATTTTCAGGCCTTCCCTGTACGTACCTGCTTTGGGTTACGGGAATTGAATTACGGTTTTTTACATCAAATGAAGTCATAAAGCTTCCATTAAAAATCAAATACTGCTGTGCTACTATTTTCACCTTAAAAAGGGTATCGTTTTTTTGCCTGATTTTCCTTACAGACGAAAAATATTTATCCGAATTTTTGCTTAAAACCGTTTTAGAATTTTCAATGCTGAAACTATCTTTATTTTTAAAGGCAATCAAACTATCATAATCTTTACTGTAAACGTTCTGAGCCTGTTTTTTGTCAATCTGACTTTCCAAAATATTTTTTAATTCACTCAATCGATATGATAGGATAACCTCCGTATTTTTTCCGTTGTTCCAGACCAATGTATCGTAAGGTTTTGCAGCAATAATAGCAAAGCCCTTCTCATCGGTCATTTCAAAAATACCACTGTTTTTGTTGTAAACTTTTAGAAAGTTTTGAGGCTTATTTGTATGATTAAAAAATGTTCCTGAATAATATAATTGTGAGCTCTGAGCAGACATAACGGTAGTTGCTGTTAAAAAACAGAACAAATGAAATCGTCTCATGATCTATGATTTTTTAGTTGGAAAATAATTTGTGAGAATATTATTTATTCAAAGCACCTCCCTTTCTAAGAATTTCCTTCAGCTTTTGTTTATCTTCTCTCGAAATATCTTTAGTTTCAATTACAATAACCCCGTTTGCTGCCTTGCTTCCATAAAGGAGTAATGCCTTTTCACCTTTTAAAACGGTTAAAGCTTCTATTTTTTCAGGATCTATTTTTTTAAATTCTTCTACATCTATCATTGTTCCATCAACAATGTATAGCGGATTATCATTGGTACTTAGAGAGCTTTGGCCACGGACAACAATATCTACTTTTCCAGAACCCGGGCTTCCAAAAGAACTGATATTAAGACCAGCCACAGAACCTTGAAGCTTATCCGCCAAATATTTATCGCCTATTTTACCAGCTGTCACAGAAGTTGGTGCTGTCCCTTTATTTTTTTTGTAAGAATTATTATATCCTAAAACAAGAGGTTCTTTCAATTCATTTTTAATATCAAACGGACTGTTAAAAGATTGAGCTTCCGCTGTATCGGCAACAATTTTTTTACTATCGGATTTGGAAATATCATTTGAAGAAACTAAACTCATTGCGCTTTTCATAGCAGATTTTTCTCTCTTCAGCCCCATTACGATTACCTGTTCAATCTCTTTATTTCCTAAAGTATCTGTGGTAGATTGCACATCAGCTTTTTCATTATACTCAGTAATATTTGGATAAAAACCCTCAAAAACATACGTTTTTTTAGGAATTCCGATGTGTTTATAAGCTAATTTTTCAGCTTTTGCAGAAGTTTTTGGAGTGGTAATTTCCTTTTCAATATTAGATTTTACGGTACTGTCAACTTTAGCAATATTTGTGTTTGTTGTAGCCTTCGGGCCTTCTGCAATCGAAGTTATTGCAGGTACTAATTGTTTCTTATTTAAAAAATAAAAAATTCCCACTCCGATCATCAAACTTGCAGCAATGCCGTATGGAAACCACATTAAGCCCGTTTTCTTTTTTTCTTCTTTTTTATCTAATTTTTCTTCAATTTTATTCCAAACCTTGTCAAACCCCGGAAAAGTTGCAGGCTCATCTAAAGCTTTAGAAGCCTCATTGAATGTTTTATCTATATTATGATTAGTTTCCATTGTGGTAAAAGTTTAAATGTTTTGGTTGATCAAAAGTTCCTGTAATTTTTTTCGGGCAAAATTGAGTTGAGATTTTGATGTCCCTTCGCTTATGGAAAGCATTACTGCAATCTCTTTGTGCGGATACCCTTCAATGGCAAACAGATTAAAAATAGCTCTGCAGCCTTCAGGAAGAAAATTCAGAAGTTTTAAAATATCCTTTTCAAAAGAAATATGTTCCACTGTCGTGTCTGATGAGTGAACCCAATTTTCATCTAAAGAAATATGCAGCATTTCTCTGGAACGCAATTTTTGAAGACATTCATTTACAGCAATTTTTTTTGCCCAAGCTTCAAAAGTTTCAGGATTTTGCAATTGGCTGATCTTCGTGAAAATTTTATAGAAAGTATCTGCCAATACTTCTTCAATATCTTCATCCGTTTTCAGATAGCGTTTACAAACTGAATACAGCTTTCCCGCCATTTTTTCGTAAACCTTCCGTTGTGCGTTCCGGTCGTTACGTTGACATTCTAACAGTAATTCTCTTTCCATAGTCTCGCTTATATTCTTATAGATGCAAAAATTTTAAGAATGGTTGGAAACCTATTAAACTTTTTTTTAAAAATAATCTAAAAAATCTGTTTATGAAATTTAACTTTTCCCCTTGTAACAAATCTTTAATACCAACGACTATTAATTAAAATAATCTTTTATAGTAATGAAAAATACCAAAATTGCGTCATTACTTTTTGTTTTGTCTGCAGGAAGTATGATGTTTGCCCAGGATGACTTAATCAACAAGTTAAAAAACAATCAATCTCAAAACGCTAATTTCAAATTCACTACGTTGAAAGATGTAGGGGCAACTTCAGTAAAAAATCAAGGTTCTTCAGGAACATGCTGGAGCTATTCAGGAAATTCTTTCCTTGAATCTGAAATGCAGAGAATGGGTAAAAAACCTGTGGACTTGGCAGAAATTTTCACAGCGAGAAATTCTTACCACGATAAAGCAAAATTATACGTTTTAAATAATGGTGCAATCAGCTGGGGTGATGGCGGAGAGCTGCACGATGTAGTAAATATGTATAAAAAATATGGTGCAGTACCCCAGGATGTTTATACAGGATTAAAATCCGGGCAGACTCTTAATAATTTCAAGGAAATGCAAGGTAAATTAAAGCCGGTTTTAGACAGTCTGGTTCAGGCTTCATCTAAAGGTAAGCTTTCGGATAACTGGATGGATTCTGTGGATGCAATTCTTGATGAGTATTTAGGAAAAGTTCCTGCCAACTTTACCTACGAAGGGAAAAGTTATACTCCTCAAACATTCGCTAAAGAAGTTGTAGGAATCAATCCTGAAGATTATGTAGAAATTTCTTCATACAAAGACTATCCGTATTATCAAAAATTCGTAGTTCCGATTCCTGATAACTGGAGCCATGATTCTGACTGGAACGTTCCGATGAAAGATTTGACAGCAATTATTGACAATGCTGTAAACAAAGGATATTCCGTGGGTTGGGCAACTGATGTTTCTGAACCTTATTTCTCATATAAAAACGGTGTTGCCTATGTTCCTGATATGGATTTAGACCAAATCAATGCAGACAACAAAGCAATTTTATTTACAGAGCCTAAAAAAGACAAAACGATCACTGAAGATATGCGCCAAAAAGCTCTTAATAACCTGTCTACAACAGATGATCACGGTATGCATATCGTAGGGCTGGCAAAAGATCAGTCAGGAAAAGAATATTATATGGTTAAAAACTCTTGGGGAGTAACGAACGATTTCGAAGGCTATCTGTATGTAACAAGACCGTATGTAGAATACAAATCAACGGCAATTCTTGTTCACAAAAACGCTATTCCGAAGGATATCTTAAAGCAATTGAAACCGAATAAAAACATAGGTTTGTAAGAATTCACTTTGCCATATTCCGATATGACAATTTAGATATTTAAATCTGTTAAAAAAACCCGCTTTCAGGAATCCTGAAAGCGGGTTTCGTTTAAAAAATAATTAGGTAGAAAATTTATAAATATAAATAAGTGAATTGTTAGTTACCCCACCGGTGAATAGTTGAATGTTAAAAAAAACAGCGAAGTAAATTCACAATTCATAATTGTTTTTTAATAAAGTACTGTCAAACTTTCAGCGGAAAAATTTAAAAGCTCTTCCGTATTTCCTTCTTTGATTTTTTTCACCCAAAGCGGATCCTGTAAAAGTGCACGCCCGACAGCAACAAGATCAAAATCTCCTCTTTCCAATCTTCTTGTCAATTCGGTTAAATCTGCTTTTTCAGTTCCCTGCCCTGCAAATGCCGCCATAAAATCTCCTTCAAGACCTACAGAACCTACAGTAATTGTTGGCTGCCCGGTGATTTTCTTGGCCCAACCTGCAAAATTCAGATCAGAACCTTCAAATTCCGCCTCCCAAAAACGACGTTGTGAACAATGAAAAATATCCACTCCTGCTTCTTTTAATGGCAACAGCCACTCTTCCATTTCTTCCGGAGTATTGGCCAATTTCGTTTTATAATCCTGCTGTTTCCATTGGGAAAGACGGATAATAACCGTAAAATCTTCACCAACAGCAGCTCTGATCGCTTTTACAACATCTACTGCAAATTTGCTTCTTTCTTTCAGTGTTTTACCACCATATTCATCAGTTCTTGTGTTGGTAACTTCCCAGAAAAACTGGTCGATAAGGTAACCATGTGCGCCGTGAATTTCAACAACATCAAATCCCAGATCTTTCGCAGATTTGGCAGAAACAGCAAATTGCTGAATAGTATCCTGGATATCTTCTAATGTCATTGTAGAAGCTTTTTCCATATCAACTAAAGGGTATTCTGCAGAACTTCTTGTATCTCCTACATGCCAGATTTGAGGCCCCATTTTCCCTCCTTTTGCATGAACGGCATCAATTACATTTTTCCAGCCGTTTAATGCTTCATTTCCGTAAAAATCAGGGATATTCTGCATATTTTTTGAAGCCGGTCTGTTGATAACAGTTCCTTCGGAAAGAATCAGTCCTACTTCAGATTCTGCCCTTCTTGCATAATAATCTGCAATAGCCTGTGTCGGAACACCATTATCAGATTGTGCCCTCGTCATGGGAGCCATTACTATTCTATTTTTAAGCTGTAAATTTTTGTATTGAAATGGTTTAAATAATGATTCTGTACTCATCTTTAAATTATATTTTTATAATTGTTACACAAAGTAACTAATAATAGTTCGTATTTGTATCTTATGATGAAAAAAAGTGGTAACTTTGCAGTAACTTACATTAGTAACATAAAAGTAACATATGAAGAAAAACGAATTAATGCAATACAGCTGCCCTCTGGGTAAGGCAATGTCTGCATTGGGAAGCAAATGGAAACCTATAATTGTATTGGTAATTAAGGATAGAAAATTGCGTTTTGGAGAACTTGCCGTGCGAATACATGTAATTTCCAGAAAAGTTTTGACCGACCAGTTACGCGAAATGGAAGCTGACGGATTGGTCATCCGGGAAGAGTTTAAAGAAATCCCTCCGAGAGTGGAATATTCTTTAACAGAAAAGGGATTGGCATTATTACCGATTCTGTATTTACTGGAAGAATGGGAAGCAAAATATCAGAATAAAAGTTTTCATGCAGATAAAGATTGTGTTTTTTTGGATGAGAAGGTAAAAAATAAAAAGGCTGTCGTTTGACAGCCTTTTTTTATTTGTTTTGAGATTTTAAATCTTGAATTTCTCCTTTTAATTCCTCAATTTCCTTTTTCAGCAAATTAATATACTCCTGCTGGTTTTCCAATATATAATCCGGGATATTATGAAAGTAATTATTACTTGAAGAATAATTAACGGATTGATTATCATAAGTATTAATCTGATGGATAATTGATTCATCTTCTTTAATATCTTCTACGGGAACATCTAATGCTTTTGCAATACGTTCCCATTCCGGATCAGAAATTTTTATTTCTCCTTTTTCCCTTCTTTGATATTGAGATTGAGTCATATGTAATATTTTAGCCATTTTTTCCTGGGTGAATTCTTTTGCCTTTCGGACTTTTATGAGCTTATTTTTTATCATTGTTATGTTTTATACTGCAAATATATTATTTATGTGTTGAAATTCACATAAAATTCACATAAAAACCTTAAAGTTATTTCAACACTGTTTGATATTTTTGGATTGTCAATAGTGACATAAAAACATAAAAAATTTCAAACAATGAAAAAGAAAACAACAAAGGGATTAGAGAGCCTTAAAAAATTTCAAATGAAAAATGAGGGTAAAAAAGATGTTGCAGGAGGAAGCGGAGGTCCTATGTATAATGGATCAATACAAGCCACGACTAGTTTAGGTGATGTAACTTGCGATAGCGACGTTAAATTTGGTAATGGAGGTTATATAGGCTTAGGCAACTGTCATAGTAGTTAATTTTATTAAAGATAAGAAACTATAAAGTATCATCTTTTATTACAAATATTTTACCTGCATCCAATTTATATTTTTAGCAATAAGTATAAACCACTGTTAATGTAAATGGATGTGAGTAAAATATTTTATTTATTAAAAAATAAAAATGATAAAAAAAACTCTTCTCCTCATTTGCTTATTTTGCATTTTATATACTTATGGTCAATTGTCCGAAACTCTGCAAAAATATTATGACTATACCAATAAAGCAGAATATGCTATAGTAATCTCTAATGACAAAAAAGCTGCATCAGAATATTATCAAAATGCATTTAAGCTCAAAAAACAACCTTTTTTTGATGATATATATAATAGTTTTATTGTAAACACAGAAATACATAATAATGAGAGAGCAAAAAAGGATTACAAAAATCTAAGATGTTTAGGTTACAATTTTTCTACTATAAGAGGATTTAAATTTTTCAAAGATTTTATGGAAAATAATCAAGATTTTATAAATGGAATAGATTGTACTCAGGAGCAAAGTAAATTCAACTATATCCTAAAAAAAACGCTGGACAGTTTAGGTAAAAGCGATCAGTACCTTGGTAGACTAACTGTTCCTTTTTCAACAAAAAGACCTGACGAAGCACTTATAAAAAAACTCAATAAAAATGATAGTCTTAATGCTGTAAAGCTTAAAGAAGTTATTGAAAAATATGGTTTCCCTAATGAATATATGGTGGGAGTGAACAACCAAGTGGATGCTTTTACTCCCGACTATCAGCTCATTATTATCCATCAACAGAAAAAAGGTAAAGAAATAAACGTAGATTTAGTACCATTGCTCTATAAAGCTGTTTTGGAAGGAAAACTTAGGAACAGGAATTTTGTGGATTTAACAGAGCATGCAACATTGAAAAAAGACTATAATCTTCCTTTAATTGGCTTAGACAGTGAATACTACATAAATAAAAGTATTTATCCCGAAAGCAGAGACAAAAAAGATAAAAAAGAAATAGACCGTATTGAAGAAAACAGAAAAAAAATTGGTTTGCCTGATGTCTCAAAAACTACATTGTACAGATTATTTAAGGTAAATTTTAATCCTTTATACAGGTTTGAACCCACCAGCTTTATACAATATTTTACAGAGAGCTGTGGTGAGCAAATATTAAATAACATCACTAATAATGCTGTTAAATTAACTTTTGAGGATTATTTAAAGTATTTAAATGATAAAAATAATAACAGAAAATAGTGATCGTTCCGGTAATGAAATCATAGAATATCTTATATCTAATAATGCTAATTTTGAAAGGATTGATTGTGATAATTTTAGTGAATATACCTCTATTATTTCTAATGAAATTCAACCAGAAAAAGATGTTGTTTGGATTAGAAGAGGATCAAGACAATTAAATCCTAATGAATTATTAAATTACCCATTCAGTTACTATATATGGAAAGAAAGTGATATCGTAAATAAATTCTATGAAAAGATAAATAAAGGAAATAAAAATTATTTTGGTGACTTTATAGAAGAAGATCAGCACAATAAATTATATGATCTTTATCTAGCAAAAGAGTGTGGTTTCAAAATACCTGAAACACTCATTACAAATAAGAAAAAAGATGTAATTTCTTTTAAAGAAAAACACGGGAAAATAATCACAAAATCTATTAAAGATATTATCAGGTTTAAGACGGAAGAATTTATTTATATGTCCCAAGGAACATGCATTGTTGAAAATTTTCATTTAGATGAATTACATGATTACTTTGTGGTTTCAAAGTTTCAGCAGTACATAGAAAAAGAAGTAGAAATAAGAACTTTTTATTTTGATGACAGCTTTTTTGCAATGGCTATATTTTCTCAGAATGACGAGAAAACTAAAATCGACTTCAGAAACTATAATTCTGAAAAACAAAATAGATGTATTGCATTCAATCTTCCCAAAAAAATAATTCAAAAACTAAGAAAATTTCTAAAGCACAAGAAAATCGACACATGCTCAATAGATCTTATTTTAACCCCCGAAAATGAATTTGTTTTTCTAGAGATCAATCCACAAGGACAGTTCAATTGGGTTTCAAGAAATTGTAATTATCATATTGAAAAGTTTATTGCAGAAAAATTAATTGATTATGAAAAAACTAGTCAGAAATAATTTTGAAAAAATACCTATTGTTCTTCAGTATTCTTTTAAAGAAAATATTAAAATTGAGAAGGGACAGTTTTTTACAATAAGAAAAATTAAATCAGATAAAATATCTGATCAGATATTTTATAAGCCTATTTCTAAAGTTTTATGAAAGAAGTCTTCAGATTATACCCTAACTGTATTCCTGTTAAGGGAAGTATTAACAGTATTATTTGTGATTTACAAAGAGGAAATTATGAATTCATTCCTAATGATTTATATGATATTTTAAAAAAATTTGATGGCAAAAAAAATAAAAAAGATATAAAAATTCATTATAAAAATCAATATGACGGAATCATAGATGAATATTTTGATTTTCTATTAGAAAAAGAATTCATATTCTTTACACAAAATCCAAAATACTATCCGAAAATGGATTTGGATTTTCATTATCCTTTTGAAATTTCAAATGCAATCATAGATTTAGACACTACCAGCAATTATAATCTTTTCAAAGTGTTTACAAATTTGGATAATCTTAACTGTAAATTTCTACAAATTAGATTTTATCATAAAATAAAATTAGAAATCATTAATGATATTTTAAATTTTATTAATAAAAATGAGATGATAATTTCATCAATATCTTTCATACTTCAATTTTCTCCTGATTTAAATATACAGATTTTACAAAATATGGTTGTTGAATATCCTCGGATTACTTCTTTTATTATCAGCAATAGCAAAAAAGAAGAATATATTTTTATTGATAGTAAAAATACTAAATTTATAATTTTTACAACACAAAAGATAAGTCCCCAATTACATTGCGGGAAAATTAAATCTGATTATTTTGCCACCAATATTCAAATGTATACAGAAGCGGTCAATCACAATTCCTGCCTTCACAAAAAAATAGCAATAGACAAAGACGGGAATATTAAAAACTGTCCTGCAATGCCAGAATCTTTCGGAAATATTAAAAATACAACTTTAGAGCAGGCTTTACAACATGCTGATTTCAAAAAATACTGGAATCTTACCAAAGATGAAATAGAAGCCTGCAAAGATTGTGAGTTCAGGTACATTTGTACAGATTGCAGAGCGTATACAGAAAGAACCCACAGTAATGAAAACGGATTAGACATTTCAAAACCTTTGAAATGCGGTTATGATCCCTACACCGGAGAATGGGAAGAATGGAGTACAAATCCTCTAAAACAGAAAGCAATACAGTATTACGGAATACAAAATTAAATGGTTTTCAGATTTTCTAAAAACCAATATTTGTACTGTCAATATTGATATAAAAGTATTTATTCTTGTAAGTGTACAGTACAAAAAATAAATATTAAGACTGATCGGTTCCCCATGTCAGGGCTTATATGACAAAGATAATTATTAAATTAAAATGAAAAAAAATGAAAAAATTAACAGGCATGAAGAAGAACTTTTCTTCTTTGGAAAATAAACAGTTAAAAGATTTAAAAACTATTCAAGGAGGCACATGCAATATACAATCCAATGTAAATGTTGGAGAAAACTGTGTAGAATATGATGTATATGATTCTCCGGGCGGAGGTTATAAAGGTAGGATAACAACCTGTGGGCCTAATGCATAATTTATTTGTAAAATAAAAATAAGGGGAAAATAAATCTCCCTTATCAATATAAAAAACATTTTGCGTGAAAAAACATTTTAATAAAAAGTCCATTTTTTACTTAATAGCCATATTTTCAACATGGACATTTTTTTTTAATTCTTGTAAAAGTAGAGAGTTCGATTATATTACCTATTATAATAGAGTAAATGAAATTGACAGTATTTATCGGATGGCAAATAATCCTCAAAAAGCTATAAAAAAATATCGTAAATTATTTAGAAAATATACACCTAAAAATCAGGAACGCATAGAAGAGTATTTCACATATATTAAAATATCTGATGATTACAATAAAAATTTTGGTGGAAAAAAAAGTCTTTATAAACTGATACCTTTAATAGCTCCCTATGGTGACAGTTATAAAGACCAATTCAAGCTTTATCAAAAGTATGGAATAGACAGCACAGAAGTAAATCAAAGAGTTGCAGATTGGAAAAAAAGTCTAAATAAACAACTTATTGATTCTTTCACAATAGCTATGATACGAGATCAGGTAGGCAGACCTAACGATAAAACATTGGTCAAAAAGAATGTTGAAAAAAATGCACATCTTTTCCTATGGACGTTTACAAATTATGGGTTTCCTTCTTCACAAAAAATAGGACGACTTGGAAATAATGATGTTTTTATCGCAATGCCAACTTTATTGAGCCATATGGTATCATCAGAAAGTTATCCCATAATTAAAAGCAAAGTATTTGAATATTTGAAATCAGGTGATTGTTCCCCTCAGGATTATTCACTTATGGCAGATACCTTTGATAATAATAAGAATACAGCATCAAGGTTTAGATATAGAAATAAAACCCAAGATTCGACTCAGGTTAATCGAAGTAGAAAAAGCATAGGACTACCCAGTTTGAAACATGAAGCTGAAATCAGAAAAGATTTTTTCAAAAAAACAAAAAAGAAATGATTTTAATTGTAACGAAAAATCAAGAAACTACCACTAATGAAGTTATAAATTGGCTTTCTGAGATGGGTAAAAAATTTATTCGTGTACATGAAGATGAGATTTTTGAAATTAAAGTTTATAAAAAAAGAATTTTCTTGGAAAGTCACAGAACACAATTTTTCTTAGATGAGATTACCAGTTTTTGGTACAGAAGAGGAAGGCTCCGCTTTAAACACTTGCACTACAATAATCCCTCAGTTGATATTCATATGAATGAACATCAACACTGGTTACAAGATTATATAATAAAAACACTTGAGTCCAAAAAAAACATTAATAAACAGAGTAATAGTAGTGTTAATAAACTATTAGTGCTAGAACAAGCAAAAAAATTGGGTTAGATAATGCTGTTAAATTAACTTTTGAGGATTATTTAAAATATTTAAATGATAAAAATAATAACAGAAAATAGTGATCGTTCCGGTAATGAAATCATAGAATATCTTATATCTAATAATGCTAATTTTGAAAGGATTGATTGTGATAACTCATTACTTTCTAATGAAATTCAACCAGACGAATAGGCACAAAGACGGGAATATTAAACATTGTCACAAATCTTCGGAAATATTAAAGAAATAGGTTTACAGCAGGCTTTACAACATGCTGATTAAAAAAAATACTGGAATCTTACCAAAGATGAGATAGAAGCCTGCAAAGATTGTGAGTTCAGGTACATTTGTACAGATTGCAGAGCGTATACAGAAAGAACCCACAGTAATGAAAACGGATTAGACATTTCAAAACCTTTGAAATGCGGTTATAATCCCTACACCGGAGAATGGGAAGAATGGAGTACAAATCCTCTAAAGCAGAAAGCAATAAATTTTTATAAAATAAGATAATTAAAAAACCGCTTTCCTTAGAAAGCGGTTCAAATTTATCTAAAAACTCAATTAAAATATCGCAGGATATTTTTGAGGATTTGTTTCATTAAACATGGTGTAAATCTTCTCAACCATATCATCTGAAGATGGCTTGCTGAAATAGTCTCCATCACTTGCATACGCTGGTCTGTGATCATTTGCAGCAATTGTCAAAGGATCAGAATCTAAATATCTGAAAGCTTTTTGTTTCTCTAAAATCTGCTGAAGAATAAACGCCGAAGTTCCACCTTCCACATCTTCGTCAATTACTACTAATCTGTTGGTTTTCTTCACGCTTTCAGCAATTTCATTTGTCAAATCAAAAGGTATTAAAGACTGAACGTCAATAACTTCCGCGGAAATTCCTAATTTTTCAAGTTCTTCCGCTGCCTCCATGACAATTCTCCAGGTCGAGCCGTAAGTTACCAACGTAACATCTTTTCCCTCTCTTGTTACTTCAATTTTCCCTACAGGAACAGTGAATTCACCCAAGTTATCAGGTTGTTTTTCTTTTAATCTGTAACCGTTCAGGCATTCAACAATAACCGCAGGATCATCGCTTTGGAGCATGGTATTATAGAATCCGGCAGCTTTCGTTAAGTTTCTTGGAACCAATACCAAAATACCTTTTGAAAGATTCAAAATTCCCGCCATCGGAGAACCTGAATGCCAAACTCCCTCTAGCCTGTGCCCTCTTGTTCTGATAATTACAGGAGCTTTTTGTCCGCCTTTTGTTCTGTATTGTACCGTCGCCAAATCATCGCTCATTCCTTGCAAACAGTACAAAATATAGTCTAAATACTGTATTTCGGCAATTGGCCTCAAACCTCTCATTGCCATACCGATACCCTGTCCCAAGATCGTTGCTTCACGGATTCCCGTATCGGCAACGCGAATATCACCGTATTTTTCCTGCATTCCTTCAAGGCCCTGGTTGACATCACCGATATTTCCGGCATCTTCACCAAAAACTAAAGTTTCAGGGTATTTTTCAAAAATTTTATCAAAATTATTTCTTACCACTACTCTTCCGTCCACATCTTCAGAGCTGTCAGAATAGATTGGTTTGATTTCTTTTACGTTTTCAGCTTTCCACTGAGACTGAGAATATAAATGAGAAGAATAATTATCTTTTTCTACTTCAAAAATCTCATTATATTTCTGCATCAATTGATTTCTTTCCGCAGAATTTGTTCCTCTTGTTGCCAGTAAAGATTTTCTTATCAAATGGAAAACATCTTTCTTCGCTTTTGAAACTAATTTATTGAATTGATTAATATAATTTTCAATTTCAGTATTTTGTCCTTTAAGGTTTTCCACTAAAGGCAGAACCGAATGAATTAAATCTGTAATTGTTTTTTGATAGCTTTCCCAAGCCGTTTTTTGTCCCGCTTTTACAGTTCTTTTCGCTTCTTCATCGATTGAATCTAATTCTTCTGAACTTGCGATAATTTCTTCTTTTCCGTCAATTTCGATCGAATAATTCAAAATCCATTCTCTGAATTTTACTAACCCGTCAAACTGAGATTCCCAAGCTAAACGCTCTTCGTTTTTATATCTTTCATGAGAACCTGAAGTAGAATGACCCTGAGGCTGCGTAACTTCAATAACATGAACAACTACAGGAACGCTTTCCATTCTTGCAAACTGTTCGGCTCTTGCATAAGCATCCAGCAATGATGGATAATCCCAAGCTTTCACCTGAATGATTTCACAACCTTGATTTTCACCTTCTTTTCTCTGAAAACCACTCAACATTTCAGCAATATCTGCTTTTGCTCTCTGGTTTTTGGTAGGAACTGATATTCCGTAACCGTCATCCCAAATCGAAACAACCATCGGAACCTGAAGCGCACAGGCTGCATTCAACGTTTCCCAGAAATGACCTTCTGCCGTAGAAGCATCTCCGATTGTTCCAAAAGCGATTTCATTACCATTTTTTGAGAATTTTTCAGAACCGTCGAATTGTACTGATTTATATATTTTTGAAGCCTGAGCCAAGCCTAATAATCTAGGCATCTGCCCTGCTGTAGGCGAAATATCAGAAGAAATATTTTTTTGTGCTGTTAAATCTTTCCAGCTTCCGTCTTCATTCAAACTTCTTGTGGCAAAGTGGCCGTTCATCTGTCTTCCCGCCGATGCAGGCTCTCTTTCCACACTTGTATCCGCATATAACTGCGCAAAGAAACTTTCAACCGTCAAAGCATCCACAGCTAACGAAAAAGTCTGATCTCTGTAATATCCTGAACGGAAGTCGCCATTTCTGAAAACTTTCGCCATTGCCAACTGAGGAAGCTCTTTACCATCCCCAAAAATTCCAAACTTAGCTTTTCCTGTAAGTACTTCTCTTCTTCCCAGATAAGACATTTCGCGAGAAATTCTCCCTAATTTGTAATCCTCAAGTATCTGATTTTTAAAATCTTGAAAAGAAATTTGCTGTGTTTCAATATAAGTTGTTTGCATAGCCAAATAAAAAAGGTTTTTGTTCTTCAAGTATTTTGCTAATATACACTTTTTAAATTAATTTTAATTTTTATTAATCTTTTTTAAAAATTTGATAATAAAAAAAATTGTGGTTTATTTTGAATAAATTTGTAAACATGGAAAGAAAATCATCCCATATCCTCAATGCATCGAGCAATCTTTTAGGGTTTTCACTGGTGATTATCACTTCTTTAAAAATCTCTAAGATTAGTCAGAGTACGCATTTGGACGAATTTGCCGGAATTGCCTGCCTGTTTTTTGCCTTCAGCTGTTTTTTCTCATTTTTGGCTATCAGAACAAAAAAAGAAAAGCAGGAAAACAAGTTTGAGAATATTGCGGATTATTTATTTTTAATCGCTTTATTTTGTATTGTATTAGCTGTTATTATTGTAACGATGAAAGTTATTTAGTTTAAAATTTTCTCTCAATTACGTAATCCAGCATAAGATGTAAAGATTTTTTTGCTTCAGAATCAGGAAATTCATTCAGAATATCTTTTGCTTTTTGCTGAAAATCCTTCATTACTTTAATGGCATAATCTAAACCTCCGGAATTTTTAACGAAAGAAATTAACTCTTTCACACGCTTCTGGTCATTATTATAACGCTTTATCGTGTTAAAATAGTATTTTCTGTCCTTTTCGCCAGCTATTTTTAAAGTATGAATTAAAGGCAATGTCATTTTCTGTTCTTTAATATCAATTCCTACCGGTTTTCCGATAACGTTTGAACTTAAATAATCAAAAAGATCATCTTTAATTTGAAAAGCCATCCCGGTATAAGTTCCGAAATCAAGCATTTTTTTGGCTAAAACTTCATCTGTACTGTTTGACAATACTCCGATTTCGCAACAAGCAGCAATTAAAGTCGCCGTTTTCTGGCGAATAATTTCGTAGTAAACATCTTCCGTAATATCTAATTTTCTGGCTTTTTCCAATTGAAGAAGCTCTCCTTCAGACATTTCACGGATTGTTCTGGAAATTACGGACAACAAATCATAATCTTTATGATCTGTTGATAATAAAACTGATTTTGAAAGAAGATAATCTCCTACCAACACCGCAATTTTATTTTTCCATAACGCATTGATTGAAAAAAAATTACGGCGTTTAAAGCTTTCATCCACCACATCATCATGCACCAAAGTTGCCGTATGGATCAACTCTATCATAGAAGCACCACGATAGGTTTTTTCGTTGACATTACCTACCAATTTTGCACAAAGAAAAACAAACATAGGACGCATCTGCTTCCCTTTTGTAGTAACGATAAAACGAGTAACTTTATCTAGTAAAGGGACTTTACTCTGCATCGATTCATAAAACTTCTCTTCAAAAAGTTTCATTTCCTCATTAATCGGTTGCTTAATTTCTTCTACGATATTTGCCAAAATTTTCGAATAATGGATAAATAATTATTAATTCTTACAAAGATAATTTTTTTCAGTTAATTTTAAGAGAAATTAATCTTTGAGTTTATCTTTTGGAACAAAATACAGGCTCTGCTTTGTACTTCCCAACGGAGAATTGAATTTTTCCCCCGAAATATAAATTCCGGACTCATCTACAGCGATTCCTTCAATCTGTCCGATTGACATGGCAGTACCTAAATAGTAACGTTTTGGAGTTCCTTCAAAAAATATTCCCGGTTCTGTTTCGTTAAAAACCTCTAAAAAGACTTCTGTTTTCTTCGTATAGCCGGCCAGATAAAGTTTTTTATCAAAATAAGAAGCATCTGTAACTACAAAATCAGTTTTAAAAGCCTCTATTTTTTCAGCTCTTTGTTTTTCTGAAATTTCAGGATTAATAATATAATGTGTCGTTGATTTTGAAGCCCATTCTTTCGTGAAAATATGCAGTTTCCCGTTTAAATAAATCATTGCTTCTGTGTCGAAATCTGTGTTTAAATTCTTGGAAGTAAAATCTTTTTGCTCAGGATAAAAAAACGGGATAGACATCCCGTCAGGATTTCTCTCAGATACCGAAATATTAGTATTATTTACATTGTTTAGATTTTCGTAGGGAATTTTATAAACCGTAAGATCTTTTCTCTCACCTGTATTATTTCCGAAATCACCTATATAAAAATTTTCACCATCATTCGTTAAAGCTTCCCAATCTTTATTGATTAAATTGGTTGTAAATATCCGGATAATTTCTCCGTTATCCTTATTAATTTCATAAATATCGGCTGTATTCCCACTGTCATTGAAAGTATAAAGTTTTCCATTTAAGATATTTAATCCTGAAGTTTCTTTAATTTTTTCCCCTAAATGGCTGATTCTGTATTTTCTAATCTTTAGAAAATCTGTTCTTTGGGAAAACGAAAATGTAGAAATTACAATGGTAAGAGTCAGAAACAACTTTTTCATAGAGTAAAAATAGAGTTTTCTGGTTTCAACTACAAAAGCCGCAAAAGTTTTAATTAAATTTTAATGATAAAAAAAGACGAACAATTGTCCGCCTCTCGTGATTATATAGATTTTATTGAAAATTTTTTGCTGTTTATTTAATAAATCAAGCCGTTTTTTTTTGATGCTCTTGCTTTCTTTTCGCTTTTTTTGCTAAATATTCCTTTTGGTATTGCCTTACCGTTTTTCCGGTTCCGTCATGTCTCCAACCCGGAGAATTAAAGACATAATTGATTCTGTCTGAAAATTTTAAACCGGGTTGTTTGATATCTTTCCAGATTTTTCTCCATTCATAAAGCAGGACAGTATCGGGTTTATTGTCCGGCATTTTGGGGTAAATTCCATATTTTACAGGAACATTTGGATCTTCTTTTTCGAATGTCCCAAAAATTTTGTCCCAAATAATCAGGCACATCCCCATATTTCTATCCAAATATTTGATATTACAAGCATGATGAACACGGTGATGAGAAGGAGTTACCAAAATATATTCTAAAATCCCCATACTTTTCACTGTCTGTGTATGCACCCAAGTTCCGTAAACCTGACCTATAGCGTAAACGACCATAATATGCCAGGGATTAAATCCTAAAAAAGCCAACGGAGAAAAATATAAATATCTGTAAAGCGGCTGTAAAACAGGACTTCTGAAACCTGTTGTTAAATTAAAAAACTCTGAATTGTGATGGGTGATATGCACTGCCCAAAACGCCCTTGAATGATGATCTACATAATGCAGAACATAATAGGCAAAATCAGTAATAACAAAGCAAATTAACCAATACCAAATTGTAAAATCCCAAGTAAAAAGCCTGTGGTTGTAGAAGAAAAACATCACCCCCATTGCAAAGGCTTTCATGACAAGATCCAGCCCAAAATTCATCAATGCAAGATAAATACTTGTGGCTACATCTTTTCCACTATATAATTTCGCCTCTGAAATGTGGCTGTAAATCATTTCCGCTAAGATAACCGTGGCGTGAAGAGGTATTGACCACGCATATACATTTTCCAATCCGTCTTCGCCAAGAAAGTAATCCATCATCACCTTTTAGTTTTATCTACAAAGGTAAGATTTTAAGAAATTCTTAAGAAAAATTTTTAAATTTTTAAGGAAATTTTAATCAACAGTTTTATTGGCAAGCTGACCACAAGCGGCATCAATATCTCCGCCACGGCTTTTACGAATCATTACAGTAATGCCTGCATTTTCCAGCTGACGTACATAATTTTCTTCTGCCTGTTTGTTACACTGATCGTATTTTCCGTCTCCGATAGGATTATATTGAATTAAATTAACTTTAGAAGGCACCTGTTTACAGTATTTAATCAAGGCTTTAATATCTTCATCACTGTCATTAATACCTTTCCATACACAATATTCAAAAGTGATAACAGAGCCTGTCTTTTGATACCAATATTGAAGAGACTCCATAATGTCCGTCAATGGGAATTTATCTGAAAACGGCATGATTTCGTTACGCTTAGATTCAATAGCTGAGTGAAGTGATAAAGCCAATTTTACACGCAGCTCATCATCGGCCAACATCTTGATCATCTTCGGAATTCCTGAAGTAGAAACAGTGATTCTTCTTGGAGACATCCCTAAACCTTCCGGCTGGGTAATTTTTCTGATAGCTTCTACTACGTTTTTGTAATTCATCATTGGCTCTCCCATCCCCATAAAAACGATATTCGTAAGAGGCCTGTCAAAATACATTTTACTCTGACTGTCAATCAAAGCTACCTGATCTACAATTTCTGCCACTTCAAGGTTTCTCATTCTTTTCAAACGAGCTGTTGCACAGAATTCGCAGTTTAACGAACATCCAACCTGGGAAGAGACACACGCTGTAGTTCTTGTTTCTGTAGGAATCAGTACAGATTCCACCAATAAACCATCGTGAAGTTTCACTCCGTTTTTAATGGTCCCGTCTTTACTTTTTTGGAGTAGATCAACAGAAACGGGGTTAATAGTATACTCTTCTGAAATTCTTTCGCGAAGAGGTTTCGAAAGATTCGTCATTTCATCAATCGAATGGAGATTTTTACTCCACAACCAATCATAAACCTGTTTCGCACGAAACGGCTTTTCTCCCAAAGACACAAAATAGTCTTTAAGCTGATCCAGTGATAAAGTTCTGATATCTTTCATTGTAAGATTATAGATTTTAGGTTGAAGGTCGCAGGTAAATACTACCTGCAACCTTTTACCTTATATCTTTATTAAAGAATTAACATAGCATCACCGTAAGAGTAAAATTTGTACTTCTCTTTTACGGCTTCTTCGTAAGCATGCATTACGAAATCTCTTCCTGCAAACGCTGCAATCATCATTAATAATGTAGATTTTGGCGTGTGAAAGTTCGTAATCATTGTATTTGCAACTCCAAAATCGTGAGGTGGATAGATAAATTTATTCGTCCAGCCATTGAATGCAGATATTTTTCTGTTTGAAGAAACTGAAGTTTCAATTGCTCTCATCGTTGTAGTTCCCACAGCACAAACTCTTCTGTTTTCCTGTACTGCTTTGTTGATGATTTCAGCATTTTTTTCATCGATGATGATTTCTTCAGACTCCATTTTGTGCTTAGAAAGGTCTTCAACTTCAATTGGATTGAAAGTCCCCAATCCTACATGAAGTGTAACTTCAGCAAAATTGATTCCTTTAATCTCCAATCTCTTCATCAAATGTTTTGAAAAATGAAGACCTGCGGTAGGTGCAGCAACAGCTCCTTCTACTTTTGCATAAATAGTCTGATATCTTTCAGCATCTTCAGGTTCTACAGATCTTTTGATATATTTTGGAAGCGGAGTTTCCCCCAATTCTTTCAATTTAGTTCTAAACTCTTCATAAGAACCATCAAATAAGAATCTTAAAGTTCTGCCTCTGGAAGTTGTATTATCGATAACCTCAGCGACCAAAGATTCATCTTCCGTGAAGAACAATTTGTTTCCAATTCTGATTTTTCTTGCCGGATCTACCAATACATCCCAAACACGAGTTTCTTTATCAAGCTCTCTTAAAAGGAAAACTTCAATTTTAGCCCCTGTTTTTTCTTTATTTCCATAAAGACGAGCAGGGAAAACTTTAGTATTGTTGAAAATAAATAAATCATCTTCCTCAAAATAATCTACCACATCTTTAAACAGCTTGTGCTCAATTGTTTCAGTTTTACGGTCTAATACCATCAATCTAGCTTCATCTCTGTGCTCAGAAGGATGTTCTGCTAGTAATTCTGCAGGAAGGTCGAAATTAAAATCGGATGTCTTCATTTTTTAAATTACGGTTTAAAAATTTATTGAAATTACAAGGTGTAATTTTCGAGGTGCAAATATACGACATTGAATACCCCTTTGTCAAGTTTTATTTAAACAGATATGAAAAACAATCAGGAAAGTGAATGATAGGTGGATTTAAGATTTGAAATATCTGCTTAAATTATTATTTTCATTATACCATAAGACAAAAAAAGACTTCATTCCTGAAGTCTTTTAATTTTATATCTTATAAATTTAATTATGCATCAATTTTAGCATATTTTGCATTCTTTTCGATAAAGTCTCTTCTTGGCGGAACCTCATCTCCCATTAACATTGAGAAAACACTGTCTGCTTCCACAGCATTGTCAATTGTTACCTGCTTCAAGATTCTATGTTCAGGATTTAGAGTCGTTTCCCAAAGTTGTTCAGGATTCATCTCTCCAAGACCTTTATAACGTTGAATTTCAACACCCTTTCCGTCCGGAGACATTTCTAAAGTAAACTCTTCACGCTCTTTTTCGTTGTAAGCATATACTTTTTTATTTCCTCTTTTCAATAAATATAAAGGCGGCTGAGCAATATAAATATATCCATTCTCAATAAGTTCTTTCATAAACCTGAAGAAGAACGTAAGAATCAACGTAGAAATGTGAGAACCATCAATATCGGCATCGGTCATGATTACAATTTTATGATATCTTAACTTAGCCATATTCAACGCTTTACTGTCTTCTTCTGTACCTACTGAAACGCCAAGAGCCGTATAAATATTTTTAATTTCTTCGTTATCATATACTTTATGAAGCATTGATTTTTCAACATTCAAAATTTTACCTCTCAACGGAAGAATAGCCTGAAAATGTCTGTCTCTACCTTGTTTTGCCGTTCCACCAGCCGAGTCTCCCTCTACTAAGAACAGTTCAGATTCTGAAGGGTTTTTCGATGAGCAGTCAGATAGTTTTCCCGGAAGCCCAGAACCTCCCATCGGGGATTTTCTCTGAACCATTTCACGAGCTTTCTTAGCGGCCTGTCTGGCTTTTGCAGCTAAAACTACTTTTTGAACAATCAATTTTGCTTCATTAGGATTTTCTTCCAAGAAGTTGGTAAGCATTTCCCCTACAATTTTATCAACAGCACCGGAAACTTCAGAATTCCCTAATTTTGTTTTAGTTTGTCCCTCAAACTGAGGTTCCATTACTTTTACAGAAATTACAGCCGTTAATCCTTCACGGAAATCATCTCCGGTAATTTCCACTTTTTCTTTTTGTGGAATACCCAGTTCATCAGCATATTTTTTCAAGGTTCTCGTCAAAGCACGTCTGAATCCCGCCAAGTGAGTACCTCCTTCGTGAGTATTGATATTATTAACGTAAGAATGTAGATTTTCGTTGAATGAAGTATTATAACGCATCGCCACTTCTACAGGAATTTCGTCTCTTTCACCTTCCATGAAAATTACTTGTTCCATAATCCCTTCACGGTTTCCATCGATAAATTCAACGAATTCCCTTAAACCTCCGTCAGAATGAAAGATTTCTGTTTTGAAAGAACCATCTTCCAGTTTTTCTCTTTCATCTGTAAGTGTAATAGTAATACCTTTATTAAGGTAAGAAAGTTCTCTTAAACGACTTGCTAAAGTGTCGTAATTGTAAACTAATTCTGTAAAAATAGTATCATCAGGCTGGAAAAACTGCTTTGTTCCTCTTTTGTCGCTGTGGCCTATCTCTTCAACTTCAGTCTGGGCTTTTCCTTTGGAATATATCTGCTGATATACGTTTCCGTCTCTGTAAACGGTAGTTACCATTTCGTTGGAAAGTGCATTCACACACGACACCCCAACTCCGTGAAGACCTCCGGAAACTTTATAAGAATCTTTATCAAATTTACCTCCGGCTCCGATTTTGGTCATTACAACCTCAAGAGCGGATTTTTGTTCTTTTTCGTGAAAGTCAACAGGAATACCTCTACCATTATCGCTTACTTCAATTCCGTTTCCTTCTTTAATAGCAACGAAGATCGTATCGCAGTATCCTGCCAAAGCCTCGTCAATAGAATTATCTACTACTTCATAAACCAAATGGTGAAGACCTCTTACTCCTACATCACCAATGTACATTGAAGGACGCATACGCACGTGTTCCATTCCTTCCAATGCCTGAATACTACTAGCTGTATATTGTTTTTGACTCATATCAAATATTAAATTTTTGCTAAATGCAAAGACCTACAAATATCGTGTTTTTTTTCGACTTATGAAAGTTAAAATATATCAAAAAAGAAGGGATTTTTCTCCACTGAAAAGAAATCATTATTTTAAAAAATATCAAAGTTAAAACCTATTGTTGAAATCAATACTGTTGTAAATCATACCGAACATCAATAATTTATGCTTAAATTTATTTACTCAAAAGTTGATGTTATGGATGATTTTCTAGCAGCCCGCGCACAAATGGCAATGTCGCTTGGGTTTCATATTATATTCTCCTGTGTGGGTATGGTGATGCCTTTTTTAATGGCCTTCGCGCACTGGAAATACTTAAAAACAAATAATGAAGTTTATAAAGGTCTTACAAAAGCATGGAGCAAAGGTGTAGCTATACTTTTCGCTACAGGTGCCGTATCCGGAACAATGCTTTCTTTCGAACTCGGACTTCTGTGGCCTGCTTTTATGAAACACGCGGGCCCAATTTTTGGAATGCCTTTTTCTCTGGAAGGTACAGCATTTTTTATTGAAGCGATTGCTATCGGATTTTTTCTTTATGGGTGGGATAAATTTAACAAATGGTTTCATTGGTTTTGTGGATTTCTGGTTGGGCTAAGTGGTTTAGCTTCAGGGATTTTAGTGGTTGCCGCAAACGCCTGGATGAACTCTCCTGCCGGTTTTGATTATGTAAACGGACAATACATACATATTGATCCCATAAAAGCAATGTTTAACGACGCTTGGTTTCCGCAGGCTTTACATATGACAGTTGCAGCATTTTGTGCGACAGGATTTGCCGTTGCAGGAGTTCATGCTTATTTAATCATGCAAAAAAAGAATGTAGAGTTTCACACCAAAGCATTCAAAATAGCTGCAGGATTTGCATTAATCGGAGCATTCGGAGCGCCTTTAAGCGGTGACATTGCCGCAAAATCCGTTGCAGAAAGACAACCTATCAAATTAGCAGCAATGGAAGCTCATTTCGAAACTGAAAAAGGTGCTTCTTTTGTAATCGGGGGAATTCCTGATGAAAAAAAAGGTGAAATAAAATATGCTGTAAAAATTCCAAAGGTTTTAAGCTTTTTAGTTGCTAATGATTTTAATGCTGAAGTAAAAGGCCTGAAAGATTTCCCAAGAGATCAATGGCCGCCTATCTCGGTTGTCCATTATGCTTTTCAGATTATGATTTTTTTCGGGGTTGTTATGATTTGTATAGGAGTCGTTTATTTATATGCCACATTTTTTAAGAAAGAATGGCTCAGTAAAAACTGGCTGCTAAAAACATTTTTAATAGCCTCACCTTTCGGATATATTGCTTTGGAAGCAGGTTGGACGGTTACAGAAGTCGGCCGACAACCGTGGATTATTTATGGAATCATGAGAACGGTCGATGCCGTGACACCAATGCCGGGGATACAGTATTCTTTTTACTTTTTCACTGCGATTTTTGTTTCATTATCATTGATTATCATCTTTTTATTGAGAAGACAAATACAAATGGTTCCGAAACTTTATGATCCTACTGATGTTCAGTTTAATGCTAAAAACAAAAAATCATGATTTACGTAGTTATAGGATTTCTTTGGTTATCAATTTGTTTGTATGTGATTTTGGGAGGAGCTGATTTTGGAGCGGGAATTGTTGAGCTCTTCACCAAAAAAAGAGCCCGTCACAAAACACAAGAAATCATGTATGAATCTATCGCACCAGTTTGGGAAGCCAATCATATGTGGCTGATTATTGCAATAGTAATCCTTTTTGTAGGATTTCCTGAAATTTACACTACTCTTTCGACTTATCTTCATATTCCCTTAGTTTTAATGCTTGTCGGAATTATTGCAAGAGGAACAGCATTTACTTTCAGACATTATGATGCAGTAAAAGACGACTGGCAACAGGTTTATACTCAGATATTTTACTTTTCGAGCTTGCTTACACCATTTTTCTTAGGGCTAATCGCTGCCGCAACAGTTTCTCACTCTATAAATCCTCATGCATCCAACTTTTTAGATTTATATATTTTCAGCTGGCTGAATTGGTTTGGTGTTGCTGTGGGATTATTTACGGTTTCAATCTGTGCCTATTTGGCATCTATATTTTCGTTAAGGGAAACAACTGACCGTTTAGAGCTTGGTTTAATGATTAAAAAATCAAAGCAAACCATGATTTTCGTTGTGATTACAGGAATTTTAGTATTTTACACTGCTTATGTTTCAGATATTCCCTTATTAATGTGGGTTTTCTCAAAACCCTTAGGAATTATGGCTACAGTGTTTGCAACTGTCGCCTTAGGTTTAATTTTAAGAGCAATGAATACCCAAAAATTACTTCCTGTAAGAGCATTGGCAGGATTCCAGGTAATCATGATTTTGGTTGCTGCAACGTATCAACACAACCCTAATATTATTTTATTTGCAAACGGGCAACATCTCTCATTACTGGAACATGTAGCTGCACCGAAAACCATCTCAGCGTTGGGGTGGGCTTTAATGCTTGGTTCCTTGTTTATATTGCCTTTTTTGTTTTACTTAATGTTTTCGTTTAGCAAGCAGAGAAAATAGTAATTGTAATGGAAAAGTTTCGGCGCCAGCTTTGCTGGCGCCGAAACTTTTCCACTTATTTTTTAATTACAACCAGCTCAACTCTTCTATTCCTAACCCGGTCAGCTTCCGTACGTTCGGGATAAGCTACAGGATTAAGATGTCCTTGACCTGTTACTTTTATACGATTAGGTCCAATTCCTAATTGTTGAAGAAATTCTTTTATCGCAGTTGCTCTTGTCCATGAAAGATTAAACGTACCCAAATCCAGATCCTCACCATCAAAATTTTCATAATCACAGCAAATATGACCTTGCAGCTCAATTTCTAACGTAGGATTTTCTTTTAATATTTTGAAAAGCTGTTTCATATTTTCATTTGCAGAAGAAAGCCAGACATGGCGGCCACCAATAAAGTTGATATTCGGTAAAGAAAAAATATCACCTTCTTTCATTTGAGAAATATCCAAACTAAAAAAACTGGGCTGTTCTTTTCTGAAAATCTTTTCTTCAGCATTAAATTCTTGATTAATAAAAATATCCACCCTTCTGTTTTTTCCACGCAATTCTTCTGTGCTGTTGTCATTTATCTGCTTTTCTTTTCCAAGCCCAACTGTGCTTATTACTTTAATATTGTTCCCTATCTTTTTCTTTAAATATAATTCAACTGCATTAGCTCTGTTCTCCGACAATGTTTTATTATAATCAGAACTTCCTGAAATATCACAGTTTCCAAAAATTCTGAATTTTAAATTGGTTTTTAATTGAGCCAAACTATCCAGTTTCTTTTTAGATTTTTCATTAAGCTCAAAACTGTTATACATAAAATAAACAGATGTAAGCATTTGCGCTTCCGTCTTTACAGAAAATAATAGTAGAAGAAAAAGTATGATGCTTTTCATCGGTTTGGGTTTTCCCTTACAACGTAAAATTATATTTTTATTGTTATAGAAAACAAAAATCCTGAAAATTTTCAGGATTTTATAATTTATTGTTTGGTAAAATTTTAAACTAACTTCATCAAAACATTTTCGTCAATTTTCTCAACTTTCACCAGATTATTCTTCGTTAAAGTTTTAGAAGCTTTGTCCCATTTTTTTCCTGAAAGTTTAGATTGCTCTTTCACTTCAGCCAAGGAAATCTGCTCTCCTGATTTCAAAATTTCCAAAATCACTTTTTCATCTTCACTCAATTCTACTTGAGGAACTGTTTTCTCAGGCTTCATTTGAGGGAAGAATAAAACTTCCTGAATTGACGGATTATTTGTTAAGAACATAATCAGCCTGTCCATTCCGATTCCCATTCCTGAAGTTGGCGGCATACCGTATTCCAACGCTCTCAAGAAATCTTCATCTATAAATTGCCCAGCCTCATCATCCCCTTTTTCAGATAGTCTCAATTGATCTTCAAAACGTTCTCTTTGGTCAATCGGATCATTAAGTTCAGAATATGCATTCGCAATTTCTTTACCGCAAACCATTAATTCAAAACGCTCTGTAAGACCTTCTTTGCTTCTGTGTTTTTTCGTAAGAGGAGACATCTCAACAGGGTAATCTGTAATGAAGGTCGGCTGAATAAAGTTTCCTTCACACTTTTCACCAAAAATTTCATCGATCAATTTTCCTTTCCCCATCGTTTCGTTTACCTCAATTCCGATAGATTTTGCAAAGTCGAATATTTCCTGCTCCGTTTTTCCAGTAATGTCGAAACCTGTATATCTTAAAATAGCTTCCGTCATAGAAACCCTTGCAAAAGGAGCTTTAAAGCTGATTTCATGCTCACCAAATCTTGCATTTGATGTTCCGTTTACCTGAATCGCGCAGAATTCCAATAATTTTTCAGTGAAATCCATCATCCAGTTGTAGTCCTTGTAAGCTACATAAATTTCCATAACGGTAAATTCAGGATTGTGTGTTCTGTCCATCCCTTCATTTCTGAAGTTTTTTGAGAATTCATAAACGCCATCAAAACCACCAACGATCAATCTTTTAAGATATAATTCGTTTGCGATTCTTAAATATAAAGGAATATCTAAAGCATTGTGATGTGTGATAAAAGGTCTAGCAGCCGCGCCACCAGGAATTGACTGTAAAACCGGGGTTTCAACCTCAAAATAACCTGCATCATTGAAGAAAGTTCTCATAGCATTGAACAATTTTGTTCTTTTCACAAAAACTTCTTTTACATGAGGATTTACCAATAAATCTACATAACGTTGCCTGTATCTTAGTTCCGGATCGTTGAACCCATCATGTACCACCCCATTTTCATCAGTTTTTGCCTGAGGAAGCGGTCTTAATGTCTTAGTTAGAAGCGTAAAATTTTTCACTAAAACTGTCATTTCACCAACCTGAGTCGTAAAGAGCTCTCCTTCAATCCCGATGATATCACCAATATCTAAAAGATGTTTGTAAACTTCATTATATAAAGTTTTATCTTCTCCTGTACAGATTTTGTCTCTATTAAAATAAACCTGAATCCTGCCTGTAGAATCCTGCAATTCAGCAAAAGAAGCCTTTCCTTGAATTCTGCGGGACATCAATCTACCGGCGATCTTCACCTGTTTATTTTCAGAAAAATCCTGTTTTATAGATTCTGTAGTATCTGTGATTGTGTATTCATCCGCAGGGAACGCGTTGATCCCCATTTCAACAAGCTTATTCAGCTTTTCTCTTCTAATGATTTCTTGTTCTGATAATTGCATTTCTTATTTTTCTAAAAGCGTACAAATTTAGTGAATATTTACAAATTTTTAGTGTAAAATATTCCTTAATAATATGATATAAAATCTGTTTAGATTATTGTGAAAATTAAATTACAAGAACCAATCTCTCCGATCTTGCTCAGAAATAAATGTCCAGGCTAGTATTCTGCTGATTTTTTGTCCCTGAGCCATTTCAATCGTTTTAAAGTCGACTGCTTTGATTTTCTTTAAAAGTAAAGCCAATTGATATAAATTATCCTTTTTGGAAACCAGGCATGTAAACCAAAGCACTTGTGAAGAATATAAGATACTTTCTTCGATCATTTTTGAGATAAAAGCCAATTCTCCACCTTCACACCATAATTCAGATTGCTGTCCTCCAAAATTAAGTAAAGGTTTTTGAATCTTTGATTTATTGATATTTTTAGTTTTTCTGAGATTACCCTTTATTGCAGATTCTTCAGAATCATGAAACGGAGGGTTGCACATAGAAAACATAAATCGATCTTTTACATCAACTATGTTTTTGAATATGTGATGAGAATCAGGCTGTTTTTTTAATTGGATAACAGATGAAAGCTCAGGATTATGGTGTAAAATCTGTTGAGCATTTTTCAGAGAATCTTCGTTGACATCCGTCCCCAACATTTTCCATCCATAAGATTTATGAGCTATTAAAGGATAAACAAGATTTGCACCGGTTCCGATATCTAAACCTTCTACGAACTTTCCTACCGGAATTTCGCTTTGCTGTTCTGCTAACAAGTCCGCAATATAATGTACATAATCTGCTCTTCCGGGAATTGGAGGACAAAGGTTAGCATCAGGAATATCCCAATTTTTAACATGATAAAAATGTTGCAGCAAAGCTTTGTTGAGTAATTTAACAGCTTTGGGAAGGCTAAAATTAATAGTGACTGTTTGATAAGCATTAATAAAAACATACTGTTTCAGTTCCGGCACACAAGAAATAAGTTGCTCAAAATCATAAGGATTACGATGCAGATTTCTTGTGTGCAGACTGAGTTTTTCAGTAGCCATATTTATTTTTTCTGACTTAAAATATATTCCACCATTTTCTTGGCATCTTCTTTAGATACTTGTGGGTGAGCTTGCATGGGCACACTTCCCCAGTTTCCGCTTCCTCCTTCTATAATTTTCGAAGCCAGCAATTCAATATCTTTTTCAGAATATTTATCCGCTATTTCTTTATAAGAAGGTCCTATCATTCTTTCAGTTGCATTGTGACATCCTGAACAGTCTTGAGCTTCTATAATTTGCTTTCCTGTAAGATTACCTGGTGCAGGTGCAGAAGCTTCAGAAGAAGTCGACCCAACTGATGTATTTTCTTTTTTAGAACAGGATAAAATAAGTAAACCTACACATCCTGCCAAAAATAATTTTTTCATTATTTTACTGCTGTAGAATCTGTTTTAACAGTTTCAGGAGCGGGTGTTACAGGAGTAGCAGCCGGCACAGCAGCAGGTTTTGCAGAAGAATCTACAACTGTAGTTACTTCTGGCTCTTCAAGCATTGTGTTACTGTCTTGTAAAGAATGATCCGTTTTTTTAGAACAGTTTACTACTAATAAACCTCCGATAAATGCAATTGCTAATACTTTTTTCATTGTTTTCTAATTTGAAGCAAAAATATAAAAAATAAATCTTCACACGACTTCTACTCACCCATTTTTAATCATATTTAAAGATTTTTTTTATTTATTATGATTATATTTAAATTACACTTTAAATTTAAACTATGGTTTTCATTTCTAAGATTCTATTTTTCACCAGCCATCATGGTTTTTATACAGTAATCATTCTTATTTTATTCTTTGGATTGATTTCAGCTTTAACCAAAAAGGCCTGGCTTCTGGCTCCTATTCTTCCTCTAGCAATTTTAAACGGGATTGGCGGACAATTCTTAAATGCATGGTTTTTAAATAAATACGGAACCGAAAGTACAGCGATAATCACTTCTGATGTTGAAACGAATTCTACATTAAACGATCAATATATTCATGATTATGAAGCTATTGTAAAAAAAGAGGACGGAAAATATGTAAATACCACATTTTCAACCACTACTGCCGCAATTTACCCTATAGAGAATGCTATCAGAATACCTCAGGCTGAGCAGTCTTTCCCAGTAAAATATATTCCGGGATATGAGAAAAATATTGTAATTCTCTACAATCAGTCTGAAGCAGGGAAAATGTTATTGAAATATGAAAAACAAGTTCCGATAAATAAAGCAAGAATAAAATATGAAGCCGATAAAACCAATAAAGAATTCATAGAAGAATACATTTCTGCTTTAGAAAATTATGTAAAAAGCTATAATGACCAGCCTGATTACAAACTGAAAATCAAAGAATTAAAAAAAGAATTGGTCATACTTAAACAATAAACAGTCTTTAAAAATTTTTAATATTCTTTTGCTTTTGTAAAAAAATGTTCTACATTTGTCCTATGTTTACAATGACTAACAATATTTGGTGGTGGCATTCAAACTCTTCGTCGGGTCTGAAGCTATTGTCGTGTTGTTAATCCACAGCAGGAATAATTAGAAAAATATATAAGACTTTGACGATTCTCGTTGAAGTCTTTTTTTATTTATTAAATTCATACAAAATAAACAACAAATGTTTAATAAAAAAATAAAAATAAAAACTGTTTCTAAAAAAACATTGGGGGATCTTCAAACCCCGATGAATATTTACTTACAGATTCGTGATAAATTCAGAGATACTATTCTTTTGGAAAGTTCTGATTCTAAAAATATTGATAATAATTTTTCATTTATTGCCGTAAACGCAGTCGCCGGGATTGAAATTAAAAATTTAAATGCATTTGAAATAAAACTTCCGGGAGAAGAACCTATTAAACAGTTTATTATAGAACATAATATTGCTGATGTTTTTGAAGATTTTTCCAACATTTTTGAATGTGAAAAGACAAATGATCCCGTAGAAGAAACAGCTCAAAGCCTTTTCGGATACACAAGTTTTGAGGCTGTTCAGTTTTTTGAAAATATAACATTTAAAGCTCAAAGTCCGGAAGTTGAAATTCCGATTTTGCGTTACAGATTGTATCAATATGTGATTGCCATCAACCATTACAACGATGAAATGCATATTATTGAAAATCAGCTTGAAGGGGTAAAATCTGAGCTTTATTTATTAGAAAGTTTAATTAAGAACCAAAACTCCGTCATTTACCCTTTCCGAAAAAATGGTAAAGAGACATCAAATATCACTGATGAAGAATATATTGAGTTGGTAAATACAGCCCAGAAACATTGTATGAGAGGTGATGTTTTCCAATTGGTTTTAAGCAGAAGATTTCAGCAAAAATTTCAGGGCGATGAGTTCAATGTTTACCGTGCTTTAAGAAATATTAATCCATCCCCTTACCTATTCTTTTTTGACTATGGAAATTATAAATTATTTGGATCAAGCCCTGAAAGCCAGTTAATTATCAAAGACAATAAAGCCATTATACATCCTATTGCAGGGACTTTCAAGAGAACAGGGCATTTCGAAACTGATTTACAGTCAATTGAAGAACTGAAAAATGACGCCAAGGAAAATGCAGAACATACAATGCTAGTAGATTTGGCAAGAAATGATTTGGGAAAATCAGGAAAGAATGTAACGGTGACAAAATTAAAGGAAATTCAACTTTTTTCACACGTAATACATATGGTAAGTGAAGTTACGGCAGATTTACCAGAAAAAACAAACCCTTTCGAAATGGTTGCTAAAACCTTTCCCCAAGGAACTTTAAGTGGTGCTCCAAAACATAAGGCTTTACAATTAATCAATAAATATGAAAAGGATTCGCGCGGATATTATGGTGGTTGCATCGGCATTATAGGTCTGAACGGAAGCTGTAATCAGGCCATCATGATTAGAACATTTTTAAGTAAAAACAATACATTATATTATCAGGCAGGAGCTGGTTTAGTTGCTAAATCAAATCCTGAAAGCGAGTTACAGGAAGTTAATAACAAGCTTAATGCATTGAAGAAAGCAGTTGAAAAAGCGGATAAACTAATGGATAATTACTAACTGCTGAATAATATTAAACCCTTATAATCAAAAAAAAATGAACAACAATATAAAATCATCAACTAAAGTACTCGTTTTTGACAATTACGACAGCTTTACTTATAACCTCGTCCAGATAATTGAAAGAATTCTGAATGAAAAGGTTGATGTTGTAAGAAACGACCAAATTTCACTGGAAGAAATCAATAAATATGATAAAATAATTCTGTCTCCCGGTCCCGGAATTCCTGAAGAAGCGGGCATTTTATTAGACTTGATTAAAGAATATGCACCTACAAAAAGTATTTTGGGAGTTTGTCTGGGCCAGCAGGCAATTGCAGAAGCTTTCGGAGGAAATCTGATTAACCTTTCAGAAATTTTTCATGGTGTGGCAACTTCGGCTGACCTGGTAAAAAATGATACTAAGCTTTTTAGAAATCTTTCAAGTGGTTTAGAAGTCGGAAGATATCACAGCTGGGCTGTCAATCCCGAAGGTTTTCCTGAAGAGCTGGAAATCACAGCCGTTGACAAAGACGGAATGATTATGGCTTTACAGCACAAAAAATATGATGTACACGGCGTTCAGTTTCATCCTGAGAGCATTTTAACTCCTGATGGAGAAATTATCATTAAAAACTTTCTACTAAATTGAAAACAACAGAAATTCCCTCAACTATAAAACCTCCACAAATGAAAGAAATCCTAGAATACCTCTTCAACCATCATACTTTGTCAAAATCTGAGGCAAAAGCTATTATGATTGAGATTGCTCAAAATAAATTCAATTCAACGGAAGTTACCGCTTTTATCAGCGTATTTTTGATGAGAAATATTACATTAAAAGAGTTGGAAGGTTTTCGTGAAGCGTTATTACAAATGGCAGTTCCGGTACATCTTGATACAAGTGATGCTATTGATATTGTGGGAACTGGCGGTGACGGCAAAAACACAATCAATATTTCTACATTAGCAAGTTTTATAGTTGCAGGAGCGGGTCAAAAAGTGACAAAACATGGAAATTACGGAGCATCGACTATTACAGGAGCATCCAACGTTTTGGAAGAGCTCGGATATGAATTTAAAAATGATTCAGAAAAATTAAATGAAGATTTGGAAAAAGCTAATATTTGCTTTCTACATGCACCCTATTTTCATCCTGCACTGCAATCGGTTGGAGCTTTGCGTAAATCTTTGGGATTAAGAACGTTTTTTAATTTATTAGGACCTTTGGTAAATCCTGCAAAACCCAAATATTCAATGATTGGGGTTTACAATTTAGAGATTGCAAGAATTTATCAATATTTGCTTCAAAAAGATAAAAATGATTTCATTTTAATTCATGGAATGGATGGTTATGACGAAATCAGCCTTACTCATGACAGTAAAATCATTACTAAAAACGGAGAAGAAATTTATTCAACGGAAGATTTGGGTTTTGGCTCTATCAGCCCGGAAAGTATAAAAGCGGGTGAAACCACCCAGGAAACGGCAAAAATTTTCAGGAATATTCTTGACGGAAAAGGTACAGAACAACAAAATGCAGTGGTTTTGGCAAATGCCGCAGTAGCCCTTTATCATACCAACAAATTTGGAAATTATGACGATTGCCTTTTATTGGCTCAGGAAAGCTTATTTGGAGGAAAAGCTTTGAGAGCACTTGAGCTGCTTTTGGAATGATAAGTTAATGACACGATATGAATATTTTAGATAAAATAATACAAAGAAAAAAAGAAGAGATCTCAGTCTCAAAATCTAAGGCTTCTATTCAGGAATTAAAAGATTCCGAGTTTTTCGAAAGAGAAAACTTTTCTTTAAAACAAAGCATAAAGAGTAAAAGCGGAATTATTGCTGAATTTAAAAGACAATCACCTTCAAAAGGCATTATTAATGGTAAAGTTCTGCCTTCAGAAGTAGTTTCCTCCTATGAAAAATTGGGAGCAAGCGGCGTTTCAATTCTTACCGATAAGGATTTCTTTGGAGGATGTTTTGAGGATGTTTTGAACGTAAGAAATCATATAAATATTCCAATTTTACGGAAAGATTTCATGATTGATGAATATCAGTTTTATGAAGCCAAAAGTATTGGAGCTGATATGATTTTGTTGATTGCAGCCTGTCTTTCGCCCATTCAGGTTCAGGAATTCACGGCACTTTCCCATGAATTAGGATTGGAAGTTTTATTGGAAATTCATACAGAAGAAGAACTTAAACATTTTAACTCTGATATTGATTTTGTTGGGATTAATAACAGGAATTTAAAAGATTTTAAAGTTGATTTACAACATTCAGTTCGGTTAAAAAATCAACTTCCGAAAGATGTTTTATCAATTGCTGAAAGTGGTATTTATAAAATTGAAGATTTTAATTATTTAAAAGAAAAAGGATTTGACGGATTCTTGATGGGTGAATATTTTATGAAAAATGAAAATCCCGCAAAAGCGTTTGAAGAATTTATTTCAAATTTAGTATAAATGAATTATCAAACAAAACTTAAAGTCTGCGGACTAACACAATTACACCAAATTCATGAATTAATTTCTATGAATACAGATTTCCTTGGTTTTATTTTCTATGAAAAATCGCCCAGGTATGTTTTAAGACATTTGAGTTTAGAGGATATTTTAACGATTAATCATCAAGGAAAAGTTGGAGTTTTTGTCAATGACAATGTAAATAAAATTGTTGAAATAGCAGAAAAAGCCAACTTGAATTTTATTCAGTTGCATGGTGATGAAGATGAAAATTTTATTTCGGAATTAAGAAAAAAACTGAACCCGACAATTGGAATTATTAAGGTGATCAGAATTGACTCTGAGTCTGCCCTTTCCATGAAAGGGAAATCTATTGATAGGTTCTTCTCTTCACCTCGTTCCATTCAGAATGACATTTCGTATATTTTATTTGACACAGATTCAAAGGCTTTTGGAGGAACAGGAAAACAATTCGACTGGAATATTTTAAATGAACTAAGAATACCCCTTCCCTATTTTTTGAGTGGCGGAATTTCTGAGGAAAATCTGAATGATATTACTATTTTAAAGCAAAAGCCTTTTGCAATAGATATTAATTCAAAATTTGAAATCGAAGCAGGAATAAAAGATTTAGATAGAATAAAAAATTTTAAGATGATATAAAAAATACTTTTTAAATCAAAAAAAACAAAACAGTGAAAAAATATTATTCGAAAAAACTTAAACTTTTAAAAATTAAGCGAATGAATCTCCAATCGATAAAGAAATCTGTTCATAAAGCTTTTTTTCCTATAAAGTTTAAAAACCAAAAAGTTGAGGAATTATATAATTTTATTTCTCAAAATGACAGTGATATCGAATATTGGAAAAATACCGATTTATTAGATGAATTTATTAATATCATTAAAGATTTTAACCAACATGATGTACGATATTTCTTTCGTACCATTAAATGGTGGAATAGTTATCATTTAGTGATAATTGCCGATAAGCTGCTTGATAACAATGTAAAATCAAGCGTAAAATATGATTTTGGATTTGTTTATTGTAAGATTTTCTGCCTGTATGAAAAATTTGATTCCTATTTTCTGATTGATAACCTGGAAATTGCTGTTAATATGTATAATTCCGGGCTAGACTTAAATATTTTAGCTGATTTAACTGCTAAAGTAAATTTCCTTTTTCAGCATAAACAGATTACCCAGCAACAATTTCAGCACAGCTTATCATTTATAAATCATTGCACAGATGAATTATCGAATTAAAACAAACAAAATAAAACTCTTATTTAAAGAAATATAATATGAATTATAAAAATCCCGATGCCCATGGATATTATGGAGAATTTGGAGGTGCATTCATTCCTGAAATGCTTTATCCAAATGTGAAGGAGTTACAAAAAAACTATCTTGAAATCATTGAATCTGAAAATTTTCAGCAAGAATATCAGGATTTGCTTAAAAATTATGTTGGACGGGCAACTCCTTTATATTTTTCTAAAAACTTAAGTGAAAAATATAATACTCAAATCTATTTAAAAAGAGAAGATCTGAATCACACCGGAGCTCATAAAATCAATAATGCTTTGGGACAGGTTTTATTGGCAAAACGTCTTGGGAAAAGTAGAATTATTGCAGAAACCGGAGCCGGCCAACATGGTGTTGCAACCGCCACAGCCTGCGCTTTACTGGGTTTAGAATGTATCGTTTACATGGGTGAAATTGATATTCAAAGACAGGCCCCGAATGTTGCAAGAATGAAAATGTTGGGTGCTGAAGTCGTTGCAGCAACTTCAGGCTCAAAAACGTTGAAAGACGCTGTAAATGAAGCATTAAAAGATTGGATTAACCATCCTGTCACGACTCATTATGTGATTGGAAGTGTAGTTGGGCCGCATCCGTTTCCTGATTTGGTGGCGAGATTTCAAAGTATTATTTCAAAAGAAATAAAAGAACAACTTGTCGAACAAATCGGAAAACCAAATCCGGATTATGTGATTGCCTGTGTTGGCGGCGGAAGTAATGCTGCAGGAACTTTTTACCATTTTGTAGATGAAGAAAATGTAAAAATTATTGCAGCTGAAGCAGGGGGTTTGGGTATTGACTCCGGAAAATCGGCAGCAACAACTTTTTTAGGAACCCTCGGTGTTTTACATGGAAGTAAAAGCTTAGTCATGCAGACAGAGGACGGACAGGTTATTGAGCCGCATTCTATTTCCGCAGGTTTGGATTATCCCGGAATCGGGCCTTTTCATGCCAATTTATTTAAGGAAAAACGTGCGGAGTTTTTCAGTATTAATGATGATGAAGCTTTACAATCCGCTTTTGAATTAACAAAATTAGAAGGCATTATACCCGCTTTGGAAAGTGCTCATGCATTGGCAGTTCTGGATAAAAAAAAATTTAATCAAAATGATATTGTTGTTATTTGTCTGAGTGGGCGTGGGGATAAGGATATGGGAACGTATTTGGAGAAGTTAGACATTAGAAAATAGTATTTAACGGTAAAAAAAGCCTAATCTTTAAATCTAACATCTACATAAAATGAAAAAGTTAAATATATATTTTACAGCAGGAATCCCTCATCTGGAAGATACCGCTGATATTATAAAACTGATACAGAATTCCGGAGCAGATATGATGGAAATCGGGATGCCATACTCTGATCCTGTTGCAGACGGACCTGTTATTTCTCAGGCTCACGAGCTGGCTTTAAAAAACGGAATGACAATCGAAAAATTATTTTCTCAATTAAAATCAATTAAAAACGAACTCAATATTCCGGTTATTTTAATGGGATATATTAATCCTGTTTTGAGTTTCGGATTCGAAAGATTCTGCAAAGAATGTTCTGAAAGTGGTGTGTCGGGATTAATTATTCCTGATCTTCCTCCGATTGAATTCGAAAAAAATTATCAGAAAATTTTAGAAAAATACAATTTGAATTTTACGTTTCTGGTAACCCCGGAAACTTCTGATAAAAGGATTTTATATTTGGATTCTTTAAGTTCAGGTTTTTTATATGCCGTAAGTTCCTCATCTACAACAGGAAATGAAAATGCAGTTTTGAAAAACGAAGATTACCTTTTAAGACTGGCTTCTCTTTCATTGAAAAATCCAGTGATGATTGGTTTTGGAATCAAATCAAAAAAAGATTTTGAAAACGTCACCGAAAAAGCAGAGGGCGGAATCATCGGAACTGCCTTTATGAATATTTTACTACAAAATAGAGATTGGAAGAAAAAAGCTATAGATTTTATACATTCTATAAGAGCGTAAAAATTACTAAATTTGTATATCAAAGAATGATATGAATACAAATCAAAATAAAGTAGTAAAGTTTGAAGATTTAGGCATAAAAGAATATCAACCTTCTTGGGATTATCAGGAAAAACTGATGAAAGATATTATTGATACCAAAATAAAAAACAGGGATTTACCTGAAGAAGAACATATTACAACTTCCAATCATTTTCTTTTAGTTGAACATCCTCACGTATACACGCTTGGGAAAAGCGGACATGAAGAAAATATGCTGGCGGGAATTGACAAATTAAAGGAAATCGATGCTACTTTCGTGAAAGTGAATCGTGGTGGTGATATTACCTATCATGGGTACGGACAAATTGTTGGCTACCCTATTTTAGATCTTGAAAATTTCTTCACTGATATTCATAAATATATGCGTAATCTTGAAGAAGTTATTATCAGAACAATTGCTGAATACGGGCTGAAAGGTGAGCGTTCTGAAGGTGAAACCGGAGTTTGGCTGGATGTAGGAAAACCTTATGCAAGAAAAATCTGCGCGATGGGTGTAAAAGCTTCCCGTTGGGTGACTTTACATGGTTTTGCACTGAATGTGAATACTGATATGCGTTATTTTGAATACATTATCCCCTGTGGTATTAAAGACAAACAGGTAACTTCTCTAAAAAGAGAGCTGGAAAGAGAATTGACCCCAGAAGAAATGGAAGATATTAAAGCTAAAATCAGAAAACATTTTGCAGATGTTTTTGATGCGGAATTAACTTTAAAGTAAGCATTAATACATAAGAGCTGACTCCATCATAACCTGATGGAGTTTTTATTTTATCTAATAAGTTGCTACAAATACCTAACCAAATTCTAAATAACAATATTATAGATTTCATCAAAAATAATATTTTACAAAATTAAATTGTACACAATATAATTGGCCGTATATTTGTAATGTTATTTAAGTAATTAATTTTTAAAATAAAATAAAAATGTCATTAATAGAAGACTTAAACTGGAGACATGCGGTAAAAGCATATGACCCGACAAAAAAAGTTTCACAGGAAGATTTATATAAAATTTTAGAAGCAGCAAGATTGGCTCCTACTTCATCAGGATTACAGCCTTTCAAAATTATCGTTGTAGAAAATCAGGAGCTGAAAGAAAAAATGGTTCAAGGCGCTCTGAATCCGGAAGTGATGAGAGACTCTTCCCATGTTTTGGTTTTTGCGGCTTGGGACAGCTATTCCGATGAGAAAATTGATAAAGTATACGATTACCACACAGAGGTAAGAGACCTGCCAAGAGGACGCTTTGAAAGTTATACGGATAAACTTAAAGAAATATACGGAGCCCAAACTCCTGAGGAGCATTTTGCCCATACAGCAAGACAAACTTATATTGCGCTCGGTTTAGCGATGGCTCAAGCTGCAGAATCAAAAATTGACAGTACTCCTGCAGAAGGTTTCAGCAATGCAGTAGTTGATGAAATTCTTAATCTGAAAGAATTAGGCTTAAAAAGTGTAAGCCTTTTATATCTTGGATACAGAGATGCAGAAAAAGACTGGCTTTCTTCCATGAAAAAAGTTCGTGTTCCTATGGAAGAATTTATTATAAAAAAATAATACTTCCCCTAATTTAATGCTCAATTCTTATGGAAAATTTAAAACAGCTGAAATTAGAAAATCAAATTTGCTTCCCTTTATATGTAATTGCAAAAGAAATCACCGGCCTTTATCGCCCTTTTCTTGATAAGCTTGATATTACTTATCCACAATATCTAGTTATGATGGTACTTTGGGAAAATGATGGTCTTGCAGTGAACATTATTGGGGAGAAAATATTTCTGGACAGCGGTACTTTGACTCCCCTTCTGAAAAGGCTTGAAACAAAAGGATTTATCATAAGAAAGAGAAAAAAAGAAGACGAAAGGGTGGTAGAAATATTTTTAACAGAAAACGGAAAACAACTACAGCAAAAGGCCTGTGAAATTCCCGGTAAAATTCAGCAAAAAATTGATATACAACCTGGGGATCTCATTGAACTTAAAAATACAATTCAAAAAATATTAAACAAAATAGAAAAATAATGAAAACACTATATACAACAAAAGTAACTGCAAAAGGAGGCAGAAACGGACAGGTAAAAAGTGAAAACGGGATTCTTGATTTAGAAGTAAGAATGCCAAAAGCTTTAGGTGGGGCAAATGATGACTTTGCAAATCCTGAAATGCTTTTCGCTGCGGGATATTCAGCTTGTTTTGACAGTGCCCTGAACAGAGTTATCAGTTTGTCAAAAGTAAAAACCGGCGAAACAACTGTTACGGCTCAAGTAAGCATTGGTCAACTTGAAAACGGAGGTTTTGGATTGGGTGTTGAATTAGATGTCAATATTCCTGAAGTTTCGATAGAAGAAGCTAAATCCTTAACTGAAAAAGCTCACGAAATTTGCCCTTACTCTAATGCAACGAGAAATAATATTGAGGTGAAATTGTCTGTAACAAATAACTAGACTTATTTTTTTTTATATATTAAATCTGCTTTTCCGAAGCAGATTTTTTAGTTTTTAAATACAAAAGTTAATTTTATAAACTAATTTAGCAAAACCGGCAAAAGAAATAACCCTAAATTAAACATTAGAATAATGAGCGAAAATAAATTTTCTGAACTAAGCGATCTGCAATTATTAGAAAAAAAGAAACAACTAAAATCCACCAACATAATAAATGCCTTAATTATTGGTGTATTGATAGGAGTTGTAATTTATAGCATCATAAAAAATGGTTTCGGATTTGTCACATTTTTGCCTTTACTTTTTGTTTATTTCGTTATAAAAAATCAGAATGAGAGTAAAGAACTTGAAAAAGAAATAAAATCCCGAAATTTGAAATAATTAAATAAAAATTTCATCCATATTCTTTTTAACCCCTCAATATTTCAACTCTTGATTTTGAAAAAGTTCGTAGCTTTAATCGTCACAATCTGTAGTTTTCTGCATGTCTATTCACAAAATACCTATGCTTTCTTCGGTTCGTTTAATCGGGATAAAAATCTGGAAGGAATTTATGTCTATGAGCTAAACACCATTAGCGGAAAGCTTTCTAGAATCACGACTTTCAAAGGTATTTTAAATCCCTCGTTTCTTACTTTATCTTCGGATGGAAAATATGTTTTTGCCTGCACAGAAAGTAAAACAAAAAATGGAGGAAGCGTGAGTAGTTTTGAATTCAACAGGGAAAATAAGACATTAACATTCATCAATAAGCAAAAAAGCGGTGGCGAAAATCCTGTTTATTTGACAGTCCATAAAAATGGTAAATGGCTGGTTAATGGGAATTATACAGAAGGCAGTGTTTCTGTTTATCCTATTTCAGAAAATGGAAAAATTGAGCCTTTTGTTCAAAACTTTCAATTCTCAGAAGGAAGCATAAATCCTGGCCGGCAGGAACGTGCACATATTCACTCTGCGGTTTTTTCTCCCGGTTATGATTATATCTTTTTTCCTGATTTAGGTGCAGACAAAATCCGGTCTTATCAATTCAATAGTGAAAATAATGAACCTTTAAAGCCCGCGGAAGTTCCTTTTACTAAAACAGCGTTAGGAAGCGGACCGAGACACTTTACCTTTCATCCAAACGAAAAATTTGCCTATTGTATTGAAGAAATGGGTGGAGCAGTGAGCGTTTATTCTTACGAAAACGGAAAACTGAATAATCTTCAAAGAATCAGCACACATCCTGAAAAATATAAAAATGAGTATGAAAGTTCTGACATTCATATTTCACCCGACGGAAAGTTTTTATATGCGTCCAATCGTGGCAATGAGGATAATATCGCCATATTCTCTATTCAAAATAATGGAATATTAAAAACAATTGGTTATCAATCAACCAAAGGAAAACATCCGAGGGTTTTTGGTCTTGATCCATCCGGAAAATTTTTAATTACAACTAATGCGGGAAGTGGAGATGTCGTTGTATTTAAAATAAATTCAGAAACTGGGTTATTAAAAAAAGTAGGTAAGAAGATTAAAATTAAAAGTGTTTCTTGCGTACAGCTTAGAACATATTAAATTAATTTATTTACTTTTGATTATCAAAACATTTTAAATATTAATAACATCATGAAGCAAATCCTTACTGTAATCTTAGCTTTAACAATAATTTTTTCATACGGGCAAGAATATTCCTTTGCAAAAGACTTTAAAACCGGAACTATCATTCTTAAAGATGGGTCTGTAGTTGAAGGTCAGTTAAAATGGTTTCCAAGTCAGAATGGTGATGTGAAATTTAAAAAAAATGAACAGGAAAAAACTGTAAAATATACTCCGGCTGATCTTGTAAGCTTTTCTTCTGATAACATGAAATTTGTCCCGCTAAATAATTTTACGGTTTATTCAGATAACTATGCATTAATCGGAAGACCATCAACAATTAAGGATACCTTTGCACAGGTGATTTCGGAAGGGAAAATTAATGTTTATCTTGTTCCGATAACAGGATATAATGCCATAAGCAGAAGTATAGAAAACTATTTTAATTTTGTATTTCAAGACTCACAAGATCCTGACAAAAAGCTTTATGCATATCCATATTTAATCAGAATGAAGGAAAAGAAATATGAAAATGCAAAAGAAAACCTTTATCCATTATTTAAGGATTATCCTCAAATTACAGAAAAAATTAAAGCTTTCAAAAAAGAAGATAATTTTCTGGAAATTATTAGAATGATTGAAGAGATCAATAAGCAATAAGAAAATTCTGCCTTAAAGTTATCTCGTCACAGAATCACTTTTCTTAAAAGCATCCACTTTTTTATAAGAATCATTTTTCTCTTTTTCCTTCTTATCTGAAATTAAAATTCCAAAAAGATGGTCGATTTCGTGTTGGAAAATGACAGCTGTAAATCCTTCCACAATTTCTGAATATTTTTGACCTTTCAGATCAACATATTCTAATTGAATTACTTTGCTTCTATAAAACTGATCTCTGAAATCAGGAATCGATAAATCACCTTCCGGACCAAGATTTTGCAACTCTGATCTCCAGACAATCACAGGATTAATGAAATACTCTAACGGCTCACCTTGTTTATCAAAACGTTGAACCCAAATTACTTTCCTGTTGATTCCTACCTGGGGTGCTGCAATTCCTACTCCTCCGTCGGTCGATGTTAGGGATTCTCTCATTCTTTTCACCAAAATTGCTGTATTTTTATCCAGCGGATCGATTTCACTCGAAAGATTTAGTAAAGTTGTATGCTGATTATCATCGGTCGTCTGATAAATTGGTAAAGCAGAATTGTTATCACCCTGATTAATGATAGAAAGTTCTGTTGACGTCAATTTTTGAGCATTTATTAAACCCATGAAAAGTATCAGAAGAAAAGGTAGTTTTTTCATTTTTTGATGGATGTTTTGCAAAGATAAAAATTGTCATTCAGAACGTAGCATTGTGAAATGGAGAATCTGTATATATTGAGATTCTTCAATCCATTTCGTTTCATTCAAAATGACAAATCCACTGATTTACAGATAACCCATAATAAAATTTAAGCCATCAGCACAATTTGCGGAAAACTTAAATTTTAAAAAGTCTTCGTCATATCATCAGGAATAATCAGATTAAAATCCGTTGGAATGTAATCTTTTTCAGGGACTTTCAATTCAGGGTTTTCAGATTCAAAAACCGAAATTACAGCCATTTTCAAGTTTGGATTCTTCTGTTTGATATACCAATAAATTCCACCAAATTCTTTACTGTGATAATTTCCGTTGTAATGAATAAATGTTTTTCCGGCCTGAATATTCTTCAAAATAGATTCTGCCATTGTAGCATCTTTCGTTGCCTGAGCAGAAATAAAATTCATTACTTTAGTTCCTTCTGCGTGGTCGCCCATCATTTTTTTCATTTCAGAATAACCGGGAGTATCTAAAGTAACTTTGATAGGCAATTGAGCAATGTAGGTTTTCTCTTTTTCAGACAGGTTATTTAAAGATTCCAACCCTTCTTTTGCAGTTTGAGAAGCATATTTTCTTGGAATATTTGTTGCGATAAAATTCAATTTTTTAGCCTTAGCAAAATCTACTAATGGTTTGTAGTCCGTTGCAAAATTATTCCATAGGCGAGCTGAATCTTTCAATGTTTTTGCATCAAATTTTCCGCTTAAATATTGATTTAATTGAGATTGGTTATCTCTTTCGAACATCTCGGCTCCTAAAATAAGCTGACCGTTTTTCTGCTGATACAAAGCTTCCGTAATTTTCAATTGGAGCCAGTGATTGATTGAACTGTTATGATTTTCACCAAAAAAAACGACATCATAATCAGCCAGTTCTTTGACTAATTTTTCAGTTTTAATTTCCTTCCCTTTTTTATCATAAAATTGATATGCTTTGAAGCTTTGAGCGCTTAATGAGCAAAAGCCAGCAAGCAACATCGCTATAAAAATATTTTTCATTTTTTATTGTTTTGATTTAAAGATTACTGTCATTCAATGTAGCAAAGAATTTGCAAAAATAAAGTTGAGATTCTAAGTCAGAATGACAAACTGTGGATTTAATAAATTTACAGTTTTACAATTTAGTCTTTTGGCGTAAGAAAAAAAGCCGCCTTGAAAAAACAAAACGGCCTTATAAAAATCATCTAACTATTATTTTTCTAAATCTGCCACAAGGTCTTTCCACTCTTGTAATTCAGGAATTCCTGGTTTTCTTTTTCCAAAGAACTGAACGATAAAATCACCTTCATTATTAAAAACTTCAATTGCCGTTACTTCTCCGTCTTCAGTTGGTTTTTTCACAATCCATGCTTCAGCGATTTTCGTTACATCTAAATGTAGGTTGAAATCAGGATCCATCACGTTAAACCACTGCTGATGCCAAAGTACTTTTTTCACATTTCCTGTATGAATTTGAATAATCCCTCTGTTTCCAACAAAAACCATGATAGGCAGTTGCTTTTCAGAAGCGTCTTCCAAAACGCTTACTACTTTTGAGCTATCGATTTTCTTTGTAAAGCCTTCCGGAGCCAATCTTAATGCCTGTGTTCTGCTTACTCCGAATTTTCTTGTCATCATGAAGAAATCATGGGTATCCTTCAATTCTGTCCAGGCTTTTTGGAAACCTTCAACATCAATCTCAGAATCTGCCTTTTCTTCTGCTTTTGGAGCAACAGTTTCAAGTTCTAACGTTGAGTGTTGTTCATCCGCTTTGAATTTTTCAACAATAGCATCGAAAGCAGCTTCATTGCTGTCTTTTGTCAAATAAATTTTGTGAAGAGCCAATCCGTCTTTTCCAAAAAACTGAAGACTCTTTTTGTCACCTTCTACCACTCCGAAAGCGAATTTCCAGTGATTAAGGAAAATTCTCAAATCAATATCTTCGCCTACAAAAAGCTGAGCGTGAGGACTGCTGAAATCCCCATTAAGGTAAGTTCCTTTTCTCTCATGAACGCACTCGTCGTTACGTGTAAGAGCCATCACTTTTCCCAACTGTTCAGCTTCTGTTAAAATATCTTTATATTCAGGTTTAAGGATTGTAACTCCTTCACCTACGTTTGTTGCTAATAATTCAGCCTCGCTTACACCTAGTTGTGCAGCTGCATTTCTGATTCTCAAATGTGGATTTTCAGCTTTCAGAGCTTCCCATTTTTCTTTCAAATCATTAACTAATGTGCTCATTATTTTATTTTTTAATGGTTAAAACTGTATATAATCTTTTAACGGTTTCGTTACCCGTTTTACTTTTAATTTCTTCTTCTTTTTCAGAAACTTTCATCCTTTTAAAATGGCTTTTAGAAACTGTTTCCTCCATTTCATCCGTATTGTATAATGTAAAATCAAATTGAGTGAAAGGAAGTTTTTCCATAAAATCTCTTTGTCCGAAAGTCAGAACCAAAGTACCATTGTCTTTTAAGATCCGATAAATTTCATTTAAATATTCAATCGGTTGTTCCCAGAAATAAACGGTGTTTACTGTAAATATTTTGTCGAAAGTTTTATCTTCAAAAGGTAATTTTTTACCTTCATACAAGATGAAATCCGCCTGATTTTTAAATTCTGCATTTAATCTTTTGGCTTCATTATGCATTGTTTCGGAAATATCAATTCCTGTATATTTTACATGTTGAGCTTTATTTAAAATACTTTTAACATGAGACGCGTTTCCGTGACCGATTTCAAGGATATGCTCATCGTCTTCTATTAAAAGCGTTTTAATGCTTTCAAGCGTCATTCCTATATTGGTGGCATTCATCATCTCACCGATCTCAATTCCTTTTTCTCCCTGAGGATTGGCTAAATTCTGAGCTAATATTTTTAAGTTTTCTTTATCCATATTATCCAAAAATAATCATTGGGTTATTAGTAATAGGATGTGCACAAATCGTACAAGGAAAATTATATGCTCCACTGATATTCTCGGCGGTGAAAACTTCTTCCGGAGTCCCGTAAGCTGCAACCTTTCCTGATTTCATTAATAATATTTTGTCTGCATATTGTGCTGCCAGATTCAAATCATGAAGAACAACAATCGCAGAATTTGCTTTTTTAGTGAAGTTTTTAATAATTTCTAAAGCTTTATATTGATGCTTAACATCCAAATTATTCAAAGGTTCATCAAGGAAAAGCAGTTTATGGGCAATCTCATTTTGCAGCTGTGCCAATACTCTTGAAAGGTGCACCCGCTGTTTCTCTCCGCCTGACAAGGTATTATATTCCCTGTCCTTTAAGTGAATAACATCCGTTTCGTACATCATATTGTTCATTGCTTCATGGTCTTCCTGCCGCGGTTGAGCATCAAAATAGGGGTAGCGCCCCATCATTACGACATCTTTTACCTCAAGCGGAATGTCATTGCTGTTATGCTGGGAAAATTTGGCCTTATGCTTTGACAATTCTTGTACAGACCAATCGTGGATGTTTTTATCTTTGAACGTAACCTTTTGTTTTGATTTTACTTCATTCGCCAAAACACTCAACAGGCTTGATTTTCCGGCCCCATTCGGACCGACAATTGCTAAAAATTCACCATATCCCAAAGAAACATCAACCCCATCCAGAATATGGAATTCTTTGTGCTTATAACTGATTTGATGGGCCTTTATCATTACAATGACTTTTTGAATTTAGTTAAAATCGCTATGAAAATCGGGCCTCCCATTAATGCGGTCAAAATACCAATCGGTAATTCCGAGGGCTCAACAATGCTTCTGCTGAATGTATCTGCCGTTAATAACAAAACACTTCCGCAAATCGCTGATAATGGCAAGATGAAAGCATAATTTGATTTAAATAAAAGCCTTAAAATATACGGTACAATAAGACCTACGAAACCAATTGTTCCTGAAAACGCTACGCAGCTTCCAACCATTAATGCCGTGATTATGATGATTTGCTTCTTCAATCTTTCCACATTAATTCCTAAATGCTGAGCATCTTTTTCACCTAACATCATCGCATTTAATGCTTTACCTTTTGGCAATAGAATAATGTAAGAAATGATTAAAACAACTGCCAAAATAATATTTTTCGTCCACGTGGCAGCTGCTAAACTCCCTAAATTCCAGAAAGTTAAGTCTCTCAACTGGTCGTCTTTTGAGATATAAATCAAAAAACCTGTAATTGAAAAACCTATAGCTGTAATTGCAACACCTGTCAATAACATCATGACAACATTTGTTTTTCCCCCACTTGTTGAAATCCTGTACACCAGCATCATCGATAAAAAAGAGCCAATGAAAGCTGCAATACCTACCAATGAAAATTGAACAGCTTCAGGAAGATACTGCTTAAAATGTCCTCCTAAAACAATCGCAATTGCCGCAAGTAATGTCGCTCCCGATGTCAGTCCTATTAAATCTCCCGTAGCCAAAGGATTTTTAAATAATCCCTGCAATCCCGTTCCCGAAACCGCGAGCATACTTCCGATAAGAATTGCCATGATAATCCTGGCTGCCCTTACCTCCCAAACTACATATTTATCACTCAACGATAATGTAGAATCACCTTTTATTACTTTTCCTAAAACCTCAAATGCAGATTTACCCCCAAAGTCGTAAACCCCTGTATTAAGAGACCATACTGCTATGATGACAAGCAGTATGGCACTTATTGTTATATAAAAGTATAATTTACTTTGTGTTTTCAATTAAAAGTTTGTTTAATCCTACAGCAGCCTCTCCTAATCTTGGTCCGAAACTTGAAACCAAGCCTCCGTCCATTGCGATAATCTTCTTGTTTTTTCCAGCATTTGTTTGTGAAACACCAGGCATTTTAAGAGCACCTTCGTTTCCCCCTGCTCCTTCTAATCCGCTTGAGAAGAAAAATAATACATCCGGATTTGCTTTAACAACCGCTTCCGGAGTTAGTGGTTTGAAATCTTCGAAATCATTAACTGCATTTTCACCACCAGCAAGGTCAATCAATGCAGCCATTGGAGTGTTTTTACCTGAAACCATCAGCATATTTCCTCTTGCATAGATGAACAGTACTTTTGGCTTTTTAGCAATAGGCTGAATTTGTTTTAAATCTGCATCTATCTTATCGTTCAGTTTCTGATAATCTGTATTTCCAATAGCTTTTGCTACGTCTGCAATTAATTTTTTAGTCCCGTCAACCGTAAATTCCTGTTTGAAAACCTCAGCTTTGATTCCTGAAGATTTAATTTTCCCCATTAGTTCCGGGTTAATATCTTTATCGGAAGCTAAAATCAAGGTAGGATTTACCGCCATAATCGGCTCAATCGTTATTGATCTTACGTGACCTAAATCTTTAGCTGTAGCTTTCAAAGATTCAGGATAAGTACTTGTAACGTCTGTTCCTACGATTTCTTTTTCGTGACCTAAAGCGCTCACTATTTCTGTAATTCCGCCGTTAAGGGTAACGATTCTATTGTTAGATTTTGGGGTTTCTGAACTGACTTCTGTATTATTTTCAGCTTTAGCTCCTGTTTCTTTTTTACATGAATATACTGCAACAAGAACAGATGCTGCCAAAATGAATTTTTTCATGATATATTATTATTTGATTTATCGATTAATTTTTATAGAGGTTCGAATTCAAAGTTTGGATGACCACGTTCTCCGCTGTTATTCGTCATAGCATTAAATCTTAATTTGTAATAGAATCCTTCTGCATCTTTTAGAACAAAGAATCTATTGGTATAGGTTTGCGCTCCGTTTGCTCCAGTTGTTGTGCGCCACTTATCTCCAATTGCTCTGTGATCATTGAAAATAAATTTAGATTGCTCTATATTACTCAATTGGAACGACCCATAAGCCTGATCTAATGTCTGCCCAGTAGGAACATCTACTTGATAAGCACCTACTCCGCTGAGCATATTTGTAACAATAAAGTCAGCGTAGAAATAGCTTCCTGCACTTTGTCCCGGACCTAAAAATACTTCATTTGTAAATGTAGTAAATGCAATATCCCAATTGTCTTTTCTAGGTTCAATTTCTACAGGAGCTCCTTTTTGAAGACTAAAGAAATTAAAGTTATAATCCGTATTTTTTGTAATAATATATTCTTTATATTGAGTATCATCAAGGTCTGCATATCTTAATTTATATCCATTGGATGTTCTCAAAATTTGAATCTTTTTCCAACCTCTTGCATCGCCTGTTAATGAAACAGAACCCGGAGCTACAGTTGTTGTCGGAATAGCTTTTCCCATATTTACCAAATAAATTGCATTTTCTGAATCATTAGCTTTAATTTCAGCAATACCTGTAGTTTGAGTTAAGAAATTTCCATCCGGATTATCAACATACTGTAAATTTGAAGCTGTAAAGGTTCCTATCTGTACAACTTCCGTCAAGCTAGAAACATCAGTAGATTTTACAGTATTAATATTGGTTGCGTTTGGAATTTTGGCAACCGCCATTCCGATTGCTCCATTTATGATTACTCGAAATTCATCACCGTTATAAAAACCTAATTCCCAATCTGTTCTAAGATTGCTTGTTTGTTTTGGTTTTTTAGTAACAGGATCTATATCGCTTAAATCTATCCAAATTTGATTGGGCTGTGTAGCACCTCCCACTGCCGGTTCTGCAGTCGCACCTGTCATTGGCGGTACAGTAACTGGATCTTCATCTGCAGAAAAACAAGACTGTACAGTAATGATTAAAAGAAGAGATAATATTTTTAAATATTTCATAAGGGGATTTTATTAAAATTGATACATTAATCTTGCAAAATAACTTCTACCATAGTATAGGTTCACACGATCTGTCGCAGCATCATGCCCTGACGCTGTGCTATTTGTACTATTAATTGTAGTCACGTCAAAAATATTTTTAACACCTACAGACAATTCTAAGCGATCTTTCCAAAACGGCTGGCTTACAATGAAATCCATCATGTGAAAACCATCTGTTTTTGCCAAACGGAATGCTTCATTTTCTATCACGTAAATTCTGGCAGGCCCTGTATACTTATAATAAAGGTTGAAAGCTGTACTTGGCCCTTTTAATTTATAGGCAACGTTTGCTCCTACCTGGAAATTATACTGGAAATCTTTCGAAGTCGTAACTTCTAATTCTTGTTTAGAAACAGAAATACCATTCAATGAAGTTCTTAAACCTAATGAAAATTGATCTTTAACAATGTTGGCATTCACACCAAATAAAAGACTTCTGTACTTATCCAAATTCATATATTTGTAAGTAGAAGGTCTGATAATCATTACATTTTCAATTTTATCATTAAGATCTACGTAAAGAGCCTCTAGATTATAATTGAATTTCCATCCGTCTCCAAAATTAAGCCCTTGATCCCAAAATAAACCTGCTGAATACCCATTTTCCGGCTTCAAATCAGGGTTTCCCTGAATATCGTGGTTTACATTTACAAAATAGGTAAACAATTCATCGTAAGTCGGGTAACGGTTTGCAGTACCAAAAACTCCTCTCAAATTAGAGTTTTCCGAAGTCTTGTATCTTGCAGAAAGTGAATAGTTGAATTGATTATCAAATCTATCACTTACAGATAACCTTGCTCCAGGTCTTAAGGATAATTTGTCTGAAATATTCCATTCTGCAGAAAGGAAAGTTCCGTATGTGAAGATTTTTCTTTTCACATTATTTCCATCAAATTCTCCTGCAATCAAAGCTGCATAACCATTTGTATGATCTAATTCGTATCCTAATTGGAAATCAAACGTTTTATTATCCAAAAAGTTGCTAAACATCCCTCTAGAATAAATTACATCGGTTTTATAATATGATTGTTCATCATAATTATTGTCTTTTCGCCTGTTTGGAATGTCGTAAGTATAATCAAAAAACTTTCTGTTTTGATTCTGATATGAGAAATCCCCCATATATCGAATTTGACCTAAGTTTGTCTGAATATTAAACTGATGAATCCAACGCTCTGTATTATATTCTCTGTCTAAACTGGTATATGTAATACCACCCTGACCGTCATTAAGTGATTCTCTTTTTATAACAGGATTATAAAAATTGAACTTCTCACTTAGATAAGATGCCTTATAGAAAAATGAAGTTTTATTTTTTGTATATTTTATTAAAGCATTTGCCTCATATTGATCTTTTGGGTTCCATTCGTAACCTCTCAGTACTTTTTGGTCACTTGTATCGAAGAATTTGTATCCTTTTCTTTCTCCTTCATATCCCATAAACTGAGTATGATTGAAGCTGATATTAGTAAACCAATTATCATTAATGTTATATCCTACGTTAATATTTTGGATATGCTTTCCTTTTCCTTTTTTGTTCAGATTATATCCGTCTCTTACAGATTCTTCCTGTAAAGCTGCAGTGATATTTAATTTTTTAGAACTATTCTTTTTAGTAATAATATTAATAACTCCCGCCAAAGCACCATTTCCGTACTCAACTCCCATGCTTCCTTTTACAATCTCAATTCTTTCAATATTACTCAAACTAAGTTTTGTAAGATCAATATTGCTACCTAAACCGGTATCACCTACTACAGGGATGTTATCAATCAATATTTTAACATAAGCACCTCCAAGTCCTAAAATGTTTGCTGTAGAGTTTCCTGAATTTGTATCTGGTGTGATTTGGATATTCAAAGATTGATTCAAAACCTCTGCAGCATTCGTTGCAGCCATGCTTTTAATCTTTTCAGCATCAATAACCTCAACTTTATAAATAGATTTATTAATAGATTGTTGAGTATATTGTCCCGTAACTACAACTTCTTCGATTTTTTTCTGTTTAAGAGAATCTCTTTCCTGTGCATTCATCCAAAAAACAGTGGACAGCGATAGTATAGAAAGCACTTTCTTCTTCATAGTCGCAAAAATTTTCGACAAATATAGCGCTTTATTTAGAACAATTAAAAATAATTGTTTATTTTTGTGGAATAATTCTAAATAAAAATAACGTTATGAAATTAAAACTACTTTTAGGAACATTCATGTTAACGGCTATTACAGCAAATGCACAAGTAGCAACAATTAATGAAAATTTTAACAATTTTACATCCGGAAACGCTACTTTTCCGCAAAACGGATGGTCTGCAAAACTAGCTGACAACCCTCTTCCTTTTCCTCCAGCACCAATGATGATTGTAACAGCAGATGCTAATAAAGCTGTTCAGGCATATTCAGGAAATAATACCAATCAACCTTCATATTTAATCACTCCTCAGATTGTGATTCCTGCTGGTGACAAGACGTTATCATTTACAGCTACACCTATAGCTCCATATACGAGCCCTGCAACAGTTCAGATTGGTGTAGCCACAAATCCTGCAGACATGACAACATTTGTTGCTGTGGGTGATCCGGTTACTATAACTGCAGTAGGGACAGTTCAAAATATTAGCGTTCCTATTCCTGCATCTACTGGATCGTATCTTGTTTTCAAATTTCTTCCAACCACAGCCCATACTGCTATACAGATTGATGATGTAGTATATAACACTAGTTCGGTTCTAGGAGTAACTGATCTATTAAAATCATCATCAAAAACTCAGTTTGCTGTAACTTCTGATAATACAGCATTACAGTTTGTAACTAAAAAAGAACCAAAAAATATTCAGGTTTACTCTGCTTTGGGAGCAAAAGTTGCTGAAGGAAAATTAGTTAACCAAAAATTAGATATCAGCAGACTCCAGTCTGGGGTTTATTTTGTTCTTATTGAAGAAGCAGATGGTATTGCCACCAAATCAAAATTCATTAAAAAGTAAGAATTTATTAGACTAATTATATTAAAAGGTCGGTTTATGAAAATTTCATAAACCGACCTTTTTTCATTTTAACATCTAAATTTCCATCAAGTGTTGTTTTCAAAAATTTAATATAAAAACAAGATAAATATCATGTTTTTATTTAGACTTATTAAAAATAATTATATACTTTTGTGGAATCATTCTAAATAAGAAAAAATAAATATTATGAAAACAAAACTACTTTTGGCTTCCATTTTTGCTCTTACAGTTCAACAAACTGTTTTAGCTCAGACAGATGCATTAGGATATACTCAGGTTGATATGTCAATGGGAAGTCAGTACCAGAATCGTGTGTTTTTTGGCTTATCGAGCAATAATATGGTTTCCCAGCCGGCCAACACATGGGATGTAGCTTTTTATAGAAATTCAGCAATGAGTTTTGGCTCAAGAGTTAATGACGCTAAAGATATTAAAGTATATGAGGCTTCAAATAATTTGGCAGATTGGGACAATATTAATATTGCAAACCAATCATCTTGGGGAGCTCCTATTTATAATCCCGATCAGACGACTGCTCTGGAAGATGGAGCTTTTGAGCAAGGTTCTGCACCATACGGATGGGGACAATATAATGGAGCAACGCACCATGTAGAAGGAAAAATTATCTTTGTATTACAATATCCTGACGGAAGCTATATCAAATTTGCTATTACTGATTATTTTGGAGGTTATACTTTTAAATATTCTAAATGGAACTCATCGACATCTACTTGGGGAACCACAGAGACCAGAACTATCGCTAATGGAACTGATGATGCCTATTTCAATTATTTTTCTTTCACTACCGGTGCTAAAGTTGAAAATATGGAACCGCCAAAAGCATCATGGGACTTTATGTTTACAAAATATTATACTTTTTATAATAACATCATGATGTATCCTCTTTCCGGGGTAATTCAAAGTCCAAGTATCACGGTAGCAAAAGTACAGCCGGAAACTCAGGCCACATCTACATTTTCTATCCCTGCAAGTACAAGTTTTTCCTCAAATATTACAACAATCGGCCACTCATGGAAGCCTACATCAGGCTTCTACACTGATGTTGTTTACTACATTAAAAAGGGAAGCGATTATTACAGGATGTACTTCATTTCAAACGGAGGTGCAACTACAGGAAATATGTATTTCAAATACAAGAACATCAATTCGGTTTTGGGTGTAACAGAGGTTGGTAAAAAAGCTTCTTTCGGAATTTATCCAAATCCTGCGACAGCTGACAAAAAAGTAACTGTATTATTTGATATTAAAGAAAAAGCAAATAATAAAGGAAGCGTACAGGTTTTCGATCTTACCGGAAAACAGGTTTATCAGTCTGAATTGACGAATCAAACCGGTTTATACAAACAAGATTTGGACTTATCCAGACTTGTTCCTGGAAATTACTTGGTAAAAATCACTTACGGTGGAAATTCTGAAACCAAAAAGCTGATTGTAAAATAATCTAAATTTTAATACTTTCTATTTTTTCTAATAAAGGCTGTTCACCAATGGTGAACAGCCTTTAATTTTTTTATGAATGAACAGGTTCCCTTTGATCCTATAAAATTTTAGAGCCTTTATATACCTGGGTTGAGCTTTCAAGCATTCCGGAAACATCCCTTCTGAAGTTTAAAAGATGATCCTGCCCGTTGTGACGGTTTAGATGTTCTTCACTTTCCCATAATTCTACCATGAAAAAAGTTCCTTTATTATCTTTATCTTCGATAAGATCATATTGCAGGCAGCCCTCTTCTTTTCTGGTTTCCCTTACCAAAGTTTGAAACAGCTCAACCGCTTCCATCAAATAGTTTTCATTAAATTTGAAAAGTGCAATTACATATAAGTTCATATTATTTTTTTAATGATGTAAATGTAAAATATTTTCAAAGTCAATAACATTTTTATATGTGTTATTTTTCCACATTGAAGAGAATCTTAATTAAAAAACAGATTTATAAATGGTTATGGAACTCATTACAATCACTAAAATCCCAATTATAACAAACATACTTTTTACAGGCAGTTTTGCAGTAAGCATTGCAGAAAAAGGAGCGGTAATGATTCCCCCAAATAAAAGCCCTAAAATGATGTTCCAATGTTGGATTCCTAATGTAAAAAAGAAGGTAATTGCAGCCGTTAATGTTAAAATAAACTTGGCAACCGTTGAGCTTCCCACCGCAAATCTTGGGGTAAAAGCATTTTTTATTAAAGTTCCCGTCACCAAAGGCCCCCATCCCCCACCGGCAAATGAATCTATGAAACCTCCGATTAACCCAAGCCTGGTTAAATTCGTTTTTCTTTTTAAAGATTTATGTTGTTTTTTCTTAAAAGCATTGGATAAAATCTGAAAACCAAGATATAATGTATAAAATGCAATGATAGTTTTAGTGATTTTAGAGTAATATTCACCGAGATAAGTTAAGCTTAAAGCTCCGATTACTGCCCCAATAACAGCCGGAATAGCCAATTTTTTCACTAAACTTTTACTTACATTTTTAAGTTTAACATGGCTGATACTTCCCGCAGCCGTTGTAAAACTTTCCGCCGAATGAATACTTGCGCTCACAATATGTGGCGGAATATTGAGAAATAAAAGCGTTGTGGTACAAATAACACCATATCCCATTCCCATTGATCCGGCAACAATTTCTGCAAAAACTCCCACTAAAAGCATCCAGTAAAAAATATAATTATCTTTGGCTAAAATTGTAAAGAGCTCATCCAGATAGCCCAATTCATACGCTGAAAAGACCACAACAAATAATATTGCAATCGTTACAAAAAGCACATTAAGCCTTATCTGAATTTTTCTTGAAATCACCATATTATAAAATCATTACGGCCCCAACAGTAGAATTACTCGTTTCATCAATCAAAATTGCACTTCCGGTATTACTATTTTCATTAAAACTGTCAAAAACTAATGGTGAAGCCATTTTCAGACGCACCTTTACCACTTCATTCAGCTTTATTCCTGAATAAATAGGAATATTTTCTAATGTATTAACATCAATTTTATATTCAATTTCTTTAATTACAGTTTTTAAAATCTTGCTTTTATGCTGAATAAAATACCTGTTGCCTTCGTTTAATTCTTTTTTATCAAGCCAACAGACAATGGCTTCAATTTCGTTCTCTACTTTGGGTTGATTATCAGTTTTCACCAGAAAATCACCTCTGCTGATATCAATATCGTCTGAAATATGCAAAACAGCAGGCTGATTGGCAAAAGCAAACTCTACTTCTTTTCCTCCTGTTTCAATTTTTGAAATTTTGGATTCAATATTTTGAGGTAAAACTGTAACGGTGTCGCCTTTTTTATAAATTCCGGAAATCACTTCGCCGGAATAGCCCCGGTAGTCATGAAATTCTTCAGTCTGTGGGCGAATTACATATTGTACCTGAAATCTCGCATTCTCTAAATTAGAATCATTATTCACTTTCACTGTTTCCAGAAAATCAAGTAAAGTTATCCCTTTATACCAAGGAGTCCTTTCAGATTTCTCAACAATATTATCACCGTAAAAAGCTGAGATCGGAAAATAATTTACATTTTCCAAACCTAATTTTTGAGCAACCAATTGATATTGAGCTTTAATATCATTATAAATTTCTTCGGAATAATCAACCAAATCCATTTTATTAACAGCAACTACAATATTTTTTATTTTTAATAATGAAGCAATGATAGAATGCCTTCTTGTCTGTTCAATCACCCCTTGTCTCGCATCAATCAAAATAATAATTAATTGAGAATTAGACGCTCCCGTAATCATATTTCTCGTATACTGAATATGTCCCGGCGCATCTGCAATAATAAATTTTCTTTTCGGCGTTGAAAAATAACGGTACGCAACATCAATGGTGATCCCCTGCTCTCTTTCCGCCCTCAGACCATCAGTAAGAATTGCTAAATCTACTCCGTTTTCGTTCTTGTTTTTTGATTGTTCTTCTAATGCTTCAAGCTGATCAATCAATATATTTTTACTGTCATACAAGAGCCTTCCGATAAGGGTACTTTTCCCGTCGTCTACACTTCCTGCAGTTATAAATCTTAATATGTCCACGTTTGTTTTTAGTTATAAGTTATGAATGATGAATTATGAGTTTTTCTCAGCCTACTGCTTATTGTTTTTAGCCTAAAGCTTAAAAATACCCTCCTTTTTTTCTGTCTTCCATTGCAGCTTCCGTTACTTTATCATCAATTCGGGTTTCGCCGCGCTCGGAAATTCTAGATGCAATAATTTCATTAATGACAGTATCTAAAGTTTCCGCATCACTTTCTACCGCAGCCGTACAAGTCATATCTCCTACGGTTCTGTAACGAACTTTTTTACTTACAACTTTATCATTCTCATCAATTTGAATAAAATCTGAGGCAGCAATCAATTGACCATCATATTCAATCACTTCCCGGTCATGAGCAAAATAAATAGATGGAAGCTGGATATTTTCTTTTCTGATATAATTCCAGACATCAAGCTCTGTCCAGTTTGAAATAGGGAAAACCCTTACATTTTCACCTTTATTGATTCTCCCGTTATAGATATTCCACAATTCAGGACGTTGAAGTTTTGGGTCCCATTGCCCAAATTCATCACGAACAGAGAAAAAACGCTCTTTTGCTCTTGCTTTTTCCTCATCTCTTCTTGCTCCGCCAATACATGCATCAAATTGAAATTCTTCAATGGTATCTAATAAAGTATGTGTTTGCAGCCAATTTCTGGAAGCAAATTTACCTTTAGGTTCAGTTAAATTTTTTGCTTTAATGGTATCCTCAACTTTTCTTACAATCAGTTCAGCACCGATATTTTCTGCTAAATAATCTCTGAATTGCAGTGCTTCAGGAAAATTGTGCCCTGTATCTATATGTACCAGGGGAAACGGAATTTTCATCGGAGCAAAAGCTTTTTTTGCCAAATGTACCAGTGTAATGGAGTCTTTTCCGCCACTGAAAAGCAAAACAGGCTTCTCGAACTGTGCAGCCACCTCTCTCATGATGTATATACTTTCTGCTTCCAGCTGTTCCAGATAGTCTAATTTATATGTGCTCATTATTACTTAAAAGATTTTTGATTAATGTGTATGCAAACCGCATTCTTTGTGTGAATTTTCCCACCACCACCGGCCTGCCCGTGGATTTTCTCCCGGTTCGACAGCTCTTGTACAAGGCTGGCAGCCAACACTGATAAATCCTTTTTTATGTAAGGTCAAATCCTGAACTTTATTTTTTTCCAGATAATTCAAAACATCTTCGTATGACCAGTTAATCAACGGGTTATATTTATAGAGATTTTTTTGTTCGTCCCATTCCAAAACAGGCATATTTTCACGGTTTTCAGACTGTTCGGACCGTAAACCGGTAATCCAGATTTTTGCATTTTCTAAAGCCCGGTTCAGGGGTTTTACTTTTCGGATAAAACAGCACTCTTTCCTGTTTTCTATGGAATGATAAAAAGCATTTATCCCTTTTTCATTGACATATTTCTCTATATCAGACGCTTCCGGAAAATAAACTTCTGTTTTGATTTTATACCTTGAATTATTTTTTGAAAGTAGCTCGTAATGTTCATAAAAAAGTCTCCCAGTATCTAGTGTAAAAACCTTTATCGGTAAATTCTGACTAAAAATTATATCTGTAATAACCTGATCTTCCTGACCAAGTGATGTGGAGAAAACAGCTCCGGCTGAGAATTTTTCGGAAATAAATTTCAACCCTTCCTCTGCTGAAAGCCGTTTCAGTGTGTCTGCATCTTCTTTTGAAATCATAATTTATTCATTTGAAGTATTGCAAATATCTAATAAAATAATTATCCTACCAAATAAGTAGACTAATTATTCAAAAAAAAGGATTTAGATCAGTCGATCAAATCCATTAAAGTTTTTTTCTCCAAAATATTCAGTGACGCATCCCGAACTTCTATCAAAACATCGTGCAAACCACAGTGATCTTCATTACAGTCTTCACATTTTTCATAGAAATTCAAGCTTACACAAGGAAGCATGGCAATAGGTCCGTTTACCAGACGGATAATCTTCGCAAGCTTTACATTTACAGGATTTTCTTTAAAAAAATATCCTCCACCTTTTCCTTTTTTACTATCCAGGATATCAGCTTTTTTTAATTCAAGCAAAATATTTTCTAAAAATTTTAAAGGGATTTTCTTATGTTCCGCAATTTCGGAAATAAGAATTGGACCATCATTTCTTTTTTCAACAAGATATGATAGTGCCTTAAAAGCATATTGAGATTTTTTTGACAGCATTACAGCAAAAATAAGAAAATTGTTTGAAATGTAGCATTTTGAAGTTGGAGGTCGAAAGATAGGCGCTGGAAGCATTTAAAATGTGTTATTCACTTCCCTCTTTCCGGTATTTAACTTCCTACCAAATCACTATATTTGTTCCATGTTCAGTAAACAGGAAGCACAACAGTTAAAAAAAGAATTTTGGACGGCATTTGGAAAGTCTTTTCCAAGAAAATGGATTTTGTATGATACCAAAGTAAAGGATATGTCTTTCAAATTTTATGCGGATAATAAGAAAGCAGAAGTTTCTTTAGATATAGAAATGAAAGATGAAATTTTTCGCAATGCCTATTATGAGAAAATCTGGTCTTTGGAGGATATTTTAAAAGACTTCATTGGAGATTTTCAAAGAGAGGAATATTTTACTTTGGAAAACGGAAAGGTTATCAGCAAAATCTGGATAGAAAAACATGATGTTTCCATTTTCAATAAAAATACATGGCAGGAAATTTTTGAATTTTTTGTGGAAAAGATGGATGGCTTTGAGAAGTTTTTCTATGAATATGAGGATTTTATAAAGGATGTTTAATATTATTATATACCAATGATGTGTTTTGGAGTTCTCGGTTATTTAAATTATAAGAGGAAGACCCATTCCGGAAATATATCTGAAAATCATTAAATAAAATAAAAAGAGAAACCGTGAGGTTTCTCTTTTTCTATATCTTTATCCAAACTTCTTCTTCCTCAACCAGAAGAATAAACTTCCTAAAATCCCGATGATAACTAATGGAAGCAGTAAATTAAACCACTGCCAGTTTGATTTCTCTTCGTTAATTCTTTGTCTGTCAAGAAGACGTTCTTCAATGTTTCGATTTCTTAATTCCATTAAATTACTGTCGTCCAACAAATAATCCAGAGCATTTCTAAGAAACTGTTCATTTCCGAATTGCTCGTTGGTCATTAAATCAACTCCCAAAGGTAAAGGTTCTCCTTTCACCACTTTATTTCTTCCGACATCTCCGTCTGCAATGACAATCATTTTGTTTTCAGGACTTTGATTTTTAAACCCGGGATATGATTTTCTTTCAATTCTTGAAGCATAGGCAGAATTGAATTTACCCTCCAAGGCAACGGCATAAATTTTCGGAGTACTCGGTTTTTCCATTTGCCCAAGACTGTCAACACTTGAAATTTCTTTTAAATCAACATAATTCGGAACCTGCTTCAGCAACGTTCTCTCACTTGATTCAAAAAGGACTTTAGTTTTAATATTTTTTCTTCCGCCCAATGTATCAATCGAGGTAGGAAACTCAAATTTTACCGGGTTGATATTTTTAGTAACCGGATTGTTGTCTTCAGCAATTCCCAACGGATAATATGGCCAGGGAAGGCTTGTAAACTGAGGATTTCCACTTACCTCTCCTGTTACCAGTTTCAGCAGGGCAAATTTTTTCACATCTTTCACCAAGGCCGGATTGATTCTGATTCCGTAATTGAAGAAAAAGTCTGTCATATTGATATCCACAGGGAAAGGCATTATTTTTTGAGACCTCATCAAAGTATCCATTTCGGCATTTACGGCATCAATCATCCAAAGCGTTTTTCCGCCCCCCATGATGTATTGGTCCAAAATCACTTTTTCGTTATCTGTAAAAGCTTTTCTCGGTTTAGCAATTACCAGAGCGCTCATTTGCTTCAATAAAGGAACATCGGCTAAAGAAAGCTCAGTCTGATTTTTAGGAATTATAGGACCTGCATCATAATTTTCCAGCGCTAAATGCATAAATCCCTGAAATTCATCAGGACTTAATTCATCCTGACTCACTAAAATACCAACTTTTTTTCTTTTGTCTACCGCAATATTTTTGATATTTGAAATCAAATTATATTCTAAATTCTCAATAGATTTTCTAAGCTGTTCATCTGCACTGATATTCGCCTGCTGCACTACCAAAGGAATAGAAATCCCTCTTTTGTCATGCTTGATAACCGCATATGGAAACAAAACAATCTGAGAAACTTTTCCGTCTTTCACGTCAGGAAGAACTGAAGGCTGCATTCCCATTGCCATCAATGTGTCCTGAGACATTTTTGTTTTAATAGGATCGATAAATTTGAAATCAATTTTCGGATTTATCTTTCGGAATTCTTCCAGCATAAATTTCGTTTCACCCTGCAACTGCTTGAAGCTTGCGGGGAAATCACCCTCAAGATAAACATCTATAGTCACCGGTTTTTTCACCGATTCCAAAACTTTAATGGTATTCTCAGAAAGTGTATATCTTTTTTCTTTTGTTAAGTCTAATCTGATTCCTGAAATGGCTAAAATAATAGCCAACGGAAGGATAATAAACAGTAAAATTCCTAGTGGAGATTTAAATGGTATCTTTTTCATAATTCTACTTCTTCTTATTGATAAAATGATTAGACAAAGCCAATGTAAGACCTATTACAAAAACGAAATAAGCTACATCTTTAAAATCTATTAAACCTCTTGTAAAACCTAAGAAATGCTGATAAAATCCAATATTTTGAAGGATAAAATCTGCACCGCCCAACAATTTATAGCTTGCCAATTGTTCAATTCCGAAATACATGATAAAGCACATGAAAACACCCACCAAATACGCCATAATCTGATTTTGAGACACCGAAGAAGCTAAAATTCCAACACCGGAGAATGAAGCAATCAAAATAATCAATCCAACATAACTTCCGAAAGTCATTCCCAGGTCAATATTTCCTGCCGGCACACCCAAAACATACACGGTATAAAGATAAATCAACGATGGAATAAGACATAAAATCCCAACAACCCAAACAGAAAGGAACTTCCCTAAAACCAAGTCCGAGATTTTTAACGGTTGGGAAAATAACCAGTTTAATGTTCCTGTCTGCTGTTCTTCCGCAAATGTTTTCATTGAAAGTGCCGGAATAATAAACATTAATAACCACGGAACCAAAACGAAATAACTTTGTAAAGAAGCCATCCCGATTTCGAAAATATTGGAATCATTGTCGAAAAAAAACAAAAAAAGAGTTGCTATCAAACTGAATGCGGCGATAATAACCCACGCACTCCAGTTTCCGAAGTAACTCCAAAGTTCTTTTTTAAAAATTGCTATCATAGTTTTTTTAATGTGCTGCAAGCTATAGGCAATAAGCAGTAGGCTGAGTTTACTGCATATAGTTTTTAGCTGAAGCTTTTTATTATTTTCTTTTATTTTTATTAACCAATCTCACGGTCATCATGATTAAAAATACCAAAACGAAAAATCCTGTGATTAATTGCCACCAATATTCAATTACCGAAGATTTTAAAATCACCGTAAATACAACAAGAAACAAAATGAAGGTTGCAATTTCGTTTGCTTGTCTCAGTTTGATATTGGACACTTCAAGAGTACTTCCGTTGAGTTTTTTTAATTGTAAAACTTTTTTCCAGCACCAGTAATGGTACATGGCCAAACCGATAAGGAAAGTAAGTTTCAAATGAAACCAAGGCATTTTCATTAATCCGGTATTCAAAAAAATCATGATCAATCCACAAACCGCCATAATAATTCCTGCGGGAACTGTAATGATATTCCACAGCCTTCTCGCCATGAATATATATTGCTCCCGTAAAATCTTCTTTTTTTCTTCAGCAAAACCGTCAGTATCTTTATAGTAAACAAAAATTCTCACGAGATAAAAAATTCCCGCAAAATAGCTTACCATGAAGATAATGTGTAAAGCTTTTATTATCGTGTAAAGCATTCAGAAAAAATTATGTGCAAAGATAAGTTTTTATACATTCTTTAAAAATAAAATACTTTAATAAGGAAAATATAAGTTTATATAAAAAATGCTTCGACAGGCTCACCAGAACACTTTTAAATCAATTTGTTTTAATTAAAAAAATGTTCATAATTAAAATAGTAGTATTAGCGGTGTCCTGGTGAGCCTGTCGAAGCATCTCAATATTAATTTAAATTATAATCGATTAAGAAATCACACCAAGCTCTTTTCCTACTTTTTCAAAAGCAACAATAGCTTTATCCAAATGTTCTCTTGTATGTGCTGCAGAAAGCTGAACCCTGATTCTTGCCTTTCCTTTCGGAACAACCGGATAAAAGAAGCCAATTACATAGATTCCTTCATCCATAAGCTTTTCCGCCATTTTTTGAGCTAAAGGAGCATCGTAAAGCATTACCGGAACGATAGCAGCATCCCCATCAGGAATATCAAATCCTTTAGCCTTCATTTCAGTTCTGAAATATTCTGCATTTTCCATTACTTTATCACGAAGAGAAGTGTCTTCAGAAATCATATCCAATACTTTCAAAGCTGCCCCTACTATTCCCGGAGCTAGTGAATTTGAAAATAAATACGGACGAGAACGCTGTCTCAGCATATCAATGATCTCTTTTTTACCGGAAGTAAATCCTCCCAACGCACCACCAAGAGCTTTACCTAATGTAGAAGTTATGATGTCTACTCTTCCCATCACTCCGTTTGCTTCGTGAGTTCCACGCCCTGTTTTTCCGATGAAACCAGTTGCGTGAGAATCGTCAACCATCACCAAAGCATCATATTTATCCGCTAAATCACAAACTCCTTTCAGGTCTGCAACGATTCCGTCCATTGAGAAAACTCCATCTGTCACAATAATTTTGAAACGGTGATTTTTTTCAGAAGCCGCAATCAGCTGTGCTTCCAAATCTTCCATATTATTATTTTTGTAACGGTATCTTGCTGCTTTACAAAGACGAACACCATCAATAATTGAAGCATGATTTAATTCATCAGAAATGATAGCATCTTCTTCGGTAAACAAAGGTTCAAAAACGCCCCCGTTTGCGTCAAAACATGCTGCATAAAGAATAGTATCTTCAAGACCTAAAAATTCAGCAATCTTTTCTTCCAGTTGCTTGTGAATATCCTGAGTTCCACAGATAAAACGAACAGAAGACATTCCATAACCATGAGACTCTATCATATCCTGAGAAGCTTTCATCACTTCCGGATTGTTTGATAATCCCAAATAATTGTTGGCACAAAAATTTAAAAGTTTTTTTCCATTGGCTTCTATTTCTGCACTTTGCTGAGAAGTAATAATTCTTTCTCTTTTGTAAAGCCCGTCGTTCTCAATATTTTGAAGTTCGTTCTGTAAATTTTCAAGATACTTTTTAGAGATCATTTTAAGTAATTTTTTAGATGCGCTAATTTAGTAAAAAGGCGGTAAAGTATATACTTTTATGATTTTTATTCTACATGTTTAAATAAAATCATACTATTTTCCGTTATTAGTCTATAATTTTAGTAGACTAATCATTATATTTGTTACATTAAATCCAGGAAAATGAGATTATCACCAGTACAAAAACTTAAAAACATATCAGCCAAAGATTTCTTACATATTTACATGAAGCCTGCAAAACCGGTTATTTTAAAAGATTTTGTAGACCCGGAAAGTCCCGCTTTCACAAAATGGAACTATGAATATTTTAAAGAAATTGCAGGCGAATATAAAGTCAACATTTACGGAAGTGAAATCGAATCATTAGACAGAGTGGCAAGCAAACCTATCGGACAAAGCACATTCTCAAAATATCTCGATTTGATAACTTCCTCTCCTACTGAACACAGACTTTTTTTATTCAATTTATTAAGTATAAAACCGGAATTAAAAAATGATCTTTATTATAACGATGTCACAAAAGGAAAAATTATAAAATGGCTACCGTTTATGTTTTTCGGCGGCAAGGGCTCAATTACGCGAAATCATGTTGATATTGATATGTCACACGTTTTTATTACACAATTTCAAGGTATTAAAAGAATCTGGTTATTTCCTTGGGAACAGTCTGATTTGATGTATAAACTTCCTTATAATTTTCACAGTTTAGCCAACATTAAAGAACCTGACTATAAAGAATTTCCGGGACTGAAATATTTAGATGGCTATGAAGCGGTTATAAACCCCGGTGAAACACTCTATATACCTTCCGGATGGTGGCATTACATTCAATATGAGACTGAAGGGTATTCTGTATCAGTCAGAGCTTTGCCCTCAAGTTTTCTAGAAAAATGGAGAGGCTTTAAAAATCTGGTGCTTATCAGGCATTTTGATAATATCATGAGAAATTTATTTAAGGAAAAATGGTTCAGTTTTAAAGTAAGAAAAGCAAAAAGAAAAGCTAACCGGGCGATTAAAAGACAAAAAAGTTTCCAAATCTGAAAAATTACATAATATTAACAATTAAAAACTGCTTCAAAATGGAATTACTTTATGCAATTATGTCAGCAGAACGATCACTGTTGTCATTCTATCCTATCTTATAACGTTTAATAAATCAGGCAGCTCAGTTGAGCTGCCTGATTTATTTTATCTTTTCAAAAACTTAATATTCTTATCATTAATTTTAAAAATATAAGTTCCCGGAATTAATTTTTGGATGTCAATTGGTTTTTCAGGCTGATAACTTCCTTTCTGAACCAATTTTCCATCTGTGAAATAAATTGTGTAATCCGTAGGTTTATTTATTCCTTTTAAATATAATTCATTCTTAGCAGGATTTGGATATAAAGCAAAATTATTAAGGCTAACATCTGCTGTACTCAATGTTGTGTCCTTCGTTACCGTAGAATTTCTTTCCAGCATTTGATATTCATAATTAAATTGAATATTTGCCACCGGAAACGAAACGGTTTCAGTAAAATACTGGTTATTTGTTGTATTATTCAGGGTCAGGTAAGCAACCTGTCCTCCTGTTCCATTTACTTTTATAGGTAAAGGCATTTCGAAAAAGCTGACTGTAGGACTGCTCTGCGTTTGGGACACTTTGAAAGTCAGATTTTGATTGGTTGGTGATTGAGTCCACCGGATATCATAAGTGGGATATCCTTCCCCATACACCCAATCATTGAAAAATTCTGTAAAGTCCTTTCCTGTCGACTGATATAAAGATGCCATGAAATCAGGAGTTTTAGCATAATTATAAGCCAAATCCGGTCTTGAATGATAATCCTTAATAGCTTGATAAAACGCAGTTTCACCCAAAACCCATTTAATCATTCTTAAAATATAAGCTCCTTTCGCGTAAGACAATCTGCCACTGAAAATAGCACTTTGATTTCCTAAATTCGCATCAGAAACATAGGTACTTCCTGTCGGAACCTGGGTAATATAATCTTTTTGATTAGCTAAATAAGCCATAAACTGCGCATTGGTCATCAATAATTTTTCCTGGGCCAGATGCTCACCAAATGTTGCAAAACCTTCATTCAGCCATATATCATTCCAACCTCCGCAGGTTACTTTATCTCCAAACCATTGGTGTGCCAGCTCATGAGCAATCACATATTTATCCCAACCGCTCATTGAAGACATAGTCTGATGCTCCATACAAACCCCGTTGTAATGAAATTCCATATGCCCATATTTTTCATTTCTAAAAGGATATGTTCCAAAGTACGTTTCAAAAACCTGCATAATGTCATTCGTCCAATTAATATTAGACATAATTGTTGCATTATTATAAGTTGTAGGATAAACGTAATTCACAAAAGGAAAAGGTGGATTTCCAACTGTGGTATTTACTTTAACAAAATTGGTAATTGATAATGCAACCAAATAAGCAGCCATAGGATATTGCGTTCTCCAAAACGTCAGCTTTTTATTAGCCGGAAGCGGAGTTTCTGACATAAATTTACCATTTGCGGCAACACTGTACTGATTGGGAGTCGTTATTTTAAAATCAAACCTGTCAATTTTATCATTCATGCTTTGTTTCGTAGGAAACCAATCTTGTGCTCCGTAAGGCTCATTTAAAGTTGCCAAAATAAAATCCCCGTTTTGTGAACCTGTCGAAAAAGCATCATTATTTGTAGCAGGCGGTCCGGAATAATTTATTGTCACGGAGTCCAAGACATTTGCAGGAAGAGAAGCCGGAAAATCAATTTTCACTTCTTTTGTAGAAAGCTGTTGAAAGGCAAGATTTGTTCCGTGATACTGAACCTGAGAAACGGTGAGAGTATTAGCCAAATCAAAGTAAATACTGCTCATACTCTGATTTGGCTTGAAGTGGGAAGTCACCGAACCTGAAATATTATAAACAGCAGGATCTAAACTTACATCCATCCTTTGGTACTGCAAATCGTAATTTAGTGTATTAGGATTGACATTATAAGTTGTCATTTTATTGGCAAAAGATTTCATTTCTTTTGCAATCATTCCTTTTCTTTCAAGATTTTCATTCTGAGAATAAAGCTGATGAAAAACTAAAACGGACAAAACTAAAAAGTAGAATTTTCTCATATTCAGAATATTGTATAATCAAAGATAAAAAAAACCTTCTAATCATTGATTAAAAGGTTTTTATAATATTAAATAAATTTCTAAAGGTCTAAAGCCGGCTCGAGAATTTTTTCCATTCTCTTCTTCACCATATCTACAGAACCTGCATAATTATTAACCATCAAAGAAAAAACTAATGTTTTCCCTGAGTTTGTTTTCATATACCCTGCTAAAGTTTTCACTTTATTTAAAGTTCCTGTTTTAGCAAAAACCTGCCCGTTTCCTGTTCCGATAAACATTCTTTTTAAGGTTCCGGACTGTCCGCCTACCGGTAGTGAACTAAAATATGTTTTGTAATATTTTTCATCCATCAGAGCCGTTAAAAACTTAGCCTGAGAAATTGGAGTCACATTATTACTTCTTGAAAGCCCGCTTCCGTCCATATAATTTAAACCAATCATATCAAAACCCTGATTTTTCAGGTGCTCAGTTACGACCTTTCTACCAGATTCAGATGTTTGGTCTCCCAGACTTTGAAACCCTACAGTTTTTAGCAAAGATTCTGCTAAAGAGTTATCACTGTGCTGATTGGTATAATAAATAATATCCCCTAAAGTAGGAGACTTATACGCTGAAACCAATTTTCTGGTTTCAGGAGTGGCATCCGTAGTTCTGGGTGTTACTTTTCCTGTAACTGCTACTCCGCTCTTTACCAAAGTTGTTCTGAAAGTATTAGCTAAAAAAGCAGGCGCATCGGGCAATTTTGTAGTTAAAACTCCTGCTCCGTCATATTTATCGGCATATACCATCTGGTTATTGTAAGGAGAAACGTAAAAATACTTCTTTTCTGCTGAGAAACTGCTTCCTTTTTTTACAATCAGTTTTTCATTAGCTGGATTTATCTCATGCGTTGTACCAACCGGTAAATAATAATTATTGTTTTCCAACCAAACAACATTTTCCGGAAGCTTCGAAATATTACCTTTGAAAAGCGCTGTCTGAATTATAATATCACCATTTACCTTTTTGATTCCCTCACGAGAAATTCCGCTTATGAAGTCTGAAACGATATCTCTGTATGGTGATGCTCCTGCCTTATTTGTACCCAAAGAGGGATCGCCGCTTCCTACAATATACAGATTTCCGTTTAAAACTCCATTTTCATCGATACTTCCTGAGTATTCCAGCTGAGTCATCCAACGATAATTTTCACCTAACAGGTTCATTGCTGTTTCGGTAGTCAATAATTTCGTTGTAGAAGCAGGAACCAAGGGAGTATTTTCGTTATACGAAGAAATTACTTTCTTTGTTTTCGGATCATACACTACGAATCCCCAATTTGCGTTTTTCAGCACAGGATCCGCCATCATTGTGTTTACATTGATGTCTACAAGTTCTTTAGCCGACAAAATAGTTTTTTCTACCATCGATGTGATGGGAGAAGGTAAGTTTAAACTGCTCTTTTGATTGTCGTAAGCCTGAGAATATAGAACTGTAGAAACAGTAGACTGGGCAAGAAAAAATCCTGAAGCCAGTACCGCAACGCTTGAAATATACTTTCTGAAATTTACCATCTATTTTTCATTTTGTTATATTTTGATACCTTAAAAATCAATTGGTTAAATCAATAGTTAAAGCACCAAACATATAATCAACGGTCAAATGTAGAAAATATTGCTATAAGTAGGTTCAAAGCATTGTTATAAAACCCTATAAAGTTTGTTAAAAATTGTTAAAAATCAACAAAAATGTCTTTTTTAATACTTTGATAAGCAGTAATTTCGTCAAATTCTTTTAGACTTATTAAAACCAGCTTCTTATATTCCTCATACTTTTTACCCCGTGGAAGTTTAAGCATAATCTGAAACTGATATAAATTATTAAGCCTGGCAATCTGGCCTTTTTCGGGCCCTAAAACACAATCTTCAGGAAGATATTTTCTTAAAACCGAGCCCAAAAACTGGGAAGCCCGATTTACTTTGTCTTCTTTTCTGTGTTTCATTTCGATCATGATTAATTTCGTAAAAGGAGGATAATGAAATTTTTGTCTCTCAGTGAGAATATATTTGTAAACTTTTGCAGGATCATTCATTTTAATCAGCTGAAAAACGGAATGATCAGGGTTAAAAGTCTGAATTAAAATTCTTCCTTTTCCCGAAACCCTCCCCGCTCTTCCGGAAACCTGAGTAATCAACTGATATGCTCTTTCTTCCGCTCTGAAATCCTGAACATACAGCATAGAATCCGCTTTTGGAATAGCAACCAATTCAATATAATCAAAGTCTAACCCTTTGGAAATCATTTGAGTTCCGACAATAATATCCGTTTCCCTATCCTCTATTTTTTCATATAATTTTTCGTAGGCAAATTTCTTTCGCATAGAGTCTACATCCATCCTGTCAACCTCACTATCGGGAAATAATTTTGAAACTTCCTCATGAATTTGCTCAACTCCAACTCCTCTTTCATTCAGGTTTTCAGAATGACATTTTGGGCACGTTCTGGGTTTGGAAGCTCTTTGACCACAATAATGGCATTTCATTTCGTTGGCCGCCTTATGATACGTCATTACAACATCACAATTGGAACAGTAATTTACATATCCACAAGTCTCACATTCAATTACATTGGCATAGCCACGGCGGTTGTGAAGAACAATTACCTGATTTTTTTCGTCTAAATTTTTTTTGATTTCATCAATTAATTTTAAAGAAAAATTTCCGGAAACTTTTTTGGAATCCTGAGCTTCTTTAAAATTAATCAACTCATATTCCGGCAATTTTACATTACCAAAACGTTCTTCAAGGAAAATGTATTTTATTCTTCCTTTTCTCGCATTATAATAGCTTTCAACAGAAGGTGTTGCAGAACCTAAAATCACTTTAGCATCATAAAAACCACCTAAAACTAACGCAGAATCTTTCGCATTAAAATAAGGTGAAACTTCCCTTGGCCTGTAAGCAGAATCATGCTCCTCATCCACAATAATTAATCCTAAATTCCGGAAAGGTAAAAACAAAGCATTACGAGTTGCAATGAGGATCTTTATGTCATTTTGCCTGATTCTTCTCCAAACTTCCACTCGCTCAAAATCAGTCAGCTTCTGATGATAAAAACCAAGCTGCCTACCATATTTTTTTTCCAGTCTTTGGGTAATTTGTTTTGTCAACGAAATTTCAGGAAGTAAAAAAAGTACATTTTTATCGCCTTTGATACATTCCTCGATCTTCTCTAAATAAATGTGCGTTTTTCCGGATGAAGTTACCCCGTGAATCAGGACATTTTGTCCTTCTTTAAAAGCTTCATCCACTTCTTTTTTTGCAATTTTTTGAGCTTCAGAAAGTTCTTCTATCCTTTCAATATCGCCATTATAACTTTCAATTCTGTCTTTTTGCATGTAATATTCTTCAACAAGATTTTTATCTGCTAAAGATTTAAAATGTGAACCTGCAAAATATCCATCTTCAAACAAATCTGACTTTTTTAGATGTAAGTCGGGATTTTCCGTCTGTTTTTCTAAAATATGAAGAAAAAGATCTTTCTGTTTTGGGGCTTTATTTAATTTTAAAAGAATCTCTGTAAGATTTTGATTGTTTAAAACTTTATCATTAATCTTTACATAAGCCACCTCTTTTGCTTTATATTTCTCAGCAATTTTTTCATCAATTTCAATATACTGTAAGTCAATTAATGAATTAATAGTTTTGATAATATCTTTTTTGGGAATGAAAGCTTCAATATCTGTAAGGTTAATCAACTGCCGAATTTCCAGAGCCTGAACAAGATACATTTCGTTGACATCCAGGTTTTCAAAATCGATTGTTACATTAGGCTTTAATTTCAAATACGTTTCACTTTCCAGTTTTAAGGAAGACGGAAACGCAAAACGGTAAATTTCCCCCAAACCACACAAATAATAGTCGGAAAGCCAATTCCAGAAGTTAATCTGCTCTTGCGGAACGATGGGTTTATCATCCAAAATACTGATTACTTCTTTCGCAACAAAATTTTCCGGAATATTGTCATGAAGTTCAAAAACAATTCCCGTATAAATTTTCTTTCCGCCAAATGGAACTAAAACCCTCATCCCCATCTGAATTTCAGGCATCAATTCTTCCGGAACCCTGTATGTAAAAGAACCTTTTAAATTTAACGGTAAAACAATTTGAGCATATTGCAAAGGAAATATTTAAAGTGTAAAATTAGATTTTTCTTTAGAGAACTGCAATATCTGTTAATATTAAAGTTTATTTATAAGCTTTTTAACTTCTCACAAGGATAAAAATTGAAAATTTACTGATGTGCTGATGGAAGATAAAGCCACCGAATTTGGTGGCTATTAATTATCATGTGAATAATTGAAATACGGCGAGAAGGATATAACTAACATTTTTAAAATTGTAGAAATAATACTCACAAAAAAGTTTAGAGACTTCTTTAATAAAAATGTAGCTGCATTATAAAACACAAAACCCACCGCAATTGCGGTGGGTTTTGTGTTATCCGCTCAAAGTTATAAACTTTGCGCAGCGGGGAAGCATTTTAATTAATTTCTAATCTATTAATTTCTTGAACTTCTATAAGCTTATTGCTATATTGTGTTCCAATAACTATATCTAATATGTCATGTGGTAGTTCTTTTAATTTCAATGGAGTTTTTGGACTAGCAACTAAATGATAGTGAGGGTCTAAAAAATTATTTAGAATAACTTTATCAAAAGAATATAGTCCTTTTTTTGTCATAAATACATAGTCTTCTAAATATCTTTCATTAACTCCTGATGCTGATTTTTTACTTTTGATTAATATATTATTTAATTCTGGACTAATAACAGCTTCTGATATTTCTGGTAAGTTTCTAAAATAACGTGCTAATATTTGACGTTTTTCTTCGGATTCAGCTACTGAATCGGGTAACTTTCCACCACCAGAAGCCATAAATCCCACATATTCACCATCCGTAAAAACCAATCCATATCCATTGTTTCTTGTTCTATTTCTGTATACATATATTATTTTCCAAAAGTTGCTTTGTATCTAAAAAACGTTTTAAAGAGTATCTACAAAAAAATATTGCAGCACTATAACAAAAGTCTCGCATTTTGTGAGGCTTTTTCATTTTTATTTGTCATATCAATATTATATAGACACTAAGGGACTTGAAAGTTAAAAATGCTTTACTGATAATTCATTGAGCATTACTTTAATTTGATTGTAAAGAGGTATATTTTCTTCCCTAATCTCAAAATCTTGGGCAACACATTCAAACATATTATCGTGAAAAGTTAATATAAAATGTTTATACTTTTTCCATCTTTCAGGATTATATTCCGAGTGTACATTTTCTATTTCCTGTAATGATTTAATAAGGTCTGAGTTTCTAAGTTCATAGAATGAATAGGATTGTAATCCAAGCTTACTATATGGATGACCTTGTATTGTTTCTTCTCCAGGTAATCCAAATGTGTATTTCAAATACATCTTAAATTTTAATGCAAAAACACCTGTATCATATACTGTATTGCGTACTTGTGGAATGGTAGATGAACCTTCTTTATCTGCATAAAAAGCAACAAAAAGTTCAGTATCATTTGATAATATTGTCGGAGATGGTGAACCAAAATCCATTTCAAAAAGACCTTTTATTTCTATTAATTCCATTAATTCATTATATATTTTGTAGGTATTGGGTCTGATAGCCAAATACCATTTTCTTCTTTATAAAATTGCACATCATTTAGAAATGCTTCTTTAGCATTTACTTTTAGAATTACTAATTTACCATCCTTTCGGCTTCCTACTACTCCCGCTGTCCTTTCATCTAATGATAGGTGAACATATTGTCTATCCATTGGGAGTAACCCTTTTTCCATTATACTATTTAAACTGCTTTGTATTGTACCGTGATATAAAAAATCAGGTGGTTCTGCTGAATTTTTTAAAATTCTTTTTTTTGTACTATGACCATAAAATGCCCTAATCTTTCCATCTAATATTTGATGTCTTTTTTTGGGGGATTGCTCTATCATTGTAATGATTAAGTTTTCATCTACTCTTATTCCCTTAGTGTTCAGAGCAAAAACTAAATCAGAAAGCAAAACCCAACCTTGATTATCTAACTCTAGATTATAAAACTGTGGCTCATGTCTTAGGGCATGAGATACAGTTTTGCTTAATTGTTCAAAATTCGTTTCCACTAATGAGAAAGTATTAATTGTGTCCCCGATTGTCGTATGGTATTGGTCCCATTAATTAGACCATTACGGCTTAATTGGCCCGTTAACATATTTTCAAAAGAAGAAACACCAGTTTTATTTACCACATTCCAAGCACTTCTTGGAACTCCTGCACGCATTAATGCAGCTGAAGAACGTGTATTCAATATAAAGGTTTGACCATCTCTTACAACTACATTTATCGGTACTGCTTTCGTAGATAATGTACCATTTCCTAACGCTGCTGCTACATCATCAACTGTTTGACCTGCAAACTTTCCACCTGAACTAAATGTACCACTAAATGTTTTTTGTGCCCAAACAGCACCCTCTGCACTTACTACATTTCTAGCAAGTATACTCCTTATAGCATTCCCAGTACCACCGGTGAAAGCCATTAATGCAGCTTCCTGAACCATTGGATGCTCAGCAACCAGCATTTGTATATCCGTTTTTCCACGAGAATCGGGAATCGGTCCTATCGTTGCTGCATTCGGGTCATTTGAATTCCCAAAAGCTAAGGCACTCATTAATGGAGCATTATCTCCACCTTGGATTAATGGGTCAAGATTTGTCCCGACTCCAATATCTGTTATATTAAAAGAAGTATTTGTAAATGAAGCATCCGGATTTAAGTTCACATACGACCCGTTTGCTGCTGAATAAGTCCCGCTTTTACCCAAATAGGTTTCATTAGCTCCAGCCATTGATTGACCTCTAGCATCATTATTCCAGTAAACCTGATTAGTCTGTCTATTATGCACCCAATCTTCATTCTGCCTTCCATCCGGATCAATAAATCTAATTGGATTATTGTAAGCGTAAGTGTAGGTTGACCAACGACGAGAAGTTTCCGCCAGCGGATCCACCACACCCCATCTCCCAATATCCGGCATATAGAAACGTGCCCCATAATCATACATTCCCGTCTCCTGCAGCTCCTTCCCATTATACTTATAATTAAAATAACTTCCCAGCTGTGCGTGACTTGTTCCGCCTATGTGGTTTAATCCGAACGGATAATAATTGTTGGTATCCGTGGTATCCGTGGTTTCCAGAACGCCTTCGCTGTTTTTTCCAAAACTTACCTTTGCATTTCCCAGCTGGTCTCTGTACTGGTAAATATAACGGTTTTCCGTGAAACTGTAAAATCCTTCTGCTGTAGGTACAAAATCAAGGTTCCATTGCGGGGGGGTGGGCAGGGGATCAAATGTTTTGAAAGCCTGCTGCTCGAAAGCGACTTCTGTTTTACACCACAAACACGTAGAGGATTCGCGATAAGTATATTGAAAACCATCCAGGTAATCTGTTATGTTTTTCGTTACAGGAGAACCTTTATCTCATAACTAGTTTTAATAACCGTTTCTTTATTAATACAAAAAAATATTAATTCTTCTTTATCCCAATTTAGTATTGAAGTTAAAAAATTTTGTAAGCCTGGAATATCATCAGTATCATAATATTGTCTCCAATCTCCAACATTTTTTGAATTAAAAATTATTTGATTATTATCATTTAATTTAAAAAAATTGTTTGCTACTTTATCAATGTATGACCACCATAGTTTTGAACTTTCACTTTTATCTAACAAGTAAATGTCTTCAACATTATCATCAAAATATTCACTATAAAAAGTTTTTTTAATAATAGTACTATTCATTAATTAGGTTTTTTTAAAAAAAATATGACCTTTAAACTTAAACGTTCTTTGATTGCGGAGATTTCCATAGATGAAATTTTTGAAAAAAGTTTTTCACTACATATTTTTCTAATTCCTTTATTAACTGTTGTTTTTAATACATTTATGAAGTATATAGCATTTGGTAAGCGCCTTACAGAAGTAAGAAAAGATAAAAAGATGTCGCAGGACGAAGTGGGCAAACTTGTAGGTGTTCACGCTGCTGTCATCGGAAGATATGAACGTGAGGAAGTAAAACCGTCTATTGAGATGGCGACACAGCTTGCGGAAGTTTTAGAGATTTCTTTGGATTATCTCGTAGGTTCTACAGATGTTCTTTTGGAAAAAAGTATTGTTTCTAAAATCCTCGACATCCAAAAACTAAAAGAGAACGACAGACAACACGTCTTCGCTCTCCTTGATGCTTTCCTTAAACAAACTAAATTGCAAAGCATTATGTAACTAAAAGCCACTCATTGAGTGGCTTTGTTATTTTATTAATTGTTTCTAATTAGCGGAACAAAATAAAAATAGAATATAAATACCAGCAATGGTAAACAAAGTATGATATTCCAAAAGCTTTTCTTGTAAATCAAAAACTTTACAAAAAAATAAATTGACAATATAAATCCTATTACATTTAGCGGAAAACAAAAAAATATATATGTTCTCTTAGCTGTGCTACTGTATGTATAAACTATCCCAAAAACCTCTATTAATAGATAAATCGTAAAATTTATAACGAATATCACCAATGGAATGAATGCCTTCTTAGATATTTTTATTTTTCCCATTTATTACAAACGCATCAGTTAATCTATTTGATAAAGAAAAAATATACAACAAACCCAATTAATGGGATTGACAGCATTATATTTATTATATTGTTCTTGCTATAGAATACATTTTTGAATACAACAGTTAATGATAATAGCATCCCAATAAATATCACAGGTAACATAATGTAGCTGATTAATCTATTTGTGGGACTATAAGGGTATATTAGCTGTTCCACATTTATTAAATAATATTTAGCCATATTAACTAAAAAAATTATAAACGATATCATCGCCAGTACCCTGTCATTTATTTTTTCCATCCTATTTTTATATTAGGTAAGGCTTAATTTACTTTAGATAAACTCCTTTCAAGAAAAAGAAGTAGAATAATATTAATAATAAAGGCAGGCAGAGTAAAGAATAAATCAATTTACCTTTATTTAAAGTATTCTTTATGATAACAGCAAATGATATTAAAATACCTATTACATTTAAAGGAAATAAAATAAAAAAACTTATTTTTTTATTAAACGATGAATATGGCTTGATTAATTCTAGTACATCTATAAAGATAAATGCAGAAAAGTTTAACAAAAAAATTAAGAAAGATAAAATTGCAAAGTTTCTAATATTTATTTTTTCCATCCTACTCTGTTATAATTGTAACCATTAGTATACGCATTTCTGTCTGTTGTCGTATCAGGACCTTGACGTGATATATATTTACTATTTAATTCTGCGCCACTTTTCAAAACATCTAAAGGAGCCCCAATCATTTGGAAAGCTTTTCCAGTCATAAAATTACCTGCATCATAAACATTGTATAATGTATTACCGCCTTCAAATTTCACAAAGCCTCCAGCACCATCTGGCGGAGTAGATCCTCCTCCCTGTATAGGATTATACGCATTATCAGTTTTTTGAACCAAGGCAGACATATCGCCAGCAAAATCAAATTCTCCATTACCTAGTGAACCCATATACATCATCCAAGGTGTCATAAAAAATGATTGCTCTCCAAAAGCTTGTAGATATCTTGCAGTACTATTTATACCTCCAATTCCTAATTTATTGAAACTATCTGCCATATCCTGAGCTGAATATGGAGTAAATAATCTCACTTCTGCATCCTGCACTTCAAAGTCTGTCATTGTTCCTGCATAATCAACTAATGCCTGCAACGCCCCATAATCATACATCCCGTCTCCTGCAGCTCCTTGCCGTTGTACTTATACTGATAAGTAACCTCGCATTTTACAAGGTTTTTATCTTCAAAGGCACGAGCGAGACGCTCGCACCAACGGAGAGTATTTTACTAAACTTGAAGTATTGATAGTCTTTTATACAGCTCATTTTTAGATTTAGCTTTTTTAAATTTATCATTTTCTTCAAACTTAAATTGGAGGAGACGAAGTTGTTCTATGGTTATTCCAAATAAATTTTCTTTAAACTCCAAATAATCGTATTCTTCTAAATATAAAGAATCTAATGTATTAAGAAAAAATGTTAAACAATCTCTTTTAAACTTTTTTTCAATATTTTTATTATAAACTATCTCATCAAATAAATCTATCTCTAAGTATTTATAAGTAAACTCCAAAAATGAGTAAAAAGAAAAGGAATTAGTGAAGTTTTCCAGTAGTATTATCATGTCTTCATAACTAACTTTTTTCCATATTTCAGGAAGACACACAAATAACTGAACAGTATAAGTTGGATTAACTTTTTCAAGATTATATAATAAAAACTCTAAATAATTTGTTGATAAAATTTTCTCTAAATAACCGTTTTCTTCAATGAAAAATCTATCAATTGGAAAATATTCTATATTTTCATTTTTACAATTCTTAATTAATAAATCAGATATTTCTTTGACTTGAGGATCAATATATATTTTGTTCATAACTTTTTAATCAGCGGTGTACGCTTTTAATTTTGCTTTGCTTACATCAATCCCCATATTAGATAATATAGAAGGAAAGCTTTTAGCTTCTATCACAGATGGTTGGTAATGTCCTGATGCATTATTGATTTCCATAACCTGTCCTTTATATAGACGCAGTTGCCCTGCCGCTTGAACTTCGTTAGCTCCTCCCGATAAATAGTAATGTCCTGATCCAACTTTAAGTTCTCCTGACTCAGTAACAACAAAATCAAATCGTCCATTTGCTACAGATCTCCCACCTACAGAAATATTTCCATCACTTACACTGACTCCTAAACTTTGAAATGCCTCACCTGCTTGTGGAGCTGTACTTTTTGCACTTATTAAATTCGCTGATTCAGCTTCTGCGGCTGCACCACTTCTTGCTCCTTTTCCAGCTCCCGCAATTCTTCCAGCCCCCTCTGCTGCAAGTACCGCTAATCCTTGTGCCCCTAATGTTCCAGCAGCTTTTCCATCTCCATTAGCTGCTTTAAATGCATTTTTAACCATATCCGTTGTACCCATATGGGTCAAATTGGTTATTTTATCTGCGGCAGAACTATATCTACCAGCTTTTGCATCATTTATTGCTCCCCCTATCGTTATTCCAATTATTTTTCCTGGTCTTGCAGCCAATTGAGCACCACCTACAACTATATTTTGGGCTTCTTGTTTAAAGCCTGTCCAAGCATCCTTCCAATATTTGGCACAACATTGTTGAGCTTCCCTACCATCAGGATCGACAAACATGATGGGATTATCTAAAGCATAAGTATATGGTGAGAACCTCCTAGATTTCTCCGCAAGTGGGTCAACCACTCCCCATCTACCGATATCCGGCATATACATCCTCGCGCCATAATCATACATTCCCGTCTCCTGCAGCTCCTTCCCATTATACTTATAATTAAAATAACTTCCCAGCTGTGCGTGACCTGTTCCGCCTATGTGGTTTAGCCCGAATGGATAATAATTATTGGTATCCGTGGTTTCCAGAACGCCTTCGCTGTTTTTTCCAAAACTTACCCTTGCATTTCCCAGGTGGTCTCTGTACTGGTAAATATAACGGTTTTCCGTGAAACTGTAAAATCCTTCTGCTGTAGGTACAAAATCAAGGTCCCATTGCGGGATGGTGGGCAGGGGATCAAATGTTTTGAAAGCCTGCTGCTCGAAGGCGACTTCTGTTTTACACCACAAACACGTAGAGGATTCACGATAAGTATATTGAAAACCATCTAGGTAACCGATTTGTTTTAAATATTCCAACCCTACCAATTCGTTCATGTAGAACTGTAATTGTGTCTTTTTAAATCACGTAACTTCCATTGCTTCAAAACGATTAAATTCTCTGTATTCAAAAGCTTTCTTCAGCTTCTCAAAAAACTGTTGTAAACTTCCCTCCAGCTCGTCAACTTTCAACACAATGCTCTCAAACAGTACTTCTGTAGCCTGTTCTATATCTTCGATATCTGTAATTAAATAACCGTTTTTAACTTCTCTCTGATACTGATTGATAAAGGTAACCTGCTTTATTACCGCCTGATACGTTTCGTTAAGTCTCCTTATTTTATGAACTTTTTTAGGATGATTGAGTTTTGTTGCATAAGGATTCATAACCTCGTAATGTTTTAAATTTCTTATCGCTTTTTGTATAAAACTGATTGCCTTTTCCTGTTCGTTTCGGTCGGTTTCTCCTGCGTTCCTTTGGTTCTGATAATGGATGATGCTTCTACCGATGAACTCAAAGAGATTAACTCACTCGATAAATCCCTGATGGAAAAAGTAGCTCTTGTGGAAAGTCTTTCCGATGATGAAAAACAGACCATCTACACAATGCTCCATATTGAAAAACTTCTTTTAATTCGTCGACTGAAAAACCACTAGCTATACTCAATGCCTCCATAAAATTTTTATCTCCGGTCATTTTCGGCAAAACATTCTTCACAAAATCATAAAAAGCAGGATAATTTTTCTGATAAAATTCTTCCTGTCCTTTTGGAAACTGAAATGAAGGACTTTCCCCACCGCAAAGCGGTGGGTTCTTTATTATTGCTCACGGATTACAAATCTGCAGGCTCAGATACTATCCCTGCCAATTAAGATAATCATCTTCATTTTTTAAAGCACGTGGTAGGAATTCATTAGCAGTTTTATTAATATAATCCCATTCTTGATTAGTCAAAATGATATCTTTTCTAATAGGATAGATCTTAAATGATAATTCTTCATTATAAATTGATACTTCTAAAAATGGTGACGACTCATCATTAAAAAAAACTTCTAAGTAAGGATAATCCGAATTAATATCTCCTACTTCTTCTATTTTAATGTTATTTTTCATATAATTAATTTATTTTAACCCTCTAAAACCTATAAATACTCCATCTATACTCCAGCTTGCGGCATTGCCATTTGGTAATGTATAAGTAACCCAACCTTGAGGATAACGCCCTCCAGCACCTGTGGTTTTGACCCCATTACGCAAAATATCTTTTACCATATCTGCGCCTAATTTATTTATAGCATTTGGATTTCTAAATACCTTCATTAGAGCTTCAGTAGATTCAAATCCAAAATATTGAGGATGTTTAGTTACTGCACGACCAATATTCGTTAAACTTCCACCTTTAAAAAGTGATAATCCAGATTTGAATGCTTTTAAAATATTAAATGATCCAGCTGGTCCAATAGGGACATCTCCTGTTATTGGTTCTACCGAAGGATTAAAATAAGACTTTCCTTTATATTCAACAGAAGTACCAGGTTCAAGTTCAACCCAATTTCCATTTCTATATTGATAGCCAGTAAATCCTATAGAATACATTTGTCCATCCTTCGCTTTTTTAGGACATTTCGGACAGTCATTATTATCGTTATTATCCAGATCATTCAATCCAAATTTCGTAAAATCAAACTTCGAGAAATCAGGAGTATAAGCAGCATTCATAATATCCCTAAAGGCCTGTGTTTCCCCAAAAGTCTTAGGTTCCCTGATAAACCCGCTGCCATCCGCATGACTTCCTCTTCCTTCTCCTGTACCAGCGCCAATCCAGTTTTCTGCTGAACCAAATACAGAGCTTCCGCCACCTGCATAATACCACCATAAAGAACCCGCAGGGGCTCCATTTTCAGCATATCCGATAGGGGTTACGGCTTTCCTTCCGTCGGGGTCGATGAACATCACGGGGTTGTTCATGGCATAATGGTATGGTGAAAACCTTCTTGAAGTCTCTGCCAATGGGTCAATTACGCCCCATCTTCCCAAATCCGGCAGGTAAAATCTTGCTCCATAATCATACATTCCCGTTTCCTGGAGTTCCTTGCCGTTGTATTTATAGGAATAAAAACTTCCAAAATTAGAAGCGGCAGAACTTCCGATATGGTTCAGTCCCAGGGGATAGAAATTATTGGTATCTTTTATCTCAAGAACGCCTTCGCTGTTTTTTGCAAAACTTACCCTTGTATTTCCCAGGTGGTCTTTATACTGGTAAATATAACGGTTTTCCGTAAAACTGTAAAATCCTTCTGCTGTCGCCACAAAATCAAGTTTCCATTCAGCAAGGGCAGGAACGGGGAAATCTATGATTCCTTTATAAGCCTGGATTTCAAAAGCATTTTCCGTTCTGCATTCCAGGCAAATACCGCCTGTCCCGTTATCATTATAGGTATATTGAAAGCCATCCAGGTAATCCGTCATACGGGTAATTATGGCACCCATTCCCAAGTTTCTGTAATTTTTACGAAGCTTTGTGCCCCCGGCGCTGTAGAGGTAATCAATAGTTGAATTTGAAACCTGGCCTAAAGGATTTGTCTGGCTGATAGAAAACTGTCTGGGTAAGTTCAGCTCATTGTAGCTGATGGACTGAATGCCTTTATCAAGCATATCTGTCATATTCCCGTTCGCATCATAAGATATAAGATGGTTTCCTCCCTCGTAACCGCTCTCATTTAAAGCGTTTTCCTGAATTCTTGCTAAACGGTTTCCCACATAGTCATATACCAAATCATCTACGAGTGTTGCTGTATTTCCGGAAACAGGAAAAGCATTTCTTTTCAATGTTTTGATATTTCCATTAATGTCGTAAGAAATATTTTCATTGAAATTGTTGTTAAACGGTGTGCTGGAGTTGGGTTCGCTATAGACAGCATCTTTTAACCTGTTAAGGCCGTCATAAGTATACGTATATCTTTTCAGCACATCTTCATTGGCATTTTTCCAGTCGATTTCCGAGATGGTTCCGTTGTATTTTCCTGTCCCGACATTGGTGTATTGAGGGCTGGTATATTTTATTTCATACCCGAAAAGCTTCCCGTTGAGGTTGGCCGGGTCATTGATTTTGGTAAGGTTGCCCTGGATATTGTAGGTATAATCAATGCTTTGCAGCGGTGAGGAGGGGAAGGTTCCGCCTACTTTTTTATTTTTTATTTGGGAAAGCTCGTTGTATTCGTTCTGAGCCAGTATCTCAACAGGGTTGTTATCCACCTGGTGTTTATGTGCCAAAAGCCTGTTTCCGCTGTCATACTCAAAAGTCTGGGTAATGACTTTTTCAGTATCGGTATTGAGTCTTTTGTGGTAGGTTTTGCTCTGCTTTACCATTCCTGCAAAATCAAGCTCAGATTCTGTTTTGGTATATCCCCCCAGATGATTGACGGAGTAGGTTGCCACTGCCCTGGATTTTTCATCATACCAGATATAGCTTTTGGTCCAGTTGTCATCTTCCATGTTTTTAACAAAAGAAGCGGTAGGAAGGTTTTTGGTATTGACGGAGGCTTCCATATTGTCGCCGATGGTATTTTGTCCCAATACCTGTGCGGGCCTGGAAGGGGTTCCCTGCGGATAAGTATCATAATAATTGACCGTCAATACCTGTATTATGGAAGTAGGATAAGCGTTATTTCCATAATAAATATCCATTCCGCCTTTATTAAAGCCTGTCAGGTTTCTTTCTTCTGTTAATGGATTCCCTATGCCGGCATTATAATCAGCAGCATCCTGAACATCTTTTCTGGAATAGGTGGCCCCTATGCCTGCAATTCCCGTATAAATGACACGTGAAAATTTATCATACCTTGTGAATAGCCAGTTACCGGAAGGCTTCATATTGGCATCCTGAGAAAGAACCTGCCTGTCTGCCTTATCGTAAACAAAATATTCCCATCCTTTTCCGGGAAGCTTCTTTTCGACAAGCCTTCCGAGCCCGTCATAGCGGTATTGGTAACATAAGTTATCCAAAGCCGTCTGATGTACCGGGGCAGCAGAAGCTAAAGGCGGAATTACCACCACCAGCTGTCCGGATTCATTATAAACATAGTAGGTATCAATGTTTTGGGCTCCGTCGTTCTTTCTTACCAAAACGGTTTGCCCGTCAGCCGTTTTAAATTCGGCCGTCATGTTTCCGTCCCCGTCTGTCACGGTGTTTTTCATCAGCTGATTGGCTCCGTAGGTTCCGTTTTCCGTGAGTGTGGAGAAGGTGGCATTATCCTGCCAGGAAGTAGAAACGGTATATTTTTTTACTTCTCCTGCGAGGTTTGCACTGTAGGTAATATTTGCAGGATGTGACGCCCAGTCATTTCCCGGAGGCGTTACTTTTTTAACCCTGTTCAGCGGAGAGTTTTCCAACAGCTTTTCGGTGAATATTTTTTCGTTTCCGAAGATATTGGGGGCATTGCTCAAAGGGTCTGTATAAATAGCCCCGTTCTGGGTTCCGGGCTGCGGAACAGGAAAATATTCTTTTGTTGTTCTTCCGAATTCATCATATTGAATGGGAGTTGCCATATCTTTTCCCGATGGGGTTGCTTTAATGTCAACGACCTGCTTAGGCCTTCCCAAATCGTCAAAATATTGAACCTGTTCTGCTTTTTTTGTACAGGTTTCGTCAAGGCAGGTTTTGCTGTAGGTATAGTTTTCTGAAGAAGTTGCCTGTAATGCCTGAGCATAAGAATATCCTGCTACAAACAAAATATTGAATAACGATATTATTTTTTTCATCTGAAATTAGTGTTTATAATTATACTGATATTCCTTTAGGGTTTTGCCGTTGGCATCTGTGATTTTTACAAGCCTGTTGGCATTGTCATACAGATACGTGGTTTTCACCCCATTGGGCGAAATACTGTTGGTCATTCCAACTAAAGGGTCATAAGTATAGGTGGTAACGGAATAGTTCTTTAATACAGCATCTTTTCTCAGATTTTCCAGCGCCTGCAATAAAGAGGATTCACCGGCAGGATTATCGGCATCGGCATTTGAAGCATTAATCGCTGCTATTACTGTTTGCAGGCTGATAACCTGCTGATAAGCCAGCCCTTCAATCTTAGCAATCGGCTGGGTTTTATTGTATCCCCAAATGGTCGTCACCGGAACATTACTCTTATCCGAAACCTGTACAAGATTTCCTTTTTCATCATACTTATCAAGAGTTATTGCGGTTACCTGATTCTGATTTTGCATATCATAGCTCACAACAGATGACGGATATAGGTTTGAGGCATCATCATATTTTGTTTCTGCCTTACTTACAAGAGCACCGTTTACTTTTACCTCTGTCCGGAGCGGTATAGCAATCATATTAGCATTCGTAAGACGGATATTATCCAGGTCTGAAGCGTAATACATCTTTTTCTCCGTCACCTTTCCCTCAGACGTTGTTTCTTTTATTAAAGAAGGCTGAAAATTGTCGGCATTAAAAGATGTTTCTGTAGTATTCTGCAAACTGCTTCCGTTATCATAGTATGTTTTGGATATGGTTTTGGAAGATTTCATCCATGAAGTTTTAGATTTATAAGAGCCACAGATTAAATATTCGGGGACATTATTGATTTCCTCTAACACATATTCCATATTATCATCAGATATTAGCTGATTCTGCTGATTGAAAGTTTCTTTTTTGGTAAGGACTCCTGAAGTAACAATATTGTAATAAGGCTTATAAAAGAAATCTCCGCTTACTGAATAATCATTGGGAGTTTTAAAATAATATTTTGAATACCCGATATTTTCAGATTCCCCACCATAAGTTTCTTTTACATTGGTGTACAAAATAAAACTACTTACATAATCATCAAAATTACATACTTCATTGGTAAACTCCTGGCCGCTGGAATCATTGGGATTGGTAAATGAATCATAGCTGTAGCTTACAGATTTTTTAAGACTATTGGAAGAACTGTAATATTTGATATTGGCAATACGCGGGACTTCATTCTGGAAGCTGTTTTTATAAGGCGGCGACAGAGTGGCAATAGAATAAGCTTTAATAGAACCATCTCCATTACCGCTTATTTTAAGGGTATAAGTTCCCGGAGTCAGGTTGTAATATTTTACATCTGTACAATTGTTAGTATATGCATTTATTTCTGCTCCCGATGAGTTCAGCAGTTTATAGGTTGGCGGAATAATGATATCTCCGTGTGGATTTGATATAATATAAACATTTTCAGTTAATTGGGCCATAAAAAACCTCTTGGTACCTGTTACCTGAAATGTATAATCCCGAGTAACATTCGTATCGAAATTTGTGGTATTGGCAAGGTTTAAAAACTGTATTCTCGGATCAGTTATTTCATTATTATTAAGCTGAAGATAACTGTTATCATAATAAATCTCTCCTGCTTCAAAATTATATATCACGTATCCTCCCTCCGGTAATATCATTTTTTTAAGCAATCCAAGCGTAAAACTGCCGGGATTTTTATGATTACCACTCGGACACAGGAAGTTACCATATTCGGACGGGTTACCGGACGGGCTGTAATTTGTTTCTGAACCATATTGATCATATTCAAATGTTCTTGTTTCTATGACCTGCCCGTTTTTGTCCAGCTTTTTTACATCAGTTAATATCCTTTTGTCTTCATTGTTGTTCTTGGTCAGTGCATAACTATGAAAAGAGGAGTAAACTAACTTATATTTAGCGATAAGATGAGAAGCAGCATCTGATAACGAAACGGCGTTTAATTGATAGGGATCACCTTTTCCTGTCGTTTCCGAAAAATTACTATAGGTATACTCAAATGCAATTTTCCCGTATTGTGTAGATATGTTTTCTAATTTACAGTTCTGGTATAACAAAACTGTTGAATCTCCTTTATATTTACTGTTTTTCTGATAGCCAAAATTAGCAACAACAATATCATTTTCATCTATTATTTTGGTCAGGAAAAAAGCAGATTTATAATTAAATCCCTTGTAACCAATGTCATACCTGGAAATACTATAATCATCAAAAATATATTTAAAACCTTTATCATCCGTAATTTTGAAGGAATTAAGAATCAGTGTAGCATTGTTGGGATCTCTGGTATACTCAATCTTAATATTGTTTCCGGAAATATTATTTAGGCTAAAAGTATTGTTGATAGTATCTCTTACAAATTTAAATTTCCCGGAATTTCCCGGAATATCATAATAATAAATATCGTCAAACACATTTTTCTTATAATCAGATTTACTCGGGTCGGATAACGCTTCATCAACAGTATTATTAATGCCCCTGGAAATAACACCTCCCTTTAACAAAGACCATCCCAGACCTACTTCACTATCTGCTTTACTACCGATAGCATTGTAGGGGTGATAACTTAATACGACGGGAAGTGCTAAGTTTTGATTACCCGTGGATAGTGAAAACAAAGGAATTGAAATATTGGGAATTCCTGTAGATAATGAAATCGGGGTGTTTACATAAGAAGAAAATGAAGAAACTGATGGCATCGGTTCCGGAGTGTCACCGAAGTTTCTTTCAATCTGCGCTTTTCCTAACGCGAAAATCAAAATGGTGAGTAAAAATATTTTTTTCATAATTGTATTTATTTCTTAATCACTTTGGCATTTGCGGTTTTATTCTCCTCCGTTTTAATGGTCACCAGGTAAGCCCCCTGAATCAAA
>NZ_LFNE01000007.1 GCF_001045455.1 Chryseobacterium sp. FH2 | reverse complement strand
GGTTAATGCACTAAAGTAGAGCTTTTTCATCTATTTTGTGTATTTAAAGGTTAATATTAGTTTTTATTATCACAATGCTGCAAATTTAACGAATTTTAATAATTACTCCCTCACCTGAATGAGATTTAATGTCAAATTTGTTATAGGTTAATGGTTTATTGCAACCTTAGCAAAAATAAAACGGCACAGCGACAGAACTTGACGTGTGTTTTTTTATGTAATAAATTAAGATACTTAAATATTAAGCATTCTTATTCTTCTGTTTGAAAAAATGAAAAGACGCATAAATTTATGCGTCTTTTTCTTATTTAGAACATTGAAATATTATCCAATCTCAACACCATTTTCTACATTGCTGTCATCAGGAGTGACAAAAGATAATTTTCCGTCTGGTTTTGTCGTCAATAATAACATTCCCTGAGATTCAATTCCTCTGATTTTTCTTGGAGCAAGATTTAATAAAATCATCACCTGCTTTCCAACCACTTCTTCCGGAGTGAAACTTTCTGCAATTCCTGAAACAACGGTTCTTACATCGACACCCGTATCAACAGTAAGTTTCAATAGTTTGTCAGCTTTTTCTACTTTTTCAGCTTCTGTAATGGTTGCTGTTCTCAAGTCGATTTTAGTAAAATCATCAAAAGTGATTTCGTCTTTCATAGGGTTTGCGTTAGGGTTTGTCTTTTTATTGTTTTGTTTGGTATTTTCCAGCTTTTGGATTTGAGTTTCGATGACATCGTCTTCAATTTTTGAGAAAAGAAGAGAAGGTTCATTGATTGTATGGCCCGTTTCAATTAAAACAGATTTTGTTTCAACATCATTCCAGTCTGCTTTTTCAATATTAAACATATTCAATAATTTTTCAGAACTGAAAGGCAGAAATGGCTCACACAATTGAGCTAATGCAACAGCAATCTGAGCTCCGGCAAATAATGAATGTGCAGCTTTTTCCGGATTATCTTTAATTGTTTTCCAAGGCTCTTCTGTCTGAAGGTACTGGTTTCCGAAACGGGCTAAATTCATTAAAGCTGTTAAAGAATTTCTGAATTCATAATTTTCTAAGAAACCTGAGATTTCTTTTGCTGCTTTATTAATTTCGGCTAATTCAGGAGCATTTACATCACCTTGAGGAACAATTCCATCATAATATTTATGAATTAAAACAGCAACTCTATTGATGAAGTTTCCAAAAATTCCAACCAATTCAGAATTATTTTTAGTCTGAAAATCCTTCCATGTAAAATTATTATCCTTTGTTTCAGGAGCAGATGAAAGAAGCGCATATCTCAAAACATCTTGTTGGCCAGGGAAATCTTCAACATATTCATGTGCCCAAACTGCCCAGTTTCTTGAAGTCGAAATTTTATCGTTTTCAAGATTAAGGAATTCAAATGCAGGAACATTTTTCGGCATGATATAATTTCCGTGAGCCTTCATCATCGCAGGGAAAATAATACAGTGAAATACAATATTATCTTTTCCGATAAAATGAACTAAATCACTTTCTTCACTTTGCCAGTAATCTTTCCAGTTTTTTCCGTTTTTCTCTGCCCATTCTTTCGTGAAAGAAATATAGCCAATCGGTGCATCAAACCATACATAAAGTACCTTTCCTTCTGCATTTGGAAGCGGAACGGGAACTCCCCAATTCAAATCTCTGGTCATTGCGCGAGGTTTTAAACCATCATTTAACCAAGATTTCACTTGTCCGTAAACGTTTGGTTTCCAGTCATCTTTGTGACCTTCGATAATCCATTCATTGAGAAAGCCTTCGTATTCATTTAATGGTAAATACCAGTTTTTTGTTTCCTTTAAAATAGGAACATTTCCGCTTAGCATTGATTTTGGATTAATCAATTCAGAGGGTGAAAGGGTAGAACCACACTTTTCACACTGATCTCCGTAAGCGTTTTCATTTCCACAATTCGGGCAAGTTCCAACGATGTATCGGTCGGCTAAAAATTCATTAGCCTGCTCATCAAAATATTGTTCTGAAACTTCTTCTGTAAATTTTCCTTTTTCATAAAGAACTTTAAAGAAATCCTGGCTTGTTTCATAATGATTTTTAGAAGTTGTTCTGGAATATTCATCAAACGAAATTCCTAAATCTGAAAAAGATTTTTTGATAATTTCGTGGTATTTATCAACAATATCCTGAGGGGTAACTCCCTCTTTCTTTGCTCTTATGGTAATAGGAATTCCGTGCTCATCTGACCCACAGATAAAAGCTACGTCTTTTCCTAATCTTCTCTGAAATCTTGCATAAACATCCGCAGGAATATAAACACCTGCTAAATGCCCTATATGAACCGGTCCGTTTGCATAAGGCAAAGCTGCCGTAATCATCTTTCTGTTTGACATTTATAGTTAAATTTTATCTACAAAGATAAGGATTATCCTTGAAAAGTAATGGAATTGCTGTTTTTTAAAGGTTTTAGAAGTTAGAGAGAGTTGAAATATTATATTTAGTTAAACAAATGTTTAACTTATTGTTAAGGATTACATCCTGTTATGTATAGCATAATTTATTATAAAAGTATGAAAAACAAATGTTTAATTTAAAATCATCAGGTAATTTACATAAAATTATCTAAATTTTAAATAATTTTATGATAATTCTAATTTTTTTATAAATTGCAAAGCTGGCTCTTTGCCAAATTATTATAAAAATAAAACTATATAAAAAAACGATATTGTGAAAAATTTTACAACGGTATTAAAAATTGCGCCTGCATTTTTATTGGCTAGTACAATAATTCATGCGCAAACGAAAGACTCTATAACAAAAGAGAAAAAGATAGAGGAGGTTGTACTGATTGGGTATGGTAGTAAAAAGAAATCTGATTTAACAGGTTCTGTCACTGCTGTTTCGGAAAAAGACTTCAATAAAGGTGCAATCGTTTCTGCTGATCAGCTTATTAATGGTAAAGCACCTGGTGTGAGAATTACAAACAACGGAGGACAACCCGATTCTGCGCCTAATATTCGGATTAGAGGGGGAGCTTCATTAAGTGCAAATAATAATCCTTTGATTGTTATAGATGGTGTTCCTATCGATAATACAAACCCGGCTGGACTATCAAATCCTTTATCATTAATTAATCCTAACGATATTGAATCTTTTTCAATATTAAAGGATGCTTCAGCAGCGGCTATTTATGGTTCTAGAGCATCAAATGGAGTCATTATTATTACAACAAAAAAAGGAGTTTCTGGAAAACTCAGGTTAAATTATTCCGGAAATGTTTCTTTTGGAAATGTCACAAAGAAAGTCAACGTGATGGATGGTTCTCAATTTGAGACATTTATGAAGGAATATAATCCACTATACTTAAATTTATTAGGTGTTACAGAAAATGGTTCACAAACAATTTACAATACAGATTGGCAGAATGAAATTTATAGAAAAACTGTTTCAACTGATCAAAATGTAAGTTTAAGAGCTAATCTTTTTAAAACTATCCCATCAAGATTCTCGTTTGGATATAATAATACTGAAGGTCTTGTTAAAACAAGTGATTATGAAAGATATACGGCATCAGTAAAATTAACTCCGACTTTATTTGATAAACATTTGAAGATTGATATTAATGCAAAAGGTTTGATGTCAGATAAAAATGCTATTGATGAAGGAGGTGCAATTGGAGGCGCAATAGCAGCAGATCCGACAAAACCAGTGTATGGTTCGGATGGAGCTTTGTATCAGTCATTTAATAATTATGTTTTAACGGGTAGTACTAATCCTTTAGCAATACTTATGCAAAGGGATAGACCTGAAAAAATTAAAAAATTACTTGGTAATGTTGAATTTGATTACAAAATGCATTTTCTTCCTGAATTAAGAGCTGTTCTAAATTTAGGTTTAGAAACATCAAAATCTACTATTCGAGAAGTTTATGGCGATAATGCTTTTGCCACATATCGAACAATATATGAAAATAATTTACCTGTAAGTGGAATATACAATCCTGGTTTGAATTATGCTGAAGATCAAAAAATTAATAATAAATTATTGGATGCATATCTGGTATATTCAAAAGAAAGAAAAGGTAAAATAATTTCTAATTTTGATATTCAAGGTGGTTATTCATATCAGGATTTTGTAAATGATGGTACCAAAGACTTATATGATTACAATCAAACTACAGGCATAAGATTTCAAAAACCGTTAGGTATTGACAATTTTTATTATAATCATTTAAACCTTCAGTCATTTTTTGGGAGATCTAACTTTAGCATTATGGATAAATACTTATTTACTTTGTCGTATCGTGCTGATGGATCATCTTTATTTAGAAAAGATAAGAGATGGGGGCATTTTCCTTCAGTGGCTTTTGCATGGAAAGCAATAGAAGAAGATTGGCTTAAAGACTCCAAGGCATTCTCTGATTTAAAGGTGAGACTAGGATGGGGGAGAACAGGACAACAAGACATCACTCCTGTTGCTGGTTTTTATCCTTATACCCCATTGTTCAAGCCAGGCTCTATCCAGTATTTTTATTTCCCTAATACTGGACTTTATACAGCTCTTCCTTATAATGATAATTTAACTTGGGAAAAAACTACGACTTATAATGCCGGAATTGACTTTTCATCAAAAAGCAGACGAATCAACGGAAGTGTAGAATATTATCATAGGTATACAACAGATTTATTAGCAAAAGTTGATTTGCCTCCAGGTCAATCCTTAACAAATGAATTTGTTGATAATGTGGGTACTTTAACAAATAATGGTTTTGAATTTACATTAAACTTAGTTCCTGTCAAAACAAACTCTATTATATGGGAAATAAATGGAAACATCGGTTATAATAAAGGAAAGGTTAATGATCTTGAAGGTGTAGAAAGAGTTAGAGCTGATGAATCTGGTTTACCTGGGACTGGACAAAAATTAGCTTATCATGCTGTAGGACAACAGCCGTATTCAGCTTGGGTTTTTCAACAAGTCTATGATAATAATGGCAGAGTGTTACCAAATGTTTTTGTTGATAGAAATGGAGATGGGCTAATTACTGATGCTGATAAATATTACGTTCCGCTACGCCCGAATTGGACATATGGATTTAGTACAACTATAAATATTTATAAATTCGATATATCTGCAAGTTTCAGAGGGCAAATAGGAGGAAAGGTTTATAATGCAATATTACCACAAAGAGGATATACAGAAGCTTCTAATCCAGCTAATACACCTGCTGTTTATAATGTACTTAACTTTTATGATGGAAGTGCAGATCCTCGATTTACTGGTAAAACAGAATTACTTTCTGACTATTATTTGTCAGATGCTACATTCTTAAGATGTGATAATATTACAGTAGGATATACTTTTGATAAATTATTAAAAGCTAGAATTAAAGTTTATGGAGCAGTTAATAATGCCTTTTTAGTGACAAATTATAAGGGGCAAGACCCAGAAAACTTTAATGCAATTGATAATAATTTTTATCCAAGACCAAGAATATATTCAGTAGGAGTAAATGTTGATTTTTAAAAATACTAAAATGAAATTAAATAAATTTAAAATAATTGTTTTATCTGCCGCAGTTCTATCATTTACATCATGTATTAATGACTTAGATACGGCTCCTAAATATGAGCAATCTCTTGAAAATATTTTAAGAGATGACCCGAATGCTGTGGAAGGGTTGGTGGCAAAAATTTACGCATCTCTTTCAATGTCTAGTGCTAATGGAGCCGGAGAGGCGGATATTTCAGGACCGGATAAAGGAGAAACTGTTTTTTTAAGAGGTATTTGGAATCTTGAAGATTTTACTGCTGATGGTATGAAAAATAGATGGGGAGATGACGGTTTAGATCAGTTGACTACTACTTCAAACTGGACAAGTAATAATAAATTCTTTGCATATTTATATAATAGAGTATATTATACGGTTCCGCAGGCAAATAATTTGATTGCCGCTTTGAGAAATGTTAACCACCCTCAAAAAGATCAATTCATTAGTGAACTAAGATTTATCCGTGCATTATCATATTATTATATGATAGATTGCTTTGGAAAAGGAGTTTTAGTTACAGAAAATGATTTAGGTACCACTACTCCTAAACCACAAGCTTCAAGACAAGAGTTATTCAACTATGTTGAAAATGAATTGAAAGAAATAGAATCGACGATATCCTCAAATGCAGGATATGGACATGCTAATCAAGCAACAGTTCAAATGTTGCTTGCAAAACTTTATTTAAATGCACAAGTTTATACGGGTACTGCAAGATATAATGATGCAGTAACCTATATTAATAAAGTTCTTGCAGGAGGATATAGTTTGGATTCTAATTTTGTTAGACTTTTCTCTGCAGATAATAATGCATCTCCGGAGATTATTTTTCCATTAATTGCAGATCCTGTTGGTACTGAAAGTTATGGAAATTCTACCTATATAATAAATGGAGGCACAGGAGGCACCCCGCCTACGATTAAAGCATCAGATCTTGGTTTGACAGGAGATGGTTGGGGAGGTCATAGAGCTTCAAAAGCTTGGTATGGGTTATTCGGGAATAGTTTAACGGATTATAATGCTGGAACATCTACCAGCCTGGCGGCGTCTACTGATGACAGAGCAAAGTTGTTTTATTCTAATGGTCACAATTATGAGATGAATGACTATAAAAATTGGTTAGATGGATATCCTTCAATTAAATTTAGAAATTTAAATTCCAATGGATCCGGTAACACAACTTCAAATTTTTCTGGTGCTGATTTTCCAATGTTTAGATTAGCGGATGTTTATCTAATGTATGCAGAATGTGCTGTTAGAGGAGCTTCTGGTGCGACTTTAAGCCAAGCTCTCACGTATGTTAACCAAATAAGAATGAGATCGCATGCAATGTCTGTTTCTTTAAACGATTTGACATTAGATTTTATCTTAGCAGAAAGAGCTAGAGAACTAAATTTAGAAGGACATAGAAGAACGGATCTTATTAGATTTGGTAAGTTTACAGGAGCGACTTACATTTGGCCTTGGAAAGGGGGAGTTAAAAATGGAATCTCTATTCCTTCTACATATAACTTATTCCCTATTCCGTCATCTGCATTAAATGCTAATCCTAATTTAACACAAAACCCAGGATATTAATCTTACTAAAATGAAAAAACTATTTAATATTTTATATATAACATTATTTGGCTTTGTATTATTATCTTGCTCTGATGATGACAAAGTATTGTTAAATAATGTATCGAATGCAAAACTTAGTTCGGATAAAACATCGGTTGTTTTAGATGAATTGATTGCAGATCAAAATGCCATTTCTTTTACATTTACAAATCCGGTATTTTCTCCAAATGTTGGTTTTACAAATGCTTTGGAATTTGGTGTTGAAGGAACTAACTTTTCTCCATCTGTAGTTCAGGGGTTAGAAGTTGGTCAAACCTCTTACTCTTTGACTCATTTGCAGTTGAATAATATTTTAGCAATGTTGAATGTTGCACCAAATGTTGCAAAACCTATTCAAATTAGGCTAAAATCAACTTTAAATATGGCAACAGTTTATTATTCGGATGTTGTAAGTGTAAATATGACTGCATATACCCCAAATCCAGACTTAATCTATCCAAAAATAAATGTTCCTGGTGGATATGCTGGGGCAGCAGGATATGCGGATTGGGAACCTACTAATTCTCCAAATTTATTTTCCCCTGGTAAAAATGATCAATACAGAGGATTTATATATGTAACTAATCCTAATAGTGAATATAAATTTACAATAAATCAGGATTGGAATGGTGATAAAGGTGATGATGGAACATTTACTGGAAAATTACTAGAAACTGGTGAAGTTAATATTAAAGCAGTAGCTGCAGGAACATATTATATAAATGTAGATTGGGCCGGAAATACTTATTCATCTATACTTGCTAACTTTGGAGTTATAGGGGACGCTACGCCTACAGGGTGGAATTCTGATACAGATTTTGTTTATAATCCTACTACAAAAACTTTTATAATTAATTCAATTGCTTTAAATAATACAGGAGTATTCAAATTTAGAGCAAATGATGATTGGGCAATAAAATTCCAGCCTGAAAGTGCAGATCAAACACTTATATCAGGCACAGGCGTGCAATCATATCTAAGTGCGGAGGGTACGGTAACTGGCGATCCTGGTTATAAAGTTACTGAAGCAGGTAATTATAAAATAGAATTAGATTTACATAATTCTGCGTACTACAAATTAACTGTTACAAAATTGTAGATGTAACGAATTTACATAGCAAAGTGTTGCTTTTGGGCAACACTTTCTTTATTTTTAAAGTTTTATAAATAGTCATTATGAAGAAAATTACAGTTGGAGCTCTTTTGCTCTCAATGATGTTTGTGGGTGTTAATGCACAATCTTTAAAATCGCCGGATGGGAAATTTGAAATGGATTTTCAGTTAAAAGGTGGTGTTCCTTATTACAACCTTAAATACAATGGTAAAACGGTAGTTGAAGATTCCAAATTGGGATTGAGGCTATTTAAAGATACTTCTATAAAATTTGCGTCAGAAATTGCAAAGCCGGAAGATGCTAAGTTTGATTTAAACAGTGGTTTTACAAAAACAGAGGAAAAAAGAGATTCCAAAAATGAAACCTGGCAACCTGTTTTAGGTGAAAAGAAGAATTATATCAACAATTACAATGAATTGGCTGTTACGCTTAACCAGGCAACGACAGACAGAAGCATTGTAGTAAAATTCAGATTGTTTAATGATGGATTGGGATTCAGATATGAATTTCCTCAACAGAAAAATCTGAACTATTTTGTAATCAGGGAAGAAGACTCTGAAATCGACTTTCCTACAGACATGAAATCCTGGTGGATTGTTGCAGATTACGACTCTCAGGAATATCAATATCAGGAAACAAAACTTTCCGAAATTCCGACAAGGTGGGATAAAGCTTTCGACGCGAACGCTTCTCAGACTTTGATCAAAAATGCAGTTCAATCGCCTTTAATGCTTAAAAAAGAAGGGAAAGAACCATTATATATCAACGTTGCTGAGGCGGCAGTTTTAGATTATCCAGCTTCCCATCTTGAAGTTGATGCCCAAAATTTTAAGCTTAAAACTCACCTTACAGCAGACAGACAGGGTGCAAAAGGATATATTCAAACACCTTCTGTAACACCTTGGAGAACAATTATTGTTGCCCCAAAAGCAGAGGAAGTGATGGATTCAAAAATGATTTTTAATCTTAATGAACCTACTAAATATACCGATACTTCTTATATCCATCCGACAAAATATATGGGAGTTTGGTGGGAAATGATTATTGGAAAATCTCAATGGGCTTACGGGCAACCGGAATCAAATGTACGTATCGGAGTGACAGATTTTTCAAAGCTGACTCCAACAGGAAAGCATGCTGCAAATAATACAAAAGTTAAAGAATATATAGATTTTGCAGCTGAAAACGGTTTTCAAGGTTTGTTAATTGAAGGTTGGAATGTAGGTTGGGAAGACTGGTTCGGTCACTCAAAAGAATTCGTTTTCGATTTTATTACACCCTATCCTGATTTTGATATTAAAATGTTAAATGAATATGCTCATTCAAAAGGAATTAAGCTTATCATGCACCACGAAACTTCAGGTTCTGCGACAAACTACGAAAGATGGGCAGATAAAGCTTTCCAGTTGATGAACAAATATGGCTATGATGCCGTAAAAACAGGATATGTCGGAGATATTATTCCAAGAGGGGAGCATCATTATTCTCAATGGACAATCAACCATTTTTACAGAATCGCAGAGAAAGCAAATGAGTATAAAATCATGGTAAACTCTCACGAATCTGTACGCCCTACGGGAGAAAGCCGTACCTACCCAAACTACATTTCCGCAGAAGCAGCCCGTGGAACAGAATATGAAGCTTTTGGAGGAAATAATCCTGACCACCAGACAATTCTTCCATTTACAAGATGGATGGGAGGTTCTATGGATTATACACCGGGAATTTTCCAGACAAAATTAGATTATTATTTTCCCGGAGATACTCGTTTTGTGAAAACTACGCTGGCTAAACAATTAGCATTGTATGTTACAATGTATATGCCTCTTCAGATGGCTGCAGATTTACCTGAAAATTACAAAAAGCATATGGATGCTTTTCAGTTTATCAAAGATGTGGCAGCAGATTGGGATGATACAAAAATTTTATCGGCAGAACCGGGAGATTATGTAATTACAGCAAGAAAAGCAAAGGGGACAAACAACTGGTTTGTTGGAGGTATTACCGATGAAAACAAACGCGATTATACCGTAGATTTTTCTTTCTTGGATAAAGGCCAAAAATATGAAGCAACAATCTATGAAGATGGAAAAGATGCGGATTACATCAATAATCCTCAAAGCTATAACATCTATAAGAAAGAAATTACAAATAAATCAAAAATCAATTTTAAAATGGTAAGAAGCGGAGGTTTTGCTATCTCTATCAAGCCGGTAAAATAAATATTTCCTAACTTCATAATCCTTAAAGGTTTTTTGCCTTTAAGGATTTTTTATTTACAAATAATTTATCTTTTTTAACGACGTTGATGACAAAATTTAACAAACAGAATTTTCTCTTATTAAAATTGATCTTTTTTCATAAATGTCATGTATTTCAATCTCCAGTTTTCTAGATTGAAAAATTGCAGTGAACTAGGCATATAATACAGAAGATTATGTTATATTCAATAAAACATTAAATAAAAAAATGAAGAAATTATATACAATTATTGCGCTCTCAACAGTGGTGATAGCTTTTTCCCAAAAGCCCTTAGATAAGGTAGAACCTGCTTTCTGGTGGAAAGGAATGAAAAATCCTGAGCTCCAGATTTTGGTGTATGGAAAGAATGTTGCCAACAATGAAATCGAGCTTTCAGATGGTGTTCAAATTAAAAATATTCAGAAAGTTGAAAACCCGAACTATGTTTTTGTAACAGTTAACACAAACGAAATTAACGTTCCGAAATTTAAGATAAATATTAAAAACGGTAAAAAAAGTATTGGTTCTTACACCTATGAATTAAAACAAAGGGAACCGAATTCTGCAAACAGGGAATCCTTTACGTCGAAAGATGTGATGTATCTGATCATGCCTGACCGTTTTGCTAATGGCGACGAAAAAAATGATTCAAATCCGAATTTAACGGAAAAAGCAAACCGAAACTTACCAAATGGTCGACACGGCGGAGATTTACGAGGAATCATCAACAATCTTGATTATATCCAAAATCTTGGTGCAACATCAGTTTGGTTAACACCAGTGAATGAAGACAACGAAAAAGTATATTCCTATCACGGGTATGCTCAGACCGATTTATATAAAATTGATGCCCGTTACGGAACGAACGAAGAATACAGAGAACTTTCCCAAAAGCTGAACAAAAGAAACATGAAGCTGGTGATGGATTATGTGACTAATCATTGGGGAATTTCACACTGGATGATCAAAGATTTACCTACAAAAGACTGGATTCATTTGTTTAGTGATGGCGAAAATGGTTTTAAACGTTCCAATTACAAAACAACAACTCAATTTGATACAAACGCTTCCGAAATTGACAAAAAAGTTGCGCTTGACGGATGGTTTGATACAACAATGCCAGACATCAATCAAAAAAATCCATTGGTTTTAAAATATTTAACACAAAACGCAATCTGGTGGATAGAATATGCTGAATTAGGAGGTTTTCGTGTAGATACATATCCTTATAATGATAAAGAAGCCATGTCAAAATGGGCAAAAGCCATTACTGATGAATATCCGAAATTTAATATTGTTGGAGAAACCTGGCTGAATACAGCCGGACATATTTCAGCATGGCAAAAAGATTCAAAAACGGGTGAAGCGGCAAATTATAATTCAAATCTTCCTTCTGTTATGGATTTTATGCTCTATGGAGATATGCCGAAAGCTTTAAAAGAAAAGGAGGGCTGGGATAGCGGAATGAACCGTATTTATAATAGTCTGTCAAGCGATTTTCTATATCCTGATATTAATAATGTGATGGTTTTCTTTGAAAATCATGACACGGAACGATGGAATGAGATTTTTAATGATGATCCGAAAGCGTATAAATTAGGCCTGACTTTAATATCAACGGTTCGTGGAATTCCACAAATTTACTATGGTTCCGAAGTAGGAATGCGGGGTGATAAAAATAAAGGTGGTGATGCAGACATCCGAAGAGATTTTCCGGGTGGCTGGAAATCGGATCAGCAAAACGCATTAAATCCTTCCACTCAAACGCCCGAACAAAAGGAATTTTATCAGTTTACTCAAAAATTACTGAACTGGAGAAAAGGAAAAGAAGTCATTCATACCGGGAAAACTAAAAATTTCGTTCCTCAGAATAATGTTTTTGTGTATTTTAGATATAATGAAAAGGAAAGTGTGATGGTAGTTCTGAATAATAATGAAAAGGAAGAAACATTGGATTTAAAACATTTTGCAGAATCTTTAGACGGAGTTTCAAAAGGTAGAGAAGTGATTTCTGATAAAGAAATTCCTTTGCAAAGCAGTTTAGCTGTGCCCGCAAAAACTTCGATGGTTATTGAATTACAGAAATAAAAAGTTAACTATAAATATGAAAAAAATATCAATTGTTTTTACATTAATTCTTTTTCTCATTAGCTCTAAGGATATTTCTGCTCAGGCTAAATTTGAAAAGGAAAAAACTGAAATCGGGATAATGCTTGATGGTTTTAATGCAGCTGCAGCAAAAGCTGATTTCAATACTTATTTTAGTTACTTTGCTGATGAATCCACTTTTATAGGTACGGATGCAACCGAAGTTTGGGATAAAAAAGCATTTATGACTTGGGCAAAACCTTATTTTGACAAAAATAAAACCTGGAATTTTACTTCATTAAAAAGAAACATCTTTTTCAGCAAAGACGGAAAATTTGCATGGTTTGACGAATTATTGGATACCCAAATGAAAATCTGTCGTGGATCCGGTGTGGTCGAAAATATTAGCGGACAATGGAAAGTCAGACAATATGTACTTTCTGTAACAGTCCCAAATGATATCGTAGATAAAGTGGTTGTAGAAAAAGCCCCGATTGAAGATATATTAATCCAACAATTAAAAACAAAATAATACGATGTCAAAAAAAATAAAACCCAATTTATCCATGCTTCAAATCATCAATATGAGCATGGGATTTTTGGGAATCCAGATGGCGTTTGGTTTGCAAAACGGGAATGCAAGCAGGATTTTGGCCAACTTCGGTGCAGATGTGCACGAATTGTCGTGGTTTTGGCTGGTTGCGCCTATTACAGGGCTTATTGTTCAGCCCATCATAGGACATATGGGAGATAATACATGGAGTCCGCTTGGTAGGAGAAAACCATATTTCTTAATCGGGGCGGTTTTATGTGCGATCGGTTTGGTTATGCTTCCAAATGCAGCGTCTGCAACCCAAATGATGGCTGCAAATGTTTTATTAATGGCAGTAATTTTCCTCGCCATGATGGACGCTTCAATTAATGTGGCAATGGAGCCTTTCCGGGCATTGGTAGGGGATATGCTTCCCAAACATCAGGCAACAATCGGGTTTTCTGTTCAGACCATTTTAATTGGAGTCGGGGCGGTTATCGGCTCTGATTTGCCTGGCTGGTTGACAAAATTGGGTATATCTAACGAAGCTCCAAAAGGTTTTGTGGCAGATAATGTTATTTATGCTTTTTATATTGGTGCAGCAGTTTTGATTTTATCAATTTTGTATACAATTATTACCACCAAAGAATATTCCCCAGAAGAATTTGCATCATTTGAAGGCGGAAAGCCAATTGTAAAAAATGAATCGAAATTTTCAGATATTTTTAAAGATTTTAAAAATGCACCTTCTCAAATGAAAAAATTGGGAATCGTCCAGTTTTTCTCTTGGTTTGCATTATTTACCATGTGGGTTTTTACAACGAGTGCACTGGCTACACATCATTTCGGGCTTTCTCCCGATGATACACATTCTGCAGAGTTTAATAAAGCTGGAGATTTGACGGGGAGCTTATTCGGAAGTTATAATTTCTACGCGATTTTCTTTGCATTTGCTCTGACTCCTATTGCCAAATTTATTGGTAAAAAACAAACTCATGCTTTGGCTTTGGCCTGCGGCGGAGCAGGTTTGATTTCAATGTATTTTATTAAAGATATTCATAGTCTTTGGATTTCAATGATTGGGTTAGGTTTTGCCTGGGCAAGTATTTTGGCAATGCCTTACGCCATGTTGATTGATTCTATTCCGCAAAAGAAGATGGGAGTTTATATGGGAATTTTCAATTTCTTTATTGTAATTCCTCAAATTATCAATGGTGTTTTCGGAGGACCGATTGTAAGCAGTGTCTTTGGAAAACAGGCTATTGATTATATCGTTGTAGGTGGAGTTTGTATGTTGTTGGGAGCTGTTTTGACATTATTTTTTGTCAAGTCGGAAGATGAAACACCGAAGGAGATTGAAGAGGAAATTCAGCAGGTACATTTTTGATCATCTTATTATAGTTATATCAAAACCATCCGTTATCGGGTGGTTTTTTATTTATATAATCAATTGAAATTTAATTTTTTATTAAGCTAGCCGTGGCTTTTAATTTTTAAATTAGATAAATAAAGTTTTAAAAAATGTACGATATTATTATCATAGGAAGCGGAGCAGGAGGAGCAACCATGGCTTACCGATTGGCAGACAGCGGAAAAAAAATTCTTATTATTGAAAGAGGTGACTATGTACCTGTAGAAAAAGAAAATTGGGATTCTGTAGAAGTTTTCCAAAAAAACAGATATACAACCACAGAATTGTGGCTTGATAAACATGATAAGCCGTTCCGTCCAGGGATGCATTATAATGTTGGCGGAAATACCAAGTTTTACGGTGCTGCTTTATTCCGTTTAAGAGAAGAGGATTTTAAAGAAATACAACATTATGGAGGGATTTCACCGGCTTGGCCTATTCAATATCAAGATTTAAAGGGTTATTATCTCGAAGCTGAAAAGCTTTTTCATGTTCATGGCAAAAGAGGTTCAGATCCGACGGAGCCTTTTGATGAAGAGCCATATCCTCATCCGCCTTTACAGCATGAACCAAGAATTCAGGAAGTGGTTGATGAATTGATTAATTATGGATGGTACCCGTTTGAACTGCCCATCGGAGTGAATTTTAAACCTCATGAAACAGCAAATGCACCCTACACATTAGACCGGTTTGATGGTTTTCCTGATGCTGCGGAAAGAAAAGGAGATGCTCACCTTTGTGCGCTCGCAAAAGCATTGGAATATTCAAATGTAGAACTAATGACCAATACAAAAGTTTTACGGCTTAATACAAATGAGCAGGGAAACAGAATCTCCGAAATTGTTGTAGAACAAAACGGGGAAAACAAAACGCTGACTTCTGATCTGGTTATTCTTTCTGCAGGTGCCATCAATTCTGCTGCAATTCTTTTGGAAAGTAAAAGTAAAAAATTTCCAGAGGGTCTTGCCAATTCATCCGATCAGGTCGGCAGGAATTATATGTTTCATCAAAATTCTGCATTAGTGGCGCTGTATACAGAACCCAACCATACAAAATTTGGAAAAACATTCGGGATTAATGATTTTTACCATGCTAATAAGGGATACGAATTTCCGCTAGGCCATATTCAAATGTTAGGAAAATCAGACGAACATCAGATTAAAGCCGACAGCCCGATTGCTGCACCAGGTTTCACTTTTGAATTAATGGCTGAACATGCAGTAGATTTTTGGCTGACTTCAGAAGATTTACCAGACCCGAAAAATAGAGTCACTGTAGAAAAAGGACAGATTAAAATTAGTTATACTTCTAATAACCAAAAAGGGCATGAATTTCTAAAATCAGAACTTATTAAGGCATTAAAAGCTTCCGGAAAATTCAAGTCATTTTTATTTAAAGGAATTTATTTCAGCAAAGGAATGGATATCGCATCACCGGCTCATCAAAACGGAACTACAAAAATGGGTATTGATCCTAAAACATCGGTAGTTGATACCAATTGCAAAGCCCATGATTTAGAAAATTTATATATTGTTGATGGCGGATTTTTTGTATCCAGCGGAGCCGTAAATCCTGCGTTGACAATTATCGCAATGGCTTTGAGAGTGGGAGATTATCTTAAAAAACATGTTTTAACATCATGAATTCCAGAATAGCCCAGATCATTATCATCTTTTTATTGGCTTTTTTTACAGGAGTTAATTTTGTTGTGTTTCCTGCTTTGGGAACGGCTTTTACAGATTCTTCACTCTTTGGGCTTTCATCATCGCAGTTTGGGAATTTATTTATTCCCCAGGTGCTATGTATCATTATTGCATGTTTAGGAGCTCCGTTTTTAGTCAATAAATCAGGTCCCAAAATAGTTTTAATTGTCGGATTATTATTAATGATTGTATCTACGGGAATTTTATGGATGCTTCAATATGTTATGAATGATAAATCTTTATTATTTCCTGTGTTATTGGTTTTGGTGGCGTTTACAGGTTCAGGTTTTGGGTTTTCTATCACCACTTTAAACCCCTTAGCAGCCAGTCTATTTGAAAATAATAAATCTTCCGCGATTTTGATATTACAGTTTTTGGTAGGATTAGGAACCTCAACTTCTCCGATGATGATGAATTTAATAGGGAACGTTAACAACTGGATGTGTGTTCCAGGGTGTATATTTATCTTGGTGACAATAATTTTTGTATTGTTTTTATTTTTAAAGCTAGAAAAGGGGACATTTTTTGAGCTTCCTGATCATTTTAAAATTCCTTCAAAATTGTGGATATTTTTTATTGCTATTGTTTTGTATGGGTTTATTGAAGGAACTTTTGGCAGTTTTGGAGCAATAATTCTCAAAAATCAAGGGCTTGACAATAATAAAGCCAGTTTAGGGCTGTCATTATTTTGGGGTGGGATTGCCCTAAACCGTTTACTTTTCGGAATTTTCTCAAAAAATAATGACTTGTCTTACCTTTTTCTTTTTTCTCCTTTGCTTGTTGCCGGATTACTTTTATTATTATTAATATTCCCAAATGTCAATATCATCGTATTGATGATGTTTTTAATAGGTTTTTTTATGGGAAGTATATTTCCGGGATCTATTGGTTGGGGAACGGTGGAATTTCCTACGCTGTCAGTCCTGGTTTCCGGATTTCTGATGGCGGCCAACCAAATCGGGACAGGGATTATTACTAATGTTCTGGGAAGCTTTTCGAATCAGACTAATATCATTTTGCGGTTTTTAATGATTTGTATGATTGTTATCTGCGTTTTACTTTTTTACTTGAAGAGAAATTCGAAAATAAAAGAGGCCTTCTAATTAATTCGCTTTTGAATAGAAAACCTGATAGTTTTAATGGCTAAATTTCTTAATTTGGAAAGATAAAGCTATGTATGCAAATACCATTTCAATCTCTACGTTGTTTTGGATAAATTTTCTTCTTTAAGCTGAGAAATCGTTGTTCACTGAAATGCAAAAAATTCGATACATAAATCACCGTATACATATTTCGGAGCCCGAAAAAAATAAATAAAATTTAAAGTAAATAAAACTTTATCAGCCCTGCCTTAGATGAAAATCCTTTCTTACCTTACATCAATATTTCTGAATAATCCACTCCGTACATTTGTATCATAAATAATCACAATATGAAAACAGTATATCATAAAGCAGATACAAGAGGCCATGCCAATCACGGCTGGCTAAACAGTTATCATACATTTAGTTTTGCGAATTACCAAAACTCTGAGAGAACCCATTTTGGAGCATTGAGAGTATTAAACGATGATACTGTTTCCCAGGGAATGGGGTTTGGTACACATCCTCACAAAAATATGGAAATCATTTCCATTCCTTTGGAAGGTGATTTGGAACACAAAGACTCAATGGGAACGACAGCTGTTATCAAAAAAGGAGAGATTCAGGTGATGAGCGCAGGAACAGGCGTGATGCACAGCGAATACAACAAAAATAAAGATGAAGCTGTAAAATTCCTGCAGATCTGGATTTTCCCGAGAGAAGTGGATGTTGAACCACGATACGATCAGAAAAGCATTAAAGAAGGCAAAAAAATCAATGGTTTTCAGCAGATTTTATCTCCAAATAAAAATGACGAAGGAGTTTGGATTTACCAGGATGCATGGTTTAACTTAGCCAATTTTACGAAAGGAAACGGCAAAAACTATATGCTCAACAAAAAAGGAAACGGAGTTTATGCTTTTGTTTTAAAAGGAAGTGCAAAAATAGGCGACAGAGTTTTAAACGAAAGAGACGGTTTGGGAATTTGGGACACCCAAAGTTTTAATATCGAAGCGGTTGATGATACAGAAATTCTTTTAATGGAAGTTCCTATGGAATTACCTTCTTACCTTAAATAATAATTAAATTTGTACAATTTTAAAATCAAGATAATATATAATGAAAATTTTAGCAATAGCAGGAACGAATTCCGAGAATTCAATGAATAAGCAATTGGTAGCTTATGCATCAGCAATCTTTGAAAATGCAGAAGTAGAAGTAGTAGATCTAAACCCTTTTGAAATGCCGATTTACAAACACGAAAGAGAGTTAGCGAATGGAGTTCCGCAGGAAGCAAAAGATTTTGCTGCAAAAATTGACGGGGCAAACTTATTACTGGTTTCGTTGCCGGAACACAATGGAACGTACTCAACAGCATTCAAAAACGTGTTTGACTGGGTGTCAAGAATCAAAGACAGAACGGTTTGGAATGAGGTTCCAATGTTACTCATGTCTGCTGCTCCGGGAGCAAGAGGCGGGGCTGGAGTTTTGGAAGCCGCCACAAAGCGTTTTCCTTTTCACGGCGGAAATATTGTAGAAACTTTTTCGCTTCCTTTCTTTAATGATAATTTTGATAAAACAGCTCAGAAGATTTCCAATGAAGAGAAAGACAGCGAATTAAGAGAAAAAATCCAGAAGATTTCGGCTATAGAATCTATCCTTGAAAAATAGGTTTGAATATTAATTTAAAATTAATATCTTTGCAAAAAGAAAGAAGATGAAAATTCAGACCTCCCATAAAGAATGCTTTTCCAAGAAAGGGAAAATTGTGGGCTCTGAAATTCTGAGATAAAATACTGGCCGATAATCTACTAAGATTGTCGGCTTTTTTGTTTTCTAAATTTGAATAAAAGTTTGAAATAAATTTCTAAAAGTAGACATGAGCAACACATACAAATCAGCAGGAGTAGACAAAGAAGAAGGATACAAAACCGTTGACAAAATCAAGAAAGCGGTTGGAGAAACTCACAATTCCAATGTATTGAATCATTTGGGGAGTTTTGGGGCTTTCTACGAGATCGGAGGGTATAAAAATCCTGTTTTGGTTTCAGGAACCGATGGAGTGGGAACGAAGCTGAAAGTAGCTTTAGATTCTAAAAAATACGATTCTATCGGAGTAGATTGTTTTGCGATGTGTGCCAATGATATTCTTTGTCATGGTGCAAAGCCTTTGTTCTTTTTAGATTATCTGGCTTGCGGAAAATTAGATTCTGAAATTGCGGCCGAAATCGTTTTAGGTATGGTTGAGGCATGCAAAGATAATCACTGTGCACTGATTGGCGGTGAAACTGCTGAAATGCCGGGGATGTACCAGCCTGGGGATTATGATGTTGCAGGATTCTGTGTAGGAATTGTAGAAAAAGACCAGATTATTGACGGTTCTAATATCAAACCAGGAAATAAAATTATTGCTCTTCCAAGTTCGGGTTTTCATTCAAACGGATTCTCTTTGGTAAGAAAAGTGTTTCCTGATTTTGAAGAAGAATTTGAAGGAAAACCTTTGTATGAGACACTTTTAGTTCCGACAAGATTATATTATAAAGATATTCATAAAATTCTTGAAGAAGTTAAAGTTTCAGGAATCGCTCATATCACAGGAGGCGGATTATATGAAAACATTCCAAGAATTATCGGTGACGGATTATGTGCTTCGATTGATGCTTCAAAAATCAAAATTCCAAGCATCATGCTCGAATTGGAAAAAAGAGGTGGCGTAGCTCGTGAAGAAATGTTCGGAACATTCAATATGGGTGTGGGAATGATTGTGGTAGTTGATGCTGAACATGCTGAAAAAGTATTACATCTTCTGGATGATGCTTACGAAATCGGAGAAATCACAGAAGGAAGCGAAAAGATAAATCTTTCAATATAATAATTTATCAATGTACCGGTGTGCCAATTAAAATTATTGTTACATTGATAGACTGATACATTGTTACATTCATAAACATGAAAAATATCGTTGTACTCGTTTCAGGTTCAGGAACTAACCTTCAAAGGATTATCGATACCATTGATAACGGAGAAATCCGCAATGCAAAAATATCTTTGGTGGTTGCAGACAGAGAATGTTTCGGACTTGAAAGAGCAAGAAATCATAGCATAGAAAATATTCTGATTCCGAGAGGGAAAAACTTCAGCAGCGAATTGAGTAAAATTATCCCTGAGAATACAGATTTGATTGTATTAGCCGGATTTTTATCAATTTTAAAACCCGAGTTTTGCGAAAACTGGATCGGAAAAATAATCAATATACATCCTGCTTTGCTTCCAAAATACGGAGGAAAGGGAATGTGGGGACATCATGTTCATAATGCTGTGATTGAAGCTAAAGAAAAAGAAAGCGGAGCTACAGTACATTTTGTAACTTCAGGAATTGACGAAGGGGAAGCAATTCTTCAAAAATCATTCGAAGTCACAGAAAATGATACTCCCGAAACCTTAGCGGAAAAAGTTCATTTAATTGAATATGAAATTTTCCCAAAAGCCATCAATAAAATTCTTGGTAATTAAGAAGAAAACACATTAGATTTTGGATGAGAAAATATTTCGAAAAATTTGAAAAATCTAAGTAAAATAATAAAACCGGAGGTGAAAGAACCGGTTTACAGTTTGAAATAGCTGTAAAAAGTAAAAAATCGAAAGTAAAATGAGCAAAAAAAGAGTTTTAATCAGTGTTTCTGACAAGAGCGGATTAATAGAATTTGCGCAGTTTTTGGAAGCCCAAAACTATGAATTGATTTCTACGGGAGGGACATTCAAACACTTGAAAGATGCTGGTTTAAATCCAATTCAGATTGATGAGGTTACCAATTTCCCTGAAATGTTAGACGGAAGAGTAAAAACATTGCACCCGAAAGTTCACGGTGGATTGTTGGCAGTCCGTTCAAATGAAGAGCACATGAAAACGGTTCAGGAGCACGGAATTGGTCTGATTGACATGGTTATCGTGAACCTTTATCCCTTTTTCGAAAATGTAAACAAAGATATTTCTTTACATGAGAAGGTAGAGTTCATCGATATCGGCGGCCCTTCAATGCTTCGTTCTGCGGCTAAAAACTTTGATTCTGTTACGGTCATTACTGATGTTGAAGATTATACAACAGTAAAAATAGAAATGGAACAAAACGGCGATACATATATTGAAACACGTAAAAAGCTGGCAGGAAAAGTATTCAATCTTACCTCTGCTTATGATGCAGCTATTTCAAGAATGCTTTTAGATGAAGAATATCCTAAGTATCTCAATGCATCTTACAAAAAAGTTTCTGATCTTCGATACGGTGAAAACCCACATCAGACGGCAGCTTATTATGTTTCTACTTTCGAAAACGGTGCCATGAAAGATTTTGAACAATTGGGGGGTAAAGAATTGTCTTTCAATAACCTTCGTGATATGGACCTTTGCTGGAAAGTAGTTACTGAATTTAAGGAAGAAATGGCCTGTTGTGCAGTAAAACACTCTACACCCTGCGGAGTTGCTATCGGAACTTCGGCTTTGGAAACATATCAAAAAACTTTCGAATGTGATCCGGTTTCTATCTTTGGCGGAATTGTTGCAATGAACTACAAAATTGACGCTGCAACAGCTGAAGAATTAAATAAAACATTTCTTGAAATCGTAATGGCTCCTGGATTTGACGACGAAGCTTTAGAAATTCTAAGAAAAAAGAAAAATTTAAGAATTATAAAAATTGTTAATCCGGTTTCTGACAAACAGGCTTGGGTGAAAATCGACGGAGGAATTTTAGTTCAGGACAACGACAGTATCTTCTCTGATGATATTAAAGTGGTAACTGAAACTCAACCGACAGAAGAGCAGAAAAAAGCATTGCTTTTCTCTCAGAGAGTAGTAAAATATGTAAAATCTAATGCCATTGTTGTTTCAAACGGAATTCAGGCTTTCGGAATCGGAGGGGGCCAGGTAAACAGAATCTGGGCAACTCAGCAGGCCATTGAAAGGGCTAAAGAAAAATTTTCAGGAGATCTAGTATTGGCTTCTGATGCGTTTTTCCCTTTCCGTGATGTGGTAGATTTCTGCGCTCAGGAAGGAATTACAGCGATTATTCAGCCGGGAGGAAGTGTAAAAGATCAGGACAGCATCGAAGCGGCAAATGAGCATAAAATTCCGATGATGTTCACTGGGATTAGACATTTTTTACATTAATTAAAATAGAATTAAAAAATAATTTTGAGATTGTATTTATAGCATTCAAAATTATATATTTGTAAAATTAGACTAGATAATAAATAAAGTATGAGAATATTAATCATAGGTGAAGGTGGAAGGGAATCTGCTTTGGCAGCGAAACTTCAGAATGACTCCAGAGTTACTAAAATGTTTTTTGCCAACGGAAACGCAACTACCGATGTAATAGGAAAAAATGTGCATTTATCAGAGATTAAAGAACTTAGAGATTTTGCTATCAAAGAAAAGGTAGATTTAACTATCGTGGGTCCTGAAGCACCGCTTGTAGCTGGTTTGAGGGATGAATTCAAGAAGCATGACCTTAAAGTTTTTGGTCCGAATCAAAAAGTAGCCAGCTTAGAAGGAAGCAAGGCTTTCTCTAAGAAATTTATGCAGACCTATGATATCAAAACAGCAAAAGCTGTGGTATTTGATTCATATAACGAAGCTAAGGAATATGTTCAGACGCAGGAATTTCCTTTAGTAATTAAAGCTAGTGGTTTGGCTGGCGGAAAAGGTGTTGTCATTTGCGATACTTTGGAAGAAGCGGAAGCTACCATCCATGATTTTATGATTAGAAGAATTTATGGAGATGCGGGAATTCGTTTAGTTATCGAAGAATTTTTACAAGGTTTTGAGGCTTCAATCATTGCTTTCTCAAACGGTGAAAAGATTTTCCCTTGTATTGCTGCTAAAGATTATAAAAAAGCAGGAAACGGTGATACGGGACCAAATACAGGAGGTATGGGTTCAGTAGCTCCAAGCCCTGAGTTTACCCCTGAACATTATGCGGATTTCGAGAAAAATATTTTAGAACCAACCGTAGCAGGACTTAAAGGTGAGGGTTTCAGCTTTAAAGGAATTATTTTCTTCGGATTAATGGTTACAAAAAACGGAACTTACCTTTTGGAATACAATATGAGATTCGGAGATCCTGAAACTCAGGTATTGATGGCTTTAATGGAAAACAACCTGTTAGATGTTATCAATGACTGTATGGAAGGAAGAGACATCGAGCTTAAGTTTAAAGACGAAAAAGCAGTTTGCCTTGTTATGTGTTCAGGAGGTTACCCGAGAAATATTGAGACAGGTTTTGAAATCGTGGGCGAAGATAAATTAAAGCACAGCAAACTTTTATACGCAGGAGCTGTCAGAAAAGGCGATAAAGTAGTTTCAAACGGGGGTAGAGTTCTAAACATCGTAGCTACGGGAGCGACTTATGAAGATGCCCGCAAGAAAGTTTACGAAGATGCAAGCCATGTACATTTCGACTACGGCTTCTATAGAGAAGACATCGGAAAGTTTTAATAAAAATCATGAAAAAAGATTTGGAGCAGTTCCAAGTCTTTTTTTGTAAAACGTTTAAATGAGCAGTAAGCTTAAGTATTAATAATAATTCAAAAAATGAACAACGGTATCATCATATTAGACTTCGGATCACAATACAATCAGCTTATCGGAAGAAGAATCCGTGAGATGGGTGTATATTCTGAAATTTTACCATTCAATACACCATTAAAAACTATTTTAGAAAAACAGCCAAGAGGAATTATCCTTTCAGGCGGACCAAGTTCTGTAAATGCAGAAAATGCTCACTTAGTTGAGAGAGAGTTATATGAGCAGGGAGTTCCTGTGTTGGGAATTTGCTATGGAATGCAGCTGACAGCGCACCTTTTGGGCGGAAAAGTTCACAAAGGAGTAAAAGGGGAGTATGGAAAAGCCCATTTAGATATTATTAAAGAAAGTTCTTTATTACGAGGAGTTACTCAGAATTCTATTGTTTGGATGAGCCATTTTGATGAGGTTGGAGAATTACCTGCAGGTTTTGAATTAAATGCAAAATCCGGTGTAATAGCTTCAATTTCAAATGAAGATAAAAAAATCTATTGTGTACAGTTTCATCCGGAAGTTTCCCATACGGAAGAAGGAGGAAAAATGCTGGAAAATTTCGTTTTCGGAATCTGTAATGCAGAGAAAAACTGGAAACTGGCTAATTATATAGACAAAACAATCGCAGAAATCCGTGAAAGGGTAGGAGATCAAAAAGTCATCCTTGGACTTTCAGGAGGGGTTGATTCTTCTGTAGCAGCAGTTTTAATCCACAGAGCAATTGGTGATCAATTGACTTGTATCTTTGTAGACACAGGTTTATTAAGAAAAAATGAAGGTCAGAAAGTAATGGATAATTATGGAGAACATTTCCATATGAACATTAAATTGGTTGATGCTTCTGAAAGATTTTTATCAAAATTAGCAGGCGTTGATGATCCTGAACAAAAAAGAAAAATCATCGGAAACGAATTTATTCATGTTTTTGATGAAGAATCTCATAAAATTGAAGGAGCTAAATTTTTAGCCCAGGGAACAATTTATCCTGATGTAATTGAAAGCCAGTCTGTAAACGGACCTTCTGCGGTTATCAAATCTCATCACAACGTTGGTGGGCTTCCGGAAGAAATGGAGTTTGAATTGCTTGAGCCTTTGAGAGAATTGTTCAAAGACGAAGTAAGAAAAGTAGGGGAAGAATTGGGGATTCCTCATCATTTGGTACACAGGCATCCTTTCCCCGGCCCGGGATTAGGAATCAGAGTATTGGGAGCTGTTGATGCTGAAAAAGTGAGAATTTTACAGGAAGCTGATGACATTTTCATTGAAGAATTATATAAAAATGATTTATACGAAAAAGTTTCCCAAGCTTTTGTAGTGCTTCTTCCTGTAAAATCTGTCGGAGTAATGGGAGATGAAAGGACTTATGAATACACGGCTGTAGTTCGTTCCGCCAATACCATCGACTTTATGACGGCAACCTGGAGCAGACTTCCTTACGAATTTTTAGATACCGTTTCCAGCAGAATCATTAATGAGGTAAGAGGTATCAACAGAGTAGCTTACGATATTTCAAGTAAACCGCCGGCAACTATTGAATGGGAGTAATTTATTTTTATGATTATACTCATAGCATATTATTGTATTTGCATGTATATTTGTAATTCGAAATAATTTTTTTTTCATCATTTGTGTTTTTAGCCTCCCGAAAGGGAGGTTTTGTTTTTTTTCTGCATTTTTTTATTACATTTAAGTAAAATTACATTAAATGCAAATAGAAACCAGAACCCTGACAGTTCAGGATTATGAAGAATTGGTAGTGACGATGAAGCGTGCTTATCCCCAAATGTCTGAATCAATATGGTCTAGGAAAAGTATTGAAAAACTGACAAGAATATTTCCGAAAGGCCAGATTTGTATCACTGTAGACGGAAAATTGGCGGCTGTTGCGCTTTCAATTATTGTTAATTATAATGAATTTGGAGATGATCATACCTACAGCGATATTACCGGGAATTATACATTTAATACGCATCTCTCAACCGGGGATGTCCTGTATGGGATCGAGATTTTTGTAGACCCGGAATACCGAGAATTACGGCTTGGAAGAAGATTATATGATGCAAGGAAAGAATTGTGCGAATTATTAAATTTAAAATCAATCGTTTTAGGAGGTAGAATTCCGAATTATCATAAATACAGCCACGAACTTTCACCCAGGGAATATATCAGAAGGGTAAGGGATAAGGAAATTTATGATCCTGTGTTATCTTTTCAACTATCCAATAACTTTCTACCAATAAGAGTTCTTAAAAAGTATCTTCCTGAAGATGAATCTTCAAGAGAAAACGCGGTTTTGCTACAATGGAATAACATCTATTACAGCAAAAAGCCAAATACCATGCAGGACAGTATCATCCGGCTGGGATTGGTACAATGGCAAATGAGGCATTTTAAAGATATTAATGCCTTCTATGAGCAGGTAGAGTTTTTTGTAGATGTAATGGGGGATTATAAATCAGATTTTGTATTATTTCCGGAATTATTCAATACACCTTTACTGGCACCATATAACAAACTTTCTGAAAGGGACAGTATGATAGAGCTCGCCAAATTGTCTGAAGAGATTAAAAATAAAATTTCCGAATTGGCTATCAGCTACAATGTGAATATTATTTCGGGAAGCATGCCTGTTTTTGAGAATAATGACCTTTATAATGTAAGCTATCTTCTTCACCGAGACGGTAGGATAGATGAATATAGGAAAATTCATATTACACCCAACGAAAGAAAGTATTATGGAATGAAGGGAGGAAATGAAATCAAGGTTTTTGATACAGATTGCGGAAAAATAGGACTTGTTATCTGCTATGATGTTGAGTTTCCTGAGTTACCTAGAATTTTAGCAGATCAGGGAATGAAAATTTTATTTGTTCCTTACCTCACAGACACACAAAATGCATACATGAGAGTGAGACACTGCGCGGCAGCCAGAGCGATTGAAAATGAATGTTATGTTGCGATTGCAGGGTGTGTGGGAAATCTTCCGGGTGTTAACAATATGGATATCCAGTTTGGCCAGGCGGCCGTTTTTACGCCTTCTGATTTTGCCTTTCCATCCAACGCGGTAAAAGGAGAGGCAACTCCAAATACCGAAATGACATTAATTGTGGATGTAGATTTGAATCTGCTTAAAGATTTACATTATAATGGTTCAGTTCAGGTGATGAAAGACAGACGGAAAGATTTGTATGAAACCTATCTTAAGTAAAAAAAAGGCCCGGAATGTTTTACATTCCGGGCCTTTTTAATTTATCATAATACTATTTATGATGAATAACCTTATTAAATTCCATAAAATCTTTTTCATTCAAATGGTATTTGTCTTTGTACAAATTTATATATTCAAATATTGAAATCAAGAAATCTCCGTATTGTTCAAGAGTCAACTGATATAAATTTTCCGGATTAAATTCAATATACAATTTTTCTAAAATTTTTCTTATAATAACATCTTTTTCTTCCATATAATTATTATTTTACAGGTTGCCAAGCTGGACCAATACTGTAAATTAATGTTCTAAATGTTCCCACATTCATAGGAACTGCAGGGCGTATTTGTCCATAATTTGGAACATTACCAAATCAATGGAAATTTGGTTTTAAGATAATTTAGTTTGTTAAAACTATACTTACTTTCAATAAAATCACTAATATCATAAATTAAAGTTTTATCTTCAAAAGAGTTATTCTTATTATATATGTATAGTAATTTCTCTATAAAAGCGAATGTACTTTCATCAGTGATTGAATTAGTAATCATTATAAATAATATATGTAAAACTTTATAAAGCTTTCCATTTTCAGACGATTTTTCCACAACTAAATTTAAATCAGAAGTTATATCAAATTCTAAGTTTTTATTTTTTAAATATTCATTTATTAAGTCAAATCTTAAAAAACTATTTAAATATATATTTTTAAATTCTAAATTAAAATTCAATGGAATATAAATTTTATTATCTATTAAACTCAAAATTTCTGATTTCAACCACTTATCTTTATCTTGAACAGTATCATAAATTGATATAGCTTCTTTTTTTAATATATCATAGATTGAATGACTATTCATTATTAAATTAATATCTGTACATTCTCCAGATAATATTTTTTGATATTGTATATAATTAGATTCAAACATAATTTTTATTTTATATTCTTATAAATTCTTGGAGGAGTAATTAGAGCACTATTAAATAATATCGTTGAATTTCCGGGAAAACCAATTGATACACCTTTTTCATACTTTAAATAATTTAATCCTGTAGCTCGCGCAACATTAAAAATTGTCCCTCCAGATCCAGTTCCTGGAACATATTGATAGGGGGTTAAATAAAAACTTCTTGTGCTCGATTGCAACATTCTGTATTCAACAATTACATTATATGGAGAATTTGCTTTATTTATAAATGATGCTGAAAGCAAATATCCTATATCTGCACGCACATGCGGTCCTTCACCAGAGCTATTTCTATCTTGTAAGTATCCTAAAGTAGAAGAATATTCTGCATTAGACATTGCTCTATAAAAATGGGTAATCTGTTCTCCATTTGTGTCAGTCGTTGTAGCAGGTACATCTACAGATGTTGTAAGAGGTATATTATAAGCAGGAGCATGAGCACTATCTCCGTTTAACATTAGTGGCAAAGACCATAAACCGGCTCTTAGTCCTCCTGCTAATTCTCCTAATATACCTCTAATTGCAGTCCAGGTTCCTGCTGAAGCTCCGCCACCCGTAGGTAAAGACATCACTCCGGTAACTCCCATTGCGACATTTGCTCCCCAATTATTATTGAGATTATTCATGTAAGAGTTAAAATAATTCTGTACCGGCTGTCCTATCTGGAACTACTTCCCGAAAGCACCAGCGGCGGTAATGTATAAACTCCATCTCCCATTGTAAAGATACCGCTGTAACTTACTGTAGAGCCATACGCCAAACTTCCGCCCCCGGCATGGCCTCCTTTGTCACCACCATCGTAGCTCGTAAATCCTCCATTTCCATTATTGTACCAGTAAGAGTTACTTCCATCAGGAGTAACTTCTGTCATGGTTGCGGAAATAGCCGCCATTGTCACTCTGCCATCCGGATCAAAAAAGCTTATTGGATTATTCACTACATAGGCATACGGGCTTGCGGATAAATAATTTTCCGCCAATTGGTCTATCCCGTTCCATCTTCCAATATCCGGCATATATTCTCTCCAGCCGTAGCTGTACATTCCCGTTTCCTGCAATTCTTTTCCGTTGTACTTATAGCTTTTATAGCTTCCCTGGGCAAAATAAGCGGTTCCTGTTTTCAGATGATTCATCCCGAAGGGGTAGTAATCATTATTATCGGTGATTTCAAGAGCGCCTGCGCTGTTTTTGCAAAACTTATTTAAAATCAGGTATTGAAATCAACACCTGAATATTATAACATTCTCCCGGCTCAGAGAGTATAAAAAGGATAAACTTTTGTCTCAAAAAAAATAGAAACTCTAAAATATCTCTGGCAACATTTTTAGTACTAATACCTGGATTCATATTTCCTCTTTCTAAATTCATTATTAAATTTTCTGCTTCTTTTGCAATAGCCTTATTGCTTTTAAATGTTTCACGAGCTAATTTAACAATTCTTGAATCTTGACTTATCATTCTGCTAATTAACTCTTCTGTACAATTATTATGCACCAAAATCCCTTTCTCAGAAACATAATAATTATGGTCACCTTCTACTTCAAAGTTATAGATTTTTGAATAAGGCTATAGATATTCCTTCACTTTTTTGTGAAAGAATAATTTACAGTTTAATATTTATCAAAGTTCTTATCAATAGAAATATTTAGATGCGTTAAGTGTTTTAATATTTCTATTATTATTATCCAAGATTTTTCCTCAAGTTTTAATGGTAATATTTTTTCATTGTAGTAAATGTTTATACAACTTTCATTAAGAGTTTTAATGTCTTTGAATATTTCAATTTTTGAAATGTTACTTAAAAGTATTTTATCTAAGTAATTATTATAATTATAAATTGTTTGATCTGTTATTAACCACCATTCAACATTATTTATAAAAGATGTGACAATAGGCGTTTCATTTATGGATAAATTAATAGTTTGCAAAATAATATTTTGTTTAGAAATATTTAAAGTCTTCCATAATTCAGTATAATTCAGTTCAAGTTTGCTTCTTCTGAATTTCGCTTCTAAAATTGATATTTTCATTTTGTTAAGGAATTGGGGCTGTAAGTCTTATTGATGATTCACTTAATTTCTCAAAAGTGAAACCTAATCTTCGAGCAACGGCTTCATTAAATAATTTATTATTCATTATATCTGTTCCTCTTAATTCAAGCATTGTTGCTCCATGACTTTTTGCTTCATTAAACATTGTTTTTAGTAATAAATTAAGGTCTGTCGATTCTTGTGCTTTAGCTAATAATGAAATGGACTTTGTATATGTATTTCCAGAAATATAGTTTTTTGAATATACAAAATATTGTCCTTCCGCATACAAGTCATCTGTTAAGCCTAAAAATCTTTCACAATTGTTATGTACCAAAATCCCTTTCTCAGAAACATAATAATTATGGTTGCCTTCTACTTCAAAGTCAATAAATGAAAGAGTTATTCTAAATGTAAATAACTCTTTCCTAATTATTTATAAAATCCAGAAATTATATTTTCTTCTGTTTTTAGAGATTGAAGCTTATCTATTATATCATTTTTGGTAATATTTTTCAAAAGTAAAAATCTGTTTAAAACGAAAGCAATTTCATGAGGATAATAATCAAAATATATATCTTCAGATCTTTTATTTGTTGTTGCAATTAAATAATCCATTGTTGAATATGTCCAGTAATATTTATTATTGCTCTCTTTCGCAATAGCTTCGATCATTATAATATCCAGATCTTCTTTATCAATTTGAAAGTTGGTAAAGAACTGGAACTTCTCATTTTCTGTTAATAAAAATTTATTTTTTATTTCAAAAAAAAATATCCCATTTTCATTAATTTCTGTAGGGCTATAGAAATTAATATTTTCGTCTTCATAGTCATAATAATTTCCTTCCTCCTTGTATAACATTATATCACATATGAATTTATCCATATATTTATATCCACGTATTAAAGAAATCCCACCCAAAAAGCTATCAAATTCATAGGGTTGAAATCCAAAAAGTTCTCTATTTGTTTCTATTTTCATTATAAGATTATTAAATTGTTACTGTAGAAGATAAGGATGCAAACTTCCAATGTTTGTTCCAGTTTTATCCATCCATATCCGTACTTGAGTTGTGGTTCCCGATTCGTTTATCATTCTTCCAAAATCCAATATTATTTCCTTTGCTCCTTTTGTAGAAGTCCCAAATGTGCCTTCACCTCTTCCAATACGTATGGTTGCCTCTTCTAATACATCTTTATATGACAATCCTTTTTGAAACATTTGCGATAAAGGTCTGCCTCCTATATTAAATTCACCAGCAAAGAAATGTTCAGAAAGATGACTTGTAAAACGTGATGACTGGTTTTCTAATGTCTTTGCTATCGCACTTGTCCATTCACAGTTATTATGCACCAAAATCCCTTTCTCGGAAACATAATAATTATGGTTGCCTTCTACTTCAAAGTTATAGACTTTTACTTTCTTGAAGAAAATATTCCCTTACTGAAATCGTAAAGGAATATTTATTAATATTTTATTTTTCTTTATTAAATAAATGATATTCTCTAAAAAATACATCTACAGCATCTAAATTTTCTTTATAGCTTATTTCATTTATAATAGTTAGCCAACCAAATTCTAATTTATAATTGAACTTATTTTTTAACCATTCTCCAAAATCATATCTGAAATCATATTTAGCTCTTTCTCCTAATCGTATTGCGTCATTACATAAATAACCATCCAAAAATGCGGAAATTAAAGGAAGATTTTTCTCTCCAACATAAACTTGTGGTCTTTTTTCTATGTGTAACATTAATTCATTAAATTCCATAATAATTATTTGTTTCTTTTTGAAATATATGAAACTCTCTAAAAAACAAGTCAACAGCATTTAAGCTTTCATATTTGCTCAGGCTATTAAGATATTCCGCCCAAGAAAGTTCTTGCTCAAAATTGTATTTTTCTTTTAGCCATTCACTGAAACTTGATCTAAAATCATAATTCGGTCTTTTATTATTTCTGAAAATATCGTTTAATAAATATCCAGTAATAAAGGCATTTAATAAGCTTATGTCTTTTTTGTTTATAAATAACAAAGGTTGTTTTTCTAAATCTGATAATAGTTTTATAAAATCATTCATAATTAAAAAGGTGTTACTGTTGGAGGTGGAAGCAAATGTGAACCTACTTCTAAATCTTGCAACCATTTAGAATATTGAATCCCTTTTGGAAATAGATTATCATAAACCATATTTCCAACCTTCACAGCTACATGGTCCCCATTTCTAGTAATTGATTGATTAAATGTATTTGACCAAATATATGGTGTTTCCGATTTTAGCACTAATAATTCACCATTAATGCCCTCTCCCATCATTTTTTTCATAAGATAATTCGCAAATTCCTTACACTGAAACATTTCAGTATATTTGTTTGGAATTGCCTCGATTATTTTGCTAAGTCCGCAATCATTATGTACCAAAATCCCTTTCTCGGAAACATAATAATTATGGTTGCCTTCTACTTCAAAGTTATAGACTTTTACTTTCTCATCCAAGAAATTAATAGATTCTACGGGAGAAGTTTTTCCGTCTAAAGTGGTTAGAAGTGTACCTTTTGTCAGGTTTTTGGCTTCTACCCAGTTTCCGTTTACAAAGAATGGGTGTTCCGGGGTGCAGGTAATTTCCGTACCGTTTACAGAGATTTTTACTAATGAAGAAGACGTATTGCGGGATAGCTCTACTACTTTTTTCAGTTCTTTTTTGCCTGTTTCTTCGTTGTAGCTCCATACCAAGTCACCTTCCTTAATGTCTTCAATCTTTTTGCTGCCTTCTTCTGTAGCTACTAAAGTTCCTTCTGTGAAGCAGATTTTTAATAGTCCGTTGCTTAATCTTCCCAAAGGCTGACATACATATCTTGTAAGACCTGCCGCTCTCCATCCTACACTTACGAGTTCTCCACCTGCAAATGATGCAGGAAGTTCAAGGAAAAGAAAATTTTCAAATTCTGCTACTTCTCTCGATGCTTTAGAGTGGGCGATCCCCCAACCCAAATTAGTACTATTGACATCGTAGTTCCAGCTATTTAATGCTCCGGTAATTTTGCTCATCATCAGATAGCTGTTGTAGCCAAAGTTTGCAGAATTGTCCCAGGTAGAAATGTTTCCTTTACCATTGATGATTACCGGCGGTAAAGTATAAACTCCATCACCCATGGTAAAGATACCGCTGTAACTTACTGTAGAGCCATACGCCAAACTTCCGCCTCCTGCATGGCCTCCTTTGTCACCACCATCGTAGCTCGTAAATCCTCCATTTCCATTATTGTACCAGTAAGAGTTGCTTCCATCAGGAGTAACTTCTGTCATGGTTGCGGAAATAGCCGCCATTGTCACTCTGCCATCCGGATCAAAAAAGCTTATTGGATTATTCACTACATAGGCATACGGGCTTGCGGATAAATAATTTTCCGCCAATTGGTCTATCCCGTTCCATCTTCCGATATCGGGCATGTATTCTCTCCAGCCGTAGCTGTACATTCCGGTTTCCTGCAATTCTTTTCCGCTGTACTTATAGCTTTTATAGCTTCCCTGGGCAAAATAAGCGGTTCCTGTTTTCAGATGATTCATCCCGAAAGGGTAGTAATCATTATTATCGGTGATTTCAAGAGCGCCTGCGCTGTTTCTGGCATAAGAAATCCTTACATTTCCCAACTGGTCTACGTATTGGTAAATATACTGATCTTTTGTATAATCATAAAAACCTTCTGCGGTAGGGAAGAATTGCAGGTCGGGGGTTTTGGCGTCAGCCACCATTCTTGCTTCATCAGGGGAGAAAGCCTGTGGCTGCATGGCCCGTGTTGAAAGCATTTCAAACCCTCCGCCTGGAGGGAGCAGATTGCCTGAATGCAGATACTGGAAACCATCGAGATAGTCTGTCACATTTACCATAGTTGTGCTTCCGTTAAACCCTGTTGTAGTAACGCTACTTTCTTTTCTCAGCTTTGCTCCGTCTGCACTGTATTGATTTTTAACAGAAACATATTCGTTACCGTTTCTGCTCAGCTCCAAATCACTGGGAAGATTCAGATAATTATATTTGATTGTACTGATACCTTTATCGGGCATGCTTATCATGTTTCCGTTGGCATCATATCCTATTGTGCCACCGCCTCCTTCGTAGCCTGCAAAGTTTTGGGAAATATCGGTAATGCCTGTCACCCGGTTTCCTGCATAGGTATAATTCAGGTTATCGATTACCGTAGCGGTGTTGGTTCCACCTTCCATAACAGAAGTCCTGTAGAGGTTGCTGATATTTCCGTTCAGGTCATATTCCATCGATTCCGTATTCTCCTTGCTGTAAGGGTTATTCGGGTTTTGATAATATCCAGCCAAAAGGCGGTTGGTCCCGTCATATGAATATCCGTATCTTTTGGGAGTCAGGGAAGGGTTTACCCCCAGTGTTTCCACCGCTCTCCAGTCTGTCTCTGTAATGCTGCCGTCATATCTCGGCGTTACGTTTTTTCCGGGGAACAGTGCCGGATCGGGATTATCGATACCTTCTTTTTGGAAGTATTTGATTTTATAGGAGAATAATTTTCCTCCCAAATCTTGCAAATTCATCTGGTTTTTATTGATATCCGTTAGCCAGCCTCTGATGTTATAGGTATAATCAATGCTCTGAAGATTGTTTCCTACTTTTTTATTAATGAGCTGAGAAAGCTCGTCATAGGTATTTTCTGTCAATAATTCCTCGGGTCTGCTGTCTACCTGATGGTAATGCTGTTTTAACCTTTTTTGTGAATCATATATAAAACGTTCTTTGATGGTGATTCCCGGCTCATCGGCTTTTCTGGCATGATAGGTAAAGGTTTTTTGTGGCACACCTGAAAAGTCAAGCTCAGTTTCCGTTTTGGTATATCCTCCCAAATGATTTCTGCTGTCGGTTCCAATTATCCTTCCTAAAGTATCATACCAGATAAATGCAGATGACCAGCTGTCATTTTCAATATTCTTGATATAGCTTGCTGTGGGAAGTGTCTTGGTACTTCTCACAGAAGTCAGTCCGTTAGAAACAATCGTTGCAGGAACAGCCGTTAATGTTTTCTGACTTCGTATTTGTGTTGGCTGAGAGGGAGAGCCTGTGGGATATTCATCATAATAATTAACACTCAAAATAGTCATGCTTCCTGTCGGGAAAGCTGTTTTTGTATAGTAGACGTCAATTCCGTTCAGAGTAAATGGGGTTGTACTCGGAGTTTCGTTATTGTCGGCATTGGCAGACATATTATTAAGTGCGGTCTGCATTGTTTGTCTTTCTGCGGTATTGGCAAAGAATCCTGTATAAACAACTCTTCCGAATTTGTCATATTTATTGAACATCCAGCCTCTTTTTGCAAAGTTGTTGGCCGTCGTTCTCAGATTAGCGTCCTGTGAAAGTACCGCACGCCCTTGTTTATCATAGACTATATATTCCCAACCTTTTCCGGGAATTTTCTTTTCTGCGATTCTGTTGTATTTATCATATTTATACTGATAGCATAAATTGTTTATTATTTCTGTGGTCAGAGCAGAAACAGAAGCTTTAGGCGGAATGACATGAGTGAGGTTTCCAAATTCATCATATACATAATAGGTATCCAGATTTTCTATAGCTCCGTTTGATTTTTTATTGATTTTTCTTACCAGTAATGTCTGTTTTTTAGAATTAATAAATGTTTGGGTTTCGTTGTCGTTTTCATCCTTAGTGACCATTTTATACAGGGTATTGGCGTTGTAGTAGCCATTCGTTGTATAAGAATCGTCGGATGAAACAGAAACAGACACATCATTAATCTGTGTAGAAGTATTCCAGCTTATTGTAGGTTTGTATTTTTTAACTTCCCCTGCATCATTGGACAGGTATTCCATTTTTTGGGTGTGAGCACCGGTCATTTGCCATTCCGTTCCCGGAGCAGCCGATTTTACCACTCTTGCCAATGGTGATTTTTCATATAAAATCTCCGAATAGGCATTGGAAACTCCATAATAGGAATTTACTGAACTTTCTCCGATACCCGGAATATAGGCTCCGTTCTGTGTATCTATCGGCTGAGGTAAAAAGTCTTTTGTTTTTCTTCCTGATTGGTCATACAGGGAAGGAACTACGATGTCTTTACCATTGGGAGATGCTTTAATGGCAATTGTCTGCGTTGTTTTTCCCAATCCGTCAAGATATTGAACTCCTTGAATCTGTGCAGCATTCGGCTGCTCTGATGTTACAGATTCTAAATAGGTCCTGCTGTATATATAATTTTCTGTATTGGTCAGGCTTTGTGCATGAAATAAAGCCACCATAAGAAAAGATATGATAAATATATTTTTTTTCATAACTGTCTGATTTAGTATAAACTACTAGGGTTGTGGTTTTATGTTGTACTTATAATCCTTAATAATATTTCCGTTAACGTCAGCTACTGAAGTCAGCTTTCCGTTGTTATCATATTTGTATATTTCTCTTATCCCGTCCGCAGGAGTCACGGTGGTAACACCAACCAGGGGATCATAAGTGTATGTTGTGACAACGAAGTTCTTCAATGCAGATAAATTTCTGAAATTATCCAACGCATTGATAAGTGTAGTTTCTGACGAAATATCCACATCCGCATTGGATTTTAGAATAATATCATCCGCCAGACTTCCAATGTCTGAAAGTTTTGCGCCTTCTATTTTTGCTATCGGAAAGCTTTGATTATATCCCCAAATAATTACCGTTGAAATTCCGGCATCCGTTGTTGTATCCTGATTTGAAGTAAATTGTCTTACATTTCCTTTAGAATCATAATCGTCATATTTAATGGTAACTTTACTGGTATTATCGTTAGCATTAATATTGACTACCGATGAAGGATATAGATTGCCTTGATTTTCATATTTCACCATGCTGCTTGAAATCAGTTTCCCATTGTTTTTAATTTCAGTCTTTACAGGAAGTCCGTTCATGTAAGCATTTTCTAAATTCTGATATTCTGTGGAACCTGCGGAATAAGTAACAGCTCTTTCCATAACATTTCCGTCTGATGAAGTTTCTTTTACTGATGCTGCTTTAAAATTAACAGGATTAAACTCTGTTTCTACCTTACTTTCAACAAACCTGTTGGCTCCGGTATAATCTCTTGTGATAACCTTTGTGTTTTTTATAAAGGCTTTCTTCGTAACTCCGCCATCAACAGAAACTTCTGGCATCTGATCTAAAGTTTCAAAAGTAAAATCATAATTAACGGCAGCTACCAATTGATTCTGATTATTAAAAACTTCCTTTTTCTCCATTACTCCCGACTTGGTAATATTATAATATGGCCAAAACTTTGTTTCATTTCCATTGTAAGTGTAGGGGGTTTTTGGATAGTCATTAGGATTTTTGAAATAGTAATTGACATATCCGTTATCACTATCATTAGTTACTTTTACATTTCGATAAAGAATCACCGGAGCATAATCTGACGATGTACTTTCCATTTCCGGGTAAAATCCGTAGCCACTGGAGCTGTTTGGATCATTGAAAACACTGTAATCATAAGAAACCGTTTTCTTAGCAACAAAATCCAAAGCAGAATTATAGTATTTAATATCTTTAATTCTGATTCCTGCTTTTTTATCATTGCTCACTGCATTTTTATAGGGAGTTGGTATACTTGCAATATGTGAAAATCCGGCAGTACCATGTCCTCCGGTACCATATATTTTGATCGAGTGAATTCCTGGTGTCAGATACAAAGTTTTAAATGACCAAGCGCTGCCTTCTAATGCTTCATCATTAAAGCTATAACAAATATTGGTAAGGTTGGGATCATTATCTATTACATAATCAACATTAGAATAAGGTTCACTAAGTCCATAACTAGGGTAATATTTAGTGGCCTGAAAATCTACATATATTGGCTTAAATTTATTCGGCTCTCCCGGTACTTGAAAAGTATATGTTTTTGTTTGGCCATTTGGAACATCGAAATCTACATTCACAAAAGACTGAATAAACTGAACTTCCGGATCTGAAAAACTTTCTGGGGTCACATAATCAGGAACGTTTTTATTTTTATAATATTGGTTCGCTTCAAAATTATATTCAACCATTCCTCCTGTCGGCAGAATGACTTTGTATAATGTCCCGACAGGAGTGGTATTGGGGTTTGTAGGATTGGCCGAACAAGCTCTGTCTTCCCCTAAATTACTGTTAAAATAATACTCTGTATATAACAACTTTGTGGTTTCTAGTGGAGTTCCGGTAGGATTGGATAAATTAATCTTGTTAATTCTGGTCAGTGTCCGCTTATTTTCTACCTGCATAGAATATTCAAAACCGTACTGTGAAATGATTCCCATATTATTATTTTTAAGGGAGACCTTTGTAATGCTATAAGGGTCATTCATTGTACCTTCCAAAGGCGTATCATAATTGTAATCGATAACAATAGAGCCTATTCCCGGAGAGGTAATGGTCTTTAGTTTACAAAACTGATAAAGTAATTCACCGGTACCGGGCTTGTTTTTATTGTCTTTTTGATAGGTAAAATTTAAAAGCTCTACATTATTTGCATTTTTAATTTGTGTCAGATAAAAAGCAGATTTAAACAATGTCCCGGATAAAAGCGGATGGTTATAGCTCCTGTTTTGGCTAAAATCATCAAAGATATATTTATACCCATTATCATCAGTTATGGTAAACGAAGTGGTAATCAGAGTAGCAGTATTATTGTCTCTTGTATATTCTATTTTAATATGATTAGGTGTAAGATTTACTACCTGGAAAGTATTGGTATCTGTATTTCTTTCAAACTTAAATTTCCCTGATATACCAGGCAGGTTATAATAGTATATATCATTAAATTTATTTTTTTTGTATCCACTGAAACCTGTGTCGTCATATCTTTCATCTAATTCATCTACAATTTCTCTTGATATAACGCCTCCTGCAAACATTGACCAGCCAATCCCAACTTCACTTCCTGCTTCTGTCGTGTCCATGTTTAGAGGGTGATACTGTAAAGATAAATTAGCGGCAATATTTTTATCATTGGAAGATAGTCCCAATAAAGGAAAATTAACATCCGGAACACCTGTGGCAAGTGATACCGGAGCATCTGTATAAGTAGCCAACGATGAAACTGAAGGCACAGGTTTGGATAAGTCTCCAAAATTAATATCTGAAATTGGTTGCTGCTGTGAAAAAATATGTACCGGTGCAACCGCTGCTATTATGCTTAATAGCTTAAGGATTTTTTTCATTATTTGTAATTTTTATTTCTTAATCACTTTGGCATTTGCTGTTTTATTCTCCTCCGTTTTAATGGTCACCAGGTAAGCCCCCTGAATCAAAGCCTGCGTATTAATCTTGGTCACCTTGTTTCTGGTTTTCAGGCTCTGCAACTGTCTTCCGCTCATGTCAAACACATTAATCTCCGCTTCCTTGAAATCAAAACCTATCTCCACATAGGCATAGTCCGAAACAGGATTCGGGTAAATCTTAATATTTTGCTTTTCAATCAACTGGTCGATTTGCTTGTCGCCCAGCTTTACAATCTTCCAGTTTTCTTTTCCAAGCTCCTGTGCACTGGTTCCGGCCAAAATTATAGAACCGTCCCGGTTCAGTTTTATATCAGAAAGCCTTTCCTCACGTTTTCTCGATTCGCCTTTTACATATTTTCTCCATTCTTCATTGCCGTCCTGGTTCAGATACAGCATCCAGAACGTTTCATCATCACTCTCCATTCTGCCTTCTGCCTGGGTATATCCACCCAGTAAAATCCCTTTAGACTTACCTTCGGAAGAATTCAACACACTCATTCCCATCAAAACATCCCTGTTTTTGAAATTGTAGGACTTTTGCCAGATTTCTTCACCTTTTTCATCCAGGGAAATCAGCCATACATCCGTTCCTTCTTCGATTCCCATCGATTTGTTCCCGGACCTTGCAGAACGGCTTTCTCCCCCGATAATATATCCGTTTGAAGTCATTGAAAGGGTCCTCAAATGGTCGTCTCCTTTACCTCCGAAGTTCTTTTCCCATTCCACTTTCCCGTCTTTATTCAGCTTTACAATCCAATAATCGCCTTCACCAAAGTTTTCCGTCTTTTTGGAACCGCTTGCACTGCTTCTCGAATATATTCCTAATAAAGCGCCGCCGTCTTTCGTTGGAATCATCTTTTCAACCTCATCCAGCCCTTTTCCGCCCAGTATAATTTGAGAGGCTATGCCTCCGTTTTTATCTAATTTAATGATTAAAACATCCTTAGAACCGTATCCTTTAGCCGAATTTTGAACATTTCCCGCCACCACAAATCCTAAATCCGTTGTCTGAATCACTGCCCTGGATTCTTCATCTGAAGCGCCGCCGATGGTTTTTTGCCACATTTCATCCCCAAATTCATTGATTCTGACAAGCCAGATGTCTGAACCGCCCTTAGCATCCTCTTTTTTGTCTAAACTTTTTCCAGAATAAGAGGTTCCTGCCAGTAGAAATCCACCTTCCTGAGTGGCAACGGTGGCCGAAAGAAAATCATGGTTCGAACCTGAAAAATACTTCTCCCAGACCTGTTCTCCCTGCTGATTGAGTTTGACCAGGTGAAAATCGTAGCCATTGTTCTGCTTGTTTTCGGTAGATTGCTGTTTTGAAGCCCGGATAGAGCTTCCTGAGATTAAGTACTGACCGTCAATGGTGGTGGTTACCTGGCTCAGAAAATCCTGTGTCGAGGATTTAATATCCTTTTGCCAGACTACTTCCTGAGAATACAGTACGGAAACTGTGCATAAGGTTAATGCACTAAAGTAGAGCTTTTTCATCTATTTTGTGTATTTAAAGGTTAATATTAGTTTTTATTATCACAATGATGCAAATTTAACGAATTTTAATAATTACTCTCTCACCTGAATGAGATTTAATGTCAAATTATAGGTTAATGGTTTATTGCAACCTTAGGCAAAAATAGAACGGTAAAGCGACAGAAATTGACGTGTTTCAGTTAAATAAAAATGGCTTCACTTAATCAGTGAAGCCATTCATTTTTTACAATAAAGTTTATTTTAGTATTCTAATTCTAACTTTTCTTTTGAGTAATTTCTTACTTTTTGTGTAAGCTCAGGATTATCTGCCAATTTCTGTCCGTAAGAAGGAACCATTTCAAGCAATTTATCTTTCCACTCTCCCTGAATTTTTTCCGGGAAACATTTTTCAAGTACATTCAGCATTGCATACACTGCAGTAGACGCTCCAGGTGAGGCTCCCAGCAATGAAGCAATTGTTCCGGCTTTATTGACTACAACCTCAGTTCCAAACTCTAATTTTCCTCCGTCCTTTTCATCTTTTTTAATGACCTGTACTCTCTGTCCGGCAACTTTCAGTTCCCAATCCTCTTCTTTCGCATCTTTTATAAACTCTCTCAAATGCTGCATTCTTTGTGCCTTGGTCATCGCAACCTGCTGAATCAGGTACTTTGTCAAAGGAATATTATGCCACCAAGCTCCGAATAAAGATCGTAAGTTCTTGGTATTAACACTTTCAGGCAAATCAAGATAACTTCCTTCTTTTAAAAATTTAGTTGAAAATCCGGCAAAAGGCCCAAAAAGAAGTGCTTTTTTACCATCAATAATTCTTAAATCCAAGTGCGGAACAGACATTGGCGGCGCATCTACAGTTGCCTGAGTATATACTTTAGCCTGATGTTTTTCTACCAATTCCTGATTATGACTTACTAACCACTGGCCGGAAACCGGGAACCCTCCATATCCTTCGCTCTCTTTGATATCTGAACTATCCAATAATGGCAACGCATAACCTCCGGCTCCGATAAAGACAAAATCTGCAACTACTTCCTGCTTATGATTATGAATTCGGTCTTTTATCTTCATTTCCCATGCTCCGTCTTCTCTTGGATCAATATCTTTTACTTCATGATACAAGAAAACCTCAACATTAGAATCCTCAAGCAAATGTCTGCCCATTTTTCTCGTCAAACTTCCGAAGTTGACATCTGTCCCCAAATCCATTTTGGTAGCGGCCATCACCTCAGATTTATTTCTCTTGCTCATTATCAAAGGAAGCCATTCTCTCAGTTGTTCATGTTCAGAGGAAAATTCCATTCCTTTAAACAAAACAGATTCAGACATTTTTTCATAACGTTTTCTCAGGTATTCAGCATCTTTTTCACCGAATACCAAACTCATATGAGAACATGAATTAATGAAATCTTTAGGTTCACTAACATATCCTTTCGTTATAAGATAAGACCAAAACTGTTTTGAAATCTCAAATTGTTCTGCAATAGTCTCAGCTTTTGAAATATCTATTGTTCCATCTGGTTTTTCAGGAGTATAATTGAGTTCACAAAAAGCGGAATGCCCTGTTCCTGCATTATTCCAGGCTGCTGTACTCTCTTTTGCAAACCTGCCCAATCTTTCAAAAATTGCGATCTCCAGATTGGGATCAAACTCGTGAAGTAAGGTTGCTAAAGTGGCACTCATGATTCCGCCACCTATCAGTACAACATCATATTTTGGTTTTGGTGTTCTGCTTATAAGCGAATGTGACATAATTCTAAATTTTACATCAAATTTCGGGAAAACTTCTTAAAATCGGTTATCGTTTTATAATTTTTAACACGACAATTTTCAGCCTGAATGGAAATTTTAATTAAGTTAAAAAAATATGATGGAAATTATCAATTTGTTTGAATTAAAATGATTAATCAAACCTATAAAAAACTCTGGTTAATTCATTACATTAAACAGAGTCAGTTTTTTATATTTAAATATAATTTAGTTCAGTTTCGCAGTTAGTTTCCTGAATTGTTTTTCAGCATTTTTTCCTTCGTATAAAATAGCATAAATAGTATCTACAATCGGCAATGCAAGACCTTTTTGCTTTGAAGTTTTATAAATAGAATCGGCAGCGTAATAGCCTTCCGCTACCATGTTCATTGACTGAATTGCAGATTTTACAGTATATCCTTTCCCGATAAGATTTCCTAAGTTCCTGTTTCTTGAGAACAAAGAATATGCTGTAACCAATAAATCTCCTAAATAAGCACTTTCATTGACATCTCTTGGCGCTTCATAAATAGCTTCAAGGAATGTTTCCATTTCCCGGATGGCATTGGAAACAAAAACGGCAGTAAAGTTATCTCCATAGCCTAAACCACTCGCAATTCCTGCTCCGATGGCAAAAATATTTTTAAGAATTGCACTGTATTCGTTTCCTAGAATATCTTTACTTGAATTTACTTTAATGAAATCAGAATTAAAAATATCAAACAATTTATCAGAAACCTCATCTTCTACCGTAGCGATTGTAAGATAGGAAAGTCTTTCCATCGCTACTTCTTCTGCATGACAAGGGCCTGCAATCACGGCCTGGTTTCTGAACCCTATTTTAAATTCGTCTCGTAAATAATGAGCAACCACATCATTCACTTTAGGAATAATCCCTTTTATCGCCGAAACAAAAATTTTGTCTTTATACTCACAATTCATCTTCTCCAATGTATCAGAAAGGTAGATGGAAGGCGTTGCTAAAACCACAATATCGCATGCAGAAACCAGTTCGTTAATATCTGTTGTCAGCTTTAGGTTTTTCAAATTAAAATTAACTGCTGTAAGGTAAGTCGGGTTATGCCCCCGAAGCTCAATCGCTCCTTTCACAAACTCGTTTCTTACACACCAGTGCACCACTTTGCAATTTTCCACAAGCATTTTTACAATTGCTGTAGCAAAACTTCCGCTTCCTACTACTCCTACGGAAATATCCTTTTTATTTTTTTTTGAACTTGAAGATTCCGAAATTGTTTTCTTTTTCGCCATAATTGAAATGTGAATTGCAAATATATTAAATCGTAGTCTTAACAGTGCTTTTCAATATATGATAAAAGCCATTTTTAGATAAAATTAACACTTCAACACAATTAAATATGTAAATCACCGTTATTCACAGATAAAAATAAAAGTATGCTAAGAATAACATCAAAATATTATTTTTAATTAAATTTGCAGGCTTAAAACCGTTTTTTTAATCTAAGAGCAAGAAATATGAAGAAATTTCTAAGCAGCAAGAAGAATGTCAATATCCTAATTGGTGGGCTTTTATTGATAGTTTTTGCGCAAGGCATTTTTATTGCTAAATTATTTTCTGAGAGAGATGACAAAACTTATGAAGTGAATCTCGTAAAAATAAATACACAAAAAGATAGTGTAGATTACTTGAAGATGAAAACAGATTTGAGCCTCGTAGATCAATCTGTTGCTCAACTTAATTCGTTTTTAAAATCAAAAGACGTTCCCAACGAAAAAATAATGATGCTGAGCAAAGACAGTATTTCAAATTCTGTTTATTTGGCAAAACAGGCGAACAGATACAGCCAATATCTAATTGATTTACAAAAAAAATTATTACAGGTTCCTTTAGGAATGCCAACTGACGGATATATTTCATCAAATTTCGGAATCCGAAAAAATCCTATTCCTTTTAAAACCGTATATGCTTCGGTAAAAACAAACCCTGCTACAGAATCAAAGCCTGCTGCCCTTACTGCCGCTCCAAAACCGGAAGTAAAAGCAGAGCCTGTGGAAAAAACAATCGAGCTTACAGACAGCTACGGAAATAAAAGAGAGGTAAAAGTAATGGTAACACCAAAAGCTACCCCTCCTGCCCCTTCACCAACAGCAGCAGCTTCCACTACAAAAGCTATTGCGACAACTTCAAACTCCAAAGCGATGACCGAAAAAAACAATCCACCTGCGGAAGCTGATCAAATGCAGTTTCATAAAGGACTGGATATCGCCGTTGCTTACGGTTCTAATGTCATTGCCACTGCTGCAGGAACGGTAATTTTTTCAGGTCAAAAAGGAGGTTACGGAAATTGCGTTATTGTTTCTCACGGAAATGGCCTGGCAACACTTTATGGTCACTTATCACAACTTATTGCAAAAGCAAATGATAAAGTAAAAGTAGGTCAGGTAATCGCAAAATCAGGGAACTCTGGCCGCTCTACGGGCCCTCACCTACATTATGAAGTACACAAAAATAATACTCCGGTAAACCCGAAATTATTTTTGAATTTATAAAGATTTTGATATCAAACAGTATTGGTGGCACCAAAGGTGCCGCCATTAAGAATCGTAATCAGCCTATTAATGGTAGATTGCGATTTTTTTGTTTGGAAAAATTCCAACATTTTACCGACATTCAAATTTCAAACCCTTCTCAAAGAACTCTGCCACAAAGATACAAATGCTATGCCCGAAACTACAAAAATATTCATATAGATTAATTATAGCGCAAAGAATTTACCCGCTCAAAAGACCTCTTTTTCCTTTCCTTTTTCATACATAAAGTACCATTTTAAACATATAGAGTTTTAAAGGAACTATGTTTCTAATCTTACTTAAAATGGTAACTTTTCAGCTACTTTTAGATGTGTCGATAGTGAGAATTATATTTTCTTTGAGTGGTCTACACTTCTATTGAGAGACATTTTAAAAAGATTTCCAACCAATAGAAATATTTAAGCATCATAAATATAATACGACGCGTTTTGTCGTGTCGCAATTTTATCTTTGAAAAACAACTTTTTTTAAGAAAATTTCAATAATTAATAAAAAGAATTATTTTTACAACATTCAAATAAAAACAATTAAATGAGAAACAAATTTATTTTGTGGTTATCATTATTGATAGCCTTTAGCGTCACTTTTCACTCCTGTAGAACTGATTTAGAAGCAACAGGAAGACACAATGAAGAAAAATTAGGAGAACACATTCATCAAAAAATCAGTACAGGTACTTTTCAGAAAGAAACTTTTTTGAGCGGAGTTAATGAGTTTAAAAGGTCGGCTAGTTCTTTATCTGGTAAAAGCAGCACAAATTCTGATTATCTGAAGAGATTTTTTATTGACGAAACTTCCATTTACAAAATGGATGTCAACAATATTCAAACTTATGCTTTAAGAGCATACAATATTTTTGAAAGTCCTGAAATAGTTTACAATCTTGTTTACAGAAAAAAAGGGAATGATGTAGCATTTTCAATTATTAAGATTCTAGATAACGAAATTATTCCTGTGTATGACTCTCAAAAAGGTATCGTAACAAAAATTGACAATCCATCAACTGCAAGGATATGTACAGATTTTTATTCCGTAGAAATATGGCATTGTAAAGAAGGTGTATCTTGGTCACAATGTGACAAATGCTCCAACTGTCTTTTCACAAGCTCTGGCTACACTTCTTACGAATGTGGGGGCGGAGGCGGTGGAAGTACTGGCGGAGGCGGAAGTTTTCCAGGCGGTGGAGACGGTGGTGGCGGTGGCGGTTCAGGATTATATGACCCAAGTGGTTACATCGTTGACCCTAACATCCCTCCTTCAATAGACCCGTCTTATGTGAGAGCTGCAAGAGCGAGTAGCTTTTTCTACTCACAAACCGACCAAACAAAATCTTGGGCTGTAGAACACGCAGATATTTATTGTAATATTTTAGAGTATTATCTTGACCATATCCCGCCTTCATCTCCACCACCAAACAGTTATTATCAGGATTTTGCAAATTTTGCAATACAGCTTTTTATGGAAAATCCTAATTTAACTTGGGAACAATTTTATAATCAATATATTAATACTCCTTGTGAAAAAGTAAAAACTATTACTTCTGATAGTAAATTTAAAAATAAAAAAAACTATCTTGTTACAAAAACTCACGAAGACCATGAATTTGGTTTTAGCTATGAACTACCTTACAATGGAACAGGAGGAGACTACAGAACCTTAGAATTATATCCTAATAGTGCTTTTATTAATTTTAATGCTATACCAACTTCCGTAACATTTATGCATTCACACATTGACAAAATGTATCCTATTTTTTCTCCAGAAGACGTTAAGAGATTTAACGAATGGGTACAGTTTGTGAAGAATAATAAAAGCATGTCAAACCCTAATAACATCCCACTTCCTGATGACTGAGAAATTTCCTACACAGTGGTAACTTCAAATGGAAGTTATATGCTTACATTTGATGGGGCTTTAAGTTTTAATAACTTTCCAAGCCTTACTGACCAGCAGATAGATGATTTAAATAATGAATATATTAAAGCAATAAACAATGGGATAACAGGAACAGATTCAAATGGTAATTATACTTATAATATGATAGATGTAGAAGAACAATTCTTGAAATTCCTTGATAAAAAACTCAAAATGAACGGTCTCAGAGTTTTCAGAATAAACAATAATGAACGTACTGAATTAAAACTTGAAAATAACGAAAGAAAAGAATCTCCTTGTCCATAATCAACAAAATCTATCTTATGAAAAATATAATATTATTAATACTTTTTATGACGACAATATCTTGCAAAGCACAAATTTATCCATTAAACACCTCAACTTTAGATGTTCCTAACGGTTCCTACATTAAGGACATCAATAATGAGCTTGACCAATATATTGGTTTGTGGAAAGCCAATTGGCAAGGGAAAACAATTTATTTAGATTTAAAAAAAGTCAAAAAAAAATATTCTCATTTAGACGGTGCAAATATTTATATGGATGAAATATTTGGAGAAAGAAAAATTATTAACGCCAATGGAATTGTAGAAATAGACCGTATCTCCAATTTTGACAATGAAAATGCCGAATTCAGAGGAGTTACAAAAAGTCTTTTATCATCTCAATATGTAACGATCACATTTTTTCCAAAAAATATGTGTAATAAAATGGCAAGTTTGGATATAAAATTTCTTAATCCAGAGAAGACACAGATGCAAATGAAATTTCGATATGTGCCAAGCCTTTTGAATGAAAATTGCCAATACGCAAATTTGATTAAAAGCGGTGGAGATTTACCAATCAATTTTCCTAAAGAAGACATTATATTTATTAAACAATAATGAAAAATATAATATTATTAATGTTTTTAATAACTACAATATCTTGCAAAGCACAGATTTATCCTTTAAGCACATCGGCAGGTGATGTACCCAGTGGGGCATATATAAAAGATATTAATAATGAACTTGACCAATATGTCGGTTTATGGAAAGCCAATTGGCAAGGGAAAACAATTTACTTAGATTTAAGGAAAATAAAATTGAAATCTGAGTCCTTAATGAGCTCATTTTACTATTATAGTGATCAAATTTTAGGAGAACGCAAAATAATTGATGCTAATGGAACTGTAGAAATAGACCGTATCTCCAATTTTGATAATGAAAATGCTGAATTTTGGGGAGTTACAAAAAGTCTATTATCATCTCAATATGTAACTATCACATTTTTCCCTAAAAATATGTGCAATAAAATGGCAAGTTTGGATATAAAATTTCTTAATCCTGAAAAAACACAGATGCAGATGAAATTTCGATATGTGCCAAGTCTTTTGGATGAAAATTGCCAGTATGCAAATTTGATTAAAAGTGGTGGAGATTTGCCAATCAATTTTCCTAAAGAAGATATTATATTTATTAAACAATAACAAAATATAGCTACAAGTTCAATCTAATTGTAAATAAATCTGAGAAGAAATCAAATGAATTAGATTTTGAAAATAGATAAAAACAGGCTCAAAACGAGCCTGTTTTTTAATGTTATTAACAAGGTCTGGCGCATTTATTAATTTCGAGGAAAACTCGTTAAATCAGCCTTGTATGGGCTTAATTCAGCTACATTGTAAGCATAGTAATTCTATTATTTAATTCAAATAAATATACTCCATTAAGTCAAACGCTCTTCCGTTTGTTACTCTTATATAAATAGGTGTTACGCCTTCGCCAGACGTTTTTCTGACAAAAAATTTTGTCTTTAGCATAATTTATATGGTTTTTAGGTTAGTGTTAACCCGTGTTTTGAGGGGTGCAAAGATACGAATAACATACGAGCCAATGTTTAAATTAAGGTGTTGGATTTTGTATCGACAATGTTCCAACATTTAAGAAATTCAGTGAGAAATTTGAAATTTCGAGCTGTAAATATGATATCCTACAAAACAGAAAACCCCTGAAAGAGCCGTTGTTACACAAAACTCCTTTCAAGGTTTTCATTTAATTTCAAGCGTAACAGTACCTTTGGTGCCGCCAATACTGTTTCTTAATCGTAAAACTAATTATTTTAAAATAGTAAGTCTACCTTTAACATGGGTAAAAGAACCGTCTTTAGTTGCTATATTTGAGTAAACTATATTTTTATTATAATCCTGAACATGAGTAACATTATCCCCATGTTTGGATTCGTACCAATATACCATAAAAACATTTTTTGCAACTTCCACAGCGGTGTATTGAACTGTATCTGTAATTCCTTTGACAGAACCTTCAGTTCCAATCAATGACATGGTTTTATTATCCTTAAAGTTTAAAACAAACTTAGTCCCGTTAAAATTAACCTCAACTTTTCTTCCGATTGCGGGATAAGGTGATTTTAAATCCCAAACCATTTCACCCAGAAAAATTTTTACGCCCATTTCCAGCTCCTCTTTTCCTGAAAGATTAGGATATTGTGTTACCATAAAATTTACAATCGCTTCGGAAGTTTTATTTTCGTTCACCGCTTTTTTGTAATTTTTAAGGTAGCTTTTAACAAAATCTAATGAGCCTGGCGAAAGATCTTGTTTTGCATAATGTGAAGGAACCACCCATTGCGGGTTCAGAGCCTTCATCACATCGATCTGGAAAATCCATCGATCAATCGCATCTTTATTTGGGGTATCCGCCATCCAGATGTGAGAATCGACTGTTACAGAAATTCCACCCACAATGGTTTTTATCGACGGAATCCAAAGAAAGCTATGCGCAGAATCGTCCAGGTTTTGTTTAATCTCAATTTTATTCCCTTCCAAATCAGGAATTGAATCAACAGCTTCCGGAACAATAATTTCTGAAGGTACATCACTTTTTAATTTTGCCTCCCAAACAGCTAACTTATCATCTTTTGAAGCTGAAATAAGATAAGCAGTCTGAGCTGTCGAAATGATTTTGGCATCAGGGAAATTCTTTTTAATAACATCTAAACCAAAATAAAAATCAGGATCGCTGTGGGAAATAAAAACAATTTTCAGATCTTTACCTGTTGATTTTATCTCTTTTACAAGCTCCTCTGCATATTGCTTTTGAAATTGGGCATCAATCAGCATTGCATCTTTGTCACCATACACAATCGTTGACGTAATGGGAAAAATTGCTTTAGAACCGGGATTATAGACTTTAATTTTTAAACCTCCGGCAAATACAGAGCTTATAAAACCGAATATAAGAAGTAATGAAAATAATTTCTCTTTAATCATCATTTCAATAATTTTGATTAATAAGCAGCCGTAAAACGTTCACGGATATGGTTATTTTGCTCCAATTCATCTACCAATGCTACCGCAACATCCTCCACAGAAAGTATACTTCTTCCGTTTTCATCAAATACCGGGTTTTCCAAAGCTGTTCGGTATTTTCCAACTCTCACACCGGCAGTTCCCTGATGCATTTCAATTGCGGGACTAAAAAATGTCCAATCCAACGTTGTATTTTCCTTGATTTTATTTAAATAATCTCTTGCCGCAGTTGCTCCGGCCTTATAATCTTCAGGAAAATCCGGCCCGTCAACCAATTGATTACCATCAATGTAAAGGCTCCCTGCTCCGCCAACTGTAATAAATCTTTTTACCCCGGAATTTTCAACTGCTTTTTCAATATTCATCGAACCATTCAGAAAATCGTTATATAAATCAGGATTCGTCCAACCTGCATTGAAAGCGCTGATGACTGCGTCGTTTCCTTTCAAAGCATCTGCCAATTCATCAATATTGTTTACATCAACGCTTTTTGCTGTTACCTTTTCATTCTGCTGAACTTTTGAAGCATCTCTCACTACTGCTTCTACTTCATATCCTCTGTTTACTAATTCTTTTACTACTTGTGTTCCCACAAATCCTGTCGCACCGATTACCGCTACTTTTTTCATAATATTTTATTTTAATTAAACTGTAATAAAATCTGTTACATTTATAGATAAAAAAAATTTATCCGAACTGATCAGTGAATTCTTTCAATGATTTATCTCCTAAAAAATTGACAACCAATTTATCTGTCTCTACAAATAAATCGTTCAAATGATTATTAATTTCCCTCCCGACACTGCAAGCCGGATTGGGATTTTGATTTTTCTTTCCCAAAACTTCAGTATTTTTCACTGCTGAATAGATTTGAGAGATTGTAATAGAATCTGAATGTCTTGCAAGCTGACTGCCACCATCTTTTCCCTGCCTGCTAATAATCAAACCCGCTCCTCTCAAAACACTGATTTCTTTACGTACAACTGCAGGATTTATATTAATGCTGCCCGCCATCCACTCAGAAGTTAGCCAATCCTGAGGGCTTTTTGCCAAAAGTGTCATGATGTGTATCGCCGTAGCAAATCTTGTATTGTTCATCGTAATTACATGGCAAAGATAAGCAAATTTATAAATGTAACAAATTTTATTACACTTAAATTATCCTTACAATATCAATTTATCCAAATCTAACAATAAATAATTGATATTCTGATTGATAGTTCTTGTCGCTGATTGCATTTGATTGAGCATTGCTGCTCTGTTATGTAGATCATCCGCTCTGTAATACCCTCCGTCACTGAAAATAACTGACCGATTTGCCGCATCTTTGTCATCATCAAACTGATAATGCAGCCATCTTTCCTTCATATTTCCAATAATAGAATGCTTTTCTTTATTTGAAAATTTTTTTTCAGTATACATATACCAAATGAATGGTGGAAAATTTGGCGATTCTAATTTTTCATTCCAAATATCTCTTAAAAGGTTTCTCTGATGAATAAATTCTACCTTTTTCCCCTTTGGATTTAAGGTGGCTAAACCGAAACCTGCACCTAAAGCTCCTCCGCTGATATCAACTGCATTACTCCAGGCATCATCTTTTATAATTCCGCCGGCAATAGAAGCAGCTGCCCCTGTAACAATCGAATATAAAATCAATTTATTGTTTCTGGAATCATTCAGATTGTCAACATAATTTCCAATTTGAGCCACTCTTTCACCTTCACAGTCAAATTCAGCGGCTACAGCATCTAACTCCGTCAATGCAATGGTGATTTTACTGTTAATTTTAGTTTTGAGCTGCAGAACTTTTACCTGTGATGCCAAAGATGAATCTTTCTTTAAACCAATAATTTGATGCACTTCATCAAGGTTATCTAATGCATTCAAAATCAAAATACTTTGATCTGAAAACGTTCCCTTTAAGTCTTTATTTGCATTTAAAATAGAATCAGAGTTATATGACGGAATTCTGTTTGTATAATTATATTGAAAGGGTGCCTTGCAATAGCTGTCACGAAGCGTAAGGATATTCTGCTTTATTGCCTGATTTTTTTTGGAAACACAGGAAGTTATTAAGCTAAAAATAGCAAAGAGGTAAAACAGTTTTTTCATATCAATGTATTTTTTGTGTAAAAACTACAAAGAGGTAAAATTTGAAATTAAAATAAGCACGAATATAATACAAATAAAAAATTTACCCGAATCCGGGTAAATTTTTAAGCTATTTTTAAAGTAAAATTATTTTATCCCCAACAATTCCACTTCAAAAACAAGCGTACTGTTTGGGCCTATCTCTTTACTGATTTGTTGTTCTCCATAAGCCAAATGCGGAGGAATAATCAGTCTCCACTTGCTTCCAACAGGCATTAATTGTAAAGCCTCTGTCCATCCTGCAATTACTTTGTTTAGTGGAAAAGATGCCGGTGTGCCTCTTTTTACAGAGCTGTCAAAGATTTTACCTGCAATCGTAGTTCCGTGGTAGTGGCATTTTACCATAGATTTAGGACCCGGTTTTTCCCCGTCGCCTTCAGTAATGACTTCATATTGCAAACCGCTTGGTAACTGTACCACACTTTCTCTTTTGCCGTACTCTTCCATGTAAGCTTTACCTTCATTAAGGTTTTTTTCGGCCTGTTCTTTCTTACGTTTAAATAACAAATCTGCTACTCCCATTGTTAATTTTTTTACAAAGATAAGACTTTGGAAACGTAAGTCAGAAATTGTAACCATTCATAATTAAAAATAAAACAATTAATAAATACGATTTATATTTGTCACATTTACAAACATTTAGCCCGTACACTGAGATAAATTCAAAAACACTTAATATTATGTTAACTCATATTCCAAAACTTGGCGTTATAATTGAATTTAAAAACTAAATGCCAGTTCCATTAAAATATAATAAGAAATACGATCAGCTGACTGACGAGGAAAATGAACTCCTTGAAATCAATAAAAAAAGTATCGCTGATTTTGTTGAACAATCATCAAGGGTAAGTGACGTAAACTACGCTACAAGAAATGCGCATGCAAAAACATATGCTCTTGCTACAGGTAAATTTTTAATTGAAAAGAAAATCCCGATCGAGTTACAACAATTTTTTGATAAAGAAAAATATGATTTAATCATAAGATTTTCGAATGCCAATTTGAAAATTCAGAAGAGTAAAAAGGATATTCCGGCCTATGGCTTTGCCGTAAAAATAAAAGATGAAAATGGTGATCTAATAGCCAATTATCCTTTGGTAAATTTCCCGTTGTTCCCGATAAATTCTGTAAGTATATTTTTAAAATTATTTACCTCAGTTAATCGTTTTTATCTAAAAAAATGGAGTTTACTCTCATTAATACTTCAAATATTGAAAGTTACTCCATCAATTTTCACAGTCTCTTTTTTTAAAAATATTTTAAAGCTCATCAGTAAAAAAAATGATTTTCTTTTGTCATTTGATTATTATTCTGTCGGGGCTTACAGATTAGGTGAAAATATGATTAAAATAAAACTTAGCCCCCGAAATATCAATAAAAACTTTGGAAAAAAGCTGACTACAAAAGACGCTCTTGAAAATTATCTTAAAACAAATGATTTTACCGCCGATGTTTTGATTCAAATTTGTTATGATTCAAAAGACCAGCCTATCAACAAGCTCAATGTAGAATGGAAAAATTCACCTTTCATTAAAATAGGAGAAGTAAAAATTGAGAAAGATTCTCTTTTAAATTCCGCTGCTTGTGAAAATGAGCTTCTTTCATTTAATCCTTTTGAAAGTAAACTATTCTTTCAACCTGTCGGAAAAATACAGAAACTAAGGAATGAAGCTTATAAGGTTTCATTACAAACCCGTCAGAAAATCAATAAACTTTTGAAATACAAATAAAAAGGCTTTACAAAATTGCAAAGCCCTTATATTCTGGTTTTATTCTAATTTCTTTTTTATTTTCTTATCGGGAAACAGTAATGACACTAAAACAGAAACTACAAGAACACCTCCAACAATTCCTAAAGAAACGGGTGATGGAATATGTATCCAAGGAGCAATCAACATCTTTACTCCAATGAAAGATAAAATTATGGCCAGACCGTATGAAAGTTTGCTGAACATATAAATAAAATTTGCCAGTAAAAAATACAATGATCTTAATCCCAAAATTGCGAAAATATTTGAAGTATAAAGAATAAACGGGTCGTTTGAAATTGCAAAAATTGCAGGAATAGAGTCTACTGCAAAAAGTACGTCTGTAAACTCAATGACAGCAACCACCACCAAAAGTGGAGTCGCCATTTTGATACCGTTTTGTACTGTGAAAAACTTATCTCCATCATAGGTCGAAGAAACTTTCCAAAAGCTTTTTACCAATTTTGCACCTGCAGAATCATTATAGTCTTCATCATCACCATCATCATGACCTCCCCAGGACTTAATTCCGGCATACACCAAAAATAAGCCGAAAAGCGTCATTACAACATTGATCTTAACAGGATTTCCGAAAATTTCCATCTCAGGTAAATAGGTCAGATTGATAATTCCTATCCCTGCAAAAATAAATATGGCTCTGAAAATCAGCGCTCCTATTATTCCCCAAAACAAAACTTTATGATGAAGATATTTCGGTACTTTAAAGAATCCGAAAACAAGGATAAAAACAAAAAGATTATCTACAGAAAGTGCCTTTTCAATCCAATATGCAGCCTGATATTGTGTAAATTTCTCTATCGCAAGCGAGTGGCTTTCCGGGCTTCCGTCTGTATTAAAAGCCCAATATACAACACCTGAAAAAATCATAGACAGTGAGATCCATACTACCGACCAGATTGTAGCTTCTTTCGAAGAAACCTCATGACTTTTCTTATTAAAAATCCCTAAATCCAGCAATAACATGATAACAACCGTTATCCCGAATCCCCACACCAAACCAGGGTGTAAGTCTAAAATACTTTGATGTTTTTCCACTTTAACTTTGTATTAATTTGCTATAAACACAATAGCATCAAAGATAATATATAAAAACAAGCGAACCTACTCCATTATTATTTTTAGAGGAAATTTCAGAAGGTCAAACTTCTCTTTAAAATTATTCAATCAAATGATCTTATTAAAAAATTATTTTCAAAAATTTTTGAGATTTGAAAAATTTTTCTAATTTCGCAACCGATTAAAAACCAACAATGTCAACAAAAATGATAAATATTATGACTTTAAACAATCCTATCAGAGCTGTGTACTTTGGTAGCACTAAATATTTATCTGAATAACGATCGACCTTTATAAAACAAAACATATTGAAGGCCTATCTATTCAGATAGGCCTTTTTTGCTACCCAAATTTCAGCTTTTTACACATTCGAAAAGGTTGTCCAGTTTTTTAAATGAAGAGAAAATATTCTTGCCGTACAAATAGCAAGATTATAAGTCTTTATGCTTAAAAATATAAAAACACAGCCTTAAAAATCAACAATTTAAATTAAACAAAATGAAATACAACACACGAAATATTGGGATAATAGCACACGTAGATGCCGGAAAAACGACTCTCACCGAGAGACTGCTTTATTACACGGGAATGATTCATAAAATAGGGAACGTAGATGAAGGAAATACTATGATGGATAAAGATATTCAGGAGAAAAAAAGAGGAATTACCATTTCTTCTGCTGCCATTTCTACCCAGTGGAAAAAAGATAATACTATTTTTAATATAAATATTATTGATACTCCCGGGCACATTGATTTTGCGGTAGAAGTTGAGCGTTCTTTAAGAGTTTTAGACAGTGTTGTTGCAGTTTTTTGTGCTGCTTCGGGAGTTCAGCCTCAAACAGAAAACGTTTGGTTTCAAGCTGAAAAGCATGGGATTTCAAAAATCTGTTTTATCAATAAAATGGATAGAACCGGAGCTGATTTCTTTGCTGTTTTAAATGAAATTAAAACCAAGCTAAATGCAATTCCATTGGCTTTGCAAATTCCAATCGGCTCTGAAGATAATTTTGTAGGAATCATTGATTTAATTAAACAGAAAGCTTTGTATTGGATCGATGAAAATGGCGAAATGTTTATTGAAAAAGAAATTCCTGAGAATTATAAAACCGAAGCAAGTGAATTCAGATTAAAATTAATGGAAAATTTAGCTGAATATGACGAAATTTTCTTTGAAACGTTCATAAACTATGAAAATAAAATTTCTGAAGAAATGATTCTTGAAGCGATACAAAGGACTTGTCAATCAAGAGCAATTGTTCCGGTTTTATGCGGTTCTGCTTTTAAAAACAAAGGAGTCCAGCCATTGCTTGATGCGATTGTAAGCTATCTTCCGGCTCCCGATCAACTGTCTTCTGTTCAAGGCAAAAATCCTAAAACTGAAGAAACGATTGTACTGCAAAGAAATGAAAAAGAAACTTTTTCAGGGCTTATTTTCAAAGTGATGATTGATAAGCATATGGGTAAATTAGCAATGCTTAGAATGTATTCCGGAATGATAAAATCCGGAGATACTGTTCTGAATGTGAGAACTGGCGAAAGCTTTAGAATTTCGAGAATTTTACAGATGCAGTCGGATAAAACACTAACAATTGAAGAAGGAAAAGCGGGGGATATCGTTGCTTTAACAGGTATAAAAGATGCGAAAACAGGAGATTCACTATCAAGTTTGAAAAGGCCTGTATTATTAGAATCAATAACGATCCCTGCTCCGGTTATCAGAGTTTCGATTGAACCAAAAACGAATGCTGATGAAAAATCTTTCGGATTGGTTTTATCTAAAATTCAGGAAGAAGATCCCTCTTTGGTTGTTGAAAGAGACAGACAAACAGGTGAAACTTTGCTGAGCGGTCTTGGTGAATTGCATTTGGAAGTTACTTTAGAAAAAATCCGATTGAATCACGGAATCGAAATCAATCAGGGTAAACCTAAGGTTTCTTACAAGGAAATTCTAACCGAAACAAAAATTCATAGAGAAAAACTCGTGAAACAAAATGGTGGAAATGGGCAATTTGCGGATATAACTTTTGAAATAGGGCCTAGAAATGATAATGAAATTGGGTTGGAATTTATTGGAATTTATTAATCAAATTAAAGGCGGGGCGATTCCTAGTGAATTTATTCCTTCCGTTGAAAAAGGTTTCAGAGAAGCAATGGAAAACGGAGTATTAAGCGGATACCCATTGGAAGGCATGAAAATTACGCTTCTTGATGGTGCCGCTCATTCTGAAGATTCTGGGGCTTACGATTTTGAAATTGCGGCAAGAGATGGCTTCAGAGCCATCGCAAAAAGTTGTAAACCAAAATTTTTGGAACCCATCATGCGAGTTGAGATTCAAAGCATTGATGAATATACAGGCATCGTAACTGCAGATATTAACAAACGAAGAGGAATTATCACTTCAATTGATGAAAAATCGGGAAGAAAGACCTTCACAGCAGAAGTACCTTTGGCTTCTACTTTTGGATATATTTCTGATTTGAGAACATTGACGAGCGGTAGAGCTTCTATCAGCATGAAATTATTACATTATGCTTTAGTACCCGATTTCATCGCAAATACATTAGTAACCTAAAAAATGAGGGCTGTAAATATTATTTTGCAGTCCTTGTTTGGGTTAACAGGTAAAGTTTCTTTCTGTACTTTTTCGTCAATCTTCGAGATTGATTCGTCGCTTCACTTCTCGCAATGGCAAACATAATACTCTCTAAAAACGCTCAAACACTACAACTCAATTACTTTTCCGGCATTACTTTGTACGTCGGATCTTCCTGGACATTTACTTCGATTACCGCTTCAGCGTTCCTAAGCATTTTTATACAATCTTCACTTAAATGACGTAAATGCAGTTGTTTATTCAGCTGGCTGTATTTTTTTGATAGTTTATCTAAAGCATTGATAGCACTCATATCTACAATCCGGCTTTCTTTGAAATCAATGACAACTTCGTCAGGATCATTGATGGGATCAAATTTATCTGTAAACGTTGTCACAGAACCAAAAAACAATGGCCCGAAAATTTCGTAATATTTAATACCATTTTCATCAATGTGCTTCCTGGCACGAATTCTTTTTGCATTATCCCAAGCAAAAACTAAGGCTGAAATTACAACTCCAATTAAAACTGCTAAAGCCAGGTTGTGAAGAATAATTGTAATTAAAGCAACAGTGATCCCTACAAAAATATCAGATTTTGGCATTTTATTAACAATTCTAATCGAAACCCACTGAAAAGTACTGACTGAAACCATCATCATAACACCAACCAACGCAGCCATCGGAATTTTTTCAATAAATGGAGCACCAACTAAAATGATAATTAAAATGGTAACAGATGCAATAATTCCCGAAAGCCGGGCTCTGGATCCGGCATTAATATTAACCAAAGTCTGTGCAACCATCGCACAGCCTCCCATTCCACCGAAAAACCCGTTGGTAACATTAGCTAATCCCTGTGCTACGGATTCTTTATTGGTATTTCCTTTAGAATTGGTAATTTCATCAACCATTGATAAAGTTAAAAGAGATTCTATTAAACCAACTCCTGCCATTATCAGGGCATAAGGAAAAATAATCTGCAATGTTTCCAAAGAAAAAGGAATATTCGGAATATGAAAATTTGGAAGACTTCCGCTGACGTGGGCAATATCTGAAACTGTTTTAGTGTTGATGTTACATCCTAAAACTAAGGCAAAAATAGTGATAATAGCAACCAAAGAAGCAGGGATAGCTTTAGTGATTTTTGGAAAAAAATAAACAATTGCAACAGTCAATACCGTCAAACCCGTCATTATATATAAAGGAGTACCTTGAAGCCAACTTACAGCGCCATTTGCATCTGTAATTTTAAACTGTTTAACTTGCGCCATAAAAATGATGACAGCCAAACCGTTCAAAAAACCGTACATTACAGGTTGAGGAATGAGACGAACAAATTTTCCCAATTTAAAAAAACCAACCAACATTTGAAAAATTCCTGCAAGAATTACCGTGGCAAGCAGATATTCAATTCCATGAGACTGTATCAAGGCTATTAAAACTACAATTGTAGCTCCTGCTCCGCCAGAAACCATTCCCGGACGCCCTCCAAAAACAGCAGTTACCAAACCCATCATAAAAGCTGCATACAAACCTGTAAGTGGCGAAAGTCCCGCCAAAATTGCAAAAGAAAGAGATTCCGGAATCATAGTCATCGCAACGGTAAGGCCGGCTAATAACTCATTTTTATAATTTATTTCCTGAGAAAAATTGAATAATCGCATGTATTAAACTAAGGTCGCAAAGGTATAGACTTTAAAATAATTTCAAAGAATGAAACTTCGTTTTTCATCACAACAACTGTATTTTATTTTACACAAATAGTTATTTATTGTATATTTTTTAGTATAAATTAATTTTTAACGATAATTTTTAAGTTATTTTTCGTTTGGATTAATTTCTATTTTTTATATTTGAAAAAGAAAATATTGATTTTTTCATTTGATTCTATAAAGAAAATTCCGTCTTTAAAGGCGAATAAGAAAATCAACTATTAAAAATTATATAAGAGAATACATGAAAGAACTTAATAGGTAAGATATTATTCAGGCTTAACCGGAAAAGGTTTGGAAATATGAATTTTTATAAAATTACAATGAAAGGATGATCGCTCACAATACGGACAGGATCTAATGATATTATGTAAGGGGAAGTTCTTTGGATATAATTATATAATAGGATATAAATCATAATTCTGATTTTTTTTAAGACAGTAACATCCTGTCTGCTGAATAAAACAATCGCCTATTTTTCTTTGAATGTATAAGTTTAATCATTAAAGATTATTTGATCAATGTTATACAAAGATATACATATAGGACATTTTATAAAAGAAAGAGTCAATGAAAAAGAAATTACAATGGATAGAATTTGTAATTTTTTGGGTAAAAACGAAGAATTCGTTGAAAATACTTACACAAGTAAATCTATAGATACAGATATTCTTCTCAGATGGTGTAAGCTTTTGGAATATGATTTCTTCAGGCTTTACAGTTCTCACCTTATTTTATATTCACCTCCTTCTGCCGTCAATAAAAACACTCAAAAATCTGAAAAAATCCCTTATTTCAGAAAAAATATTTATACTCAGGAAATTAAAGAATTTATCATGAACAGAATTATTTCCGGGGAAATGAGCCAAAGTGATGTTGTCAGAGAATACTCTATTCCTAAAAGTACACTTCACAGATGGCTGCAAAAGAGAGATGACGTTGAATAAAAAAACAGCTATGAAACCAAATTATCGTAAAATTTATCAGGATATGCTAAAATTGGAACATCCTGAGAAATTAAAAGATCCAAAAATCAAAGAACTGCTCAAAAAATTAAATACAACAGAAGATGTATTAAATTTTAATGAAAAAATTTTCAAGCAGTCTAAAGAAAGTGAAAAGAACAATCAAAAGCTAAAGACATACGATAAAAAAACAATGCTTAAGCTTTTAGAATATCAGCAAAAACACGGTTTCTCAACAAGTTATATGTCTAAAAAATACAAAATAAGCAGAACTACAATCGCCAAGTGGAAAAAAACATTTGAAGAAGAATTTGAAAAAATAAAAGCCGATAAAAATTAATTATCGGCTGTTATATTAATACAAGGTAACTGCTAAACCAGCTACAAACGACACCAATCAAAATATATAAAATCTATCTATCATTCATTTCATATAAAGGAAATCAAGAGTTTAAAGTTTTTGAAAATCTCTTTTCTAGCTTTGTTTTATTTAAGATCAAAACTATGATTAAAGGATTATATGAAACTCATGTTCAGGTAGGCAATCTGGAAAATGCAATAGAATTTTATACTAAAGTTTTAGGATTGAAATTCGCTCACAAAGACGAAAACCGCCCGATTGCATTTTTATGGATCGGAAAAAATAAAGAATCAATGTTGGGTTTGTGGGAACAGAAAGAAAATTTACAAACGAGACATTTTGCTTTTACGGCTGATAAAGAAGATATTTTAAATTATTCCGTTGCTTTTTTAAAAAATAAAAATTTAAAACCTTATAATTTCCTGAGAGACGGAATTGACAAACCCATGGTTTTTGCCTGGATGCCCGCTTTAGCAATATATTTTAATGACCCGGATGGAAATCAACTTGAGTTTATCTCGATTTTAGAAGGAGATGGGAAGCCCAAATTGGGGGTACTTTCTTATGAGGAATGGTTAATGAAAAAATAAATAAACTCCCTTTTTGAAAGGGAGCCATCATTGTGCTTTTAAATTACTATTAATATTGTTGCAGACACCAATACAGAATTTTCGCAATATTCTTTGCGTCATCCACACCCCTATGATGAGTGCCTTCAAGTCTAAGATTTAATTCTTCTAAAGCCCTTGCCATCCCTACACTTTTCCTAACTGCGGGATGCAGTTCTCCAAATAAAGTTTTTACATTAATATGGTCATGACTCAATGGATAATCTATATTGAATCTTTTTGCCTGATTCTGAAGCATGTTCAGGTCATAATTTCCATAACTTGCCCAAGTCAAATCTTCAGAATCATATTCTGCTCTCAGAATATCTAAAGCGTCTTCAAGAAAAACACCCTCATCATCAAGCATCTGTTGGGTAATAGAAGTCAATTCCGTACAAAACGGGCTTACTTTTGAATATTGAGGTTTCACTAAAATCCCTTCATTTTGTGAAATCTTACCGGTTTCTGGATCCATGATGCAAACTCCGATTTCTATGATTTCACTCTCCTGACCTCTCGGCGGGCGATCATTCCAACATGTGGCTTCGAGGTCTATAATTAATATTTTATCTGTTGTTTTCATTTTTTTTATTTTTTAAGATTAAACCATCATATCAGCACAATTAGAACTGGCAAACGCATAAGGCTTTGCTTTAAACACATATCCCATTCCCAGAATATATCCCATCGCGTCTTTCAAAGCGACATTGGATTTGAAATCCGGATCGGTGTTAATGTCTGCGTGCACCTCCATTTCCACATCATAAGTTTCCAGAATAGAGCAAATTGCATAGGCGATTTCTACAGATTTGTTGACTTCGTTTAACATTCGCTCTTTGATACTGATACTCTGTATTTCTCTCTCTTTTCTGATAAAGGCAAACGCTCCTTTTCCCTCACGAATAAAGACAACTGCTGTAGCATAATTGATGGCATGACCATACACGTGGGAATCTGAACCCACACAAACTTTCAGTCGGTGTCCATTTGCCTGTTCGCGGATGATGGCTTCTTCTACCAGCTCTGTGATAGAGTGTTGGAAAATTTTTCCCGTCATATTCTGCCATTTTTGTTGTTGCGTTTCCATTGTTTCTACATGTTTTAAATTTGCTTTGTTTAACTATTAATTTGTTTATTTTTGTTAATTCATCAGAACTTGAACCCGAAGAACAAGAGTCAAAGTCTTGCGTGCTGGCCAATTACACTATGAATCAATTTTGCGGAACAGACAGGAATCGAACCTGTACCTTTAGTTTTTCAGACTAACGTGCAGACCTGCTACACCACTCTTCCATTTTTTTATATGGGAATTAAAAAATTCGTACTTAATAATTTATACTCACAATAATTACTCGCCACATAGATTTTGTACGGAAAGAGGGATTCGAACCCTCAAAACCTTGAGCCTAAATCAAGTGTGTCTACCATTTCCACCATTCCCGCAAGTTGATGAGCAATAAGTATAGTTAATAATCTCTTTAAATTTTACTATTCACAATTTCAGCATTGGCAGGATTACTCATTATCCATTATTTATTACTCATCTTCAAGGTCTGAGAAAAGCTTGTCGATATTTATAAACTATGCCTGTAATATTTGTAAAGAACTTCTGCGCCTGACAAACTTTTCTCTTTCCATTTAACCTAGTACTCTATAAGGGAATCGAACCCATATTTTCTGCTCGAAAGGCAGGCGTCCTGAACCGTTAGACGAATAGAGCAATTAACCAACTGACTAGGAATCGAACCTAAACAACAAGAGTACATTTCCTGCATGCTGCCATTACATTACCAGCGGTTTTGTGGAAATAGCAGGATTCGAACCTGCTCAGCAATAAAGCAACAGATTTACAGTCTGTCCCGACTCTCCAACTTCGGCGTATTTCCTTTTTTCAGGATAGAGACTAAAAATATTTTAAACTAAATTCTAACCTCTAATTACTTTTTGAAGAAAACAAAGCCTGTCATTATTTATTTGTTTGATATAAGAACTTCTACGCTCGACAAACTTTTATTTTTTCTTCGAAACTAATCTCATTTTAGTTATTTGAGATGGTTATGGGATTCAAACCCACTCAGTTTTCACAACGGTTTTGCAGACCGCCCCGACTCTTCCACTTCGGCGAACCATCATTTTTATGTGTAATCATCAAATTAATAATGAGTAATTTTAACTATATTCTAAAAAATAAAGCCTGTCTTAATTTTTTTGTTTGATATAAGAACTTCTGCGCTTCGACAAACTTTATTTACCTAAAATTTATATGATATTTAATTTCCTTTCATCCCCTCCTCTTCATCCAACTTCCAACCTTTAAATATCAATTCTTTTTTTGAGTTAAGAAAAAGCCTGTCTATATTATATCGTGTTTTTGGCGTAAGACCTTCTACTCTCGACAGACCTCTTCTTTTTCTCCTTAAACAATTAACATTTAATTATTTGCGATTCCGGAAAGACTCGAACTTTCAACTTCTGGTTTAACAGACCAGCGCTCTACCATTGAGCTACGGAATCTCTTTTTGTACTTTCGGAAGTATCCGAACCTTCAACCTTCGTGTATCAGATCGATGCTCCAATCAAGTGAACTACGAAACCTGTTGTACTCCATAAGGGAATCGAACCCTTGTCGTCCGGTAGAAAACCGAATGCACTAACCTCTATGCTAATGGAGCAAATGGTCTGGAAAGCAAGATTCGAACTTGCGACCTCCCGCGTCCAAGGCGGGTAAACAACCACCGTTATCTTTACAGTTTTGCAGATTCACTTTAAAAACCGTCTCCGAGAGACAGTCGGATTTGAAGTTTTTTTCAGTGAATCTTTGCGGTCTATGCGAGAATCGAACTCGCAGTGCCCGAGAGACAGTCGGGCAGGTTAGCCATTACCTCAATAGACCTTTTTTGCGGAGAGCAAAGGAATCGAACCTTCACTACTGTCGTAGAACTCATTAGCAGTAAGCCGCAACAAACCAATATTTGCCTGCTCTCCTTTTGTGGCCTCGACAGGAGTTGAACCTGTAACCCTGGGTTTAGAAAACCCATCCAATTGAGCTACGAGACTGGTGTAATCCCAGAAAGACTTGAACTTTCAACCCCTAGTTTAAAAGACTAGTGCTCTAACCAATTGAGCTATGAGATTATTTTTGTAATCGCAGAAGGACTCGAACCTTCAACCTTCGACGTATCAGGTCGATGCTCCAACCAATTGAGCTATGCGATTTTATAGCTTTGGGTATCTCCGGGAATCGAACCCTGTTCTCCGGTGCCACAAACCGGCGCTTTACCAAATAAGCTAAAGAAACCATAAAAAAAGCGCCTCTTTTGGGGAGGCGCTTTATATTTGATGTATCAGTTCATTAGCTGATCCCTATATATGGGCACCTCTTATCCACAAATTTACTGTCAAGAATACATGTATATCCTTTCGGCTCCTGTCCGTATACTCTTGAAAACTGATTAGATATGTTATGTAATTGTTTCATTATATTCTTGTTATTTAAAAATTATTTTTTGTTGATAGGTTGCAAACTTGTTGCTTTTAATTTTCGGTTGCAAAGTAAATATGATTTTTTTTAACTCGCAAATTTATTTTTCAATTAAACATTTGAAAATCAAATAATTATGATTTAAATTTAGAATAGAGAATTTCTGTCCGTAATACTTTACAGATAGTTTAATTACCTAAATGACTGTCTCTCATCGGTTTACTTATCACTCTTTATTTACTTATTAATTGTCCATTATTAATTAAATAATTTTCACTTTTATGGTTATTTTTTTTCATTCTAAATAATTTCTACGCTAAAAACACAAAAAACGCCCCGACAATCGAAGCGTTTTTGCAGTATTTTGATTAAATTTTTACGAGTTTACAGTAAATAATTTCCAAAGCAAGCACATTTCGCCTCATTCCATATTATCCATTCATATCCAAACGATCCCTTTAGTACAGGGTGATCGCATAGATTTAAACTGATATGTGCTCTTTGTATTGTCATAATTATATTGCCGCAAAGATAAATCTTTTTCTATATTACTTGACCAATTTTAATATCCAAACATTTTATTTCTGCCCATTTTATATCTCGATATATCTTTTAAAATCACCTCATCTTCGGGGTTGAAGTGTTTTAATTCATTTACAATTTCAGAATGAGCTTTCATATTTTCTGAAATAATTTCGTAGGCAATATTTCTGGTTGTAGACTGAAGTTCCGGAGTTTTTTTAAATTCATATTTCATTGCTTCCAGGTAGATTAATTTTTTATCGGAAGGAGCCTTTGCATATAAATCCAGAATTTCGTCATCCAGTTTTTTTACATCAAAAATATTATTGAAGTAATTATTAAGGCAATTGAATGCATCTTTATTTTCATTCCAGCCTTTTAATAAAATCTTTTGAGCTTCTTCAGGTTTTTCCATTTTTTTACGGTAAATTAAAGATGCTTTTACCATTTGATTATATTTCACATACTCATCTGCAACTATCTGATAATAAGAATCTGAATTTTTAATGTCATTAATCTCTCTATATAAATCCCCTACTTTTTCATTATATCTAAGTTCTTTGCAAAGATCAATTGCTTTTTTGTACTGTTTGGCTTTTTCATAGCAAGACGCAGCTTCCGATTTATTGTGTAATTTTTTTAAATAAATTACAGCCGCTTCATTATATAATTCCCCTTGTTCCAGAGTTTTCGCACCACGATAATTATCCCTTAAAAGATTTATATAAACTTTGGCTGCATTTCTGTAATCTTTTTCATCAATATATTTCTGAGCCCTATCTTCATACATATTATGAATCCTATCAAAAACTGAGGTTTCGATATAGAAGCTATTTCCGCCCATCAACCTTCCTGCTCTTCCTGAATGATTATCTCCATTTTTCTCTTTATCTGACTGAAAAATAACAACAATAAGGATGATAACTGCCACTACAGCGAAAACGATGAGCGTACCGACAACTTCCCAAAAACTTTTGTGAAAAAGCTCAGCCAAAATGCCTAATATTTTAATAAATATCAGAATACAAAGCGCTGCAATGAATTTATCTGTAAACTTTTGCTTATCCATTTTTATCAGATTTTAGGATGGTTTTATCTTTACTGAATAAACGGTAAAGTACAACTACCACACACACAATGAGCAACCACACAAACCAGTTGTATCCAAACATGTTGATTAACGGATAGAAAATATAAATCAGCATTCCCAAGAGAATTACTACTAATAAAACTTTCACTCCTACCGGAAGATCACCGCCCCCGAGATCAAAATAATTTCTTCTTACCAAATAGTTATAAATTCCCACTGCACCTATCATAAAAGCAATCAGCCAAATGATTTCCATAAAGGAAGTGTTATTTTTAGGCGAAGAATTTTCCAATGCCTTCAAATTGTCTTTTCCGTCATGAATTACGGGCAAATCCGGCTCTTCTTTCGTTCCGTAATAATGTCCAAGAGAGTCAATCATTAAGATTTGCTTTTTATTCCAGACACTTCTTACAATCCCTTTATCTGCAGGTCTTCCGTTATTGGCCTTTTTGATGGAATCTGCAATTTTCCGTTGATAATTTTCAGCATTACTTTCTACCTGCTTCGCTATCTTTTTTTTATAAATCCTTTTCAGAGAGTCTTTAGATCTCCTCATTTTATTTTTCGTGATTGCGATATCGTTTTCCACTGTTTCCAGACTTCTTCCGCCTTTTGCTTTATGATCCTCAATGATCGACTCATCATTGGCAGAATAGACATGCTGTGCTCTCGATAATTCTCTTGAAAGATCATCCCGTTTCTCTCTATATATAGAATCAATTTTTATATCAATTTCAGTTACACCGGATTCGAACATCAAAGGATCTGAAGGTATTTTTGAAATTTTACCTGAATTATTTCCTGTTGAATTTGTAACAGCTTCACTTTCCTGTGGAGAAGAATTCATTTTGTCCCACTTTAAAGCAAATCGAATGATCGAAGCAATAATCAAAATAACCCAGAAAATCCAGAAATAACTTCTTTTTTCTGAACCGTTTTGTCCATTCGAAAAACCTCCTGTATCTCTTCCATTTTGACCTCCACCGAAAAGATCTTTAAGCCAACCATTATCAAAGGTAAATTTTCCAAAACCATCGCCTCTGGAAGTTCCCATTACGTCTAAGGGAACGCCCAAATCAACAATTCTGTCAGGATGCTGTTCAATATATTTTAAATATTTCTCAATTTCTTTTTTATTTCCCGCCATCACTTTTTTCATGTCAAAGGGCAGGTCTTTCATCCATTCTTCGTCAGTTTTTGGTTTTTGAAGTGCTTCTAAAACCCTTTCATCATCCATCTCTACCGTGTAATTCTCAATTTTCTGAGGAATTTTCACGCCATTTGAAGGTTTTCTTACGGTAGAATTATCTTCAACAGGATTTTCAATCACATCAAGCCAGTCAATTTCTGCGGATAATTTTACCAGGCCAAAATCAGGATGCATGATAAGATATTCAGCATCCATTTCTCTCCATTCTTCGGGAATGATCTGAGGGTAAAAAATAGTATTTTCCGGAATGAACAGTTTATCCTGTACACTTTGGAAATAAGCGTTTTTTCCAATTTCGTCTGGAGCAAGATGATTAAAAATCAAAAAACATCCGTATAAAACATTCGGTTCGTTTGAAGGAATGGCAAATGATTTTATCTGATTCAGATTAATGCCCAAAAATTCCATTTCCCGAAGCCATACTAAAGGTGAAGAGCTTTTGATTAAAAGTCCTTTCTTAGGATAAATATTTTTCGGAAAAGGTTTAATTCTTAGTTCCATAATCCAAAATATGTTTAATAAAAACTTTCATATAATCAGAATACATTTCATCCATTTCTTTTACTTTCAGCCTGCTATTTTTTGGCAAATAATATTCTGAACCTCCAAAATCTTTTTCTGTAGCCAAAGCCAGATAACCATAGTGTGTAGAAGGCATATAAAATGTAGGAATATGCTTATTGCTGCTCATGAATGTAAGCATTCCGCGAGGGTCTGTTATGATTTCGCTTCCATCTTCAAAAGTGAATTTATTTTTGTCCTGGCTGGCCAAAACTTCAATATCTATATAATTTTTATGAAAATTATATACATTATCAAATTGTCGTATTAATGCCAGTTTTGAAACAACCAATTCCTGAGCTTCATTAATTCCTATTTTACCAAAATTGCTTAAAATATTTGTCCCGCCATTTGATAATCTCGCCAATTCCGTTATATTTCTCACATCACGTCTATCTATATCTTCATTCATTTCCATCTGCTCTATTGAAATGTGTCCTTCAATATTTATTTTAAAAATTGTTGGAAAACCATCCTGATAGAGATAAAAACTTCTGTTAAAATAAATCAGCCTGAAATTCAGTGGTATATTTTGCCCTGTTACATTCAGTTCAGAATATTCTTTTGTGTTTAAATTTAGCTTTGAAAGCAACTTTTTATCCGGTTGGTATTGGCAAAGCACATATCTTCCGGCTTTATCTTTAGCTAAAGCAAATTGTCCTTTCGGTTTTACGGAAATATTTTCAACTAAAACTTCAGAACCACGATGAATACTTGAGTTTAAATAAATATTTTTGTTATAATAATTATCCGACAGATAGGTCTTTAGCAGCTGTTTTTTATTGGTTAAAATATAAAATTCCCCTTCATACAAAAATGTTGCAATTCTTTGTTTCGGAGTTGGAAACAATAACGGATAATTCAGCGGAACCGGAGTTTTGCTTCCATTTACAGAAACATTATTTTTAATTTTTCTCTTTGGAGGATTTGCCCACAATTCCTGCAGCGGAAGTAAAATTTTCTGTATATGCTTTTTCGTTCCCTTATGATGTTTATAAAAATTCAGTTCACCATCAGAAGAGGTTGTCACCACAAATTTCAGTCGGTTTCTGTTTTCATGGATAACTTTTTGAAGATTTTCATTGTCTAAATTTTCTTCATTGGTAATAAAAAACACTTCTAAATCCTTTTCCGTTCTTTCTTTCTGGAAAAATTCCTCCAATACAGGAGAGACATCCAGTATCCCGCTAACTTGGTTCAGGTTTTCTACAACGTCTTCGATATTATCCAGTGAAATAGGGATAATCCTTTTGCCCAAAGCAAAAACTTTGCATTCAGAATGAGCTTTCGGATGTTTTATAATCGCAATCGTAGAAGCAAAAGCTAATACTTTTGGTGTCCCCCAGTTTTTAAGTGAAGTATCAATTAAAATTATTCTTTCAAAAATATTTTCTTCAGGCGGAATTTCGCGCTGGATAAAAAGCGCTTCATTATTGGCAATTCTACTGATAAAAATCTCATCTTCGTTGGCAAATTCAGACAAAAGCATTCTGTGAAGTTCACCTTTATTGGTCATATCCGAAATCCCTCCAATTGGCTGTTCACCAGGAGAAAGATGCTTCATCGGAATTTTCAGACCGCTCCAGATTCTTTTGATCAGACTTCCAACCTGAAAAGTTTTCGGTTCTTCGATAAGCTCCTGGATGAAGTCTCTATTTCCACTCTCGACGGTTGCATCATCTTCTACAATTTCTTCTTCTAAATTAAGATCTTCAATTTCATCTTTTAAAATATCAATAACAGATTCAGCCGTTGGAAATCTTCTGTTTAAATAGATAAATATTCCTAAATCATTAACAACAAATGATGGTGTTGCATATTTTTTAACTGCACATTCTGAAATTTTATGCGGTCTTTTTCTGTATCTTCCTAGAATAAGCTCAGAATTTCCTGAAGATATCCTTATTCCAGAAGTATTAAGAAACAAAGAATGTAAAAGAATAATTCTATTTTGTCCTTGTTTATAAGCCTTTGGTAAAACTTTTATTTTTTCAAGAAATTCAGTGGTTTCATCAATAACTTTACGAACATCTTCTCCAGAGCCGTAAAAATTCTTGACGGGAGCCAAAATCTCATTAAAATCTATACAGCCATCTTGTGTTGCATATAAGGTCAAAAGTAATGAGCTGAAACTTGGAAAACCTATTTTCAACGCTTTCAAAACCTCAATAACATATGCTCTGTACGCTATTGCTCCTACCTTCGGAATTGAAATAAGATTATTTTCATTATAACCCGAAGCATCCGGAACGTCTTCATCAGTCGTCCATTCCCAGAAATAATTTTCATACGATTGGAAATATTGGTTTAAATCCATTCTTGTGATTTTTCAGTGAGACGAAATGAGCTTACCGATAATTTTCGGAAATCATTTTTATCGATAGCCAAATAACTTCCGTTTTCGTCCCATAAAAGCCATTTGTTCTGTCCTTCATTATATTTTTTTTGTAATAATAAGCTTAGATTTTTAAACTCAAAATCTAAGCCTGCCGGTAAAAAATGATTGTCTTTCATCCAAAAAGTTTTCCCGGGAAGACCCAGCAAAGGTGTTCCCAAAAACAAAGCTTTATCATTAATAACGACCCAGTCTATTTTTTCGAGTTTAAACTTTGGTAAAGCAATGATATTATCTTTAATTTCATGCATTGAGCTTAACAAAGCGATTGCGGGTTGCTCTTCCTCACTGAATATTAATTTGGCCCGGACTTTTCCATCAATTCCAAAAAAATTCTGATTTGAAACTGGAAAAGTAAGCGGTAAAGCCTTGTGAATCGACATCCAAAGTAAAGCAGTTCTCATTTTTTTACTCGGAACCAATGCATCTTTCCTGAATAAAAGCCCGTCACGCAATTCATAAAGCAAGAAATTCGGCAACTGCTGAATTTCCGAAGAAACAGCCTGTTCTTCGGTAAAGCCTCTGAGCCAGATTACATCATCATCCACCGCAATCTGCAGATTTTTCCAATCACGGATTGAGCCTAAAAAATCTTCATCAGCACGAGGAAATTCTGCCCAAAATTCTATCATACGCTTTGAAGAATCTTCTGCCATAGACTTTCGATTTCTTTTTGAATATATTGTTTCTGTTCAGGATTTTTTATCCAGTCACAACGGGTTTGCAGGTATCTCAGTTTATCTTTAATCACATTTTGCTCTTCAAAATTCAATGTTTCCCCTTCCCATTTTTCGATTAAAATTTTCACATCTTTCATTACCTCTTCCGGATTAGGTGTTTTATTTTGTAAAGCTTGTGGATGAGACTGCGGATTTTCATCTTTTTCAATCGTTCTGTTGATAATTCCTTCCAGTATTTCAATCTGTTCTTCTGTATCCCAGATATGTTTCAACACCCACAAATCAGAAAGAACAGCTTCATTTCTTCCACAAATCAAAGCACTTGCCGCGATAAGATTCTGCAGCTTCACCGCTCTACGGTCGGAAATTGCAATTCCAGTGTTTCGAAGGCTTATGATTGTATTCAGATACACTTCATAAATCGGTTTCAAATCAATTGTTTTACAAAGGTTTTGAAGTTCTTTTATTTCATGCGAAAGAATTTCCGGCGTCTCCGTTTCAATGTCATTTTCCAGCTTTCTTCCTGCTAAAAGTACCTGCTGAAGAAGATCCGGATTTACATAATCAACATTGATTCTAATTAAAAAACGGTCGAACAAAGCATTTAGTGCTTCATCTTCCGGAAGAACGTTACTCGCTCCCACAAACATCAGAGCCGGGAGATGCTTAGTTTCTTTCCCTCGTTTGAAAATCTTTTCGTTCAAAGCCATCAAAAGCGAGTTCAAAATTGCAGAATTTGCATTGAAAATTTCATCCAGAAAAACCATTGAAGCCTCCGGCATCATTCCTTCCGTATTGGTTAATAATTCACCTTCCTTTAATTTTCTGATATCAAAAGGGCCAAAAATTTCATTCGGTTCTGTAAAACGTGTTAAAAGATATTCGAAATTTTTACCGTCTTTTACTGTTTTTGCCAAAGTTCTTACAATGGCGGATTTTGCTGTTCCCGGAGGTCCGTACAAAAAGGCATTTTCTCTGGCTAACAGACAGATTCCCAATAAATCAACCACATCATTTTTTCCTACGAAAGTTTGTTTGACGTAATTGAGAACTGTGTTTAACTTTTCAATATTTTGAGTCATTATCTTCGTTATTAATTGTTTTTAATTCTCTCCAAAAAATATCTTTGTATAAGCCAAATTCTGCTATCAACAACTGATTGATATAAGGAATTTCAGCCAGCTTATAAGCTTTCTTTTCCACAATTCTTTCAAGATATAATTTTCGGTATGTTTTATCTTTTAATTCTTCTTCCCAATTGATTTTTTCCAAATCTAAATCATAGCCAATTCCTGAATAATGAAATGGCAGCAAAATTTCTTCCAACATTTTTACTAAAACATCTTCAGGATCTGCAATGGTAAGCACTTCAATTATTTGCGGTAAAAACCTCAGTGATAAATCCGCAGATAATATTGAAGAAATATCTCTTATTCCTTTAAAAGCGGGAATTAATTTGTTCAGATCTTTTCCCGTTCCTTTTCTTATCAGGTGCATCTGCACACTGTGATACAAAACTTTTGCCGCCCAAACTGCCGTTTCGCGGTTACAACCTGTTGTATCCGATAAAAATTCCAGTTTTTCTTTTTCAAACTCGGATTCTAAATAATCACCGGCATCCTGCTCTTCTTTTTTTGTAATTTCCTGGATATCTGTGAAAATTGTAATGCATTCATCCTTTCGAAGCAGAAATAAAGTATCTAAAAATGGGGATTTGGTTTCCATCATCTAACAAAAATAAAAATATTATTTGTGAATTGTAATCTTTAAATGAATGATTGATAATTAAATAATATTTTTTCTTTTGTTTTAAAATATAATCAAAAACAATTTTATATAATGCTACTCCAGATTCCTACGGAATGACAAGCTTGATTACTATTGTCAGGTTTCTAAAATAATGACAGAAACTCTAGCCCCGATTGTAGTGGAAATCCTTTTTTGAAAAAAAAGATTGCAACGGAAAGCGGGATATAGCTCCTGAAAATAAGTAATCAATGACAAGGCGATGAGTAATTGAACTCGCTTCATAGCTCTGCTTTCCACAGTGACGTTATGAGTCAAAAAGTTATTATCTTTGCACATTCAAATAAAAATTATGAGTATTCACATCAGTGCAAAAAAAGGAGAAATTGCTAAAGTTTTGTTGCAACCGGGAGATCCGCTTCGTGCACAATATATTGCCGAAAACTTTTTGGAAAATATAAAATTGGTAAGCAAAACAAGAGGAATTTTCTATTATACAGGTCTTTATAAAGGAAAAGAAATTTCTGTAGGAGCGAGTGGAATGGGTTTTCCAAGTATCGGAATTTATTCTTTCGAACTGTTTACAGAATATGAAGTGGAAACGATTATCAGAATCGGAACTTGTGGTGCTTATAATACGGATTTACAGCTTTTCGATATTTTAAATGTTGAAAATGCTGCAAGTGAAAGTACTTATGCAAAATATGCATGGGAAATTGAGGATGAAATTCTTTCTCATCAAGGAAATATCTTCAATACCATCAGCCAAACTGCAGCCGAATTATCTTTAAAAACTAAAGCAATCAACGTTCACAGCAGTGATATTTTCTACAGAAAAGATCCGGCAGTTCCTGCCATTGCTACAAAATATAACTGTCCGGCTGTAGAAATGGAGGCGTTTGGATTATTTGCCAATGCTCAATATTTAGGAAAAAATGCCGCGACAATTCTTACTGTAACAGATATTATTCCCACTCACGAAAAAATTTCAGCTGACGAAAGAGAAAAAGCATTGAAACCAATGATGGAACTGGCTTTGGAATCAGCCTTGAAAAGTCTATAAGCCGAGAAGCGAATAAACTAATCAAAAAAAATAAATTTTGCAGATTTGCATAAAAAAAGAGCTTTATATTATTTGTAAAGCTCTTTTTTATATTCCGAAAAAACTCCATAGCTCGATTGATTATTTCATCGTGTTCATCGTTAAATTGTTTATTGGCCAAATTGATCCCAATATCAATAAATGTATTCATTTTAAAATATTAATCCACAAAAATGAAAAACAAGTACGCAATCTTTTTACGTTACTATTTTATCCATTAATAAAATCCTCAAGAAAGCCTATCAATTGCTTTCCCCCGTGATTCCAGCGAATCCCGTGGCCATTTTTTTCCCGAACTTCAAAAACAAGCTCATGTTTATAGTGAAAGAAAACATTCCACCATGTTTTATTTTCCAAAATGTAACTGATTTTCTTCATTACCTCCTGCTGTTTCTGTTTATTATTTCCTTTTAGTTCACCCCAAAATTGATCATCTATTCTTCCAACATGCTTTTCCCAAGCTCTTTGCGCGACGGTTATTTCTTCATTAAAAGATTTCTCACAAGCCTCAATTAAAATATGTTGCAAAGGCGGGATTGCCCTTTCATCACGAATACTTGCTGCCGTTAATCTTTGTCCTAAAATATCCAGCCAATGCTCAAACGGAATTTCTTCTAATCTCTGAGCTTTAATTATTTCTGATTCTTCACTTTGAAAAACAGAAATGAACCCATTAAAACTTTTAATTCTGTCGATTTTTATCTCTTCATTAAAATAAGGCAACTCCCAATCTGAAATTTTATTCCGGAAATTTTGAAGATTTTCACTAATATGTTCTAAATGTTCTTTCGTCAACGCTGCATGATATTTCTCTTTCCAGGCGTCAGAAAATAATGGGATATATCTTTCTAACAAATTCATTTTTAAAATATTTTACAAGATTAATAGAAAACTTTTCGTCAACAATTAAATTACCAAATAAGATTAAGAAGCTTCTTCTGCATTCAATATTCTATATACTGAACTTTTAGTTTTAATTTTTCGGCCTGTTTTTACTCCAAACAAAGAATCATCTCTTGTATTTTCTATGATTACTATTCAAAAATAAAGAATTTAAAAATTATTTCCTGCTGAAATATTTCTTTTTATTAGAACTCCAAACAAATATTTTCTCATTTTAAAGTGATTAAAAATCAAAAGCAAAAAACAAACATAACAATTTATAATTCAGATAATTAAATAATATAAATTTATAAATTTATAGATTATTTTTATATATCTATACTTCTTTTGCTTTTTTCTAACGAAGCACTCTTGTAAGTTTGTTTCAGGAAACTAATTCTTTCTCCTAAAGCATATTTATAAAATGTAAAAAAATGAAGTTGTATACAGTTTTGTTCTTTCTTTTCTTTCAAATTTTATCATCTCAATCACTACAAAAAATAAAGATTGTAGACGCTCAAGATAAATCACCTATCCCAAATGCAAGATTAATATTAGCTAATGAAGTTTTATATACTAATGAAGACGGAATGGTATTGATTCCCAACCAGATATCTGCTATTGAAATTTTCAATTCCGGATATGAAAGTAAAAAAATAACTCATATTGATCCTGTAATAGAATTAAAACCATTATATAAAGAGATTGAAGAAGTGAAAATTATTAATGTCAATATAAAAAATATAGTCATTGATGTTTTTAAAAATTACAGGAAAAGATACTTTGACAAACCATCTCTTTATAATATCATTTACAGGCAAAAAAATACTAGTGATGGAAATCTTTCATTATTGATGTTGGCAGAAGCAAAACTTTGGTCAAAATCAAATATGTACAACTACAAAAACACTCTGCAGGAAAATTATGATGAATTTGTACAGATTGAGCTTAATAATATTAGATATTTTAAATCAAAAGAAGCAGAAAATAATATAATACAAGGTTCTTCATTAGACCAATCAAAAGATTTTGTAGGTAATATTTTTTTCAATTATGAATTGAGAAGGTTTACAAGCTATCTTGAAAGCAAAGACATCAAGTATTCTGCAAATGTGATTAGTGAAAATGGAGATGAGCAAACAATACAATTTAAAGCATCATCACCCAGTGGAATCAATGTCTCGGGAATAATAATCTACAATACCTTAGACAAAGTCATCCTTCATTATGAGCTTAATTATGAACAAAGTAAATGGCCTTCTTATAAAAAACAGACAAAAGATGGCCTTGAATATGATTTCAAGCCCGGAGATGGTGTTGTCGTTTTTGATTTTTACAAAAAAAATAAAAAATATATTCCTTCACAGGCTAATATGAAGGGAGATTGCTATATCACCTATGACAATATAAAAAGCGTTAAAACATTTGAACGAGAAATTATTTTTCAAACATTCGACGAAACAGATAGCAAAGGTTTTGAAAACAAAATAGATTTCAAAAAAAGCTTATGGGAAAACATCCCCAACCAAGAGCAAAAAGACAGCAAAATACTTTTATCAAAAGAAGAACAGGATTTTATCGATCAAAAATAATTTATAATGAAATATATAATCATAGCTTTTGTTTTTTTTAGTACATATATTAATTCTCAGGTTCATAGATTCATTTATGATGTAGAATATAAGAAGGACTCTTTATCTGATGTTTTAACTAAAGAAAATTATCATCTGGATATCTCACCAAATGAAGTTGAATATTATACCCGAGATTTCTTTGTTGCAGATTCCCTTATCATCAATGATATTCCTTTTCCAAAGAATACAAAGCTGAATACCTCCACTATTGTTTCTCATAAAACAGGAAGCAATGATTATAGCGAATATGATTTAATTGAAAATACCGTACTCAAATTACAAACTACAGATTCCCAGATATGGAAGCTTACAGATGAGAAGAAAAAAATTAAAGATTTAACCTTACAGAAAGCAACAACCCATTGGGGAGGACGAAATTGGACAGTTTGGTTTACTACTGAAATTCCTTTTCAGGAAGGTCCTTATAAATTTCATGGGCTACCTGGGTTAATAATTGAGGTTTTTGATGATAAAGGAAATTATAAAATCCAGCTTGTAAAATCTGAAAAGAAAGAAAAAAAAGTACAGAATCAATTTATTCAAATGTCTAAACAAATGTCTGCTTCTGTTACTTGGGAAAAATATAAAAATACAAAACTCAAATACTATGATTCCCCTGTAAGTTTTATAAAAAATAGTGTTGGGTCTTCAAATAATGATCAATTTTTTCTTAATGACGGTACAAAAGTAAACCCATCAAATATGCGAGAAATAAATGAGCGATTACGAAACAATATAAAGAAATATAACAATCCTATTGATCTTACTAAAGCTATTCAGTATTAAAAATAACTTATAACCCACAAAATTTAAAAACTCTAAAATTTATACTATGAAAAAGAAAAAACTATCATTAAACAAAGAGAAGATTGTAAGTCTGTCCGGTAAAAAGGCATTAGAGATACAAGGCGGTAAAATACTTCCCGGTGTTGGTTCTCAAGGAAGCACTAATCATGACTTTACATGTTGCTTTTGTACCGCACCTAATTCCAAGGAAGAAAGATGCTTTGATCCTAGCCCTTCAGTAGATACAATTTGTACTTCAATCTGGTGCTAATTTTTCATTAAAAAGATTTTACAACTGACTTACGGTATATAAATATTAATCTCAAAAATTAATCTCATGAAAAAGAAAAAATTATCATTAAACAAACAGAAGATTACAAAACTATCGGCTGAGCAATCTGGTTCGATTCAAGGTGGTTTGGCTGCAGCAGGAACTGGAGCGAGCACCAACAATGGTTTTACTTGCTGCTGGTGTACTGGCGGAAACTCGAACTCAGATAAATGCTTAGATCCAGAACCTGTATCAATCGCTAGTAATTGCACTTTAACACAACGCTAGTAATCAGTTAATAATCAAATATTATAAACAAACATAACCTCAAATTAAACTTATGAAAAAGAAAAAATTAACATTAAACAAACAGAAAATTGTAAATCTTTCTAACGAACAAGCATCACAAATCCAAGGTGGTAAGCTAGAACTTGCTGGTTCTGTTAACAGTTCAAATAATGATTTTACTTGCTGCTGGTGTACAGGTGGAGGCGGCGGAACTAAAGATTCTTGGAATACTTGTAGACAATCCGAATGTTTTAGATGTGACGGTCTAGAATAAAAACATTTTTTTACCACAAATAAATCATTATGACAAAGAAAAAGTTATCATTAAACAAAGAGAAAATTACAAAATTGACAAAAGAGCAATCTGCCGGAATACAAGGTGCGGGTTCTCAAAATAGCAGTAATCATGATTTTACATGTTGCCTGTGTACCGCTGGACAATCAAAAACAAAAGTTTGCATGGAGCCTTGGGAAGGGCTTGATTAATAATAAATATTTATTACAACTATGAAAAAGAAAAAATTAACATTAAACAAACAAAAAATCACAAAACTTACTTCAGATCAATCAGCTTCTATCCAAGGAGGTTTAGCTGGTGGCTCTGCCAGTAGTTCTTGGAATAACTTTACATGTTGCGTATGTACTAATGGTGGTGACGGACCTTCCAAAAGTGCAAATAAATGTGAAGATACTATGCCGGCTTCAGCACCATCTGAGGTTTTATGGAACTGCTAAAATAATATAAATAAAAAATAAAACTGTTTACTATGAAAAAGAAAAAACTAACACTAAACAAGCAAAAAATCACAAAATTAACAGCAGATCAATCAGCTTCTGTACAAGGAGGTTTAATAGCCGGAGGTTCAGGTAGCAGCTCATGGAATGACTTTACATGTTGCTTGTGTACAAACGGAGGGGATGGACCTTCAAAAAGTACAAACAAATGCCCAGATCCTATGCCAGGTTCTGCACCTTCTGAAGTACTATGGAACTGCTAATAAAAAATATTATGAAGAAGAAAAAATTATCATTAAACAAACAAAAAATCACTCAGCTAACAAAAGAACAATCCGCAGGTATCCAGGGAGGAGGCTCTGACAGTAGCTCATGGAATGATTTCACTTGTTGCTGGTGTACTAACGGAGGCGATGGACCTTCGAAAACAAATAATAAATGTGTTGATCCCCTAGAAGGATTATACCCTAATCCTTAAAAGTTTTCACACTTTATTTTTTAAATTATAAGCTCTATGTAATATAGAGCTTATATACTTAAATAATTTTATATATGACCATAGAAAAGAAAATACTAGATATTGAAAATACAATAAATGAAATATGGGATAAAAAACCTTTTGTTTCAGATCTATCCTTGTTTACAGGAATAGGTGGCATACCTATATTTTATTATATGCTTTATAAATATAAAAATCAGCCGGAATATTTACAAAAAATAGAAGAGGTAATCAATTTTATATTTGAACGGCTAAATGATGATGATGTAAATATAGGACCTACTTACTGTCTTGGAATTGCTGGAATAGGTTTCATGCTGAATTATCTAGAAAATACAAACGAAATTCAAAATATTGACTTTTCTGAAGGTCTTGAAGTTATAGATGATATACTTATTGATTCTGTTGACCATTTTCTTTCCTATATTGATGAGATAAATGATTCCCATAAACTTGATCAAATTGATTTTTTACATGGCATAACCGGGATTTCATATTATCTTTTAGAAAGAATAAACAAAGGAATTGACATTGAAAAATTAACAACAGTCTTTGAAAAAGTATCTGAAATAGCACAGTGGGATTATTCGGAGGCATTAAAAGTAAAAGATATTGATACCATCCAGGAAGGACTTCACAAAACAAATGTTGGTCTGGCTCATGGTCATACTTCTTTTATAATTTTATTTTCAAAGTTTCTTGAAATCTATCCTTCGAATAATAAAATTAAGCAAGGTTTAGAAGCAAGTGTTAAAACTGTTTTATTATTCAAAAATGATGATAAAGATGGCTTTTGTATGTTTCCTAGTATAGCTATTAGTAAGAAAACAGCTTTTTACAATATACATTTAGGATGGTGTTATGGAGACCAGTCAGTTGCTTATGGTCTTTATAAGGCAGGAAAAACTTTAAATAATGAAGATTTGATTGAAGAATCAAAAAATATAGCATATTCCACTTTAAAAAGAGAAACCATGCACTCAGCTTTGTTAAATGGTGAAGATTGTGATGCCGGATTCTGTCATGGAACTATTAGTGTCGCTTATTATCATAAAAAATGGTATTCAGTAACTAATGATGAGAGGTTTTTACACCTATACAATAAATTTTCAAATGATACCCTTTTACTTGCTAACAAACCTGAAGGATTAGCTGGTTACATAAAACATTTGGGGGATAATGAGACTTCAAATGCTATCGGTTTATTAGATGGTATTGCAGGCATTGGAACTTTTTTAATTGATAAACAGCTTAACGACCCTTCTCTTACATGGGATTCTATTTTCCTATTAAACTAAGATAATATTATAATCAATTATGAAGAAAGTAAAATATAGCCCGTTTGAAAAATTTGTTTTAAGAACCCCTATTCTTCCATTAGATTTTTTTAAAGAATTAACAACCTCTTCAGAAATAATTTCTGATGAAAGAATAATGGAAATATGTCAGGATTCTACAGTACGTGAGGCAATATTTTTAGCATCTCCTTCCCTATCTACACAAATTGACAGATGGATAAATAATGAAATTACTGATGTTCAAAAGAAATCAAAATTAAAATACAGCATTCTAAAATATCTTTCCCGAATGAGTTCCAGATGTACGCCTTATGGCTTATTTGCAGGATGTGCAGTGGGTGAATTTGCAGATGAGACAGACATTTTATTGGATAATATTAGCAATTATAATCGTCATACGAGATTAGATATGAATTATGTTGTTTCCTTATCTTATGAGCTGTTGAAAGATGAGGAAATAAAAAATAAATTAAAATTTTATCCAAATTCAAGCATCTACAAAATTCGAGACAAAGTAAGATATATAGAATATCATTACAAAAACAACAATAGATTCCATGATATTGTAGCAGTAGATGCTTCAGAATATCTTGATGATATAATTTCAATGTCTAAAAATGGAGTATATATCCATGAAATTGTAGATATGCTCGTTGCAGACGAAATTGATAAAGAAGATGCTGAAGAATTTGTAAATGAATTAATAGAAAACCAGATATTAATCAGTGAACTGGAACCTTCTGTTTCTGGTCCTGAGTTTTCAAATCAAATTACTAAAGTTTTAAAATCAAAATTTGGTGCTGATAATGAAAATATTGCTTTTATTGAATTATTAGATAAAAAATTGAAAATATTGGACTCTAATATCGGCAACAAAATTGAAAAGTATATCGATATTAGTGATATTGTAAGCAAAAAAAATATTCCTTTTGATTTAAAATTTTTATTTCAATGTGATTTAGTGATTACTACTAAGTCCAACAAAATTGACAGGAAATTTGTAAAAGAAATTGAAGCTGTAATCAACCTACTCAATAAAATAAGAAAACTAAAACCAAAAACTTACTTAGACCAATTCAGAGAAGCATTTTATGAAAGATATGAAGAACATGAAATGCCTATTTCCAAAGTTTTAGATCCTGAAATTGGAATTGGATACGGAAGAAATATGGAATCTAATGATGAAAACCCATTATTAGATGGCTTATTTATCACCCAACCTAACAGGGATATAAAAGAAGCAAGGGAAATCAAGTGGACAATCGTAGATGATATCATTCAACAAAAAATAATCAAGGCTAAAGAAAAAAATCTCTCTGTAATAAAAATAGAAGATAAAGACTTCTCCTTTTTACCGGAAACTACATTGGAAAGTTTACCGGATACATTATCTTTTTTTGTAGAAATGGTAAAGGAAAACGGGCAGACAAAATTAAAATTCAATGGCGGCGGCGGTGGAAGTGGTGCTAATTTATTAGCTAGATTTAGTCATAGTGATCATAATATTGATAATCTTGTAAATGAAATAATTGATTTTGAATATAAAAGCAATCCTAATAAAATAATTGCAGAAATTATTCACCTCCCTGAAGCCAGAGTCGGAAATATCCTGTCAAGACCTGATTTTAGAAAATATGAAATTCCTTATTTAGCTCGCTCAATAAAATCATCGGAACACCAAATAAATATCGAAGATATTATGATTTCGGTAAGAGGTAACAAAATATTTTTACGCTCGAAAAAGCATAATAAAGAAATTATTCCAAGGCTTACCAATGCTCATAATTATTCTAACAACAATGCCCTGCCAATCTATCACTTCTTAAGTGACATGCAGAGTAACAATGTAATTCCCGGAGTTTATTTAGATGTAAGCAATTTCGATAACCTATACAAAGCAATTCCAAGAATTGAATATAAAAACATCATTTTATCCTACGCAACCTGGAATCTTAACGCGAATGATGTAAAGCCGTTAATTGACGGAAAAGACAAAAACAATTTACAAGAAGGAATAAATACTTTTAGACAAAATCACTCTTTGCCGGATCTATTTCTTTTAAGTGATGGAGATAATGAGTTATTAATAAATTTACAAAACCTTACCTCGGTTGAAATGTTTGTTGAGACTATCAGAAAAAGACAAAATATGAAGTTAACTGAATTTATTTTTACTGATGACAATCAGCTTGTAAAAGATGAATCCGGTAAAAATTATTCTAACGAAGCTATCATTTCATTTTATAAGAATTAAAGATGACAAAAAATATTAAAACATATAATATAATTGGAGGTGAGTGGATTTATTATAAAATATATCTGGGGACAAAATCTGCAGATGAAGTGCTTACTGAATATATAAAACCTTTTACTGAGAAATTAATTCTGAATAATATAATATCTGAATGGTTTTTTATTCGCTACAATGATCCTAAATTCCATATTAGAGTCAGATTCAAATGCACAGATATTTCTATGATAGGAGCTGTAATTGTTGGAATGCACGAAATTCTAGAACCATTAGCGGAAGATGCTATTGTCTGGAAAGTCCAATTAGACACTTACAATAGAGAAGTTGAAAGATATGGTTATAATACCATGGAAATTTCCGAGAAAATTTTCTTCCAGGATAGTATTATGATAACTAATTATCTTACCTATTTTAAAGATGAAAATTTAAGATGGCTTTTTGGTTTAAAAGCAATGGATTCTTTTTTAGATTTGTTTAATTATAATTTATCTGAAAAAAAATCATTCATGGAAAATCTAAGCAATGGTTTTAAAAATGAATTTGGCAAGTCAAAAACATTTAACAATAGTTTAAGTGATAAATTCAGATTCCACAGGCAAGAAATTTCTGATATCTTTGAAGAAAAAAATCCAGATAATATATATAGTCTGATTGAGAAAAAAAGCGATTCTATAACTGATTTAGCAAAAGAGATTATAGACTTATATCAATCTGATTCTTTGACTGTTGATATCAATAGTTTTTTAGCCAGCCATATCCATATGCTTATGAATAGGTTATTTAAATCTAAAAACCGTGCCCACGAAATGGTATGTTATGATTTTTTATTTAGATACTATAAATCTAGGATAGCAATTGAAAATCAAGCTAGAATACCAGCCAACTCTTAGTTTAATCTTTTTTATAAAAATCTTTGAAAGATTGATCTTTATGATCAAAACAACAACAATACCATTGAAAATAGAGTAGAGAATATATCTGCTTTTCAATGGTATTGTTGTTGTTTTCCATAAACGCAATCGATCGTCCGGAATTTTCCACTTTGCTTACATTTTCATTTAAGCAAATTTTAATCTAAATTTTAAAATTGTTACATGATTAACGTTGCATGATTTTTAAACCCATCATTGTTTATTTAACAATAGTAAGAACCAATGGATTGGCTATAATTTGCGACTGCTTTTCCAACATCTTTTCCCAATCATCCTGAGTCTGAATCTGCCCGCTTTTTTGCCATGCAAATCCTGCATAATAAGTCAGTTTAGTTTGTGGTTTCGTAATAATTAATAAATTACTCTGGTCAGGAGTTTCCGTTCTGTGGGAAATAGATTTTTCAACAACATTCGGATTTATAACCACACCTTCCCCTACAAAAGCATCATCGATCTTTTCCCAATGAAGATAATAGCCCTTTCTGTCATTAAGTTTTGTCAATCCTTCATTTTTATGCAAACTGATTCCGATGGTAAAATTGGGAGCCGGGCTGTGTGATGTGAAATTAGATTCAAATTTCGAGAAATTGGAACCAATATCCAGAGAGACTCTTTTTATTTCCTGTACCTTAAAATCACTCCAGGGAAAATACGTTAATTCAAAAATCGTTCTCAAAGGACCTTCTGCAATAGTTTTAGAACTAATAAAATTCTTTGAAACCTGGAGTTTCTCATTTACCCAAATTCCAGTTCCTCCAGTTCCACGGCTATCTCCGACGTGATAAGGATCATAGCCTTCTCCTCTCGTATCTTTGTGGTAAAACATCGGATCCGTAAGATAACCTTTATACCATTTATTAATAACAGGCTGATCGGTTCTTTTCAGCCAAATATCAACTCCGCTGGAGAGTGTACTGCTTTTAATACCTTCCTGAGCTTCCTTCTGACCTTTCGGACCATAAACACGGAATGCAACTTTATCATTTTCCCAAGCATAATCATCTACTCTTTCAGGAACTAACCTTGAATAGGTTGAAACTTTAGCCTCAGGGATCGGCGTTTTTCCGTCTGCAATTATTTTGTAAGTATTTGTTTTTTTTGCCTCAATATTTACCTGAAAAAGCAATTCATCTCCTTTTCCGTCACCATCATAATCTATCCATTGAATGGTAATGAATTTATTATTTTCATCTTTTATTCGAAAATCTGATTCTTTATTTTTCTTTAGAAATAATTTTAAATCCGAAACGGGAACAGAAACTATTTCACTTCTTGAAAAATCCAATTTATTTTGAACCTGAATTGAGTTCTGTGCTTTTAAAGAATTAATACCGATAATGCATTCGACTGTACCCATCAATCCTAATAGTAAATTTTTATTATTAAACATAGCAGTGCTGTTTTTCCAAATTAAAAAAGTAATTAAGGTATTAACTATTTGTTTTCGTTTATTAAATATAATCATTTTCATTATCCAAATCATAGCAATATTATCTTTTACTTATATTTCTTATAGTAAAGGGGACCTTCGTATAATTTTTCGGGACTCGTTTGAATATGTTGTCTATATCAAATATGATGAATTATGTACTTTTATGAGATAAAAATATCATTCATTGTTCAAAAAATAATAAAATGTTGCAGTATTGCTGTAGTCAACAATAAAAAAACACTTACATTACTGTAAGTGCTTGATAGTAAAGGTGGTCCCACCTATAATGTCCCCCCGTGTATTTGTGTAGCATCAGATAGAGTTATATTTACTTTATATCAGCTCTTTAAAAAATATTGGAATTGCATGGAGTGCTATGGATGTAGATGGTTTTAAGCGTGTTAAGGCAAATTGTGCTTCTTAATCACAACATGTAAAATTTTGCATATTGAGGTTATATCAAACCACAAGTAGTTTATATAACTTTATTAAAAATACTTTAAATTATAATAAATAAGATATAAAAGAATATCTTTTGTTGGATTTTTATTCTATCTGTTAATTTTACCACCACAGCAGAAATCAAAATTACAGGCTGATTATTATGTATTTACTAACGAAGAATGTTAAATAAATAGTATTTAAAATTATTCTCGTAAGCTGTTGAACAGGTCGGTTATCATCATTTCGTCTTTAATTTCTTGTTTTATTTTTATTTCTTCTTCTTGAATTCTTTCTATTTCTTCCTCAATATCAACATCATCTTCATTGTAATGTATTTCTGAAGAATAAATATTATCAAGCGTGCTATTTACTTTTTCTAGGTATTCTTCTAAATTTATTGAAAACTTTTTTGTAATATATTCTAACTTAATCTTATAATCCCGAACTTTATTAACAAATATCACGCCACCAACATAAATTCTCAACGCTTCTGTTACTTTTTTATTAATTACATTTGAAAAACGGTTTGATTTAATAAATTGCTGATATTTATATGGAAAGATTAATTCAAATTTTTCAAACGAACTTAAATTTAGATCAGTAACGTCAAAGCTGTGATTTAGAAAATTGTCAAATATTTTATCTTCATTGACTTTAAAACGTGTCAAATCAAGTTTTCCTAATAAATCTATATAAGCAGAACTATAAACACCTTCTCCCACCCTTAATTCAGTCCTAAAATTTCTATAGATAAATCCTTCTATATCTTTATTATGACTAGAAAAATGATTATATAAATAATTCAGAAATATATAAAAAGGCTTATTATTCTGGTATGTATGCTGTATGTGATCAATATTTATCATATTTACCTTACAGGAGTTTAAATTGATTTCTATTTGCAATAGTCTCGCTGCTATCTTATTAATAAGTATTTGGTTCAAACCAATTTTTCCATTGGTCTTTTGGCCTGAAAATGAAGTATAAAATTGTTCAATAAAAATTAAAGAATTTACTAAATACCCTATGAGTTTTTCTTTGTTGAATAAATAATTAAAGAGAAAATCATAAATAGAGGGATTTTGATATTTAATAAAAATTTTTCCTTCTATATCTATATTGGGATCTCTTGTATCCCATCCCTCTATTCCATTTTGTTCTCTTAGCACATTAGGCCTTGATTCTAAACCCATTACCACATTTATAAATGTATTTTCTAATTCCCTGATGGATTTTAAAAATTGAATAGGGTCATAATTTATTCCTAATATTAGATTATTCAAGAAAAAAGATTCTGTTGCTGTCTCAAGATCATCAATTAATACAGGGCTTGGGAGAGTAAATAATATCAAAAGTGTGTATTGAGAAAACCTGTTTATAGTATTTTCAAAGCTGTGTAACCAAACACTTTGAGGATTGTCGAAAAAGCTTTTGGTAACTTTAAAAAAATTACTAGGTGGACAACTATTCCATATTTTTTGCTTGATAATTGTTTCTATGATTCTGGGATTATAATTAACATGATTAATCAATACCTCATAATTTTCATTTTCAATAAGGTTATTAAGGTACTCCTGATGTACCCCTCCATGAAATAGATGGTTATATAAAATTTTTGCCCTAATTAATCTTGTGTAAATGGATATATCAATTATACTCTTCGCTGCTTCAATATTTTCTATCTTGAATATTTCATGAATTTCCTTAGCTTGGTTTAGTACATTTTCTCTCGTTGTTAAAATTAAAAGCTTATTTGGAGCCTTTCTGATTTCTTTGATAAATTTGATGATGATTTCAACATCTCTCACTCCGTTTTTATTATCAAAAAAATTTTTCCCTAAAAAATCATCGAACCAAAATATTTGTTTTTTGTTATCATTTAGATAAAGATATTCGTCACTTATACCACCATTTAGATAGACTGGTTCATAGTCAAAAGAAAGATAATGGTAAATCAAAACTTCTGCTAATGTTGTTTTCCCAATTCCAGGTATCCCAGAAATAATAATGTACTGATGTTCTCTTAGTATCTTTAAAGATATAAAGAAACTCTCATTTTGAACATATAGTTTTATTTTACTATGTAAATCTTTTAACTCAAAAGATGAATAATAAGGTTTACTCTGTAGTACTTTTTTTAATATTCTCGTACTTCCAATCCACAGTTTATAATATTTTTCTTCAATCTTCTCATTTTGCGCAAGAATATTTAACAAATCATCCTTACCATATATATCTTCTGTAGATTTAATATATGGAGTAAAGAGGTCTTTTATTACTTTTTTATTTTTAGGGGTTAATCCAACGCTTGTTGTTATTATATAGGATTGAGGAGCTAACTTTTCAATCTTAGGCACTTCTTTTTTTAGATTTCTCAACAACAAACTAAAATTTTTATTTCGTTTTGACTGAATGATAACGTCTCCTTTTTCCGCCGAAAATTTAAAATCAATCCCTTCATCTTTGCCTGCTGTAAAAGACTCGATAAATACTCCCAACTTTGCCTGCAAAAGATCTCTACTGAATTCTTCGAATTCTTTTGGAGAAAAAATATTTAAATCATATTGCAACATTGCCTATTTATTTAGAGTATGTTAATTTACAAATAATTATTTCATTCAATTATAGTATATGTATACCAATGATTTCAATAAGAGATTCGGCGTAAAAATATCTAATGCAAAATTTAAAATAGATCATAATATATCAGTTAAAGGGACAATGTCTTGTTGTAAATATTTTAGCTACAAATGCAATTAATCCTGATGTTGCTGCTCATCATTACTTTTCGATACAGAAAGTATACTACTTCTTGTTTTATGCAGGTTTACAGAAAAGTAGTATCACAACCAGTGAACTCTTAATTATAAATAAATCTCTATTTAAGTCTACTCAAATTAGCAAAACATTTTCTACATAATCTGTCCCTCCTTTTTATTATACAAAGCTTTTCTAAAATTCCATAATAACCACTTACACCAATACTTAACTACTTAAAATCATCAATTTTTTATAATTAAGACAATATTACAATATCCTGAAATAGAGAATAAAGCACAAAAAAAGCACCAACATTTCTGTAAGTGCTTGATTTAAAAAGTGGTCCCACCTGTAATGTCCCCCGTGTATTTATGTGGTATTAGATGGAGTTATATTTACTTTATATCAACTATCAATAAAAATATTGGAGTTGTATGGAGCGCTGTGGATGTAGATGGGTTTAAGCGTTATTAGCAATTTGATAAAATTAAAACTTATAGCTTTTTCATTTTTTCACATCAGTTAAAGGTAAAAATCATATTTCTTTTCTAAGAAGGAATTTATTGCTTTTTTAGATTTTAACTTTATTAGTTTCTTTCTTTCCTTCTCATTAAAAAAAGGAATTCCAAAATTTTTAACATAATTCTTAGCTAAAGAGAAATAATCATTTGAATACGGCTTACTAGTATTTTTAATATAATACCAAAATATATCTGAAGACAATATTTTTTTTAGAAACATTAAGTCCTCAAATGAATCTGAAATAATTGCATAACCATTATAAAACATTAAGTCTTCGTCATCTGTATAAACAAAGTATGGCATATTAGAAATATAAGGAAACAATAATTTCTTACCTCTTATATTTAAAGCTTGTGTTCTTCCAAATGAAAACCATTCTGGATAATTTCTTTGCCCTTTATCTCTTAAATCTAATTCTAATTTGTAATTAGACAAATAGAAATATGTGTTGGGATATTTTTCTTCGAATTCAGATTTTGGGATAACACTAACAGTATTAAATTCAGAATCAATTTTATACGGAAAAATAATCTTCTCTCTTAAAATAGGTATTTCTTCTTCTTTTTTTAACACATTCGGTTTTATTGCATCTCTACACACAGCCTTTTCAACAACATACTCAACTTCATCTTTAACAAAGCTATAATGCGTTTCGTTTTCGCCTATTGGTTTAAATAAAAATACATCATTTTTTAAAGTAGCGAAGCCATTCCTGATATTAAATAAATTCCCTAAACTATCACCAATATTTTCAATCTTTCGAATGTTTGCCTGAGTAACATAGTTGTCCAATAACCAACCATCTTTATCATTTAATTGTTCATAATTAATTGAATAAAAACTGTTATCAGACAGTTTAGATAAATTATCTAATTTAGACTTAGTATATAAAATCTCTCCTTTTTTTTTCTCGATTAAACAAATACAAGTATATGTTAATCTGTTATTAAATATTTGCTCTGAGCCAAAATCTATAATCTTAAAAGAATATTTCTTTGCAGAAAAATAGTTTCTCAAAGCTCTTCCATTTAAGCTTTTATAAAATGTATTTACTGTAATATATCCTAAAGAACCGTTTTCATTCAACCATTTCAATCCTAATTCAAAAAAAGGTATATATAAATCTGCTTTGCCAGTAGATGCAACGGACCAGTTCTTCAATAATGCTTTAGAATCCTCATCAATATTTACTGAACCTACATATGGTGGATTACTAAAGATATAATCAAATCCCCCTATTCTTCTAAAAACATCTGAGGATTCTTGCCAATTAAACGATAAAGAGTTCCCAACATAAAAGTTAAAACTAAACTCATCTTCATCTTCTCCATTTGCTATTGCTAATAAACAAAGTAAGATTTTAGTCCTATAGATACTATACTTCTCCACATCTATACCAAACAAATTCTTTTCGTAGATACTTTTGAATTTTATACCTGAGCTATACAGTATTTTAGCAACATCAAATAAAAAACCTCCACAGCCACAAGCTACATCACAAAAAGTTTTTTTTGATAAATCCTCATTCTTTAACGATGAGTTTATTATAAATTGTCTAATATTTGATGGAGTGTATATAGCTCCATTAACAATTTTATCTGATGGAGATATTACAAATTCAAATAATGTTATTAATAGTTCGAAATCACAGTGTTGATCTTCACCATTAAATAAGTCTATTAAATCTAAAAGTTTCTGATATTCTTCAGCATCTCTCTCATCGATTAGTAAACTTTTAATTAAAATATTATTCTTAACAGAGATTAAGTTTAATTGACAAAAAGTTGATACTATTAATCTATTAACCAATGACTCATTGAATGAATATTTACCTATAAAATTTAGAATTTCTTTATAAAGTTTCACTATGAATTAATTATTAATTGAGGACATAAAAAAGATGGAGTCCAATGATTCCCAATATTTAAAGAATTATGATCATAGTTCCAAGTACTTGATATTGTATGATAATATGGTTTAAGGATTCGAGCTTGATATTTTTCTATAAGATTTACATACTCTTGTTCGCTTTTCAAAATGGCAATTCTCTTATCTGGGAAGAAATGAGATAGAATATAATCAATGCCTAATATAAGTTCCATAGGGTAATGAGCAATTCTAGGGGACTCAAAAATTATTAATTTGCCAGAGTCTACAGTTTTATTATCATCTAAAATATGTTTTCCTCCATATTGAAAATGATAAAAAGGATGTGGCTCTACTGGCATCATATCTCCAGCTTTATATAAATGTCTATCTAAGTGATAAGAAGTGAAGAAATCTTTTTTATCATAAATCCCTTTAATTTTTATGTCAAAAATTAACCACAAAAATGGATCTTTTAAAGAGTCAATATCATCACAATTCCCAACTAATTCAAAATCTAGAATCAATTCTAAGTTTTCAATATCCTTTGGATGCCTTTTTTCTGGGAATTTATCTAACTTAAAGCAAACTTCTTTGACATTATATCCCCAATATTCAGCACGAGCAACTTTATCAAGCACAACAGCTCTATTTGAAGATAAAAAGGTTATTGCTGCTTCTAAATTTCCTAATGACGCTGTAGGGAAATAGCTATATAAAACGTTTGATAGTGTCCTTATATCCTTAGCCAATTCTTTTCGTATTTTAATATGCTTCTCATCAATTTCCATATGACTCAGACTGATATTTTTTTTTCAACTCATTAAATCTATCTTTTTCTATCGGATGTAACTTTAATCCTAGTTTCGGAAAGTCACTTTCCAAAATTCCTTTAATTGAAGCATAAGATTTATCTTGCCAATTTTGTAAATTATTCAAAATCAACAAACCATCTCTTGTATCCATTGGCTTTTTCAAAATTTGACATATAGTCCAAAACTTACTACTCATCCAATCATCTATTGGTTTGGCAACTGCAGCATCTTTAAGATCAAATTTTTCTTTAATTATACTTAACCGTTCTTCAGCATTTAAGATAATTAAACTCTTAGCTTCTGGAAATGTATCCTCCCACCAATAAATAACTTTTTGAGCCCACCATCTTTCATTACTATCACTGAAAATACCATCATACTTACAAGATTCATCTATACTTTTAAATAATACATCTAAGCCTCCTGAATCATTAATATCAATTCCTAATCGAGCAAAAAGAGTTTCTTTGCAAATTAAAATTCCATCTTTTCCTATAATTTCATTGTAGATATATTGAGATATAATTGAAATCAAATTATCATCAAAATTATGGTAAAAATTAAGTGTTTTGAATTCCTCTTTTTCAATATTTAGAAGTTCATAGACTTTTTTAGATTTTTCAATTTCTTTATAAGCAGAAGTAATTGAAAAGATCATTTTCTCATAATACTTCCCCTTATAGGCTAAATCGTTTTTAGAAATAAAAAAATCAAATAAATCATGAGATGAAATATCCGTATCATAGAAATCTTTCTTTTTTTCATCAGAAGAAATCAAAATTATTGGAAATTCTTTGAATTTTGCATCTTTTCCACTTTGATAAGTTCTTATTGCAGCAGCTAAAACTTGTGCCGGATATGAAGCATAATTATCTCTTCCTTTTAAATTTTCATTTAGTCTTAAATCAATAAGACAAGCATCTATATCTGGAAAATCTGTTTTTATTTTTTCAACGTACCCCTCTAATACTTCGGGATAACTTAATTCAATCTCAATAAGAGCTTGAGAAGTTAAAGACTCAACAATAGGATCTATCTTAAGTTTTTCATCTTTATCGTCATCTATATATAAAATTTTAAAAGTAGTCATTTGGTATATCTTCTTTTTTTGCTGTTGGTATTTCTATTCTTATATTAGTAGAGTAATCTTCTTCTGGGTTTTCAACTATTATTTCTCCTTGATAGCTTTCAATAATATCTTTAACGATTTTTAGTCCTAATCCCGTACCGCTTAGTTCATTTGCCATATTTGATTTACTTCTAGGACTCGATGTTGTGAAAAAAGCGTCAAAAATTTTCTCTCTATTTTCGACTGGAATTCCATCACCATTATCTAAAAATTCAATAAAAAGCTTATTTTCTTCTAATTTACCAGCATTTATTTTAATTTTCTTATTAATAACTCTACCCCTGCTCATTGCTTTTTTTGAATTACTATAAAGATTAAATAGAATTGATGCCCACTCAGAAGCATGCATTTTACATGTATACAATTCTATATCTAAATAATTTATATCTACTATGATATTATTACGCAATAAATCATTTTCTAAAGTTTTAAAAAACGGATTGATAACACTTCTTAATTCTATAACTTTAAGCTCCCGATTAACATTTTGTGAAATTGTTTCATCAAAATAAGATGCATAGACTCTAAATGATTGAAATCTTTCTTTTAAGTTTTTTGCCTTTTGATACTCTATACTGTCGATGGGTAAATTATTAAGTAAAAACTGAGTATCTATCTCAAAAGGTGTCAAATATTGAAATATTTCATGAGTAAATTCACCAATTACCACTCCTAAACCAGCAAGAACCCTTAACATATTTATTTCATCGATAAACTCTAGAGCATGACGTAACTCTTCAGCTTTTTCCCTTGCTTTATTAGCTTTTTCTCTATTCTTCTCTTTTGTCTCGTCATCATTGAATGTAAAACCATCAGAATTTTCTTTTTCAAATTCATTAGCAAAATCCTCAAGTATTTCAACTGCTTCTTCAACTGCTTGTTTTGCAGTCCTAGAATATTTTCTATCCCAATCTTTTTGATCAGTAGTTTCTTTAATCCCTCTTTCTGATGCTATTCTTCTAACTGCTGAAGTAAGACATTTATATGTAAAATCTACTAATTCTTGATATGCTTCATTATTCAAAAATCCTTCACGACTTGATAACTCAATAAAATTTGGGTTATCTCCTTTAATTTCAACAAATCCAAAAAAATTATGGTTACCATGTACAAATAAATATCTTCTAGTTCTTACGGATTCATCCAGTGTTACCCAATCATTATCCTCTTCACCGTACGGCAAAACTCTAAAGCCATTTCTGTAAATCTTTATCCCTCCTTTTTTACTATCAATATATGTCTCAACTTGTTTTGGAATTAAGCCAACATTGTATATATAATAGTAAGCTTTCAGGTTTACTCCTTTTAAAAATTTATATGGAACATTATCAATATTATCATCCTTACTAATAAATTGATTTGAAGATGTAGTAACTTCTGATATTTTACTATCAATAATCTTCCAATATCCCATATTGTATTCATCCACTCCTCCTATGATTTCTGCTGTAGCATGGTCATAGAACATGGATTGTGTATCAGCAATTACATTTGAGTCTTTAAAACAACTAATAGTAAAACCTGGATCCTTAACTGTTTCATTATCACTTTCAGAATTTAAACTTTCAATATTTGAAATCGGAAAGGGTTGAATAATATCAAGAGTGTATCTATATACTCTTTTAATCATCGCTTCTGACCACCAATCTCTTAAATCATCAATTATTAAAGTGGTTCCTTTTGTTTTTGTTTTTTCAATAAATTCCAAAGAATTTGAGATAGACATAAGATCTTTATCTATACTATAATTATCCCATTCAATTTTTAATTTTATTGCTCTAGGAGAATCAACTGTTTGAGTAATTATAGTTAAAGTACTTCCAAGTCGCTGTGTAGCAAATCTTCCGATTCCCTTTCTACCAGCACGACTCCTGTTATAAATTGGAGATAAAGGCTCATGAATCTTCTCAGTAGATGAAATTCTCATAAAACCATTTAATAGTTGTTCTCTGGACATACCATTACCGTCATCGTCTATGATTAATTGCCCTCCATAATCATCAACATCATTAAAATATATTCTAGAAAATGTAGAATCAGCATCAAATGAGTTTTTTACAAGCTCAGAAACTGCGGTTTCGTGTCTAGCTACTAATTCTTTTCCTAATCTATCTATAACACCCGCATCTACCAAAAAACGAGCATTATTTTCATCTAATAACGCTAAGTCTCTTGATAGACTGAGAATTAAATCTATATTATCAGGATCATTAATAATTACATCTTGTAATTTTTTTTGAATTTCTATTTTTTCAGACATTACATATCTTTGTACACAAATGTAAGTTAAAAAAAGTATTTTTAATTACAAAAGTAAGTTCCAAGTTAGAGAACATAATGTGAAAAAATCTCTTTTTTATTAGTAATAATTGAAATCCTATTTCAGAAACTAATATTTAAGTAAATATCAATCTCACTGAATATATAATTATTTACTATGTTGTACTAAAAGATTATTTATTTTCCATATATTTTGAAATATCAAATGAATAATTAGTACAGTCCGAAACATCTTTCTTAACTTTTTCCTTTGCTTTTAACCATCGGTCTGTTACATCTCTTTGAGACACTAATATTTTTTCGGAGGTATTATTGATTTGATCTTCTGTATTGATATAGTATTGAGTAAATACCTGTTTCACTGGATAACTGAAATATTCCACAGGAATAGTACATGATTTCAACTCATCTATTATCCAATTTTCATTCGGTTTCCAGTTATACTTAGTTTTGGAGTTTGCAATCGAACTCAAAACTGGATCAAAAGAATCAGATGTACTTCTGCAATTAAGTTCACTCCCATTATTAAGAACAAGAATAACTTCTCCTTCAATAGTAGCAGTTTTGTAAATATTTTTGGTATTATTTTTTAGAATGCCTTTGAATGCATAAAGTGTAGATACCGGATTGTTATTTCTTCCTATTGAACTGCTTAACACAATGAAATTACTGAACTTATTATTTTTGACTAAAAATTTTTCTGTTCCATCTTCATTGAGGTATGAAGTATCTAATTCATTATTAGTTGACTGTTTATTGCAACTGATTAGTGCTAATGAAGTAAACAGGATAAGTAGTAATGTAGAAAATTTCGTTTTCATTTTATTATTTATTAGGTTTTCAATCTTATAGACTTTTATCTGATATTCCTTACTGAAACCCGTAATGATATATGAAAACAAAAAACAGGCTTGAGACATTATCTCTACCTGTCTTTGAGGGGGTCGAAGCCCTGTACAACAAAGTAAAGCAATGCCCAAGCCCAAGCCTGAACATTTTGCTAAACTTATCCTGTTGTACTTTTGAATTTTCGACCTTTCAAAGACAGACGTCAGTTTGCTAAATGTAATATCTTATTATTTAATTTTTAAATATTTCTATTCTTATATATTTTTTTATTTGTTCATTTACTGCTGTAAAGCTATTAATTTTAATAATTTCAAACAACATTTTCACTTTTAGACTTAAATATTAACGTAACATTCTTTATTTAAATTAAGATAAAACTTAATTTGAACTGTATTCTCCATTCAAAAATCGTTTATCATTTCAATTTGGATTTAGATATCTAAAAGTGATTTAAAAACTATCTACTTTGTTTAAAACTGTATTATACAAAAGTATACCTCAAAGCACCAGTTTTGGACTTCAATTTATTTTTTATCAAAATGACAGGTGATGATCTTTCTTTGATGAGTGTAATATCCTGTAACAACTTCATATTTTTTAAACAGTCCTTTTTCGTTGAGAGATTTCGTCCAATTGGTGACGCTTTCAACACTTACATTCAGGCGGTTTGCTGTATATTCCCTCGATGCAAAATACTCCTTCACTCCTTTACTGATTGAGTTGTACTCTCCCCAAAGTAGCTTTTCTCCTGTTTTTAGCGCTTTATTCGAGTAAAGCTCAAAAGGAATTTTGATATTTCTTCGGTCCTTATTTTCCTGAATTTCTTCAGATTTTTCAGCTGTTTTATAGTGGTCGGTCAGAAAATATTTTCGCCCTTCTTTGGTTAAATACCTCTTTTTCAAAAGGCTCTTCCTGTAATCTCCAACAATATTGGGGTGTAAGTTAAAAAGTACTCCTACATCTTTACTCGTTATCTGGTTAAATCCGAGCTTACTTTTCAGGGAAAAATCCAATCCAAATATTAATTTTTCGTTGAGAGATAGCTCCGAACTGGATAAGATTTCAAAGGGAATTTCTACAGTTAATTTATTTAAAACTCCTTCGATTAAAGGGTTTGTTGAATTATTATTGGTATATTTTTTCATTGTACTGCTTTCTAATTTTTCACTACTACTTTTTCGGACCACTCCTTAGTTCTTCTCCCCATGTTTCCTGCCTTTACCTCTACCACGGACTACGGAAAAGTAGTCGACTACTTTTTGTCCTCTTTACACTTTCGTACTACTAGATTCCTCTGTTGAAATCTGGAGGTATCCTCTACCACCTTCCAAGAAAACTACTACCACGACTACGTTTTTCAGGGAGTAACAGTACTTTTTTATCACCAAAAGTGCATTTCAATTCACCTAATTTTGCATTTCAATCTAACCATTTTTGCACTTCTATCTCACCAATTTTGCACTTATATTTAAAGACATAATTAAAGACTTCAATTAAAAAACCTTAATTAAAGAGATAACCAGAAGCGGTAAACCGCTTCGCTTTCAAAAAAAATTATATTTTATTAAATACTCTGAGTACTATAAATTTTCCTTTGAAGCCAAAATAATAATTCTCATTTATCCCTTTGGATTAATGAAAATTAAAGTAAATAAATATTGTGAACGATTTTCAGCAATGATCTCCACTTGAAAATTTTCAATTGGGATTCTGTGTCAGTTTTTATAATTGAATTTGTTAAACATCTTTGAAAATATGTAGTACAAAGAATTTATTCACTTTTTATCTACTTACATTTTATTCATTTGCAAAAATTATAATCAATCTATGTTGCATAATCGAAAAATATGCGTGGACTTCACCGTGTTAAATAACCCAATGTTTGCAAACCTATATTTAACAGGAGGTTATGTCGTATTTCTTTTTAAGTTTATATCTTTTGTGCTTTTAGCCAAACAGATGAACCCATGTTTCTTTGAGTGCCTTCCTCTCTAATAAAAAGACACTGAAAGAAACTTTAATTTTATTATTCCACAGGGATGTAAGATTTCAAAATGCCAATTAATTCATCATAAGCACTCAAAATTAACCTTTTCACTTCTTCATCTCTTAACTCTCCGCTTTGTCCATCATATGGTTCTCTAAGTGATTTTATCATTGTTTTAAGTTGATCGAATCGGTGCCAGTTATCAGTGTCCTTTATAACTATTAATTGCTCTAAAATATTCAAAATTTTACTTTGTAAATATCTATTTGGCAAATTGTTTTTAGTAGCTTCGAGTTGTGAAATAAAACTTTCAATTTGGGTGATTTTTAGATTCATAATAATACCGTTAATATTTTAAACAAGAAATATACTAATGTTTGGGAAAATTAGAAAATAAACCTGCTAAAAGGCAGGTTTATAATTTTTAGCTTTAAAAATTAAGCCGATTTACTAAAATATTCTTTCAATAGTTCCGCATTCTCATCCTGTGATATTTTGATATAGCTGTTAAATGCTTTTTCAGTTCTGTGTCCTGTGATATTCATAATTACCCTTGTAGGAACACCTCTCTTGAACATATTAGTAGCAAACGATCTTCTTGCAGTATGGGTACAAATCATTTCATATTTTAAAAGATTTTCTTCAATCCTTTCTTTACCTTTATTTCTAATTTTAAGAATCTTGTCACTAATTTTTGCCAAGTCACCTAACACTTTCAAATTTCTATTCATTGTTTGATTAGATACGGACTTCGGAAGATTGTTCGGATTATCTTTGTACTTATCCATGATTTCCCTCACTGCTGGAAGAATCGGAATATTTACCCATTCACTCGTCTTTATAGTTTTGATTCTAAGAATATCACCAACAATATGTTCCTGCTTTACTTGGCTAAAATCACTAAACCTCAACCCCGTATAACAACCGAAGACAAATAAATCCCTCGTTCTTTCCATTGTTTTATCACTACTTAAATCCAATTTTAAAAGCTTAGAAATCTCTTCTTCGCTTAGATAAATATTATTGACATCTTCTCTTACAGTCTTAAAATTTTTATGCTGGTAGCCTGTGAAAGTGTTATAACCGTCCTCAGTTGCTGAGTTTAAAATCGCTTTAAGATTTTTAATGATTTTACCAAAACCGTTATTAGTCAGCCCTTCAATTCCTGTATAAAAATCCATGAAGTCATAATAAAAATCAATATCAAAGCTCATCCAGTCTAATTTGTTTCTGCTATAGTCCTGATAATCTTCAAGCTTATGTAAAGCAGTACGATAGCTTTTAATCGTACTTGCTGTAAGACGGTTCTTACTATTTTCTAAATATTTTTCAGCATATTCAAAGAACGTATATTGCTTCTTTTTCTCCGTTCCATTCTTATCAGCATTGTAAACAGACTTTACATAATCTATGGTAGGATCATTGCCCTCGATTAGCATACCATTAACAATATCTTCCACTTTCTGACGGATTCCCTTAATGTAGATGTTAAACCTATCAGAACCAGGATAACTTCTCTTTACCATTTGTGTTCTTTCATCCCAGTATTTTTCGTCAATATTCTTATGAGTTGAAAAATGCGTTGTCTTCTTTTTATGAGTATACCTCAGCATTAGAAGGGATTCAGGACTTTTCTTTTTCTTCTGATAATCAAGCTTACTCAGGATAAATTTAAATGTTGCCATTATTTTAATTTTTTAGATTGCTAACTGTAAATTTTGCGACATAGTTTTGTTGTAGCAACTTTAGCCCTAAATCCTAATGTGCTACAACGGTTAGGGCTAAAGTTTTAAAATTTTCAATCAAATGCTAAAACCTTTGATTGTACTGATCTTCTAAGAGATTGATGGCTTTTCGGCGTTTACTCTTTTGTGACGGAGTTAGCCCAGAATTTTCAATCAAATTAAACAGTGATTTGACAACATTTTTAGAAGCAACACCGCTCTCATATTGTTTAAGCCCTGCGTAGAGGATATGAGTCAAGTCTGTATCATAGAGTAATACAGGATTTTCATTCTTTAGAATTAATGATTTTCGGGAACTGATTAATTCTTTCTCTAATATCCCTCGATATTCAGATAATGGTTCAGATAAGTCATTATAATAAAGACTATCAAAATAAGGCTGAGTACTAGTTAGCTTTATTTCATGTTTGACCAGGCCCATTTCAGGATAATTCCCAAGCGTAAATGTCTTTTTGGCTTTAGCATTGGCGACAGCATCATATACTTTGTAATGGAAATTTCTTTTTCTATCTCCGAACATTTTAAACCCGTCTGTCGATTTTTCCAGTTCATAGTTTTTGATTCCTACAATAGAGCTGATATAATCCTTACTATCACTATCAATATTCTCATACGCTCCGAATTCAAGTTCCTTTATTTTAGCAAATTTAATTTCTAAGCCCAATTCTTTAGACATAAAATCCCTAACCGCCAAAAGATCCTGTGTATCAAGCTCACAAAAATTATGTCCATAAATGAAATAAGGAAGGCTAAATTTTATTATTGCTTTCTTTTCAGTGAAATACACACTGAAATTTTTGTGATGTTCCCAAATTTCAGGCTTTAGAATATATTGATTTTTAATAGTGGGATGCTCAACCAGGTTTTCAAAATTAATATCATAATAATTGTATAGAATCTCCAGTTTTACAAAGTCAATATGAAAATTAAATAATCTTGGGGGCTTCATATTCCCCACTATGTTTTGGAAAGTTAAAATTCGTTTTCTCATTGTTCTGAAATTTTTGTGATTAATAACTGTTTTGCTGTCTTTCAAGTCACCTATATTGCCTACTAATTCTGCTTTTGTTGTCATGTTATATATTTTAAAAAATTATTTTTCCCGTTTAGTGGGCTTCTGCCCAATTAGCACCTTTGCCGAGTTCTACTATAAGAGGTATAGAAAGTCTTACAACGTTCTCCATTTCATGTTTTATAAGCTCTTCCATGATCTCCACTTCACTTTCAGGAACCTCAAAAAGCAATTCATCGTGGATTTGGAGTATGATTTTTGACTGCAAACCCTTCTCTGTAATAGCTTTATCACAATTTACCATTGCCATTTTGATAATATCGGCTGCACTTCCCTGTACAGGAGAATTCATTGCAAGACGTTTCCCTTTTTCACGAATTGCCATGTCGTTAGAAGCAAGTTCAGGAATTGGTCTGGTTCTTCCGAACAATGTTTTTGAATATCCGTGATGATCGGCATAATTTATTAAACCCTCCAAGCAAGATTTTACACCATTGAATTCAGCAAAATAATCTGACATCATTTTTTCGGCATCTTCCTTAGAATGATGTTTCTTTGTAATTATTGTAAGGGATTCCGCTAATCCTACTGCTGACATTCCGTAAATCAAACCGAAATTGATCGTCTTAGCAATATTTCTTTGCTCTTTCGTTACTTCTGAAATCCTGCAATTGAACACTTTAGAAGCTGTTAGTTCGTGAATATCTATACCCTTATTATACGCATCGAGTAAAAAACTGTCCTGACTCATTTCAGCCATAACCCTAAGCTCAATCTGCGAATAATCTGCACCAATCAACAAATAGCCTTTTTCAGCAATAAAAACCTCTCTGAACTTGGAAGCTATAATTTTAAGTTCATCACTATCTTCTTCGTTTAATTTCACATTGGGAATATTCTGTAAATTCGGCTTACTACAACTAAATCGTCCTGTCGCTGTTCCTATCTGATTTAAATTGCAATGAAGCCTTTTTGTTTTCGGGTGAACTTCTTTCAATTGATTACAGAAACTTAACAAGGTGTTGGTTTTCCTGTAATCCAAGAGGAGCGGAACAATTTTGTGGTCGTCTTTAAGTTTCTCCAAATGCGATTTATTAACCGAAATCAATCCCGATTTACCTTTGGAAGTAACTTTCGGTTGAAGTCCCAACGTTTCAAAAAGCAGAGTACTCAGCTGTTCATTACTGTTAAGGTTGATTTCTGTTCCTGCAATCTCCATTATTTTTTCGGTGGTCGTTTGTAGTCGATTCAATAACTGATATTCTACACTTTCTAATTTCTTCGTGTCTATTTTCGCACCATTGAGTTCTATTTTAAGGAGAACACGGATTAAATTATGTTCTAACGTATTAATTGCTTTGTCCATAATCCTGATTTAATTTATGAGTTAAAAAATGATACAATTGTAGGGTTAGGTCTGCATCTTCACAGGCATATTTTGTAAGCTCTTCTTTCGGAACTTCGGTAATATCCCTGCCTTTTCTCATTTCTTCAAAGGAAATCTGGTGATAATGAAGATGGAGTTTTGAAATTTCTTTCAATCCGTGAGTTTTACGGTTGGGATCAGACAGATAGTCCATAATCATAGTGTCTTTAATTTCACCTTTAATCTCAATCCCATATTGATGAAAGAATTTTAAATCAAACTTCGCATTATGAAAGACTTTGATAATCGTTTCATCTTCGAGTATCGGTAAAATTGGCTGTAAGAATTCTTTCACTTTGGCTTTATTTTTATAAAAAGGGAGAACAATGTTAAATCCCTTTCCTTTTTCAACAGATATAGCAACACTCACTATATGGTCTGTAAATGGGTCTAACCCCGCAGTCTCCAAGTCTATGACGAGGATCTTTTCTTTTATTATTACTTCTGTCATTATTTAATTTTAATTGTTAATTTTCTGTGTTATTTTCAGGATTGAAAAATTTCTGTAACTGATTGACTAATCGTGTCATTTTATTAGCAGTATCTACGGTTTTGTAGTCGGTCTTAACATCATTGATTGTTAAAATCAAGTGTTCATCAGGCTTTGCGGTAATGACTTCAATAAAAACCTTAGTATTACTCGGAGTTTCTACATAGCCTATACCTTTATATTCCAGATATTTTTTAAGTCTTATTGTGAATCCTCTCAAACTCAGCTGATACCGTGATCCTATTGATTCTTTTCTGAATTCAGCAAACAACTCTTTTTTATGAAGCTTGGTTTTGGTCAGTAATATTTGATCTAAGAATTCCATCAGTTCCAATCCTACCTCACTAATGAGTTTTCTTAACTCTAAGTTGATAGGAGGGGCTTTTACCAATCCTTTTTCAAGATATAACTTAACACAGTGTAGCATGTAGTGGTCAAACCCTAACCATTGATCTTCTTTCCAATCATCAAAGAAGTGATGTCCAAAATCATCATAAACCGTTAAATCTTTACCGTAGTGGGTTGATAATTCAATTTCATGTTTCCTTCTTTCTGTACTGTTTCCTGACGGAGATTTTACATAATAGTTGCTTGTGATAATCATTTTCGGACCATAAGCAAATGCGATGAAAATATCATGTTTGTACTTCCTGCTTATTGTAAACCCGTCTGTTATTCTGCCAAAGAAACCTTCGAAGTTCTGATTTTCTTTAATATCATTAATAGCGACAATACTAGTGAAAGGTGTTACTCTTTGGAATGCAAAACCGGAACTACTGGAAAAATCTTTTCCGGAAATATTACACAGGAATCTCATATAGCTCAATCCTCTCACTAGGAGTGATTTTCCTGTTCCTCCTTCTATCAGTCCAATTTCATTAACAATACTATCAAGTAAGATGATTGCTTTTGCCAAGGCAGGATTCTGAAATGTATGAAGCATATAGCCAATCATTACCTCAAATGGTAAGATCCTCTCCTCAATATTTCCTGCAACATTGTGTATGAATTGTCTGAATGGAATGAATTCGCCTAAACAAGATTCATCATAGCTAAAACCTCTCTGGATGATCTGATCGTAAAAAACATGATGTTCTAAATCCCGATAATCTACAGTTTCGATAGTCTTTGCCTGTACTTTTACCACTGTGTTTTGATAACAGAAATAGCTTATTTCCTGCGTATCCCTAAGCGGGTTAAGTTCTTCATATCGCAAAAATGATAATGTCGCATCTTCTGAAATCTGCCGTGCTTTATTGATCCATGCATTTTTAATTTCATATTTGGTAGCTCCATACTCAAGTTCTGATTTCTGATCGAAATTTTCATCAAGATATTCCAAAGCTACATGTATGATATCCGACTTATTAACAATTTTTACAATATTATTCTGTATTCTAACAAGATGCTCAACTCCAAATATTTTGGTTCTTCTGAATCCCAAATCTTCGGTATATCCTATATAACCGTACGTATCAAACCGTACTTTACCCTTATCAGTAACCTCAAATGGAATATCTATTTTTTTGTTCTCCATTTTATTTCTTTACTTTTTTTTGGTTAAACTTTAGAAATTCTTCCACCTCAGAGAGCTTAAACCGCACATTCTTGCCGATCGGAAGAGAAGGAAAATCGGGATTAGCTTTTCTAAAGTTGGAGAGATGTGAAGTTGAGATTTGGAGGAGTTCGCATAACTGTTTATCAGTCAAAAGCTTTTCCTGACCCACAGGCGTCCCTGCCAGTCCAAAGCCTTGCTCTTTCAGCTGAGAAATCACTTCATCAGCTATTCCAGCCTTCAGCTCTGAAAAAACTTTTGATAAATGATATGTTAGTGCGTTGTTATCCATGACCTTGTCTCAATTTGACAGGTCAAAAGTAGAATAGCGAAGATTTTTTTGTAGTACGATGTGCAGAATCAGAACGATATTTGCACGTTTTACATACGATGTATGTCTTTTAGTTTCTTATTGATTCAGTAGAAACCTTTTTAAGATATTGTTCCAGAGATAATTCAGGGTTTTCAATAGTATCTTCAACATATCCCTCACGGATATGAACAAATGAATTGTATAAGATTTTTGCGAAATCTTCTTTGGTAATTTCAGGAAGACGAAATAACTTGAGTTCCTTTATAAACCTCTGCTTATCCTCTTTGTCTTTGATTTTTGGATAGAAATGACTTCGTGGTTCTGTCAGTTCAATAAATTCCCCTGTATCAACCAATAAACCTTCAGAATTCAATACAGTTTTCTTGATTTTTTTATTCTTTATCTGCTCCGCTAAGTCCGAATGATACTCAATATAATAGTTCTCATACTGGCTTTTCCCACGTAGATAATAATTGGAATAGCTTGTATAAAGTTGTAGCATCTTTTTCTTAAATTCTGTTTTCTTATTAATAGTGAGATACAATAGTATTATTGGATACGGATTGGTCGAATAGGCAAAAGAATTATCAAAGAACAATTGAATATCCTCTTCCTGTAAAATATCTCCAAGAATTGTATATACCTCTTGTTTGAAATCTGATTTTGTTTTTAATTTGTTTCCTAACCTTTTTTCAAAATCTCGAGCATCTTCAACAGCAAAATACAGCGGTAGTCTAAAATCAATCGGCTCCTCTATGAATCCATCAGGAAGTTTGAAAGTGGTAAAATCTCCGTATTTCCGTTTATGATTCTTTGCTAATTTTTTTAAGGATTCTCTCATCCCTTCAACCCCTTTAATAAAGTTATCAGCATTTTCTTCTATGAATCTTATCTGAAAGTCTTCATAACCATTAAAAGATCGAGATTTCAAAAGAGAGTTAATTTTCTGTTTTGAATAATAGATTGAACCGTATTCACAGATAAAATACTGCTCTAAGAGTGAGTATTTCTGCAATTCTGTTTCAAAAGTATCTATTTCTAAAAGATAATCTTTAAGAACATTTTCTAAAAAATTAAAAACTTTGGCTACTGATTCCAAAGATAATTCTGTTAATTCTAATATAGTTCTATCATTTCTACTCATAAAAAAGACTTTTGGAAGGACTAAGGTAAAAATATTTGATGGGTTCTGAAGAAATACTGGAGATTGACGAAAATGGAAATTTTCTCAATCTCTTTAGGCAAAGGTAATACAGATATAAAATAGGAGAATAACTTCTGTAATTTTATAATCACAAAATCATTTTAATTTTTATTTTAAAATAGAACCACATCTATGCGAAGTCAATCCAGCAAAGCTTTTCCGAGGAAGTTTAAGCGTATATTTCAGCGTTGTGGTTTTGGGAAATAAAAAAGCCCCATAAATAGGGGCTTGTCGAGTTTTTGTAGTGGTCCCACCTGGGCTCGAATATTTTTTATTTTTCCCTTTATTTATGGGACTTTCAGACAATTGTATTTACAAAGGGGAAAATATAGGGGAAACTTTTCTTTAAATAATGTAAAATACATTTAGAGTTTTTATAATTATTTTCTAAGACTAAAGACTAAATTATGGTAAACCGTAAATGCTACATTGACTAATGTTTGTATATTTGAAAAAACTAATCGAATGTAAACAATTTAAATATGGCGAAAAAATTCGAAAAAATTGGAGAAAATTTAGAAGTCAAAAACATAGTAATCCATCAGCTATTAAAAGATGCTGGAAATAGACTTGTTAATCCTAAGGCTGCTGATAACTTATTAACAATTGGAGAAAAGGAAAAAACATTTCTTGGAAATCTTGATAAGTCTTATCATAAAAAATCTAGTCCAATTTATGGGATTTTTGCTGAAGAAAACCCCAAGTTTAGAGATTGTTTAATTGATTACATTAATGGTGACTGCCAATTTTATGATTTTTCCATTAATGTGATGAATCATTATAAAATTGTATTAGAAAATACCGTAGCTGCAACTGGCGGTTATATGATTATATGCGAATATAGAAATATAATAACATCCAATGATCTACTTTTAATTTTAATGATTAACAACAAGGAAGGATTTGTTATTGATGAAAAAAGCTTAACATTAGATAATATTAAAAACTTAGATTTAAGTAAAGTTGATGTTGCTTGCTTAATCAATCTAACAGAATGGGTAAATATTGAAAATAATCTTCCTTCAGAGAGAAAGACATATCTATCCTTCGTTAAAGGAATGAAAGAAGTCAGTTATTATTTTATGTCATTTATTGATGTTGATAATAAAAATACAAGTACAGAATCTACAAAACGGTTAATTACTGCCATTGAAGCATACGCTGATATCGAACAGTGGGATAGAAATACAAAAATTAATAAAAAAAATAAAGTATTTACTTATTGCCACGATTGTATAGATAATAAAAAAGAAATTCTTTTATCGACAATTTCAAGTATTCTAAATCCTGATAATCCTGAGCATTTTCAAGATTTTGCTACTGAAGAAGCTTATAGAGTTAGTGAAATCATAAGTGGAGATAAAGTACGTATGAAGTTCCTGAAGACAATTACTTATTCTGATAAGGAATTTAAAATTGAGTTTGATACCAAACTAATTTTAGATAATACAATTGTCTTAGATGGTAGTGGGAACAAATTAACTATCAAAAATATTTCTCCTATATTAAGAGATAAAATTAAAGAATTGAGCAACAAAAATGCTTAATCAAATAGTTGATATAATTAATACTTCATCCTCAAAAAGCGTTGAGGATAATGTTTTATTTTGCCAAAATGTAATTGACGATAAATCATTTTTAGATACACTATACAATTCAGAATTAATTGAAAATTCTGATATTGATGATTATTCAGTAGGAGATTCGATAACTTTAGAATTTTCTCTCCCAAGACTTTCTAGTATTGGTTTTTTTGAAACTAGAGAATCATTTTTAAGAAAAAATTATTACAATATTCCTGGGAATGAAATTTATATTTTTGAAAGAAGCTCATATTTATCGGATGATTTACCTTTTCAGCAAAACTATTCACTAATTGTTAATTTAATATCCGAAATATCCAATTTTTCAAAACATACTTATGAAGATGCAGAAGTTTTGAACGCAATTATTTTAAGAGAGGAAATTTCTTTATATCTACCATTAAAATATTCCTATGAAGATTTAGAATCCTTGAATGTTGATGTAACAAACAGAATAGAACAGTTTGTTTCACTTCTCCAAACTAATGCTTTTGCAGATAAGAAAAATGTTTATTTGAACTTTTTAGTTGAGTATCTAATTCCAATAGAAGAAAATACCCGTTTTTCATATTTAATCCAGAATTATTATGATTACGACGATAAAGCGGAATCTAGTTATAACTATTATTTACGAAATTTCTCATATAACAAACTGAAGGTTGAACTTGATTCAAAAGCTTTGGAATTTAATCAAAAATTACAGTCTGTTATAAATGATTCGCAAACAAAACTAATTGCGATTCCAACCGCCTTAGTATTCACTTTATCTACTTTGGACTATGAAAATATAAATGCTTTTAAAAATTATTTGCTAATAATAGGATTGATAATATTTTGTGTATTCATTCAAATCTTTATTAATAACCAAAAATCCTCTATTGGCTTCATTAGTGACAATATTCTTCAATATAAATCAACTTTTGAACAGAATAAAATTATAGAACTAGAAAAATCGTTTAGTAAAGTTGAAAAGGAAAAAATAAAACAAAGCAATAGAATATTATTGATGCAGCTTTTCTTATGGTTATCCCCAATATTAGCTATGGGAACAGTTTTATTTCTAAACACTTTTAAATTAATGGGAATAATTATGGTATTTCTCTATATTATATTCTCCTTAATCATTTACATTATTTTCACGTTAAAAACATAAAACTATGACTCAAATGATATTAAGATTAAACTATCAAACTTTTTTTGATGGTAAGGAAACTCTAATAGAGCTTTTAAAGCCTTTAGATAAAGATGACCTATTAAGAGCAGTTAGCTACTTCGTTAATCGTTCTAAAACTGAAAAAAATGCTATTACAACAATAAATAATTGGTTTTCAGATAACGATGTTAAATCAGAATTAATTTCTCGAATACGAAGTAATGGATCTATTTTAAATATTTTTAGTAGTTTAAAACTTCTAAACTATATTTTAGAGAGAGATGAAAATACTACTGAAGCAATAGATAAAAATGAATTTGAATTACGGTTATTTAAAGCCTATCTCTTATTAAATTCCGAACAAGATACTACTGAAGAATCAGGTCAAAAAAAACTTCCTAAAGATGATGATGAAAGGATTATTGCTTCTCTTTTAACGTTATCATACCATGATTATGATATTCAAAATTATATTTTACATGAGGTTTTTCTTAGCCAATTAATAAAATCTATAGAATATTTTCAATTTATTGAGCAACATTCCATTTTAAAAAATCACCTCATTCTATTTTTAGATAAATATAAATGTTCGAATTGGCAGGAATGGATCTATAAGTTACTCAATATAATAATTCCTGTATTAGGACATAACAATGATACATACTCAGAAATTCGCTTAGAAGCAGATGATAGTCTTGAAACAAATACATTATTTTTAAGCCTTTTTTCAGTTCCAATTGAATATACTGAATTACCCGATTTCACTACAATAAGAAGTAACCCTCTACAAAAAGTTAACGATCATACTTTTTTAGTTATTAATAAATTATTTTTAATTGAAAGGATTTTTAAAAGTGTAATCTTTGAATTCAGTTTAAAAATTAATAAAGAGGTTAGTGAAGAATTTAGAATTAGGGATTTCCGATCAATATATTGTGATTTTTTTTCAGAACAAGTTTTATTATATCAAACAATTTGGAAGTGTTTTCCTAGCAATTCAAAATATCAAAAGTTTAAAGGAGAGGATTTCAAATCACAAGGATATTCTTCTGAACCTGATTTTTATATTCGATTTAAAAATAAAATTTTACTTTTTGAAAGTAAAGATGTAATATTAAAAGGTGAAGAAAAAATTTCACGAGATTATTCCATTTTGTCAAAGGGTTTAAAAGACAAATTTTTAAAGGTAGAAAAGGATGGTAAAACAAGCAAAAAAGCTATTCTTCAAATAATTGAAAATATTAAGCGAGTATTCGATGAATACTATAAAAAAATCGATGTAAGTTACAATACTGATTACGTCAAAGTGTATCCTGTTTTAGTTATACATGATAGACAGTTTGATACTCCTGAATTGAATAGATTATTAAATAAATGGTTTAGAGAGGAATTGGATTCTACGTTTGATACGAATCAAAAAAAGCAAATAAAAAACCTTACAATAATTAATATTGATACACTAATCATATATCAAGAACATTTTTTTAAAAGGGGGGAATATGGGCTGGAAATATTAATTGACAAATATCAAGCATTTGCTAAGCCAACGTTTAGTACCAATTATGAAAAGAATATAGAAAATTACATGAACACTTCTATCTCATTTTCTGCTTTTGTAGGGAATATTTTTGATAAAACGGATTTTAAAGAAACACCTAGCTTTATTGAATCATACATAAAAAAATTAAATATTCCAACAGTGGATTAATCACAAAATGACATATATAAATATTACAAAATAGTGAAGACAAGTAAATTAATGTCTACACACGTAGGAGACCAACCAATTAGGGTATTAAAACATAACTTGATAGCAAGACTTGAAGAACGAAACAAAAAACTCATCACAACCCTTCAATTAGATCTTAGGTTAGATAAAAAAATAGCTTATCACGCTAGAAATGCGTCTTTGAATGAAAATCAACTACCCTTTATATCTGCTTATGGTACAATTAACATACATGAAACGTTTTTATCATATATTTGGATCATTTGCTACTACTTTTTTGTAGTTCATGAAGAAGGAGTTGTAATTCCTGAGCATGAAAAAAGACAAATACTTATCTTTATACCACAAAACGTAAAAATACTAAATGATGCAGAAGATCTTTTCCAATATGCTAAAAGAATAACAAGAGCATTTGAATCTTGGGATATAACAAATCTTCCTAACCCAGAATACTATGACAGTTTTGCGCTAGAAGGTTATTATATTGAAAAAACTAATGACATTTTTGTAGAAAGCGTTAATTTCATTCTTTATCATGAAATCGCTCATGCTGAATTTGAGCATATAAAAAAAATTTCAACAGAAAATCTCTCACAAGTAGAAATTAAAGCGTTGGAAATTGATGCTGATACTAGAGCTATGGAATTAATTTTAAAAGATTGTCGTAATATAACTGCTACAAGCATATCCATAATTTTCGGTATCGCTGCAATACTTTTTCGTAAAAACAACCTTAATGGAGGGAGCAAACATCCTGACATCAATGACAGGTTAGAAAATGCCCTAAGAATTATTAATCCTACAGAGGACAGTCCAGTTTGGGCTATGCTTGCATTATTTATAAAAGCATGGGACAAACAATTTAACTTAGGTTTAAAAGAAAAACCATTTTATAGTACTTACAAAGAGCTATTTTATGACTTGATAAATCAAGTTTAAAAATACTTTCATTTTGTTATCAATAACTCTGAATTACAATCGAATATTATGATTCAGAATTAATTAAATTACTAATAAATAAAAAATGTCATAATCAGGAAAACTAATTATGACACATATATTTATTAGCACCATTTTAAAGGGCGAAAATTCTTTTTTAAGTACCTTCATAGGAAAATTAAAAGAACATCGAAATTTGCCTTATTAATAGTTTTCCTACTTGCTATCGGAAGTAAGTATAGTTCAAAAGGTGATTTAATCACTGAAGCTCGGCAGTACCAATCTACTTATTTCCTTACTCGTTTCTATTTATATTATTTACTTGATTATACTTGACAGCTTACTTGCTTCCCTATATGCTTTTACTTGTATTATATTAGCCTAATAATAGTAGTATATTACTCTTTATATTACTACTCAGTTAATCTACCAGATTTTGGTTGTAAATGACCACAACTAGATTTTGTTTTTAAGTTTATCAATTTTTTTTAATAAAATTTTATCTAAAATTTGGCCATAACCCTTTTTACTTTTTTCTACATAACCTTCGTAAAAATTTTTATAATGACCTCTAAAAAAGCTCTGTTTATTTTTATTTAGCATAGGTATAAACTGAGTAAAAAATTCTTTCTCTCCAACAGTTTTAATTCCTGTAAAAATCATGAGTTTGTCTAATTCTCCATAAGATTTCCCTTTTATATCTACTTCTATTTGGGGAGATAAAAAATCTACAAATTCAACATTTCCGTACATTTTGTAAAGCATGTCGCCTAAAGCGTTCCAATTATCTAGAATTTTCTTCAATGTACTCATAGAGTCTTTATAGTTTCCGAAATTAAATCCACTTACCTTTTCTATTTTAATTTCGTAACGTAACCAAAAATTATTTTTACGCACCATAGGTTCATGAATAGCTCTTCGTTTTTGATTTTTCATCATAGCCCTACTATCTAATATTCTTTTAAGTTTATCATAAAAACTAACAGAATAATTCCCTCCGATAAATGTAACGCCCGTATTTCCGTACATAACCTTTTCTGGTAAATTCTCACAACTTACAAAGCATGGAATAATTGCTTCCATATCTGATTTAAGTCTTAATGTAACTCCAAACTCTACTTTTGTTACTCTAGCTTTCAACATTCTACTTTCATCAATTTGAAACTTTGCTGCATATCTACAGATTACTTCCTTAAATTTTTTATAATCCAAATCTTCAATTCGAGCTTCTCCATAAAATTCTTTTCGGAAATTACGATGAACTATTAATTGATTTCCAATCTTGGCACTTTGGTTGCTTGCAAGCCCTCTAGGTTTATCGTAAACATAATATTTTATATAAAAATTTTTCTTGTACTTAGAATCATAATCATTGTATGTGATTAGTTTATTTTCGTCATCTTCCTCATCAACATTTTGGTTATTTTTATAATAATATATTTTTACTCCTTTACTATTTATTGGTCCAAAAAAATGTTCATTAAGAACTATGTGCGAGAGATTAGCATTGTCAACAATAAATTTTATTCTATCAACCATCTTTATTTATTTAAGAATTTTTCAATATCAATTTTTTTAACAAAAACTTTTGTATTACGACCTTTCTGAATTACCTTCAATCCCATATCCTTATATCGATAAAAGGTTTTTTCGCTAAACCCATAATAATCACAAGCTTCTTTGACGGTCAATAATTCTTTAAAATTACAATTTTCGTTGAATAGTTTTTTGAGTTCTTTAATTTCTCTTTTAAATTTTCGATTTTGTTTTAATACATACAATGTTAATTTTTTATCCATTACTTTAATTTTATTTGTTACACAATATTTATTTTAAGTAACTATAGTAACAATAAAAACGTTGGTATTTTATTGAGTCATTTGACACCAAAAACAGAAAACATTGATTTTCAGCAACAAAAATTCCATATAAAAAAAGCAACCTAATGATTGCTTTGTCATATTATACCTAAATTAGGTTTATTGGTTTCTATAAAGTTATTTATCACAAATATTCAAAATAACTATTTCATCAAAATCCATATTTTTCCTCTCTTTTTTTGAATGCTTCCATACCTCCCTCTACTATTTCCGCAATGTGTTGTCTAACACCCATACTTTTTAGTAAATCTTTACAACCCTCATTGTTAAATGAATCTTCTAAAGCTCCGTTTATATAATCAAATTTATATGGGCTCTCACTATCAGTATCATTTTGCCCATTTTGATTAGCCACAATAACATTTTCTGCATCTGCATTTACTACAATATTAGGGTTGTGGGTAACTAAAATAATTTGTCTCTCTCTTTTTCTTAATTTTAAATATTCTACTAATTCTTTAGAAACGGAACGATTATCCAAATTATCTTCTGGTTGGTCAATCAATATCGGTCCATCATCTTTACTAAGTTTAATAATTAATTTTAATAATACAAAACTAGCTTTACCAGTGGACATTTTATGAATATCATCATCATCAGACTTTACATCCCAATGATCAAAAAAATAATCTGTTAACACTTTTTTACAAGCATCTCTTTCAGTATTATTTCCCTTCAATATAGTAGGACTATTTTCAATTTTTTCAAATAAATTTTTTAAGTCATTTTTTATAGAATTAAAATCAATTTCTGAAAGCGCAGACTTTACATTATTGTCCTTTTCATATTGATATAAATATTTACAATCTTCATTATTAAATTTCTTTTGATTAATGATAGATTCAATCATTTCTCTGAATTTTGGGAAATTATATTTAATAGAGCCTATAATATCAATTTTATCATCCTCATTTTCGATAGAAGATATTCTTGGCTCTAATTCTTCTAAAATCTTTGTATAAAGCTCAAAGTTTTTTTCAAACTCATCAAAAATTTTTTGTTTTTGTACTTTGAGGTTAGCTAAGCTATCATCAATTTCTTTTCTGAATTGCTGGATTTCACTTAGTTTTTTTTGGTCTTCAGAAATATTTTTTTGGATAGACTCTATTTGCTTTTGATTAGCAAACTTTTCGATAAAAGGTTTTAACTTATTCTCTATATCAATTTGTTCTTGTTTAATTCTCAACAAGTTTATTTTAAATATATTTTCTTGAATAAAGTTTCCTTCTTCACTTTTCCTTATTTCATTTTCTATATCATTAACATCTCTGAGAGCATCTTCTATAAAATTATATTTAGGTAAGAAAGTAGTTTTAATAGCATCAACTTCTAGTGAATCACTTAAAATGCGTTTACGATTTACAAATTCGCCAAGGAATCTTTTTACTTCATCATTGAAATTTTTAATCTTATCAAAATCAGAATTTATTTTGCTTTCTTCAATCTTTAACAAGTTCATTCTTTCATTTAATCTATTATATTCTTGAGATTCCTCAGAGGTAAAACTAGCACTCAACTGCTTTAATTTATCTCTATTAGAAGTTATTCCCTCTTCGAGAGCTTTAATCGCTCCTCTCGTTAGTAATTCTTCCTCTTTCTTTTTAATAGTTTCTTTTAACGAAAAATAGTAGTCTACATCTTGCTCTCTTTGACGGTCATTTCTAATTGCGTTGTCAACAAAATCATTATACTTCTTTCTAAAATCCGGTTCTTCCAGTATTAAATCTCTTATCAACTTTTTTAAAGTATTTCCACTCTTTCTACTTTTATCCACCAGATTAGATAGGTGATTCTGAGGAATATATTTTATGCTAGGTAAAATACTAGATTGTGAAGGTCTATCGATGATAAATTGTTCGCTACCCGAGAATAATTTTACTTTGAAATTAAAAGTACTATCTTCCTCAGATAGATCATACAAGTCCTTAAATTTATTATCATCTGTATCTTTATATTTTAGAATATTATTTTTCAATAAATTTTCGTCAGCATTATTTAATAAAACTTCGGCATTTAAGGTTTTAGCGATTTTATATAGTAGTATTGATTTCCCTGATGATTTCCCTCCAATAATCACATTTAAATTTTTATTAAATCTTATAATTTCTGGGGTAAATTTATTATCGGCTGATTGAAAACTCACTTCCCTAATCATTAGATTATCTAGTTTTTCAGATTCAGGTTCAGCTATTTGAATTCTTACTCTTTCGTGGGGTTCATATATTATTTGTTTTAAACCCTCAAATGTGGGTTCTGCCTTTATCCAAGTGAAGCAATGCCCTAACTCTTTCGGTTTTGTGTTATTTTCATCCGCAGGAAAACCATGAGAATCGCTACAATGCAATAATCTATCATTTACTCCTTGCGTTTTAAGAGATTCTTTGCCTTTATTAGCTTTTTCAACAGATGGAGAAGCAGAAAAAATAAAATGTGCTCTATTAGCAACCGTTTTCTTTTCTAATGGAGAACTATCCCATCTAAAATCTTCCCATTCAGCTTTACCTATTGCTTTAAAGTATTTTCCTTTTAAAAAAGTATTTGGTTCTGCTCCTTCACCTAATAAATCCTCAATTTTTGTTAATTCAAAATTGAGATTATTAAAACCCACATCTAAAGGGCTCATAGCCCCTCTTTTATCTTCAGGAGTATTATCAATTATATGTTTCCCAAGATCAATTAGACTATCTCTTGTTATAACTCCTCCCCAACTTCGATAATCAGGAGTAGTAGCATCCAAATTAGCTTTTGCCCTTAACCCACTTAAAAAATGTGATTCAATCAAATCAACTTTTAAAACGCTTTCATCTGCAAATAAAATATGATAATTTAGTCGTCCAAGCTCCCTGCTTCCAACAAACTCTTTTAGTCTGAATTCTATGACGGGTAAAATTAAATCTACACTTTTAAGACCACCACTATTTTTATATTCAAGAACCTTTTTATATCCATCAATGAATAAATAATCATTGATCCCAAAAACTTTGATGTTTTTATCTTTAGCAAGTCTTTCCAAATCAGTAAAATATCTTTCCCAGACTTCTTCTGTATCTCCGCCATAATCTGAACATAAAGTTTTAGGAGTATGAACATGTAAATCCCATTTTCTCCATTCTGAACCTCTTGTAATTCCCATAGTTAAAGTTTTAGTTTTAAAAAAGTAAAAATTAAAAAAAAGTATTGAAATATTAATACGGTTTTCCATAAAATATTTCAATACTTTCTAAATTTCTTGTTTATTGATTTAAATATACCTTCTTAAATGACATCATTTTTTAGAAGGTGGGGGTGGTCGTAGCATTGGAGGATCGACTTGTTTTATTTTTCCTAGAATTTTATTTGTAGTATTTGATTTTCTCAGCCTTCATAAATCCTTCCAAATTTCTGAAGGTAATTTTATCAGTTCTTTCAGCATTTTCTAATGCCTCCTTTTTACTTTTTTTACAATTGGGAGAATCTAAATCGATCTCTTTATCGTTTTCGTTGTAAAATTTATCAACCCTATATAATTTCAACTTTCCATAATTTTTATAAATGCCACGGTATCTGATCTGCCATGCGCATTTGTTATCTAAAAACCAGTCCTCCTTTTTTACAGCTCCGAGCAAAACTCCTTTTTCATCAAAATAAAAATCCTGCGAACTATTCCAGTCTCCCATTCCCCAGAAGCTATCAGATTTGCTGATGTATATTATCTTATTATTTTTTTTTATGATTCTGTATGACATCATGATCTCACTATCATCGTCCTCATAATCACTATCAGGGTTTATCTTTTTGATAGTACCATTATTCAGCTTATAATAATGTAAAATCTTATCGGGATTATTTTCTATTATTTTATTTGCAAACTTTTCAACTTCTGCGAGTTCCTTATCGATATTTTTCTGACTAAAAGTCAGAACATAATTAAAGAATAAAATGAATGTTATTAATTTTTTCATGATTAATTTATTTGTATTGAATCTCCCTGCTTATTAGGAACATTAGTTTCAGCTTCAGAATTCTGGAATACTTTATTTTCTTCTCTAGTTTTAGATTGTTCTTCATAATAATTATATCCAGTGCCAGGTTTATAGATTTCATCCTTTGTAATATTAACTTTTTGGGTATTGTGATCTTTAATATTTCCACCTTGATTATTGTCAGTATCATCTTCTTTTAAGTCTTCATCATTGAAAAAGACTTTTGTAAAACCTAAAAATCCGTAGGCTGTAATAAGATTTTCTTTGGACTCTTCATTGCGATAATCCAGTTTTCTTACCAATACAAAATCTTCCTCATAAATACCTAGATTGGAATAACCTTTTTTAGAAAGAGTATTAGCAATGAGATTTTGAGCGTACTCTTCGGTAATTTCTTCTCCTAAGAAAAGGTTTTTTATTGTTTTAAAAATCTGAGGTTTCTGTAGTAAGATTTTATCAACAATTGCATTCTGCATTTTAGCCCGATCAGGCTTTAAGAAAAAAGCAGAAACACTAAACACGATGATTATACCAACTATGATATAAAATGAATAACTTTCTCCTGATTGCATTTTTTGAGTGATGTAAAGGTCGTTTACAGCCTTTTTATTAACATCTTTATCACCTGAATCCTGAACCTCATCAGGAAACATGATTGAAATATCCCGTAATATCTCTAAAGCAAGATCATTATTGTATTGTTCAACTATTTTAGGAATTCTGAAGAGATCAATGATTGCCCACATAAAAAATCCTCCCACGGTAAGAATATACAATATCAGCCAACCCCATTTTTTAAGATAGGCGTAATGCCATCCTAAAAGAAACCAGAGAAGGTAAGATATTCCTACAGATTTCTTTCGTCTTTCAAATTCGTTGATAAAGATTCGTTGTTGTTCTGAGTTCAGGTCTCGAAATTTTTTCTGAATCAGATAAGAAAAGTTTCCCATGATTAATAGTCAACCGCCCAGTTCCAAAACGGCAATTTAATGCATAGAAAAAGCGTGGAACTAAACCTTTGTCTATTAAGGGGAGGCTCTGGTAAGCCTATACACTATAAACAAGGATAGCCCACGCCGTAGCGTGAGCATCAACTCATTTATTCTGTAGTGTATTGAATTTACCAGATTCCCCCTAACAGAATAAAAGCGACGCTTTTATCTTAAAATTATATTTTTATCTTCCGCTAAATTACGATTTTTTACCGTAACTAAAGTTTTTCATAGCATCTCTAAGGATGGAAAAATTAGAATTAGTATATATTAAAGTATTGGAAATATTTTTATGACCTAATAATTTACTAACTAGAGGTAAAGGAATATTGTACGAATTCACTAAGCTACTCCCAAACGTATGTCTGGCGAGATGAAAATGAACTCTTTTATTAATCTTAGCTAAATCAGCCAAATCCTTTAATTTATTATTAATAGTCTGATTAGTAATACTGGGGAAAATCTTCTCATCTTTCTTTTTACCGATTATATATTTGCATAAGACCTTTTTGGCTTGTGCGCTAAAAGGAACTTTTAAAATATCATCCGTTTTCTTTTGAACAATTGAGATTATTGAATTATTTAAATCAACGTTTTTAACTAATAATTGATCACAATCACTAAATCTCAATCCAGTATAACAAGAGAATAGAAACATATCTTTTGTTAATTTATATTTTTTAATTTGTTCTTCATCCAATTCTAGATTTCTTAAACGCACTACCTCTTCCTCGTGTAAAAACTCATCATTCACTTTTGGACCTTTAAACTTAAAGTTATTATACGGAGAAAAACTAATTTTCTCCATTAAGTAAATTTGATGAATAATAGATTTCAGGCATTTGTGCATATTGTAAACAGCACCTCCCTCTTTTAATTCCAGTTTTTTCAAATATGAGTCAAAGCCTTTCACAAAATTATAGTCAATATCTGAAGTATAAATATTCGACTTATAACTTTTAAGTCTTTTTCTTAACAACGAATACTTATAAGCCGTAGCTTCTTTAAGCCCTTTAGCTTCAACAATTTCATCAAAAAGTTGATAGAAATCATTGTCACTTTTTCCTTTCAAATACCGATCAATTAAATCAAAAGTAATAGATACTCCTCCAGCTTCTTTTAAGCTACAATGCGCTTCTAAGTCTGATTTTATTTTATTCAACTTAACATTTAAACTTTTAAAGCCTTTACCTATAGCTTTAGAGTTTTTATCGTCCCAAAACTTAGGATCAATAGATTCTTTTAGACTTATCTTCTTTGAACGAGAATTAATGATGATTTGTAAAATCAGTGGATTTTCTCCTTTAGCATTTTGTTTATCAGTTCTTCTGACAATTTTGATTGAATAGTTATTCATAACGAAAATATTTGTTTGTTTATATTCTCAATAACTATAGTAGAGAATTTGAAGAGAAAAAAATCAGCTAATTTAGGTATAATATTTTAAATATAAAAATACAAATAGCTGACAACCAATATTTTATATTATATCATTAATTTCTCATGCTAAATTTACCCTAGGTCATATCGTACCAGAATTAGGTAATAAAGTTTTTTTTGAAAAAACTGCTGTTTAATCTACGGGGGAAACAAGAGGGGAAAGTTATTTTGGGAACGATGACTATTTTTGTCTATAAATAGCAACTATAAAACATAAAAAAACCCCTATTTTAGGGGTTTTTAAAATTTTCGAAGAATTGTCTATCTTCAAAACCGTGGTCCCACCTGGGCTCGAACCAGGGACCACCTGATTATGAGTCAGGTGCTCTAACCAACTGAGCTATAGGACCTCAAAACTTGGTTAAATTTTGTGATTGCAAAAATAGCAAAAAATATTTCATTACAAAATTTTTTATTGCTTTTCTTGACAAAGTTCAACCAGTACTCCATTGGTGGATTTCGGGTGAAGAAAGACAACTAATTTATTATCAGCACCTTCTTTCGGTTCTTCAGAAATAAATTGAAATCCCTCTTTTTTTAATCTTTCTACCTCTTTAATGATATTTTCTACTCCAAAAGCCAGATGATGAATACCCTCTCCCTTTTTATCAATGAATTTTGAAATCGGACTTTCATCTTTATTTGCTTCCAAAAGCTCTATTTTACTATCACCCGTTTCATAAAAAGAAGTTACTACTCCCTCTCTTTCCACTGTTTCTTTTTTATAAGATTCTTTCCCTAAAAGTTTTGTAAAAAGCTCATCTGAAACACCTAAAGATTTTACAGCAATGCCGATATGTTCTAATTTCATAAATAATTAAATAGATTAAGTCGTAAATTTGATACTGAGACTAAATTTCAAAGTATCAATTCAAACAAAAGTACTAAATTTGCACAAATTATGGAAAGTAACAGACAAAGAAAAGTAGCACAGATTATACAGGAAGATTTCGCAGAACTTTTCCGAAAGCAGGCTGCAGATAGCAAACAAAGCTTTTTAGTATCAGTTTCAGATGTAAAAGTAACTGCCGATCTAGGTATTGCAAAAATTTATTTAAGTATATTTCCTCAGGAGTTGCGTAGTTCTATTATGAAAGAAATTGAGGAGAATAAAACCCAGTACAGAAACTTTATCGGTCAGAAAATGGCTAAACAAGTCCGTATCATTCCTCAACTTAATTTTTATCTTGATACAACTCTTGATGATGTGGAAAAATTGGAAAGAGAATTACGAGGTGAAGGCGACAATCCTGTTTTATAAAAAATGCCGAGGAACATTGCATTTTATATAGCTTCAAGATACCTTTTAGCAAAAAAAGGTAGTACTGCTGTTACGTTTATTACGTGGCTGGCTGTGGGAGCTATGACTGTCGCTGTCGCTGCAATGTTCGTAATTATTTCTGTTTTTTCAGGATTGGAAGATTTAAATAAAGATTTAATTTCTAACCTTCATGCAGATTTAACAATCAAAAGCACTTCAGGAAAAACAATCAAAGATTTAAGCAATATAACTAATGTTTTAAAGAATAATAAAGAAATAAGCAGCTTTTCCAGAGTTATAGAAGAGAAAGTTTATATCAACTATAATGGTAAAGGTGACATTGCTTATTTGAGGGGTGTAGATTCTGCCTATATTAAGGTTAATCCTATTGATAAAAACGTTTTCTATGGAGTATACCCTAGTTTCAATTACTCTAATGAGGTATTGATGGAAAACTCCTTAGACAATAGATTATCGATCCCGGTTGCTTCTTCGACTGATTATGCAACGGTTTTTATGCCAAAACCGGGAACCGGAATCATTAATAAGGAGGAAGATATTTATAACAAAAAAGACATCCTCGTAACGGGAGTTTTCCCGGGAAATGATCAATTAGATAATTATATCATCGCTCCTATTGAGCTTACTGAAGAATTACTTAATCTTACAAAAGGTTCTGCTTATCAAATTGTTATTAAACTAAAAAACCCTGAACATACAGATACAGATTCCTTAAAAGAAAAACTGCTATCTTCTTTGGGTAAAAATATTGAGATCAAAACAAAAGAAGAGGAAAATGCAGCTTTCTGGAAAATGATTAATACTGAAAAACTCTTTATTTATCTAATTTTTGCATTGGTAATCTTCATCACAACCTTCAATTTAGCCGGAGCAATTATTATTTTGCAACTTGATAAAAAAGAACAGGCTAAATCCCTTATATCATTAGGCTTTCCATTAAGTCATTTAAGAAAAACATACTTCTATACGGGTGTTTTAATTGTAATTTCGGGAATCATTACAGGCCTAATTGTCGGAACCGCGCTTTGCTATTTCCAACTCTATACTGAATTCTTTAGAGCCAATGAAACTTTACCATTCCCTGTAAAAATAGTTGGGAAAAATTATTTTATCGTTGCGATTACCGCATCAATATTTGGCTTCGCTATTTCTTGGTTCTTTTCAAAAATAAGTAAAGAGTATATTATTAAAAATTAATATACGAATTTTTTATTTTTTAGGTACCTTTACCGCCCAATTTTTAATAATGAAACGAAATCTACTCCCCTTTCTAATGATTTTTGCATTTATTAATGCATTTTCACAAACTGCTCCTGCGACTTATTATGATGGTACAGCCGGTTTATCTGGTATTGCTTTAAAAAATAAGTTAAACGAAATTATCACTAATGGTCACCAAGCTAAAACATACAATGGCTTATGGACTGCTTATCAGACAACTGACCGTGATTATTTTTACGAGAATGACGGAACCATTTTAGATATTTATTCTGAAAAACCAAATGGTCCTGATCCCTACAATTATACTATTGTCGTTAATCAATGTGGTAACTATACCACTGAAGGAAACTGTTATAATAGAGAACATATCGTTCCCCAAAGTCTATTTGCGGAAGCTTCGCCTATGGTTGCTGATGTAAACTTTATCAGAGCAACTGACGGAAAAGTAAACGGAATGAGATCCAACTATCCTTTTGGAAAAGTAGGAACCACTTCATTTACATCTCTAAATGGTTCAAAATTAGGAACATCTATTTCTCCGGGATATTCAGGGATAGTATTTGAACCTATCGATGAATTCAAAGGGGATGTTGCCAGAATGATATTGTATTTTGTAACAAGATATCAAAACCAACTTGGAAATTTCACATCAGCAAACGGAACCGGAGATATGCTTGGAACATCAGCATTTCCCGGATTACAAACTTGGGAGCTTAACCAGTTGCTTACCTGGCATGCACAAGATCCTGTTTCAGCAGCTGAAATATCAAGAAACGCCGCTACTTATGCATATCAGCAAAATAAAAATCCTTTTATTGACCACCCTGAATTTGTTGAGCTAATTTGGGGAGCACCAGTTGTAGATAATCAGGCTCCAACAGCTGCAACAAACTTAGCAGCAAATAATCCAACTTCAAATTCAATTGCTTTAAGCTGGAGTGCCGCTACAGATAACATTGGGGTAGCATCTTATGATATTTATGCAAACGGGACTTTAAAAACCACTGTTGCAGGAACTTTAACCTCTACAATCGTTACAAATTTATCTTCTTCTACAACGTATAATTTCTATATTATTGCTAAAGATGCTGCAGGTAACTCTTCTCCAATAAGCAATACTGCTACGGAAACTACTCTTGCGGGACAACCTGGAGGAAATACAAGTTGTGGAACAGAAGATTTTAGCGGAATTTCAACAGCTTCAGGAACAGGTTACGCAACTCAAACCTGGACAAATAATAATATTACCTGGACTGCAACTGACGCAAGAACAGATGAAACAATTAATGGAAAAGCAATTACCCTTAGGATTGGTAATTTAACGAGCTCAACTATATCTGGAGGAATTCAAAGTTTAACATTAAAAACTCAATTAAAGTATGGTTCGGCAGCCGGTGTTCTGAATGTTCAGATTAACGGAGTCCAAGTAGGAACAATTCCCTACACGTCTGATAAAAATACATCTACCACAACCACCATCGATAATATTAATGTGAGTGGTGATATAGTTATTAAAATCATAAACCCGATAACTTCTACTAGTGGAAGCAGAGTGGCAATTGACGATCTTTCCTGGACCTGTTTTAATAACACTTTAGGAGCAATTGAAACATCAAAAGATAAACCTAATTTTACAATTTATCCAAACCCTGTAAAGAACAATGAGCTATTTATAAAGGGCGAAAACGTAAGTAAGATTTCTAAGGCTCAGATTTACGATATGTCAGGAAAATTGATTGAAACTATTACCAATCCTTTCAAAATTTCTAATAAGATTAACTTAAAAGGATTAGCAAAAGGAAATTACATCTTAAAAACCGACAACTTTTCTACAAAATTCATCGTAGACTAATTGTTAAAAATATTTCATATTAAAGGAGACCGATTTTTTCGGTCTTTTTTTTTATTTTTGAATATGGATTCCAATAAAAAATTAGGCTTAATCGGGAGAAATATTTCATATTCTTTTTCCAAAAAATTCTTTGAAGACAAATTTCAAAAACTGATGTTAAAAGGTTATTCTTATAACATTTTTGATTTAAACGAAATTCACGAAGTTGAAAATTTATTCTCCACACCTGAGCTTTTAGGTTTCAATGTCACCATACCCTATAAAGAAAAAATTATCAGCTATTTGGATGAATTAAGTGATGAAGCTGAAAAAATAGGCGCTGTCAACTGTGTTCTGATTCAAAACGGCAAGAAAACCGGTTACAATACAGATGCCTTCGGATTTGAAAAAACATTATTTCTTCATAAAAAACCACATCAAAATTCGGCTATAATTTTAGGAAGCGGAGGCGCTGCAAAAGCAGTAAAATATGTTTTAGACAAACATGGAATTTCCTCAGTAACGATATCAAGAAACTCCGAAATCAATTTTGAAAATTTAGATAAAAAAACGGTTGAAGATCACAAAATCATCATTCAATGCACGCCTGTCGGCACTTTCCCAAATGTAGAAGATTGTTTGCATTTTCCCTTTGAAGGTTTGTCTAAAGATCATTTAATTATCGATTTAATTTACAACCCAAATTATACAAAATTTATTATCAATGCTTCTGAAAAAGGAGCAAAAACAGTGAACGGCTATTACATGCTGGAGCAGCAAGCAGAAAAAGCTTGGGAAATTTGGAATTTTCAAAAAAAATAACATAAATTAGTGCTTTATTTGGCTTTTAGCTATTAGATAAGAGTATATTAACGCCACTCACATAAAAGATTTGCTATGACTACAGAAAACAACCTTTCTGAAAACGAAGAAAAGAAAAATTCTACCGAAGAAGTATCTCAAGAAGAAACATCTGAAAATACTACATCTCAGTCTGATAACACTCCAGAAGATGAAGCTGAGCACCATGAAGAACATGTAGATACAGATATCACTTTAGCTGATGCTTTGAAAGAAATGGAAAAAATCATCAACTCACCTAATGCTGGAGAAGATTTCAGGAAATTTAATCAATTAAAAGAAAAAGCAAGTCATTTTATCCACGATGAAGTGGAAGATAAAAAGCATGAATATGTAGATGGGGGAAATGCTCCTGAAAACTTCAGTTACGAGCATCCTTCCCAGGCTAAGTTTTCGGCTTTGGTAAATATTTTCAGAGAAAAGCACGATACTTACCAAAAATCTCAGGAAGAAGAGCAAAAGAAAAATCTCGAGCATCGCCAAAGCATTATCGAAAGACTCAAAAATCTTTATACAAATTCTGAACCGGGAACTAATCTTTTTAAATCTATTCGCGAGATAAAAGAAGATTGGTCAAATGCAGGACAGGTTGCTAAGTCTGAATTCAAAATTCTTAATAATAACTATTTCCATCACTTGAATCAGTTTTATCAAATGCTGGATTTAAACAAAGAATTCTTGGAGCAGGAATACAGCCACAACCTTGAAAAAAGACAGCATATCATTGAGCGTGCAAAAGAATTGGAAAACGAACCCGTAATTCAAAAAGCATTAAATGAATTACAATATCTTCATAAACTTTGGAAAGAAGAAGCTGAGCCTGTAGCAGAAGAATTCCGTGAAAAAACATGGGAAGAGTTTAAAGAAATTTCAAACAAAATCCACGAAAGAAAATCTGAACTTTCAGCAGCAATTGAAACTGAACAAAACGCTAATCTTGAGAAGAAAAACCAGATTATCGCTGAAATCAAAAAACTTTCTGAGCCTGCCGAAACTCCAAGTCATAGTTATTGGCAGAATTCTATCAGAAGAGTTGAAGATCTACGTTCTGAATTCTTGAAAACAGGAAGTGTTCCCAGAAAACTTTCTAACCAAAATTGGAATGAGTTTAAAACAATATTAAGAAGTTTTAATACAACTAAAAATACATACTACAAATCATTAAAAGGTTCTCAGCAGGCTAATTTGGACGAAAAATTAAAGCTGATCCAAACTGCAAAAGATAATATGAACAATGAGGAGTGGGATATTGCTGTTCCATTGTTCAAAAAACTTCAGGATGATTGGAAAAAAATCGGGCATGTTCCGAAAAGCATGACGAATAAAATCTGGGACGAATTTCGTGATGCCTGTAATAGTTTCTTCAACAATTACAGGGAAAAAAGCAATGCTTCTACTGATAACTGGAAAGAAAACTACAAGAATAAAAAAGCTCTTCTTGATGATCTGAAAACCGTTACTAACGAAGAAGGTAGCATCGAAAGAATTGAATCCATAAAAACTGCTTGGAATAATATCGGAAAGGTTCCAAGAGATAAAATTTCAATCAACTCTGAATTCAACAAAACATTAAGAGAAAAATTGAAATTAAACAAAATCAATGAGCTGGATCTTAAAGAAGAAGGCTTATCTGAAAATCAACTGACAGATAAAGCAAGAAAAATTAAGAGCCAAATCTCTGATTTGGAAGCTGAAATCGTAAAACTGGAGAACAATTTAGCATTTTTCAAAAACCCATCGAGAGAAAATCTTCTATTGAAAGAAACTTTTGATTCGATTGATGAGAAAAAAGCTCATTTGGAAACGTTAAAGCAAAATCTTCACAACATTATTGCTGGAGAATAAATAAAAGTAAAAAACTAAAAAAGGCGAAGCAAAGAAATTTGTCTTCGCCTTTTTCTTTCATATTATGCAGAACGAATTATACATAAAAAGATGTATTGAATTAGCTCAAAAGGCACTGGGTAAAACATATCCGAATCCTTTGGTCGGAAGTGTAATTGTTCACCATAATAAAATTATTGGTGAAGGCTATCATCATAAAGCCGGAGAAAATCATGCTGAAATCAATGCTATTAATTCTGTTAAAGATAAAAACCTTATTTCTGAATCCACCATTTATGTTTCTCTGGAACCATGTGCTCATTATGGAAAAACTCCGCCTTGTGCATTAAAAATCAAAGAGGTTGGCTTTAAAAAAGTTGTAATTGGCGCCATGGATTCTCATGATAAAGTGAGCGGAAAAGGCAAAAAAATCATTCAAGATGCAGGAATTGAAGTAGTTTCAGGTATTCTGGAAAAAGAATGTATTGAATTAAACAAGCGATTCTTCACTTATCACGAAAAGAAAAGACCTTATATTATTTTAAAATGGGCAGAATCCGGAAATGGATTCCTAGATAAAGAGTTTAAACCCTACTCCATATCAAATTCTTTGGTAAATCAATTTGTTCATCAGCTGAGAGCTGATGAACATGCTATTTTAGTAGGAACACAAACAGCATTAAATGACAACCCGAGTTTGACAGTAAGAAATGTTGAAGGAGAAAATCCCGTAAGAATTTTAATTGATTTTGATTTAAAAGTTCCGGGTGATTTTAAAATATACAATAAAGAAGCTAAAACTCTAGTTTTTAATTCAATTAAAGATGGAGCCGAAAATAATATTCAATTTATTAAGATTGAAAAAGAAAATTTTCTGTCAGATTTAATGGATACATTATACAAAGAACAAATACAATCGATAATTATTGAAGGTGGAAGTTTTACCTTACAACAATTTATTGATGCTAATCTTTGGGATGAAGCAATTATTATTAGAAATGAAAGTTTGGAGCTGGAGAATGGAACAAAAGCTCCGAAGTTTGATTTCACGCCTAATAAAATCGAAAAATTCAGAGATAATTCCGTCTCTTTCTTTGAGTTAAAAAATTCATAAATATTATTTTTTATCACTTTTATTTGAAATAATTCATTAATTTGGTTATTACTAAACTAAGCCGAAAAAGTTCGGATTAAAGCTCAAATACCAAAACAATTATGAAAAATCTAAGAAAAATTTCTAGAGAAAGCCTAAAAAAATTATCCGGGGAATCAGACCACAGTGTTGTACTTATTACCCGCCAACTTTACAGGCTCAATGTTGTCCCAACCCATCAAGTATGAGTTGCCCTCCTGCTTGGGTAGAAGGAAGTTTCCCTATATCTTGTTAATAATTTTATACAGTATTTCAATTATAAGAGCGGAAACGCTCTTTTTTCTTTATTATTAAATGTAATTTTGTAGAGTCTTAAAACTGTAGCAGGTAAATGTTCGAATACAAAACCATAGAAAAACCCATAGAAAATACTTTATTAAAAGAAAAAGGCAGCAAGTTCATCGGATTTGCTTTTCCTGTGAATAATGAAGATGAACTCAAGAGTGCTCTAGAAAAAATCCGGACAGAACATCCTAAAGCAACACATCATTGTTATGCATTCAGGATAGGTTTGAATGGAGAAAACTATCGAGCAAATGATGATGGTGAACCGTCAGGAAGCGCAGGACTTCCAATTTACAATCAACTTTTAGCTAATGAAGTTACAAACATTTTGGTTATTGTAGTTCGATATTATGGAGGAACAAAGCTAGGCGTTTCCGGCTTGGTAAAAACATATAAAGAATCTGCAAAAATCACTTTAGAAGAAGCCAATATTATAACCAGAGAATTAGAAACGGAAATTGAAATTCAATTCAATTTTAATCAACAAAACATAATATTCACGCTGCTCTCGAAATTTGATGCAAAAGTTTTAAATTTTGATGCAAATGAAAACTGCACATTAACAGCATCATTAAAATTGGCACAAAAAGAAAGCATCTCAGACAAATTGTCCGAGACGCAATATATTTCCTTTGAATTTAAAAACTAATTTCTCCTTCCCCCCATCAATAGAGATGCCCAGTAAAGAAGCTGAGCAAGCGAGCCGATAGCAGCCACAACATAAGTTCTCGCCGCCCATTTTAAACTGTCCTGTACTCCTACATATTCTTCAGGAGTTACAGTACCTGTATCCTTCAGCCATTTCATAGCTCTGTTACTTGCATCATATTCTACCGGAAGCGTTACAAAAGCAAAAACAGTAGTGAACGCAAACATAATAACACCAATTGCTAAAACTAATGTATTTCCGTTTGGATTATCAATAGTTCTTGTAGCTGCCATGATACCGATACCCGCAATAAGAACAAACTGCATCAGATTTGAGCTGATATTGACAATCGGGACTAATTTAGAACGTAATTGTAACATCGAATACCCTACTGCATGCTGCACGGCATGTCCACACTCATGGGCTGCAACAGCTGCTGCCGCCGCGTTTCTCTGCATATAAACCCCCTCTGAAAGATTTACTGTTTTATCTGCCGGATTATAGTGATCAGTTAACTGTCCAGGAACGGAGATTACCTGAACATCATTAATACCGTTATCCCTCAACATCTTTTCAGCCACTTCCTTACCAGACAACCCGTTTCGAAGATGCACCTTAGAATAATATTCAAATTTAGATTTCAATCTTGACGAGACAAACCAGCTCACCAGCATTGAAATACCGATAATAATGTAATAACCAATCATTTTAATAAACTTTAATATATATTTTCAACCTGTATGATGTAAAAATTGTGCCAAAGTATTACAATTTTATTATTTATATTTGTCCCATAATTACCCTTTTAAAGTTATGTCTAAAGTCTCAGTTATTGAAGTAAGAACGCCTGGCGAACTAAAACAATTTGTAAAATTTCCTATGGATTTATACAAAAATAATCCCTATTATGTTCCTTCTTTCATTAAAGATGAGTTTAAAATCTGGAATACTAAAGAAAACCCTGCGTTAAATTATTCAAAATCCAAACAGTTTTTAGCACTGAAAGACAATAAAGTAGTTGGAAGAATTGCGGTAATCATTAATCACAAAGAAGAAAAGGAATTAGGGATAAAAAAGGTTCGTTTTGGATGGATTGATTTTATTGACGATAAAGAAGTTTCTAAAGCATTGATCCAAAAAGCAATTGATTATGCTAAAGAAAACAATATAGACAAAATTGAAGGCCCAATGGGTTTCACTAATCTTGACAAAGCAGGAATGCTTACAATGGGGTTTGACAAATTGGCAACAATGATAGGAATTTACAATCACGCATATTATCCTAAACACCTCGAAGAGCTTGGCTTAACCAAAGAAAAAGAATGGGTAGAGTTTGAAATGAATTTCCCTAAAGTTTTGCCGGAAAAAGTTGAAAAATTCAGTGGGTTGATTGCCCAGAAATACAAACTTAAAGTCTTACATTTTAAATCAAAAGAGGAGATTTTACCTTTCGTAGAACCAATGTTTAAATTACTGGATGAAACTTATAAACACCTTTCAACGTATACTCCTATTTCAGACGAGCAAATAAAGACTTATAAAGAAAAATATTTCCCGTTTATTGATAAAAATTATGTCATTTGTGTAGTTGATGAGAACAATGAATTAATTTCCTTTGCAATCACAATGCCTTCGTATTCAAAAGCTTTACAAAAATCTAAAGGAAAACTATTTCCTTTCGGATGGTGGCATTTTTTACAGGCAAGCAAGAAAAATGACCGGGCTAATTTCTACCTTATCGGAATTCATCCCGAATACCAAAGACGTGGAGTAACAGCAATCATCTTTAAAGAAATTTTTGTACGATTTACAAGTATGGGAATAGATTTTGCCGAAACCAATCCTGAGTTGGAAGAAAATAAAAGCGTGCAGGTTCTTTGGCAGGATTACAACCCCGTAAATCATAAACGAAGAAGAACGTACTCTTTAACTATAAAATGATAATCAAGTTATGAATATATGTTTTGAACCATGAATGAAATCATTTGCAAATCAAAATATTCACAACTTAATTCATAACGAACACCTATAATTTTTTCTTATGAAGCCACACCTGATTATTTTTGCAATTTTAATTGCAGGATATATTGTTTATAATCTTTTTTTCCAAACTGAAGATGATAAAACGAACACTGCATTTAATATAATTTATGCCAGTATTATTTTTGCTTACATTTCATTTATGGGATACTCTCTCCTTAAAAAAATGCGAAAATAAGTGTTATTTTTATTAATTCTAAATTACCGGTTTTCCTCATTTTAATCCCACTTTTAAGCTTATTAATTTCATGCTTTCTTGTTTATTCGCTAAATTTGCAAATTGAGATAATAATGCAAAAATGAATTTACCTGAAAGTTATATTCCAATCCTAATACAAGCAGGTGTTGCGATAGCATTCGTAGCGGTTTCTTTGCTTGGAGCGCATTTTTTAGGTCCAAAACAGAAAAAAGGAAATTCTGTGAAAAACCAAAGCTGGGAATGTGGAGTCCCGGTAGAAGGAAATGCAAGAACACCGTTTTCCATTAAGTACTTTTTGACTGCGGTATTATTCGTATTATTCGATATCGAAATCGTATTTTTTTATCCTTATGCTGTAAACTTCAGAGAATTTGGAATGGAAGGATTCTTGGCAGTACTTATGTTCGTGGCGATTTTCTTCATGGCATTTTTTTATGTATGGAAGCGCGGTGCGTTAGATTGGGATAAATAAAAATTTTAAATTAAAAATTATAAATTTTAGATGATGATTTTAAAGGGAAGTTAACATTAACAACAATTTAGAATCTAATTTAAAATCTAAAATCTACTAAAATGTCAGATAACAAACCAGTAATAAGAACAGATGCACCTGCTCCGGAAGGATTTGAAGGAGAAGGGTTTTTCGCAACGAAACTGAGCAGTGTAATCGGGATGGCTAGAAAGTTCTCACTTTGGCCATTGCCTTTTGCAACCTCTTGTTGTGGTATCGAGTTTATGGCTACCCTGAACCCGACGTATGATGCTTCGAGATTTGGTATGGAAAGAAACTCTTTCTCACCAAGACAGGCAGATATGTTGATGGTTTGCGGAACTATATCTAAAAAATTAGGACCAGTCCTGAAAGAAGTTTACACCCAGATGGCTGAGCCGAAATGGGTGGTTGCTGTTGGAGCTTGTGCTTCCAGCGGTGGTATTTTTGATACCTATTCCGTATTACAGGGAATCGATAAAATTATCCCTGTTGACGTTTACGTTCCGGGATGCCCTCCAAGACCGGAGCAGATTATCGAAGGCGTAATGCAGGTTCAGGCTTTAGCAGAAAGCGAAAGCATCCGAAGAAGGGATATGCCTGAATATCAAAAATTATTAGATTCTTACAACATAAGCAACTAACGGAAATGACAAACGAATTTGTATTAGAAGCAATCACAAGAGAATTTCCGGAGTCTGTAATCGCAAGTTCAGAGCCTTATGGAATGTTGACGATCGAAGTGAAGAAAGAAGATATCAAAAAGATTATTCATTATCTTAAAGATTCATCACTGGAAATCAATTTCCTTACAGACGTTTGTGGAATCCATTACCCGGAATTTCCCGATAAAGAAATTGGAGTAGTTTATCACTTACATAATATGATGACAAACTTCAGGTTACGTCTGAAAATCTTTATGTCCAGAGAAAATATTGAAGTTGATTCTCTTGTGGATTTATACGCAGGAGCCAACTGGATGGAAAGAGAAACTTATGATTTCTTCGGAATTAAATTTAAAGGACATCCTGACTTGAGGCCTATTTTAAATATGGAAGATTTAGGATACCACCCAATGTTGAAGGAATACCGTTTGGAAGATGGCACTAGAACAGACAAGAACGACAGCATGTTCGGAAGATAAAAATAATGCAATAAGCAATAAGTGATAAGCAATGAGCTTAAAGCCTAAAGCCTAGAGCCTAAAGCATTTAAATTATGAAAGATAACTCATTATCTAATATACTTAACCAGTACGAAAGTAAGGAGCAAATTGACGGTCAGCTTTATACCCTCAATCTAGGACCCACTCACCCTGCTACCCACGGGATTTTCCAGAATATCTTGACGATGGATGGAGAAAGAATCCTTCACGCTGAGCAAACAGTGGGATATATCCACAGAGCATTTGAAAAGATTTCCGAAAGAAGGAATTACTCTCAAATCACTACCCTTACAGACCGTATGAATTATTGTTCTGCACCCATCAATAATTTAGGCTGGCACATGACAGTTGAGAAGCTAATTGGAGTTGAAGTTCCCAAGCGTGTAGATTATATGCGTGTAATTTTGATGGAATTAGCAAGAATCGGGGACCACCTTATTTGCAATGGTGTAACCGGAATGGACTCCGGAGCGATTACTGGCCTTACCTATATGTTCATCGAAAGAGAGCGCATTTATGATATGTATGAACAGATTTGTGGAGCGAGAATGACTACAAATATGGGAAGAATCGGAGGTTTTGAAAGAGATTTCACTCCAAAATTCCATGAGCTGATTAAGGATTTTCTAAAAACCTTCCCACCAAGATTTAAAGAATTCTGTACTTTATTGGAGAGAAACAGAATTTTCATGGACAGAACCATCGGAGCAGGAGCAATTTCTGCAGAGAGAGCTTTAAGCTATGGCTTCACAGGTCCAAACTTACGTGCAGCAGGTGTAGATTATGACGTGAGAGTTGCACAGCCTTATTCTTCTTACCAAGATTTCGACTTTATCATTCCTGTAGGAACTGCAGGTGATACTTACGACCGTTTCATGGTTCGCCAGCAGGAAATCTGGGAATCAATCAAAATCATCAAACAAGCATACGAAAATCTTCCTGAAGGGCCATTTCATGCAGATGTTCCTGATTTTTATCTTCCTGAAAAGGCTGATGTTTATCAAAAAATGGAAGCGTTGATTTACCATTTCAAAATTGTAATGGGAGAAACTGATGTGCCAAAAGGTGAAGTTTATCACGCTGTAGAAGGTGGAAACGGAGAATTAGGCTTCTATTTGGTGAGTGATGGCGGAAGAAGCCCTTACCGACTACACTTTAGAAGACCATGTTTTATCTATTATCAAGCATATCCTGAGATGATTACAGGTTCTGTAATTTCTGATGCGATTGTAACGATGTGTAGTATGAATATTATTGCGGGAGAACTAGACGCATAAAAGAAATTATAGATTTTGGATTATAAATTTTAGATTAATCCAGACTACATAAATAAAAATTGAAATTTTTTAGAATTTAAAATCTAAAATTCAAAATTTAAAATTTAAAAAAGTGAGCGAAACAATAGCTTTTAAACCGGAAAGTTTAGCACAGGTACACAAAATTATCGCAAGATATCCTGAAGGAAGACAAAAATCGGCTCTTCTTCCTGTACTTCATTTGGCACAGAAAGAATTCGGAGGATGGTTAGATGTTCCAGTGATGGATTATGTTGCGGAATTATTGAGTATTAAGCCAATTGAAGTATATGAAGTGGCAACTTTCTATACCATGTTCAATATGAAACCGGTGGGTAAATATGTTTTGGAAGTTTGCAGAACGGGGCCTTGTATGGTTTGCGGAAGCGAAAAAATCCTTGATCATATCAGGACTAAGCTGAACATTAAGGATGGAGAAACTACTGAAGATGGTATGTTCACATTAAAGCCGGCTGAATGCCTTGGTGCTTGTGGATATGCGCCGATGATGCAATTAGGGAAATTCTTTCATGAAAATTTAACGATAGAAAAAGTAGACGAAATCCTAGATCTTTGCAGAGAAGGACAAGTTGCTTTGGATTAATTAAAATATACGATGAGTAAAAAACTTTTACTTAAAGATGCACATATAGAAGGTATACGTTACTTCGAAACCTACCGTAAGCAAGGTGGTTACGGAGCTGCTGAAAAAGCCTTAAAAATGACACCTGACGAAATTCTTGAAGAAGTAAAAGCTTCTGGACTTCGTGGACGTGGTGGAGCAGGATTCCCGACCGGGATGAAATGGAGCTTTTTGGCAAAACCGGAAGGTGTTCCAAGACACTTGGTAGTCAATGCTGATGAATCTGAACCTGGGACTTTCAAAGACAGGTATTTGATGGAGTTTCTTCCTCATTTATTGATTGAAGGAATGTTAATTTCATCTTACTGTTTGGGCTCAAATACTTCTTATATCTATATCCGTGGAGAATATTCCTGGATTCCTGATATTTTGGAAGAAGCGATTGAAGAAGCTAAAGCGGCAGGATTTTTAGGTAAAAACATCTTAGGAACCGGTTTCGATTTGGAAATTTATGTTCAGAGAGGCGGCGGAGCCTATATCTGCGGTGAAGAAACAGCATTGCTTGAATCTCTTGAAGGTAAAAGAGGAAATCCAAGATTAAAACCGCCATTCCCTGCTGTAAAAGGGCTTTGGGAAAGACCAACGGTTGTAAATAACGTTGAGTCTATCGCAGCAATAGTTCCAATTATTGATATTACAGGTACTGAATATGCTAAAATCGGAGTTGGGAGATCTACCGGTACAAAATTAATTTCTGCTTGTGGAAACATCAATAAACCGGGAGTATATGAAATTGACATGACAATTACCGTTGAAGAATTCATTTATTCTGACGAATATTGTGGCGGTATTAAAGACGGGAAAAAACTAAAGGCCTGTATTCCTGGAGGTAGCTCTGTTCCGATTGTCCCTGCAAATTTATTATTGAGAACAGTCAACGGAGAACCAAGATATATGAATTACGAATCATTAGCTGATGGTGGTTTTGCTACCGGAACCATGATGGGTTCAGGAGGTTTCATTGTTTTGGATGAAGACCAATGTATTGTAGAACACACCATGACTTTGGCAAGATTTTATAATCACGAAAGTTGTGGACAATGTACTCCTTGCCGTGAAGGAACGGGATGGATGTACAAAATTTTGAAAAAAATTGAGAAAGGAGAAGGTAAAATGGAAGACATTGATCTACTTTGGGATATCCAGAGAAAAATTGAAGGAAATACCATTTGTCCATTGGGTGATGCAGCGGCTTGGCCAGTTGCAGCGGCTATTCGTCACTTCAGAGATGAATTCGAGTGGCACATTAAAAACCCAGAATTGTCTCAGACACAAAATTACGGATTGGCACATTACGCAGATCCAATTCCTGCAGTTGAAAATAATGCTTAGAATGAAAAAGTTATTGGTAATCGGCTTAGTGATGTCGAATTTCGTATTTGCACAAAAAGCTAAAAATGATACCGTACATACTGTATCTATTGAGGAAATTGCAACTCCTGAATACGGACAGAAAAAGATTAAGATAGAGACAACTCCTTCTGGGGAAACCTATCAAAAAGAAGTTAATCCTTTTAAAAAAGGGTCAGTGATGGCGTTTTGGGGATGGAATTTTTCAACATATTCAAACTCGGATATTCACTTTAAAGGTGATGGGTATGATTTTCAGTTGAATAATGTAGTGGCTCACGACAGGCAATCGGCATTTAGATGGAACTTATATTTTAATCCTTCAAAGGTGACGATTCCTCAGGTAAATTATAGAATTACTTATTTCATTAAAGATAATTTAGGAATCACTTTGGGAATGGATCACATGAAATATGTGATGGATCAAAACCAGACAGTAGATTTCCAGGGATATATCAACAATCCTGAATATGCATCTTTAGTGAATAATGGAAAAGTAGACCTAAGTGATTCAAAATTATTGACATTTGAACATACAGACGGGCTTAATTATGTAAATATTGGTGCCCAGAAGTATATAAATATTTATGACAAGAAAAATTTAGATATTTTTTGGAGCTATGGAGGCGGTATCGGAGCATTAATCCCAAAATCTAATGTACAACTGATGGGAAATGAAAGGAGTGACAGATTCCATTTGGCAGGTTTCGGAGCAGATGTGAGAACAGCATTAAGTATAGTAGCATTAAAACATATTGTAGTACAGGTAGAAGGAAAATTCGGGTACATCAATATGCCTGATATCAAAACAACTCTTAACAATAAACCTGATAAAGCTTCACAGGACTTTGTTTATGGAGAAGTAGATTTCGGAATAGGATATACATTTAATACAAGGAAGTATAATTAAAATATAGCTTAAAAGCTTTTAACAGCATAAGCGAAAGCATAGAATATGAGCGAAGAGGTTAAAAAATTCAAAATAACTATAGACGGACAGACTACTGAAGTTTTGCCTGGAACTTCTATTTTGGAAGCTGCCAGACAAATCGGTGGAAAATCTGTACCTCCTGCAATGTGCTATTACAGCAAATTGGAAACCAGTGGAGGTAGATGTAGAACTTGCCTAGTGGAAGTTTCTAAAGGGTCTGAAGCAGATCCTCGTCCTATGCCAAAATTGGTTGCTAGCTGCAGAACAAATGTGATGGATGGTATGGAAGTAAAAAATCTTACTTCTGAAAAAGCTCAGGAAGGTAGAAAAGCTGTCACTGAGTTTTTATTGGTAAATCACCCGCTGGATTGTCCTGTTTGTGATCAGGCCGGAGAATGTCATCTTCAGGATTTGGGTTATGAGCACGGAAATCTTCAGACAAGAACAGAATTCGAAAGAAATACTTACGAAGCAGACGATCTTGGCCCGCATATTAAATTGAATATGAACCGTTGTATTCTGTGTGCAAGATGTGTATTGACAGCAAATCAGTTGACTGAATCCAGAGAACATGGAATTCTTTTCAGAGGAGATCACGCTGAAATTTCTACATATTTAAATAAAGCTTTGGATAATGACTTTATCGGAAATGTAATTGATGTTTGTCCCGTTGGAGCATTAACAGACAGAACAGCTCGTTTTGCAAGCAGAGTTTGGTTTACAAAACCAATGAACGCTACTTGCAAATGTGATAAATGTTCTGGAAAAGCTACGGTTTGGATGAAAGGTGACGAAATCGTAAGAGTTACCGCAAGAAAAGATCAGTGGGGTGAAGTCGAAGAATTCATCTGTGATACTTGTCGTTTCGAAAGAAAAGAACTTTCTAACTGGAATATCGAAGGTCCTAGACATATCGACAGACATTCAGTTATTTCATTGAATCACTATGAAAAGCCTAAAGATGAGCTAAGAGTGTTAGACAATCCGATGGCTAAAGAAATCAGTGAAAAAGACGAAAAATTATAATAAATTATAAATTTTAAATTATAGATTTTAAATGAATTCACAATCTATAATTTAAAATCTAAAATCTAAAATTCAGAATGGATTTACTTACATTTAAACTTATACTTGTACTAGCACTTTTCCTGCTTTCGTTGACGATTGCAGCCTACTCTACCTGGGCAGAAAGAAAAGTTGCCTCTATTATGCAGGATAGAATTGGACCCAACAGAGCCGGGCCTTTCGGATTGCTGCAACCTCTTGCTGACGGTGGAAAGTTCTTCTTTAAAGAAGATTTTACGCCTGCCAATGCAGAAAAATTCCTTTTCGTATTGGGACCGGCTTTGGTAATGTTTATTTCCTTAATCACAGGAGCGGTTATTCCTTGGGGTAAAAGTTTAAATATTGCAGGTACTTCTTTTGATTTACAGGTTGCCAACATTGATGTTGGGGTACTTTTCATCATCGGAATGGCTTCAATTGGTGTTTATGGAATCATGATCGGAGGTTGGGCTTCGAACAACAAATATTCATTATTAGGTGCCATTCGTGCTTCTTCTCAGATGATTTCTTATGAATTGGCAATGGGATTGGCATTACTTTCCATCATTATGATGACGGGAAGTTTAGACTTAAAAGAAATCACTGAAAGTCAAACAGGTGGAAAATTATGGGGAGTTATTCCTTGGGTTTCTGGTATGAACTGGAACATTTTCTATCAACCAATCGCTTTCCTTGTTTTCATTGTAGCTGCTTTAGCAGAAACAAACAGACACCCTTTCGATTTACCTGAGTGTGAGTCTGAACTGGTAACAGGATATTCTACAGAATATTCATCAATGAAGTTAGGTTTGTATATGTTTGGTGAATACGTAAATATGTTTATTTCAAATGCTTTCATGGTTGTTCTTTTCTTCGGTGGTTACAACTACCCTGGAATCGAATGGGTGACTCAACACTGGGGTGAAAATACCGCAGGAATTTTGAGTATTGTAGCATTCTTAACTAAAACGGTAATCGGAATTTTAATCTTCATGTGGATCAGATGGACACTGCCAAGATTTAGATATGATCAATTAATGCACCTGGGATGGAAAACCTTAATCCCGATGGCATTAGTAAACTTATTAATTACAGGAGCTGTAATTTTAGCGTTTGCAAACTAAGAGATAGGAATATTTTTAAATGCTGAATAAAATTTCAGCCTAAAAAAATTAAAATAAATGAAACTTACGAACAGATCAAAAGTTGTTTCTAATAAAGAAATGACCCTTGCTGAAAAAATCTACTTACCTGCGATTTTTACAGGAATGGGGATTACATTTAAGCATGCTGTAAGAACCGTGATGAAAGGTGCTCCCGCAGTATATTCGTATCCGGAGGTACAGAAACCAAGAGCTACAATATGGAGAGGTCAGCACGTTCTGAAAAGAGATGAAGAAGGTAGAGAAAGATGTACAGCTTGCGGACTTTGTGCGGTTGCATGCCCTGCAGAAGCAATTACCATGACTGCTGCTGAAAGAACTAAAGAGGAAAAAGACCTTTACAGAGAAGAAAAATACGCTTCAGTATATGAAATCAATATGCTAAGATGTATTTTCTGCGGCATGTGTGAAGAAGCCTGTCCGAAATCTGCCATTTATCTTACAGACAGATTGGTGGATGTGGAAACTAACAGAGGTTCTTTCATCTATGGAAAAGATAAGTTGGTTGAAAAAATAAATGAAAGGATTGATATCACGACAAGACAATCCGAGAAACAAAAAAATGCGGTAAAATAATGGATCAGTTTTTATTTTTCTTGGTGGCGTTTTTAGCAGTGGCTAGTGCAGTTTATTTTGTATTTGCAAGAAATCCTTTATATGCTATTTTGTCATTAATTGTTACAATGTTTTCAATTGCGGGCATGTACATTCTTCTGAATGCACAATTCCTTGCGATTATCCAGATTATAGTTTACGCCGGCGCTATCATGGTGTTATTCCTTTATATCCTGATGATGCTTAACCTTAATAAACAAGACGAAAGTAAGAAGAACAATACTTTAAAATTTGTCGGAGTTTTTACGGCAGGTCTTTTATTAATTGGAGTTTTAGGCGTATTCAGAGGTGTTCAGCAAAACCAAATCGTTGTTGAAAATGTAGACAAAGGAGTTGGTCTTACGAAAAATCTGGGTAGACTTTTGTTTAATGAATATGTTTTACCGTTTGAGCTTGCATCCATCCTTATTTTGGCAGGTATTGTAGGTGCGGTATTAATCGGTAAAAAAGATTTATAAAATTATGGGAGAAGTAAATACATTTATACAAAGCGTCCCTCTGAATTATTTCATTATTCTTTCTTCAGTATTGTTCTGTTTGGGAGTGTTGGGAGTATTGCTGAGAAAAAACGCTATTGTTATTTTGGGTTGTGTAGAGCTTATGCTAAATTCTGTAAACCTTTTATTGGCTGCTTTTTCAGCGTACAAAGGTAACAGCGACGGACAACTTTTAGTTTTCTTCATTATGGTGGTTGCTGCTGCGGAAGTAGCGGTAGGTTTAGCAATTATTGCTATGCTGTATAGAAATACCCGTTCTGTTGATGTAAGTATATTTAATAAATTAAGAGGATAAGAATGGAAAATTTAATATATGCAATAGTACTTTTACCACTTTTAGGTTTTCTTATTAACGGTTTATTCGGGAAAAATCTTCCAAAAATTGTTGTAGGTAGTTTGGCTACTGCAATGGTTTTTGCGTCATTCTGCATAGCTGTAGGCATTTTCATGAATTTCGACTCTGAAAGCCAACCCATAGTTGTAAGAGCTTTCGAATGGTTTAGGATAAATGGAGTTCAGATTAATTTTGGGTTTCAGATTGATCAGTTATCATTAATGATGGTAATGATTATCACAGGAATCGGTTCTTTGATCCATCTATACTCAATCGGATATATGAGCCATGATAAAGGTTTCTATAAGTTTTTTACTTATTTAAATTTATTTATCTTCTCAATGTTATTATTAGTAATGGGAAGCAATTACCTTATCTTATTCATAGGATGGGAAGGTGTAGGTCTTTGTTCCTATCTACTAATCGGATTCTGGTATACAAACGAAGAATACGGTAAAGCAGCAAGAAAAGCTTTTATTATGAACAGAATCGGTGACCTTGCGTTGCTAATCGGTATCTTCATGATTGCAGCTCAGACCAATGCTTTAGATTATATTTCTGTAGCACAAAATGCTTCAAAATTTGAATTAGACGGGACAGTAATTATATTTATTACAGCGAGTTTATTTATCGGGGCAACTGGTAAATCTGCTCAGGTTCCTTTATATACCTGGTTACCGGATGCAATGGCCGGTCCGACTCCTGTTTCTGCGTTAATTCACGCAGCAACGATGGTAACTGCAGGTATTTATCTGGTAGTAAGATCGAACTTCTTATTTACTTTGGCACCTACAGTTCAGGGGGGAATTTTATTAATAGGATTCCTGACTGCTGCTTTGGCAGGATTCTACGCACTACGCCAGAACGACATCAAAAAAGTATTGGCATATTCTACAGTTTCACAACTTGGATTTATGTTCATCGCTTTAGGATTGGGAGCATATACAACGGCTATGTTCCACGTAATGACACATGCATTCTTTAAAGCTTTATTATTCTTGGGTGCAGGTTCTGTAATCCACGCGATGAGTAATGAGCAGGATATGCGTTTTATGGGAGGTTTGAAAAAATACATCCCTGTTACACATGCTACTTTCCTAATCGGGACATTAGCAATCTCAGGATTCCCTTTACTTTCAGGGATGATTTCTAAAGATGAAATTTTAGTAGCAGCTTTCGCTAAAAATCCAATGTACTGGGTAATGTTATTCATTTTAGCTGCTATTACTGCAACATATATGTTCAGGTTGTATTATTTGACTTTCCATGGAGAGTTCAGAGGTACGGAAGAACAGAAACACCACTTACACGAAAGCCCTTCTAATATGACATTACCATTGATCGTATTGGCTATTCTTTCTGTATTAGGTGGATTGATTAACCTTCCTCACTTCATCGGTCATGGCCATTACGCAAAATTAATGGAGTGGTTGAAACCTGTTCTTACTGAGGAAAGCTTTAAACAAATGGAAGCTACTCTTTCGGGAGTTCCGTTTGGTACTGAAATGATACTTTTAGGAGCAACTGTTGTGATGTTCTTCTGTGTTTGGTTTATTGTTAAAAACACTTATGTTAATAAGAAAAAGCAGGCACTTCCAGAAGAGCAATATACAGGATGGGAAAAACTGTCTGCTAAAAAATTATATGTTGACGAACTTTACAATGCATTAATTGTAAAAACTGTTGAAGGATTAGGACGTGGAGGAAAGATGTTTGATAAAGGTATTCTTGATCGTTTCGTGGACTTTGTGGGTGAAGGAGCTGAAGATAGCGGAAAAGCTATGAAACGCATCCAGAACGGAAATGTTGAGAATTACATTCTTATCATGTCTTTAGCTGTGGGAATTATACTGATTGTTAACTTTATATTACAATAATGTCTGGTTTATTATTAACATTATTACTATTACCTCTAGTAGGTTCGGGATTAGTTTTTGCTTGGAAAAACAATTCCAGCAAATATTTGGCACTAGGAATTGCATTGATTCAAATGCTTGTAACCTTTTATGTTGCATCGGATTTTAATTTTAATCCCACTGTGGATAGCGTGTTGCAACATGAAATCAATTACCCTTGGTCACAATTTATAAAGAGCTCTCTTCACTTCGGTATCGATGGGATGAGTTTACTTCTTTTATTATTGACTAATATTTTAGCACCAATTATTATTTTATCTTCTTTTAATGAAAATGTAAGCTACAGAAATACATTCTATGGTTTGATTTTGCTGATGCAGTTCGGGCTTATAGGAGTATTCACTTCGCTTGACGGGCTATTATTCTACATTTTCTGGGAAGTAACTTTGATTCCGATCTGGTTTATTGCCGGACTTTGGGGTCAGGAAAATAAAAGATTGGAATTTACTACGAAATTCTTTGTCTATACATTCGTTGGGTCTTTATTCATGTTAGCAGGATTGATTTATGTTTACAATCACTCTGCATCATTTGCATTGACTGATTTATATAATGCTCAACTAAACGAAACACAGCAGACAGTGGTATTCTGGTTTATTTTCTTTGCTTTTGCAGTGAAATTACCGGTTTTTCCTTTCCATACCTGGCAACCCGATACGTATACTTATTCACCAACTCAGGGCTCGATGCTTCTATCAGGTATCATGCTTAAAATGGCAGTGTATGGAGTTTTACGTTATTTATTACCAATCACTCCGATTCCGATTGCAGGAATTTCAGGACAGATTGTAATCATCCTTGCAATTGTTGGGATTGTTCACGGTGCGTTAATCGCTATTATTCAAACTGATATGAAGAGAATCATTGCGTATTCTTCCTTCTCGCACGTTGGATTAATGGTTGCGGGTATCTTCGCTTCAGCAGTGATTACCTTAAGAGGGACTTTCAATATTGAAGGTGCTGAAGGTGCTTTGGTACAAACTTTTGCTCACGGTATCAATGTAGTAGGTCTATTCTACTGTTGTGATATTTTATACAAGAGATTTAAATCAAGAGACATCAGACAAATGGGAGGTCTGGCGAAAGTAGCTCCTAAATTTGCGGTATTGTTTCTGATTATTATACTGGGTTCAATGGGAGTTCCTTTGACTAATGGATTTATCGGAGAATTTATCCTGTTAAAATCAGTCTATGATTTCAACGGATTGGCAGCGGTAATCGCTGGTCTTACGGTAATACTTTGTGCTGTATACTTATTGAGATTTTACGGAAAAGCGATGTTTGGCCAGGGCGATGAAGCGGTTTTGAGTACGGCAAAAGATTTATCTGCAGTAGAATTCTCTGTATTGGCAAGTTTAGCGGTTTTTGTGATTGTACTTGGTATTTTCCCACAACCGATAATCGAAATGGTGAATAGTTCGTTAAAGTTTATCTACCAATCAATGGTAAGCTAATTTGATATTTTAAAAAATGAGTGTTTTAATTATTGTTTTCCTAACGGCAGTTGTTGCGTTATTTTCAGGAGTTTTTGAACAAGGGAAATTCGCAAGATACATTGGGATTTTGGGATTAATCATCGCATTATATGTAAGTTTCATGCCGGAATGTGCTTTCTTCGAAAAGTACAGACACATGTATGATTATACTGCAAATACTGCTTTATTTACTAAAATATCAATCGTAACGACATTATTATTATTCTTTTTGGGAGGCTTTGCATTCAGCAACCATAGAAGCCACCAGTCAGAATTATACGCATTGATGCTTTTTGCATTGTGCGGTGGAATTATTCTTTTTGGATACCAAAACTTAGTAACGCTATTTTTAGGAGTTGAAATCCTTTCTATTCCTTTATATGTAATGGCGGGAGCTAATAAAACGGATTTAAGGTCGAACGAAGCTTCAATTAAATATTTCTTAATGGGTGCATTTGCGACAGGTTTTTTGCTTTTCGGTATTGCATTTATCTACGGAAGTGTTGGAAGTTTCGATTTATATAAAATCCAGGATTTTGGAATTTCAAATCCTAAAGACGGAATGTTCATTTTAGGAGTTTTATTAATCTTTTGTGCATTGGCATTCAAAGTGGCATTGGCACCTTTCCATATGTGGAGTCCTGATGTTTATTATGGAGCCCCTTCATTAATCACTGCTTTCATGGCAAGTGTTGTAAAAATTTCAGGATTTTTCGCATTATTCAGATTAATGACAATTGGCTTCGGAGGAGTTACGGCAGAATGGATTAATGTTTTAGGGGTATTCTTAATCATTACATTACTTTTGGCAAACGTTATGGGTCTTGCGCAGACAAACGCAAAAAGAATGCTGGCATACTCTTCTGTTTCTCATGCAGGATACATCGGGCTGGTTTTCTACGGAATGACAATTCTTTCTACATATAATTTAGCATTTTATTTATTTGCCTATGCTTTATCAACTGTAGGAGTTTTCATGTGCTTGATTTATGTAGAAAAACTGAAAAGAGAAACTTCTTTTGGAGCTTTCAAAGGATTGGCAAAGTCAGAACCTTTATTGGCGACAGTAGCAGCCATTTCCATGCTTTCAATGGCGGGAGTTCCGTTAACAGCTGGCTTCATGGGGAAATTTGCTTTATTCTCTCAGGCAATGAATTCAAAACACGGAGTATTTCTGGTTTTAGTTGCTGTTTTAGGTTCTGCAGTTTCAATTGCATATTACCTGAGATTGATTATTGCAATGTTCTTCTTCAAAGAAAGTACTTTCAAATCTTCAGAGAAAGTAACACTGACTTATAATATTGTTGCAGTATTTGTCATTGTTTCCATCATTGCTTTAGGTGTTTTTCCTGATTTATTTGCAAGACAATTCGGGTTGTAAAACCAATCTTAAAAGATAAAAATCAAAAGCACAGCAGCAATGTTGTGCTTTTTTTATAACTTTACTTTAAATTTCAGCTTTGGCAAATCTTTACAAGAAAGACGCTCCATTTCAGGTTTACATTTCGTTCAAAAAATATTTGGATGTGTTGGAACATATCCGTTACAATGACAGGCTTGAATATCGTGTCAATTACGCTGAATCGTTGATTGAAAAAACAAAAAATTTTCAGGAACTGAGAGATGGATTTCAGGATTTAAGCTTACTTGAAAAAAATGAAGATCTCATCAAACTCCTTTTGGCAGACCTCTTTCCGACCGGTCTCACCAATAATGAAATAAAAGCGGCAAGCATTCCTCTTTCCAATATTACCTTCAATTACACTGAAAGATTCAAAAATATTTTAAAAGATGCCGGAAAAGATTTCGAAATAGAATTGAGGAATATCAATGACGACGAATTTTATGTTTTTTGCTGCTGTCTGATTTTACAGGTTTATTTCAAACGTGATATAAAATCTACCCTACCCTTTTACTATGACATCCCGAATAAGCAAGGGATTATGAAACATTATAAAATCACGGTAAATTCAGATTTTAGCGAAATTTATCCTACGGAATATGCAAAAGTACCAAGTGAAAGTGTGATTGATATGCTGCTTGAGAATTTGGACGACATCAAGCTGTGGAAAAAATATTTCCCTTCAAAGTCATGGATTTTAAGTGGCTTTACTATTATTTCTCTCGTTGACTGCACTTCAGAAGTAGCTTTATCAGATTTGAAATCAAGTATGATAAAAATTGATCCGGAAAACCTGATTCCCGATGAGAATTTGACCGAGATTTTCAAATCCTATTTTGATATTTCCGAACTGAATTTTGGATTAATGCTTTTCAATAAAAAGGAAAAAAGGCTTGAAAAAGTTCCGATTTATGAAAACGTTTTTACCAATCATATTCTTGATTTCTGGATTAATACTTTTGACGAAGAAATAAGAAAAACAGCTTTTGAGAATTTTAATTATAATTCAAAACCGATCGTTGTTTCCAATGTTGACAATCTAGATCATCAAATCAAGAAAATGCCTTCCTTCAGTATTTTAAAGGAAAATAATATCAATAGTTTTATGGTAATTCCGATAATGAAAGACAACGAACTGTTAGCTATCATGGAATTTACATCACCTCAACCCAACAGCTTAAATGGTTTAAAGCTTAAAAAACTGGAATTTTTCGTTGATATGATTTTGTTTTCACTGACAAGATTCAGTTTTGAAAGAAACAATCAGATTGAAGCAATTATCCAAAGAGAATATACGACCATCCACGACAGTGTGGTCTGGAAGTTCAGAAACGAAGCTGAAAAATATTTCAATGCCTCTTTAGCAAAGAAAATGTACACTTTAAAACAGATTTCTTTTAAAAATCTTACGCCGCTTTTTGGTTTTTCAGATATTCGTTCGTCTTCGGAAAAGAGGTTTAATTTGATGCTTGAAGATTTAAATGACCAGATAGAATGTCTTCATGAAATTTTTGCACTGGTTAATTCAGATTCAGAGAAATATTTACTCGCTTTAGATATTTTTGAAAATGAATTAAATAACGAAATAAAAGCAGATACAGAGCAACGCCTCCAAAGGTTATTGAGAGATGAGATTCACCCTTATTTACAGGGAAAACTTGAAGTAAAAAGCACAAAAGAGGTTAAAACAAAAATTAAAGATTATTTTGCTAAAGTTTTTCCTCAAAACCACTTATTCTACAGTCACAGAAGAAGTTTAGACGAATCAATAACATTGGTTAACAGAAAATTAGCGGATATACTGGATGAAAGCCAGGTAAATGCTCAGCAGATTTTCCCGCATTATTATGAAAGATTTAAATCTGATGGCATAGAGCATAATTTGTACATTGGGCATAATATCGCGCCGGATTTACATTATACCTCTAAAATTGTTCATAAACTGAGATATTGGCAGTTAAAAACTATTTGCAATATAGAACAGGAGTTTCAGAGCTTCAAAAAAGATTTACCTATTTCTTTAGATATTGCTTCACTGATTTTTGTTTATAATGAGAAAATAGATATCCGTTTTCGAATGGATGAAAAGCGCTTTGACATCGACGGAGCCTTCAATTCTTATTATGAAATCATTAAAAAGCGCCTTGATAAAGCACATGTAAAAGATTCCCAGGAAAGAATTACCTGCCCCGGAAAAATTACGATTGTTTACTTTGGTATGGAAAATCAGAAAGAATACTTAGACTACATCAGCAAACTTCAGAAAAAAGGGATTCTTCAGAATGATGTGGAGTTTTTACGAGTCGAGGATTTACAGGGAATTACGGGATTGCTGGCATTGAGGGTTTCTTTGGTATAAAATTAATCCACAAAATAAGAATCCGGTTTTTTCAATTCACCCTGTGGGATTTCCGCCTGTTCAAAAATGGAAAACTCTATTGTTCTGCAAATACTGTTCAGTGCCAAATCATTTTCCTCTTCACCAAAAGGCTCACCAATCTCCTGAATAATGGCATCCAAAGCAATAAAAGTATAGCTTATCAAAAGGACAATCAAAGGCATCATCCAGCCCAGAGTATCAACCAATCCAAAAGGCAGCCAAAAGCAATACAAATATACTGTCCGATGAAGCAAAACACTGTAAGCAAACGGTAAAGGTGTATTATAAATTCTCTCGCAGCCTCCAGAAATATTAGAAAATTGATTTAATTGATGATCCATTTGAGTTAAGATAATCGTATCAATATTACCTTTTTTATGTTGCTCATTCAGCCAGTCTGCAATGAATCCTAAAATGATACTTGGAATAAACTTTTTACCTTTCAATTGTTCTGCCTGTTCCGGCGAAAGCAATCCTGAAAGATGCTCTGTTCCGGGTTTATCCCTTAGCTGATAATTTAAAGACCAGCAGAAAGCGGAAATTAATTTAACTATTTCCTGTTTTTCCACTTTCGACGTATTCGGTACAAAAGATAAAATCTGTCGTGTCAACGAACGGGTTTCGATTACCAGTAATCCCCAAAGTTTACGCCCTTCCCAAAATCTGTCATAGCTCGCAGAATTACAGAATCCCATAAAAATAGCCAATGCAAGACCTAGCAAAGTAAAAATAGTCGGGTTAAGATGAACTTTATAATCAAAAATCCTTCCTTTGAAAAAATAGATTGCCAAAGAAAACAACAGAATCACAGAAAGCTGAACAATGATTTTTTTCAACACAGATCCTTTCCATATAAACAGCATTTTCAGCCAATTCGTGCGCTGTCTGATAATCATTTTTTATGTAAGTTTAAATTAAATTTCAACATTAAAGACTAAGAAAAGCATATCCGAAAGACAATACGGAAATAATAATTCCGGCCATGAAAATTTTATATGTTGTAGACAAAAGCTTGTATTTTCTATCCAGCACTTTTCCCAGATAGTACAAATCTTTCACCATAGAATCATAAATATAATCTCTGTCTTTGATTAAGTCCTTCATTGCATTATGATAATCATCAAAAAGCATTCTGTTAAAATTACCAAAGAATAAAAGATTTACTTTCCTGTCTATAACATCCTGATTGGTGAATTTTGCCTTTGTGACGTTCGGTTTTGTAGATAAAATTGCGAAAATTATAGTCAAAACACTGGATAACAGCAAAATGAAACTAGGAATTACCAAATGAGAATTTTTCGGAGCGTCTAATTTTGGCACCAAAACAGAAAGACAGACTGAGATGATAATTGCATTTACAGAAAGTAAAATATTTGCTTTGCTGTCTGCAATATCACTTAATCTCGTATGATTATTCAAAGTCACCCTGAATAACGTGTCTACGCTTCTGTCAGATTTCGTTTCTTTTTCTTTTTTGTTATCAGGGCTATCCTTTTTTTCATCTTCTTTTTCCAGTTTCTTCTCGATTTTCTTAATATTTTTCTTTTTTAGAGGATCCCAATTTTCTTTTGCATAATCTGTATAATAATGATGCTTATTTTTCAGCATATCCAGGTTTCCGGCATTCCATTCATCATTTGAAAAACATCTTACATTGGTAAGCTCCCATTCTTTTCTTAAAGCATCAGAAATATCGTTATAATCATGACTTGCAAAATGGCTGCAGTCTGCATCTTTTACAATTTTTTCTAAAAGATTCTGTGGTTCGTAGGTTATTTTTGTTGCCAAAATAAGTTTTGCAACATCCTCAATATAATTTTCAGGATAATTTTCTTTTTGTAGAAAATCTTTCACAATCTTCACACCTTCCTCTTCATGATTTTGGGCACATTCTATATAACCCGTGTCATGAAACCAAAGAGCCAATAATACTTTCTCCTGATCCTCGCCGGAAACAGGCGTATTTTTCATAATTTCTTCAGCCTTATTGACCGTATAGGTGGTATGAATAAAATTATGATAAAAATATACAGAAGATAACTTATCTTTGAATAAGATTTCAACATAATCTCTAGCTTTGCGTAAAATGCTCATTCCTGAATTTTTGTTAATGTAAATTTATGAATTTATCCTTGAAAACTCATCTAAAAAAAACTTCTATTATCGTTAGGGTTCTATTGTCTGCCGGAGTCATGTATTCCTGCGCAACATATAACGTGAAAAAGGGTAAAAACTTATTTGAAGTAAAAAATTCTGATATAAAATCTGAAAATGACTTTAAAATTTTCTTAGTCGGTGACGTCGGAAATGCAGACGAAATACAGGCTCAGAATACCTTGAATTTATTGAAAAGTAAGCTAGATTCTGCTGATAAAAATTCTATGCTGATTTTTTTGGGCGATAATATTTATCCGGGCGGAATGCCGAAAGAAAGTGACAGAGGCTATCCTTTAGCCAAACAAAAACTTGAAAACCAGCTTGCCATTTCGAAAAATTTCAGGGGAAAAACAATTGTAATCCCCGGAAATCATGATTGGTATAATGGTCTTGACGGGCTGAAAGCTCAGGAAGAATTTGTAAAAACCTATTTAAATGACAAAAAAGCATTTTTACCAAAAAATTCTTGTCCCATTGACGATATTAATCTTACAAATGACATAAAATTAATTGTTATTGATACAGAATGGGCTTTAGTAAATTGGGACAACTATCCGGGAATTAATAAAAACTGCACCATAAAAACCCGTGAAGATCTTTTCACTGAATTTAAAGATTTGATTAACAAAAATCAGGACAAAAGGATCATCGTTGCGCTTCACCACCCTATTATCAGCACCGGCGTGCATGCAGGTTTTAATTCTGCAAAAGCTCACCTTTACCCGTTAAAAAGCAGGATTCCGGTTCCGGGTATTGCAAGTTTGATTAATATTGTAAGAAGCTCCTCCGGAGCGAATCTGGAGGATATTAATAATCAACACTATGCTGACTTATCCAACCGTTTAAAAAGCATGGTCCAGGACAAAGACAATATTATTTTTGTTTCCGGACATGATCATAATTTACAATATCACGAAGAAAGAAATATCCGGCAAATCATCAGCGGAGCGGGTTCTAAAGTTGATCCTTCCACTATTGCCGAAAAAAGTGATTTTTCCTACGGTGGAAATGGTTTTGCAATTTTAAATCTTAGAAAAGATCAAAGCAGCGATGTTGAATATTTTTCTACAAAAGATAATCAATTAGAAAAACTGACTCATATTTCGGTATTTTCAAAACCGGATGCATTTATAAATAATTTTTCGGAGACCCTTCCCAACACATTTACATCAAGTGTGTATCCTGAAGAGTTTACCCAAAAAGGGAAATTTTACAGATGGCTTTGGGGAGAACATTACAGAAAATATTACGGAATACCCGTAGAAGCTCCTACAGCAAACATCTCTGAATTAGATGGAGGATATACTCCATTCAGGGAAGGTGGCGGAAATCAGTCCAACAGTTTAAGGCTAAAGTCTAATAACGGCCAGGAATTTGTAATGCGTGGCGTAAAGAAAAGTGCGGTTCGTTTCCTGAATAATATGGCTTTCAAAAAAAGCACTTTCGGGAATGAACTGAACAATACATTCCCGGACAAATTTCTATTGGATTTTTATACAACCAACCATCCTTTTACTCCTTTTTCTGTCGGAAATTTAGCTGATAAAGTAAATATTTTCCACAGTAATCCAAGATTATATTATATCCCGAAACAAAAGGCTTTAGGAAGATATAATGAAAATTATGGAGATGAAATGTATATGATTGAAGAACGTTTTTCTGCAGATCCAAAAACTTTAGAATCATTAGATAACGCAAAAGATATTGTTTCTACGGATGATGTATTGAAAAATTTAACTAAAAACTATAAATATTCTGTTGATAAAGAATCTTACATCAGAGCGAGAATTTTTGATATGCTTATCGGTGACTGGGACAGACATTCGGACCAATGGAAATGGGCAGAATATAAAGATGGAGACAATATAATTTACAAACCTATTCCCAGAGACAGAGATCAGGCTTTCAGTAAATATGATGGCGTCGCGTTTAAAATTATCATGAATATCCCTGCAATTCGTCACATGAAAACATTTAAAGACGATATCAAAAATGTAAAATGGATGAATATGGAACCTTATCCTTTGGATTTGATTTTCCTGAAAAGTTCTACTCAGGACGAGTGGATTGCCCAGGCAAAATATATCCAGGAACATTTATCGGATAAAGACATTGAAGAAGCCTTTGATAATTTACCAGAAGAAGTAAAAGATGAAACGATTACTGATATTCAAAGAAAATTAAAATCAAGGAAACTAAAATTACAGAATTATGCCTCTCAATATTATGATGTTTTACAGGAAAAAGTTCCATTGGCAGGAACAGTAAATCCTGATAAATTCGTCATTACCAAAACAGGAAATTCTGTCAATGTAAAGCAATATAAATTAGGCAAAAAACAGGAAAGTCCGGAATTAGTATTTGAAAAAACATACGATGATTCCAAAACAAAAGAACTTTGGATTTATGGTTTGGAAGACGATGATATCTATGAGGTAACGGGAGATGGAAAGCCCAGAATGACCATCAGATTAATCGGAGGATACAATCATGATGTTTACAATGTTGAGAATGGAAGCAGAGTGAAAATTTATGATTTTAAATCCCAAAAAAACACATATAATGCAAAGACGGCAACAAAAAATATTACGGATGACTACGATATCAATACGTACAATTATAAACATCCGAAATATAATTTCTTTGCAGGGTATCCAAACCTTGATTACAACCCGGATGACGGAGTAATCATCGGCGTTTTGGCAAATTATACGGTGAATAATTTCATTCGTGATCCATATACTCAAAAACACAGTTTAAGAGCGAATTTTTATACCGCAACAGGCGGATTCAACCTGGCTTATAAAGGAATTTTCAAAAAAGCTATTTCCGGATGGGATCTTAATCTTGATGCATTTTACTCTACTCCGCGTTTTGCTGAAAATTTCTTCGGATTGTCAAATGAAAGCCCTTATGATAAAGAAAATACAGAACGCGAATACAACAGGGCCAGAATTTCAAAGATTTATTTTGCACCATCAATTTCTAAAAAAAGCTGGATGAATCTTGAGCATCAGTTTCAGCTTAGCTTTGAAAACAATAAAATAGAGAGAAAAGGTGACCGTTTTGTAGATGTTTCACCTGATGTAAAACCTGAAGTTTTCAATGATCAGCAATTTGGAGGTGCCAATTATACTTTCAGCTTCAAAAATTCTGACAACAGTGCTTTCCCGACTTTGGGTATGGAATTTTTATTAAATGCAGCATGGAAAACCAATCTTTCAGATTTTAATAAAAACTTCGTAACATTAAAAGGAACTTTAACCATCGACCATAAAATCGATAAGAGAGGAATTTTCGTTTTTGCCAATTCAAGCAATGGAATGTGGATTAATAATAATCATTTTGAATTTTATCAGGCAGCCTCAATCGGTGGAAATAATGGGTTGAGAGCTTTCAGAAACGACAGATTTTCAGGCAAAGCTTATTTTACCAACAATTCCGAGGTTCGTTGGGATTTCGGAAGAGTGAGAAATAATATTATCCCTGCAAACATGGGAATTCTGCTTGGTTATGACGTTGGCAGAGTTTGGAATGATAACGAAAAATCAAACAAATGGCATCAATCTGTAGGTACCGGATTCTGGATGAGCGTTGTAGAAATGTTCTCTGCAAGATTGAATTACTTTTACGGCTCAGATGGAGGAAGAATTTCCGCCACTTTGGGAATGACTTTTTAATAGTGAAGAAAATAAATAAAAAAACTCCGCAGAAAATTTCTGCGGAGTTTTTTTATTTATTGTAATAGAAATTTATATACATTCCCACCCGTCTGCTTATTTTTTTCATCAGCAATCAACAATGTTTTATCATCAAGATAAACAACTGCTTCTTTTTGCGAATTATGGTTTAATGATATTTTCTGAATGTTAGCAGCACTAAAATCATTTGCTTCAAATCCTGAAAGTATATGAATATTTTTATGATTTAATAATACAATTTTATTATTTGTACTGTTTATCGCGGCAGATGTAATCGCAGCATCGTTATATTTCCCGTTTAACTTTAATTTACCTATCAATTTCGCCTGAAAATCTCCTTCTTTATTGGGAACCTGAAAAACAAGGAAAGTACCGTCAAAACCTTTACTTCTGTTCTTTGTAAAAAGGTAAAAGTTTCCGTTAATTTCTACAAAAGCTTCACAATCATATAACCAGTTTGATTTCTTTGGCGGAAATTCTGTTTGGCCTTCATAATGAAACTTTGTAGTCTGAACTACTTTCGCTGTCTTTTGTGAAGAATTTTTTAAGTCTATCTTTAGAATAGAAAGATTTTGCCTGCGATTATCATTATTTCCAAAATCCCCAAGGTAAATATTCCCTTGGGCATCTTTTGTAATATCTTCCCAGTCGTTGTTTTCCGCATTTTCAACTAGAACGTCAGAAACGAGTTTTCCCTGCATATCCAAACCATATACAACATTTTTATTGCCCTGATCTTCGATAGCCCAAATTGTCTTTTTATCCTGAGACAAGGCAATACCGGAAACCTCTTTTAGTTTTTTGGGCAAAGAAAATTCTACTTTCAACTCATTATTTCTAGATGAGTCCTGAGCTTTGGGATTGCAACTTAACAAAAAGAATGCTGATAAAACAAAAAATCGCAACATATCTGTTTTTTTATTTTTTACTGAAACAAGAGAAGGTATTATATTTCTCTAAATTATGGATAATCTTAATGATGAAGGAAAAATAATACTATTCCTTTTCTGTTTTAAATCTCATAAACATTGAAAATCTATATTCGTTGGATTATTTATTTTCATGTAAAGACTTTTTAGCTTCTTCCCATAAAACATCCATTTCTTCCAAAGTCATATCTGCAAGATTTATATTTTTGTCTAAAGCTAAATTTTCCATTTTCTGAAACCTTGAAATAAACTTCAGGTTGGTTCTTTCCAGAGCCGAATCAGGATTGATTCCTGAGATTCTTGCATAATTTATTAACGAAAAAAATACGTCACCCAATTCCTGCTCTTTTTTATCTAAATCAGTTTCCGCATGAAACTCCTGAATTTCTTCATCTACTTTTTTCCAGGCATCTTCTGCATCATGAAATTCAAAACCGATTCCTTTTACCTTATCCTGAATTCTATATGCTTTTACCAAACTCGGCAAACTTTTTGGAACGCCTCCTAAAATAGATTTATTTCCTTCCTTCAGTTTTAATTTTTCCCAATTCTGCTTTACCTCTTCCTCATCTTTTACTTCTGTATTGCCATAAATATGAGGGTGACGGAAAATCAGTTTTTCATTCAAGGAATTAATCACATCAGCAATATCGAAACTTTCTTTTTCAGAACCTATTTTAGCATAAAAAACCAAGTGCAGCAAAACATCACCTAATTCTTTCTTAATTTCCTGCAAATCACCCTGCAAAATAGCATCGGAAAGTTCATATGTTTCTTCCAGAGTCAAATGGCGAAGCGATTCCAGCGTTTGTTTCTGATCCCACGGGCATTTCTCCCGCAAATCATCCATAATATCTAATAATCTTCCGAAAGCTTCTAATTTTTCCTGTTTGGTATTCATAGTTTGAGAATTCAAAGTGGTACAAATTTAAGGTAAATCTTCCGGAATGTTCTTTGGTGTTGAAACAAAAGAATTTTAATATAGCTTAATAGCTGACTTTAACTGGCTATTCGCAAAAGTGCAAAGCTTTTTTAACGTTATATTCTTTTAAGGCGTAAAAATGATCACTAAATATTAACGGCAAAAATGTTCTTGGAATAACTTTTCGCCTTTGCAAAACCAACTTAAAACAAAAAACCTCATCATAAATGATAAGGTTTTGTATTTTAAATTCAAATAAATGAATTATCCTTTTTTAGTATGAGTACTTTTTGGAGCTGATTTCGCTGCAGAAGTCGCTTTTACTTTTGGAATTGCGGGTTTTTCAGCTTTTGGAGCAGCTTTTTTAGGAGCTTCTTTCTCGATGCTTACTTCTTCACCTTCCTGAGCAGGTTCTAAAGTTTCAGGTTCTGCTTTTACAAAGCTTTCAGGAGTGATATATCCTGCTTTTTGAAGAATATTATACCATTGAGCCAATTTTTTGATATCAGAAGCATACACTCTTTCTGTATCATAATTTGGAAGAGAAGCCGTCATGAATTCTTTCAGCTCTGCATCAGAAGATTTGTGAGGAATGGCTTCTTTGTAATTATAATTTTTAGCAATATTTTCAAAAACTTCGAATAAAGGAACTTCTTTATCAAACGTAAACATTGCGATGTTGTCTAGTAAACTTACCTGGCTAGAATTACCAATGCTTACTTTTTTCTTTGTTGTAACATCTTCAATAATAAATCCGTTTCTTAATTGAGAAACTAATTTAAAAAGTCCTGGCTTTCCAGAAATTGAAATTATTTTTTCTAACAGCATAATTTTATTTTTTGTAAATGTAGCAGTCGGCACGAGGCTTTCTGTTGTTTATTATTTTCTTTTTTATTTAATTCAAACTTATTTTGGAAATCGCATTTTGTAATTGATGTTTACATCACCCTGAGTGATTTTCGTCAATTTACCCTTTACCAATTTCTTTTTTAAAGCACTTAAATGATCCGTAAACAGTGTTCCTTCTATATGATCATATTCATGCTGAATTACGCGGGCTCTAATATCGGAAAAAGTTTCTGTATGCTTAACGAAATTTTCATCATAATATTCGATAAGAATAGTGCTTTTCCTTTTCACATCTTCTCTCACATCAGGAATCGAGAGACAGCCTTCATTAAACTTCCACTCTTCACCGGATTCTTCAAGAATTTTAGCGTTAATGAAAACCTTTTTGAAATCTCTCAACTCATCTTTAATATCTTCATAATCTTCATCTTCTGCAAGAGGAGAAACGTCAATTACAAACAGCCGGATATCCAAACCGATTTGTGGTGCTGCCAATCCTATGCCATTTGCACTGTTCATCGTTTCGAACATATTTTCTATCAATTCCTGTAACTCGGGATAATCTTTATCTATATCCTTTCCTACTTTTCTCAAAACAGGATCCCCAAAGGCTCTTATTGGTAAAATCATCTTGTTCTTTGTTCTAAAAAATTTTGCAATATGATGGTTGCACTTACTTTATCTATTAATCCTTTTTCCTGCCTTTGTTTTTTATTCTTCCCACTTTGAGAAATAAAAAACGAAGCCATTTTAGATGTAAATCTTTCATCGAAGCGATTAACTTTAATATTCGGAAATTCTTTTTGAAAAATTTCAATAAATTTTAAAATATCAGTTTCCACTTCAGAAATATTTCCTCTCAAATCTACAGGAAGCCCGATTACCACTTCATCTACTTTATTTTGAATGAAATATTTTTTTAAAAATTCAATCAAAACGGGAGTAAGAACGGTATCCAGGCCGCTTGCAATGATTTGCATGTCGTCCGTCGCAGCAATGCCACAACGCGCCTTTCCATAGTCTATTGCAAGGATTTGTCCCATAAGTTTGCAAATTTAGTAAATTTTAATGATTTTATTCCATACACAGTTTTTTTTATAAATCATGTTTTATTCCATTATTTTTTTTATAATTTTAATTTTCCAAAAAACGAAAATATGAAGAAACTCATCCTCGTAAGACATGCAAAAAGCGATTGGCCGGAAGAAACAGAGGACTTCGACAGACCATTGGCAGACAAAGGTTTAGAAGAAGCTATGCATATGTCTCGATTTATGAAAAATAATAATGTTTCGATAGATTATTTTGTATCGAGCCCTGCGGTTCGTGCCTTGAATACATGTAAAATTTTCAATCAGACCTATAATTTAAATATCATAACGGATGAGAAGCTTTATAATCCCTCGGAAAGCAATTTTGAATCTGTAATCTACGACTTGGACGACAGCCACGATGTAGTAGCGTTTTTCTCACACAACAACGGAATTTCAAATTTTGCAAATTCTATTTCTAATGATATTTTCCACTTTCCGACTTGTGGTGTTGCCGGCTTTGAAATTGACTGCAATTCTTGGTCAGAATTTGATGGAGCTGATAAGAAACTATTGTTTTTTTATGAACCCGGGAAGATTTAGATAATTTTCCAATAGGTTTTAAATAAAAAGCTCCAATAAATATTGAAGCTTTTATTTTATTTATTTTCTTTTCAAATCCAAATCATCAAAATCAAAACTGAAATCAGTAACATCAGAAATAGGTTTTAATCTTGCAGATTGTGCCTTTCCTGTTTCATCATAATCAAAAATAATGTAAGCATCAGCATCGTAACTTCTGTCATCCCATTTTACAATGAAAGAATTATTTGAATAAGGAAGCAGTTCACCTTTTAATCTTGGAGAATCTTTACATGCAATTCTGTACGTATTTCCTTGTTGCGAAATTTCAGCATCTCCAAACCAAATATCATTGTAAACACCTACAAACTGGTCTGCTTTTGGCTGAAAACTTTTTTCTTTTTTGAAAGCATCAGATTTTGCAAAAGCCTCTTTCTTTTGTTTATTGTAAATTTCTTCTGCTTTTTTCATTCTTTCGTCGTAAGTTTTTAACCAATTTCTGTCTGCAACTCCCAAATAAAAATCTTTTACCGTATTCGTAATCGTATTGAAAGCTGCTCCGGACTGTTGATTTGTTAAAACTACAATTCCTAATCCCATATCAGGAATCAAAGTAAACTGAGTTACCGTCCCAATTAAACCTCCCGTGTGCTGGACTTGTTTATGTCCCTTAACATCACTTAAAAACCAACCCATTCCATATCCATAAAAGCTTGTATCGTAAGGATTTTTAGCTGCTACTTTATCCGGAATCTGCAAACTCCAAAGCTGTTGTACATTTTTATCGGAAACCAATTTTTTCCCGTCTTTTGTTGTAAAGTTATTTAATAAAAATTCAGCCCAAATCGTCATATCTTTGATATTACTCATAATTCCTCCCGCCGCATTTGCTGTCTCATTCCAATCGTGAGGGACAGTAATCGCTTTTCCGTTTACAGGAGCATGTGCATCAACTTTATTGGGAACGGATTTTGCTCTGTTGTAGCTTCCAAAACTTGAAGTCATCCCGACAGGTTTCATAATCCTTTGTTCAATAAATTCCGCCCAGCTCAACCCCGAAACTCTGTGAATTACTTCTCCGGCAACAATAAACATAATATTATTATAATCCAAAGTCGTTCTGAAAGGGTTTTCAGGTTTTAAATATCTTACGTTATGAACAATATCATTCACCGTAAGGCTGCCACCTTCAGGAAAGAACATTAGGTCGCCCTGTCCCAAACCTAATCCTGCCCTGTGAGTCACCAAATCTTTGATCGTAATATTTTGGGAAACATAGGGATCGTACATTTGAAACTCAGGAATGTATTTTGAAACATTATCATCCCAGTTTAATTTTCCTTCATCTGCCAAAATTGCCAGTGCAGTACAGGTAAAACCTTTCGAATTTGATGCAATTCCGACTAAAGTATTATCATCCATCGGTTGTTTTGAAGTTAAAGAACGGACTCCAAAGCCTTTAGAATAAATAATTTTTCCGTTTTTTACAATTCCTACAGATATTCCCGGAACATCAAAAGTTTTTAATGTATTTTGGATTAGTTCATCTAGTTTTCTGTCTTCAACCTGCGCGAAAGTGACCATCGACAAAAGAATAAAGAACAAAGAGAAATTATATTTCATTTTTTAAATTTTCCCAAAGTTAATAAATAAACATTTTTGATAAAGCTTCTTTATATTTGCAGTCTAATTAAAGATTAAAAATGGCAGTAAAAAAACTAGTACCGTTCTTTTTATTTATACTAAGTTTCAATTTATATTTCTCTCAGGAAATTATCATTAAAGATGATAAAGTTTTACTTGACGGAAAACAGATTTTGAAAGTTGAAAAAATCAATGCTGCTCAATATTCTTTCTTTTCTATGCAAGATGATGAGGAGATTCTTCTATACAAATACATGGATAATGAAACGCCAAAATATGTAAATGATGATTACTTTATTCTAAATTTTCTGACTGAAAAAGTAAAAATAGAATCAACAGATATTTCAAAAATCGCCAATTTTATGAATTCCAGAAAAGGAATGGAAAAGCTTGTAAGATGGCTGATAAAAGAAAGAGTACTTAGTCATGATGGAGAATTGAATCCGGACAGAGTACAGGTTTTCAAAGAGAAATATGACGAAAATATTACTGAAAGAACTCTTAGATCATGACAAAAATCCTACTTCTTTCCGACTCTCATTCCTATATTGATGAACGAATTTTAGAATATGCCAGACAAGCAGATGAAATCTGGCATTGCGGAGATTTTGGAAACTTTGAAATCATAGAACAGCTTGAAAAGATTAACCCGTTAAAAGGGGTTTATGGAAATATTGATAATGCAAAAATCCGTTCTGAATTTCCGGAGGTGAACCGTTTTTTCTGTGAAAATGTGGAAGTTCTGATGATTCATATTGGTGGCTATCCCGGAAAATACACCCCTTTAGCAAAAAAAGAAATTTCTGAGAAGGCTCCAAAGCTATTTATTTCAGGGCATTCTCATATTTTGAAAGCCATGTTTGACAAGAAAAACAATCTGCTTCACCTGAATCCCGGAGCCTGTGGAAAACAAGGCTGGCATAAAGTGAGAACAATGATGCGTTTTGTGATTGACGATACCGAAATAAAGGATTTGGAAATTATTGAATTGGGACCGAAAGTTTAGTTATGAAAATTGGTGATAAAGTTTCTGTTGTAGATGAAGATTTAAGCGGAGTTGTTACTTCCGTGAAAGGAAATATTGTAGTCTTTAAAGATGAATTTGGGTTTACCTATCAATATCAGAAAGAGAAACTTGTTCCCAAAGATCCTGATTTTTATGGAAACATTAAGGTTGTAAAAAAGGCGGAACCGAAAAAAGTAACTTCGAAAAAACATAATAAAAATATTTTGGTTTTAGACTTACATTTTCATAATTTAGTTAAAAATCCACATGACTACGATAGTTTTGAAAGGCTGTTTCTTCAAAAAGAAAAATTACTGGAAGTCATTGCGTTTTGCAGAAAAAATAATCTAAAAAGGCTGGAAATTGTCCACGGAATTGGTGACGGGGTTTTACAAAAAATGGTTTTTGATGTGCTGGAAAGCCAGACCAACCTAGATTTTTATAATAAGGAAATACTTCATCATCAATCGGGTGCGGTAATGGTAGAATTTCACTAAATTTGCAGGAATTGAAATATGAACGTACTTAATTTACTTTTTACCAAAGACGGATTAATCTACCAAATCGTGAAAAACAAAAGCGTTTTGGAGGAAAAATCGTATTTTGTAGACGAGGAAACTCCTGAAAATTTTATAACAGGAAAGTTAGAAGAAGTTTTGATCAAACAAAGATTTGATGAAGTTTTTGTGATTTCGGCTTTTAATCATTTTACATTGATGCCCGAAGGGTTTTCAGAGCATGATGCAGGTTTTGATCTGATAGCTTTCAATGCTCCTGTAAATGAGGAAAAAGAGGAATTAATGCTTTCTGTGAACAAAAAATTCAAAATTCAGTTTTACTATACTTTTCCTAAGGAATTTTACCAGAAAATAAAAGAGTTGGCAATTCCTGTCCATTTTAATTTTTCCGGAGAAAAATTTTTAAACTCAATCAATAATAAAAATAACAAAGAAATTCACATTAATCTGTATCACAATCAATGTGAATTTTTCGCTATAGATAATAAAAAAATTATTTTATACAATAATCTGGATGTAAATTCAGAAGTGGATTTTCTTTATTTCGTTATGTTTACGCTAAGTAAAATCGGTTTTGGAATCAATGAAACCAATTTCTATGCTTATGGCGAAACCACTGAAAATGAAACATTTATTTCAGAATTGCAAAAGTTTGTAAAGAATCTGAAAATTGTATTTGATAATATTCCAAACAAAAATTTTATATTAAATTAAGGTTGTAGATATCAGATGGTCAGGACTTAACTGCTCACCTGCTTACCCACTACCTACAATCTAACAACCCAACAATATGTACAGAATAATTTCAGGCAAATGGAAAGCCAAGAAAATAGCCGCTCCGAAAAACTTTGATGTAAGGCCCACTACGGATTTTGCAAAAGAAGCTTTGTTCAGTATTTTGGAGAACACCTATGATATGCAGTCGATTTCCGTGCTGGATTTATTCGCTGGAATAGGCTCGATAAGCTTTGAATTCGCATCGAGAGGCTGCCAAGATATCACGTCTGTGGAAATGAACCCGAAACACACTTCTTTCTTGAATTCTACTGCTTCTGAACTTGGCTTCAGCCTGCAGGTAAATGTTCAGCGGGGTGATGTTTTTGATTGGTTAAAAAAATTCAGAAATAAAAAGCCCTTTGAGATCGTATTCTCTGATGCTCCTTTCGAAATGGAAGAAAAAAAATACCACGAATTGATTTCTTTGGTTTTAAATAATAAATATCTGAAACCCAACGGGATATTTGTCGTGGAACATCAAAGCCGAATGAAATTTGATCACCCGAATTTGATTGATACAAGAAAATATGGAAATGTAAGCTTCAGTTTTTTTGAACCTAATAAAGAAGAAAATACAGAAATACCAGAATAATCAGGAAACTTTTTTCTTGATTATTTTTTTTGATGTTTCAGAAGCCTCAACTCCCCATTTTGTAATTTCTTTCAAAACCGGCAATAAAGTTTTACCAAAATCTGTAAGAGAATATTCTACCACCAAAGGGGGCTTTTCCGTGAAAACTTTTCTATCTATAATATTATCTCCTTCCAATTGTTTTAATTGAAGACTCAGCGTTCTTTCTGTGATTGTAGGGATTAATTTTCTCAATTCATTGTATCTTTTTGCTCCATCAATGAGATAGAACAAAATCACAGCTTTCCATTTTCCGCCTATAAATTTCATGGTTACACTTGTGCAGCAAGGGTAATCTTTGTTATCTATTGTATACATTTTTATACTATCATTTTTTACCGTTATTGCAAATGTATCAAACTTAAATTAGTTTTGCAACTATAAAAAATATAGTATAAAATTATGAGCTTTTTAGAAAAAATGAAATCGAGATATACTGTAAAAAAGTATAATCCACAAGGTACAATCAGTGAAGATAAAACCCGGCAGCTTAAAGACATATTACATTTGAGCCCATCGTCTATCAATAGTCAACCCTGGAATTTTGTCTTTGTAAGCAATACTGAAATCAAAGAAAAATTGGGGGAAGCATCTTATTGGAATAAAGAAAAAGTGGTAGAAAGCAATCAGTTAATTGTTTTCCAAGTATTGAAAAATCCTGAAGACTTTGAAAAACAGATTGAAGGGAATTTACCGGAAGGTTCTGTAGCTTTCTACAAGAATTTCGTAAAGCCAAAAGGTGAAACGGCTATAAAATCCTGGTTGGCGCATCAGGTTTATCTTTCATTAGGTGTTTTTCTTTCCGCGTGTGCAGAATTGGAAATCGATTCTACTCCAATGGAAGGCATTGAACCTGAGAAATACGATACAATTTTAAACAATGAAAAATATGAAACTCTATTTGCCGTCACAATTGGTGAAAAAGCGCCAGAAGACAGCAATCAACCGACAATAACTCCTAAAACAAGACATAGTAAAGAACTCGTAATTTTGGAGCGATAAAAGAAAAAAGACTCATTTCTGAGTCTTTTTTCTTTTATAATACTTTTAATTCCAAATCAATACTTTTTCCGAAGAATTTTTTAGATATTTTCTCAAAATTTTTGGTCAAATCTGAAAGATAGAAATGGTAATTCGGTTTTGGATTATTTTCATTTAAAAGACAATATTTATCCAAAATGATTTTTAAATGATTGGCTACAATATTAGGAGAGTCAATCACACGAACACGATTTCCATAATATTGCTTGATTTCGTCAATCAATAAAGGATAATGTGTACAACCTAAAATCAAGGTTTCAATATTCTTCAGTTTACTATTACTCAAATAGTTATAAATAATTGCATGTGTAATCGGATGATTTTTAAAACCTTCTTCAATGGCAGGAACCAATAAAGGTGTTGCCAATTCATCAACTTTAATCCATTTATTATGCTTTCGGATGCTCTTTTTATACAATCCTGAATTCACGGTTGCTTTTGTCGCAATCACACCTACGTTATTGTGAATTTCATAAGATACTTTCTCAGCAACAGGATTGATAACGTCAATCACAGGCACCTTTCCTGCAACAGATGTCATGACTTCATCTAATGCATTTGCCGTCGCCGTATTACAGGCAATTACAATTGCTTTACAGTTTTGTTCCAATAAAAAGTTGGTAATTTTGGTAGAATATTCTATAATCGCTTCTTTAGATTTTTCACCATACGGAAGGTGTTTTGTATCCCCGAAATAAATCAGATCTTCATTGGGAAGAAGTCTTTTTATTTCTTTGGCAACCGTCAGCCCGCCTACACCGCTATCAAAAATCCCGATAGGCTGTTTTGGTGAAAGATGCGAATAGTCTTGCTTTTTAGTTTTCAAAATTGAGTTGAAATTTTATACAAAAATAGTGAATTTTGTGTTCGCTGTTGCAAATATGCAATATTAAACAATAAACAAATCCGAGGCAATTCCATCTGCCATAAACCAATGTTTTTCAGGGATTTTTAAATGGTTGTTTTCAATAATTAAAATACCATCATTAATATTAGGTTTAATTTCATTTTGAAAATGAACCAAAATTTTGTCTGAAAATTTATTGTTTAAGCTATCTAAATCCACACCCCAAATTGTTCTTAACCCAATCATAATCATTTCATTAAACTGATCTTTTTGAGAAAGGATTTCTTCTTCTTTTGCCAAAAGATTCGAATTTAATTTCTTAATATATTGTTGATTATTAGCAACATTCCAGCTTCTTATATCAAAACCGTTGTAAGAATGTGCTGAAGGACCAATTCCCAGATATTCTTTATATTTCCAATAAGATGAATTGTGTTTTGAATAAAAATCGGGCTTTGCAAAGTTGGAAACTTCATAATGTTCAAAGCCGTTATCTTTCAGAAAATCTGATAAATAATAAAACTCTCTGTTTTGCTCTTCTTCTTTTGGGCTTTTCACTTTTCCTTTTGAAATCCAGTTTTCCAAAGCAGTTTTAGGTTCAACGGTTAAAGCATAAGAAGAAATATGAGGAACCTGAAGGCCTATTGCTTTATTCAAATTTTTTTTCCAGATTTCTAAGTTGGAAGTCGGCGAACCGTAAATCAAATCAATACTTAAATTTTCAAAACCAAAATCCTGCGCTCTTTTGATAGAGTCTTCTGCTTCGGACGCTGTATGAGCGCGATTCATTAATTTTAAATCTTCCTCAAAAAAACTTTGAGTCCCGATTGACAGACGATTAATGGGTGAAGTTGATAATCCTTTTAGAAAATTTTTATCCAAATCATCAGGATTTGCCTCAAGCGTTATTTCAATATTATTATTAAAGCTGAAACATTTTAAAACCTCATCAATTAAAGAATTGATTTCGTCAGGAGAAAGAATGGATGGTGTTCCGCCTCCAAAGTAAAGTGACTGTAAATTTTTGTTTTGTAATTCCTCTTTTCGAAGAAAAATTTCCTTCTTCATGGCAGCCAGTATTTCATCTTTAAAGTTTAAAGACGTTGAAAAGTGAAAATTGCAATAGCTGCACTTTTGCTTACAAAACGGGATGTGAATATAAATCATAAAAAAAGCTCTGAAAAAATCAGAGCTCAAATTTATTTAAATTAAATTGATTAATATCTATATCCTCTACGATTAATAAAGTTATCGAAATTGTATCCAAGACCAATCATGAAAGAGTTTCCTCCATATTCCTGAATATCAGACATTCCGATGTTGTAAGTAGCTCCAATCATAAATTTGTTGAATCTTACTTTTACAACAGGTGCAATTTGAAGTTTCTGACTGTCAAATCTGTTTTGTACAGTTCTGTAGCTTAAACCAGCTGAGAATGAATTAATATCATTAAAGAACGTTGCCATTAAGTTATAGTCAATTGTTCTTGTAGAGTTCGTGTTCAAATTAATCAATGCTGATGGAGTGAAATAAATATTATCTCCTACATGCCAATCATACCCTAGGTTTAAGAAAAATTTAATTGGAGAAGGCTCACGACCATTAACGATAGATTCGTCATTTGTCAAAGCGATATCATTTACAGAAACGTTTGCAAAGATATTTTTATAAGTAGCTGCTAAACCGAAGTTTGCATACGCCATGAAAATATTTCCTTCATTACCTGGTAATAACGGGTCATAACCGTCTTCAGTATTGATTTTTGTATAATCAATATTCATGTTATAGAAACTAACACTTGTACCAAAAGAGAACTGATCTTTTCTGTCTCCTTCACTACTAAGAGGAATAAAATAAGAAGCACCAGCTGTAATACCACCTGCAGAAATAGGACCTCCAGCATCTCTAAATACTGAAATACCCGCACCTACTCTGTCAAAGATGTTTGCATTAATCCCGATAGACTGTACGTTTGGAGACTCACTGAATTCTATAAATTGTTTTTGATAATTGACGTTGAGCTGAACATTGTCCGTTTTACCGTATTGTGCAGGGTTGAACAGGAACTCACCATCCAGAAGATATTGCTGATAATATGGTAGTGTTTCTTGTGCTTTGTATGCATTTGACAAAAGAGCCAAACACACTATAGCATATAGTTTTCTCATAACAAATCTTGATTTCAATTCAACAAATATAAAAAAATTCTCAATATATTTTTAGTTTTCTAAATAATTTCTCCATTTTTTTACGGCATCCGCCATATCTTTCGGCATTGGGCTCTCAAAATACAATTCCTTTTTGGTAGTTGGGTGTATAAATCCTAAAGTATGAGCATGCAAAGCATGTCTGGGCAGAATTTCAAATACATTTTTTATAAACTGCTTATACTTAGGAAGATTCACCCCTCGGAGAGGTGTATGGCCCTCATATCTTTCATCATTAAATAAAGTATGACCAATATGTTTGAAATGCGCTCTGATCTGATGGGTTCTACCCGTTTCCAGTTTACATTCCACCCAAGTCATATATTTAAATCTTTCAAGAACTTTATAATGCGTCACCGCGTGCTTTCCCTGACTACCGTCCTCATAAGTATGCATCTGCATTCTGTTTTTCGGGTGACGGCCTATATGCCCCCTAATCGTTCCTTCATCATCCTGAACATTCCCCCAAACAAAAGCCCAATACAATCTTTTCGTTTTTCTGTCAAAAAACTGTTTTGCTAAAAAGCTTAACGCATATTCATTTTTAGCAATGACCAATAATCCCGACGTATCCTTATCAATTCTATGTACCAATCCTACTCTGTCCAAGTCTGATTTCTCACCATTTTGTTCGAAATGATAAGCTAATGCATTTACCAATGTCCCGTCCCAATTTCCGAATCCGGGATGAACTACCATTCCGGGTTCTTTATCTACAACGACTAAATCATCATCTTCGTATACAATATTAATAGGAATATTTTGCGGGATGATAACATTTTCTCTTGGCGGATGTGTCAATAAAACCGAAATCTGATCTCCCGGCTTCACTCTATAGTTCTGTTTTACGGCAATTCCGTTTACAACAACGTTTCCTGCTCTACAGGTTTGCGAAATTTTATTCCGTGAAGAATTCTGACGATAAATCAATAAAAATTTATCTATCCTTAAAGGCTCTTGCTTCTTATCAACAGTGATATTAAGATGTTCGTACAATCCTTTATTCTCCTCATCAATATCGATATTATCAATACTGTTGGAGTCTAATAATTCTTCATCTAAAAAATCTTCGTTATCTTCTGTCATTATTTCATTTTTTATACAAAAGGCTTCAACATAATTAAAGTTGAAGCCTGTATTTTTTATAATAAGTAGTTACTATTCTACTACTACCTTTTTAGCTTTTGGCTTTTCTGCAGGCTGAGTTGCAGCAGGTTTATTATTACTTCCTGAATTAGTATTATTACCTGACGTAGAAACTGCCGGTTTCGAAGCCGGAGCCGTTGTTTTAGGAACTTCAGTTTTTGCCGGTTCAGGTTTCGGAATTTCTCTTCTTGGTACTGGCGGTGGATTGTCATAAACAGGCTCCTGATGAATAGGAACTTCTTCATATTGCACGGGAGGCAATGAAGTATCTATTTTCATACGATACATAGAGTTCAATTGATTGATTTTTGCCTGTAATTCAGCCGGAGTTTTCTTACTCGCCCACAGATCCATCTGCATTCCCTGATCCCGAACATCTCCAGAGGCAGGATCTTGATAATAAACAATATCAGACTCATCTTTGCTTCCGTCTTCGTGATCTACCAGCCCTACTTCAAACAAGCTTCTGGCAATTACTGCTCTCGCTTCTTTTACCGTTAAACCTACAACATTCGGAATTGAAATATTTCTCATTGGCCCTGAACCCACCACAACATCTACTGTAGAAAATCTAGGAATCAAAGTTCCCGGCTTTATAGCGTTACCCTTGAAAAGCATTCTGATGATAGCATCTTTCTGGATACTTGGCTCATAGATAGTATCTCCTACTTTCAGACCTACCTGATCCAAGCGTTGGAAAGCTAATCCTGCATATTTATTAATAACATCAGGAACAGCAACTTTTGCCCAGGTTCTTGGGTTTACTTTCAAAACAATTGTTCTTCCGTCTTTCACTCTTGAACCGGGTGAAGGATACACCTGAAGAACCTGAAATGGTCTGTATTTAGGATCATATTTAAAACTATCAACCTCATATTCCAGCCCGGAATCATCTAATATTTTGATAGCTTCATGCACAGATTTATTAACAACATTTGGAACGGGTGTTTCCTGACCATGTTTCGTATGATACTCTAACCAACGAAATGTAAGCCAAACCAACCCCACAAAAACCCCTATGGCTACTACTAAGTTCAGTAAAACTTTCCAATTGAAAAGTGATTTAAGCATACTTAAAAATACTTTAATTATAACGGCAAATATAGCTAATAATTTTAGAATGTGCTTTTTATTTAACACATTTCATTTCCTATTTTAAAATTTCTGAATTTCCCTTATTGCATTATATAAAATGTTTAAATTTGCCTTAATTGATACTATATGATTATGAGCAAAAAAAGTGTTGCCGTAGTAATGGGAGGCTATTCTGATGAATACGTTGTGTCATTAAAAAGCGGTCAATTAATTTACGATTCTTTAGACAGAAATCTATATAATGTATATAAAGTAGTTGTCCTTAAAGACGAATGGTATTTTTTAGGTGAAAATGATAAAAAACAAGCCATCAATAAAGGAGATTTTTCGGTGACTTTAGACAACAATGAAATATTAAAATTTGATGTCTGCTTCAACATTATTCACGGAACTCCGGGTGAAAACGGTATTCTCCAGGCATATTGGGATGCTATAGGACAAAAATATACGGGTTGTGATTTTTATCAAAGCGCTTTAACATTTAATAAAAAAGATACATTAGCAGTATTGTCAAAATACGGAATTCCTTCAGCAAAAAGCATATATTTAAGAAAAGGGGAAAACATCAATGTAGACGAAATTATAGAAAAACTTGGGTTACCTGTTTTTGTTAAGCCCAATCAATCGGGCTCTTCTTTAGGAATTTCAAAAGTAAAAGAAAAATCAGAATTGATTGCTGCCACTGAAGTTGCTTTTAAAGAAGACGATGAAATTTTAATTGAGAGTTTCCTTGACGGAATGGAAGTTTCTGTAGGAGTTATCGATTATAAAGGCGAAACTATTGTTTTAGGAATTACAGAAATTGTTCCTCAAAACGAATTTTTCGATTATGAAGCTAAATACGAAGGTGCTTCAGAGGAGATTACCCCTGCAAGAATCGACGATGAGACACGAATCAGAGTTGAAGAAATTTCGAAAAGAGCTTACAATTCCCTGGGAATGAGTGGTTTTTCAAGAAGTGAGTTTATCTTAATGAACGGGATTCCATACATGTTGGAAATGAATACAAATCCGGGATTCTCTCCTGCAAGCATTCTTCCCCAGCAGGCTAAAATTTACGGAATTTCTATCACAGACCTTTGTGGAAACGAGGTTGAAAAAGCTTTACATAAAAAATAATTTTTAGACGTTAGAAATTAAAGGTTAGAAGTTTGCGTTTGGATAAAACCGAAACTCAAAAACCGAAACTCAAAACTCTTTTAAGACATGAAAATTGCTGTTTTCCCGGGTTCATTTGACCCTATTACTTTAGGACACTACGATATTATAGAAAGAGCGGCGCCGCTTTTTGATAAACTAATTATTGCTATAGGACAAAATTCTCAGAAAAAATATATGTTTCCTTTGGAAAAAAGAATGGAATTTATCCAAAATTCTGTTGCAGAATTTCCAAACGTGGAAGTCGATTTTTTTGAAGGCTTAACAGTTGATTACTGCTTTGAAAAAAACGCACAGTACATCATCCGAGGGTTAAGAAATCCTGCCGATTTTGAATTTGAAAAAGCCATAGCTCACACAAACAGAACTTTAGCTCACAAGAAATTAGAAACTGTGTTTTTGTTGACCTCATCCGGAAAATCTTTCATCAGCAGCAGTATTGTAAGGGAAATTATTAATCATGGCGGAGAATACGAATTATTAGTTCCTGATTCTGTAAGAGTTGAAAAAAAAATAAAATAGCTGATACACAATAAATGATAATTGATAGAATGGTAGAAAATTTGCTTAGGAAGATACCACTTCGTTAATTATCATTTATTATTTATAAAACATGCACGAACAGTTCAATTTTGCCATAGAAGTACTCGGAACGATTTCCTTTTCAATGTCAGGGAGTTTTGCAGCTATGCAAAAACGTCTTGATCCCTTTGGAGTACTTATCATTGCTTTTGTAACCTCTGTGGGAGGAGGAACCGTAAGAGATTTATTATTGGATATTCCGGTGTTCTGGATGCATGATCTACTGACTTGTGCCGTAATTATTATTACAAGCATTTTTTCAATGATTTTCAAGTCTTTGGAAAAAAACTTTAAAGTAACATTATTTATTTTTGACAGTTTCGGACTCGGCCTTTTCACCATAATCGGCATACAAAAAGGGTTAAATGCTGATATTCATCCCCTTATATGTATTGGCTTGGGAACGATCACCGGTTGTTTCGGAGGTATTATCCGGGATATTTTATTGAACCGCATCCCTTTGATTTTCAGAAAAGAAATCTACGCAACCGCCTGTATTATAGGAGGTTCAGTATTTTTATTATTAACAAATTTCAGCCATCTTTCTTATACAATCATTCAGATTTTCACCATTTTATTGATTGTGGGGATAAGGACATTTGCCGTAAAATACCATTGGCAAATTCCAAAATTCTATGGTCATGAACAAAATTCAGAAATGTAGTAAAAACAACTAAAACGATTTTATATTAAAAATTTACTACATTTATGCTAATTAAATTTAAAGATCATGAAAAAATTTACTCTTTTTTACATCTTATTAATTAGCATGCTGGGAACTATGAAAATTAATGCCCAGCAGGAAGTAATTATAGGAACAGGGACAAATGACTGGTACTATTCTCCTATTACAAGATTATTTGAAAACGGAGCCAGTGAAACGATCTATGACAGTTCAGATATAGGAATTACCGGAAATATTTCGGCTGTTGGATGGAATATTACTGCTAATGCCTATGCAACAACAACCGGTAATGTATCCATTTATATGAAAATGACGGATCAAAGTACTATTGCAAATACTGCGAGTTTAGCCGGGTATTCTTTAGTTTATTCGGGAAATGTTGATAATAATGTTCTAGGTTGGCAAAATATACAGCTTACAACTCCTTTTAATTATAATGATTCCACGAAAAATTTAATGGTTTTAGTAGTACATACATCAGGCAATTACACCCTTTCTCCACCACGTTATTCTTATACAACAGCGACAAACAAAGCATCTTATTACAGCAGTATTTCCAATGTATGGAATGAAACCAGAACGATGACTTTAACACCCAATAGAACCAATATCAAATTATACTTTACTCAAAATCTGAGCACCGTTGAAATTGAAGGAAATACATCTTTAAAGTATTATCCAAATCCTGTAAAAGACATCTTGACGATTTCCGCGAACCAAAATATTACTTCTGTTGAGGTTTATAATATGATGGGACAACAAATTTTGACTAAAAAATCTGACAGTAAAGAAATTTCTCTCGATCTTATAAATATTTCTTCCGGAAATTATTTAGTAAAACTGACCTATAAAAATGGTTCATCAAAAACCATAAAGATTATTAAACAATAAAATCTTCACAAAAAAAAGGCAGAAAGTAATTTTTCTGCCTTTTTTATTAAAAAATTTCTTTCTAGAATTTTCCTCTGTTTCTCATATTCGGATTATGCATATGCTTTTGCATCGTAGGCATTTTCAGCTGATCCTTCATCATTTTGATTTGGTCAGTCATCATTCCTGCGCTGTCTAGTCTCTTAGCTTCTTCCAACAATTTTTGACCTTCTTGTTTTCTGCCTTTAGAAATTGCTGCTGCTGCAAGATTCAACGTTGCCATTGCCCTGTCATGTTTCATATTCAAACCATAATCAAGTGCTTTTCTCATTAGAGGCTCTACTTTTGTGGGGTGATCCTGAGCTTGGGTTAATCCCAATAAATAATGGAAATATCCATATTGAGATTTGTGAAGCTGAGCCTTATAATTTGTGATATTATTCAGCCAAGCCGCTGCTTTCTCCATATTTTGTTTTCTCAATTGCCAAAAAGCCAAAAGAATATATTCATTTTTAAAGAAAGTCAAGATAGGAAGTGAGGCTAAAAGGAAAATTACAATTCCCCACCCTAAATTTCTTGTAAAAATCATCATAGAAAGTCCGCCAATGATAAGAAGTGCGGCAACTACAATTTTTATGTACTTATTCATTATTAAATTTTAGAAGTGCAAAGATAAAGAATTTAGAAGATAGAAACTAGAAGTTAGAAATGAGAATTTTTCCACAGCTCCAACTATTGTTCGTAAGTATTGACTAATCTGCATTAATTTTTTCAAATGTCTGAAAACAGAAATCATACCCATTTTTTTCATCTTTTTCATGACAAACTTCAGCAGTTTTCTTCCAAATTTCAGGATTAATTTTCGGGAAATATGTATCAGCTTCCAAATCAGCTTTTACTAAAGTAACTTCTAGTTTATCAACAATTTCGATCGTTTGTTCATAAATATTTCCTCCACCGATAATGAAAATATTTTCATCAATCTTTTTTGCAAACTTTACAGCTTCTTTGATGCTTCCAACAATTAAAATCCCTTCTTCAAACCAGTCTTTCTTTCTTGAAACAACGATATTGGTACGGTTAGGAAGAGGCTTTCCTATACTTTCATATGTTTTTCTACCCATAATGATCGGATGCCCCGAAGTCAAATCTTTAAAATGTTTTAGATCTTTCGGAAGATGCCAAAGTAACTGATTATTACAACCAATCTCATTTTTCTCTCCCATTGCCACCACTATTGTTGTCATTAAAATAATTTTCTGCAAAATTAGCACATAATTTGTATATTTGGTTAGCACAAAAAAATTTAAAAAAAAATAAACTATGAAAAACAAGGGTTGTTTGAGCGCCGGAACTATTGGTATTGCTCTCCTTATTATTGTTGCTGTGATATTCTTCTGGGGTAAAAGCGGCTACAACAGCTTTGTAACAAAAGAACAAACTGTAAATACAAAATGGTCAAACGTAGAAACTGTTTATCAAAAAAGAGCCAATTTGATCCCTAATCTGGAAAGAACAGTAAAATCTTATTCAAAATTTGAGCAGGAAACGCTTACAAAAGTAATCGAAGCTCGTTCTAAAGCGACTTCTATCAATGTAGATCCTACCAACATGACAGAACAGGATATTGCAAAATTCCAGGCTGCGCAGGGTGAACTGACAGGTGCTTTAAGCAGATTGATGGCTGTTGTAGAACAGTATCCCAACTTAAAAGCCGATCAGCAGTACATTAACTTCCAAAGAGAATATATCGCTATCGAAAACAGCATCAGAACTGAAACAGTTTATTATAATTCTGCCGTTCAGGATTATAATACATCGATAAAGCAATTCCCGAATAATATTTTGGCGAATTTTACAAACTTTAAAGAAAAGCCTTTATTCAAAGCTGAAGCAGGCGCAAACAAAGCCCCTGAAGTATTTTCAGAATAATGGATAATAAATTCTTAACAAATCAGCAAATAGCTTCCCTTGTGGAAGCTATTCAATCAGCAGAAGAACATTCTACCGGAGAAATTAGAGTGCATATAGATTCTAATACTGAAAATGAGAATGCAGAAATTGCGTTTCAGGTATTCAAAGATCTTTGTATGAATAAAACTACAGAAAGAAATGCTGTGCTTTTTCATGTCAATTTTGAACAGAAATATCTTACTATCATCGGTGATATTGGGATTCATGAAAAAGTACATCAGTCTTACTGGGATTATCTGCATGATTATATTACCTCTGAGTTTGCAAAAGGAAATTATCATAAAGCCTTAAAAAGTGCTATTCTGGAAACAGGCCTTGAACTAAAAAAACATTTTCCTGTTACAGGAGAAAATCATAATGAACTTCCTAATGAAATTACGTTCTCTTAAACTAGTATTTTCATTCTTATTAATATGCTTTTACACATTTGTATCAGCACAATATACCATTCCTGCGAAACCTAATATCCTTTATCCTGTTTACGATGAAGCAGGGATTCTTTCTCAACAGGAAAAAAAGGAACTGAACAATAAACTTATCAAGTTTGCAGATTCTACCTCAACAGAGATCGAGGTTGTTATTATTCCTTCTACAAAAGGCGAAGACGTAAATTTTTTAGCCACAATGTTTGGAGAAAAATGGGGAATCGGGAAGAAGAATGTTGACAATGGTGTTGTTTTTCTAATCGCAACTGAAGACCATACCATGTCTATTCAGCAAGGAAGAGCGGTTGAGCAATACTTGACAGCGTCAGTCGCAGGACAGATTTTAGATTACATCGTTACTCCCCATTTTAAACAAGGCGAATGGTATGAAGGTATCAATGGTGGCACTTCTGCCATTATGGAAGCAGTACAGGGAAAGTTCAAACCTTTGGCTAACCCTGATACCGGTGGTGATGCAGGTGTTTTTAAAATTTTAGTTATTGCTTTTATTATCTTCATTATTATTGTTATTCTTTTCGGCAATAAAGGAGGAGGAAGAGGCGGAAATAATGACGATGATGACGTTATCATCTCAAGAAGAGGTCGTAGAAACTATCCCGGAGGATTTTTTCCTTTTCCCGGCAGTTTCGGCGGTGGTGGATTTGGTGGCGGAAGTTCCGGCGGCGGCGGATTTGGTGGCTTCGGAGGAGGAGGTAGTTTCGGAGGAGGAGGCGCTTCCGGAGGTTGGTAATTCAGAAAGGATGATATAAAATATAAATCGGGCAAAAATTGTCCGGTTTTTTTTATTCAAAACATAAAATATTGTCATTAAATTGATTTATTTTAACATAATATTCAAATTTTAATATTAAAAAATTAATAAACCCACATAAAACCATCCTTTTATTCAATTTTTTTTCGCTAAATTTACTGAAAACAGGCTTATGAAGAAGACGTTGGTAGTTTTTGCGCATCCCTATCTAGAGCACTCAAACTCGAATGTAGAACTTATCAATTTCTACGTTCGTCATCAGCATTTTACCCTTCGGGATCTTTACGAAGAATATCCTGATTTTCATATTGCAGCTTTCAGAGAAAGAAAAAGGATAAAAAATTATGATCGTTTTATTTTTCAGTTTCCTTTAATCTGGTTCGGAATGCCTCCTTTGTTACGACTTTGGATAGACGAAGTTTTTGATAGAGACTGGTTGAAAGAAGATCAGTACAACCCGTTGGAAGGTAAAGAAATTCATATTCTGATTACCACAGGCGGGAAAGAAAGATCCTTCAGTAAAGAAGGCACTTATAAATATACTGTGGAAGAACTCATCAGCGGACTTATTGTTTCTTTAAATGTCTTTAATGCCAATATTAAAAATATAAAAATAGTTTACGAGGCCAATAAATTATCCAAAAAAGAAATTATTTTTCATAAAAAAGAATTTATGGAATTCCTTAACCAGTAAAATATGGAATCTACTTTAGCAATGAACACCCTTATTTTCTTAGGCGTAGCCATCATTATGGTTCCGCTGGCGAGAAAACTTGGCTTAAGTTCTGTGATTGGATATATTGCAGGAGGTATAATTATAGGGCCATACGTTTTACGATTAACAGGAAAAGATGTAAATGACATCATGCACGCCAGTGAATTCGGAGTTATTATGCTTTTGTTTTTAGTCGGACTAGAACTGGAACCCCGAAAATTCTGGGAGATGCGGAAAAAAATCGTAGGGCTGGGGCTGACCCAAATGATTCTGACGATTTCGCTGCTCTTTTTACTCTTCATCTGGGCAGGCTGGCGTATTGACAAAGCAATAGCCATTGCAATATGTTTCGCATTATCCTCTACAGCTATTGTTTTACAGACATTACAGGAAAAAAATAATTTGAAAACCCTTGCAGGAGAAGCTTCATTTTCGACACTTTTATTTCAGGATATTGCCGTGATTCCTATTTTGGCTATACTTCCGATTATTGCGAATTATAAAGCCAGGCACAACGATAATAATATTCAGGTTCTTATTCAGACTCTTCCGGAGTGGTTACAGGCTGCAACCGTAATTTTGGGCGTTGTTATCTTGATACTATTGGGAAGATATGTCTTCGTCCCATTTTTAAGATATGTTTCAAAATCGGGAATGACTGAACTTTTAACTGCCTCTTCCCTATTTTTAGTGATTGGGGTTTCTGAGCTGATGGTTGTCATAGGCCTATCTCCGGCTTTGGGTGCCTTTCTTGCAGGTGTAATGCTTGCCAACAGTGAATTTCGTCATGAATTGGAAGCACAGATTGATCCGTTTAAAGGATTATTATTGGCCGTATTCTTTGTGAGCGTGGGTTCAACAATGAATTTTAATATTATTCAAAAAGATCCGTTGTTTATTTTCAGTACGGTTTTTGCCGTATTGACTGTAAAATTTATAGTTTTATACACTATCGGAAAATTTTTCAGAATCGATACTCCTCAAAGTTTATTTTATGCTTTTGCACTTTCACAAGTTGGAGAATTTGCGTTTGTTTTAATTAATTATGCATCGAGCCTTTATCTCTTAAGTCCTGAACTAAATGCTCAAATGATGGCTGTTACTGCAATTACAATGTGCATTACTCCTTTTCTTCTAATTATTAATGATAAAATTATCACTCCGAAGTTTATTAAAGAAATCCCTGAAGAAGAAAATGATTTTAATATTTTTGACAGCGACGTTTCTCAAAAGAAGATTATTATTGTTGGTTTCGGACATTTTGGAAGTACAGTAGGACGTTTATTGAAGGCCAATAAAATTTCAGCGACAATTTTGGACAGAGATTCTGATCGCGTAAAGCTGTTGAGAAGTTATGGTTTTAAAGTTTATTATGGAGACGCCACAAAAATTCCCACTTTACGTGCTGCCGGGATCGAAGATGCCGAAATTTTGGTTCTTTGTCTTGATGATCCTGCTGATAACAAATTTATTACTGATTTAGTTCGTGAACATTATCCAAGTGTGAAAATTTTTGTCAGAGCCAAAAATAGAATTGACGCTTATAATTATTTAAATAACGGGATTAATAATATTTATCGTGAAACATTAGGAACAGCTGTCGATATGGCAGTAGATGTACTTCATGAAACCGGAATGCGAAAATATGCAGCAAGGCGCCTGGGACAAAGATTTATGGCAATTGACAGAGCATCCATCAGGAGATTAGCCAGAGCCAAGGATAATGATGATGAAATTCTTTTATTTACCACAAAAGAAATCCTCCAAAGAGAGGAGGAATTATTAGCCTATGATAATCTCAATTTTGAAAACAGAGAATGGGAAGATCCCTCATCCGATGACGACGATGAGGAAACCCTTGTATAATTTTATTCTACAGATACACTTCCTCCGCTGCTTTCTCTTTTATTGATGGTCGTTACAGGTCCTTTTTTATAGATATTTACACTACCTCCAGAAGATGCGCTGGCATCTGCTTTTGCCGTAGCACTGATTTCAACACTAGCTCCGCTTGAAGCTTCTGCCTTCACATTCTCAGCAATCACATTTTTAGCCGAAACACTACTTCCTGATGAAGAACTTATTTCAGCATTTTTAGCCTTCCCGGAAATATCTATACTCGCCGCAGAAGAGGCTTCAATATCCAAGTCTACAGCCCAGATTTTACCACTAAAACTACTGCTGCTTCCTATAGAAATTTCAAAATCATTTGCTTCTAAATCTCCTGATATATTTGCTGCGCTTGAAGCTTCAATTTCAGTCTTTTCCTGAACAAACTTTTCTTTTACCGTAATACTTGCTGCAGAATTGGCTTTAAGTTTTGTAAAATCTTTTGTATAAATCTTAGCAGTAACCCTATTCATATTGGTGACTCTGATTCCCGTTTTATAATGGATGTGAAGCTTTCCTCTGTCGATTTCAGCTAAAACCTCGTCAATAATACTTTCAGGAGCAGAAATTACCACCCTTTCCGTTTCAGATTTTATAATTTCAGCGTCAATGGCTTGAGAAACTTCTATTTCATCAAAACTGCCGCTTATTTCTTTTTGTTTTAATGGTCCATTGCCTTTGTTTACGACCTTTTCTACCCAGCTGCTTTTGTCGTTATCCTTATAGCTTCTCTCATGTTTCTCATTACATGAGGTCAATAACAAGAAGGCTGAAAAAATAAAAAATGGTGTTGTTTTCATGCTTACTACGTTTTTAATATCTTTATACTTTTAATAACAACTAATTTATGAAAAATATTACATCGGTATTATTAATTTCAGCATTAGCATTTAATTACTCTTGTACTACAATGAAAAAAGCCGATAATCAACAGGAAGTTCCTTCACCGGATGCTTCCCTTTCGTCAAACCCTTTCATGAAGAAAAGTAAACTTCAATATGAAGCTCCGGAGTTTGACAAAATCAAAAATGAACATTTTAAACCTGCTTTTGATTTTGGATTAAAACAGCACGATGCCGAAATCATTAAAATTGCCAACAACACAGAAGCTCCAACTTTTGAAAATACAATTGTGGCATTGGAAAAAAGTGGTGAAGTCCTGAAAAGAGCAACAATTGTCTTCTCAAACCTAACAAGCGCCAACACAAATCCTACTTTACAGGCTTTAGATGAAGAATATGCTCCGGTTTTCGCTGCACATTCTGATAAAATGTATCTTAATGACAATCTTTATAAAAGAATTAAAGCAATCCAGGAAGATGGTCTAGATTCTGAAAGTAAAAAACTGTTACAGTATTATAAACAAAACTTTGAAATCGCAGGAGCGAACCTCTCCTCGGCAGACAAAGAAAAATTAAAGCAAATCAACCAAGAATTAGCATCACTTTCTACACAATATTCAAACAAATTATTAGAGGCGAGAAAAGTGGGCGGTGTTTTCTTTTCTGAAGAAAAAGAACTTGACGGACTTTCTGCTGACGAAATTGCCGCTGCAGCTATCGATGCTAAAAATGCAGGAAAAGAAGGTCAATATCTTTTAGCTTTACAAAATACAACTCAACAGCCTCTTTTACAAAACCTTAAAAACAGAGCAACCCGAGAAAAACTGTTTAAAGCATCCTGGTTAAGAGCTGAAAAAGGTGATGGTAATGATACGAGGGAAACAATAGAAAAATTAGCTAAATTAAGACTAAAAAAAGGCCAGATTTTAGGTAAGAAAAGCTATGCAGAATGGAAGTTACAAGATCAAATGGCTAAAACTCCGGAAGCTGCAACAAAATTGATGAATCAGATTGCAACACCTGCAGTAGAAACGGCAAGGCGCGAGGCAAAAGATATTCAAGATTTGATTGATCAGCAAAAAGGAGGTTTCAAAGTTGAACCTTGGGACTGGAATTTTTATGCCGAACAGGTGAGAAAAGCTAAATTTGATTTAGATGAAAACCAAATCAAGCCCTATTTCGAAGTAACAACAGTTCTGGAAAAAGGAGTTTTCTACGCTGCTGAAAAATTTTACGGACTGACTTTCAAGAAGAGAACAGATCTTCCCACTTATCATCCGGATGTAGTAACATATGAAGTTTTTGACCACGACGGAAAATCTATCGCAATTTATTACCTAGATTTCTACACAAGAGATTCTAAAAACGGAGGAGCCTGGATGAGTAATTTCGTTGAGCAATCTTATTTATTGGGAACAAAACCTGTGATTGTAAACTGCTACAATTATCAAAAACCGGCTCCGGGGAAACCTTCATTAATTAGCTATGATGATGTTTCTACAATGTTTCACGAGTTTGGCCACTCTATACACGGAATGTTTGCCAGTCAGAAATATCCTTCACTTTCAGGGACAAATGTACCGAGAGATTTTGTGGAATTTCCTTCGCAAATCAACGAGCACTGGGCTTTAGACCCAATTGTTTTGAAAAATTATGCCTTACATTATGAAACAAAACAACCTATTCCTCAGACTTTGGTTGATAAAATAAAAAAGGCAGCAACATTCAACCAAGGTTATATGACTACAGAATTAGTTTCTGCAGCAGCTCTTGATATGGATTGGCATACTGTGACAAATGAAAGTCAACTAGTTCCGGTTTTAGATTTTGAAAAACAATCTCTAGCAAATCACGGGTTTACTTTAGCAACAGTTCCTCCAAGATATCACACTCCATATTTTGCACATATTTGGGGAGGCGGTTATTCTGCAGGATATTATGCATATTTATGGTCTGAGACTTTAGATAACGATGCTTGGGAATGGATTAAAAACAACGGTGGACTGACAAGAGAAAACGGAGATCGCTTCAGAAAGTATATTCTGTCTGTTGGAAATTCTGTTGATTTGAATCAGGCATTCAGGGATTTTACAGGACACGATCCGGATATCAAACCTTTATTGAGAAACAGAGGTTTTATTAGATAAATTTTTAAAAAGCATTCATTTTTTGGATGCTTTTTTTATGCTAAATTTTAATTAAAGAAAAACTTTTAAGACTTTTGCAATCTAAAATAATAGAAAATGAACTGTCCTTGTTGTTCCGAAAAATCATACGAAGAATGTTGCAAACCTTATCATACAGGAGAAAAAAATGCTCCGACTGCAGAAGCCTTAATGCGTTCTAGGTTTTCGGCGTTTGCAATTCCGAATGGGGAATATTTAATGAAAACAACTTCTCCAAGCAAAAGGCAGTTTCACAATACAAAAGATTTGCAGGAATGGGGAGAAATTAATGAATGGACACATCTGGAAATTGTAGATAAGCCATCAATGAATAAAGTAGAATTTAAAGCTCATTACATTGATGAAAATGGACAAAAACACGTTCATCATGAGTTATCACAATTCAAAATGATTCAAAACCGCTGGTTTTATGTAAGCGGAGAGTTTTTAGATTAAACAATCAACAATATTGCAAAAAATGTCCGATAAAAATCGGACATTTTTATTTTTAGTGAGCTTCGTTTCCGTCAATCCCATGAGCATGACCGTGAAACAACTCTTCTTCTGTCGCAGGACGTGTGTTTAAAATCTCTACTTGGAAATCTAAAACCTTCCCAGCCATTGGGTGATTAAGATCCGCAACTACAGCTTCTGGAGTAACTTCTACTACAAATGCCTGAAAATTATTTCCCTGATTATCAGATAAAGGTAAAATAGCTCCTACGGGAGGAACTCCAGATTCTTTAAACATATCAATTGGTAATTGAGCGATAGCATCTGCTTGTCTCTCACCGTAAGCTTCTTCCGGCTGAATCACAAAGTCTGCCTTATCACCAGCTTTCAAACCAAGGATGTTTTGTTCAAATTTTGGAATCATCATTCCTACACCATACAAAAATGTAAGTGGGTTTTCTGCTGTTGTTTCTTCTACGAGAACTTTATTACCATCCTCTCCGATTGTGTGAAGTATATACTTTACAGCTACAACGTGGTTGTTTTCAATTGTCATATTTTTCTTTTTTTCGTGATTTTCTTTCACGATTAACGCCACAAATATACTGTTTTTGAAATGATTGATTAAGGGAAAAATACTAAAAGAAGGATTTTAAATCAATATCATATTTTTCACTTCCTCCTTCCTGCTTCGTCACGTTTTTTCTGTCTCAAAACATACAAATACAAGCTTTCGACTTTTGTTCTTGCCCAATCTGTTTTACGTAAAAATTTCAAAGAAGAACTGATACTGGGATTATCTGTAAAACACTTAATATTAATCTGTTCACCCAATTTTTCAAAACCATTGTAATATTCTACCAATTCCTCCAAAATAGAATCAAGCCTTTTACCGTGAAGAGGATCTTTTGATTGTTCCTGCATATTTCGCTATTCTTATTTTACTTAATACTTTTTTAATATCCGTTTACAGTCAAAATTAACATTAATATCCTTATCTCTTCAATTTTTTTATTTTAACTTTAATCACAACCTTCTGAGTTCCTTATTTTAATTATTCCGAAGTTTGGTGTAGGATTTTAATGATACTTTATTAAATCCGATTCTTATCCACACATTAAAGATATGATTTAGAGTTTGCCTTTTAGGAACTTCATATAATTATTTAAATAATTAAAAAACCTCCACTGAATTCCAGTGGAGGTTTTAATTATAAATTTTTGACTGCAGGTTTCACTTCTTTTCCAAACAATTCGATAGATTTCATCATAATATCGTTCGAAGGATCTCCGACATCCATATGCCCAATAAATCTTGTGATTCCGAAGATTTCTTTCATATAGGCAATCTTGTCGGCAACTTCTTTTGAGCTTCCGATGAATAAAGCTCCATCTTTACTTCTTCCACCATCATACTGCATTTTTGTGTAGGGAGCCCAGCCTCTCGAAGAACCGATTCTATCCATCTGAGATTTATAATTATGAAAATATCCCTCAATTACATTTTGGTTATCGCTCACAAAAGTATGTGAATGCACGGCAATCTGCATTTTTGAAACATCATGACCTGCTTTTTGATATTCCTGTTTATAAAATTCAATTAAATTTTTAAACTGAATTGGCATTCCGCCGATAATTGCCACAACCAAAGGCATTCCCAATTGTGCAGCACTTAAAACTGATTGCGGAGTTCCACCAACCGCTCTCCAGATGGATAATCTTCCGTCATTTTTCGCTCTCGGATAAACTGTTTGATTTTGCATCGGAGCACGAAGATTTCCGGACCAGGAAACATTTTCTTCTGAATTTATTTTTAATAATAGTTCTAATTTTTCATCAAAAAGTTCTTCATAATCATTTAAAGAATAGCCGTAAAGAGGGAAAGATTCTATGAAACTTCCCCGTCCGACGAAAATCTCTGCGCGACCATCAGAAATTAAATCCAATGTTGAAAAATCTTCATATACCTTTACTGGCTCGGATGAGCTTAAAACCGTTACTCCGCTTGCTAATTTTATATTTTTCGTAATACTTGCAGCTGCAGCCAAAACCATTTCAGGTGACGAAACTGCATAATCAGGACGGTGATGCTCTCCCATTGCAAAAACATCAATACCCACCTCATCCATGAATTTTACCTGCTCAAGAATTTCACGGATTTTAATTCCTGCATCTTTATATTTTCCGGTTGCCTGGTCTATTGATAAATCGCCAAACATTCCTATTCCTAATTCCATATTGTTGATTTTAGATAGGACAAAATTAGGTTAATGAAAAATCAGATGCATTGATGAATGATAAGAAAGAAATGATATGATTAATCAGGCTCAATGTTTAATCTTGAGCTTTAAAAATTGTTTTTCAAAAAGATGATAGGACAAAAATGCGAGTATTACTGTAAAAATAAATGCCATTAAAGTTTCCATATACCAATCCAGATGATATTTTTCTCCTATTTTTCTGCATAACATAATGCTAATCATATGAATAAGGTATAATCCATAAGTATATTTTCCCAACCAGGCAAAAACAGTCCGGTCCGAAATTTTGAAAACATTTCGATTACCCAAAGTAAACAGAATCAATACAGAAAATAATAATCCGAAAAAATCAGGTCTACAATTAACATAATCAAATTTGAGCATATTAAGCGGAGCTGCTATCATTAAAATTACAATGAAAAAATAAAAGTATTTATATATTCTCGATATCCGGGTTAATTTATTAATAATCTTTTTATGAAAAACAAATATATAAGCCGGAATTGCTCCCCAAGCAAAATAGCCGATATTAGCAAAAATATCTACAGGAAAAATATTAAAAGAATTGTAAATCATCCTAAATATGAATGAGACAACTAAACAGATTAAAATCAACTTTGGTACATACTTTAGGTTGATAACATACATAATCAGACCCCAAATAATATAAAAATGTTCTTCAACACAAAGAGACCAAATTACAGGCAATGGAGAAACGTTTGCATGTCCCCCTGTATACATTACTCTATAATTTTCGAGGAAAGTCAGGGTAAGAAACCAATTGGGCGTATAACCTTCATTAGAATACTTTATATGGAATATATCCAACAGGTAAGGTGTAATAAAAGCAAATAGAACCATTGCATAATACAATGGCCAAATTCTAAGTATCCTCCTTTTAAAAAACTGTTTCAGGGAAATATTTTGATTATTTATTTTATCCAATAATAAAATATAAGTGATCAAAAAACCACTTAAAACAAAGAAAAAAGAAACTCCTATCTCTCCTCTCGAAAAATAGTTTAGAAAACTATTTTCAGGAACTCCGGCATGATGCAAGAATACTAAAAGGAAAGACAGGAATCTTAAAGAATCAAAGGTATGAAAGTGTATCCTATCTACTTTTACAACGGTCATCCCGAATTTTTAATGATTATTTTTTAAATACTGATCAAAATAATCTGTTACTTTTTGCATTAGATGAACTCTGTCTTTCCCGATAACGTTGTGTGGATGTCCCGGATAAACGAAGTAATCTAACTGTATTCCGTTATCAACGGCCGATTTGATAAACTTAATTGAATGTTGCCAAACAACTACATCATCCTGCGCACCGTGGATCATTAATAATTTTCCTTTCAGATTCTGAACTTTATCTAAAAGATTCGCTGCTGCATATCCTTGTGGATTTTCCTTCGGTGTATCCATATATCTTTCGCCATACATGATTTCGTACATACTCCAGTCGATAACAGGGCCTCCCGCAACTCCTACCTTGAAAACTTCTGGATGACGAAGCATAAAACTTGTCGTCATAAATCCGCCAAAGCTCCATCCATGAATTCCCATCTTTTCTGAATCTACATACGGAAGAGATTTTAAATAATCTACTCCTTTCATTTGGTCGTTCATTTCGGTTGTTCCTAAGTTTCTGAAAACTGCCTGCTCAAACTTTAAGCCACGGTTTGAAGAACCTCTCCCATCCATTGTAAAAATAATATATCCGTTTTGAGCCATATATTCGTACCAAAGATTTCCGGAAGCCGGGAAAGTATTGGTGACTAATTGCAAGTGTGGCCCGTTGTACAAATAAACGATTACCGGATATTTTTTATTCGGATCAAAATTCGTCGGAAGAATGATTTTTCCGTACAAAGGAGTTCCGTCATCTGCTTTAAGGCTTATGTTTTTAATTTCAGGTCTCTGATAATTTTTTAATGTATTTTCAGAAGTTAGAAGATTGTTTGATTTTAAAGTGTTTGTGTTGATGACATTTACAACTCTCGGTGCATTTGCATTACTATAAGAATCATACAGATAATTCCCGTCATTACTTAAAACTCCTGTATGAACCCCCTCTGCATCATCTAATCTTTGCATTTTAAAGTTTGTCCAATTAATTCTATATAAATGTTTTTCTAAAGGAGTTTCTTTTGTAGAAGTGAAATAAATTTCCTTTTTCTTTTCATTAAAGCCTAAAATTTCAGTAACCAACCAGTCCCCTTTCGTGATTTGAGAAATTAATCCTTTTTCCAAACTATAATGGAATAAATGGTTGTATCCTGTTCTCTGGCTTTGCCAGATAAAATCTGTATTTGAATTTGGGAAGAAAGTCAAAGGATGTTGTGGCTCAACATATTTGTCACTTGTTTCTTCGAATAAAGTTTTTATTAAATTTCCCGTTGCAGCATCATACTGATTCATTTTCATATGGTTCTGACCTCTGTTCAGAACGGCTACAAAAATATATTTTGAGTCCGGGCTCCATGTAACTGCCGTTAAATATTGGTCTTTTTCACCTTCAATATTTAAAAAAGTGGTTGATTGATCTTTAATATTGAAAACACCCAACGTAACCTGGTGAGATACTTGTCCCGCCATCGGATATTTAATATTATGGTTTACAGCCGGAGTTATTGACCAGTCAATCACGGGATAATCTGCCACCATTGTCTGATCCATTCTGTAGAATGCTACACTTTCAGAATTTGGGGCAGGAAAAATTCCTGTATCAATCCCGAATTCATTTCTGTGCACATTGGCTGCTCCGTTCAGAATATTTTCATCAGAATCATTAGTTACAGCGATTGTTTTTCCATTTTTATTAATAAATAAATTATTCTTTACTGTAAAAGCGAAAGTCTGATTATCTCCGAACACCTTTACATTAGAGGCATCTTCGTCTATAGCAACAGAATTTTTCGTTTTCCAGTCGCTTCCAGATTTCTCAACCCATATCATCTTTCCATTTGAATTGAAATACCCTTGAGAATTACTGATAAATTTAATTTGAGGAACTGCTTTTAATTTGTTGTCAGCCAAATTTCTGTTCAACTGTGTCAAAGATACCAAAGTGTCTTGTTTGTTCGTCTTCAAATCTGTAATTAAATATCCGCCATTTACAGCCTGGATGTAAGATTTGCCATCTGCAGACCATGAAAATTGCGAGATATTTTTAACGGCTAAATTCGTTCTCAACCCGTTAACAGCCTCCGCCATTGTGAATTTCTGAGTCTGAGCAAATATGCTGCCACCCAAGACCAGCATCAATAAAGAAAATTTATATAATTTCATTGCATAAAATTGAATCCATCAAAAATAAGAAATAAAAATCATTCGTTAAGAAATGTTAAATTAAAAGAATTGTAAAGTGAGGTTAATATTTTGTCATAAATTAATTCTTAACTTAATAGTGAGATTTAGTTACGATTTTAACAATAAATATGAAAAACCATAACATAAATCATTTCTTATCCTACGTCAATGACTGCTATCTATATCTTGACCTACATTTGCATCATACAATAACAATAAAAAATAAAATACAATGGCTACAAAATGGAACCTAGACCCAGCTCACAGTGAAATTACTTTCAAAGTAAAACACATGATGATTTCTAATATTAAAGGAAACTTCACAAACTTCAATGCTGAAATTGAAGCTGATGATGATTCTTTTGCAAATGCTAAAACAACAGCTACCATTCAAACCGATTCTATCTCAACGCACAATGCTGACAGGGATAATCATCTGAAATCTGCTGAGTTCTTCAATGTTGAAGCTAACCCGACAATTACTTTTGATGCTCAAGCATTAAATGGTACTGTAACCGGGAATTTAACAATCAACGGAATTACAAAACCTGTAACTCTTGACGTTGACTTCAACGGAATCAATGTTGACCCATGGGGAAATACAAAAGCGGGATTTTCTTTTGAAGGAAAAATCAACAGAAAAGATTTCGGATTAAACTGGAATGCAGCTCTTGAAGCAGGAGGTGTAATGGTAAGCGAAGAAGTAAAATTGGCAGGAGAATTACAATTCGTAAAACAGGCATAATTTTTAACAAATATTTTTAAAGGTTCAGGGATTTTCTAAAACCTTGAACCTTTTATTTTTTTATAATCTTCAGTAAATGAACCTCAACGACTTACAAAACATAAGCGAAAATTTTGAAAACACTCAAAGGATGCCTGTCTTATTTCTGGGACACGGTTCGCCTATGAATGCCATTGAAGAAAATCAATTCGTTCAGGGATTCCGAAAAGCAGCAAGCCAAATTCTAAAGCCAAATGCTATTTTATGTATTTCTGCACACTGGTATACACAGGGAACATACGTTACAGCGATGGATATGCCAAGAACTATTCATGACTTCGGAGGTTTTCCAAAAGCTTTGTTCGATGTAGCATATCCTGCTCCGGGAAATCCCGATTTGGCAAGAGAAACAGTGGAACTCTTAGCTCCGGTTGAAGTAGGTGAAGATCACAATTGGGGTTTGGATCACGGTGCATGGTCAGTTATCAAACATATGTACCCAAATGCGGATATTCCTGTGATTCAACTGAGTATTGATTATACAAAACCTCCGCAATATCATTTTGATTTAGCTAAAAGATTAAATAAACTTCGTGAAAAAGGAATTTTAATAATCGGAAGCGGAAATATTATCCATAACCTGAGATTGATTGACTGGCGAAACATCAATACCGTTGGAACCGGCTGGGATTGGGCAATAGAAGCCCGTGATAAAACCAATAATTGGCTTCTTGACGGAAATTTCCAGAATATAATTGATTATCAAAGACAGGGAATTTCTCTGCAATATGCGATTCCTACACCAGATCATTATTTACCATTGATTTATACTTTAGGTTTAAAAGATCAATCCGAAAATTTAGCTTTATTTAATGATGAATTAATTGGTGGTTCACTAAGTATGACAAGTGTGAGAATCGGGTAAACAAAAAACCGGAAGAGCAGCTCCTCCGATTTTTTATGAGTCAAAATATTCTTAAATTTTATGAATAGAAACAATATGCGGCTTACCTTCAATAGGCTTATAAATTTCCACAATTGCTTCCCAAACTACTTGTGAAGGCGGCATAGAAGCTGCACATCTGTAACGGTAGTTGGTGCCGTTTACCAATTGTGTAGATACTTCCTGAGGTGTATATTTTACTCCTACGAATCCGTACATTGCTTCATCAAATACTTTTTGATCTTCTGGCGTAAGGGCGTGGTACTTTGTCCATCCTCCTACTACTAATTCTTGTGTTGACATGATTAATATTTTGTTTGGCTCCTACTCTTTTGGCTTTTCGGATTACGCCCCGTTTAAATGGTTTCCGGTCTCCATAGTTATAAGTTTTATATTGTGATCACATATCAAAGGTATTACAATCAAAGTGAATCGGTTAGAGTATATTTACTTATTTTTCACCCTAGGTAGAAATACTTAATAAAATTAAATTAGAACTATGAATAAAAAAAGGGATGTTATTTACAAGCAACATCCCTTTTTTTATTTTAAAATATTTTTAAGCTAAATCATCTTACTGAACAGCCTGTAAAACGTTAATATTACCATACCCATAGTCAGAATTCGGATTTGGATAATACGTAGAAGATTGCCTCATTTTATTCAGCACCTGATCTCTCGACCATGATGGATTTTTAGACCAAACTAAAGCTGCAATTCCCGCTGTAGAAGCAGTTGCCACAGAAGAACCTCCAACATAGTCTGTTTGCCCGTTATAATAACTCAATACCGGAATATTATTTCCTGAAGCTCTTTCCATCTGATAGGTAAAATCGATTTCAGCTCCTGAATGACATACGTCACATTTTTGGTTAGATGTGTTTTCTTTCACACCTGTGATAGCCTGTGTTTCAGGCATCCAAGCCGGGAAAATCACTCCTACGAAATTCGTAAAGCTTGTGGAAGTTCCTCCGGCACAGAAAATCAATTTTCCTTTGGAGTAGGCATATTTTACACCATCTTCAATTTTTCCGACAGAGAAAATATGTCCCATTGACATTGAAATGATTTTTACACTTGTGTTATTCCCTAATTCTGTAAAGGCGATTTTCACACCGTTTTGTTCGTGATAACCATCTAAAACAACATTAGAAGCTGCCCGGTAGGTTACCAAATTTGCATTATAAGCTACCCCAACAGGTTGTCCCTGATTATTTCGGGGAGCCGCTATCGCAGAAGCCATACTTGTTCCGTGACCACATTGATCAGCAGAACCATCATAACCTGTGCTCCACGGCCAAACAGAATCTACATACACGCCGTTTTTAGCAATTGTTCTTCCTGATGAAAGCCCGTTATTAAAACTGCTTCCTAATAAAGTTTGCTCCGGTGAAACGCCACTGTCAATCACGCCAATAGTAATTCCGGCTCCGGTACTGTAAGTCCAAGCGCTTGTGATATTATGTTGGGCAAAAGACCAGGGTGCTTTGGCATTTGGTGTTACAGTAGTATAATCTGTTGCACTTAAAGCTGTTGATTCAAATCCGCAACCTGAAGAACTACCACTTGATTTAGCAGTTCCGTTGAATTTATTTTCATTTTCAAAATAATGATAATCTGCGGGTTCCAGGTAACGGATATTTTTCATTTTCCGAAGTGCAATTACAGTTTCCTGTTTTTCTATGGCAACATCAATTTGATTTAAAAATTTATCCGAAGACAACAAAATTCTATCGGTTTTTCCTTCGTATTTTTTAATTAAATCTAAAATTTCGTTTTCAATCGCGGCATTGTCAGGGTTTAAACTTCTGTCAAAAGAAGAGCCGAAACCAATAGATGCAATTTTATTTCCCTGAAAAATAGCACTCCAGACAAAATGATCAGAAGACCCACTCCAGGAAAATTTTCCTTTGGTTTTAATCGTCTCGTTAATTTTTTCGTTGATCTGTTTTGAGCTCAAAGGATCTTTTTGAGCAATTTCCATTTCAACAGGACTGTTTTGAAGATCTTCCCTGCTACACGCAGTAAAAACGAAAAACAGCATCAATAGGTAAAATACATTTTTATTCATATAATATAATTTTGATTAGTTAATACAAGATATCACTTTCTATTGAATTACAGATAATGGAACTTTAAATTTATATTATCTGCATATCAATTTTTTATTAACCATATCAAAATTGAATATGAATACTAAAGCATCTTTTCGTAACAAACGCTTTTTTCTATCCCGATATATTGTCCGTAGTTTGGGATTCTTTGATAGCCACTTTTTTCGTACACAGAAAGTGCTTCATTTTGTTCTAAAGAGCTTTCCAAAACAGCTTTTTTGTAACCAATTTCTTTAGCCCAGGTTTCCAATTGTTTTACAATTGCCGTTGCCAAACCTCTCTTTCTAAAATTCGGATTGGTATACATTCTCTTGATTTCAACAGTATTTTCTCCAAACTTTTTGAAAGCTCCGCAAGCTGCAGGAGCTTCATCGATATAAATAATAACACAGTTTTTAATCATATCAATTTTATTGAACTGATCATAAAATGCATGATCGTCACCATTACGTATTGCCAAATCGGTATCAAGAAATTTAACTAAATTTTGAAAATCCGTGTTTGAAGAATCTGTTCTTTTGATTACCATTTTTCATTTAACTATTTAAATTTTCATTAAAAATAAAAGCTCCCTTTTAAGGAGCTTCCGTTTTATATTAGTTTACAATAAACTTTCTTTCGTTAATCAATTCTGCGATTGCCAGCATATCTTCGCCAATCAATCGGTCTTCTTCAAGTTTTGCAACTTTTGAACGAAGAATTGAATAATTTTCTTCAATGATTTTTGAACATTTTGCAGGTCTTCTGAATTCTAAACCCTGTGCAGCAAACATTAATTCAACCGATAAAATATTAACCAAATTTCCAAGAACCTGATTAAATTTTCTTCCGGAAATACTTCCCATCGAAACATGATCTTCCTGTCCTAAACTCGTGGGAATTGAATCCGCCGAAGCCGGGAAACATAATGTTTTATTTTCCGTTACCAACGCTGCAGAAGTATATTGAGGAATCATAAATCCTGAATTCAGCCCTGAGCTTTCCGTTAATAACCTTGGCAACCCGTATTTTCCTTCCAATAACAAATAACTTCTTCTGTCCGAAATATTTCCTAATTCAGCAGCAGCTAATGTTGCATAATCTAAAGGCAGCGCCATCAATTGTCCATGAAAATTTCCTCCGGAAATTGATTCTTCAGCACTTAAAACAATTGGATTATCCGTCACCGAGTTCAATTCCGTTTCCGCCATCATTTTAAGATGTTCAAAAGCGTTTCTGCTCGCTCCGTGAACCTGCGGAACACATCTCATCGAATAAGGATCCTGCACTCTCTCACAATCTTCATGAGCTTTCATATTTTCAGAACCTTTCAGGAATTTCAGCATCCTGGCTGCCACTTTTTTGCTCCCTTCAAATGGCCTGATATCGTGAAGTTCTTTTTTAAACGGACTTTCCGAACCTCTGTATGCTTCAAGGCTCATTGCAGCCGCCATATCTGCTAAATCCAACAAATATTCAAATTTTTCTAATCCTTTAATAGCATGCGAAAGGATAAACTGAGTCCCATTAATCAATCCTAAACCTTCCTTCGGGCCTAAAGTCAGGGGATCAAGGTTATTTTTCTCTAAAATTTCAGCCGTTTCAAAGATTTCATTTCCAACCCAAACTTTACCTAATCCCAAAAGTGGTAAAACCAAATGAGCCAACGGAGCCAGGTCTCCCGAAGCCCCCACAGATCCTTGTTCCGGAACTACAGGAATAATGTCTTTTTCCAACATTACAATCATTCTCTCAATCACCTCAAGAGAAACTCCCGAAAATCCTTTTGACAAGGCATGAACTTTCGCAATCATCATGATTTTTGAAAATTCTTTATCAATAGGTTTCCCCACACCTACGGCATGAGAAATAATCAAATTATATTGTAACTGGGCTGTTTCGTCAGCAGAAATTTTAGTATCACAAAGCGGGCCGAAACCAGTATTGATACCATAAACACATCTGTCTGACGCTACAATTTGCTGGACATTTTTTTGTGATTTTAAAATTTGCTCCTTCGCAGCCTTGTTTAGCTTAGCTTTATTTGGAGTTTTGCAGATTTCCAACACATCATGGAAACTGAAAACGTCTACACCGTATATCATTCTCAAAATTTTGTCTTAAAATTACGCATTTAACAATAATTGGAAAAACTAATTTTCAAGCTTCATAATTTTTTACAAATAAGCAATTTAAATCACTACTTTTACAACCTTAAAATAAAAAAACTAAACCTTATGAAACTTAAATCTTTACTACTTGCATTATGTCTTGCAAGCACTGCAGTTTTTGCACAGGACAAAGTAAAATATTCTAAAGAAGATATCAAAAAGATGGAAATGTACCTTTTCAATGAAGGATTCAATACACCGTCTCCAAAGAAAACTTCCACAATTATTTTAAAAGACGGAAATACTTACAAAGGTTTCTGCAGCAAAATCGATACGAAAAAAGGGCAAATTTTTGAAGTTTTGCTAAAAGACAGCGCCACGAAAAAAGCAATGACTTTTGATGCCGAACAAATCAGTGAAATGTATGTTTTCCCAAGCAACGCAGAAAAATATGCAAAAGTTGCAAAATATATGGGAAATATCCGAAATTTTGGAACTAAAAGCTTAAACAAAAGCGCTACAAATGGCCGTATTTATTTTGTAAATCAAACAGTTTCGCTAAAGAACAAAAAAGACGACAAAGAGTTTCTGATGCAGGTGATCAATCCTGGATTTGATGATATTATCGCCGTTTATCATGACCCTAGAGCAAAGGAAACAAGTGGTGTATCGTTTGGTTATGGGCCTCAGTTAGGCGGTGGCGTTATCAAATCTTACTATGTGAAAAAAGGAAATAAAGTAATGTGGCTCCACAAAGATGATTTTGAAGACAATTATGATTTCCTTTTTGGAGACAATGCTGCTTTCATGAAAAAATATCCTAAAAAATCTGTAGAATGGGATTATTTCAGCTTTTTAGTAAATGAATATACTCAAATGACTAACGGGTAATTTTAATTTTAGTATAAATCTTAAAGCTATAGAATTTTCTATGGCTTTTTTTGTGACGTTAAATTCTGTAATTTTGTTATATGAATCCTTCGTTAGAATTACAGCTTAAAACTTTACCATCCGAACCCGGCGTTTATCGTTATTATGATAAAAACGAACAGCTTTTGTATGTCGGAAAGGCTAAAAATCTTAAAAAAAGGGTTCTCTCCTATTTCAATAAAAATCTTTCAGGATATCGCATCAAAATAATGGTCGGAAAAATCCAACGGCTGGAAACAACGATTGTAAACAGTGAATACGATGCCCTTTTGTTGGAAAACAACCTTATAAAAGAGCATCAGCCATTTTACAATGTGATGTTAAAGGATGACAAGACCTATCCTTGGATTTGCATTAAAAATGAGGATTTTCCGAGAATTTTCCTCACAAGAACAAAAATCAGGGATGGATCAGAATATTATGGTCCCTATGCAAAAGTGCGTCCTGCTAAGATTTTACTGGATACCATTAAACATATTTATAAGCTTCGGACCTGTAATTTAAACTTAGCTCCATCCAAAATTGATGACGGAAAATATAAAGTCTGTCTGGAATATCATATTAAAAATTGCGAAGGGCCTTGTGAAGGCTTAGAAAGCAAGGAAGAATATGATGAGAAAATAGATGCCATCCGTGGTATTATTAAGGGGGATTTCCGGAAGGCAAAAGAATATTTAGTGAATCTGATGATGAAGCATGCTTCCAATCTACAGTTTGAACAGGCACAGTTTATCAAGGAAAGACTGGATATTTTAGAAGATTATCAGGCTAAAAACACGGTTGTAAATCCAAGTATTGATGATGTGGATGTCTTCGGAATGACAAGTGATGAAACGGCAGCTTATGTGAATTTCTTTAAAATCAGAAACGGAAATATTATTCAGAGTTTCACTACAGAAATCAAAAAAATTCTTGAGGAAAGTGATGAAGATATTATGGAAGAGGCTTTAATTGAAATTCGTCAAAAATTTTCGTCGGATTCAAAAGAAGTTCTGCTTCCTTTCCATTTGTCTGTTGAAATTCCGAATGTGAAATTAATCGTCCCAAAAGTCGGAGATAAAAAACGAATCGTTGAGCTTTCAGAAAAAAATGCTAAAGAATATCGTTTAGAAAAATTAAAACAGGTTCAGATTGTGGATCCGGAAAGACATACCAAAAGAATCATGGCAGAAATGCAGAAGCTTTTGAGAATGCCTGTAGAACCGAGACATATCGAAGGTTTTGATAACTCAAATATACAGGGAACAAATCCCGTTTCGGCCTGTGTAGTTTTCAAAGACGGGAAACCAAGCAAAGCAGATTACAGAATTTTCCATCCGAAAACAGTAGAAGGCCCCAATGACTTTGCAACGATGGAAGAGGTGATTTATCGCCGTTACAAAAGAATGCTGGATGAGGGAGAAAATCTTCCTCAGCTAATTCTGATTGATGGTGGGAAAGGGCAATTATCATCTGCGGTGAAGAGTTTAAGGTTGCTCGGGCTTTATGGAAAGATTACCATTGTAGGAATTGCGAAACGGCTAGAAGAAATTTTCTTTCCGGAAGATCCAATCCCGTTATATTTAGATAAAAAATCTGAAACCTTAAAAATCCTGCAAAGAGTAAGGGATGAAGCACACCGTTTCGGGGTGAGGCATCACAGGACAAGAAGAAAAAATTCAACCATAAAATCTGAACTGGAAGAAATTCCCGGAGTTGGCGGGAAAACAATTGAATTGCTTTTATCTAAATTAAAATCTGTAAAACGTGTAAAAGAATCCAATTTAGAAACTTTAGAGGAAATTTTAGGAAAGAGCAAGGCAAAAATTGTTTGGAAGTTTTTTAACCAGTCTTAATAAACTTTTATCCTTCTTACATAAAGAAACTTCCACAATATTGTATTGTGGAAGTTTTTAATTTCAATCTAAAAAGACTAATCCAGATAATTGTTTCTTCTTTTTGCATTTCTTTTCATATCTTCTTCCATCTTTTTGTCAACGGCTATAGGATTATTCATTATTTCATTGAGATATTGTACCGGATTATCCCTCACATCTCTCCTTTTTTCATTAAACTTTTCAAAAGAAGTATCAATAAAAAAGTTAATTGGTAAAATAGGAGTTTTTACTTTTCTCAAATACTGTAAAGTGAAATGATAAAAATCTTTTTCATCATAAATTTCCACAATCAATCCCGGTAAACCTTTAAAATTATACGGACCTTCGGAAATCGTAATTTCATCAGTATACCAAGCTACCCATTTTCTGTTTCCGTATACTCCAATAGCTTTCTTACAATTATAATTGCTTATAACCTTTCTTTCATTAAGAAGAGTCCACTGCATTTTATTGACAGGTTCAAACGCGTAGACATACTTTAATACTTGATCAAAAATTTTGATTTTATTATTTTTAGAATACACTTCCTGAAAAAAATTAGATTTGGGTATCTTACCAAAATTGACAACAATATGTCCATTTACAGCATTCCGTATACTTTCATCTAAAGATTTCTCCTGTAAAGAATCTGTAATATGTTTTTGATCACTTTTAAATAAAGAAACATTATTACCGATTTGTAAAGTCATGATTTCCTCTTTCTTTGTAGTCATATCCGTTGTATCCTTTAAAAATACAGTATGATATTTACATGTAATATAAGAGCTGTCGACGCTTATCTTATTTTGTCCAAAATAAAACCCATAAAGCAACAGAAAATATAAAAAAATATTTTTCTTCATTTATCCTAATCAATTAATATCATGTAGCTTTTTCTATATGAATAAAACTAATCAATATAGTTGTTTTTTCTATTCATATTAACTTTTATTAATTCCTGATCTTCTTTTGGAATCTCTCTGTGCACTATTCTTTTTGTAGCATTCACAGCATTATCTTCCTGTCTGGCTTTACTAAACTTTTCTTTCGTTGTATTTACAACATTATTTATGGACACAATCGGCATTTTCTTTTTTTCAAGTCCTATCAAAAATATAATATTTTTTTTCATCATATAATTTTATAATTAATCCTTTAAACGTATAAGGGCCTTCAGGAATTGGAATTTCTTCAAAAAACCATGCTGTATAAGTTTTTTTCCCATATTTACCTATGCTTTGCTACATCTGTAATGATTCACGTCTTCATATTCATTAGTTATCTGCCAGATTATTTTATCAGCTATTTCAAATGAAAAATAATTATTATTAGCTATAATTTATCATACACCCTTAATTTGTCATAATCATAATCTCAGAATACTTTTGGGTATTCTGAGACTGAATTATAATTCCTTTTATCAATAATATTAAAAATATTATTCTTACCATATTAACAATAATAAGCATTCATTGATTCCAATCTTCCATTAAATATCTTTTTCATCCATTTTTGAATTTTAAAATTAAAATAAAAAATGATATTTTACACAGAGAAACTTCCACAATATTGTGGAAGTTTCAAATTTTAATCTAAAGACTAATCCAGATAATTGTTTCTTCTTCTTATATTTCTTTTTATATTTTCTTGTTGATTTTTGTCAATAGAAATAGGATTGTGCATGATCTGGTTCACATATGGTAGTGGGTTTTCTCTGAAATCCTTTCTCTTTTCATCAAACTTTGCAAATGTAGTCTGAATAGAAAAATCGGGAATATTAATAGGAGTCTTAGATTTTTTAAGATAATTAAGTGTAAAATGATAAAAATCTTTTTCATCATAAATTTCCACAATCAATCCCGGTAAACCTTTAAAATTATACGGACCTTCGGAAATCGTAATTTCATCAGTATACCAAGCTACCCATTTTCTGTTTCCGTATATTCCAGTAGCTTTCTTACAATTATAATTGCTTATAACCTTTGTTTCATTAAGAAGAGCCCACTGCATTTTATTGACAGGTTCAAATTCATAGACAAAATCAAAAACCTTGTCATAAATTCTGACTTTGCCATCTTTAATATATACCTCTTGAAAGAAATTAGCTTTAGGTATTTTTCTACCATCTATAATGATATTGTTACCAACTACATTCTTTAGCCCTTCGTCAACAGCTTTTTCTCGTAAGGAGTCAGCGATATATTTTTGATCACTCTTGAACAATGAGGTATTTTTCCCAATTTGTAAAGTCATAATTTCCTCTTTCTTTGTAGTTATATCTGCCGTATCCGTTAAAAATACAGTATGATACTTACAAATAATGTAAGAGCTGTCAACATTGATCTTATTTTGTCCAAAATAAAATCCATAAATTAACAGAAAATATAAAAAAATATTTTTCTTCATTTATCTGATCGATTAGTGGCATATAACTTCTTCCAATAAAGCATGCTGTTTCGGGATACAGCTTTTTGGCCAACTTGTGCAGTAGCTGTCTCCTATATCTCCACAAGATAATACATAAGTAATTGTATAACAATTGTCCACTAATTTTTTTGTCTCTTCTTCGGATTTGTTTTCTCTTTTTTCTTCTTTGTTTTTTAAAGTTTCAACAGAGTTTTTTGCACTTACTAAACCTGCAATTCCTAATGCTGTCATTAAAATAAATTTTTTCATACGTTTTTGAATTTTAAAGTTAAAATAAATTTTTGTTCACCAAAGTATTTCGCGAAAACTTTCCTCAAAAATAAAACACAACAATATGAAGTTTTGATAAGTTTTCTTATAAAATCAATAAATGATCTTATAATCTTAAAAAGTTTATTAATTTTGAAGAAAAGAAAACAGATGACTTTAGGAGTAAAGCTTAGAAATTTAAGACACACCAGAAACTGGTCACAAGCAGAAATTGCTGACCGTTTGAAGGTTTCCCAACCTGCTTACCATCTTTGGGAGACAGATCAGGCTAAACCTACTACCGAAAATCTTTTGAGAATTTCAGAAGCTTATGATTTAGATTTATACTCTTTACTGGATTCTAAGGATCATAATATTGTTACTAACAATCCTATTTTTAATGATAATAGCTCTCAACAATATTATTCTACTATCAACAATATGGCTCCTCCTGAATTATTAGAAAGTGTAATAAAAAATCAAAATCAGATTTCCCAACAGCAGGATCAAATAGCCAGGCTAATGGAAAACCAGAATATACTAATAGAAAAACTGTTAAAAAATTAAAGGTCAGAAAAACTCTGACCTTTTACTTTATATTTCTATCTAAATTCTATTTTCCTAAAAAAACCTCTTTAGAATATTCTCCGTTTGCCTGAGGAATTTCAATGATAATGTTGCCATTCTCAAAATAACCGATTGTAGATTCTCCATTTGCCAGTCTCACTCTGAAAACATCTTTTTTAGTTGTACTTCTGAACGTTGCATATGGAACAGAACTATTTCCATCAGCCAAAATAAATTGATTATTATCTAACTGTATTTTCTGTAATGTTATTTTACCATTACTGTATTTTGTTGCAGTAGCTTCAGCATTTGAAATATTTACATTTTCGGCTGTTTTAGTATCAACTGTAGTTGTTATAGTTTCTCTATTTTCTGCTTGGATAGCCAGATTATTTGTTGTGGGGTTAGAAGAAGGAACCGTAATCAGGGCTTGCTTTAAAGCATCCGGATATCCTGTTTCAAATTCTTTAATGCTTGAGCTTCCTTTTGTTTCAGATATTATTTTATCATTACAGTCTTTAAACTGCACAGAAACTTTGTTTTTTAAAAAACTGCTGCTATTTAAAACCTCTGCTTTAGCAACACTACAAGGATTATTAACTTCTGATGGCCATTTATCCTTATTTTCAGATATGACAACGTATTTCTTTCCTATTAAAGCTTTTGATAGAAAATTTTCCAACCCGTAATCTTCATTAAATCCTTTAAATTTTTCCGGTACAGAAATATATTTATAATCAGAAACCTTTTGCCCAAAGACTACCGTCAGACAAAACGTAAATAGCAAAACTGAAATCTTTTTCATGAAAATATTATTTTGAATATTTTAAAATTAATCATTTCTAAATTCTCCCATATCCAATTTTAGAGAAAAGAAATTTGAATAGAAATTAGAACCTCCAATTCCTGAATTTGTAATGGCATAATCTAATGTTAAGCCTCTGTACCTAATCCCGATACCCGCACTTGGCTGAAAAGAAACTTTTCTTTTAAGATCTTCAATATCTGTAATCGACTGAAATCTGTTGACCCCTAATCTCACAAAAATCATTTTTTGATACCCCAATTCTGCTCCTGCATAAGGAGTAATACTTGCAATATCTGAAGATATAAGAGCTGCTGTTTTAGCAAAATCTATATTAAGCCCAGCTTCAGGCAAAACATATACACTGCTGTTTATCTCAAAAATTTTACTGGCTCCCACATTCAGTTTAGGCATTGTAAGTTCCATTTTATCTTTTGGAGCAGGGTTAAATTCTTCTCCGTTTACAATCGTAGAAAGTTCCTTTTGATTTACACTCCAAAAGTTGACCGTCGTTGTTGCATCTCTCAGCATACCGCCCAGTTTCCAACCGTTGTCCATTTTATAAATAGCTCCGATATCAAAACCAAATCCGTACCCGTTCGCAAATTTCCCCACATTTCTGTAAACCAACTTTGCATTAATCCCTACATCCAGCCTTTGATTTCCACCGGGATTAAATGCATAAGAAAGAATAGCAGCATAGTCAGATTGAGAAAATTTTGTAATTTTATCATAATCAATATTTCCTTCCGGATCGATCATCTGAGTTGTATTCAAAATGTTATCTACCCCAAGCCTTACCACAGAAACTCCGAAAACTCCCGTTTCCAAGACTTTCGCATAAGCCAGATAATCATATTTTGCGATTGATTCAAAATATTCTGCATGCATTGCCGCTCCCTGCCAATCTTTTTGAATAGCCATCAGGCCAGCCGGGTTCCACATCGGGGAGTACACATCATCCTGATTGGAGATTACCGCACCTCCCATTGCAAGACCTCTTGCTCCGGCTCCAATATTTAAAAATTCATTGGAATATTTTCTGATAATTTGAGCCTGCGATATTCCGAATAGAACCGAAAACACAAGCAAAAGATATTTTTTCATCATATAACTCGATGCTTAATTTAATTTTTTTTGTTTCTTAGCTTTTATTAATGCATTGGCAATGATTGCCAATATCATCACCCCTGATGCTACATAAAAAATATAGCTCATGTGTTCTGATTCCCCAAAGATAAAAAAAGCTAGTATAATTCCGTAAACTGGTTCTAAATTAACTGTTAAAATTAATGTAAAGGGCGAAATATATTTCATCAAATTGACCGATTCCAGCATCGGGAAAGCGGTGAAAACACTTGCCAACAAGCATATTAACGCAATATCTCTATAACTTATTTCATTCATCTGAAAAATTTGTCCCGAAAACACATAAAATACCAACAAAATAGACCATCCACAGAAAATTTCATAAAAAATAATGTTTCCAGAGCTCGTTTTGCCAAACATCTTACCATTAAAAACAGAAAATACAGTTCCGAAAATTGCACACAAGACCCCGTAAAAAATTCCTTCCTTATATTGGAATTCAGTTTTAAAGATTAATAAAATACATGCGACAATTACCACGCCCATTATTACTTCAGAAATATCAATTTTCCGTTTAAAAATAATAGGCTCTAAAACTGAAGCAAATAGTGTGGATAATGACAAACAGCTTAATGCTATGGAAACATTGGAAACTTTAATTGAATAAAAGAAACAATACCAATGGAGCGCCATTGCAAAACCGATTGCTGTCAATTGGAAAAAAATTTTCTTTGAAACTTTTATGCTTTCTTTTTTATAGATTCTTATAAAAGCAAAAAGAAAAATTGCGGCAAAAAGCATTCTGTAAAAAACCAGAATCTGAGCATTTGCATGAATCAGTTTTCCCAGAATTGCAGTAAACCCCCACAAAAAAACAATCAAATGCAACCTGAAAAGCGCTAATTTATGCATATCCTACTTCTTTTAAATTTTTAACATGCAAATTTACAAATAGCTTTCACAAATCTTATAAAAAACATAAATTTACTATAAATAAAATGCACTTATGGAATTTTTAGAAGTATTTTCTTCCGCAAATGCCTGGTTCGCACTACTTACCCTGACTTTTTTGGAAATTGTTTTGGGAATTGACAATATTGTTTTCATTTCCATTGTTTCTAATAAAATTCCTCAACAAAATCAAAGAAAAGCACGTAATACGGGGCTTTTCCTGGCAATGCTGTTTAGAATTGCATTACTCTTCGGAATCCAGTGGGTTGTAAGTCTCAATCAACCTTTATTTTATATTAACCAGACTTGGTTTCACGGCTATGTTACAGGTCAGTCAATTATCATTTTTCTCGGAGGACTCTTTCTTTTATATAAATCTGTTTCAGAAATCCATCACAAAATTGAAGGAGAAGAGCAAACCGATATCTCCGCCGGTAAAACCTCTATTTGGGGAGCCGTTTTTCAAATTGCCATTTTAAATTTAGTTTTTTCTTTCGACAGTATTTTGACAGCTGTAGGTTTGGTAAGTTTTAAAGAATTTGGAGATGAAGGAGCTTTAGCCATTATGATGTTGGCAGTAGTTTTCTCAATTATTATCATGATGCTTTTTGCCGGACCTGTGAGTAAATTCGTTAACGAACATCCTACGATTCAGATTTTAGGACTTTCTTTTTTAATTTTAATTGGTGTAATGCTGTTGGCAGAATCTTCTCATTTGGGACATTTCAGTTTATTTGGTCAGGAAGTCGGAGTTATCCCAAAAGGCTATCTTTATTTTGCCATTTTTTTCTCCTTGATGGTAGAATTTATTAACATGAAAATGCGGAAAAGACCCAAATCATCTTCTTAAATTAATAAATTAAAATAAAAAACCCTGAAAATTTGTTCAACTTTCAGGGCCTTCAAATAATAAACTATTAAAAAAATAAACTAGGAACTTAGAGTATAATTATAGAGATTATTATCTCTACTACTCTTGTGTAAAGTTAGAAAAAATATCAAACATTTAAAAATATTTTTTTGTTAAATATTTCACAAATTTCTGAAAACCAACAAATTAAACACTCGTTTTAATTCAATCTAAAATCCTTTTAAAAATAGTATCTTTAGCCATAAAAAGTGAAAGTTTTATGGACATTGAATTCAACAAACGAGAAGATCAAAACAGATTAAAATTATCAGAAATAAATCGCCTTCTTTCCGAAATAAAAAAAGGGGGTGGCGAAAAAAGACTTCAAAAGCTTCGTGACGAAGGAAAAATGACTGCAAGAGAAAGAATTGAATACCTTCTCGATAAAAATTCAGATTCCATAGAAATAGGTGCATTTGCAGGTTATGAAATGTATCCTGAACACGGTGGCTGCCCAAGTGGTGGCGTGGTTGTCGTTATGGGATACGTTTCCGGCAGACAATGCTTAGTTGTTGCCAATGATGCCTCTGTAAAGGCTGGAGCTTGGTTTCCTATTACTGGAAAGAAAAATTTGAGAGCTCAGGAAATCGCCATGGAAAATAAACTCCCGATTATTTATTTGGTTGATTCTGCAGGTGTATATTTACCTATGCAGGACGAAATTTTCCCTGATAAAGAACATTTTGGACGTATTTTCAGAAATAATGCTAAAATGAGCTCAATGGGAATCATCCAGATTTCTGCTGTTATGGGCAGTTGTGTTGCTGGAGGAGCTTATCTGCCGATTATGAGCGATGAAGCCATGATTGTTGATAAAACAGGCTCTATTTTCCTGGCAGGAAGCTATTTGGTGAAAGCAGCCATTGGAGAAAGTATTGATAATGAAACTTTGGGCGGGGCAACTACACACTGCTCTATTTCAGGTGTAACAGATTATAAAGCTAAGGATGATAAAGATGCTTTGGATAGAATTAAAAATATTATGAAATCTATCGGAAGTACTGAAAAAGCAGGATTTGACAGAATCGAAAGTTTTCCTCCAAAAGAAAAACCTGAAAATATTTTCGGAATCATGCCGGTTTCAAGAACCGAACAATATGATACCTATGAAATTATTAAATGTTTAGTTGACAATTCTGAATATGAAGAATATAAATCTGATTATGGCAAAAGTATCGTTTGTGCAACCGCAAGAATTGACGGCTGGTCCGTAGGAATCGTTGCAAACCAGAGAAAACTGGTAAAAAGCGGTAAAGGTGAAATGCAGTTTGGAGGGGTAATTTATTCTGATTCAGCAGATAAAGCAACAAGGTTTATTGCTAATTGTAATCAGCGAAAAATTCCTCTAATTTTCTTACAAGATGTAACAGGATTTATGGTCGGCTCAAAATCTGAACACGGCGGCATTATAAAAGACGGCGCAAAAATGGTAAATGCAGTTGCTAATTCTGTAGTTCCTAAGTTCACAATTATTACAGGAAATTCTTATGGAGCCGGAAATTATGCAATGTGTGGAAAAGCTTATGACCCAAGATTAATTGTAGCCTGGCCATGGGCAGATTTAGCAGTAATGGGGGGATCTCAAGCGGCAAAAGTTTTAGCGCAGATTCAGGAATCTACCTTGAAAAAACAGGGAAAAGAAATTACAGAAGAAGAACATAACGAAATTTTAGATACAATCTCAAAAAGATATCAAAAACAAACAGAATCTACCTATGCTGCTGCAAGACTTTGGACAGATGCTATTATAAATCCTACTGATACCCGAAAGTGGATTTCTATGGGAATTGAAGCAGCAAATCATTCTCCGATAACAGAAAAATTTAATTTGGGTGTTATTCAAGTTTGATAATTAAATAAAAAATATCTTGCCTTACTTTAAGTAAGGCTTTTTTATGTTAAAAAATATTAAAGAAACATAAACTTTCTAAACGACATACTATTAAGGTAAGATTTTTGTTGTTAATCTAAACTTAAAAACTAATAGCACTACAAACTTTTTTATTACTAATCCCAAAAGGAAACCTATGAAAAAATACTTTGCAGTACTAATCTCTGTATACGCTATATTTTTATTGTACATGATGTTCTTTGGCTCTGGAAGAGAAGCTTCAGATTGTTCTTATTTACAATTAACACCCTTTAATACTATCCGCATCTTTTTTACTGATAGCCATGTGGGGGAAAAAGACTTCATTGTCAATATAATCGGAAATGTTTTTGTTTTTAGCCCATTTGGTTGGTTAGGATTATGTATCAGAAAGTTGAATAATTTCTTTTTTATTACTTTACTATTTATAATTACCATTACATTAATCGAACTTACCCAGTCCTATACAGGTCGTGGAGTTGCAGATGTAGATGATGTTTTTCTTAATACTATAGGAATGATAATCGGCTTTGTAACCTTCAAATACGCCACTTGGAAGAATTTGGCAAATATCAGATTCCATTTTGGGCTTTATGACAAAAAATATAAAATACAAACATCTTAAATTATAATTAATAATAAAAAAACTCATTCTGATTTCAGAATGAGTTTTTTTATTATTAGGTTTATTTAAGGATAAAAGTATTAATTCCTACTCAATCATTAAAGATATCAATTGATATTCTTTTCCGTCTACCGAAACTCAATTACTATATTAGAATTAAAACTAAGTCTTCCATTATTTTAATTAACAATCATCCCATACTTGTCAAAGTAACCTCTAGCAAATTACTCGCAGCTTATATAGTTACTTATTCTTTTGAAGTGAATAGGATGAAGGATAAGGTATAGATATACAGGGATTGTACAGTTTAGCTCAAAAAAAAGTCTCATCCGGTATATGGATGAGACTTTATGTATTTTCTGTGTTTTTCGTCATTTCCGTTATTTTGTGGAAAAAAAAAACTCCTTTATCTTTCGATAAAGGAGTTGTAAATAAAAACTGGCGGCGACCTACTCTCCCGCTTTCGCAGTACCATCGGCGCTGGTGGGCTTAACTTCTGTGTTCGGAATGGGAACAGGTGAGCCCCACCGCTAAAACCACCCTAAAGGCTGTATATATTGTATCATGTCGGGTGTAATACGTACCATGTATTTGCATTATACGTTGTACATCCTACATTGTACAAGTTTAATCGATAAAAACTTTCACAAAGACAAAACCTTTCATGCACTTATAAGGCTTGTTTTAAAAATAACCAATAGGCTATAAATCTACGGGTAATTAGTACTACTCGGCTATGACATTACTGCCTTTACACCTGTAGCCTATCAACGTTGTCATCTCCAACGACCCTTAAAAGATGTCTCATCTTGAGGCGAGTTTCGCACTTATATGCTTTCAGTGCTTATCTCTTCCAAACGTAGCTACTCAGCGGTGCACCTGGCGGTACAACTGATACACCAGAGGTTTGTTCAATTCGGTCCTCTCGTACTAGAATCAAGCCCTCTCAAACATCTAACGCCCGCAATAGATAGAGACCGAACTGTCTCACGACGTTCTGAACCCAGCTCGCGTGCCACTTTAATGGGCGAACAGCCCAACCCTTGGGACCTTCTCCAGCCCCAGGATGTGACGAGCCGACATCGAGGTGCCGAACCTCCCCGTCGATGTGAGCTCTTGGGGGAGACTAGCCTGTTATCCCCGGAGTACCTTTTATCCTATGAGCGATGGCCCTTCCATACGGAACCACCGGATCACTATGTCCTGCTTTCGCACCTGATCGACTTGTAGGTCTCACAGTCAAGCACCCTTATGCCATTACACTCTACGCACGGTTACCAAGCGTGCTGAGGGTACCTTTGAAAGCCTCCGTTACTCTTTTGGAGGCGACCACCCCAGTCAAACTACCCACCACGCAATGTCCTTCTAAAAGAAGTTAGGCTCCAAGTAAGTAAAGGGTGGTATTTCAACGTTGACTCCACCAACACTAGCGTGCCGGCTTCAAAGTCTCCCACCTATCCTACACATTACTTACTCAAAGTCAATACGAAGTTATAGTAAAGGTTCACAGGGTCTTTTCGTCCCATTGCGGGTAATCGGCATCTTCACCGATACTACAATTTCACCGAGCTCGTGGCTGAGACAGTGCCCAGATCGTTACACCATTCGTGCAGGTCGGAACTTACCCGACAAGGAATTTCGCTACCTTAGGACCGTTATAGTTACGGCCGCCGTTTACTGGGGCTTCAGTCAATGCCTTCGCTTGCGCTAAGCACCTTCCTTAACCTTCCAGCACCGGGCAGGTGTCAGACCCTATACAGCATCTTTCGATTTAGCAGAGTCCTGTGTTTTTGATAAACAGTCGCCTGGGCCTCTTCACTGCGGCCAGCATTGCTGCTGGCGTCTCTTCTTCCGAAGTTACGAGACTATTTTGCCTAGTTCCTTAGCCACGACTCACTCGAGCACCTTAGGATTCTCTCCTCGACCACCTGTGTCGGTTTTGGTACGGGTTGCTTCACTTCGGCTTTTCTTGGAAGCGAGTTCACTACAACAACTTCGCCCGAAGGCTAGGTCTTGACTATTCCGTCAGTCTCCAGTAGCTACGTCACTCCGTCCCCTTTTTAGTGTGAGCAAGTATGGGAATATTAACCCATTGTCCATCCACTACCCCTTTCGGGTTCGCGTTAGGTCCCGACTAACCCTCAGCTGATTAGCATGGCTGAGGAAACCTTAGTCTTTCGGTGAGGGGGTTTCTCGCCCCCTTTATCGTTACTTATGCCTACATTTTCTTTTCTGTCCGCTCCACAATACCTCACGATACTGCTTCGGCGCAGACAGAATGCTCTCCTACCAGATGTATTAATACAAATCCATAGCTTCGGTAATATGTTTATGCCCGATTATTATCCATGCCGGACCGCTCGACTAGTGAGCTGTTACGCACTCTTTAAATGAATGGCTGCTTCCAAGCCAACATCCTAGCTGTCAATGCAGTCCAACCGCGTTGCTTCAACTTAACATATATTTGGGGACCTTAGCTGTTGGTCTGGGTTCTTTCCCTCTCGGACATGGACCTTAGCACCCATGCCCTCACTGCCGCAGAACATTTATTAGCATTCGGAGTTTGTCAGGAATTGGTAGGTGGTGAAACCCCCGCATCCAATCAGTAGCTCTACCTCTAATAAACTTTTTTGCGACGCTGCACCTAAATGCATTTCGGAGAGTACGAGCTATCTCCCAGTTTGATTGGCCTTTCACCCCTACCCACAGGTCATCCGAAGACTTTTCAACGTCAACCGGTTCGGTCCTCCACTCTGTGTTACCAGAGCTTCAACCTGCCCATGGGTAGATCACAAGGTTTCGCGTCTAATCCTACTAACTATGCGCCCTATTCAGACTCGCTTTCGCTCCGGCTCCGTAACTTAATTACTTAACCTCGCTAGTAAAATTAACTCGTAGGCTCATTATGCAAAAGGCACGCCGTCACCCAACTTGTGGGCTCCGACCGCTTGTAGGCGTACGGTTTCAGGTTCTATTTCACCCTTCTATTCGAAGTGCTTTTCACCTTTCCTTCACAGTACTTGTTCACTATCGGTCTTTCAGGAGTATTTAGCCTTGGAGGATGGTCCCCCCATATTCAGACAGGATTTCACGTGTCCCGCCCTACTCATTTATCATCTTAATATACCTTTCGAATACCGGGCTATCACCGTCTTTGGCTGTTCTTTCCAGAACATTCTTCTAAATATATAAAGACTTTTGGGCTAATCCGCTTTCGCTCGCCACTACTTACGGAATCTCTTCGATTTCTTTTCCTCCGGGTACTTAGATGTTTCAGTTCTCCGGGTTTGCTTCCCCTAAGGGATGTCATGTCTTCAACATGACGGGTTGCCCCATTCGGACATCTGCGGATCTATTCGTGTGTGCCAATCCCCGCAGCTTTTCGCAGCTTACCACGTCCTTCTTCGCCTCTGAAAGCCTAGGCATCCGCCATACGCCCTTAACGATTTCTTTCCTATTTTTAGGTTACTCAAGCACTTATAAGTGCTCGGTTTTCTCTTTGTGATGTCTTTACCGTTAATGTCAATGATCTTAATGTCTTCTTTTCCAACTGATGAACAGATGTTGTTTTTGGCTCCATCCGTAACTTTTAAATCAGTCTTCCAAAACTGTGGAGAATAAGGGAGTCGAACCCTTGACCTCCTGCGTGCAAGGCAGGCGCTCTAGCCAGCTGAGCTAATTCCCCCTCTAGCAGAAATTTTAAATCTTAAATGATACATTTTAAATGAACAATCTGTTTATAATTTAAAATCTATAATTATTAATCTATAATTCCCTGTAATTAGTAGTCTCGGGCAGGCTCGAACTGCCGACCTCTACATTATCAGTGTAGCGCTCTAACCAGCTGAGCTACGAGACTGTCTGTTAGACGTAAAGACGATAGAGTGATAGATAATAGACTTCTATATCCGTCTTTTCTCTAATTCCTTTCTTCTTTGTCTCTCTCAATCCCTTTACTAATTTCTAGTGGGTTTTGTATTTTTTTATATATCAACCAAATAAAAAACTAAAGCTATACTTTAAGCAAGTACATGGATACATAGTATCCGTTTGTTTTGTTTAACGTCTAAGGACGCTCTAAAATGAGATGTTCCAGCCGCACCTTCCGGTACGGCTACCTTGTTACGACTTAGCCCTAGTTACCTGTTTTACCCTAGGCAGCTCCTGTTACGGTCACCGACTTCAGGTACCCCAGACTTCCATGGCTTGACGGGCGGTGTGTACAAGGCCCGGGAACGTATTCACCGCGCCATGGCTGATGCGCGATTACTAGCGATTCCAGCTTCATAGAGTCGAGTTGCAGACTCCAATCCGAACTGAGACCGGCTTTCGAGATTTGCATCCTATCGCTAGGTAGCTGCCCTCTGTACCGGCCATTGTATTACGTGTGTGGCCCAAGGCGTAAGGGCCGTGATGATTTGACGTCATCCCCACCTTCCTCTCTACTTGCGTAGGCAGTCTCACTAGAGTCCCCAACTTAATGATGGCAACTAGTGACAGGGGTTGCGCTCGTTGCAGGACTTAACCTAACACCTCACGGCACGAGCTGACGACAACCATGCAGCACCTTGAAAATTGTCCGAAGAAAAGCCTATTTCTAAGCCTGTCAATTCCCATTTAAGCCTTGGTAAGGTTCCTCGCGTATCATCGAATTAAACCACATAATCCACCGCTTGTGCGGGCCCCCGTCAATTCCTTTGAGTTTCATTCTTGCGAACGTACTCCCCAGGTGGCTAACTTATCACTTTCGCTTAGTCTCTGAATCCGAAAACCCAAAAACGAGTTAGCATCGTTTACGGCGTGGACTACCAGGGTATCTAATCCTGTTCGCTCCCCACGCTTTCGTCCATCAGCGTCAGTTAAGACATAGTAACCTGCCTTCGCAATTGGTGTTCTAAGTAATATCTATGCATTTCACCGCTACACTACTTATTCCAGCTACTTCTACCTTACTCAAGACCTGCAGTATCAATGGCAGTTTCATAGTTAAGCTATGAGATTTCACCACTGACTTACAGGCCCGCCTACGGACCCTTTAAACCCAATAAATCCGGATAACGCTTGCACCCTCCGTATTACCGCGGCTGCTGGCACGGAGTTAGCCGGTGCTTATTCGTACAGTACCTTCAGCTACTCTCACGAGAGTAGGTTTATCCCTGTACAAAAGAAGTTTACAACCCATAGGGCCGTCGTCCTTCACGCGGGATGGCTGGATCAGGCGCTAACCCATTGTCCAATATTCCTCACTGCTGCCTCCCGTAGGAGTCTGGTCCGTGTCTCAGTACCAGTGTGGGGGATCACCCTCTCAGGCCCCCTAAAGATCACTGACTTGGTGAGCCGTTACCTCACCAACTATCTAATCTTGCGCGTGCCCATCTTTATCCACCGGAGTTTTCAATTTAAAATGATGCCATTCTAAATATTATGGGGTATTAATCTTCCTTTCGAAAGGCTATCCCCCTGATAAAGGCAGGTTGCACACGTGTTCCGCACCCGTACGCCGCTCTCTCTGTCCCGAAGAACAAATACCGCTCGGCTTGCATGTGTTAGGCCTCCCGCTAGCGTTCATCCTGAGCCAGGATCAAACTCTCCATTGTATGTTTGTCTGACTCACTCAAAGTTTTTTTTACGCTTTAGTTTTTCCTTACTTGGTTGTTATATTGTATGTCAATGAACTTCGTTCTTCCGCTTCCTCAGCTGCTTATTTCTGTCGTTTAGCTTATGCTGATTTGCGTGTGCAAAAGTAAGTATTTATTTCATTCCGGCCAAATGTTTTTTAAAGAAATTTTAAAGTTTTTTTTAATAACCCTGAAACCTTTATCCAAATCAATGCCTTTCTACTCCTGCCCCCCTTTTATTGGGACTGCAAAGATACAAAAAAATTAAACCCCCGCAACTTTTATTTATTAAAAAATATAGGAAAGTTTACTCAATTAGTATCCCGTAAATAGAAAATAATACTCCGCTTTATTGAAAACTCTTCTGCGCTTACTCAAAAGTATTCCGTTTTAAGTGGGGCAAAAGTATGACATCTTTACCTTTACTTCCAAATTCACTTAACATAAAATTTAAAATTGTGGGAAAATAAAACCCTAAAATACTGATAGACCAAAACTTAAAATATAAACAATACTTATCCACAATGAGCAGATTTTTATTCGGACCGTTTTTAATCGAGCCCGGAAAGGAGTTTTGCTCCTCATGATATCCTTTGCTCCCGATGCAATAGAACAGTTGGAAGGCTCGCAATTTAATATAATGTATCATAAGCGTATTAATATGTTCTCCTTTGCTCCCTTTAAAAATTCTTTGAATTTTTAAAGGGAGCAAAGGACTTTACGTTGAAGGAATTAATGTTTCAATCACGTCGGATTTCTGTCGAAAATAGGAAATTTGATGAAGTCAATAATAAACGCTGGAAAATTTTATACTCAGGAACTGTTATTTATATTATATACACTAGACCCGATAGAAACGCTTACCCCGCAAAAGGATGCTGGAGAAAAAGGGGTGCAGAGTGGGAAGCCATAGCCTGAGGAATAAGTCGTGCGGGAAACACATGCTTATCAAATGCCGTGTGAAGATGAGTAATATAATGATATCTTCCTGAATATGATAGTAAATTCATGATTTGTAACTCACTATTCACCAATGGCGTTGTATAGCTAATCTTAACTGAATTTATCTCAACTCAATCAGATAACTCATTTGAAAAATGTATCTTTGCGGGGCTTATAAAACATTTATGAAATACGCAAAAAATATTCTTGAAACTATCGGAAATACGCCTCTCGTAAAGCTTAACAAAGTTTTGGGTGAAGATTTCCCTGCATTAGTTTTAGCAAAAGTGGAGACTTTCAACCCTGGAAACTCCGTAAAAGACAGAATGGCTCTTAAAATGATAGAAGACGCCGAAAAAGATGGCAGACTAAAGCCGGGAGGTACTATTATTGAAGGTACTTCAGGAAACACAGGAATGGGTTTGGCTCTTGCAGCAATTATCAAAGGTTATAAATGTATTTTCGTAACCAATTCTAAACAGTCAAAAGAAAAATGTGATATTCTTCGTGCCGTAGGTGCAGAAGTAATTGTTTGTCCTACAGATGTAAAACCAACTGATCCACGTTCCTATTATTCAGTTTCTAAAAGGCTGGCGACTGAAACAGAAAACGGATGGTATGTAAATCAATACGATAATTTATCAAACAGGGCAGCTCATTACGAATCTACAGCTCCTGAAATCTGGGAACAAACGGAAGGGCAACTTACTCATTTTGTAGTTGGAGCCGGAACAGGAGGTACAATTACAGGTTGCGGAATGTTTTTCAAGGAGAAAAATCCTAATATAAAAGTAATTGGAGTTGATACATACGGTTCTATTTTGAAGGAATTCCATGAGACAGGTGAACTTCATTACGATCATGCTTATACGTATATTACAGAAGGAATTGGTGAAGATATCATCCCTGAAAATTATGATATGTCAATCATTGATCACTTTGAAAAAGTAACTGATAAAGACGGTGCTATTTATGCTAGGAAACTGGCAAAGGAAGAAGGAATTTTCTGTGGATATTCTGCGGGAAGCGCGATTGCTTCTTTAGTTCAGATGAAAGCTCAGTTTACAGAAGATGATGTGATTGTAGTTCTTCTTCACGATCATGGCTCAAGGTATGTAGGGAAAATTTACAATGATGACTGGATGAAAGAAATGGGTTGGCTGGATTAAAGTTTATCCTTACTTTATAAAAAACTCAGAGCGCTATGCTCTGAGTTTTTTTATTGTTCGATATTTTTCTTTAATACTTGTTTAAGTGTGCTATAATCTTTTTCACTCATCGATTTCTTGGGAAACATATAATTATATTTTCCTTCAAGAGTAATATACTTTTCATTACTGTCGAAATATTGAAAATCTTTCCATTCGCTGGTCTCTTTTTCATTGTCAATGTTTACAGTAAAAAAGTTATTATCAAATGTAATTTCATAAATGTTACAGTTTTCAAGTTTAGTTAGATATTGCCTGACCTGTTTTTTCCATTTTGAAACTTTATTAATACCCAAAGAAAGATAAACAGCACAAAGTAAAAACAAAAAACTTACAAAATATAAAATCCCAAATTTTTCTTTGCTTAAATCACTTTTAAAACAAAATAAAATTCCCAGAATCAATCCTACGACAATAGTAGTAACAGTTTTCCCTCTTGTATTTGATGAAAAAAATAAACTTCCTTGATTTCCGCTAAAATATATTGCCTCGAAGTCCTCTCTTTTAGGTTTTAAAACAATAACCTTTTGTTCACTCATAAATTTAATTTGTTTTAACCATACAAAACTAAATTAAATATCTTCATATTTATTACTAATTGCAGAAAGTTTGCTCATCAGCTCTCTGTTTTTCTGTTTTAAACCCTCCATTTTCTTCAACATATTATGAATAACCTCCAAACCAGGAAGATTGATTTCCAAGTCATAATGCCAGTTTGTAAACCTTTCAAAAGACGGCAAATCCTCATACATCAGGTAGCAGGTTTCATTTTCTGTCTGAATATCCAGCAATCCGGAATCCACCAATTCATCAAAAAAAGTGACTTCAATATTATATATTTTTACGAGTTCTTCTCGTGATATTCTTTCACTCATAGCTTAGGAATTTTTAAGTTGTTGAAAAAGTTCTTTCTGTTTCTCGGTAAGATTTGTTGGTAATTTCACTTCAAATGTCACAAATAAATCACCAAATTGCCCCTCTTTTTTGTAGACAGGAAAACCTTTTCCTTTTAATCTTACCGTCATTCCGTTTTGAGTTTCGGGTTTTACTTTGAGGTTTACACTTCCATCCAACGTATTCACTTTTACATCACCTCCTAAAACTGCAGTGTACAGATCAATAGTAACTTTTGTTTTTAGATCATCACCAATTCTTTCAAAATTTGGATCCGCCGGAATATTAAACGTAATATATAAATCTCCATTCGGTCCATTATTAAAACCCGGATTACCATGACCTTTCAATTTAATCTGCTGACCATCATAAACTCCCGCAGGAATCGTAATTCTGACTTTTTTACCGTTAATTTCAAAAGTCTGCGGATGCGTTGTGGCAGCATCTTTCAAATTTAAATTTAATTCTGCATGAACATCTTGCCCTTTAAATTTCCCAGAAGCACTTCCTCTCGAACTTCTTCCGAAACCACTTCCTGCCCCACCAAACATACTTTGGAAAAAATCTGAAAAATCCTCGCCTTCCCCAAAATCAGCACCAGAAAATCCGTCCCCAAAATTTCCACCCTGACTCTGATATTGTCTCTGCTGCTGTTGAGCTTTTTCATATTCCTCACCATGTTTCCAGTTTTCACCGTATTTGTCATATTTCCCACGGTTTTCAGGGTTACTGAGAACTTCATTCGCTTCGTTCAGCTCTTTGAATTTTCGTTCAGCTTCTTTATCACCGGGATTCAGATCGGGATGCAGTTTTCTTGCTAATTTTCGGTAAGCTTTTTTAATATCATCCTGCGTTGCGTTTTTATCTACACCTAAAATTTTATAGTAATCTATATAAGCCATAGAAACGATTGTTTACCCAAATTTAAGAATTTTATCCATGAAATTAATATAACGGAATGTTAAAAATAAGCCTATCTTTGAGTAAAAAGCACCACATGAAAGAGGTTTTAAAAAACTACTCGGGAATCATATTTTTACTATTAGGAATCACTGTTGGAAGCATCATCGGAATTGTCGCACCAGATATCGTCGATTATCTAAAACCTTTAGGAGATATTTTCCTGAACTTGCTTTTCGTGAGTGTAGTTCCGCTGGTATTTTTTGCCGTTTCCAATTCGATTGCATCATTAGAGCAGCAATCAAAGTTTGGGAAAATTATGATAACGATGGCTTTTACCTTTCTGTTTTTTATTCTGACAGCTGCCATTTTTACGATTTGTGCAGTTTATTTTTTCCCGGTTTCAGGAGTTTCAGGAAGTAAGGAAATTGTAGAAGAAGCAGCGAATAATGACAGCTGGGGAAACAGGATTGTAGGATTTTTCACGGTGGGAGAATTTACCCAGCTTTTCTCAAGACAGAATATGCTGGCTCTTTTGATTTTTGCTTTTATGACAGGATTTTCTGCCAGAAAATCGGGGGAAAAAGGGCAATCTTTCAGAATGTTTATAGCTTCGGGATATGAAGTGATGAAGGAATTGCTTTTGTTAATCATGAAAGTTGCTCCTATTGGTTTAGGAGCATATTTTGCCTATCAGGTGGCGACCTTAGGACCTCAACTTTTTGGATTTTATGCTAAACCTTTAGGATTATATTATATTGCGGGAATTGTTTACTTTTTCGTATTTTTTTCACTGTATGCTTTTATGGCAAAAGGACAGAATGGAGTAAAAAGTTTTTGGACGAATGCTATTTATCCCACATTGACAGCTTTGAGTACCTGTAGCAGTTTTGCAACCATGCCTGCAAATTTGCAGGCTGCATCAAAAATCGGTATTCCAAGTCAGATTTCGAATATTGTGATTCCGATTGGGACAACTCTACATAAAAATGGTTCTTCCATGTCTTCAATTATTAAAATTTATGTAGCTTTTTTAATTATCGGAAGGGATTTTTTTGAACCAACCAATCTTTTATTGGCTTTAGGCATCACAGTTTTTGTGAGTATCGTTGCAGGTGGAATTCCTAATGGTGGATATATTGGTGAAATGTTGATGATTTCGGTTTATAAATTACCTCAGGAAGCAATTCCCGCGGTGATGATTATCGGGACGTTGGTTGATCCATTGGCAACAGTTTTAAATGCAGTTGGGCAATTAGTGGCTTCGATGTTTGTAAATCGTTTTGTGAAAGTCTGATTTTTATTTGAATAATTATCAGATTCTCACAAATTTATGTAAATTGCTTTTATCTCGCAGACTTGGCTGTTTGAGCAGATTTATTCACTCCGTTTTACAGGTTCTAAATTTTCGAGTTCTTCAGGAGTGAAAAGCTTATAATTTACCTTAAATGTCTTTCCTAAAGGTGTTTCCAAGGAAAATCCACCCGGTCCGAACCCGTTGACAACATCTAATGTAAAATGTGAATATTTCCAGTATTCAAACAAATCACGATCAATCCAGAATTCGTGGCCGTTGATGGTTCCAATCATGGCATCATTCATTCTTGGGAAAAAACCTCCTTTTTCGAAACATTGCGGCTGGGTTCCCTCACAGCAACCTCCGGCTTGGTAAAACATAAGCTCACCATATTTTTTTTCTAACTCCCAAATTACTTCCAAAGCTTTTTCTGTTGCTGAGAGTCTTGATATTTTAGTTTGCATAATTTTTTTATTTTTTTATTTAAATCGGCGAACCTCTTCGGGGTTCTTAACGCTTCCGTATCCTAAATCGTTTTTTCTTTTATAAAGTTAAAAAAAGTTCGGCGAAATAAATTTCGCCGAATCTTATAAAACTCATCATAATTTAGCTTGCACTTCCGGCAATATCGAGAACGATTCTGCCATCAATCTGCCCTTTTTTCATTTTATCAAAAACATCATTGATATCTTCCAGTTTTGCAGCGGTTACAGTTGCTTTTACCAAGCCTTCATTAGCAAAATCCAGTGCTTCCTGAAGGTCTTTTCTTGTTCCCACAATGGAACCTCTTACCGTGATTCTTTTTAAAACCGTTTCAAAAATCGGTAATTCAAAAGAACCGGGAGGGAGTCCGTTTAAGGCAATAGTTCCTTTTCTTCTTAAGACATCAATTCCCTGTTTGAAAGCAATTGGAGAAACAGCCGTAATCAATGCGCCATGCATTCCGCCTACTTCTTTATGTAAATATTCTCCAGGATCTGTGTTTTTTGCATTGACTACCAAATCTGCTCCCAGTTTTTTCGCTAATTCTAATTTATCATCCGCAACATCAATCGCTGCAACATGCATTCCCATTGCTTTTGCATACTGCACCGCCACATGTCCTAATCCTCCTATTCCTGAGATAGCAACCCATTCTCCCGGTTTTGTTTCGGTTTCTTTTAAACCTTTATAAACTGTTACTCCGGCACAAAGAATAGGAGCAATTTCTAGAAAGTTGACATCCGATTTCAAATGCCCGACATATCTTGAATCTGCAATCACATACTCTGCGAAACCTCCATCTACACTATATCCTCCATTTTTCTGTGCCTCACAAAGCGTTTCCCAGCCTGTAATACAATAATCACAGCATCCACACGCGGAATACAGCCATGGAACTCCGACTGCATCACCTTCTTTTACATAAGCTTCGGGACCGCAGGCAACTACAATTCCTACACCTTCGTGACCGGGAATTAATGGCATTTTAGGTTTCGCCGGCCAGTCTCCATCAACAGCATGTAAATCCGTATGGCAAACTCCGCAGGCAATGACTTTTACCAATACTTCGTACCTTCCGGGAACTTTTACCGGAACTTCTTCTATTTTTAACGGTTGTCCATAACCTTGGACAACTGCGGCTTTCATTGTTTTTGGAATCATATTTTGATTTTTTTGAATTAGTTTTAGTTTGAATTTCAGATATAAATTTCCTGCTCATCTGACTAGTTCAGATAAGGACGGAGCTGTTTCACGTGAGAGGTAGGTAAGAAGGGCGGTGAAGAACGCACCGAAACGAAGTGGAGAGCTCTGAAATAGCCCGACCGTTTTGCCTCAGCCTAAGCTGAGGCAAACGGGCACGCCCTAATATTTAAAATTAAAAGAAACCTAGTTTGTTTTTGTTGTAAGAAATCAACATATTTTTGGTCTGACGGTAGTGGTCAAGCATCATTTTGTGGTTTTCCCTACCGATTCCCGATTGTTTATAGCCTCCGAAAGGTGCCCCTGCAGGATAAGAATGGTACTGATTTACCCAAACCCTACCCGCCTGAATATGGCGCGGAATGTTATATAACTGGTGTGCATCTCTCGTCCAGACACCTGCTCCTAATCCGTAAATCGTATCGTTTGCAATTTTAACAGCCTCTTCTTCGTCCTTGAATGTTGTGAACGCCAAAACAGGTCCGAAAATTTCTTCCTGGAAGATTCTCATCCTGTTGTTTCCTTTGAAAATCGTCGGCTGAATATAATAGCCATTTTCAAGTCCTTCTCCTAGATTGTTTACATCTCCTCCCACAAGCACTTCTGCTCCTTCTTCTTTTCCCAGTTTAATATAAGAGAGAATTTTATCTTTTTGGATCTTCGATGCCTGAGCTCCCATCATTACTGTTTTATCCAATGGATTTCCTACTTTGATGGCTTTTACTCTTTCAATAACTTTTTCGATGAAAGCGTCTGCAATATCTTCCTGAACCAGTAATCTCGACGGACAAGTACAAATTTCCCCCTGGTTTAGAGCGAAAAGAACGGCACCTTCAATGGCTTTATCTAAAAATTCATCATCTGCATCCATTACTGAACTGAAGAAAACATTTGGAGATTTCCCACCCAGTTCCAATGTCACAGGAATGATATTTTCTGTTGCGTACTGCATAACCAAACGCCCTGTTGCTGTAGAACCGGTGAATGCTGCTTTTGCAACTTTTGGATTCGTAACCAACGCTCTGCCCAATTCTGCCCCGAAACCGTTAACAATATTCACTACTCCGTCAGGAAGCAAATCCCCGATAGTTTCCATTAAAACCATAATAGAAATAGGTGTGCTCTCTGCCGGTTTCAAAACCACACAGTTCCCCGCAGCTAAAGCCGGAGCTAATTTCCAGATTGCCATTAATAAAGGAAAATTCCATGGTATAATTTGTGCAATGACTCCAAGCGGCTCATGAACAATTAAAGAAACCGTATCTTTATCTAATTCATTATGAGAGCCTTCATCAGCACGGATTACTGAAGCAAAATACCTGAAATGATCAATTGCCAAAGGTAAATCTGCTGCTAATGTTTCTCTTACTGCTTTACCATTGTCAATGGTTTCAACCGTTGCTAAATATTCTAAATTCTGCTCAATCCTGTCAGCAATTTTATTTAAAATGATACTCCTTTCCGTCGATGAAGTATTCTTCCAGGTCTGGAATGCTTTGTCTGCAGCATTAACAGCCAATTCCAGATCTTCTTTGGATGAATGTGCCGCCTGCGTGAAATTTTTTCCATCAATCGGAGAAACAACGTCAAAATACTGTCCGTTTACCGGTGCTGTAAACTTCCCGTCAATATAATTATCATATTTGCTTTTAAATTCAGGCCACTGTAAAGTTGTTCCTGATTTTTGTTCTGTAATAGTGCTCATATTAGTATAATTTTAATTTTTATTTCCTACCAAATTACACTTACCTATAATATTCATATAGCACAATCGTACAAAAAAACTTCAAAATCGTGCAGACTGCAAATTTTATTATTTTATTAACAGTTACGTAAGTTTATAATTTTCTATATTTGAGTAAACAGGCAACAAAAAATGTTTAGAAATGAATGATAATATTTTTTTATTAAAAACTCCTGAATTAAAGAAGGAAAATCAGCTTTTGAGCCTAATTGAAAACCAGACAAAATTCAGTCTAAACAATTGTGAATTCAGTATCTATGAAACCCATCAGGCTGCTTTTGGGGTAAAATTACATTTTGAAACTATTGCATTTACGGCAATGCTTCGTGGAAAAAAACATATGAAGCTGGAAAATAAAACCCCGTATTTCGATTATTTTCCCGGGGAAAGTGTTTTGGTATCACCAGGAGAAACAATGGTTATTGATTTTCCGGAAGCTGACGAAACTCCTTCACAATGTATTTCTTTGAGCCTGAACCCTGAATTTATAGAAAATTCTTTAAATCATTTAAATTATCATCTCCCAAAAGTTGACGAAACTTCTCAATGGAATATTCAACTCGATGAATATTTTCTTTTTAACAATAAATCACTGGCTTCTGCCACCAACAATATTATGAGAATCGCCATGGATGACAATTCCCAAAAGGATATTATGGCGGATTTTGCCTTGAAAGAACTTTTAATCCGACTGATGCAGACCCAGGCAAGAAGTATGGTGGAAAAAAATATCGCTAAAAATAAGTCAAGAATAGGATTTGCAGTCGATTATATCAAAAAAAATCTCCATCAGAAACTATCTATTGACAGTATTGCAAAACTGGCTTATGTAAGCAAGTCAAATTTCTTTAAAATGTTTAGGGACGAATTGGGAACTTCCCCAAATGAATTTATTTTACAGGAAAGAATCAATCGGGCAAAAGAACTATTGGCAAATCAGAACAGCATTAAGGAAACGGCTTATCAGACCGGTTTTTCAGATGCTAATTATTTTACTCGAGTGTTTAAGCAGCTGGTCGGGGTAACACCGAAAAGTTACCAGGATAAAGTTTTGTTTTTAGAATAAAAAAAAACACCTCAAATCGAGATGTTTTTACAATTTATTATTGATTTATCCCTGATAAACATAATATCTTGCTCCTTTCAAAACCTGATTTTCCAGTTCTACAGAATGTAACCCAAAGCCTTTATAATTTTTATTAACCGAATTTTCCAGTTGTCTTCTGTGAAGTTTTTCATAAGTTTCAAAATCAATTGCAGTTCTGTTTTTTAAACCTTCAAACAAATCCCATTTTGCTGCAACATTTTTCCAGTTTTCTGAAATTTTTCCGGCAAAAACTTTTGATTTCGAGCCGCTTCCGTAGCCAAAAAATCCAATTTCCTGCCCTGCCAGCTCTTCATTTTCATTAAAGGAAGTCTGTAATGCAGAAAGTAAAGCCATGAAAATTGAAGCTGTGTACATATTTCCGATTTCTGAAGATGCTCTTTGCGACTTTTCGATTTTATTATTGATGAATTGAGTATAATCTTCAGATTTTGCGACCGATTTCTGCTCTTCAGGAGTCTTGTAAGAAAGCCCATTTTCCATGCTGTAAATTTCAGTAAAAACTCTTTTCCCGTGAAAGGCATAAGGAAGATGGAAAATAAGATATTTCCAAGTTTCAGAAGGTTTATTTTTTCCTGTAATTTCTTTGTAATGATTATAAGCCTCCCGGATTCTGTCCTGATAGCACTGATTTGAATATTGCCCGTCAAAAACAGGTTCATCCGTAAAAACTTCAATTTTTTCAGGAAAATTTTCAGGGGCATTTGTCAAATTTTCTTTTTTGAAATAGCGTCTTGGCTTAAAAAAATCAAAAACACTCTCTGTGGCGATACCCCAGTTATTTTCAATTTCCATTAAGTCAGGTTTTGAAGAAATCAAAACAGCAACGGCACCACCACCTTGTGTATATTCTCCTGAAGAAGCCAGTTCGTATTTTGCGTAATCACTTGCAATGACAACCGCTTTTTTATCAGGATTTACCCTTACAAAATCCAGGGAATTATGAAGCGCATCCACCGCTCCGATACAGGCAAAAGTCATATCTACAACATCGCAGTTTTTGAAACATCTGTCTCCGAATTCAGCCTCCAATAATTTTTCAACCATCTGCACAGCGTAAGAAGCCGTAGGTTTTGCCGCATCCAGCGCACTTTCTGTTCCCAGATAAATTCTTGATATTTCTTTTGGATTGAGATTATAATCAGTAACCAGCTTTAATAAAGCTTCTGCTGCAAAAGTCGCTGCATCCTCATGTACATCAGGAAAGCCCATTTTATGTAAACCCAAGCCTTTTTCCAGTTTTGCAGGTTCAATTCCTCTTTTTTCTGCTAAATCCCTAATTTCCAAATATAATGAAGGTACATAATAGCTTGCCGCTTCAATTCCAAAAGTCATACTGTTTTAATTTTTATACGAATTTAAAAAATGTAAACGTTTAATCAGTGAGGAATATTATCTAATTTTTAAAAATATTTAACTTTAATTCTCTAAAATAAAAAAGCACCTCATATTGAAGTGCTTTTTTGAAATTTATTTAAAATCTTCGATTGCTTTGTTGATAGCATCAATTTGTTTATTGATACTTGCTGCATTTTGCGGGTTCTGTTTCAACAGTTCCATTTTCTTGCTCAGCCCATCTTTCAACATTTGGGAAATCATCATTTTTACCTGAGGATTATCGCCCATTTGCCCTTTTGAATGTACTAAAACTTTTGTAATATTTTCCGTTGCTTTCAGATTATCTGAAGACATAATCCAGTTATATCCTTCCTCAGAAGTTTTCCCCAGTTCCGGATTTTGGAATTTAATAAAAGGGTAAAATGCCGCAAACTGAGCAATATTTGCCATTTGTGAGGTCACTTTATTCTTTACAACAATTGGTAACATCTGCTCGATTAAAGTATCTGAAGCTCCATCCAAATCCATTTTATCTCCTAAAGTATTAGCTTTTGAGGGATCAATGGCAAGAATTGCACCTACTGAATTTCCTTTCACTGAATTTGAAACCGCATTGACTCCTTTTTCAAAAATCGGAAGGTATTTTTTGTCTTTTGTTTTTGCTAAAGCTGAAATCGCAGCAGCCTGAACCAATGTTTTAGGATCATTTGAAGCTAGTTTTTCAACTTCTGTACCTAAAGCTTTAAACTGCTCAGCATTCGTCAAATCCATTAAATTTAATGCTTTCGTTCTAACCCTGAAATAAGGATCTTTCAAAGCTGCAGCCAATAATTTTGTAGCAGCAGGGCTCTTTCCAACCTGATCTTTTATTCCGTTTAATGCGTTGTATCTGCTTTTAAATTCTTTTGAACCTATAAACTGCATCAGATATTGCTCGGGAGTTTTTGTATCCGTAATATCAGCGACCAACACTCCATCTGCATTGATGTTTACCAAATCTGCATTTTTAGAAACATCAAAATTGAAAGTATTTGTACTTTCAGCTTTTACCCAGACATTATATCTTTTCGGTTTTCCGTTATCATAAACATCGATTGCCAAAGGAAACTCGAAGGGTTGTTCCTGAGTTTGGCTAATGGTGACTGCAATCTGTTTTTTTACAGGCTCAAAAGTATATGAATAATTGATTTTTGGGTTTCCGCTTCCGAAATACCATTGATTAAAGAACCAGTTTAAATCTTTTCCTGAAACTTTTTCAAATGATAATCTCAATTGATGAGCTTCAGCATTTTGATATTCATTTGTTTTCAAATAATCATTCATTCCTGCAAAGAAAGCATCATCACCCAAATAATTTCTCAACATATGAAGAATTCCTCCACCCTTTTGATAGGTTACCAAATCAAAAACATCTTCACGTGAATCATATCCAAACCTCACCAGATTTTTCTTAAAATCAGAAGGATTATGAAGATACATATTTACATCTTCCATCTGATGATAATCTGCCTGATCTTTACCGTATTTATATTCGTTCCAAAGATATTCCGAATAGTTGGCAAAAGATTCATTTACTGTAAGATTGCTCCAGCTTTCTGCCGTTACCAAGTCTCCAAACCAATGATGGAATAATTCGTGAGCAATGGTATCTTCCCACTTATTTTCGTCGATTAATTGTCCCGGCTTTTGCAAAATATCGCTTCCGTGTAGTGTTGCAGTCGTGTTTTCCATAGCACCACTTACATATTCCCTTCCTGAAATCTGTGCATATTTTGCCCAAGGATAATCGTAACCCATTTTTTTAGAGAAAAACTCGATCATTTCAGGAGTATTTCCATAAATCTGCTTTGCATACGGTTCGTATTCCTTTTCAATATAATAATCTACGGGAATATTTTTCCATTTGTCTTTTACAATAGCATATTCACCTACTCCCATGAAGAAAAGATAGGTAGAATGTCTCTTATCCATTATCCAATGATCTGTTCTCAAACCATTTGATTCCTTTTGAGAATCTTTTAGAATACCATTTGAAAGTGTCACATATTTATCAGGAACTGTCATATAAATTTCCTGAGTAGATTTTTGGTTTGGCTTATCAATTGTCGGAAACCAGGCAGACGAAGATTCTGTTTCGCCCTGAGTCCAGATTTGAGTCGGCATATCAGGATCTTTCCCTTGAGCATTAATGAAATATAAACCTTTTGCATCATTAATCGCCGCACTTCCTTGTTGTTTTACTTCATTCGGACGGGATGTATATTTAATATAGACTGTATAATCTTGGTTTTTCTGATATGTTTTATCTAAAGCTATTTTTAGAATATCATCTTTATAATCATACTTTAAAGGAGATTTTTTACCATTATTTTCTAAAGCAACCTCATGAATAAGCATTCCCTTTGCATCAAGCATCAATTCGTTGGTAGGATAAAAGTAAGGTGAGGCAGTCAACCATTCTTCCCCGTTCATCTGTTCCTTCTGATAGTCAAAGTTTACTTTCAGCTTTGTGTGTTTCAGTTCCGTCACTTTTGTATGAGTAGCTCTGTAAACTTTTTCTCTTCCAGATGTTTCTGTCTGTGCAGAAAGATTTACAGAAAAGAAAATTCCGCCTAATAAAGCAATTGATAAAATGGCCTTTTTCATTATTTTTTAGGATTATTTTTTGTTAATATATCGAAAATATCATTGACTACCGTTTCGTAATCCCCTTTTTTAAACTGTTCTTTAGTTTTGTTAAAAGCTTTTTTCAGTTCGCTTTCGGGATTTTCATCGTCAATAATTTCTATGGAGCTGATACCTTTTACCTGAAGTAATAATTCTTTTATTTTTTCGATATCAGCGTTTTCTTCTATATTAATTTTAAGTGATTTCATAATTATATAGCAAATAGGTAGGAAGTTTAATGTAAAAGTTACAAAAAAAGTGAAGAGTTTTCCTGCTTCACTTCCTATATTTCAAACTATTATTTTTAAATCGCTACAGGCGCTTTAATTCCCGGATGCGGATCATAGTTTTCTAATGTAAAATCTTCAAAATTAAAATCAAAAATGTTTTTAATCTCAGGATTCAGCTTCATTGCCGGAAGAGGCCTTGTCTGTCTTGAAAGTTGTTTATTCACCTGCTCAAAATGATTATTATAAATATGAACATCACCAAAACTGTGGACATAATCACCAACTTCCAAATCACATACCTGTGCAACCATCATCAATAATAACGCGTAGCTTGCAATATTAAACGGAACTCCCAGGAAAACATCTGCACTCCTCTGGTATAACTGAAGTGACAACTTTCCGTCTGCTACATAAAACTGGAACAAAGCATGACAAGGCGCCAAGGCCATATTTGGTATTTCAGCAACATTCCACGCAGAAACAATCAATCTTCTGGAATCCGGATTTTTTTTGATTTGCTCAATTACTTCTGAAATTTGGTCTACTACTTTTCCGTCTTTACCGTTCCAGCTTCTCCACTGTGCTCCGTAAACAGGGCCTAAATCACCATTTTCATCTGCCCATTCGTCCCAGATTGAAACTCCGTTATCTTTTAAATATGTAATATTTGTATCTCCTTTTAAAAACCAAAGCAATTCATAAATAATTGATTTCAAATGCACTTTTTTAGTTGTAACCAAAGGAAAACCTTTCGACAAATCATATCTCAGCTGATACCCGAAAACACTTCTTGTCCCTGTTCCTGTTCTATCTGTTTTGTCTGTTCCGTTATCTAAAATATATTGTAAAAGATCTAAGTAATTTTGCATTTTGAAAAGCGATTTTTATGGTCCAAATTTAAAGAATCTAATTCGAAAACGTATCAAAAAAAGCATCCATTTTACGCATGCTTTTTTTATCTGAAGATATAATTTCTATTACATAGCCTTACAACCTTTTATAACTACTTGTCATAAATGAAGATTTTTCAAAAATTAATATTCAAATGAATTAAATATCGTAACACAACTATCATACCTTTTGAATATCTTTATCTAACAGAAAAACAACCGGAAGCATATTTTTAATTTTCATTTTAATAAAGGGTTAATTACCAAATATTTTCAATTGTTTGCTGAATATTATTAATCATAAATGTTTCTTCTTTTTTCTTGCCAAACATAGCTTTCGCCAAAGGCGATTCTACAGAAATAGTCATGATTTTCTGATGATCAAAAATTATTTCTCCTACCGGCGCCGAAATGTAAAATAATCCTTTATTAGTTTTTACCAATGTTCCGTTTTGAACTTTCGATAATGGCTCGACCGTAATTTTCTGAATAATACTTTGCTGATTTAAAGTTTCATTAAGCTGTCGCTGCAAATTGTTGATCTCCTGCTGGAGCATCTCACGTCCGGTTTCATATTTATCACCCATCGAACTTTTGGTATCATTATTTGATGCTCTGGTTTCAGCTATTAAATTTTCAAAGTTTTGAATTTTTTCTGCAAGTTTACTTTTAATAATTTCTAAAATACCTGATTTATCCATTCCTCCTTTAAATTAGAACAAAAATATATCAAATTTAATATAATCTATAATTTTTTACTACAAAATTTTATTATTATATAAAAACAAACAATTCATACTATTATATACTCAACAAAACATAATAATATTTGATAATTATTTAATATAAAAATAGAACAATTTATATATTTTAGTCAGACTTTTAATAAAAAAACAACATGACAAAAAAATTATCTCTATTTACATTAGTTTTAATGTATTCTTCTGCCTTCTCACAGGTTGGCATCAACACGGACACTCCAAACTCTTCTGCTGCATTGGATGTAAACTCAGACACAAAAGGGCTAATTGTCCCCAGATTAACAACAGCCGCTGTAACTTCTCTTTCGAGCACGGCAAGTGAAGGATTAATTGTTTTTGATAAAGAAAAGAAAATATTTTTTGGCTGGGATGGAGCAAAGTGGCAAAACTTAGGATTTGAAGGTAATGCAAGCAATGGCTCATCTCAAACAGGAATTATTTTCTCACAAGGGTTTGAAACGGGTGATTCTGTAAACTATACAACGTCGGGATTTTCACCTTCAGGTTTTAATTTCACATCAGGATCAACTACAACCTCTGATGCTCCGGCTTCTTCTTCGTTATTTTCTGAAGGAATAAGAGGCTACGGATATTCCAGCAACAATAGCAGCGCTACGACTTCCTATATAGAATTTAATACTGTTGATGCGTCATCCTATACCAATAATATTACATTCAGCTTCGATATTGCCGCATTTTCTATAGGAAGCACAGCTAATGGGATGGAAAATAACGATATCATCACAGTAGATGTAAGTATAGATGGCGGTGCTAATTATAACACTAAACTTACCCTCACGGGAGGTAATTCTTCGAGTGCAACCAACACAAGATGGTCATTTTCAGGGTCGGGAACAGGTACAAACACGTATTCATCATCAGGAATTACTGTAACCTCACCCAATACCAATACAGGTTCGGGAATTACTTTTACCGGAGCTCAAGCAATAACGGAGTTATCTGTGACAGAAATTCCTAATTCAAGTCAATTGAAACTAAGAATTGGGGTAAGAAATAATGCAGCTGCAGAACTTTGGGTTATTGATAATGTAAAATTACAGGCATTGTAACCTTTTATATTATTACAATTTGTGAAAAAGCGGACTTAAAAGTCCGCTTTTTATCTTTTTTAAATTCAATCTTCAGCTGGTGCTGTAACGGTTTATTTTTCATATACAACATAATCTGAAACTTTGAAATTAAAATCTTTTCCGTTAGTGAAATCTCTTTTTTTACCGTCAAATATATTTTTGAAATTTCCTGATAAATTTTCATCTTCAATTCTGAAATTTACAGGTTCCTTTGACATGTTTAAAACCACTAAGACCTCATCTTTTCCGTTTTTTCTTATGTATGCTAAAATTTTATCATTAGCAGTTGTATTCAAAAGATAAGTGGAAACACTTGCATCACCTCCTCTCAACGCAGGATTTGAAGTTTTTAGATTTAATAACGTTTTATAAAAATCAGCATTCTGATACGTATTTGTCCATTTGATAACATCCTTTTCAAAGAATTCTAAACGCTTCATATTGGGAAGTTCCTGCCCCGAATATAATAATGGAACACCATTCCAGGTTGCAGAAAATACTGCCATTGGTTTTGTGATGGCTCCATATTTTTCATATTCTGTTCCGTTCCATGAATTTTCATCGTGATTGGTTGTGAACCAAGCCCTCATTGAGCTATCTCCGATATTTGAATACTGTACCAATAAGTCTTTAAGCTCTTGAAGCGGTTCATTTTTCTTATAATAGTCTGCAGATTTATGCATCCATTTCCAAGAATAACTTGCATCGAAAACTTTTCCGTATTCCGGACTTTCCAATTCATCAAATTCACCTAACCAAAATAAAGGTTTAATTTTTTCAACCTCAGGACGTGCCTGTTGCCAGAAATCAACCTCAACCCAAGAGGCCAAATCACATCTGAAACCATCAATATTTGTTTCTTTTACCCAATACTTCATGGCGTCGATCATTGCAAGGCGCATTTCCTGGTTCTTATAATCCAGTTCGATGATATCATCCATTCCTGAAGCACGATGAAAACTTCCATCCAGATCTTTTAAATAAAATTCAGGATGTGTTTTTGTCCAAACATGATCCCAACCTGTATGGTTTGCCACCCAATCGATAATTACTTTGAATCCTAATCTATGAGCTTCATTGACCATGTGTTTAAAATCGTCCAGTGTTCCGAATTCAGGATTGACAGATGTATAATCTGCCGCTGCATAAGGGCTGCCTAAACTTCCTTTTTTATTCTGTTGAGCAATCGGAGTGATGGGCATAAACCAAAGTGTTTTGATTCCCATTGATTTCAGCCTCGGCATTTCTTTTTCAAATGCTTTGAAAGTTCCTTCTTTAGTATATTGTCTTACGTTGACCTCGTAGATATTTGTATTGTGTTTCCAGCCCTTAGGTAAATCCGCCATCTTTTTTGTATTTTGAGTGGTACAGGAAACAATTCCCAGACCAATTGCAGCTAATAAAATTAATTTTTTCATTAAGCGATTTTTAACAAATGTAATAATTTGTGCTAAAAGATAGAATTTTTTAAAGCAAAAAGACCCTGCTATTACGAAAATTTATGATGACACTGGGTATTATAGCCCAGATAGAAACGGCTACCCCGCAGCAAAGGCAAAGGAGCGAAGAATAAAAGTGGATAACAGGAAGAAGCGTTTAAAAATCATTCCAAAAAAGCCCCGAATTTTCATTCAGGGCCATATAATTTAAAATGTCTTTTATCTTTCTTCGTTATCATCGTCTTCATCATCGAAAACATCATCATCATAGTCTTCTTCTTCGTCATCAAAGTTGTCATCATCTTCATCCGCAAAATTGTTGCTGCTTCCGAAGTCGTCTTCAAAACTGAAATCATCATCCATTAAAGGCATCGCTGATTTCTTTTTAGATCCTCCTGCGCTTCCGCTTTTGCTAGGGGCTTTTAAAGGAACATTTCCGAATCTGTAAACAGTAATTGGGTAATTAACGCCTTTTGTTTCGTCAATAATCTCAACTAATTCACAGAAAAATTCCCAAAGGTCTAAAAGTCCGTACTGAAACTGAGCTTTATCACTTACATTAGCAAATGCCTCATCAATGTAAACATCCGACATAATCTCGCCATCGCCATCGTCACTCATATCTTCTAACGGAACACTTTTTACTATTGTTCCATCTTCTTCAAGCAAATTAAAAGTAGAAAGCTCGTCTCCCTGCAAGCTGAATGCACTCTTAATTCCTAAATGTAAGTTCCATAGCGTCTGTTTTCCTTTAACTTCGATATCACGGAAAATATCTTCTTTCGCATCTAATATTACGCGGATTTTGTAAACCATATCAGTTTTTAATTTACTTTTTTTGCCTTTATTATTATGATAAATCTCTCCTGCAAATATAAAATAAATGATATGTGACAAAAAAATATTTCATGATTTTTTAAAATATTTTTTTTTCTTACATTTTGCGAAAATTATTTACTTTTTTCAAGCATAAAACTGAATTTAGTTCCTTCAAGATAAACACTCTCCACAGTAATATTTTCGTTATGCGCCTCAAGGATATGTTTTACGATCGCCAAGCCGAGCCCGGAGCCTCCTTCCCTTCTGCTTCTGCTGGTTTCTACGCGATAAAATCTTTCAAAAATTCTAGGTAAACTCTCCGGCTTTATCCCCATTCCGTTATCAATAACTTCTATTAAGACTTTATTTTTAAGAATGCTCGTTTTTACAACAACCTTAGCTTCCTGTCTATTGGCATAATGAATGGCATTTGAAATTAAATTAATAAATACCTGTGAAATTTTTTGCTTATCAGCATCTACAAAAATTTGAGGATGCAAAGTCTGGATTTGTAAGGTTGTATTGTGCTTTTCAGCTTCAAGATCTAATAAATCGAAAATTTCTTTAATCAGGAGGTTGACATCAAATTTTGAAACCGTAAGGTTAATTTCACCCGCTTCAAGCCTGTTGATCATATCCAAATCTGTAACGATCGCGATCAGCCTTTCCACAGAAATATCAATTCTCTCCAAATATTTGTCACGAATCGTCATATTATCCACTCCGCCATCTCTTAACGTTTCAACATATCCCTGAATGGAAAACAATGGGGTTTTAAGCTCGTGAGAAACATTTCCGATATATTCTTTACGATAGCTCTCCATCTCTTTCATCATATCAATTTCTGTAACTTGCTGCTGATTGAGGTCAGAAAATCTTTCTCCCAATTCTTTAATGGTAATATTTTCATCATTAGCATGTACAATTTCCTGAGGTAAAATCTGAGAAAGACCACGGACCTGTTTCTTTCCGTAATAATTGAAAAGCAACTCAAGAACTATATAATTAATTACAAAAATAAAAATAAGACATATAAACAGGCCTATTTTAAAGAAGGGAGTGCTGTAATAGATATCCTTTAGTGAATCAAAAATGATTACTAAAAGAAACATCACCAATGTCAAAAGACAAGAGGCGACGAGTGTGAGTCTGTAAAATTTCAATTTTACAACATTTTTATTGGTTTATGTAAATGTAAGAAACTGAGTATTAAACAATAAGTTTATACCCAATTCCCTTTAATGTCTGAATGGTATTAATACCAAGCTTTTCTCTTAATCTTCTGATGTGAACATCAATTGTTCTTTCTCCCACGATTACGTCATTACCCCAAACTTTCTCCAGAATTTCCTCTCTTTTGAAAACTTTTTCCGTATTTGAAGCTAAAAGATACAATAAATCGAATTCTTTTTTAGGAAGTAAGAACTGCTGCCCACTTTTAGAAACCCTGAAATTGTCTTTATCAATTACTAAATCCCCGATTTCAATCAGTTTAGCATTATCAGAAACCTGAGAAGTCAGCTGTAATAATGCATTTACTTTAGAAATAAGGATTTTAGGCTTGATCAATTTTACAATATAATCATTTGCTCCCGCCTGAAAGCCTGCCAATTGAGAGAATTCTTCACTCCTTGCAGAAAGGAAAACGATAAGCGTCTTCTGAAGCTCCTTGATTTTCCGAAGTTCCTGGCAAGTTTCTATACCGTCTTTTTCCGGCATCATGACATCCAACAATATCAAATCGGGAACAATTTCTTTGGCTTTATTGATACCTTCGTTACCGTTTGTAGCTGTGTAGATATCATAGCCTTCCTTTTCTAGGTTGTAAGACAGAATCTCTAAAATATCCAGTTCGTCGTCTATTAAGAGGATTTTCTTTTGGTTCATTTTTAATTTTTACTGAGTCAAAGTTAATAATTTTTGAATGACAGATTAATAAATAGGTTATCGTTCACATAAAGTTAACAATAATATTCTTTTGTTAATGTTTAGTTAAGAAAAAATTAAAATTTACTAAACCATTTACCCCATCTTTCTTTACTTCCTTTGCACCGAAAGAATATAGTAAGATAAAGTAAAATGAAAAAACAATTCCACAAGAGCATTATGCTACTTGCCTTGTTTTCTGCTGGCTATGCATTTGCACAAAGTCAGGTTTTAGAAGGTAGGGTATTGGATGAGAAGGACAATACTCCTATTGAAGGAGTAAAAGTAAAGGTAAATGACCAGGAGGTAACTACTGACATTTCCGGAAACTACTCTCTCAGTCTTCCACCCGGAACCAACTATGTTATAACAGTAACTTCCAATGGATACAACAAAAAAGAAATCAGTGAGGTTATTGTAAAAAATGACGCAAATACTCATCTTGATATTATTTTAGATAAGCCATCTACCAAGGAGAAACAAATTGAAGGTGTTGTCATAAAATCCAATGCCAGAAAAGAAACAATTGCATCTACTATCGGTTTACAAAGAAATGCAGGTGTTGTTTCACAGGTTATCGGTGTTGAAGCCATCAAAAGAAGTCCGGACAGAAATACAGGAGAAGTTCTGAAAAGAGTATCCGGGGTAAGTTTATTTGACGGAAAATATATCGTAGTAAGGGGGTTATCAGACCGCTATAACCAAGCTATGCTGAATGGTATTCAGTTATCAAGTACAGAACCGGACAGAAAGACTTTCTCTTTTGATCTGTTTCCCGCTAATGTGATCGAAACACTTGTTATCAATAAAACTTTTATTCCTGAATACAGTGGAGAATGGGGAGGAGGGCTGATCCAGGTAAACACTAAAGATATTCCAAACAAAAACTTTTTTAATCTTCAGGTAGGTGTTGGAGGAAACTCTATCACAATGGGACATGAATTCCATATGCAGAAAGGTGGAAAGTGGGATTTTCTAGGGATTGATGACGGAACCAGAAAACTTCCGAGCAGCATGCCTGCAAAAAATGCGTTTAGTATTTTGGATGATGCTGATAAAACCGGAATTGGTAAACAATATGTAAAAAACCTTGGATATAGCAGTATCGGATATCCTGAAAATTTAAGTTTACAGTTAGACGGCGGTTTTAATACAAAAGTTTTCGGAAAAGATTTGGGAGTTATCGCAGTTCTTAACTACAGTAACAATAAAAGAAGAACTGAATCTAAAAACCGCTTCTTTACTATCAATGATGAACTAGCGGATACCAACTTTGATTATTTTACGGAAAAATACCAAAATGATGTTATTTTAGGAGGTTTATTAAACCTTACCTTAAAGCTTAACAACAATAATAAAATTTCCCTGAAGAATATCATTACCAACAATACGGTAAATCATATGTCTTTCAGAACAGGAAAAGATTTTGAATTTGACCCTGTAAACGGAACCAATATTATGGCGAGGGAGATTGGGTTTAAAGAAACTACTTTCTACAATTCGACTCTTAACGGGACACATAAAATAGATGCTCTTGGAGGTCTTACCTTCAATTGGTACGGAAGTTTTGGTATTTTAGATCAATACATTCCACTACTACAACGTCTACAGTACAATCAGTATCCTGATATGACAGGAAGCCCTTACCTGGCTTTAATTTCCAATGGACTTTCACAAAAATCAGGAAGTGTATTCTACTCTACTCTCAGTGATTATTTATATAATGCAGGAGGAGATGTATCCAAAACCTTTGAGATGTTTGGGCAAAAACAAACAGTAAAAGGAGGATATCTATTTCAGGTAAAAGACAGAATTTATAACTCAAGACCCTTCTCTGTAAGACTTGAAGGATATAATCAGGGATTACTTTCTCAGCCGTTCGAAACAATCTTTAATCCTGAAAACTTCGGAACAGGCGGAGATCAATTTACTTTCGACGAAATTGCCGGAAATCAGTACAGATATATTGCCAATACAATCCTAAATGCAGGTTATTTACAATTTGACAACAACTTTACACCCTGGTTAAGAGCTGTATGGGGATTAAGAGTTGAAAACTTTGACCAATTGGTAGGAAGCACAAAGAGAAGCGATGATCGTTTTGTAAACACTCGAGTTACAGACTTTTTACCGGCATTAAACCTGACCTTCAAAGTAACCAATAACATGAACATTCGTGTTGCAGGCTCACAGACTGTTGTAAGGCCCGAATTTAGGGAAGTTTCTCCTTTAGCATACTACGATTTCGATTTAGGGGCGACAGTAATCGGAAATAAATTTATCCAACGAACTAAAATCACCAATGCGGATCTTCGTTGGGAATGGTATCCCAGAAATGGAGAAATTCTATCTGTGGCAGGTTTCTATAAAAACTTCAAAAACCCGATTGAATTATACTTTAATCAGTCTGGTGTAGGAACAAGTAACACTTTCAACTACCTAAACGTAGATAAGGCTGATGCTTATGGTGCTGAGCTTGAATTCAGAAAAAAACTTGATTTTGTAAGCACCTTCAAAAACTTCACTTTAGGTGGAAACTTCGCTTTAATCAAAAACAGAGTAACGGACGAAGCAACTAATACAGACAGACCTATGCAGGGGCAATCTCCTTATACAGTCAATCTAAGCCTTCAGTACGATGCTGAAAAAACAGGATGGAGCTCAACAGTACTTTTCAACGTGATAGGAAGGAGAATTCTTTATGTAGGAAACGACCAGGTTCCACCAATCTGGGAAGCACCAAGACCACTTCTTGATTTTCAGGTTGCAAAAAAAATATGGCAGAACAAAGGAGAAATCAAGCTTAATGTTTCTGATATCTTAAATCGCCATGCGAAGTTCTACCATGACTTGAATAATAATAAAAAATATGACAGTGCGGATGCACTTGCTATAGACAGAGTAACAGGAACTAACATTAGTTTAACTCTGGGGTACAGCTTTTAATTTAATCAAAATCTAATCTAATAAAATAAGTCTTTATAACATGAAAAAAATTGTTTTATACTCTTTAATGCTTGGTACATTAGCAACAACTATTACCGCATGTAGAAATATAGAAGAAGATGGTGAAACTATCGTTCAAAATGGAGGTTCAGGAAACGGAAGTACTGAAAATCTTATTCTTTCAGGAAAAATCACTACCAATCTTACTCTTAAAGCTAACAATATCTATAAGCTGAGAGGATTAGTATATGTAACTAACGGAGCAACTTTAACTATCGAGCCAGGAACAAAAATTGTAGGTGAGGCTGATAAAAACGGTTCGTTAATTATTACAAGAGGAAGTAAAATCATGGCAGAAGGTACTGCTTCAAACCCAATTATCTTTACCTCAGAAAAACCAAGCCCTAAAAGAGGTGACTGGGCAGGTTTGGTAATCTTGGGAGCTGCTCCTACGAATGCTTCTTTCAACGGACAAGCTGGAATCGGAGAGATTGAAGGTGGTATCAACAACACTGAAGGTCTTGGTCTTTACGGAGGAACAAATGCTGCTGATAACAGTGGTATATTAAAGTATGTAAGAGTAGAATACGCAGGGTATGCATTCTTGCCGGATAAAGAAATCAACGGAATTACATTCGGAGGTGTAGGTAACGGTACTACAGTAGATTACGTAGAAGTTGCTTATGCAAATGATGATAGTTTTGAATGGTTCGGAGGAACTGTAAACTGTTCTCACCTTATTTCTTATAAAGGTCTCGATGATGATTTCGATACTGATAACGGTTTCTCGGGAAAAATCCAGTTTGGTATTGCTGTAAGAGATGCTCAGGTAGCAGACGTGTCAGGTTCTAATGCTTTCGAATCTGATAATGATGCTAATGGCTCTTCTTTAACCCCGCAGACATCTGCTACGTTCTCAAACATGACCATTATTGGTCCAATCAACTCTACAAGCACAAGCACAAACGCCGGATCAATCAACTCTCTGTTCCAGCATGCTTTACAGATAAGAAGAAATTCATCAATCTCAGTATTCAACTCTGTTTTCACGGGATTCCCAATCGGTTTATTTATTGACGCAACGAAAGGTGCTCCTACAGATAACAATATTGTTAATTCAAACTTGGCTTTCCAGAATAATATTTTAGCAGGGAACACAACTCCTTTAAAATTCGGGCCATCTACATCATCTCCTACCCCTTATACTTTAGCAGCCCTTACAAGCTGGTTTAATACAGGAGGAAACTCTATCCTTCCATATACGGCTGATGTGAAATTTACAAATGCCTGGGCTCCTGCAGGAACTACTCCAAACTTCTCTCCTGCTGCAGACTCTCCTTTATTAACAGGCGGCTTATTCACTCACGCTAAATTAACATCTTGGTTTACTCCGGTAACTTACAGAGGAGCCGTTAAAGATGCTAACGATACTTGGTACGCTGGTTGGACAAACTACAACCTATAAAATTAGTCATTCTATACAATAGAAGTAATTAGTTCTTCATATATCAAATTAAGAAAATCCTTCGGAAGTAATTTCGAGGGATTTTCAATATAAAAAATCAGTTTCAAGCCTAGCCATTTTTTTAAATTTAGTTTCCTTTCACAGAAATATTTATATTTTCAAATTTCTTCTAAGTCGAAATGACAAGTTATTCAGATGTTTATTTTAAATAAAAAAGGATAAAGTTTTACACTTCATCCTTTTCAATTTTATATTTTAAAAGCTCTAAGAAAAATCAAATTTCCTGACAGCTTCCAGTGTCATATCAATTTCTTTATCTCTAATAGCATCACTGATAAAGTAGGTTTCATATCCGCTTGGCGGGAGATATATTCCATTTGTCAGCATTTGATGGAAGAAATTATTAAATAATGCATGATTTGCTTCCTGAGCTTCATCAAAATTAGAAACTCTGTTGATATGAAAGAAAACAGACATCATTGAACCTTTTCTATTGATTTTATGCGCAATTCCCTTTTCATTCAAAATTTTTCCAATTTCAAAATCTAAAGTTTCTGTTGTTTTTGCTAATCTGTTGAAAAATTCCGGATCATTTTTGATGATTTGCAACGTTTTTAAACCTGCTCTCATTGCCAAAGGATTTCCGCTTAATGTTCCGGCCTGATAAACCCCTCCTTTTGGAGCTAAATGATCCATAATTTCGTTTCTCCCTGCAAAAGCACCAACCGGAAGGCCTCCTCCAATAACCTTACCGTAAGTCACCAAATCTGCTTTAACATTGAAAAGCTCCTGAGCCCCACCAAAGGCCAGTCTAAAACCGGTCATTACCTCATCAAAAATCAATAAAGCTCCGTTTTCGTCACAGATTTTTCTTAATTTTTGAAGAAATTCATTTTCAGGAAGGACACAACCCATATTTCCGGCAACAGGCTCGATAATTACCGCAGCAATTTCACCCTGATTGTGTCTGAATAAATCTTCAACCTGCTCAAAATCATTATATCTTGCCAACAAAGTATCTTTTGCCGTTCCTCCTGTTACCCCCGGAGAATTCGGATTACCAAAAGTTGCAGCGCCACTTCCAGCCTTAATCAAAAATGAATCTGAATGACCGTGATAACAGCCTTCAAATTTTATAAATTTATTTCTTCCGGTGAAACCTCTTGCCAACCTGATAGCGCTCATACAAGCTTCTGTTCCTGAAGAAACCATTCTGATTTGGTCGATATTCGGGACATTTTCCACGATGAATTTTGCAATCTCAGTTTCCAGTTCAGTTGGAGCACCGAAAGAAAAACCTTTCTCTGCCTGGATTTTTAATTCCTCTAAAACCTCAGGATGAGTATGACCCAAAATAGCTGGTCCCCAAGAATTTATATAATCAATATAGGTATTATCATCGGCATCTGTAAGGTAGGCTCCTTTTGCAGATTTCATGAAAACAGGAATTCCTCCTACTGATTTGAACGCACGTACCGGAGAATTTACCCCTCCCGGAATGTATTTATAAGCTTCATCGAATAAAGCTGAACTTCTTTGGTATTTCATATCTTTTATTGAAACTGACAATTGCCAGTTAACAGTTAAACGAACCTATCAACCAGCAACTTTCATTATAAAAATTAAATTAATTTCTAGGTTTTTTATCAATTAAATAAATCAATTGTCCGGCAGAAGGTTTTTGACCTTCATCCATTCTGTTTTTAGCGTATAATTTATTTAATTTGATTCCGAATTTTTGTGCGATATCGTGCATATTTTCACCATATTCGGCTTTATAAGTTGCTGTATTTCCTTCAGAATTTTTTGATTCAAGGAAAATGATATCGTTTTTCTTTAAAACATCACTTTCAAGTTCGTTCCATTTCATCAGCCTGCTTTCGCTTACTTTGAATTTATTGGCGATGAACTGTATGTTTGTATCTTCAGGAATTATGATATATTTTAAACCGTCATTCGGATGGCTTTTAATTAAAATTGAATTAAGGACTTCTGCTTTTGTTTTAATTTTTTCTACTCTTTTTTGTTGTTGAGCGAAAGAAGTTTGTTTATAGGGAACTTCAACGGTAACAGGATCTTTAGCCTTGTTCACATATTTTTCAGGCTCCAATTGAGCCATGAAAGTTCTGTCATCTCTTAAATCAGGGTACATTTTCAGAACTGCATAAAGAACTTCTCTAGAACTTGTATTATCAAATTCGTACAGTTTATATCTTTCAATTTTACCAATCAAGATGGATGCATAGCGAGGATTTGTTGCATAACCAGCCTTCTTCAGACCGTAAGCCCAGGCTTTGTAATCCTTCATATCCAAATTGAAAAGATTGGCGTAATATTTTCTTGTCGATAAAAATACAGAATGATCTTCGTAAGATTGTCTGGGATCATCATACACACGGAAACACTCATTGGGAGCATCATCTGTATGTTTCATGGTTTTTCCCGTCCAGTCTTCTTTACACTTTATCCCAAAATGATTTTTGCCTTCCTGGGCCAGCCGGCTTTGTCCGCCACCCGTTTCCAAAAGTCCCTGTGCAAGAGTAATAGAAGCAGGAATCTTATACTTTTCCATTTCCTCTACCGCATATTTTGCAAATTTTTGGATATATTGATCTTCAGTAGCCCAAGACTGAGCCGAGAATTTTGATAAAACTAAAAGGCTTATGAGTAAAAAAAGTCTTTTCATGTTTTTCAATTTTACTTATATAATTAAATTTCTATTCTGTTTTTCTAAAAGCAAATTAGCACCCTCAATACCCTGCAATCCACCTGTGTGAAAGCACAAAATTTTGCTGTTTTCAGGAAAAAAACCTTCATCTATCAATTCAAAAACCTTCTGCATCATCTTTCCTGTATAAATCGGTTCTAAAGGAACTCCGTATTTCTCTTTAAAATTATTGATAAAACGGACATTTTCATCTTTTATTTTACCATAACCTCCAAAACCAGAATCTATTAGATTAAAGTTTTTCTTTAAGGTTAATTCAAAGATTTTATTTTCAAGTGAATCATCATCAACCACTTTAAAGCCAATAACTTTCTGATTCTCTTCACAATATTTTGAAATTCCCGCAACGGTCCCTCCTGTTCCAACTGCAGTGCAAAGATAATCAAAATCTTTTGTTTCATTATTGAGCATCATTTTCACGCCTGCTACAGCATCTTCATTGGTACCGCCTTCGGGAACAATTAAAGCTTCCGGGAATTCCTGTTGCAAAAATTCGGTTAATTTATCTTTGTTTCGATATTCCTCACGGGTAACGAATTGTAAATTCATTCCGTTTCTTTTAGCAAAAAGTAAGGTCGGATTGTCACGCCACTTATTTTTAAGTTCCTCCCCTCTTACAATTCCCAATGTTGGAATTCCTGTAAAACTTCCAACAGCAGAAACCGCGGCAATATGATTAGAAAATGCTCCACCAAAGGTAATAATGTAAGGTTTTCCAGGATTTTTCTCTAAATATTTATTAATATTAAAAAACAGCTTCCAATATTTATTCCCAGAAATTTGAGGATGAATTAAATCTTCTCTTTTAATGAAAAGTTTTACATTTTTATTAATAGGGATTTCCTGAATAGGGATGTTATCTGTTGGAAATTGTAGTAGCATACTTTTAACGCTGTGTTCGCTAGGTTTTATTTAACAAAAATAATGTTTTTTTTATGTTCTCTATGGCATTTCGCCCGGCAAAACATATATTCACACTGTTTGCCCTTCTGACCCCAAAGGAGTGTAGTGAGAATATTATAAAGAGTTGAGATATTCGCTTTGAACCCAAACCACTACAGGTATTTCCTGAAATTCCAGAATTTTCTTTTTTTAAGATATTCTAAATCAGATTCATTAGCATAAGCTTCTCTTTCGAAGGAAATTCTTTTGTAAGCCAGATGAGTGTTTTTTAATTTAAAAACCCAATAATAATATTCAATGACGTAGAATATATAAAAGAAAATAACAAGCATTTCCAATTGTTGTCTCAAGTGGATCTTTTCGTGATTGATAAGTATATTATTTTCCTTATCTTCGGGTTTCCTAATGAAGATAAAGGGAAAAAGAGCAATGCCGTTAATTTTTAATTTTTTTAATGGCTTTTGGCATACAATTATCATAATAACAAATATAAAGTTTTTTGACTTAGAGATTTAACTTATGGCACTTTTTGACATCAAAGAAGGTGAAGACTTTTACTACAACGAGCAGGGGTACAAGGTTTTTACGGAGAAATTTCATCTGAAAAGAGGATATTGCTGTAAAAGTGGCTGTAGACATTGTCCTTACGGATACTATAAAAAGACCGATACATTCATTAAAAACGATAAAAAAAATAAATAAAATGAAAAAATATATTTTTATTTTGTTAGCTTCGGCTACGTTGGGTTTAACATCTTGTAGTCCTTTCAACGTACGTTCTGATTATGCGGATACGGCAAACTTCACTTCTTACAAAACATATAAAATAAGAATTGATGATCTGAAGTTGAATGATATTGATAAAGACAGGGTTTTGAATGAATTGTCTAAACAACTTCAAAGCAGAGGTCTTCAATCTGGTGAAAATCCTGATTTAATTGTAAATGTAAAAGCAAACCATAAAAAAGTTACTGATATTACCAACAATTCACCGTACGGAATGTATGGCTGGGGTGGCCCTTTCGGCTGGGGAGTTGGAATGAGCAGAACCTGGACAAGCAATTATAATGAAGGAGCAATTATCGTGGATTTGGTAGATGCGAAGTCTCAAAAATTGGTTTGGCAAGGTATCGGAAGCGGAATTTCTGTAGATTCTCCAAAAGCGAAACAAAGACAAATCCCTGAAATCATGGCGGAAATTATGAAAAATTATCCCCCACAAAGAAAATAAGATTTAAATCAATCAAATATATGTAAAGTCAATACAAATTTTTGTGTTGACTTTTTGTTTTATGAAAAAATGCTGTTTCACAATGTGAAACAGCATTTTCTTAGTTAAAATATAAAAAACCCCTTTTTTATTTTTTTATAATTTTGGTAGATGTATTACTTCCGTTTTTGTAATGCAACGCCACAAAATAAATTCCTTTTTCTAAATCATTCACCTGTAAAACTGTTGATGGCTTCTCAATAAATTTTACCATTCTTCCTACTGCATCAGTAATTGTAATCGATTTCACATCTCTAACGTCTGAAATATTCAAAATGTCCTGAACCGGATTTGGATATACTTTCACTGTTGACAAGTCAATAGCTTCATGAGTCCCTAAATTCGGAATAGGCTCCCAAACCGCATCGTCCCAATAATATCCGGCAAAAGTAGCACCGTTATTACGAATTCCAAGCCTTACATCCGCAGGAATTGTAGTAGGAACTGTTATTGTTTTTTCAGCGGTAGAGTCATAAGTACTGTTTGTGATTATAACCTGCTTCAATACTACAAAGGTTGATGCATCACTGATGTCTGTAATATATCCAAACTCAAGAAACCCTCCTCCCGAATTAGCTTTAGCTTTGAATTTAAAGTGATGCGTTCCTGCATTAACATTGCTTAGCTTTGGAAAAATTACAATGGATGTTTTACCGCTTCCGTATCCGAACTGATAAATCTGCCCTGTACCCGAAGCAGGTGATGTACTGGAAATAATCTGACTTGCTCCATTTAAAGCAATTCTATCCCAACAGGTCGGAACGATACTTTCCGGCGCAGTGTAAGTGTCAAAGTTTTCTGAAAAGCTATCAACGATATTGCATTGGGCATTCACAGAATTACCAAAAAAAATTCCTATTAAAGGAAGATAAATTTTAAAAGATAAATTTTTAACCATTCTAAATAAAAATAATAGAACGAAAATAATTCTTTTTAGGCTAATACTATTTCAATATTTTATGATTTATATCAATTAAATGAAAATTAATTCATGGTTAAAAGTAAATTAATACAAGCGTTCTCAGATATGAATTACAGATTAGCATGTAAATAAAAATTCATTATTTGTGAAGTCTGATTACAATTCACAGCATTAAGATTTAACAGAAACGTAATTTTACATTCATAAAAATGTAGTAATCTTACTGAAAATTTAATTAATATGAAAAAAATTATCTTATTTCTAAGTTTTGCAGGATTAATGCAAGCTCAGGCTCCGGCCGGTTATTATAATTCCGCAAACGGATTATCTGGAGCATCTTTGAAGACCGCTTTAAGCACCATTATCACAAACGGTCATCAAGATAAAGGTTATAATGGACTTTGGACCGGCTATAAAACGACTGATATTGACAAAACTTACGAAAATGACGGTTCGATTATGGACATCTATTCTGAAAAACCAAACGGAGCAGATCCTTACAAATTTACTCCGGGAACCAATCAGTGCGGGACATATTCAGTTGAGGGAAATTGCTATAACAGGGAGCATATTGTTCCTCAAAGTTTGTTTAATGAATCTTCACCGATGGTTTCTGACATTCATTTTATCAGAGCAACAGACGGAAAAGTAAACGGGATGCGTTCAAATTATCCTTTTGGAAAAGTGGGAACTGCAACTTTCACTTCTAAAAACGGCTCAAAACTTGGAAATTCTGCTTCATCAGGATATTCTGGGACAGTCTTTGAACCAATTGATGAATTTAAAGGTGATGTTGCAAGGATGATTTTTTATTTTGTAACACGCTATCAAAGCAAACTTTCAACTTTCACTTCGGGAAATATGCTGGGAAATACTACTTTCCCGGGATTACAAACTTGGGAGCTGAATGTTTTGTTGGCCTGGCATAATCAGGATCCCGTCTCCCAAGCTGAAATTACCCGAAATAATGCTTCTTATACATATCAGGGAAATAGAAACCCTTTCATAGATAACCCTAATTACGTGAATTTAATCTGGGGATCGGGCTCTACAGGCGGAGGCACTACAACTCCACCGGAAGCACCTTCTGGAACAAATTGTGTGAATGAAACATTTGAAAATATTCCGACAAGCAGCCCTTCCACATATTCAACCAGAACATGGACAAACAGCGGAATTTCATGGACCGCAACTGATGCAAGAACAGATCAAACGATTTCTACAAAAGCAATTACAGTAAGAGCAGGTTCGTTAACATCAAGCAGCTCGGCAAACGGGATAGGTTCATTAACTGTGACAACTCAATTGAAGTTCTCAGGAAGCAATGGAACTTTTAACGTAAAAGTAAACGGAACAACAGTTGGAACGATTCCTTACAATACCAATACAACAACGACAACAATTAATAATATCAATGTTTCAGGGAACGTAATTATATCATTAGAAAATACATCAGGCAGTAACAGGGTGGCAATTGACAATCTAAGCTGGACTTGTTATTCATCTACCGGAAAACAGAGCAAAAGTATTTCTCCGGAATTGATTAATGAAATTAAAGATTTACAGATTTATCCAAATCCTATTTCCAATCAGGAAATTTTTGTAAAAGGTAAAACTGAAAACATTAAAAAAGCTGAAATCTATAATCTTCAGGGGAAAATAATGCAGACTATTGACCTCCCTTTTAAAAACAGCAGAAATTCAATTAAAATAATAAATCTGCCACAAGGAGTTTATATTTTGAAACTGGATAATGCTGGTATAAAATTTATTGTGAAGTAATAAATTAGAAATTTTCACTTAAATTAATAAAAAAGACCGCATTGAGCGGTCTTTTCTGGTATTTTATTTTATAATTACTGTCCCATTATATCCTTTATCCTCTCCTGCATCAGTTGCGGATCCTTCATTGCATCCCAACCCACTGTTGAGACCAATACAATTACATAAATAACATACAATACGCTTAGTATGATTCCTATAATAGCCATGATTTTACCGGCGTTAAGCTGACTGTAATTAGAATACGCTGTTGGATTATTTTTATAAAGCTCACCATCTTTTTTAGCAAGAACAAGAGCGATAATCCCGGCGATTAACCCCGGAAGACCATAGCAGCAACATCCTAAAATAGATACAATTCCTAAGATTAATACGGCTGTTGCGTTTGGTAATTTTTGTTCATTCATAGTTATAATTTTAAATATATATTTTAAAAGAAATGCTTGCAGAAATAGGATGTTACCATAATTACGGCATTAATAATAGCTAAAAGAACTAATATATTACTGTAATTTCTTTTTCTGTCTACAAAATTGAGGAATATTGCTGCGAAAAACAGCAACAAAGTATAGACTGCCGGAAACATATGAAAGGCCTCTACAAATCTCCCTTCAAAAACCATGACAATAGCTCTCTGTGTACCACAGCCGAAGCATTCTATTCCTAGGAATTTTTTGCTGGGGCATGATAACATGAAGTCTTCTATTTTCATTTTTATGTTTTTTGGCTATCAAATATATAAAATTACTTTAAATTTTGGCTCTTAAATATTGGTGTGGGAAAAAGCAATCCTGTTTCATTGCAAACGAACCCTGAACAGCGATATATGGGTTTCTTAAAATTTCTCTTGCAATAAAAATTAAATCAGCGTCTCCATTTTGAAGGATACTTTCCGCATGTTCCGCAGTTGTAATTAATCCCACAGCTCCTGTTTTAATTTCAGCTCCATTTTTTACCTGGGACGCAAGAGGAACCTGGTAACCGTCAAAAAGAGGAATTTTCACTCCGTGAATATTTCCTCCGCTGGAAACATCAACTAAATCAACATGGTGATGTTTTAAAATCTTTGCCAATTCTACGCTGCTTTCAATATCCCAGCCATTTGCAGTGTATTCAGTTCCGGAAATCCTTACAAATAAAGCTACATTCTCATCGAGTTCTTCATTGACGGCATCAACGATTTCAATTAAAAACCGGATCCTGTTTTCAAAACTTCCACCATATTCATCCGTCCTGATATTTGAAAGGGGCGATAAAAACTGATGAATCAAATAACCATGCGCTCCGTGGATTTCAATAATATCAAACCCCGCTTTTACAGCTCTTTTTGCTGCATTTTTAAAATTCTGAATCTGTGCTTTAATTTCCTCAACAGTCAAAGCATGCGGAATTCTTTCTGTCGGATGATAAGGAACAGGACTCGGGGCAACCGTTTCCCAGCCTTCTTCAATCGGGATTTGAATATTATTCCAGGTTGAACCTTTTCTTCCTGCGTGAGCAATTTGAATTCCAATTTTGCTTTCAGAATTTTTGTGAATAAATTCAACAATTTTCTGAAGTTTCTCAGCCTGCTCATCATTCCAGATCCCCATACAATGATTGGTAATTCTCCCGCGGGGTTCCACACCTGTTGCTTCAACCATAATTAACCCTGTTCCGCCCTGCGATCTGCTTCCATAATGTACAAAATGGAAATCATTTGCTAAGCCGTTCTCACAAGAATACATACACATTGGTGACATTACCCAGCGGTTTTTCAACTCAATATTTCTGAACTGTATTGGATTGTATAACATTTTTGATTTGAATTTTTCAATTAAAATATCCTGAATAAAATAATATTGCCCACCTGATTAAAAAGAGCTAATTTTATCCCCCTTTTTTTAATCCACAATATATGAAAAAAGAAACTCAAATCAGTTACGAATATTTTAAAAATAACAGCGAACTGACTGATGTCGAAAAAGAATTATTTGAAAGAGCAAAACAAGCTCGTGAAAAGGCTTATGCGCCTTATTCCAACTTTTTTGTCGGCTGTGCTGTCTTGCTTGAAAATGGAGAAATATATACCGGGAACAATCAGGAAAATGCAGCCTATCCTTCCGGACTTTGTGCAGAAAGAACGACTCTTTTTTGGGTTGCTGCCAACTTTCCGGACGTGAAAGTGAAAAAGATTTTTGTTGTTGGGGGCCCAAAAGAACTTCATGAGAAGAATCCGCCAATTCCACCGTGTGGTGCTTGCAGACAGAGTTTAATGGAATATGAAACAAAGCAAAACGAAAATATCAATCTTTATTTCTCAAGTATGAATGAAGAGGTTGTAAAAGTACATGCCATAAAGGATTTGTTACCTTTTTATTTTGACGCTACATTTCTTTGATAATGTAAAGCTCAGTTACTAAATCAGGTATTTTTTGATTTAGCTCTTTACTATTTTGTATTTCAGCTGAATAAACTTTATCTTTGCAAAAATTTTGGTTTCCAGTGTTTTGGAATAATAGGGAATTGGGTGAGATACCCAAACTGTCCCCGCAACTGTAAATCGCAATCAAAATTCCTACGAAAAACCACTGTGCAAACGGGAAGGTGTAGAAAAGCGAAAGTCAGGAGACCTGCCAAAATTATAATTAAAAAACATATTGCTTTCGGAGGAAAAGTAAATTAGTAAATGGGTATAAAAAGATCTTTAGTTCTGCTTTTTTCATCTTATGGTTGTTTTCTTTTTTCACAGGAGAAAACCATAGATACTGTTTATGTTTTTGATAACCAAATGAATAAAGTTAAGCTTTTTCACAAGGTAACAACCATTACGTCTGAGGATGCAGAAAAAAATTCGTCAAACCTTTCCGAACTTTTACGCTTTCAATCACAGGTTTTTATTAAAGAAAATGGACGTGGGGCAGTTTCTTCGCCATCTTTCAGGGGAACTTTAGCAGGACATACCGCTTTTGTATGGAACGGAATTAATATCAACTCCACTTTTCTAGGACAGGGTGATATTAACAATCTTCCTTTATTTGGGGCTGATCAAATTGAAGTAAAGGCCGGTGGCGGAAGTGTAATCTACGGAAGTTCAGCAATCGGGGGAAGTATTCACCTGAATAATGATTTAAATTTTAACAAGGGCTTTAATGCTTCTCTTTTTTCAGAAGTTGCTTCTTTTAATACATATAATAATTTTGCAAAAGCTTCTTACAGTAATGATAAATTAAGCTTTAAAGTTTCCGGAAATTATTCAATAAGTGAGAATGATTATAAGGTTGACGACCTTAAATATATCAACAGAAACGGAAATTATTACAACACCTCTCTGAATATCGGAATTTCTTATAAAATTGCTAAAAATCAGAAAATTTCCTGGCAAAGCCAGTTTTATGATTCGTCGCAGCACTTCCCTATTTATGAGGAAAGCGAAACAAAAACCAAATATGAAACTCAAAGTACAAGAAGCTTAATTGTATGGGATATTAATACCAATAAACTTTCGAACAGCTTAAAAGCAGCTTACACGGAGGAAAATTTCCAGTATTTCAATAATGTGAATGCTCCGAAATCCAGTGGAGGAACGGGAAAAAATTACATTTTCAGAAATGATTTTAATTATTTCATTCTTCCGAAACTAAATGTGAATGTAATTGGCGAGTTTCAGGTCAATAAAGGAGAAGGTTATCAGTCAGGAATCGGAAATATAAGCAGAAATGTAGGCTCTATTGCAGGATTGCTGAGATATTATGCAACAAAAAATGTACGTTTTGAAGGTGGGATTAAAAAAGATTTTGTTGAAGACATTGATTCACCTGTTTTATACTCATTTTCAGGAAAATGGAATGCTACAAACTGGTATAATATAAGTTTTAATGTTTCAAAAAACTTTAAATATCCTTCATTCAATGATACTTACTACGAACCCGGAGGAAATAAAGATTTAAAACCGGAAACTTCTACTCAGGTTGATATGACCAATGAGTTTAAAGCCGGTAATTTTAAACTTACTTTAACTCCTTATTATATGGATATTGCAGATCTTATTGTATGGCTACCGACAGCAATGGGATACTGGCAGGCTTTCAATGTCAATAAAGCAGAATCCTACGGTTTAGAATCTCAATTGAGTTACAGTAAAAAAGTTGGCATCCACCACATTAAAGCAAATATTGGGTATTACTATGCAAAATCTACGAACAAAGAAACGGGAAATCAACAGCCCTACATTCCACTGCACAGAGGTATGATGAATGTTAGTTACGAATATCGCTTCCTTACATTTTTTGCTCAGGGAATACTCAATGGATTAACTTATACGACAAGTGACGAAAAAAAATCAGAGGCTATTGATTCTTATTTTGTTTTAAACACAGGCATATCAGCGGCGGTTTTGAAAAAATATACTTTAGGATTTAAAGTAAACAATATAACGGATACATATTATAAAACGGTTTCTTTTTATCCTTTACCAAAGAGAAATTACAGCGTTTACGCCACAATAAATTTTTAAAAAATAAAACTTGATATATATGAAATTTACCAGACTTTTAACTTTATTTTTTGCATTTGCATTAGTTTTCAATATTTCGTGCAACAGCGATAATGACAATGAAATTACTGCAATCACATATGAAAACGGGTACTTCATTTCAAACGAAGGAAAATTCAATGATAAAAATGCAAGTGTGACTTTTGTAACCAGAGATTTATCTCTTAAACAGGATAATATCTATGCTTTCAATAACAATAATGCTATTTTGGGAGATGTCCTTCAAATGATTGCATTCAATGGAAACAATGCTTTTTTGGTAGTAAACAATTCTAATAAAATTGTTGTAGTAAACCGTTATAACTTTACAAAAGTGGCTGAAATCACAGATCATATTCTGCAGCCAAGAAGTATGACTTTTGCAAACGGGAATATCTACGTTTCAAACAATGATTATGGTACTAATAAATATGTAAGCATTTATAAAATTTCCGATTTATCATATGTAAGTAAAATTGATTTTACCGAATATGTGGAAACAATATTAACTGCAGGGCAAAATGTATTTGTACAAAATGCATCCGGAGGTTATGGAAACAAATTCACCTACATCAACACATCAAACAACAGCAAAACTGAATTCACAGTTCCGAATGGAGATATCAATAAAATGATTTCTTACAATTCTGAAATCTATGCTATCGCTGGGGGTACTACCGATTCTTATATCTACAAAATCGGAACTACAGGAGTTACAGAAACACAGGTATTGACAGGAATCCCGAATGCCACAAATCTTCAGATTGATAATAACAGATATTATTTCAGCTCTTCAAACAAGGTGTATTCAATGAGTATGAACTCAACAACAGTTCCTACTACTCCATTATTTAATGCAGTAGACGGAGGACCTTATTTAACGCTTTACGGATTCACTGTTGTAGACGGAAGAATTTTTACATCAGACATTAAAGGATTCACGCAAGACAGCGAAATCACTGTTTATTCTGCAAGTACAGGAGCTATAATCTCTAAATTTAATGCAGGAAAAGGTTCTAACGGAACGTTCCTAAATCAATAATTATACGCTAAAAGTGTAAAACATAAATTTTTTATTTTTTTTCATCATTTGTGTTTTTTTTCCGGGCGGTTTCTTCGAAACCGCCCGGATTTCATTTCAATGCTTTATAATATATTTCAAATAAAATACTTCAAAAATACCCATCAGCCACCAAACGGGAAACCTAAAATAAGTATAAATAAGGGTAAAATTATCTACAAATGGTTGACCATTTACAGTTTTCTGTATTTCAAAATCCATTGAAAAAACTGGTAATATGATTCCGAATAAAGAAAAAGCAATCAGATAAAATATCCAATTGCTCTCTTTCATTATGTTGTATTTCCAAACTCCAATGTCGAAAGTGAAAATGATGCTTAAAATTATATAATCAAATGCTCCTAAAAATATTTACGCTAAAGTTAAACCCAGTTTTTCTGCTTCTGCAATCACGAATTTAGTGGCATCTTCTTTTTCATTTAAAATTTCACCTTCAAGGATTGCCTCTTTCACTTTTTCCTTTAAAATTCCGATTTCTCGCCCCGGTTTCAAATTAAACATTTCCATGATTTCTTCGCCGGAAATTGGCGGTTGAAAATTTCTTACCTGATCTTTTTCTTCAACTTCTTTTATTTTAACGGCAACATATTCAAAGTTTTTCTTGAATTTTTCCTGTTTTTTTGAATTTTTCGTTGTAATATCTGCCTTACAAAGTGTAAATAAATCTTCTAAATTTTCTCCGGCATCAAACAACAATCTTCTCAATGCAGAATCAGAAGCATCATCTGTAATCAATGCGATTGGACGGGATGAAAGCTTTACCATTTTCTGAACATATTTCATATCTGGACCCAACGGCAATTTTAATCTTTGAAACAGTGTTTTTACCATTTTTGAGCCTAAAAATTCATGTCCGTGAAAAGTCCAGCCTGTTCCTTCAACGAATTTTTTTGTCGGAGCTTTTCCTATATCATGAAGTAATGCTGACCAACGCAGCCAAAGATTATCTGTGTTTTCACAAATATTGTCAACCACTTCTAATGTATGGTAAAAGTTATCTTTATGAGTCTGACCTTCAACCTCTTCCACCCCTTTTAAATCAATCAATTCAGGAATAATAAGTTTTAAAAGCCCTGTTTGCTCCATCAATATTAAACCAACAGAAGGTTTTGGGGAAAGCATGATTTTATTAAATTCAACCATGATTCTTTCCATAGAAACAATCTTAATTCTTTCTGCTTCCTGCCTGATTGCTTCTAAAGAATTTTCTTCAATCTCAAACTGTAAAGTTGAAGCAAAACGAACTGCTCTCATCATCCTTAAAGGATCATCAGAATAGGTTTGAGCTGGCTCTAAGGGTGTTCTAAGGACATTTTTTCCTAAATCATCAATTCCGCTGAAAGGATCAATCAATTCTCCAAAATTATCTTTATTTAAAGAAATTGCCATCGCATTAATAGTAAAATCTCTTCTTTTTTGATCATCTTCCAGTGTTCCTCCTTCAACATTGGGCTTTCTACTGTTTTCGGAATAACTTTCTTTCCTGGCTCCAACAAATTCAAGCTCTAAATCTTTATATTTGATCATCGCTGTTCCGTATGTTTTAAAAATAGAAACTTTTAATTTAGGATCTATTTCCTTAGCAACATTTTGGGCAAGTTCGATTCCACTCTGCTCAGTAACAAAATCAATATCTGTAGAAGCCTTTCTCTTCATTAGTAAATCCCGGACATACCCCCCGACAATATAAACAGACTGATTATTTCTGCTTGCAACTTCTGAAATTATTTTGAAAAGCTTTAAATTTTTATTTTGATTAAGATTAATGAACATGTGTTTGTTATTTAATGTAAAACCATTAAGAAATCAAGTTTATCAAGCCGTTTGACTTCATATTCTTAACGCCCTAATGGTTAAATGATTTTGCAAAGATAATTAAAATCTTTTCTTTTATTCACGCAGGACCTTTATTCTGTTGTCACTCCAGATTTTTATCACTGAGGATCCGGAATATTTTGATATTTTTTCACGATCCTCTTCCACGGTATAATCTACCAAATCAATAATTTCAGAAGAAATATCAGAAAATTTCAGAGGACTTTTCTGACCGCTAAAGTTTGCTGAAGTTGAAACCAATGGTTTATTCAATTTTGTAATTAATTTTTTACAAAAGTCATTTTTTATCAAACGAATTCCTATACTTCCATCTTCTGCCAATAATTCTTTTGGTAAGCCCTTTGGATTTTCATAAACAATCGTAACAGGTTTTTCACTCAAATCGATAATTTCCCATGCCATTTCCGGAACGTCAACCAAATCCTGCAACCTCTTTTCAGTTTCCACTAAGATGATCATGGATTTATTTTTTTCACGCTTCTTAATGTCAAAAATTTTATTAATTGCTTCTATATTTGTTGCGTCACAACCAATTCCCCAGATTGTATCCGTGGGGTAAAGGATAGTTCCTCCGGATTTTAGTATATTGATGATGTTTTCCATTGTTTTCTGTCGTTGAGAGGAGCAATAGCAACGAAGCAATCTCAGAAAGGATCCATTATATCCCTGATATCTTCGGTTAAATCTCTCCTCCTGTAAATGAATTTATTAAATTTAGTTTTTTTCTGTCGGGAACCTGCTTTAATTTGCTTTTCCCTAAAAATTGCTTTTCCTATTTCTTAAAAAGACTCCAATAAACCAATTTATTAAGGTTATATTTTAAAGTAAAACTCAATTCATGAAATTTCCCTTTATGCTCCTGAACTCTTCTGAGTAAGTTTAATGTCACACCTGTATAAAGAACAGTATATTTTTAATAATCTTAAAGATTGCTTCGTCGCTATTGCTCCTCGCAATGACAATAAAATAAAAAAACTTTACAATTTCGGCAAATATCTTTCCTCAATAATATTCAAATGATGGTAATTGTGGCCAACAATCAGTTTCCCGATGGTTTCTACAGAAATTGGATTTCCGTTGGCTATTCCTATGTTGTTTAAAACTGACAGACGAAGAGATTCCAATAAAACCTGAGAAGAATTTCTAACCAACTTATATTCTTCCAATAAAGATTTTAAACTTCTTTCATTGGCAAAAGAATTTTCAGCATAAATTTCTTCGTCGAAACCTGGAAGCTGATTTTCATCACCTCTTGCAAAAGCCAGAATTCTGTATTGAAAAACTCGTTCTGTATCAGATAAATGCAAAAGTAATTCTTTTAATGTCCACTTCCCCTCCCCATAAGCAAAATGTGATTGTTCTTCTGAAAGCCTTGAATAGACATTTACCGTTTTTTCACCGGAAATTTTCAATTCTTCCAGCCAATTTTCAGATGGAATATTATCTAAATATCTCTGGATATATTTTTGAAAATCAGTCATATTAATATGATTTATAAGTAATTGGTAATGAGTGATATCTAATTTTCCGGATTTGTCCATTCATAGAAATTTACTTCATCATAAATCTCGAATCCACAACTTGGGTATAATTTGTTTCCGATATCGTTGGATTTTCCTGTTTCAAGCAGGACTCCGCAAGCGTCTGTAGATTTTGCCAATTCTTTGGCTTTTTCAATCAATTCTTTTGAATAACCTTTCCCGCGATGATTTTCGTTGACATATAAATCGTTCAGCAACCAATACCGCTTCATTCTCGTAGAGGAAAATAAGGGATATAACTGAACGAAACCTACCAATTCACCGTTGCTTTCGGCTACAAATATTTCGGAATCTCTATTCTCAATCCTCTCTTTCAGAAAATTTCCGGCTGCAGAAATATCGGAATCTTTAAGATAAAAAATTCTGTATTGATCAAACAGTTCTGCCAATTGATGTAAATCCTGAATGACAGCTTTTCTTATATTTTTCATTAATAATTATAAATGATGATCGTAGCTCAGAACACGTTTCATTTTCCAGTTTTTACCATCCAAAATCCAAAGAATAGTAAATTTTGCACGGCTGCCTTTGTTCCATTTTCCTTGATAGAGTTCAGCAAAATCATGTTCCCCTTCCTGAATAAAAGCATACAAAACATTATTGTTGTACAAAGGATATACCTGCATGCTGTTTGGAACTAATTCACGTTTTACTTTATTTGGATTACCACAGATATTATTTTTAATAGAAGCGGTGAAAGCTTCTTTCCCTGAAGTAATTCCACCTTTATCATGATAAAATTCCAAATCATCACTGACTATGGAATCATAATGAGAAAGATCACACTTATTAAATCCGATATCGAATACCAAACTATCCAATTTCTTAGCCGTTCTATACAATTCATCAGTCGTTTTCACCTGGGAATATACAAATGGGCTCAAAATCAAAACAATTAAAATTTGAATCTTTCTCATTATGTTTTATTTAAAATATTAAGAAAAAGCTTTTTCCAAATCTGCAATTAGATCTTCTGCATCTTCAATTCCGACACTTAAACGAACCAGATCGTCTGTAATTCCCAGTTCAGCACGTTTTTCAGCAGGAATAGAAGCGTGTGTCATCAAAGCCGGATGGTTTGCCAAAGATTCTACCCCACCAAGAGATTCAGCCAAAGTGAAAACTCTCACTTTTTCTAAGAATTTAATTGCATCTTCTTTTTTACCAGATTTGAAAGTGAAAGAAACCATTCCTCCAAAGTCTTTCATTTGAGATTTTGCCAATTCATATTGTGGGTGAGATTCCAATCCCGGATAAATTACTTTATCAACTGCAGGGTGAGATTCAAGATATTTTGCCACGGCCAATCCGTTTTCCGAATGTCTTTGAACTCTTAATGCCAATGTTTTAATTCCTCTCAACACTAAATAAGAATCGTGAGGCCCTAAAATTCCACCACTCGCAAACTGGATGAAATGAAGTTTTTCTCCCAATTCAGCATCTTTCGCCACCAAAGCTCCCGCGATAACATCAGAGTGACCACCTAAATATTTTGTAGCAGAATGCATTACGATATCAGCTCCCAAGTCGATTGGTCTCTGAAGATAGGGTGTCGCGAAAGTATTGTCAACTGCAACTAAGATATCTTTGTTTTTTGCAATTTCCACAACAGCTTTAATATCAACTAGTTTCATTAATGGGTTTGTTGGAGTTTCAACCCAGATTAATTTAGTTTTATCTGTGATAACCTCAGCAATTTTAGAAACATCATCAAAATTTACGAATGTAAACTTCAACTGGTATTTTTCAAAAAGCCTGGTGAACATTCTGTATGTTCCTCCGTATAAATCGTCAACTGCAATTACTTCATCACCAGGATTCAACAATTTCAGAACACAGTCGATTGCAGCTAAACCCGAACCGAAAGCTAAACCTCTCGCGCCGTTTTCAATGCTTGCCAAAGAGTCCTCCAAAGCCTGTCTTGTAGGGTTTGCGGCTCTTGAATATTCATACCCGGAATGTACTCCCGGACTTTTTTGCGCAAATGTAGATGTTAAAAACACAGGAACGTTCACAGAACCTGTTGCAGATTCGTGATGTTGTCCTCCGTGGATAACTTTTGTATTAAAATTCATAATTTGTATAATTTACAATGTATCAATTTACCGGTTTGCCAATGATTATTATATTGTTAACCTTTTAGTATTGTTATATTTATTATTTTTTACATTTTGATAGCAGACTTTACAGCAAATTCTTCTGCCATTTGCTCAATCCACTGTGCAACATCCTCTTCTCCTGTCGCTCTCTGATACGTATTTCCCAAAGAAATAAAAATCTGGTGAATAAACATTTTCATTTGGTCAACGGGCATTTCTTTTGTCCAAAGATCGATCCTCAATGCTTCCATTGCTTTTTCGTCCCACACAGAAATCATCACTGCTTTTGTATCTTCTTTTTCAACGCCCCCATCTTGTGCATTCCAGGTCATATTTTCCGGAATGTGATTTTCATCCAGCTCTACATCTATCGTTATCTGAGTTTTTCTCATAACTTTCTATATATTTCTAATAATTTACTTTTTCTGAGGTCTAAATTTTTAACTTATTCTTTCAATTTTGGTTTATATCCTGACTGATTAAAAATTGTTGTAGCATCCATTTTCAGGAAGTCCTGTAATTTTGTATCCGGTTTTTGCCTGAAATATTCTTTACAAATCTGCCATCCCGTGAAAATTCCTACTTGCGGTGAAGATTCGTTATCAATTTCAGTATAAAACTTTGAAAACGGTCCCGGCGAAATAAAACGTTCAATTAATCTGTGATCATCCCCAAAAATCAAATTGTTTTCCACAAAATAATTCCAAATATTAGCCTCGTTGGCAACTGTCCAATCATATTGCTTTTGCGTATAATTCATTTTCAGATAATCCGGAAAATTGGGTAAAAAAGCATCCTGAAGAATCATTATTTTACCGTTTAAAACCAACTGATCAATAAATTTCTGATGATCGGGTGAGTCAGGAACAGCATTTTCTGCAAAAATCTGTGAAACTTTTGGAACAATATTCTGAGGGTTCATAGACTTCTGGAAATACATTTCCAAACCTTTGTAGTTTGCATTATTTTCACCCATAAAACCAGTAACGTCTATGAATAAAAAATTTTCTTTCGGATCATAAAAGATTGGATCCTGTACCATCTGCAAAGCCGAAGAGAATAAAAATACCTTTGGGCTTTTGAATTGTGGGAAATAATATTTGATATGCGAAAATAATTCCTGAAGATCTTTCTGAAGTTTTTTCTGATCTATTTTGGCAATGGCTTCTTTATAAATCTTTATTTCTCCATCATCTGCCCTTCTTTTCCCGAAATCAGCATCAGAAACAGTGCCCTGAAACCATGGGAATTTTGCTTTAAACTGTTCTAAAGGAATATTCTGATCATAAAATTCTTTCGAAATATCGGTAACTTCGATTTTTTCCGCAGGATTTTTAATTTCCACATTCCATTGATTCTGAGATTCTTTTTTACAAGAATTCAAACCTAAAACTAAAATGAGAGAAAGCGCAATAATTCTAAAAATCTTCATTATTTTTACAAAAAATTTGATTCACAAAAATAAGGATTATAAATACAAACATCATGATGAAAAAGAAAATATTTACAGCACTTTGCATGTTCTCGACGTTAGCATTTTTTTCAGCCCAGAAACTGGAATTCAAGGATAAAAATTTTGAAAAAGCAGTTCTTGAAAATTTTGATTTAAACAAAAATGGTGCCCTTGATAAATTTGAAGCCGATATGATTTCAAACTTATTTTTAGTCAAAAAAAATATTACTTCTACAGACGATTTAGCTCTTTTTACCAATACAAAAATGATTGTTCTGGATGATAATCCAATTCCTATCGTAACGGTAAAAAATTTAGATCAGCTTGATTTATTTTCTTGTACCGGCTGTAAGATCTCGACTTTCAACGGAGAAAATCTTAAAAGTTTAGCTTCATTGTATCTTGACAACAATGCTATTGAAAATTTTTCATTAAAAGCAACTCCAAGAATTGATCAATTAACCATATCTTTAAATAAGCTAAAGACAATTGATCTAAGTTCATTAAAGAATTTAAGAAAATTAAACGTTGAACACAATCAAATTCAAAAGCTGGATATTTCCGGAAACCCTGGTTTACAAACCCTAAATGTTGGTGGCAATAAAATGAAAGAAACTGACATCAAAAAAGGAACAAAAAGCAATCCAACAATTTTCGGAACAGAGCAATAAATTATAATTTAAAAACCAAGACATACGGAATTTGTTTTTTTTATGTGAATTAAAACGCGAAAAATATTTTTCAAACTAATGATAACGTTAAGGCAGGAAGAAGAAAAAGACTATGAAAAGGTTTTTCAGATTATTGAAGAAGCCTTTATAACAAGAGACAAAAGTAATCATCAGGAACAGTTTTTGATTGAAAAATTAAGAAAATCAGATATTTTTATTCCGGAATTATCAATTGTTGCGGATTATGTAAACGACGAGACTGGCCATCAGGAACTTGTGGGGCATATTTTATTTACAAAAATCACCATTGAAAATGGTTCAGACTCTTTTGAATCATTGGCTATAGCTTCCGTTTCTGTAAAGCCTGAATATCAAAAACAAGGAATTGGAGGCCATCTCATCGCCTTCGGGCATGTTATTGCTGAAGAAATGGGGTATCAATCTGTGATTTTAATAGGCCATGAAAATTATTACAAAAAATTTGGTTATAAAAAAGCAGGTGATTTGGGAATCAATTTTCCGATTGATATTCCTGATGAAAACGGAATGGCTGTTGAATTAACAAAAGACGCATTAAAAAACATAAAAGGAACTGTAAAGTATCCTAAAGAATTTGAAATAGACTAAAAAATTAAATATACAATGCAGACACAAAAAGTAATAGATCATATTGTAAACTGGCTAAAAGATTATGCAGTAAAAGCAAATGTAAAAGGATATGTAATCGGTATTTCCGGAGGTGTGGATTCCGGTGTAGTTTCTACACTCTGCGCAATGACAGGGCTTGAAGTTCTGTTGCTGGAAATGCCAATTCGTCAAAAAGAAGATCAGGTAAACCGTGCTCAGGAACATATTGCAGATCTTAAAAGTAAATTCCCAAATGTACAGGCAAAAACGACGAATCTGACCCCTGTTTTTGAAAGTTTTGAAACAGTGGTAAATGATCACGTTGAAGGGAGATGGAGCAATAACCTTGCACTTGCCAATACAAGAGCCCGTTTCAGAATGTTGACATTGTATTATTTTGGTCAGCTTCACGGTCTTCTGGTTTGTGGAACAGGAAATAAAGTGGAAGATTTCGGAATTGGTTTTTACACAAAATATGGTGATGGCGGCGTTGATGTTTCGCCTATTGCAGATCTATACAAAACTGAGGTTTACAAATTGGCAAAAGCTTTAAATCTAATTGAAAGCATTCAAAATGCAATTCCGACAGACGGACTTTGGGATGCTGAAAAAACAGATGAAGATCAAATAGGAGCAACATATCCTGAATTGGAAAAAATTCAGAAAGAGTACGGAACAAAAACTGCAGAGGATTACGAAGGAAGAGACAAAGAAGTATTTGCCATCTTCGACAGGATGCACAAAGCTGCTTTACATAAAATAAACCCTATCCCGATTTGTGATATTCCTGAGGATTGGAAAGAAGGGTAATTTTGTTTTTTTTATATGAATAGCAAAACCAGATCTCTGTTTTTTATATGTTTAGGGCTTCTTTTTGGGATGTCTGTAATGTATGTATACAAGAATTTTATCGCTGATAAAAAAACTTATTCAACGAATACAACTACAGTTGAATATGGAGAGGTAAATGCAGAAAACTCATCTTCTCAGCAAACTATAAACCAGTTAACTGATGAAAGAACAGTCATCAATTATGTAAAGCAAAAACATACGCTTCCCGATTATTATATCACAAAAAATGAAGCAAGAAAACAAGGCTGGAATCCTTCTAAAAGAAATCTTTGTGAAGTTTTACCCGGAAAAGCAATTGGTGGAGATCAATTCAGCAACAGAGAAAAAAATCTGCCCGGTGGGAAAAAATATTTTGAAGCTGATGTAAATTACAGTTGTGGAAACAGAAATGCAGACCGAATTATTTTTACAAAAGAAGGTGATGTTTATTTGACTAAAAATCATTACAGGAGTTTTGAAAAACAGTAGTTCTTTTTTTCTCCTATTTTGTCTTTTCCTATTTTCATGCTCTAAAAAACAGGAAAATAGGAAAAGACAAAAAGCTGTTACAATATTAATTCAGCCTTTTAAAGATTTAAAACCTGAAAGTATTAATTTTGTAACGGCAGAAATAAAAAAGGTTTATCCTAGTGTAAAAATTCTTGAACCTATTGATTTTCCCGAAAATACCTATTATAAACCAAGAAATAGATACAGGGCTGATTCTATCATTAAGTATTTGAGTGAAAAAACTCAGGATGGCTTTGTAACAATTGGTTTGACTTCAAAAGATATCAGTGCTACGAAGGGAAAAGTGGCTGATTTTGGACTAATGGGATTAGGATATCGGCCTGGAAAAGCATGTGTTGCATCAAAATTTAGATTAGATAAAAAATCTGATGAACAATTTTTTAAAATCGCCATTCATGAGCTAGGTCACACACAGGGTCTGAAACACTGTCCCGAAAAAACATGTTTTATGAGGGATGCTGAAGGTAAAAATCCGACTGATGAAGAAAAAGATTTCTGCAGAAAATGTAAATTAATTTTAATGACTAAAAACTGGAAATTTAGTTCGATATGAAAACAATATATATAGATTTCACTGACATTGGAGATTATGAAGACTTCTACGCTCAGTTGAAGGAAAAACTTACCCTTCCGGATTATTTTGGAGATAATTTGGATGCACTTTCTGACATTATTACAGGAGAATTGGAAATGCCTCTTCATTTGGAATTTGTAAATATGAGTGTGGATCAATTGGAAATTTTTGAAGATTTATTGACAACACTTGAAGATGCTGAAGACCAAGTAGAAGACTTCTCTTTTACTTATTATCTAGAGCAATATGAAGATGAAGATTAATTTTTACTTATCAATAAAATTGGAAAAACTCGCAATACTGCGAGTTTTTCTGGTCTAAGTCTTATGAGTTGTTTTTAAATTTTTACTGCTTTATGAATTTTAAATTTTGTGAAACTTCCCCTTTCACGAAAAACTCTAATACGTAAGTACCTTTTGACAGTGAGGAAACATCAATCTGGTTTCCAACCGAATCAATAGTTCTTACTTTTTGACCGACCATGTTATATATCTCTGCTTTATCAATTTTTTTTGTTCCTTTGATATAAATAATATCTTTCACAGGATTGGGATAGATAGAAGCTTTATCATTTTTTACTGATATTTCATTTGTAGAAAGGAAAGAAGTAATATCAAGATAAAACCCTACAATCTGTCCCGAAGCATTTGTTCCAACTCCCGCAATTTTCTTTCCGTCTCCAGATATTGCCAAAGGAAGAGACATTGTTACTCCTTGTGTATTGATTCCCAATCCTGTTGCATAATCATTTAAATTTACACGCCCTCCTGCAGAAGTCCATATAAAGCCTTCTCCAGCCATTGGAGGTCCGGGAAATGATCTGAAAAAGCCGATTACAGTTCCGCCATCATCAGAAATTCCCGTTGCCCCGCCTCTGAAGAAGACCGAGGAATTTGGATGTGTTATGTATGTAAGCCCGGAGGTACTATTCCAGACATAAGGTTCAGGTAGGCTTGCTCCTATGATTGTGTTTCCATCAGCAGAAACATCTCCTGCCTCGCCTACGTTATCTCCGTTATTATCAGTAATAAAAGATTCTACACCATTTACCCATCTGGCACCGCTCCTCGTTCCGTCAGCTTCATCCTGCCAGCCAACGATAACTGTTCCGTCAGCATTTACAGCATTTGCTCTAGAGCTTCTGCCGGGTATTATACTTCCTAAATCTATTACTCCTGTTGCTGAACTCCATTTTACAGCGTGAGCATTGGCTGCAGTAAGCCAGCCTAAACCCACAACTGTATTTCCATCAGAAGTCATTCCCCAAGTAGAACTTACACTACCGTCCCAGCCAGTGGGAACTAATCCTCCTTGATTTGTCCAGGTCGAAGTAGCAACATTATAAGTAGAGATTTCATTAAAATTTGTATTGCCGTTGGTGATTGAAGAAGCAATTTTAGTCCCGTCACTGGAAATCAAAGTCCTTCCGGCAGCGGGATATCCATTCGTAATGGAACCAATTTGCACCAACCCGTTACTCGCGTCCCATTTGAAAATCTCTCCGGAACTTGTGTGCATACTTACAATCCCATTATCGGAAATACCTCCAACGGTAAAATTTCCAAGTGACATTACAGTCAGCTGCGCATCCATTACTGAAAAATTGAACAAGAAAAAACCAGCAATAGTTTTTATTGACATTTTGTAAATTTTTTTCATATATATTTGGATTTAATATTTCGAATTGGTGGAAACAATATTAATATTATATTTACTATTTCGAAAGGATTTGACTTATATAATTCACGAAATTTAAAAGAACTAAAAGTACAAATAATTAAAATTCAAAACTATAGAAACATTTTATTTTGAGGACAAATTTTAAGAAGATTGAAGAAAAACATAATAAAAACATTTTTTTGCAAAGGAAAATGCTAAAAAAAAACATTCAATTTTGTTTCTTTTTTCTTTGTTCAATTATCATCCACGGACAATCAAGTCCTGATTTTAATATTTTAGCAGATAAGGCTTTTCAAAAATTATATCAAAATCCGGATGATTGTATCAATTACTCATTAAGCATTCTGATCAGTGATCAGAATATCGAGCATAGGATTGTTTTACGAAACATAATTTCTCAGGCCTATGCAATGAATGGAGATTATGTGAAATCTGTGAATATTTCAAGCCAAAAAGATGAAGCTGGTGAAAAAGAAAAACTCTCTTATTTTATGCAGGTATTTGCAAATTATAACCTTGCAGACCAATATCAGAATCTAGATCTGTATAATCAGTCTCAAAGAATTATTTCAAACCTGTTAACTGATAAAAACCTGTTAAAAAGTGACAATATAAAGATAAAAACTACTGTTGCAAAATTATACCAACTGCAGGCATTGAACTTTGGAATCAAAAGAAATTACAATGCTGCTTTAGAAAACCTTAAAAAAAGTAATAATTATCTTGGTTTTGATAACGAAGAAAACCTGATTCTGGGAGTCGAAAATAAAGTAATCCTTTCCTCTTATTTAATGCGACAAAATAGACTGGAAGATGCAAAACATATTCTTGAAAATACATTGATATTTGTAGAAAGCAGAACAAATTATAATTTTCTTCAAGCTCTTATCTATGAAAATTTAGCCCGGTATTACTTTTTAAAAGGAAATTATAAAACTTCAATAGAAAATTTAGAAAAAGGGCTTTCAAAAATCGAAAATAATCAGTTTTACAGTCTTAGGGTAAAATTTTATGAATCTCTGGCAAAGAATTATTTTGCATTACACAATGACGAAAAATATCAGTATAATAACAAGCTTTATATAGAAATCCGTACAAAAATTGATACCAGTGCAAAAGAAGGAATCCGGTATATTGTGAGATTAGTCGAAAATAACCAAAATGAGAATCTTGAATTTCAACAGCAAAATGAATCAAAACAGTTCTGGATTATAACTTTAATTTTTTCTTCGATTATCATTATTTTAATTATATATCTTTTTACTGCAAAAAGTACAAACAACGACTTAAAAAAACAATCCGAATTCTTCGAAAAGCAAAAAAAATGGCAGGAAACCCATCGGGCAAATCTTCCAAAGGAAGTTATTCCTGAAAAAACCATTGAAAAAGATTCCAATAAAATTTCAAAAGAAAAAGAAAATGAAATTCTGCAAAAATTAAACGAATGGGAACAATTTGATTTTTATTTAAACAAAAACATGTCGCTTTCAACTCTTTCAGCTCAAATGGGCGTCAATACAAAATATCTTTCCGAGGTCATTAATACAAACAAAGGAAAAAATTTTAATGGATACATTAATGAATTAAGAATTAATCACATTGCTCATTTATTAAAGACCAATCCTGCATTTTTAAATTATAAAGTCAGTTATCTAGCAGAATTTTCGGGATTTTCCTCTCACAGTGCGTTTACGACAGTTTTTAAATCAATTACAGGAATGTCTCCCAATGCTTACATTCAAGAAATCAGTAAAAACAGAACATCATGAAAACTGCGTTGAAAATCTTATTATTCATTTTTTTAATCTGTCGGATTAATATTTCTGCACAGGAAATTCCTTTTGATGTTATACTAAAAAAGGCTCGCCTGGAAATCTATGATAACCCCGACAACTCTATAGCAACAGCCAAAAGTTTATTAAAAAAAGAAAAAAATATAGATAAAGTCATTCAAATCTATATCGTTCTTTCCACCGCAAATATTGCCAAAAGAGACTTTGATCAATCTTTACAATATATTTTAAAGGCTAAAGAATTAGCTCAAAAATCTAATGATTTAAAAACACAAACCAGCGTTTTGATTTCCGTGGCAATTCAATATCAGCAAATGGAACTTTTCAGTAAAAGTTTTGAAACCCTTAACGAAGCTGATCTATATTTAGCAAAACTTCCTGATGATCTTTTTGAAAAACATATTGAGACTGCAAGAAGTTACGCTATCCGCGGAATGATTTATAAAAGCCAGTCGAATTCTGAAATTGCCTTAGAAAAGTTTTTAATTTCCATTAAAAATTTCGAAAAAGTAAATCCTAAACAATCAGCATACGCCAATATGAGCGTTGTGTACTACAATATTGGATATTGCTATCTCAACCTTAATCAAATAGATAAAGCTCAAGAAGCTTTTCTGCAATCTGTAACTTATGCTCAAAAAAATAATGCAAAAAGCCTGGAAGCATTCGCATTAAAGGGAATGGCAGAAGTTTACAAACAAAAACGGGAAAATAAAGCAGCCCTACATCTTTTAATAAAGGCCGAAGATCTTTGTAAAAATACCCAAGACCTCATCCTGAACGAAGGAATTTACAAAGAAATGGCTGATAATTATCTCGCAATGGGAAATCAAAGTCTATATCAAGATTACAATAAAAAACACTTTGAAATGCGTTTCAAAAGACAGCAAAACGAATTAAAATCTATAAATCAGGCGATAAATAACCATAATAAAGAAACTTTGAAGAAAAGCGAAGAGCTTAAAACATATTATTTCCGAATAAAAATGTTAGTCATAGCTTTTGGAACAATCATCATTTCTGTTTTGTTTTATTTTATTTTAAAAGTCAAAAAACAAAACAGAAAATACCAAAAAGAAATTCAGGAGCTTATTCGCTCATAAATATAATTTTATAGAAAAAATAAAAATCCCTGACACCATTAAGCCAGGGATTTGTTATATGTGTGTATTTTATACTATTTTCCGATTGCTTCCGTGATCGGGTTTCCTATATTTCCACTTGGAAACTGAATCTTTAATAACGACGAAACTGTCGGTGCAATATCTGTCATATTATAAGCTTTATCACTTTCCCCATGCTGAATTCCCCAACCCATAAATAACAATGGAATGTGAGCATCATAAGAATTCCAGACACTATGTGTGGTTCCTGTTTTTGCATAAGGAGGAAGCATAGAATCGTGAGAAATCAACTGAATGTCTCCACTCCTCTGCCTGTTGATCCCGTTGATAATTCTCTGCTTAATCGGCTCCGGAATTGTTGATTCCTGGACTTTCGTTACAGAAACAGCATATAAAACCGTAGGATCTTTTTCCAGTTCTTTGATGGTGAAATCTCTTACAGCATCCAGCTCTATTTTATTGTCATTTAATAATTTTCTGTCAAAATAAATCTGGTAATTATCAACTGCGTTAATCAGTTTATCCACTCCGAATTTTTCTTTAAGCTTCTGATTAATGTCTTTCTGGCTGTTTTCACCGAAGAATCCTGTCGGGATTTTATGTTCCTGCAAAAACCCTACAGAATGCGCTCCACCATGATCTGCTGAAAGAAAAACAGTATACTGACCTTTTCCAACTTTTGAATCCAAATAATTGAAAAACTGTGCCAGATCCTGGTCTAATCTTAAATAGACATCTTCAACCTCGATAGAATTTGGCCCGAATTTATGACCTGCATAATCTGTAGAAGCTAAATTAATTGCTAAGAAGTCCGTAATATCATCACCTCCTAATTTTTCGCCTTCCACGGAAGCTTCAGCCATTTTCAAAGTCAATGTATTCCCGAAAGGAGTATAACGGATATTATCTTTTTTTTCCTGATAATCTTTAGCTAAATTGTTGTAAGGAAAAGTTGGTGTTTTTGCACTTCCCAAAAGCCCCTCCCAAGAAGAGTTATCGGGAGAACTTTCCGTATACTGATTGATCGGAAGCAAGGTATTCCAGCCGTTTGCCACTAGTTTATCCGGTAAATTCTGAGAATTGAAGGTTTTTACCCATTGAGGTAAATCATTCATATACCATGTACTGGTAATGAAATTTCCTGTAGAATCGTCAAACCAGAAAGCTCCATTTGGTGTATGTCCTGCCGGAAGAATTGAGGCACGATCTTTCAGAGAAACTCCGATTACTTTTGCCTGGAAATTCGTTGCCAATCTCAACTCATCAGTCACAGTAGTAGACCAGAGATTTTTAGGAGAATGACTTCCTATTTTAGCATTGGTAGTTCCGACTGGCTGTACGCTTTCGTCAGTTGTACAATACACATTTTTACCCGTTTCTTTATCTGTCCAGTCATTTCCTGCTATCCCATGAATCGCCGGAACCGAACCTGTATAAATACAAGTGTGTCCTAAAGCAGTAACCGTAGGAACATAAGGAATGTGAACATTATTCAGAGAGTACCCTGTATTTAGCAACCTTTTGAAACCGTCATTCCCATATTTATTGTAAAAACGGTACAAATAATCCCATCTCATCTGGTCTACGACTAAACCCACCACTAATTTGGGTCTTTCTAATTGAGAATTTTTGTTCTTCTGAGCATTGATTGTAATTACGGACAAAAAAGTAACCGCCGCAATCGAAATTTTCCTAAGCATTCAGTAAAATTTTATTGGAAACAAATTTACGCCTTTTGAAAGTTTTGGAATGTGAAATTTTGATTAAATTTCACAATGTTATATGTAATTTAAAAACATTATAATCAAATATGTCTACCTTTGAAAAGAGTTTAAAGGCTTCTAATTTTAAATTTTCTTTGTTTTTATAATTTTTAAATAAAATTAGTTAAATTTGAATCTGACACAAAGTCATTAATATTCCCTCAAATATTAATTAAACCATGAAAATACTCAGACCATTTCTTTTATTCATTTCACTTTTATTATTCGGATGGCTCTTTGTGAGCAATGCAAATCAGATAAATGTAGCAGCAACCTTTAATGAAGACGAAATTAATTCTGAAATTTCTAAAATCAATAGTTTTACAAATATTGATATGCTGAAAGGATATTCTATCCAACAAATCAATTCGCTGGAAACAAGTAAAGAAAGATCTTTCCAAAGTGCTATAGGAAGAATTTTCATTATTTTAATTTTAGTTTTAATTCAAATTGTCATTTATGCTACCAAAGGAAATTTTACAAACTCTAAAGCAACCGATTTTTAATACTGTAAAATGATTTTAGGAGTCTATTGGTATTTTAAATTCCCTGAAGGTTTATATAATTTTCAATATTTTAAATTTTTAAAAGGAATTGGTAGTCGTGTGAATAATCTTGCAGAGCTTGAAACCAAAGTTTCGGTAAATAATATTGATCAGCTTTTAATAAAACTCGAAAATCTGAAATTAAATTATAGTAAAGCTTATTTGAACGTCAAAATTAATGGAAATCAACTTATAATAAACACGGGCGAATACAATCTTTATGATTATCATTTTCAAATGATTTCTGAAATAGAACAAATATTACAAAGTGAAGATACCGTTTTGATGGATAATGAAATTCGTTTTGAAACCCAATTAACTAAAAATCTCGAGGCTGATTGGAATGGAAAATTTGATAAGAAAAAGCATAATTTTATTCAAATCATCGGCTCTGATTTCAAAAAATACAACGCCGAAAATCTTTCGCTAAGAATTGACTGCAACCTGCCTTTAATTTCAAAGAAAAAGTTTATGATTGATTTAATTCAAATCTGCCGTGAAGAAAATATTTTTGTTTTTTACTATAATGAATGCGAATTTGAAAATCATATTAACTTAATGTTGTTTTTCAGCAACGGACGACAAACCAAAGAAAATATTCAGATTGTAAATATTAATTCTTTTGGGCATAAAGTTGAGCTTCTCACCCAAAAATATAATCTGAAATTCGGTTATACCGGAGAGTTTAAGTATTATCCATCAAAGGGGCCTCATCTTCAGCTTATCGTAGATGAAGAATTTATAATCAGCCATAATAACCGTTAAATTAATTCTGATGGAAGTAAAAAAACTTGAAAAATTAAAGTGTGATCCGACACTCAACTGGGGATTGAATGGATATGAAACCGATAAAATATTCAGCGTTTCAACCATTGAAATTGAAAATTCTTTCGAGTTTAATCTGAGAGAAAAAAATCAGCATTATAAAAAGATTTGGGAAACAAATTCTGATGATATTGATGAACTTAACGAAATTATCACACAAGGACATTCGTTTGGAGTTTACGAAAATAATGAATTGATTGGTTGGGCTATTTGTGATTTCAGAGACTGGAACAACAGTCTTTTTATTGAAAATATGTTGATTAGTGAAAAGTTCAGAGGTAGGAACATTGGAAGATATTTAATTAAAAATATCCATAAAGAAGCTCGGATTTTAGGCTGTAGAATTGTGGAATTGGAAACACAAAACACCAATTATCCCGCTATAAAATTTTATCAAAAAGCAGGCTTCCAATTTACAGGACTCAATACAAAACTTTACGATAATTCTACAGAAACAGCTCTGTTTATGAGTTTTGAAATTTAAATAGACAAAAGCTATAAATCATATTTAAAATTTTATTTTGTACCAATTAGTACAATTGTATATCTTTGCTTTATCAAATAGAAAATCATGGCTGGAAGACCAAAAATATTCGATGAAGGACAAGCTGTAGAAAAGGCAACTGAAATTTTCAGAAGTAAAGGCTATGACACCGCTTCGGCAGATGAATTACTGAGTGCCATGGGAATTGGAAAAGGAAGTTTCTATTTGGCTTTTAAAGGAGGAAAACAGGAGTTGTATATTCGCTCCATACAACAATTTTCAGAAAGCTTTATCAAAAAATTAAGTGACGGAATTTCAAAATCAGAAAATAAAATCGAATTTATCAGACAACTTTTTTTAATGCTTGCAGATGCTCCGGATTGTGATAAAGAAAGAGGCTGTTATCTAGGGAATGCCTTAGTGCAGCTTTCTGAAAAGGATGAAAACATAAAAAAAACGACAGCAGAATTATTAAAAAAACTCCAAGTTCTTTTTACAGGAGTAATTGCCGAAGCTCAGGAAAAAAATCAAATCAAAAACACCGAAAAACCTGAAATTTTATCGTGGCATTTGATTAATCTTTGGAACGGAATTCACGTGACAAGACGTATGGAAAACTCTTCGGAAATTCTTCGTTCGATGATAGAAATTAATTTAAAATTACTTAAATAAAAAAATTTAACCAATTTTGTACTAAACAGTACAAAAAAAATAATACCAATAATTTTAACAAACAAGAAATTATGAACATTACAAACAACACCATCTTAATTACCGGCGGAGGTTCTGGAATCGGGTTAGAAATAGCAAAAGCTTTAAGCCCGGCTAATAAAATTATCATTGTAGGAAGGAACAAAGAAAAATTAGATGCTGCAGCAAAAGATTTAGCAAACGTTTTTACTATTCAGGCAGATATTACCAATGAAAGTGATATTGACAGACTTTTTGAAGAAGTAAAAACCACTTTTGGAGGGTTACATATTTTAATCAATAACGCTGGCCATGCTTATTACTATACCATTTCAGAAAATTCTGATACATACACTAAAGCTTTAGCCGAATTCACGACTAACTATTTTGCACCCATCAGGCTGACAGAAAAATTTCTGCCCTTATTAAAACAGCAAAATGAAGCAGCCATTATAAATGTTTCTTCTATTGTTGGTTTTGTTCCCGGCTCTTATATTCCAACATATTCTGATTCAAAAGCAGCCTTACACTCCCACACGAGAATTTTGAGATATGAATTGGCAAAAACTACCCATGTAAAAGTATTTGAATTGATGCCGCCTTTAGTTGATACAGATTTTTCAGTAGAAATCGGAGGAAGAGAAAACGGAATTCCGGCTTCTGACGTTGCAGAGAGCCTGGTAAAAGGACTTCAGGAAGACATTTATGAAATTCGGGTTGGAAATACTGAACTGATTTACAATAATTTCTTTGCCAATTCAGAAGAAGCGTTCAGTACTTTTAATAATTAAAGCTTGTCATTCCTGAAAAAAGGTCTGATTTATATTTCGTTTATATTCTCGCAAATTGAGCAATAATACAGACGTTTTATCTAATCTGTAAATCAGCTTAATCTGCGAGATCTTATTTATATAATTTTACCTTCAATTTAAAATTTATTAAAAGTTATCCACAAAACTGCTTTTTTATCCACAATTTGATTTCAATAAATTACAATCTATTTCCAAAATAAAATACACAAAATTATTACGCTTTTTTATATTTTTATGTAATGAAAATCTTCAAAATTATTTCTCTAACATCATACTGTTTCATATTTTTAATGGGAATGATGATTCCTCTCCCATTTCTTATCTGGCTTATTGTTACTCTTTTTAGTTTTGGAAATATTGATCAAGTTTTTGCAATTCTTGGTATAGCAGGAATCATTTTAAATCTTGTAAAATGGAAAGATAGTTATGGAAAATCAATCATAAGTTTCATTTTAATGATTTCACCAATCATATCCCGTCTTATTCAAGTTTCGTTTGAAAAGTTTCATTACTTAGGGTTTGAAATCCCTTTAGTCATTTTTATTGTTACCTATATTATTTTTATTGTTCTTCAGATTAAAATTAGAAGAGCTGGTAACATTTTATAATTTGAAAATCGATATATAAAATGAAGCCTGCACCCTTTGGGTGCAGGCTTCATTTTATATAAAGTTTACTCTATTAAAACTTCAAATCTCCATTTACTTCTCTTACAGCATTTGCAGCCTCAGCAAATTTTAATTGCTCTTCTGCAGTAAGGGTAACGTTTACAATTTTTTCTACACCGTTTGCACCGATGATAGCCGGAACGCCTAAACATATATCGTTTTGACCGTATTCACCTTCAAGCATTAGAGAGCAAGGGATCATTTTCTTTTGATCACATGCAATAGCCTGAACCATTACAGAAACTGCTGCACCCGGAGCATACCAAGCTGAGGTGCCTAATAGCTTTGTAAGAGTTGCCCCTCCTACTTTTGTTTCTTCTATTACATATTTTTGCTGTTCATCATTTAAGAATTCAGTTACAGGAACACCATTTCTTGTTGCTTTGCTCAATAACGGAAGCATACCTGTATCACTGTGAGCAGCGATTACCATTCCGTCTACGTCAGAAATTGGGCTTTCCAATGCTTCAGCCAATCTATATTTGAATCTCGCTGAATCCAGCGCACCACCCATTCCAATGATTTTGTGCTTCGGAAGGCCAGATGTTTTGTGTACCAAATAAGCCATTGTATCCATTGGGTTAGACACAACGATGATGATCACTTCCGGAGAATGTTTTACCAAATTTGCAGTAACGTCTTTTACAATTCCCGCATTGATACCGATCAATTCTTCTCTTGTCATTCCCGGTTTTCTGGGAATACCTGAAGTGATAACAGCCACATGAGAACCTGCAGTTTTACTATAATCTCCTGTTGTTCCGGTAATTTTTGTATCAAACCCGTTTAGAGATGCTGTCTGCATCAAATCCATTGCTTTACCTTCAGCAAATCCTTCTTTAATGTCTACTAAAACTACTTCTGAACAGAAGTTTTTCATTGCGATGTATTCTGCACAGCTTGCTCCTACAGCACCTGCTCCTACTACAGTTACTTTCATTTTGATTTATTTTTTTAAATTATTTTTAGTTTAGTCTAGATTGAAACTGCCCAAATTTAACAATTCCTGAAAAATTGGGCAATCTTTCAGGAATTTTAATTATAATTTAATAGAATTAATTAACGTTTAGCAGGAATGTGTATAGTTTTTTCGCTCCGGAAAGTACATCATTATAATTTTCCTCAGTCACTTCAGTATCCAAAACCTCCTTAAAGTTTTTCCACATTGATCCTGTATTTTCCTGATAACACCCGAAGAAATTAAAAGTAACAGTATCAAACCCTTCAGTTTTAGAAAGCTGTTTTGCAATCACATTTCCACCCAAAGTAGAACCTTCAATTACATACATTGCTCCCAAAGCTTCATTTTCATTGCTGAATTCTAGTTCATGAGAAACAGTTTGATTTTCTAAAGCTAAACTTGCCAAATCTTTTTCAATAAGAGGAAGTTTTTTTCTGTTGCTCAACTGTAATTTTTCAGCAAATTTATCAGAAAGACTGCTGAATATTTTATCTTCACTATGGAGAAGCATCAAATAATTGGTATTGATGATTTTTTTATAATCTTCCAAAGTGAAAGTTTTATTAAAAATTTTTTCAGAATTAAAAAGTTTCTCAGCAGCATCGTGATATTCCGCTGTATTCTGTTTAAGATATTCAGATACCATAAATAAGGGTTTAAAAGTTCCCCAAATTTAAGGCTTTTTGAACGTTAAAAAGAAAGAAGTACCATCTTTATTGCTTTTATAATCAACATTTCCCCCGATTCTTTTCATTATTCTATGAACAATAGATAATCCTATTCCGTTTCCTTTAAACTTTTTTGCATTATCCATTCTGTTGAAAATTTTGAACATCTTATGTTTTTCTTCTTCAGGAATACCAATCCCGTTATCTGAAATCCTGTAAACAATCATATCACCATCTTCCGTTCCTTCAATTTCCACTTTAGGTTCTTCCTTATGAGAAGAATATTTTACTGCATTATTGATGATATTTAAAAATACCTGATGAAGCAACGTTTTATCTGCCAATACATCCGGACATTCTTTGACAATTACTTCGCTGGCTGGGCTGGCAAATGTAATTTTAGCATTTTCCAAAATTTTATGAATCGTAAGGCCGGGCTGAAGTCTTTCAAGTTGTATTTCACTGTGCTTTGCACGACTTAACTGTAAAACATCATGCATCATTTCTGCCATATTATCAATCTCTTCTATAATAGAATTAATTTTTCCCTTACTCTTTTCCGAGCCATCTGTAAGGCTGTTTAAAAGCATTTGAGCATTCAGTTTCATCACCGTCAAAGGTGTTCCTAAGTCATGAGAAATTGTGTACGAAAAACTGTCAAGTTCTTCATTGACTTTTTTAAGTTCTTCATTTAACTGCTTGATAACCTTATATTGTTTGTGAGAGGTCTCTAAAATAACATCTCTAACGGCATGTACGGCACTTATATTTCTGGAATTCCATCTTTTCGAACTTCCTTTAATATTTTCAGTAAAAACATGAAAAGATGTTCTGGGTGATACAATATGTTTTTCTTCTCCGTCTTGGGAAAATACTTTAATCATTTTTTCCGGATTTCCTGCCCATTTTATATGTTCATCAAATTCTTTTCTAAACCATATAAGCAGTTCATTTTTATCCCTGTCGATAAAATATATGATGATTCCTGCCGTATTTTCATCCAACCCTAAATCATCCCTGTGTATTTTCAGAAAATCACGGCTCACATATATGCTTTCGTGAGTATTTGTATACGCCCACTTCACAATCATTTCGATAATATTGTCGGTCGGGGTAATACCTTCTTTTACAATATTCTCGTCGGAAATAATGGCTAATCCATCTGCCTCCGGAAGATCTTTGATTTCAGATTTATTTTCAACCAAAGATTCGAAAAGTGTATTATATTTTAAAAATTCTGATTTTAACTGGGCCGATTTTTCATTTAAACCCAAACGGTAATCAAGTTCTTTTTTAGATTTAAATGAAGAATAAGCATTGGAAGCCAGCGCCGTGAAAATACCCGCCTGCACCCTGTCTTCAAGGTCAATATGTTTAGCTTCTGAATTCTGACAGGTTACCAAACCCCAAAGATGATCTTCAATAATAATCGATACACTAAAACTGGATGCTGCTCCTGAGTTTTTAATATACTGTCCGTGAATCGGGGACATTGCTCTGGAAGCGGCAAAAGTCAGATCAATATTTTCATTTTTATTGCTAATAATACGGATTGGCGGTGAATATACATCACTGAAAATTCTTTTTCTTTTTTTTAAATAAAGCTTGCGAGCTTGTCTTGGGATATCAGATTCAGGATAATGCAATCCTATATAGCTTTCGAAATTGTCATTAGTTTTTTCTGCTATTACTTTTCCCGAGCCATCCATCATGAATTTGTACACCATCATCCGGTCATAATTCACTATTTTAGAAAGTGTACTCAGTAGCTGTTCCCAAATTTCCTGTTCATTATCAATGATATAAAAATTATCATATTTATTATTGATACGCTTGTAGGGGTTTTGTAAAACTTCCTCAAATTCTAAAAAAATATTTTTACCGGTTCTGAAAATAGAAAAATGATACTGTTTCTCTCCAATGAAAATCTTATCAAAATAGGTTGTATTTTCTCTTTCAGTATGAGTTCTAATTGAGGTGAAAATATCAGATTCAATAATGTTTTGAAATAAATCAGGAAAATCCGTAATCTTCTTTCCGAAAAGCAGTTCAAAGTTTTCCAGCTTAAAAATATCCTTAATATTTTCGCTAAAAAAAGTAATGGAAAATGAATCTGCATCTATGCCAATCAAATATCCAAAACTTTGTATATACCCAGGGATATGAATGGGTTCCTCATGACACTCTACAAAATTCATATAAATAAATATATCTATCAAATATAATGAATTTTTTAAAGCTATCTTACTTTGTGGTATTAAAAATTTCAGGCCTTCATTCACCGTCTGTTCAAGGATTTTACCCATGAAAAGTAAAAAAACAATTTTAAACTTTTCTCATTTTTTCAATGCTTTACATAGGGTTTATTCAAAATATAATAAAAAATTCCCTTTTTTTTGATTTAAGTTCAACAAATATGACTATTAACATGAATTTTAGATTAATATTTAAAATATTTATGTTAATTAAACAAAATTCATTAAATTTATATCACCGAATTATGAAAACACTTAAAAATTCTTTGAAATATTGTTGACAATGTTTAAAGATTAATCAATTAAACACCATTATTATGAAAAAGTTCCCATTAATTCTTTTTTCAATAATCCTTTTTACAGGAACCTCGAACATACGGGATGAACAAAAACTTCAAAAAAGCAAAACTCTTTAAAGTATAAGACTTAATTAGCCCGGAATCATCCATCCCTATTCATTAAAAATATAAACATCATGACCTTTTTTAAAGCAATAAAGAGATTCCTGTTCTTTTATTTTGTGTTATCCTGTGTTTCAGTAACGGCGCAGATACCGGATTCTTTACACGCAAAACATGAAGAAGAAAATGTCATATATCCCCAACTTCAGTTTAAAGGTCTTTTTCAGGCACGTTATCTTGTCGGAATGACTAAAGATGTAGATGTAAATGGCCTTCATCACACCGATAACAGCGGGACTGATAATAGTTTTATGATCAAATACATGAGAGTTCAGATGCGGGCGCAAATCAGCAAACGTACAGAAGTCGTGGTATTGGCAAATTTAGCAGATTTTAAAAATGACCCGAAATCAAGAGTTCTTGAAAATGCTTATTTAAAATATACTTTCAACCCCAAATTAGCCTTTACAGCCGGGCAGTTCAGGCCATGGTTTGGTATTGAAGAAACCTATCCTATTGATATTATTAAATCATTGGACTGGTCAAATCAATACACAGAATTCGGGAAATTGGGCTGGACAAGTTTCCAAATCGGGCTTTCTGCAACAGGACAGCTTGAACTAGGTCAAATTCCCTTTCAATATGCTGTTTCCGTTGTGAATGGGAACGGAAAAAATCAAGTCAATGATAATGATAGCGGAAAACAATATTCTACAAGATTAGTCTTTGGTTTGGCTAAAAAATATAATTTAAATCTCGGTTTAAATGGAGGTATCGGAGAGGTTTTCAGCAAAAAAATTTATGCTGTAGGTATTGACGTAAGCTCACTTGTCACTTTTGATTCAAAATGGAGCTTAGACATGCAGCTTGAAGCAAAACAGGCAACTAACCATCCATTATATTTTGCCGTTGCTCCGGAACTCAGACCGGATAATCCTGATGAATACCTGATTCGCGGGGCTTACTTTCTTCCCAACTTAAGATACGAAATCAACCACAGAAACCTGAGTGCATTTGAATTGTCCTGCCGCTACGAATATTTAGATACCAATTTCAGATTAAACTCAAATCCCAGACAGACAATAACTCCAATGTTCGGCTTGGAATTTTTAAAAAATTATGGTGCAAGAATTCAGCTTGGAGTACAATTTGACCGTTATAAGCATCAAGTAGAAAATACGACACAATACAACAATAATCTATTCATTGTTCAGGTACAGAGTAGATTTTAATCATTAAAACCAATTATTATGAAAGAAATTAATATTAAAGCAGTAGCAATCACCTTTGCCATTGCTCTTATCATATGGTTTATTCCTGCACCGGAAGGAGTTGCAGAAAATGCCTGGCATTTATTCGCCATTTTTGCAGCCACCATTTTAGGGATTATTTTAAAAGCCGCTCCAATGGGAACAATGTGTATGATGGCAATCGGTTTTACCGCTTTGACACAGGTTGTTGCTCCCGGAGATGCAGGAAAATCAATCACAAAAGCACTTTCCGGTTTTGGAGACAAGGTAATCTGGCTGATTGGGATTTCTTTTTTTATTGCAAGAGGGTTTATTAAAACAGGGTTAGGAAATCGGATTGCTTTTTTATTCATCAGAATCTTTGGTAAAAGTTCATTGGGTTTAGCTTACGGATTGGGTCTTGCGGATGTCTGCTTAGCTCCTGCAATACCGAGTAACACAGCAAGAGGAGGAGGAATTATTTATCCGATTATGAAATCTATGGCAATAAGTTTTGACTCTGTACCCGAAAAGCCCGAGACCCACAGAAAATTAGGTTCTTATTTAACTTTAAATAGTTATTATATGAATCTCATCGCATCTTCTATGTTTTTGACAGGAACGGCAAGTAACCCGATGTGTCAGAAATTTGCAGCAGGGTTTGGAATAAATATTACCTGGATGTCCTGGGCAGCAGCCGGTTTTGTTCCGGGATTGGTCGCTTTTTTTGTTGTTCCTTTGGTTTTATATAAATTATATCCGCCTGAATTAAAGAAAACTGGGGATGCTCCAAAAATGGCGGCTCAGAAATTAAAAGAAATGGGGGCCATCTCCAAAAACGAATGGTTAATGCTTTTGGCATTCTTTATTTTACTGGCACTTTGGGTTTTTGGAGGAGCTTTATCAATTGATGCGACTACAACAGCTTTCATAGGTCTTACATTACTTTTACTAACTTCAGTTTTGACTTGGGAAGATGTAAAATCTGAAAAAGGAGCTTGGGATACCATCGTTTGGTTTGCCGTTCTGGTGATGATGGCAAGCTCGCTCAACGAATTGGGATTCATTGGATGGTTCAGTGATTTGATTAAAATGAAAATCGGCGGAATGACGTGGACAGTTGCTTTTCCTGTAATTATTTTGGTGTATTTTTTCAGTCATTACATTTTTGCAAGTGCAACGGCTCACGTGGCAGCAATGTATGCCGCTTTGTTGGGAGTTGGTATCGCGGTCGGAATTCCTCCGATGTTATTGGCAATGATGCTTGGGTTTTTAGGTTCAATTTATGGTGTGTTAACCCATTACGGCCACGGCCCTGCTCCGGTTTTCTTCGGAAGCGGATATGTGGACCTGAAAGCGTGGTGGCTTCGAGGTTTGGAAATAGGAATTGTTCTGTTAATCATTTATATGGGTGTCGGCGGGCTTTGGATGAAAATTTTAGGTTATTATTAATTATAAATAAAAAATATGCTGTCAACATTGTCAAGAAAAATGCTGATGTGTCTTACGGGACTTTTCCTGAGCTTCTTCCTGCTGATTCATTTCTTGGGAAACCTTCAGCTATTTTTACCACAGGAGCAGGCACATCTTCAGTTTAATGCCTATTCGCATTTTCTGTCGGGAAATATTATCATTAAAATCGTTTCTTACATTTTGTATGCAAGTATTATTCTTCATGCTTTGGATGGTTTAATTATTACTTTAAAAAATAAAAAATCCGGAGCAAATTACCAATCTGACCAACGCGGAAGAGCCAGCAAATGGTATTCGAGAAATATGGGAATTTTAGGAACATTGATTTTAATTTTCCTTGTCATTCACTTTCAAAATTTCTGGTATATCTACAAATTCGGGAAACCACCGCTGGATGATAATGGAAATAAAGACCTTTATATTCTGGTCGTAACTGTTTTTAAAGAATGGTGGTATGTTTTAATTTATGTCATTTCGATGATTGCATTATGCTATCACCTGATTCATGGTATTTACAGCGCAGTCAGAACCTTAGGATTGTTTCATCCGAAGTTTGTAAAATGGTTTAAAACCATCGGAATTGCTTATTCAGTCATTATCAGCATTGGATTTGCTTTAATGCCGATTTATGTATTCCTCACGTACCGTTAAATCGAAAAATCATGATTTTAAATTCAAAAATACCGGAAGGCCCATTAGAAAAGAAATGGGAAAACTATAAAAAAACTGCTAAGCTCGTCAATCCGGCTAACCGAAAAAAACTGGACGTTATCGTTGTCGGAACAGGATTGGCAGGAAGTTCTATTGCTGCTTCACTGGGCGAAATGGGCTATCATATAAAATCATTCTGTTTTCAGGACAGCCCGAGAAGAGCGCATTCTGTTGCCGCACAAGGTGGCGTAAATGCTGCCAAAAATTATAAAAATGACGGCGACAGCGTTTACAGGATGTTCGTCGATACCCTAAAAGGCGGAGATTTCAGAGCACGTGAAGCCAATGTTTACCGGATGGCAGAATGTTCTTTAAATCTCATCGACCAAGCCGTTGCACAAGGCGTTCCTTTTGGAAGGGAATATGGGGGCTATTTAAATAACCGTTCTTTCGGAGGAGTTCAGGTAAGCCGGACTTTTTATGCAAGAGGACAAACCGGACAGCAATTGCTTTTAGGCGCTTATCAGGCGTTGATGCGACAGGTCGGAAAGAAAAGCGTTCAGTTATTTTCAAGGCACGAAATGCTGGAATTGGTTGTCATAGACGGAAAAGCAAGAGGAATTATTGTCAGGAATTTAGACACAGGAGAAATTGAAAGACATGCTGCACATGCTGTCGTTTTGGCAACAGGCGGTTATGGTAAAATATATTATTTATCGACTTTGGCAATGGGCTGCAATGGTTCTGCGATTTGGAGAGCCCATAAAAAGGGAGCATTAATGGCATCTCCAAGCTGGATTCAGGTACACCCTACTTCACTGCCGCAGTCGGGAGATTATCAGTCGAAATTAACATTGATGTCAGAATCTTTGCGGAACGACGGCAGAATCTGGGTTCCTTTAAAAGAAAATGAAACCCGAAAACCAAACGATATTCCTGAAAACGAAAGAGATTATTATCTGGAAAGACGATATCCTGCTTTTGGCAATTTAGCTCCGAGAGATATTTCATCAAGAGCTGCGAAAGAAAGAATAGATGCCGGCTTTGGAATCGGGCCTTTAAAAAATGCAGTATATCTTGATTTTTCTAAAGCCATAAAAGAACAGGGTAAGGAAAAAATCCAGGAGAAATACGGAAATCTATTTGATATGTATCTTAAAATCACAGGTTACAATGCTTATGAAGAACCGATGATGATTTCCCCTTCCGCCCACTTTTCGATGGGCGGGCTATGGGTTGATTATGAATTAATGACCACTATTCCGGGATTATTTGCGTTGGGTGAAGCTAATTTTGCAGACCACGGAGCCAATCGACTGGGAGCAAATTCCCTTCTTCAGGCTTCTGTTGACGGGTATTTCATCGCACCTTACACGATTGCGAATTATTTATCCCAAGAAATTCATACCGGAAAAATTTCAACAAAAGATATTGAATTTGAAAAAGCGGAAAATCAGGTTAAACAACAAATTGAAAGTTTTATCAATAGTAACGGAACAAAAACTGTTGATTATTTTCATAAAACTTTAGGAAAACTGCTGTACGATTATTGCGGTTTAGCGAGAAATGAAGAAGGTCTAAAATTCGCTATTGAAGAAATCCGAAAACTAAAACAGGAATTCTACAAAGAGGTCAAGGTTTCCGGACAAGGTGATACAATGAATACCGAACTGGAAAAAGCAGGTCGTGTTTCTGATTATTTTGAAATCGGTGAACTGATGTGTTATGATGCTTTAACCCGGAATGAATCCTGCGGTGCTCATTTCCGTGAAGAATTTCAGACTCCGGATGGAGAAGCATTGAGAAATGATGCTGAATTCCAGTTCATATCTGCATGGAATTGGACAGGTGAAAATAACAAGCCTGAACTCATCAAAGAACCTTTGATTTTTGAAGAAATACAGCCAACCGTAAGAAGTTATAAATAAAACCGGAAATTATGGATTTACATCTGAAAATATGGAGACAGAAAGATCACCAGAGTGAAGGAAAACTGGTAAATTATGATTTGACAGCATTGAACCCTCATATGTCTTTCCTCGAAATGCTGGATACATTAAACGAAAAACTGATTCTTAATGGTGATGACCCTGTAGAATTCGACCACGACTGTCGTGAAGGAATCTGCGGACAATGCGGAATGATGATTAACGGACTCGCTCACGGGCCTTTGGAACACACAACAACCTGTCAGCTCCATTTAAGGTCTTTTAAAGATGGAGAAACAATTGTGATTGAACCCTTCCGGGCTTTGGCATTTCCTGTAAAGAGAGATTTGAAAGTTGACCGTTCTGCGTTTGACAGGATTATTTCTTCAGGTGGTTTTGTTTCAATAAACACAGGGCAGGCTCCCGATGCAACGGCAATTGCAATCACTCATCAATCGGCAGAAGAAGCATTTGATTCTGCCGCGTGTATTGGTTGTGGTGCGTGTGTTGCGACTTGTAAAAACGGAAGTGCAGCGTTATTTACCTCAGCGAAAATTACACATATGGTTTTACTCCCGCAAGGAAAAGAAGAAAGAAGCAACCGTGTTCTCAATATGGTTCAGCAAATGGATTCTGAACATTTTGGTCACTGCTCAAATACAGAAGCCTGTGAAGTCGAATGCCCACAAGGAATTTCCGTTTTGAACATTGCCAGAATGAATTACGAATACAGCAGAGCATTGTTTTTTAGGAAGAAATAATAAGTTGTAAAACTTCGAAATTTTACTTAATTCATTCTCGGGATTGTAATTTTCTTAGGATTATTTTCATCATACATAATCTCAATTTTTCCTTCTTTCGGAACAGAAGCTAAATTTAAAAGACTTACGATTTTCTTGTAAACAGCAATATGTTCACTTCCCCGGAAATCTTTAAAACTTACCTGAAACATGATCTGGGGTTGATCATTTATCGTTAATCCGGTTTGACTTACGCTAATAATATCTGCTTCTGCATTTCTTCCGGCAAAAAGTATTTGTTCATTTTTTGTATTGTTGAAAAATTTTCCCGCAATCATCTGATACACCAAAATAGTCAGTAGAAACATCACCCCGCTAAACAAAACAGGATGCATGAAAGTGAGAAACCTCCAGCCAAAATCAAAGGATTCCCTGATATAAAAATAGGAATATAAACCCAAAACATACACAATCATAAAAATAACGAACAAAATTCTCAGTATCATATTTCCTGTATTGAACTTCGTTTTTTGTCCGCTTAAGATAAAATAAGGTTCTTCCGAAGTATTTGGATTCAGTAAAACTTTTACCGTATTTCCTGTCGCAAATCTTTTTTCCTCTGGCTTTGTGTCATGAAACATCATTTCATGCTCAATCAAAATATTTCTGAGATTAAGAAAAGAAAGTGTAATGTGAATTAAATTAATATTTGCTTTAGCATTATACTTTATTAATTTATAATCTAAAATTTTTGCATTCCTTGAAATTCCATTGTTTACAATATGACTGATTGTATTTTTTGCTTTAAAAGTTTTTACAAAAAGGTTATTAATAAAAAAGACAAGCACATACAACCAGATAGCTATAGAAATACCAAGATAAATATAACTTACCTCCAGTGAATTCCTTGGCTCTGTCAATGTTTCCGAAGTCATCATATAAATAAAAATCGGGAAGGGAATACAGAAAACCAACATATATAGCGCCCAGAAAATGATCATGAACTTCATAATAAATATTTTGTGATAGGTTATAAAGTTATGATATTATAAATTAATCAGGTGATTTTATAGTTTAATTTAAACTTCTTTTTCGAAATAAAGCATATAATATTTTCCGTTTTCATCTTCACCCTGGGCCAGTTTTTGACGGTCTCCGTGAATGTAGATATGGAAATTTTTATCTAGTTTAATAATACTTTTAAAGTGTCTTTGTGTTTTTTTTACCGCCGCTTCACTGATTGGAAACTCTTCTGCAATGTTGATCTGCATATCCTGCTCATAATCAGTTTTAAAATTATTAAAACTTTCGATTACATGCTCATCGCCCAATACCTCTGAAGCAAATTCATCTAATTTGAATTCCTCTTTTTCTTTAAAGAAATTAATTGATTTATTCAAAAAATCCGCCTGATCTGCCTTAGAAACTTCAAATTCCTGAGGTAATTGTTTGGTGATATAGTCTTTATAAACCATTAAAGCTTCCTGCGTATGAAAATATTCATCATCACGCTGTTTTACCTTTAAAAAATCCTCAAACCAATAGTACATATCTCCGTTTTTGTTATTATCAACCACAGAAAGCACATATCCAGTTTCTTTATCATTATTGTAGATCAAAGCTGCTTTATCAATTTTTGCCAAACCGATTCCCTGATCTTTTTCAATTTCAAAACTTTCGCTTTGAGGAGATATTTTTAGGAAAGATTCTCTTTTTTCGGTTTTAAAAATTCCAATTTTATCAACTTTTTCAGTTCCTTCTCTTTCATCTTCAAAATATACAATAAACAGCTCTCCACCCTGGACTCTTGGATTTTCAGCAGCTTCGAAAAGGTGTTTTGCAATATTTTCAGATTCCCAAAGGAATTTGGCTTTATCATCAAAAATTTCTGACACAGCACTGTAAACAGGATTATTCACCAAATAAGAATCACTGTAAAAATGAAAAGTTTCTTCTGATTTGAAAGAACCTAAAAAATAGTCTTCAAGCAATTCTGCCATTCCTTCTTCCAACTGCAATTCTTCCTGAGAAAGTATTAAAGATTCTCCGTTGATTTTATTTCCTACTCTGTGTACTACGATTTTTGAAAACATGCTGAATATTTTGGATTGCAAAGATATTAATTATCTCAAACAATCAACACCTTTCATCCTGATAAAAACCTTATCATTTTGACAGGATTTTTTCTTAGTAATCATCCATTCTCCGAGAATATAAAAACTTAGACAATTCTGCCGTTTCTTGTAGCAAATAATATCGAAAAGTGATTTTCAGTCACATTTCAGGAAATAAATTCCGGACAGATTTATAATGTGGCGAATAACTTTATTACATTTTTAAGCAGTTTCATTACATAACCACAAAAACTAACAAAATAAAAACCTGTTCAAAATCAACCACTTATAAAAAATAAAATAAGAAAATTTCAGACCAAAAACCTTCATAACAATGACTAACAGACATAATATGGCTATTTAGCTGCTTATATTGCCGAGATGATCAGCACATTTATTTTTTGCTGCCTGTGTGTAAACTTTGGTACAGTTTTCGCGGCAATACGAATGTTCTGAAAAATATTAATTATGATGAATGTACAAATGCAAACTATTAATCAAAAAATAGCTACGGAATATTTAAAATTTTTCTATCCACCACTTCGCAAAGAAATTGCTCAATTATCCAAACAAGATAATTTTGCGGGAGTAATACAGGCAACTGTAAATTATTTGAAAAATCTTTTACAAGAGTCAAAAATCAACATCATTGCCCATCACATCAAACTGATGGATATGATTTACACAGGGGGAGATACTTATGTGAAAGATATGATTGAAAATCTTTTCGTAAGGTCGTTTGAAAGTTTCAAAAAGCATACAAAAATACAGCATTGGAAACTTCTTTATCAATATATGCCTGTGAGTTTCCAAATGATTTATAATGACCAGCAAAAGAAAGATAGAATATTCTTTGGTAAATAAAATTTAATGTAAACTCCCCGAACGTTTTGTTTTGGGAGTTTTTATATGTCTAATATGGAAAATTGCTTTTATTTTATTCTCTCCCAAACTTCTTTAGGAATTTTCTTCAAATCCTTTTTCTGGGATTGCATTAACTCCACATACTTTTTGTAGTTTTCTTTGGCTAAATCCTTATTGTCAATTGCCCAATAGCTGTCAGCTAAATTGAGATAAGCAACGGTTCGGTTTGGAAATTTTTTGAGGATTTCGTTATATAAATAGATTGCTTTGGAATTTCCATTTTTTGTTTTAGAAATATAATAGGCAAAATTATTATACTTATTTACATTGGTACTATTAATAGTATCAACTGTAATCAAAGCTTTCAAATCATCAATTGAATATGAAAAATTGTAATTGTCTTTTTTTGACAATAAATCATATTCCTTATCAAAATCTATAGAAAAAAGTATTATCTTCTTTAGATATTTTCACTATGCCTTTTACTTTTATTTTGTCATTTGAATATAAAAGAAATTTATTTTTAGATTCAATCTTCAGATATAACTTACACTTAGATGCAATAGGATAATAATTTCCAACGATATTCTGAGAAAATATTAAAGCATTAAAAAAAAATAAAATTAAAATTAAAATTTTAGTCGTCATATTTTTCAATTTGGAGTTACATTCCCGGGCTTAACAGTATTGATTTTTTAGTTTTTACAATACCGTTTTTTTGAATAATCTGCATAGGCTCGGTATTTTTTGCTACTTCTATATCCCGTCCGTTTACAGTGTCATAGATTTTAAAATCTACATATTTTCCCAGCATATTCAACGTGTAGATTTGCAGGTTCAGACTATTCAGATATTTCAGATTGTCTTTATCTTGTGCTTTGTAT
>NZ_LFNE01000006.1 GCF_001045455.1 Chryseobacterium sp. FH2 | reverse complement strand
TCGTGGTCTGCCGTTTTTTGGATAAGCTCTACCGTATATCCGTTTTTGGCGAGGAAATCCTTTCCGTCGAGCTGGAGCAGGCAGTATACGATGGGATTAGTGGGGTCGTTCAGCCAGTATTCAAAAGGTTTGGACGTGCCGAAAGCGGCATCAAGGTCAAGATCGTTGTCGTTATTTTCCATGTTTCATTTGTTTTTTTTAATTTGAATTTTAACGATGCAGAAAAGGTTCTACCATTTTAATAAAAGCAATTCTTGGTTTATAAAGTCATAAAAACGAAGTTGCCCAGGAAGAAAAAATGTGTTTTCCAGCAGTTCTCTCAAATCACCTTCTTCCAGCATACAGCCTATCCCGCCATTATCAAGGTTAACAGAATCTCCCGGTTTTTCCAAAGGAAATATTGGTGCTGTAAGCTCACACCTCCTCTCCGGTCTTTTATTGGTCAGGATATTTTTTCCGTCTTGGTATATGATCCGGTTGGTTTCAAAATAATGTATAAACAGTTTATCAGCAAAATGGTTATTTATGCATATCTGATTACCTACATAAGCCTGAATATTGATCTCTTCTCCTATATAAAGACGTTGTAATCCCGGATAAAATGTCCATTCATACAGTTTTTCTATCTCCATTGCTTTTCGTGGACAGAGCCGTTTACATGCAGTTTTTTGGCAATGAGTTTCATCTCTATTTGCAGGGGCTGATCGTTATTGGCATTAAAATACTCAGCAAACTCTATACAGTAAGCCTTCTCAAAATTCACTTCCTGAAGCTTGCTCATCGCATCCCTTCGGTAGAAAATGATCTTTCCGTTCTTTACCAGACTATGATCAAGCATCCATGTTAAAAGTTCGGGGTTTCCTGTGCTTTCGATCTTAATGATAATGTCTCCGCCCAAAGGTATACCATCCGGTTTCCCGGACTCATTAACCGGCTGGACAAATTTGTATGTACACTCTAATATATTATAAGTGTTGCCGTCTAATTCTAATTTGGATAAAAATGACATATTTGATTAATTGTTTGTTAATGGTTGATGATTGACTGTCAGTATCCGATATTTAATAAAATATTTCATTTATCTTCATATCTCATATTGATGGAATCCCGAATCTAAATTCCCGATTCCTCAGCTCTTGTTTCATTCCGAAAAAGACAAAAAATGGGCAATGCCATATTGCCCATTCTTATTAATTTTACATAGAGCCCGGCCACTCATTTTCAAACGCCCCACTTCCCATTTCTATCTTTCTTGCAGATATCGTAAAGACTTCGGTAAGCGGATTATCTCCTATGGAGTCAAATTTTTCTTTGTGTTTTACAAGATAGGCTTCTGTGAATTTCAATTCTTTCAGTGTTGCTTCGCTGTCTCTTTTGAAATATACCACACTTCCGTCTTTTCTCTCAAACGAGTTGGTCATCCATTCGAACAGATCCGTTGCTCCTGTTCCCTCCACAGTAACATCTATTTTACCCCCTCGGGAAACTGTTGATGGTCTTCCTGTAGCATCTGTTTCCTGAAACAGACCATAGCTTACATTAAGGACATTATATTCTTTGCCTGCTACTTTTAGTTTTGCTTTAAATGACATAATTAATTGGTTTTAAATTGTTGATTTGTATATGAATTTGTGTTAAAAAAAGGTAAAAAAAAAAGACATGCCGCCCATAAGAATCCCTCCTATAAGATTTTCATCGAATAATTGAATATTGGTAGTTGTGTTTTTGCACGAGAAAAAGATTCTGGTGGATCTTACAGAAAAGCAGGTTCTTTTTATTTAGATGGGATTATTGTGCCCAGTCATTGATATGCTTGGCATTGCCCAGCTCAATTTCTTTTGCTGAAAGCACAAACGACTCTGTAAGCGGATTTTCTCCCTTAGCATCAAAATCCTCTGTGTATTTCACAATGTAAGCTTCCTTGAATTTCAGTTCTTTAAGGGTAGCGTCGCTGTCTCTTTTTACAAAAGTAATGCTCCCATCCTTTCTCTCAAATGAATTGGTCATCCACTCAAAAAGATCAGTTTCTCCTGTCCCTTCAACTGTTAAATGAATTTTACCGCCTCTTGCAATGGAAGATGGTCTTCCTGTCGGGTCAGTTTGCTGTAACATTCCGAATTCTACAGCTAAGATGTTGCGTTCTTTACCGGCAACTTTGAATTTTGCTTTAAATGACATAATAAATATATTTAGGTTTAACTATCTAACAACTACCAAAAATGGAAATATATGTATCCTAATAATGTGTTCAGGTATATTTTTAAAAGAACCAATAATGGACTATATTTTTATCAAATATATAAACTTATATTATGTAAAAAAAATAAATTTAAAACAATTTTTTAAATATTTTATTATGTTAAATATAAAATTATACAAAAATAATTGAATTAATAATAAAAATTATATCTATTCAATAAAATAAATAAAAATATAAAATTATAGATATTAAGTTATTTTTAACCAATTAATATTTATAATTTATTTATATTATCATTTATATAATAATAACATTTTACAGGTAATTATTAAATCACAAAAAAATATTTCTTAGAAATATTTTTTTGTGATACATCATCAGGAGCAAAATAATGAAACAAAAAAGCGTGGAAAGAAAACTTTCCACGCTCACAAACACAAATGATGAAAAATTTAGGAAATACAATAATTTTAAAAAATATTGCAGAACACTCTCTTTTACTTTCCTAACTCCTGTATCACTATTCCTGATCTTTATTTCTGTTCGTATTCCGTTTCCCACTCATTCCCATCATCGCCTTTATGCCCATCCATTTTGATAAGGAAATTTTTGGCCGGGAAATACGGTTTCATATGAATATCCAAGTGAATTCGGTCTTTCTGAACAGGGTCTTGTTCAAATTTTCTGATCTCAAAATTCTCAATCAATTTTCCTGGCCCCGTGATCGCATCCAGAAAACGCACAATCTGGTTCATAATTTCCTTTCGGGTAACAGCTGTAAAGTTTTCAAATGCTCTTCTGTTTAAGAAATCCATCAGTACTTTGGTTACATAATCAAAAACCCTTACTACAGAATACGTTTGCAGCCCTAAATTATCTCCATTGAATAATGTTTTTCCTGAGAAAGCCATTACTTTTCCGTACTCATTAACCATTGGGATTAATCCTAAGTTTTCAAGATTGGCAATCTCACTTTTCTTCAGATCGAATTTCACGCCTTCCACTTCATTGATGCCCCCAAACTTCTTACCTGCTGTCACCTGAGACATTAAAGTTTTATATACTTTTCCTGCCAATGCACCTGAAGGCGGAATGAACAAATCATCCAACTCGTCGATTTCTTCAAATCTCCCTCTTCCTACCAGCCAGTTGCAGGTCATCAGCACGTTCGACCTGTAAATTTCTCCACCCGTCAGATAGGCCTGATCAAACATTTCCATCACATCATCCGGCTCGTCCAGATGTTCAAAATCGGTAACCAGCATTACTTTATTTTCATGTGCAATTTTTGCCCATTTTTCCACTACCGTATTAGAACCCAGATATCCCGGAATAACTAAAAGTCCATAATTATTTTTAAGATCCAGCCTGTCATAATTATCAGAAAGCTCAGCATGGATGGTATCGATGAAACGGGTATTGTCCAAATCTTTCAATTGCTCCAAATCAGCGTTGACTACAGTCACATTTTTTACTTTGTCTGATTCTGTATTTTTGTAGAACATGGCGATCGTTCTGTAATTACCCTCTAGTTCTCTGGTAGCATCCACCGCTTTTGATAAATTCTTGGAAAGCAGCTCCTCCGCTGCTTTTCTCTGATCTTCGCAATTTGCCACCATATCAGTCAATGAATCACTTTTGCTGATAACGTTTGCCCAAAGTTCTAGTGTTTTTCTTAAGGTTTCCCTTTCTTTTTCTTTACCTTTTTCGGTAAGAAAAATTTTTCTTCTTGCTTTTCTGTCAGGATTGATATTTTGTACGTTTTCAATGGACGTTTCCAACAAATCAAACCCACCGTAACGTGCCAGTTTTTCTATTGATTTATCTAAACTGCCTTGTACTTTTGTTTGTTCCAAAACAGGGGCTTCTGCCGCTTGCTGTACTTCTTGTTGTTTATTGTTTGACATAAAATTTGTGCTTTTCGGTTATTTGTTTTCTTCTAATTCTTTTATTAATGACTGCAGAGTATCGTATAAAGCTTTTTTTGCATCAGGATCTTCTAAAGCTGCCTTCAGAATCTTGTTGGTCTTTAGTTGCTTTACAATTTTCTGGTACTGATCTTTCTCCGTTTCCAGCCCGGTCAGGAAGTTGCTTTGCCCTGTTATACCTTTGGTTCCGAAATCTCCAAGATTTTTGAATTTCAGGTTCTCCATTTTGATAGCGCCATTGGCATCTTCAAAATCAACTTTGATTTCCGGCTTGTAGTGTTCAAATACTTTTTCCACCGTGGTAAGCCCTTCTACCAGTTCCGGTTTTACGGGATCTTCAGCAGTAAGCTTTTGCGCGATAATTGTTCTGTTCTGAGGAATTTCCGAAATAGCCTCATTGGTGTCTAATGGTACTTCATTACCACCGATTCCTTTGTTTGATAGCATAGTAATATGATTTTAAATTAATTTGTTAATTGTTTCAGCTAGCTTTCAAAGATGATCTCGTATTTTTCCAATGGTTTTGTCCAGGCTTTGATACAGCTCCGGTTTTGCAGGGGATTGCAGCGATTTCATCAATGTGTTTTTTGTTTTCTCTATAAAAATAAAAAAATCTTCTTGTTATACAATAGGTTATGTATTATTTCTCAAATAATCTGTACGGATAAATATTAGCTGATGCATTTTTTAGTTTCAGCAAAAAACTTTCACATACATACTCCCATTCGGAAGGATTGATATTTTCTGTTTGTTCTTTATTTTTTACAAGGAATATATCAATCGTCCTGCTGAATCCTCCTTTTAAAGAGACTTCTTTTTTAGTTCCTTTCTGCACTTCAATTCCTGTAATCAGATTTTTGAAATGGTTCATCCCAAATGCCCTGATATCTGCAATAGTGACAATTCTTCCTCTGGTAAGAAGTGCATTCCGGTATTCTAAAATTTTATCCTGAGAAGAGAGCTTTTTCCGCCCTCCATAGGAAGCATACAGCATCACTGCGTTATTGTCCAATAATCCATTTCCGCCTTCCAAGGTGAATACCGTACCAGGTTTTAGGTTATTCCCATGCTCTGCAGCCGTTGACCAATAGGAAATGGTACAACGAACATCCGCATCAGGAACAGCGGAAGAAACAATAAGGTATGGATTACTCGTTTGGGTATAGCTTTTTTCTTTAGCCGTTTGATGCAATGAAGCCACATTTTGATTAATATGTCTTAAAGTATCTTTTGCAGTATCTGCACCAATGCCGGCAAAAGCGGCCGTTTCATCTTTAATGAGTGCTAAAAGATATTGCAGCAGCTCCGATGCGCTCCTTTGGTCAAAACGGGAAACGCCTCCTTTTCGCAATAAGGCAGTCATTCCTTCAGTCTCTGTTTCATAATTTTTAATATCCAGTCTTTTTCCGTGGTCATCAGATATATAATCCAGATCCAGAAAATCATCCTCTCCGGGTATAGGGATAATATTCAATCGTCCTTTTATCCTGCGGACTATCTTTGTATTCCTGATATTAATAGCCGGAATGCAGTTGAGTGCAATGCGGACATTCTGCAGTATATCGGGAACGATAGCTTCAGAAAATTTGAACTTAAGCCATATAATATCATCATTCTCTCCGATTGTATGTCCTGGGAAATGAGAAGTAAAAAGAACCTCATTCTGTGTTTTATCATTAAACCCAAACTTCCCTTTAAGCGTGAAAAAATTAGAGAAATAATATTGGTTTACGTCATTATATATATGTTCCAGATCAGAATAGTTTTTAGTAATAATGTTTTGAAGACTGATGTTTTCCTGATCAACATTATACCCTTCTTTCAGTAAATATTCTTTTTCACCAAAATAAACTTTTACCTGTTTCAGGTAATAAAAGAATATTTCTTTCTGATAGGTATTGCTGATGTCGATAAAAAACATAAGATCTTCCAGATCCTCTTTGTTCGGAGAATGGATACCTACCCACAACTCACCCGAAGGAAGATGCTTTTCTGCTTTTCCTATTGCAGCATCGAAGAAAAAACTTTCCAGATTGGTAAGGGTATTCCCATAGGCAATATATTTTACACTCCCGGTCGTAAGTCCTGCTTCGATGGACGGACTGAAAAACAGATCTTTTGTAATGGTTTCAGTAGGGTTATAAATACTATGCTGTTTTATAATCGTTTTAAAATGATTGTATAACGATATCCTGGTATTATTCTCTAAAGGTGAAACCTGCAGCAGCGTTCTGGAAGGCAGCACTCCTGACACTTCTTCAGGAAACATCACTTCCAAAACCCGCTCTATAATCCTGGAACGGGAATTTTCCAGCTCAAAATCGAGCTTCTCCAGCTCAGCGGCACAAGCTGAGAGTAATAAGCTGACAATGGGGTCAAAAGAAGCTTCGGCTTCCAGCTCATTATATCCCCACATTCTGGCGGCTCTTCTTAATATGCGGTCTTTTATACGGTCTTGGTTCATACTCTGATTTTAATTAATACGAAAGGGGTCCTACAAAAAATGAGTTATTAAATATAAAAGGCCGGTTAGTTTCCAGTATAAGCCCTTTTATCAATATGGCCACCTTCTTTTTCATTCTCCTCTTTCCTAATGTTCCTAAATTGTGATCATTTACGGAAACTTCCACATCTTCCAGTCTAATCCTTTTTTCGTGCATCGCAACAGATGTCTTCAACGTTTCTGCAATCATTTCTTTCAGGATATTATCGCTTTTCATTAAATCAAAATCCATTTCCCAAATCTCTGTTCCATAGGTTTCATCATATTTACATTCTCCTAAAGATGTAGTAGCAATAAGAAATATATGCTGGCTGATAGAGGCATCTAAGGATATTTTATCGGCATCCTTTTTTTCTATCAGGTTTTCAAAATCAAACGGTATTTTATAATAAGCTCCTTTCATTGGTGTTGATTCTTAAAATTTAAAAGTGGGAAAACTTCATATGTAAATAATGGTTCACAATCTAATTTTTTTTCGTTATTATTTATAGCTATTCTTTTTTTGATAACCAATTCAATATCTTCATATATAATATTTTGGTTAATTTGAAATTCTCCGTATTTGCAAAAATTTGTGCTATCTTGGATTGAATAAGAATTTGTATAATTTTCTGAATGAAAATCTTTAATTCTATTATATTTGACTAGGAATTTTGTCTCCATATTCTTATCTAATAAAAGCATATAAGGAATAAATTTATTCTTATCAACATTGATAGTTATATTGTATGTTTGATTTTTTATTTTCATAATTGACTGACCATAACTTAGAAGTATAAATAATCCTATACTTTCTTTTTTGGAATAGTATAATAAATTAACTTTTGTGGTTAATCCTCTTTTTTTGGTAATGCGAGAATCAAAAATAAACTTATCTATGGGATATAATACTTTAAGATTTTCATCTTCATAAATATTAATTGTATCTTTATTTTCTTTCAAATTAATTTTAAATGATAATGAATTTATAGAAATCATATTCATTTGAGAAAATAAATATGAACTATATATCAAAAATATAATCAGAAAATATTTTTTATAATGTCTTGACTCCATATTTTGTAATTTTGATATTACTTAATCTTCTTACAATTTTACCATTCTGATATTGCCTCCAACCTTCGTGACTGTTTTTGGCTGAGGTTTGATTATAACTAACAAAGTTTGTAAATGGTATATATTCTTTCCCTTTGGACCCCGTATAAAAAATACTTGAAAAATCTTTATTTATAAAAACATCAATAGAATTAATAAGGGTAGTAATGCCAATTCCCAAATCATCATATCTTGCAGAAAAACATCCTGCAATAATTAAATTTTTGCCTATTTCAACTGACTTTGAAATTTCTATAAAATCTTCAATATCTTCAATATTTTTTCGAGAAAGAACATTTTTGTTTTTTATATATTGAACAATGTTACCTCCCAGAATACCACCTTCTCCAGCACTAAACCCAGATGTCGGATAGGATTTAAATCCATTTATCCCCATTCCTGTTGAATCAGATATCCCATTACCTTCATCATCGTATATATAGCAATCACTTAAAAGTCCGTGAGCATTTATATAAAGGTTTTGAACTTTACTTTTGTTTAAATATTGGGATAATTTATTTTTTGCATCTTTCAAACTCGATACGTCAATTATGTGCCAGCCATTTTGCTCAAATTCTTTATCTAAAAAATTTCCGACTTCTTTATCTAATCTTAAAAAATTTAAAATAACATTTGGTTGACGAGGCGGTAATATTTCAAGCGTTACATCTTGGAAACCAGTATCCCCATCTATCTCTGCAATATAAAAAACTCTCCCCGGCATTTTATTGATTTTTTTCAGTTTCTTCTATTTCAACAACTCCCTTTAATTCGGCAAACCCATTTTCATTTACCACACCTGTAAATATGATTTCTACTTTTCCTGTTTTAATTTCTCTTTCATTTTTTTCTCTCATTTTCAATGTGATTGTTTCACCATTATTATAATTTTTGGTTTGTAACACAAGACTTACTTTATCACCAATATGTGCAGAATTTATTTTATGCTCTAAATTTGAATCCATCCAAATAACATCTGTAATCTTTTTTTCATTAGAAGTAGGTGTATAATTATTATATACAACACCACCATTCATTCCTTGTATAACTACTTTTTTATTAGAGCTCAAGGTTAGATTTCCCGTTGTTGCTGTAATTGTAATTTTATCTGCTATTTCCGTTATAGAACCTGCAATAACAGTATAAGTTCCTTTTACTGTTATATTCATATTCTTTGCCTGTTTTATTATTGCCATGATATTTTATAAAAGTGTATTATCTTTTCTCATTTACAAATAAATCAGCTTTTTAATATTTCCTTTATCGTCATATTCAAAATTCTTAGGTACTTTCTTCCTTTTGATAACATGCAGCTCCACTTTCGGAGTGAGTTTCAGGAATTTTTCACGAAAGAGAATATCCCCAATAAAGCTTTTGCCGTGATCCTTATCTACAACAATGAAATACTGTCCTATATGCTTGGGCTTTTCAAACCCGTTAATATCTCCGGCATAGAGTATAATCTTCTGCCCGCTTCCCTCCAGCTCATAGGTAAGTGTATCTACCGAGAATATCCTGTGTTTTGAAATGTCAAACTTTTCGATACTTTCCAGCTGTGGCTCAAAAGCAATATTTTCATATAGAAAAGTAGTTTTGTCAAATTTTTTAAATCCGAAAAACGACAGGAAACTTTTCTTGGTTTTAGCAGTTACAAAACTGAGAGTATCCCTTGTAACCTGATAAGCTTCTGTCTCACCGGTCTTGTCATCAGTTACCGTCATCTTATAAGTAGGAACTTCTACTTCTTTTTCTCCTATTTTCAGATAGATGCTTCCCGCTTCCTGATCCGATATCACAAGGGTAATAGTATATTTTCGCAGTCCCGAATCGGTGCGTACCACCACACCTTCTCCCCCGTTTCCGTCGTAAAAAGGAGAACCGGGGTCATTGGTTATGCCGAGATTAAGGTTAAGCTCAGGAAGTGGACTCATATTGGTTGGTAATTAAGGTTGTTAGTTGATAATATTGGGCTCTTCTCTTTTTTCCCTTTTATTGTCTTTTTTTACTTTCACTTCATCAGATTTTTTAATCTTATATCCCGATAAACAATCAATATAATGGTAAATATCCTGATTCTGTACTTCGTTGACATACATTTCGTAATTCTTTTTGTAAGTATAAATTTTAATCAGAGTAATCTCATTTTCTCTCATTTTCTGAATTTCTTTTTTCTTTAATTGTTTAGCAAAGAAAGCATCACAATTCAATGGATATTCGTTTTTGAAAGTAATAACTTCGCCCGATTTAAAATAAACATCTACATTTTTGTCTTTTTTGATGCAAACATTATCCTCCAAAATTCTCAGATACAAATACAGCTTATTTTTTCTCTTCCCCAGCTGAAAAGTAGTATACGTCAATTCTTTATTATTTACCCTAAGCTCAACAGGCGGAGTACTGGCGAAAAAATATTTGTCCAGTTTTTGTTTTGTCTGGGTAATTCCACAGTCAAAATGAGCAAATTCCGCAGAATCAGCTGTTTTTTCCTGAGCATACCCAAATACTGCAATAAACAGTAAACAAAAGAATATGTTTTTCTGCAATTTCATAACATTTCTTATTGTGCCTGGTACAATTGTTTGCAGACATTCAGATCAATCTTCATTTTATCATATTCTTCTTTCAATGTCTTATTGATGGTACTTAAGCTATCCATTAATACCTGATTCCCTGAAAGCTGCTTTACCTGCTTTTTGGTATCGATCAAATCTTTATAGGTCATGATGATATTATTATACATGTTTTTATTCTTTAGGGTATCCTTCGGAAGCTGCTTGTACATATCTGCCAAAATGGAAAGTGCCAGCTTTTCATTGAAAAAGTCATTCTGTCTCGGCATACCAATTGAATCTACTGCAACTTTAACTTTTTCCAACTGAAAGGAGAATTTGCTCTGGGTTTCCATTTCTTTTTTCATTTTTGCGTTTTCCGTTTTCAGCAAGCTATTCTCCTTAAACGGAAAATAAGCATTAAAAAAAACAGCCGTCACCAAAACCGTAACTGTGATTAAGAAAAAAAGCACAAAAAACCAATAAGCACTCCTCCGTTGACTTTTATTTAAAACTTCCATACATACATTTTAAATTATAATTTTTAGATTTTGATTTTGTTAAAGCGCCGGCTATACCTACTGCTTATAACTTTTAAGACTAATCTGCCAGAAAAGTCCTGCTTCTTTTAGCATGAATAACAGCGTCCCTTTCGTCGGTATTTTCTGAAACGAAAATACTTCCATCCCGTTTCTTGCCTATATAATCCAGCCTGCTCAATATAGAATACAGGTCCTCCAATGTCTTCATAAATTTTTTGATTTTAGCAATAACCACATCCATCTGGTTATGATTGTAATCGGTATTGATGGTTTCAGAAAAGACAATCTCGAAATCTCCCTGGCTTATATTACACCATTCCGAAAAATAATTTAACAGCTCCTCTTTTCCTGCTCCGGACCGGGCATCAATAAAATTCTTTATCACCCTTGCCAAAGCTACTACTGATACTAACATTCCGGCAGGTGGCGTATGCGGGGACATCCATCGGAATCTGTTGATTTCCATTCCTAAATAATTCAGTGTCTTATCCGCCATCAGCTCCATCATTAATGCCAGGGCACTACTTTGCTTTTTGCCATATATCTTTTGTGATATCTGGGTAGCATACAGTTCGATCTGCCCATAAAATTTATCTATTTCTGTATAAAGCTCCTGAAGTTTTTTGTGACTTGACACACTCATAGAAGGAGGAATATAGTTTTCATCAATTCTCGATTCCCCCGAATTGACCAGTATTTTCCCGATTGTCAGGTAATTTGTTCCAAATCCAACAGTATTTTTCAGTTCATCTTCCGGAATCAGGGTAAGGGCATATTCAGGGAGGGTATAAGGGTATCTCGGTGGATTTTCCTCAGGATCGGGCTCTCCGCATGGCATTCTTTTAAAGGGATTAACAGAAATACACGCCAGTAAAACTGCATTTTCATTTTCCTTTAGTTCCCTGGCAGTTTCCGGATAAGGGATGGAAAGACTCAGACTTTCTGATGCTCCAATTTCAATCCTGGAACCGTTGGGTGTTATAGCGTGGCATTCTTCTACTTTTATTCTTAACAGCTTATGATTGTCAATGATCAGATTGATCTTGACAGGGTCCTGTACCGGAAGGAGACCATAATCGATCATCGAGGTATGGACACCTACAGCATCCCGTACAGAATCATTAACATAATTCTGCACAGCAGTAAAATGGGTTTTATTGATCTTCATCCCGTCTATCCAGTTCACGGGAAAATGGCTTAATTTTTCTATCATTTGTTTATATTTATTAATTTTAATTAATTACCCGCCCCAGACTCCTTTAACTTTATACTTTGTAAGCGGAACCTCCTTGTCCCCACATTTTACAGAAAGCTTGAAATCCTCGTACTCGAAGGTTGGCTTGATGATGATGTCCAATGGCTTGTCCGGATCAGACTTTTTGAAATCTCCGAAGACCTTTAACATCTCCTCATCGTTGAAAATAATTTCTGTGCTGTATAATTTAAAATATATGCTTGCATCATAAGGAATGGCAGATTCTTCATATTGTGCCGCCGCTACCGAATCGTGGGGGACAAATCTGGATTCTCCGTTGTAGTTTATAAGATAAAACCCCGTAACAATATCTTTCTCATCATAAGGCCTAAGAACAAAACGATACTTGAACTTCTCACGGTACTTGTCCCATAATCCATAAGGAATGCCTTTTTCTTTTATTATTGTTTGTATGCTGTCGAGAACCGCATATTTAAAACCAATATCAAAAAATTGTTGCTGGGACTCACTAGGATCAGGATTAGGGATAAAATCATTTTTATCAACAAAAACCTCTTTCGCCTGCAATCTGCAAATCTCCACGCGGTTATGGTTCCCCGATAGCCAAACTACGATAACTCCTCCGGGGGCTGCCCCTATGGTAAGGATATCATAGGTTCCCGGCACCAGATTGTACAGACCGTTTTCCTGCAAAGTATTCCCTTGTACCAAAAATCCTTTTTTGAACGCTTCCAAAATCTTGTCCGCAGGGAGGTCTGCATCTACCGTATAGAACTTCTTCTCTGCATAGGCCACATAGGTAAGATTCAGATGGTAAGGAATAACTTCTCCTCCTTGTCCAGCCTCGGAGCCATCATATATCCATCCATCACCTTCTTTTCCTGCTCTTGGCATGGCACAGATGAATTCTTTTTTACTGTCCAGCAGCCAGCCCTCATGTACCTCTATAGGATATTCTTTGGGGGCGTTGACTGTTACACTGTAACCATACGTTGTTTGTTCTTGTTTCTCCATTTTTTTCTGTTTGCTGCAGGCCTGTAACCAAAAGATTGAGAGACAGGCAAAAATTATTTTCAGTCTAGTGTACATTTCGTTTCCTTTTACCTTTTACCAGATTGGGATGATTCTTGCCTATCCGCCCCAGACTCCTTTAACTTTATACTTTGTAAGCGGAACCTCCTTGTCCCCACATTTTACAGAAAGCTTGAAATCCTCGTACTCGAAGGTTGGTTTGATGATGATGTCCAATGGCTTGTCCGGATCAGACTTCTTGAAATCTCCGAATACCTTTAACATCTCCTCATCGTTGAAAATAATTTCTGTGTTGTAAATCTTGAACATAGGTTCTGTACTATAAGGAATTGCAGCTTCTGTATAATCTCCCTTTGCGATTTCTTCCGGCTGGAGATAGAACCTGTGTTCTCCGTTATAATACCTGATATCATTGGTAAGTATCACATCTTTCTCATCATACGGCTTAAGGACAAAACGATACTTGAACCTCTCTCTGTACTTGTCCCATAATCCATAAGGAATGCCTTTTTCTTTGATGCTTTTCTGTGCATCTTTAGGAACAGCAATTTCAAACATCGTATCAAAGAATCCTTGTTGAGTTCTCGCATGGGGGTTATCATAGAAATCATTTCTATCAACAAAAACTTCTTTTGCCTGCAATCTGCAAATCTCCACACGGTTATGATTTCCCGATAGCCAAACCACGATAACACCTCCGGGAGCTGCTCCTATAGTAAGAATTTCATAGGTACCATGTACCAAATCATACAGACCATTTTCCTGCAATGTATTTCCCTGTACCATAAAACCTTTTTTGAACGCTTCCAGAATCTTGTCCGCAGGTAGTTCTGCATCTACTGTGTAGAACTTCTTCTCTGCATACGCCACATAGGTCAGGTTCAGGTGATAGGGAATCATGCTTCCGCCTTGTCCGGCCTTTGCACCATCATATTGCCAACTCCCCGTAGTTTTACCTGCTCTCGGCATGGCACAGATAAATTCTTTTTTACTGTCCAGCAGCCAGCCATCATGGACTTCCACAGGATATTCTTTGGGGGCAGTAACGGTCACATTGTAACCATATTCTGTTTTTTCTTGTTTATCCATTTTTTTCTGTTTGCTGCATGCCTGTAACCAAAAGATTGAGAGACAGACAAAAATTATTTTCAGTCTAGTGTACATTTCGTTTCCTTTTACCATTTACCATATTGGGATGATTCTTGCCGGACAGCCAGGTGGTCCATTTATTATGTGGATCTCCATACGTAGCGTTCCAATGGAGATAATGGTAGCGCAGGAATCTAATATCATCATTCACGGCATCCAGCCTTCGCTGTCCTTCTGCCCGCCGTTTCTCCCATTCCAGCTTCGCCAGCCATGCATTTTCCGGAGAGGAAACCACGGGAGGTTCTTTATATATCCCCGGTTCTACAAACCTCATGGGCTTACCCTCATTGAAACTATAATTCCACAATGTGACCTTGATCCTTTTCAAAAATTCCACATTACCAGTAATCCAGTTGTCTTTGAAATTTTTAAACTCTCGTAAAGCACCTTTATCTATAGGAGCATTCTTCATGGTACAGAACTGCGCCATAATATGAAGCGGAATATAACTGTATTGATTGCTTACCTTCTTCTTATATCCTTCTAGCCTGTATAGGTCAGCGAGTTTTATGTTTTGAAGAACTTTGTGTAATGCTGCATAGGCATATTCTTGTACAGAAAGCTCATTTTCCAGAAACCAACCTTGTTTCACAAACTCTTTCTTCTCTGCTTCCAGATCTTCCTTGCTTTTAGATACATTGATCCTGTACGGACGATTGCCCTCACCTTCTGAGTAAGCTCCTCCCACATCGCAATGCACACCAGGATAGGTAAGTTCTATTCCCCCTTTCTTACCACTTGTTGGAGATGTTTTGGCTACGGATGAGATATCAACAAGGTCAAAATAGGCACGGTATTCATCGGCAGCCACCATATGAACCACATAGCCCGCCTTGTTCACATCATCCAATCCGAGATCTTTGATATCATTGGACTGGCTCAACCCGTGATGTGGTACGGTGTCATAGATGCCTACGAAACGTACCTTGACCTTGGTCTGTGTGTCTAAAAGCCCCCGATCCTGTAACATCTGCCCAAGAACTCCAAAATGAGGCATAGAAATCCTGGCATAAGTCGCAGGAACTGCATGCCCTTGCATATCCCAAACTGAAACTCCCCCCTCTCTATTATACTCTACTTTGGGATTATAAGGAGGATGGGTGACCACATGTACAAAATGCCTTGCAGCCGCCGCCCCACGGCTGAATCCGAAAACATCGAAGGTAATGGTATCTATATAGTGTTTCCCTTTATTTACTTGCGGCTCTATTGCTTTTATAACATCAATAATGCTCTTCTTTACCTTGTCCTTTATCCCGGCATTTCCCATACCGAAGGCTGGCCCTTCCATGTCATCATCAGCTTTAAAATCCTCAATTTGCATTGTTCCTCCTTGCTCTTTCGGAGCACTGTGAGTACCTATGCCCTCGGTATATATTTTAAAAACTGTTTCGAAATCTGCTGTATAATTCTTAAAAAGAATGGCAGGATTGGAGAGGTCGTTCTCATAGCTGCTTTCGCTGTATTTCTCATCTCCGTATTTTTTATAGATTTCTTCAAACTTGTAAGGCTCGATTTTTCTATTGAGCCCTGTTGGATCAATCGGTTCTTTTCCATCTATAGCCTTCTGCTTCATCTCGGTATTGTACATATTGTTCAGCGTACCGTCTATGAAAACACCAAAGGTAAAGTTCAGCGATTCCTTTTTTTCTTTTTCAATGCTGTCTACCTTGCCTACCACTACGGGCTTATTGCCGGAATAGGGCTGCACCATCTGCTGCAAGGTGTTCCTTACCTTTAGCTGTATATTGTCTTTTATTTCGTTTATCTTATCATAATAGTAGTAGACTTTGGCATAAAACTCGTGAACACCCTCATCCACATAGTCCATCTTATTCAGCTTCTTCTGGTAAAGCTGCATATTGTTGAAATATAGATATGCCGTACCATTTCTGTTAACGGCAGATGTTGTGTATTCTCCCATATTGCGGGAGCTGTCGCCGTGGCCGTCCTCATACTCATCTTCGTAGATGGTAATTTTCAGGGTATCGCCCTGGGGGATGTTCTGGGTCTTTACCACCAGCGTCACCTTGTCCAGATAGGCGACCTCCCTGCCCTGTATCTTGTCGCCATTGATATCTTGCCAATAAAGGTCAAGGATTTTGGGCTTCCCTGCCAAAGGTTGTATATTGATATGGAAATCTGCCAGCTTATCGGTCTTGGAATCCCTTACCCTTGCTACCAGCTTCAGGCTGGTCCCTGCTGTATTGATACCGAATTTAAAAATGCCCGTACTATTTTCCGCAAGCACCCTGTCTCTAAGATATACCAGCCATTGGTTCACCTTTACCGGTGCGCCAGCGTCTGTAACCATAGTGTAGGTATAACTCTGATTGCTGATGGGGCGGATGTCTCCTAATATTTTCATGGTATGTGTTTTTATAAAGCTACGTAAGAATCGTCATAAGGATCATCTTCCTCCTCCAAAAAGTCAAAGAACGGGCACAGCTCCGCCATCACCTCCGGATTGGCATTCTTCATATTTTGAGATGTCACTTCGCAGATCTGCCCGTGGTCTATAATCGTGATACAGTCTTTGCCTCCAATGGGACATGTGGCCTTGCTGTCCTCCAGCAGGGCTTTGCCCTTGTTATCTTCCAATGTTATTTTCTCATAATAGCCACTCCATTCCGTAACCACGGCCTGGCAGGGGTTGTTGTTCATCTTGGCACAGGAGCCGAAAGTGTTCTTCTCAAAGGTCTTTCCGATATCCTTGTGCGTGGCCATCAGTTTTTCTTTGGCATCTCTGTCGTTGATGTAGCGTTTGCTTTGGGTAAGTACCTTGAGCTTGTCCGGTGTTGTTCCGAAATTGCATCGGCAGGTTGCGCCTTGGCAAACTAAATGTTTTTCACTCATAACATTGTGTTTTTTTACGTTCTTAGCTATTACTGTTCATAACATTCAAAAGAAATTTTCCGGTGGGTTTTTCTTAATTTTAAATCTGTCTCTCCACAAATAGTATATATACTGTTGTCTTTAGCATTGAGCTTATAGGTGAAATTAAAATTTCCTTCAGCTTTCTCTTCTTCGGTTTCGGGATCATGCATCGCTTTTCCGTTTTCTATTTCATCTGTATTTCTCGGATCTATGCATTTTCCTTTTGCCGTGATAACGAATTTTTGGGTATCGGAAATGCCTTCATTTAAACTTAGAATGATCTCAAACAAAACCCTGTTTTTTTTCGGTAAAACAGGAAGTGACGCCTGGAAAGTGTACGTTTTTTCATCACTAAATTGCTCGTACAGCGGAAAAAAATAGAGTGTAAAAAACCAGCTATCCAAGATTCCACGTTGTGTTTTTCCGCGATACTCCATCTGCCTGTCCAGATCCTTTACCTTTTCTTCTATTATCTCTCCTTTGTAATGGGCAGTGAGCTGGTTCTTTTTGGTTTTCCACCTCTGCTGGATCTCTGGGAAATTAGCAATATGCTTCAGCTTGGCATTTTCATACAATTCTAATTGTAAAGGATAAAACACACCGCCTACCTCATCTGCTATCTGCTCCACTGCCATATCCGGACGTTTATTATTGATATACAATGGCCTTCGGGTAATGAAAAGATTATCTCTGCCGGTTTTCTCAATCTCCGTTTCATAATGTATTTTTAGTTTTTCTGCACCATTTTCCTGCACAGTTTGTTTGATGCCATATCTTTTTTCAAAAGATCTCGGAACATTTAAGGTGTTTATTTTCTCATAAAGCGGTTTCTTTCTATTCGTAGTAGCATAATATCCTGTTTCCATACCCGGAATGGGAACATAGATAATCTCTATGTGTGACTGTATATCAGGGTCTATCAAATCCTCTATCGGGCAAAAACGATTATGAAACCACCGGAGCTCTTCGGGCAGCAAACCGAAATGCGTGGCAAGTTCTTTTAACCGGACTTTTCCGGGAGTTATTTTGCAGGTTTTATATTTTTCTGTCATTTGCATCGTTCTAACTTATAGATTCTTGCTGGTCTTGTGATTTTTTTTGAGATTCTTTTGTTTTCTTATTGTCTTTTTCTTTGTCATATTCAAAATCCGCTTTGCGGTCTTTCTTATTTTCATCAAGTATCTGCTCTGTCCTCATACAAAAGACCACACTGTTTTCTTCTATCCCGTTCATATTAAGGGTAAGTCCCGGGTCAATATACTTGGTGGACTCATACCATTTGGGCTGCAGGAAGAATACCCACTTGAAAAGCCCGTTCTCGTCCTCGATCTGAATTTCTTTTCCGGGATGCCTTTGGTTATAGTCAACTACAAAATTGTAGAACAGCCGTCCGAAATCAATTCTTGTCGGTCCTTTTGCCCTATAGTAGCTGTATTTGGTAGCTTCTTTATCCCTGTCCATTACATAGGTAAGAACCACCATATCACGCCATTCCTCATCACTCAGACCGATTGATTCTTTATAATTCTCCGGAAATTGCCACGTTACATAAACTTTCGGAGGTATTGCCATCGCTCTGTTAAAGGTATCGTTCAGGAAAGTCGGAATAAAAAATATAATAAAATGACCAAGCATCAGATATACAAGAGCACTTCCGTTCAAAAAGGTATAGATTAGCATAAACGGAACGGAAGCATAGCAAAACGACAATAAGGCAAAAAGGTATTCATTTTTTGGTTTCTTCGAATCAAATTTCTCAAAGTATGCCCTGTACACATAACAGTGTACAATACCTATTATAAGAGAACATATCTGATAAAAAATGAATTCGTACAGATTGTTATCCGAAAAGAGCTTGTTATATCCCAATAAGGCAATAATCGCATAAACAAAAGCAAACGAGAACAGGTAAATGTAGAATTTTGATCTATACTTTTGCTTGAATTCGGATGTCTTTTGCGAAAAAATCATCGTGAGAATAATGCATATCGCAATCACGATAAGAACAATGACCAGCAGCTGCGGATCAAATAAGTTGGTAAAATATTTCTTAATCTTGCTCATATGCTGGTATTATACCCTAAAACAGTATCAGTTGAAGGAGTAAATTCAAATTTTTCTTGATCGTCAGGAAGTAAGATAATCGTTTTAATTTCCACCTCTATCGGGAAGAAATGCTCATAAAACATATCTACAAATTTTCTTTTTTTCCCTTCATGGATAAAATCCGTAAAGGAAGATTTTTGTAAAGGGCCAATCCTAATATCCAAATGTTTTGAATAATCATCATAACGGGTTCCGGTAATGGAATCCAACCCCAAACGGATTTCTCCCAGTTTGATGCCCTGGCTTTCATCAGCATACTGCTGGTACGCTCTATCACTCACACTTACTTTTTCTTCCAGTAATTCCGAAAGGATATAAGCAGTAAGGGAAATATCTCCCACAATTTTATAGGCAAAGGGCAGTAATCTTATAAACTTGGAAATCAGCAATGGCGGAAAATCCTGGCTGATATTCCAAAAGTCATAAAACATATCGGGTACTCTGCTGCTATTGAGCTCTGACAAAAAGCCATTCTCGAATCTTTCTGTTTGCACCCCATACCGAAAGAGTTCGTTTTCAAAAGGTTGAAAAAACGTACGCGCAGCTTTTTGCTGTTTTTTTCGTCCCTTATATTCTTTTATCATAGTATCAACTTCCTTTCCCGGAGCTTCATTTTTTACAATATGCGAAACACCTTCCGGAAGCATATCATATATACTGTCACGAGAAAGGCTGACAGCCAACATCTGGATGCTATCATAATCATAATCAACAACCTGTGTTTCCAGCACATCAAAACGGTAGGTCCTGGAAAATTGTCCTTCTTTCCTGATTATATATTGCCTGTCTTCCACATCCTTATGCTCCAACAAATCATTGATGATGACTTCTGCCCTGATGTCATGTTTCAGAGAGTTGATAAGTCCGGCGATATGTTCCAAATGATCCATCACTATTTTTTATCTTTCAGCCTTCCTGCTGCCACATAACGCAGCTGAAAGTATTCATCGTTAAAATTATAGATATTAAGCCCCTTCGCTGTACATGCCAAGATTCGGTCATTATGAAGATAGATCCCTACATCTGAAATGGGATGGAATTTATCATACCTGAAAAACAAAATATCACCTTCTTTTAAAAAAGCTCTTCCTGTAAATAACTGCAATGCCTTGGAACGGAATATTCCGTCAGGAGTTTTAGAAAATGTCTCTCCATAGACATCACTGAAAAGTGCCTGTACGAAATAGGAGGTTTCAACCCCTACCTGTTTTTCAAGCATCTGCTTTTTATAAGGAGTACCGAGCCACTCATCGATATAGGAGTAGAGTTTGTAATCCCTTACTTCTTTAGGCATCACTTCCATAATAATGGAATACTTCTCTTTTATTTTCAAAGTATCATCATTTAATCCCTGAGGATTATCATCCACAACGGAATAATTGGAAGCAGTCTCTTCTTTTTTTAGCAGGGTTGTTTTGGAAAATACATCTGAAGAATAATGATAGGGAATTTCTCTGATATACTTATTTCCACCACATGAAAGCATAACGATACATAATATCGAGTGACCGACTATGTAAAATAGTTTATTTGGTTTCATTAGGTTGTGTTTTTAACAAATATATAAATTTTTAAGATAAAATATCACCTTAAAATAAAATTTTATCCTAAAAATTAAAAATAAATCAAAATATCTACCGAAACATTGAAGCAACAACAATAAAAATAACTAACAAATAATAGATTATTATAGCAGCAAATAATTGTTTTTAATCAATCATATCAATTTTATTGAACAATATTTGTTTTTTATTAAAATTTTGAAAATACAATATTCCCTGTCATTTCTATTATTATGATTGTTTGATTTTAGCTTATTAACGACAGCAGAAAAAGTATTTGCAACAAAATATAACAAAAACGTTCTATGAAAACACTCTTTCTTTTATTTTATAAAATACTGTAACTCCCTTTTACGCTAAATATGAAATCTCTTTCGGTTAATTTTTATAATATTCTCTAATAATTTGAAATTGTTTTTCAGTTAACAGTAAAGCAGATAAATCATTTCCGCCATACAGCAAATAAAACTTTTCGTCTGAATTATTGGATTTTAGAATTTCATTGATTTTTCTAAAGAAATTTTTTGGAGCAGTTTTCCAAAATTTCTCACTTTTCAAGTCTTGTTTAGGATAAAGGTTTATCTTTTCGTGGTTTATAAAAATGTTATTTGTTATTTCATAATCATTAGTTGTTTTTACAGCTAAATAAAGGTTCCGTTTTTCTAAAATTCTGTTCAGCTGAGAAAAAAAAATCAAAATTGTATTCAGCAAGTTCTTCTGCATCAATTTGTGCAAATCTGTAAGATGAAATTTATTTGCTAGATTTTCTTCCAAACAATTTCTTCATTTAATAATGAAACTTCTATTTTATCACCTTCCTTAAATTCTCCGGCAACAATTTTTTTAGCGAGCGGGCGTCTCAGCTTTCCTCTGATTACTCCTTTCAGCGGTCTTGCTCCGTATTTGATATCATATCCTTCGTTGGAAAGATATTCTTTAGCTTCCTGATTGATTAGTAAATCAATATTCAGATTTTTAGCCAAATCCAATAATTCTTTTTTCAGGTGGATCTCAAATATTTTCAGCGCATTGTCTTTACTAATTGGGGCAAACGGGATGGTTTCCGTAAGTCGTCCCAAGAATTCCGGGCGGAAGAAACGGCTCATCATTTCCAACAGTCTGGAAGATGGAGGGATTTCTCCTTTTCCGAAAGACTCAACAATGAATTCAGAACCGATATTGGAAGTAAAGAGAATGATAGCATTAGAAAAATCGCCTTCTTTACCAAGCCTGTCGTGGAGTTTCCCTTCATCCATTATCTGTAAGAACACGTCGAAAACCGAAGCATGCGCTTTTTCAATTTCATCAAACAATACAATAGAGTAAGGTTTTTGTCTTATTTTGTTTACCAGCAACCCTCCTTCTTCGTAACCGACATATCCGGGAGGCGCGCCATATAATAAAGCAGCGGAATGCTCCTCTTTAAATTCGGACATATCAAAACGGATAATAGCATTTTCATCCTGAAATAGAAATTCAGCCAATGATTTTGCCAGTTCGGTCTTTCCGGTTCCTGTCGGCCCTAAAAAGAAAAAAGAACCGATGGGCTGCCCTGCTTTGCTCAATCCCGAACGGGTTTCCAATACCGCTTCCGAAACAATGGTAATCGCATGATCCTGCCCTATCACCCTACGCGCAAGAACCCCTTCCATATCGTTAAGTTTTTGTTTCTCTTCTTCTTTGAGTTTTCCTATTGGGATGTTAGTTTTTTGAGAAATAATTAAACCTAAATCGAATTCTGTAATATGTGTTCTTTTTTCTTGCGCTATTTTTTCTGTTTTCTCAATCAGTTCTCTTGAAAATTTCAGAATTTCATCAGCATTTTCAAATTTTGGGAGCTCTTTTTCTTCTTCCCGGGTATCGGCCGTACTGATAAGGTATTTGGTTTTTTCGATCAGGTCTTTTAAAAACCAGTCAGCGTGCAGCTTCCTGTCTGTCTCTGTATAATTATCGGTATTATCTTCCAGATGAATAATTTTAGTTATCAAATGATTTCTTTCTTTTAAAAAAGATTCGCCCACAGTTTTTAACACAGACATAGTATGATCTATCAGATCAATCGCAGAAGCGGGCAGGCTCTTCTCCTTCATATATCGCTGGGAAAGACGAATTGCTTCCTTCATCGTTTGATCATCAATACTGATTTTATGGTGGGCCTGATAATCTTCTAATGTTTGCTTGAGCATCCTTAAATGCATTTCATCGCTTGTTTCTTCCAGTTTTAAAAGTTCAAACATTCCTGCTAATCCCTGTTCTTTTTCTATTTTTTTGGTGTATTCTTCTATGGTAGAAGTTACAATAAGAGTCAAACCATTAGAAAGTTCACTTTTCAATAGATTAACAATCCCGGAATCTGAACCGTAGCTGCCAAACAGAGAATGAAATTCTTCTATGATAAGAACTGATTTGGGAATAGCTTTTAACTCTTGAGCAATATTTTTAATACGATCTTCAATTTCACCTTTATAGGAAGCACCTGCTATCAATGCTCCCATATCCAACTCGAAAATTTCCAGCCCCGAAAGAATATCAGGAATCTGCTTCAACAGGACCTTTTGTACAAAACCTTCTATTAAAGCTGTTTTACCTACACCATGATCTCCAATTATCAAAACATTCTGCTTACTGAAGCGGCAGAGGATTTCCGTAATTTTATTGATTTCCGTATCCCTGCCCACTAAAAGTTCCTTCCTGTTTTTCTTTTTTACATATTCCTTTTTGTTGATACCATATTTCTGTAAAAATCCTTTGCTTGTCTTCTTTGGAAATTCTCCTGCTGTTAACATTTCTTGAGATCCCCCAAATGAAGATACATCCTTTAACAATTCATTTCTTGAGACAGGAAAGGTTTTCATCTGATCAAAATTAAATGCCACTCCCGGTGAGCTGACGGCAACCATTACAGCAAATAAGGATATTTCCTCTTCAGCCAATAATTCCCGAACTGAGTCTGCTTCTGCAAAAATCTCATCTATAATTTCATCCGGCTCACAGGAATACCTGTTTGGAGACTTTGGCTGTTCTTCTATCCTTACTTCGGCCCATTCTTCCAGATAAAATACATCGACTCCCATCGTTTCCAACTGCTTTAACAGGGATAGATCCCTCGTAAGCATTGCTTTTAATAAATGAGCTCCAGTGTAACAGGCATTCAGATTCTCCCGCCCTATTTTCTGCGCAATATTAAGTGCCTTGGTAACCTCCTGGCTGTAGGTAACTTCTTCTTGATTCATATTTGGTTTGTTTTGATTAAAATTCCTGTTCGCCTAATTCATTTAATATTTCATCTAAATCCAACAAGGGATTCATAATGCGTATTTTGGCTGCACTGGCATTTGTATATTATTTTTGTTAATCCTTGATGTTTATAGTCTATTTAAACTCCAGTAAACTTCCTCTTTTTATAAATGGGCACAGTTTTTATAAATTTTTAAAAGTTGTTTGCAATCTATAATTTATTAATTCATCCAAATAAATTCCTTTGATTGGGGTTGCAAAATTGTTTTTGATTTTATAAAAACCTCTTGGATAATATATTTTTCTAACATTGGTATTTAAATTTTTTAAATTAAATTTTTCATTTCTGAAATTTGTTTTGAAGCCTTTTATATTTTTTGCCGTATACTCAACATTTTCTTTATTTCTGAATTTTAAATAACTAAAATAATTTCCTGCCTCATCTCTGAATACTTCATCATATTGATATTTTTGATGAAAATAATGGTCATCATTTTTACTTTTTGAGATATAAAGAATGACAGAATCTCTTTCTGAAAAATAAGGTTTTCCATAATGGTCATATGCTAAAAACTCAACCGTATCATTTGGCAGATTATTGAAAATATTTTTTATCACTTTATATTTACATCGAAAAGCCCTGTCCATAACAAAATTTCTTCTGACAACAGTTACTGAATCTTTGGTTTCTTCATCAATTACTTTCTCCTTAACTTCATTATTTATATTCGGATTAAATTCTTCAACTGAAATTTTCTCACCTATAAATGCATAAAGATTTATCAAATCATTAGCATTCTTAAACAATTCTTTTTTAGGGGTTAGTTTGGTTATTCTGCTGTATACTGTATTTTTTATTCTTTGGAATTTTTCTATTTCGTCTTTTCCATTGTAAAATGGCTTTACGTAATTAAATTTTTCATCTACATAAAATTTCCAAGTTATAGGATCGTATTCTGAAACCTCAGATTTTTCATTGTAAAAATAGTTCTCACTTTTTTTATTAAAGCAATATTCTAAATTAGAATATTTTATGCCTTGTTGTAAAATAATCGATAACTCCAATCCCTCATAATCATAAGTTCCCAAATATTGGAGATTGGGTTGGTTTCCTAAATATTGGCTTTTATCAAAATTCATTATTGATACCAAATAATAGTTCGGTTCATAGAAATATTTTTGAATACCTAAAATCAAAATTTCATTATCATTTTTTACTATGTTTTCATCTTTTATAAATTGATGTAAAATTTCACTCAAATCACAACTCTTTTTATTGCTAATTGTGGTGCATTGAATAAGAAAAAATGAAAATGCAAAAAGGATTATGTTTTTCATCTTAATTATTTTTTTGGTTTAAATCCGTCATGCATAGATGTTATTCGTATACTATTGTAGAATACTGTTTTAGCACCTCCCATATAGTTTGGAGCATATACAAATAGTTCTATATTATTTCCAATTTTAGCATATTCTTTAGCACTTTGTAAATCTCCACCTCCCTGCATCCCTTTTGGCTCTCCAATAATCTTATTTTTACTGTCATCAATAATTGTTACATTAAATCCTGATGGTTCTATAGAGGAAGCTTTTGTCTGTGGTGGCTATGCCCAAATAAGGTTACCATTTTTCGGTCATATATTGGAGTGGTTACTGAATTTGTTCGATGACTTGTTCCCGAAATTGAGTTGCCTGATTCTGTTTTGACACTAAATTCTACATCAGTATTGGAAGCACCGTATTTAAAATATTCTAACGCTTTTTCTTCATTTGTACCAAAATCTATATAATCATAACCATTGTATGTCTTACTGTTTTTTTCAACAAAGCCACTTTCTCCAATTATTACACCTCCGTCATTGCTTGCTTTTAATTTTCTGTTTTGTCACTGTCCTTCAAAATTTTTTGAAACATAAACAATATCTTTTTCTGCAGCACTTATATTGATAAGATAGCCATTTGCATCTATTTCGTATATGTTTCGTAGTCATCATAAACATCCAATTCCTGCTCGTCTAATTCATCTAATATTTCATCTAAATCCAGCAAAGGGTTCATAATGCGGATTTTTGCTGCACTTGTGTTTTTGAGATTTTGTTTGCTGATTTCTACGGTTTGTCCGTGTTTGATAATCGTAATACAATCTTTTCCGCCAATAGGACAGGTCGCTTTGCTATCTTCCAACAACACTTTTCCGCCTCTGTTATAAGCCAGTGTTATATTTTCATAATAGCCGCTCCATTCCGTCACTACCACCTGACAGGGATTGTTGTTCATCTTGGCACAAGAGCCAAAGGTATTTTTTTCAAAGGTTTTGCCAATGTCTTTGTGCGTTGCGGTAAGCTTTTCTTTGCCTTCGCTGTCATTGATATAATGCTTGCTTTGGGTAAGCACTTTCAGCTTATCCGGTGTCGTCCCAAAATTGCACCTACAGGTAGCTCCCTGACAAACTAAATATTTATGGCTCATATTATTGAGTTTTTGTAATGGTTAAATTCAAATGTTCAGGCATATCATAAAAGCTTATTTTTGCATATTGCAAGATATTTTTCATATCCAACTTGTACAAAACTTCTGCTTTTATTTCTTCGGGGGTATCCTCTTCATATATCTTTTGCTCAATATCATAAGTGTTTTTCAGACTTTCGGTGTCTTTTTTTATCATTCTATTGATAACCGAAAATCGGGAATGTCCATCAATGAAATTTATTTTTTTCTCGCATTTTCCGTTTTCGTATTTTCCTGTTATTCCCCGAAACAACAACGCCCATAAAGGATTAAGGTTAAATATAAATCCTAAATCTTCGGAATTGGATAGTTTTTCTCCTGTTTTGGTTAACATTTCTGCTCCCAACTCTTTTGGAAAAAATTCATACAAATCGGGCTTTTTGATATTCCAATTCTGACGGAGTGAATGAATTTTATCAGCCTTTTGAATAAGTCCTTTTTCATTAACAAAAATCGACATCGGATAAATGTTTTTATTGATTTCGGAGGCCAATAATTCTATGCTGTTGGGAATATCTTCATTGGTCTTTATTTCGCCTTGTGTGATGTTTAGATAATGCAATTCATCTAATGTTTTTATCCATTCTATCTGTACAATGAAAGAATCAACCTCATTATCTCCTTCTTCTTGCAGAGTTGCGATATAGCTATAATTTCCGCTGATAAAGGGAAACTTCAAATTTTGGTTAAACCGTTTATCTTGTTCTTTGTCTAAAAATTCCGTTACTCTTATTTTCCTGTCAGCAATAATCTTTTCTATATCTTGTTTTTCAGGGATAAAAATCTCCTGTCCTGCAAAAACCACAGAACCAATATGATTACTGTTTTTCGGAACATTTTGGTTATGGAAATACCGCAACATTTCCAAATCGGGAATATTGTACCTTGAAACAATATCCTCCAATGTTTCTCCTTTTTCTACAGTATGCGTTTTTATATAAAGTGACATTTTTACTTTTTTTACCCAAACAAATTATCCCAAAACCCTTTTTTCTTTTCGGGTTTTATGTCTTCTTCGTCTGCAAGGAAACTGAATTTCTTTTTCTCTTCTTTCTCCAATTCTTGTCTTTTTTCTTCTATTGGCAAATACCCTGTTGTTCCGTCTATTTTTACAAAATCCCAACCGGAACTGTGGTGAGCTATTTCTGCTTCTCCTTTTGCCATAACCTCACGGGAAAAACTGGAGAAGTCGGGGCGGTCGTATAATTTATAGGTTGTTGAATGATTATTGTTACCTGATTTTACCCTGCTTTTGTGAACATAGCCTGTTTTACCTTCTTTTGTTTTTATCTGCCACCAATCGCCTGTATTATCCAAAACCTCTATCTGCTCTCCCGATTTTATCTTTTGCAAAATCCCTGATTGTGCGTTTTTTTCTTTGCGGAGATTGGTGTAGCCGTCAGCATCTTGAATGGTATATGTTTCAGTGTCTGAATCATCATTAAGATGCTCTTGTTCCGTATGAAATACTTTAGTAAAATATCTTAAATCTTCATATCCAAAATAATTATTTCTTTCGAATGATTGTATTAAATCTGGATAAGAGATAAAAATATTATTTAAAAGTCCGTAAGACATATCATTTCCTGTATATATATCATCATTTGACCGACCTTCAAGCCCAAGATTTAAAAGAAATCCCATTGCACTATCAATGTCTTTATCCAATAATTTATTTACGGTCACAATTTGCTTTCTATTATCTACCAAATAAAAGGAGATATGAGATATTATCTCTTGATTTTTTGATAAATATTGTAATAATTTTTTTCTAATCAAATGGTCTTTATTGTAGAAAACAATTGATAATATGAAATTATTTGAGTAATCTTTCAAATCTTTTATGTTGTCGGCAATCTTTTTTAATAAAATTTCATTTTTTTCATAATTTAATAGAATAACAATGTCACTTAATAAATCAATATCTTTTTGAGTAGCCATTAAAATAGAAGCTAAATCATTTTGATATATAATCTTGTTTAAAGTAATGACGGATTTCATATATGGATAAGTAATTAAATCCTCCTCTTTAATTTTATCCATATCTGGTAGAATATCATCTCCTATTTTTATGTACTTACCTTCTTTAGATATCTGATAATCTGTAGTTTCATTAAATAGTCTAATTTCATTATAACCTTTTTCTAAATTTTTTGTGTTTATGCCTAAAAGCTCTTTATTAATATTTTCAAAATTTTCTTCAGAATTTTGAAATCGTGATTTATTTAAAATTTTGCTAAACATTTCCATTTCTATCTTTTCTATATTAGAATTTCTACTCTCTTGACCTTGACACGATATATTAAATATTATAATTAAAGTATATATACATTTATTGAGCGTCATTTTTTGTTTAATCTAATATTAGATTAGTGAGAGCATTTATTCTGAATTTCATTAGAATTAAATTGTTGAAATAGAATCTTCCCAAAATTTTTCTCTGAACATAAAATATTAGTTTTCTTCCCGTCATTCCAATCTATATTCTCTCCATATTTATAAAGGAAAATTTCTTTTGCTTCTTCATTAAATTTGAATGTAATGTATTTATCTGAAGTATATTTATCTGGAACTTCATTTGATAATTCAATTGTAAAAAACGGACTTTTAATAACCAATCTTCTAAAAGCGTCTCCGAAATCATTTGGATATATATCTTCGTTTGTTAAAATTTTATATTTTTTATTTTGCTTATTTAATAAAATTAAAATAGGAGCTATTCTAGTTTCAGGATTTTGTGGATCAATATCATTGTTATTACCTAAAACAACAATTTTATCTATCAATGTATCTTGATTCAAATCGCAATTTTGTTCTTTCACTATAAAATATTTATTTCCGGCGATAGAATCTATAATTTTTTTTGAATTTAAATTAGAATTAGTATTGTTTTTATTATTAAAAAACTTTGAATATTCTTCTCTGAAATCTATTAAATCTAATACTTTGTATTTTCCGTTTTGGTAAAAAATTGAATACCAAGGATTTTTATACTTTTGAATCTCTATAAATTTATTATTTTGTTTAAATCCAATTATTTTATCATTATTATAATTTTTATACGATATTTTCAGAGAGTCCAAATAAGTTGATGCTTGAGAAAAATAATTATTGGCATCATCAGCAATCGTATAAAAATCGTCTCCACATTTCTTTTTAAGATTTTCAATATTCTTATCACTTGGAGAAATAAAAAGAATTTCTTTCTCTCTTAAAAAAATAGTATCTGATGTTGCATTCGCTGACGATGTTTTTTCAGGAGATTTCTTGCAGGCTAATGGGCAAGCACAAATAAATAAGATAATCACTAAAATATTCTTCATAATTTATTTATTGAGTTATTTCAAGATGATAACAGCCGTTTTCATCAAGAAGGGTTTTAATTTTTGGAATTATGGTTTTCTTAAAATCATTTGGATTACTCATTCCTTGAGTGACATCAAAAACATTCACTACACTTGGATCGCCACAATGTCTTGAAACTGTTGAAGGTCCTATTTCTTTTATTTTTGCTTCCATTTCTTTTATTATTCCATTCTTATCCTTCCCTTTTGATTTTGCAGTTTCGTAAACATCCAATACTTTTTGTCCTGGTTCTTTATATGTATTTCTTTGTTCCTTCATTCCTTTTTTAATAATATTATCATACATTACTCTGGCTTGATTATAAGGATCTCTTGCAGTACTTGTAATAGTTATTAAATAGTTTTTAGTTTGTTCTCCTACTTCTCTTAAAATATTTAAAGATTTTTCACTTACAACAGATTTATCAGCATTTACACCAAACTTAATTACCACCTTTGAATCTTTTGGTAGTCCATCATTTTTATTTTTTGTCAACTTACATTCATCCACTTTAAAAACAATTGATGACACTTCATCAAAACATTTTTGCTTCTCATCCCAATTTGAGGTTATTTTTATTCCTTTACTGTTTTTTATATCTACATTATTTCCTACTAGTGGACATATTTTGCCCTTTACATTTTTAGTTCCGTTAGCTATTTTATTTATTTTTTTCCATAAAAAGAAAACCATTGATGTGAAAACAGCTAGATTTATGCGTTCTCCAACTAAATTAGGATTGGATAAGACATCAACATTCTCATATTTTTGTGTATATGAGTTACATAATGTATAAATTTCTCTACCTGTTATTTGTATCAATCCTCTTCCTCTAAAGTTCCAACCATCACTTCCTCCTTTATTTCCCAATTCTTTTCTGTTACTATAGGCTGTATTGGCTATCATCTCCTTATTTGCACTTTGATATTGAAGATTCGGCTTATTATATTTGGTTTTAAGATTCGTAATATTTTTTTCATCAATCCTGCCATACTTAAATGCTAAATCATTTGGTGGACCATAACGTTTTCCTGTTGTGCTGAATGCAGAAAAATTATCTGGTAAGGCTTGTACAGCATAATTCATACCTTCTCCAGTTTTTAATTCTAATGACTTACCTCCTTCTACCATTGCCTGAGCAAAAAAATGTGCCTTGTTCCAACAAGTATTCATCTGCAAAGCTTTCATATACTTATTATATGTATTGGCTACACTTTGGCGTTTTGTTATATCAGCACTTGGAAAAATAGTTTTTAAATCATCAGCTGTTATATCCTTTTCACAATTCGGGCATTTGTGGTTTTCATCTTTTTTTTCGTCCGATATATCCACTACTACAGGTTTATTTCCTGTAGTAGTGCTTTTAGTAGGTTGCTTATCTTCTGTTGCTGTTCCCTTACTTTCTGCCCAATCCCACAACTCATCCCATTTTTTTGAGATGGGTTCCATAATGCCTTTTTCCTCTTTCTTAGATTTTGGTTTCTGCTCCGCAGGAGAGTTTTTGGCTTTTGGTGTGGTTTTAGGTTTTTCCTGTGTTGGATTCTTTGTTTCTTGTTGTTGAGGAAAAGGATTATCCACATTTATATTTTCGGAGGCGTGTTTTTTGTTTTTGTAGTATTCTACAGTTACGTAAAATTCCAATTGCTTGGCATCGGCTTCACCTTTTATTGCTTTTTGCATCAAGGCTTTGGTCAGCATAAAATCCACTGTTGCAACACCGTTTTTGCCTACTTTTGCTTTTTGGATGTCTATCGCCATATTTTTGACGTTGTGTCCACTCCCTTTTTCGTCATCTTCCCAAAGAGTAAATAGCAGTTCTTTGCCCGTAAGGTTTACGCAATAGGCTTTGGCTCTCAGCTTTTCCATAAAACTGAAAGTTTTGCCTTTGGTATCATCTATATAATAGAGTTCTACTTTGTTTATTTTCGGAACGGTACTCGGTTTAGGTGTGATGATAAGCCCGCCTCCTTCGGGATTGTACAAATAGGCTTCTAAACGATAGGTATGTTTCCAAGCTGTTTCTCCAAAGGTAAATTCGCTAACACCTTTTTTTCTGATATTGGTTGTCGTAAAATTTCCGTTGCTCCTTTTTTTGAACAATTCCCAAGTTACGTTAGCCGGATTTCTGTCTTTTGCGGGGGTATCGGGATACCAGTCCGCTATGCGGTATACCTGCTTCTCACCTACAACCGGCGAAATATTTCCCGATACTTTTGATACTCCTTGTTTTGACATTTGTGTTTTTTGGATTTCTTTCTATTCCTTTATCCATATCATCCATTTTTTCACTTTATACTGGATGTTGATATTTTGAATACAGTTTTTTTGATTTTTATTTAATCTTAAAGCAGTAATCTTGATGTTTTTTCCTGCGATATTCTGGCAGAACTGATCAAAAGGAATCAGTTTATCATCATTTACCACTACCGGAATATCATATTTGCCACACAGGTAATCTTTAAAGTCATCTTTCGTTTTGGCCTGTGCAGCTACCTGATTAAGCAATAGCTGGAATTGTTCATTGGATATTTCAGGAGCCTTTTTCTCAGCAATTACAGAATCTCTTTTGGATCTTGTTTTTGGAGAAACCGGAATATATTGCAGCATATCAACCAGGGGATCTTTTTGTGCCTCGCCCTGTGGCAGTGAAAAAGCAGAGTGAGGCCTTTCGTATTCGTAAGATTTGATATCTATTTTTTGTTTTGCTTTTATAGTTTTAGGAGCAACATAGATGGTTTTAACAGCAGTATGTTCAACATCACCGTTGACAATAAGCGTGATTTTTTTATCACCCACTGTTTTAAATTTATAAACGGGGGATTTTCCCAAAGCATCGGTATTGGCCGTCTCTCCGAAGCTCCATTCCCAGGATTCCCCTCCTTCTTTTTCAGCATTGAAGTAAACTGCATCTCCCACAGTTGCCACATCAGGTGCCATTATAACAGGAAGGTAGCCCGTCTGCTGGCTGATACTGGTAATGGTAACCAGTTTTTCATGGGTGCAATTCCCGTTGATCGTCAGCTTTACAATATATTCTCCGGGTTTCTTATACGAATGAAGACTACGTTGTCTTCTGTCTATAGCAGTACTATCCCCAAAATCCCACTCCCAGGATTGGGCTCCTTTTGTATTGTCATTGAACTCAACAACTTTATTAACGAGATATTCATCGGCATGAATATAATAGTTTGCATTTTCGCAATCAACATGGCGAAAATATTGGTACAATAAAAAGATGAGACTCAGGAGCAGGATAATTCCGAAGCTCACATATATTCTGGCATCAATATTGGGTAAGAAATTGATTCTCTTTTTTTTCATTTGGCTTTTGTGTTTCCTACAAATATATTCACGTTTTTAATTTTGTACAAATATTTTACAATTATATTTTATAGTTTTCTTCTCTCCCTATTTATTTTTTCTCATAAAAACAGACTCATCTTGTTTATTTAAGCCTGAAAATTACTCTAAATCTTTTCTGAAATTGCTTTAATTATCCTGGTTCCTAAAAGGATATAAACTAATGTATAATATTCCCTAATAGGAAAGTTTGGCAAGTAGGCACAGCGCAATGTATAATAAAGAATAGTTAAATAGAACAAGTACAATTAATACAAATAAAAAACCGCAGCAAACAATGTTTACTGCGGTTTTATTTATAATTGATATAATCAATCCTTATTTCACTTCTTCAAAATCTGCGTCTTGTACATCTTCAGCACCTGCATTTCCACCAGGGTTTTGAGCTCCTGCATCTGCACCTTGAGCGCCTTGCCCTGCAGCATATAATTCTTCTGAAGCCGCCATCCAGGCTGCGTCTAAAGCTTCTGTTTTAGCTTTTACGTCATCTGCATTTTTAGCTTCAAAAGCTGTTTTTAATTCTGCGTGAGCTGCTTCAATTGCTGCTTTTTTGTCAGCGGAAAGTTTCTCACCGAATTCTTTCAATTGCTTTTCAGTCTGGAAGATCAATCCGTCTGCTTTGTTGAAAACCTCAACTTCTTCTTTTCTTTTAGCATCAGCTGCAGAGTTTTCCTGAGCTTCTTTCTTCATTCTTTCAATTTCTTCGTCAGAAAGACCTGAAGATGCCTGAATTTTGATAGACTGTTCTTTACCGGTACCTTTATCTTTAGCAGAAACACTTAGGATACCATTTGCATCAATATCAAAAGTTACCTCGATTTGAGGAACTCCTCTTGGTGCCGGCGGGATATCGGTAAGGTCAAATCTGCCGATTTCTTTGTTATCATTGAACATTGGTCTTTCCCCCTGTCCTACTCTGATACTTACAGCCGGCTGGTTGTCAGACGCTGTAGAGAATGTTTCAGATTTTTTAGTTGGGATCGTAGTGTTTGCTTCAATTAATTTAGTGAAAACAGAACCCATAGTTTCGATACCTAAAGAAAGCGGGGTAACGTCAAGAAGCAATACATCTTTCACGTCACCTGTCAAAACACCTCCCTGAATAGCAGCACCAATTGCTACCACCTCATCCGGGTTAACACCTTTAGACGGCTTTTTACCAAAGAATTTTTCAACTTCTTCCTGAATGATCGGGATTCTTGTAGAACCACCTACCAAGATTACTTCATCGATATCTGAGATAGAAAGACCGGCATCAGAAAGCGCTTTTTTACAAGGCTCCATAGATCTTCTTACTAAATCTGCAGATAATTGCTCGAATTTAGCTTTAGTTAAAGTCTTTACCAAGTGTTTAGGACCTGTAGCCGTAGCTGTGATATATGGTAAGTTGATTTCAGTTTGAGGAGAAGAAGACAATTCAATTTTTGCTTTTTCAGCAGCTTCTTTCAATCTTTGTAATGCAATTGCATCAGATTTTAAGTCAACACCCTCTTCAGCTTTGAATTCGTCAGCCATCCAATTGATAATCACATCATCAAAATCATCACCTCCTAAGTGAGTATCACCATTTGTAGACAGTACTTCAAAAACTCCGTCTCCTAAATCAAGGATAGAAACGTCGAAAGTACCACCACCAAGGTCATAAACTGCAATTTTTTGATCTTTATGATTTTTGTCCAAACCGTAAGCTAACGCTGCAGCAGTTGGTTCGTTGATAATTCTTTCTACTTTAAGACCAGCGATTTCACCTGCTTCTTTAGTAGCCTGTCTTTGTGCATCGTTGAAATATGCAGGAACAGTGATTACTGCTCTTGTTACTTCCTGCCCAAGGTAATCTTCAGCAGTTTTCTTCATCTTCTGAAGCGTCATTGCAGAAATTTCCTGTGGAGTATATTCTCTGTCGTCGATTTTTACTTTTACAGTGTCATTTGGCCCGGATACTACTTCGTAAGGTACTCTTGAAATTTCTTTAGCATCTTCTTTGAAGTGAGTTCCGATAAATCTTTTAATAGAATATACTGTTTTCTTTGGATTCGTTACAGCCTGTCTTTTTGCAGGATCTCCTACTTTTCTTTCTCCATCTTCTGTAAATGCCACAATAGAAGGAGTTGTTCTTTTTCCTTCTGCATTAGGAATAACAACAGGGTCTTTACCCTCCATTACAGCAACACAAGAGTTGGTTGTTCCTAAGTCAATTCCAATTATTTTACTCATAATATTTATATTTTTTCTAATTTTTTAAAATTTAATTACACTCAGTATTTCTCAATATTTGTACCATTCAATACGATGTGACAAAATGACACAATCCATAGCTTTTCTTATTTTCCCGTGGCAATAAAACTACATTTGAGTGTACTATTCAAGACAGTTTGAACATTGACAGCTGTAAAAATTAATCAAAGTTTAACCTAAAAAAATAGATGAAAAACTGATTAATGATTATTTTTGATAAAATATAAACTACCGAATGTCACTACATTTTAATCCGAGAGATATCACATGGCTTGCCTTCAACGAAAGAGTTTTGCAGGAAGCAATGGATGAAAAAGTACCTTTACATCTGAGAATCCGTTTTTTAGGGATTTTCTCCAACAATTTAGATGAATTTTTCAGAGTGCGCGTTGCAGGATTAAAACGTGCGATGGATTTTAAAGAAAAGGTGATCGCTGAATCTTTTTATCAGCCGCCTTCAAAAATCCTTCAAAAAATTAATGACATTGTTATCAGCCAGCAGCAAAATTTTGATAAAACCTGGAAAAAAATCCAGGGTGAAATGGCCGAACATAAGGTTTTTATTAAAACTTCAAAAAACTTAACGGCAAAACAAAAGGAATTTGTCAGAAAATATTTTGATGAAGTGGTAGAGTCGAATGTTATTCCTATTCTTTTACATGAAAATACACCAATGCCTTATTATAGAGACAAAAGTCTTTATTTGGGTGTTGCAATGAGAAAAAAAGACTGGCAATATTCCAGTAATTATGCGATTATTGAAATTCCGTCACGTTTTGTAGGAAGATTTGTTCTACTGCCCACAGAAGATCCGGAAGAAAAAAATGTAATGCTGTTAGAAGATGTTATTACATTCAATTTACCACATATTTTCTCTTATTTCGGGTACGACGAATTTTCAGCCAATGCTTTTAAAGTAACAAAAGATGCAGAAATGGATCTGGATAATGACATCCGAACCAATTTTGCCGAAAAAATTGAAAAAGGACTGAAAAACAGACGAAAAGGAAAGCCAACGCGCTTTGTTTTCGATAAAGATATGGACAAAGCTCTGCTGGAATTGCTTATCCGAAAATTAAATTTAACGAAAAAAGACAGCATCATTCCGGGGGGTAAGATTCATAATTTTAAGCATTTCATGGATTTTCCTGATGTTTTTGAAAAGTATGAAAGACCTGTCGAAAGAACTTCTTTTACACATCCTGCTTTTGAGCATGGCGAAAGAGTGACAGACGTTATTTTAAAACATGATGTTCTTCTCTCTTTTCCTTATCATAAATATAATCCTGTCATTGATCTTCTTCGTGAAGCTGCAATGGATCCGGATGTAAAATCTATTCAGATTACGGCATATCGTTTGGCGAGCAGCTCAAAAATTATCAACGCTTTAATTTATGCAGCCAGAAATGGTAAAGAAGTGACAGTAATGCTTGAGCTCCAGGCAAGATTCGATGAAGAATCCAACTTAGAATGGAAAGAAATGCTTGAGCCGGAAGGAATTACTGTTTTAGTAGGAATTCCTGACAAAAAAGTTCATGCAAAGCTTTGTATCATAAAAAAGAGAGCGCACAACAAAACTCTCCAGTACGGTTTTATAAGCACTGGAAATTTTAATGAAAAAACAGCAAAAATATACGGTGATCATTTAGTAATGACCTCTGACCGCGGTGTGATGGCAGATATCAACAAAGTTTTCAATGTGTTGAAGAAACCAAAAGAAGATTACCTTCCCGTTTTGAAAACTTGTAAAAATTTATTAGTTTGCCCGCAATTCATGCGTGAAAAGATTGTTCATCATATTGATAAAGAGATTGAAGAGGCAAAAGCAGGAAGAAAAGCGGAGATGATCATCAAAGCTAATTCTGTGAGCGACCGTGCTTTGATTTTAAAATTATATGATGCAGCACAAGCCGGAGTTGTGATCAGAATGATTGTAAGGGGAATTTACTGTGCCGTAAATCAGAAAGATTTCAAAGAAAAAATAAAAGCAATCAGTATTGTAGACGAATATCTGGAACATGCAAGAGTGATGTATTTTTATAATAAAGGCGCAGAAGACATGTACATATCTTCCGCCGACTGGATGACAAGGAACCTCGATTACAGGATTGAAGCAGCAGTTAAAATCACAGATAAAAATTTAAAAAAAGAATTAAAAGATATTCTGGATATCCAGTTGAGAGACAATGTAAAAGCTCGTATCTTAGATAAAAAATTGAGCAACGAATATATTAGTAATGATAAAGAAGAATGTCGCTCTCAAATAGAAACTTATAAATATTTAAAAGCTAAAACGAACAGGAAATGAAAATTGCAGCCATAGATATAGGAAGTAATGCAGCCAGACTTTTAATCAATGAAGTAAAAATCAATAATAACCAGCCGGAATTTATTAAACTTAATCTTTTAAGAATACCTTTAAGATTAGGAATGGATGTTTTTTCTTTAGGAAAAATCGGGGAAGAAAGAGAAAAAATGGTGATTGATTCTATGAAAATTTTCAGTGATTTGATGAAAATTTATAAAGTCGACCATTACAGAGCCTGTGCCACGAGTGCGATGCGAGACGCAGCAAACGGACAAAATATCATTGAAGAAGTGAAGAAAATTTCCGGTATCAATATAGAAATTATCACTGGAGACGAAGAAGCAACTTTAGTTTTTGAAAATCATGTGGCAGAAGGTTTAGACAAGGAATTTGCCTATTTATATGTTGATGTCGGAGGTGGTTCTACAGAGCTTACTTTCTATGAAAACGACATCATGAAATACGAAAAATCTTTCAATATCGGGACTATTCGTTTGCTGAATAATTTGGTAACTCCAAACAACTGGCAAGAGATGAAAGAGGAAATCAGAAAAAATATTAACAGTAAAAAACCAATTGTAGCTATTGGCTCCGGAGGGAATATCAACAAAGTTTTCTCCATGAGCAAAACTAAAGACGGAAAACCAATGTCTCTGGCTCACCTAAAAAAGGTTTATAAAGAGCTGAATGAGCTTACTGTTGAGGAAAGAATGACAAAACATAATCTGAGGGAAGATCGTGCAGATGTTTTGGTCCACGCTCTGAAAATATACAACAATGTCATGTCCTGGTCTGAAATCAACAGGATTTTTGTCCCTAAAATCTCTGTCGCCGATGGCCTTATCCATAATATTTACAGCAAATTACATGATAAAAAGTAATTTTTAAACTTATAAAAACTTTGAGACCGGTTGCATTTTGTGACTGGTTTCTTATTTATTCCCAGCTTTCGCTTATACTTTTCGCTCAAATTCACTTTTTATAGCTTTCATTTCCTACTCATTATAATATATTATAAAAAATATATAATTTGCTTTTAGTTTAAAGTAAAAGTAAACCCGGAAACGTCATCACAATAACAACTATAAAGAAATGAACCCAATCAAAATAATTATAACAGGAGCAACAGGAATGGTAGGAGAAGGAGTTCTAATGGAATGCCTGGAAAATCCGAACGTTTCAGAAATTCTGAGTGTAAGCAGAAAACCTTCAGGAAAAAAACACGTTAAATTAAAAGAGTACATTGTTCCGGATTTTCTAAAAATCGATGAAAATGATGAAAATTTTAAAGGTTACAACGCATGTTTCTTTTGCGCCGGGATAAGCAGTGTAGGAATGAGCGAAAAGGACTATACCAAAATCACTTATGATACTACCCTGCACTTTGCAAAAGTTCTTTTATCCCAAAATCAGGATATGGTTTTCAATTACGTTTCAGGAGCACATACAGATAAAACAGAAAGTGGAAAACTGATGTGGGCAAGAATAAAAGGAAAAACAGAAAATCACTTAAAAAAACTTGGCTTCCGGGGTGAATACAATTTCCGTCCCGGATTTATGAAACCTGTTGACGGTCAGGAAAATGTAAAATGGTTCTTTAAACCTTTTATTTTACTTTTTCCTATTTTTTTACCTTCAAAATCATTAACTTTACATGAAGTGGGAAAAGCAATGATCAATGCGGTACAAAAGGGCTATCCTACTTCCATTTTAGAAATTAAGGACATCAAAAATTTAGCTATATGAAAGAAATGTTAAAAAGAATTGTTCTGGTTATTTTCGTTTTACTAGTCTTGACAGCAATTTCAGGATTTTTTTATATGCAAAAGCATCCTATTGAGAAATCATCAAATCAGATGTATCTTACACAACCAAAAAAATGAAACAAATCAGCAATTAAAAAGTCATTATTCTTTTCTTATTTAGGAAAAGATAATTCTTTTTGAAATTTAGCAAAACTGTAAAAATTTTTAACTTCTTATTTCATTTTCAATATTTCATAAAATCACAATTATTACATTATTGTTAAGAATTATTTAAAATTCGCTTAAAATATTTACAAAAGAGAAAGTTCATTTTTGCATTAATATAATTTAAGTAAAAATGATCAAAAATTACCTTTTAAAAGGGTCAGTGATTGCTGCGTTTTTTTTGAATGGCGGGCTTTTCGGGCAGACTCTTATCCATTATTGGAATTTTAATAATAATACCTCAGCTGCGACTATCACTGCGCCTACATCAACATTGCTGAATGGTTCTCTGACAGCTGTCACAAACGGAACCACAGAAATTGATTTTGCAGGTGGAACAGGACAAAATTTCAATACTGAAAACCTGAACGCAAGAAACGGAGACCCTTCCGGTACTCATTTAAGATATAACTTTCCTATTAACGGTAATTTACAATTCAATTTGCCCACAACAGGTTACAACAATGTCGTTGTAAAATTCACGACAAGAAGGTCAGGTTCCGGAGCAGGAACTCAGGCTTGGTCTTATTCTACGGATGGAACAACTTTCCAGCCTTATCAAACAGTTTCTCCTCAAGATGCCAATCCACAACTGATTACCTTTGATTTTTCGGCAATTTCAGGCGTTGCCAATAATCCTAATTTTAAATTAAAAGTCGAGTTTTCCACAGGTGCAGGTGGAGATGTAGGCAACAATCGTTTCGACAATTTCACAGTAGATGCTACTGCGACCACCACTACAGATACTACTCCACCTACGGTAACTTATTTACCAACAAACAGTACAAATAACGCTTCTACCACTGTAAATCCTACTATTTCATTCAATGAAAATGTAAGATTAACAGACAATTCTGCAATCACCGATTCTAATGCCCAAAATCTTGTTGAGCTCCGTCTGGATAATTCCACAGGCACTCAGGTTCCCTTTACAACTACTTTCAGCAACAATAAAATTACAATTATCCCTGTTTCAGGTTTAGTCCCAAACCAGACTTATTATCTAGCCTTAAAACCCAATACAGTTGAAGATTTCAGTGACAATGGGGTAACATCAATTACTTCAAGCACTTTCACTACAGCCGGAACTTCGATTTCTTTAGATAAAAATTTCATTAAAGTAAATGAAAATGCAGGAAGTTTAGCATTTAAAATTAATGTGAACAACCCTTCCCATTCTACTGTAAATTTAGTTGTAAAACCAGCCCCTTTCAGTACAGCCAACAGCAATGATTTTACTTTTGCCAATCAGACCATCAATATCACGCCATCAACGGCGAGCTATACGGTAAATATTCCTATTATTGATGACAATCTGGAAGAACAACAGGCTGAATATTTTGTTTTAAGCCTCGAAAATCCGGCTGGAGCAACAATTTCCGGCGACAGCAATGCTACAGTTTATATAGTTGATAATGATAAACCGGCTCCGGTTCCTTCCAATCAAATCCAGTTAAATTATATCGGAAGTTTTGATCCGTCCGGAAATAATAACAGTTCTACGGAAATTGTAGTTCATGATCCTGCAACTCAAAGATTATTTACAATCAGTTCCATTAGTAATGTTTTTGATATCATTAATTTTAGCAACCCTAATACTCCAACGGTCATTAACACTATAAATATGGCTCCTTATGGCGGAATTACAAGTATCGCCGTAAAAAATGGAATCATTGCCGCTGCATCTCCAAATACCAATCCTCAACAGAATGGTTCTGTCGTTTTCTTTGACATTAATGGAAATTTCTTGAAGCAGGTTACTGTCGGAGCCTTACCGGATATGGTAACTTTCACACCAGACGGAACAAAAGTGATTACCGCAAACGAAGGCGAACCAAACGATGCTTACACAGTAGACCCTGAAGGAACCATCAGTATTATTGATATCTCAGGAGGAATTGGAAATCTGACTCAAAGTAATGTCACTACCCTTAATTTTAATGCTTTCGATTCACAAGTTGCTGCGTTGACAGCAACAGGTTTACGAAAAGTAAGAACTAACAATACACTTTCACAAGATTTAGAACCCGAATATGTTACGATAAGTTCTGACAGTCAAAAAGCTTGGGTTACTCTTCAGGAAAATAATGCAATTGCTGAAATTAACCTTACTACAAAAGCTATTACGAGCATTTGGGGATTAGGAAAAAAAGATATGAGCCTCCCAGGAAACGGCTTTGATGCTTCAGACAATAACGGAGAGGTTTTAATTGCCAACTGGCCTGTAAAAGCATATTTTATTCCTGATGCGGTTCAGAACTATAAAGTGGGCGGTACAAATTATATTGTGACAGCCAATGAAGGGGATGAAAAAGATTTATCCGGTTTCAGCGAGAGAACTACTGTTGGAGCAAGTGATTACATCTTAGATCCGGCGCTTTTTCCTCAATCTGCCATATTAAAAGCATCTTACAATCTAGGAAGATTCAGGGTTTCAAATGCAACCGGAAATACAGATGGAGATAATGAATTCGAAGAAATTGCAGCGTTGGGAGCCCGTTCGTTTTCAATTTTTAATGCAGATACAAAACAGATTGTTTATGACAGTGGTGACAGGTTTGAAAGATATATCGCTGCCAGTCATCCTTTGATTTTCAATGCTGATAACGAATCAAATGGAGCTAAAAGCAGAAGCCGGGCAAAAGGCCCCGAACCGGAAGGTGTAACTTTAGCAACCATTAATGGGCAAACTTATGCTTTCATCACATTGGAAAGGACAGGTGGTGTGATGGTTTACAACATAACAGATCCTAATAACCCTACTTTCACAGATTATAAACATTCTCGTTCAACCTCTGCTTATGGGGGTGACAACGGCCCTGAAGGAATTATCTATATTGCTCCAGAAAATACAACTACTGGAAAGGGATATGTAATTATAGCTAACGAAATCAGCGGAACTTTATCGATGTATGAAGTTGCTAATTCAGCAGTATTGGAAACAAGTGAAACAAAACCTGAGAAAGCAACATTCAATGTATTCCCAAATCCTGTTGCAAAAGGAAATACCTTATATTTCAACAGAGCTCAAGGTTACGAATTATATGATATGTCCGGAAAATTAATTGGAAAAGGGAAAAATACTCTGACAATTGATACTTCAAAACTTTCTACAGGAGTTTATATAATAAAAACTTCTGAAGGAGAAATAAAAAGAGTAATTGTAAAATAGATATATATTATTTAGTTGATTGAAAAGCTTCGGATGAGTCCGGGGCTTTTTTTGTTGTTGAGAAATTTTATCAGATTTAGCAAAATGGACAGAATATTGATCATGTTAAAAACCTGGAAAATAATCAAACAAATTCGGATAGGTTATTTTAAATTAAATGTTAAATAGTTTTAGGTTTCGGCAAGCTCCGCTTGCCGAAACCTAAAACTATTTAACAAAAAAGGCAGGTAAAAACCTGCCTTAAAAATATATTTGCTGTTATTTTTATTCTACGTTTATAACTTTTTCAATCTCCGGCGCATGCTGTTTGATTGTATTTTCCACTCCTAATTTCAGTGTAGAAAAATTCAATGAACATCCGGAACAGTTTCCTAAAAGTTTTACATAAACTAAGTTATCCTTCACATCAATAAGCTCAATATCACCACCATCTTTATTTAAAAATGGCCTGATGCTCTCCAGAGCTTCCATTACTCTTGTTACTGTATCTTCGTGTGTTATATTTGTTTCCATATTTTTTTCTGTTCAATTCGGTTTTTCAGGTTTAAAAAAATAACTATTTTGCTTTCGGTGAACAGCCTGCCATTGTAGTAATTTTCACGGCTTCTGTCGGAGGAAGACTTTTATTTCTTTCTACAAGGCTCTCTACCATTTTACGTGCAGTTTCAGTATAAATATCAGCAATTTTAGAATTTTCCTGCAAAGCAGCCGGTCTACCCACATCTCCTGCTTCTCTGATGCTCTGGATTAAAGGAATTTCTCCCAGCACAGGAATTCCCAAATCTTCTGCCAAATATTGCGCTCCCTGGTTTCCAAAAATATAATATTTATTGTCTGGTAATTCTTCCGGTGTAAAATACGCCATATTTTCGACTAATCCAAGCACAGGAATATTAATGCTTTCCATCTGGAACATCGCAATACCTTTTCTTACATCTGCCAGAGCCACATGCTGAGGCGTACTTACAATCACTGCACCTGTTACAGGAACTTCCTGAATGATAGACAAGTGAATATCACCTGTTCCCGGAGGTAAATCTATTAATAAAAAGTCTAATTCTCCCCAAGCTGCATCTCTAATCATCTGATTTAATGCTTTTGAAGCCATCGGACCTCTCCAAACCACCGCCTGATTAGAACCTGAAAAATAACCTATTGACAGCATTTTCACACCATAATTTTCGATGGGTTTCATTAAGCTCTTCCCATTAACCTCTACAGAAATTGGTTTTTGACCTTCCGTATCAAACATTGTAGGAACAGACGGCCCGTAAATATCGGCATCTAATAAACCTACTTTGAAGCCCATTTTTGCCAATGTAACTGCCATATTTGCAGAAACCGTAGACTTACCAACCCCCCCTTTTCCGGAAGCAATAGCAATAATATTTTGAATTCCAGGAATTTGTTTTCCTTTTATCTGACTTTGCTGAATTTCACTCGGTTCCGGAGAAACAATCTTCAGCTTTAAATGAACTTCTTCACCAAATTCACTTGCAAAAGCCTGCTTCATTGCCGCTTCAAGTTTTTTCTTTTCATGCATTGCAGGTGAGTGGGCTGTCATGTCAATATACACGTCATTACCCATTATCTGAAGGTTATTCACCAAATCATCAACCTCTATCTCTTTAAGGAAATCCTGTACCTTTTCTTTCGTCAACATAAACTAAATAAATTGTTTACAAATTTACGCAATTTTTACCTATTTAGAATAAGTAAACGCAATGATAGATATTTTCTTTTGTGAATCCAAATTTTATAGTATTTTAGGCGAAATTTAATTCTTTGTATGATGAAAAAAATTTTAGCTATTCTTTTAGGAATTGTCGCTCATAATGCATTTTCACAAAACTTTTCACAATATGTAAATCCCTTTATAGGTACCGGAGGACACGGTCATACATTCCCGGGAGCCATTGTTCCTTTCGGAATGGTACAGCTTTCACCTGACACTAGAGTGGATGGAAGCTGGGACGGTTGTGGCGGTTATCATTATTCAGATTCAGTGATTTACGGTTTCTCACACACCCATCTGAACGGTACGGGAGTTTCTGATTACGGAGATATTATGCTAATGCCGACAATGGGAAATCCAAGCTTGAATAACCAAGAGTATTCTTCAAAATTTTCACACAAAAACGAAAAGGCAGCAGCAGGATTTTATTCTGTAAAATTAGATAAAAACAACATCGATGTTCGTTTGACAACAACAAAAAGAGTCGGTTATCACGAATATACATTCAATAGTGCAGGTAATGCAAATATTATTTTAGATCTGAACCACAGAGATAAATTGCTCGAAGGAGAAGTTAAAATAATCGATGATAAAACCATTGAAGTTTTCCGAAGAAGTGAAGCTTGGGCAACCAGCCAATACATTTATGCAAGAATTGAGTTTTCAAAACCAATGAAAATTTCAAAGAAAAACGTGAATGGTAAACAGGAAAGCAATCTTTTCACAGGAACGAAATTAGCCTTAGCATTTTCCGCGAATGTTAAAAAAGGAGAAAAAATAAGTGTAAAAGTGGCAATTTCTCCGACAGGATATGAAGGTGCTGGAAAAAATATGTTAGCTGAAGGTAAGTCTAATGATTTTGAAAACATTAAAAAGCAGGCTGTTGCAGATTGGGATAAAGAGCTATCAAAAATTGAGGTTAAATCAAATGATACAGATAAACTTGCAGTTTTCTATACAGCAATGTACCATGTTTTTACTCAACCGAACATCAACATGGACGTTGACGGAAAGTACAGAGGCCGTGATAACAAATTCCACACGGCAAACGGCTTTGATTATTATTCAGTTTTTTCACTTTGGGATACCTTCCGTGCAGCACATCCTTTGATGACTTTAATCGACAGAAAAAGAACAGCAGATTTCATCAATACTTTTATTAAACAATATGAACAGGGCGGAAAACTTCCGGTTTGGGAACTGGCTTCCAACGAAACGGAATGTATGATCGGTTATCACTCAGTTTCTGTGATTGCAGATGCGATGGCAAAAGGAATTCAAGGATTTGATTATGAAAAAGCATTTGAGGCTTCCAAAAATTCTGCAATGTTGGATATTTTTGGTTTAAATGCTTACAAACAAAACAATTATATCAGTATTGATGATGAACATGAAAGTGTTTCAAAAACCGTAGAATATGCTTACGATGATTGGTGTATCGCTCAGATGGCTAAAATTTTAGGTAAAAAAGAAGATTACCAGTATTTCATGAAACGCTCTCAAAACTGGAAAAACCTTTACAATCCAAAGAATGGTTTCATGCAGCCGAGAAAAAATGGAAATTGGTACGAACCTTTTGATCCAAGAGAAGTCAATAACAATTATACGGAAGGAAATTCTTGGCATTATTCCTATTCTGTCCAACAAGATATTCCAGGATTGATTGCAGCTCATGGTGGAAAGGAAAAATTTGAACAGTTTATCGACGCTATTTTTTCTGCTCCGGATAAAACAACAGGCAGAGAACAGGTAGATATCACAGGCTTAATGGGACAATACGCACAAGGAAATGAACCCAGCCATCACATTGCTTATTTATATAATTATGTTGATAAGCCTGGAAAAACGGATGCTAAAATCAAATATATCCTTGATAATTTTTATAAAAATACTCCGGACGGCTTGATTGGAAACGAAGACTGCGGACAAATGAGTGCCTGGTACATTCTAAGTACAATGGGAATTTATTCTGTAACGCCGGGACTACCAGAATGGGAGACTACAACACCATATTTTGATGAGGTTAAAATTCATTTGGAAGACGGAACAATACGAACCATTACAAAAAATACAGGGAGAACAGAGCTTAAAAAACTTGGTTTCGAGAATGTAAAATACTTCAAAGATTATAAATATGATGAATTAACGGCTTCTCCGGTAATTGCAGCAGACAGAATTTTTGATATTAATACAAAAGTGGCTATCACTCCATTAAATCCAAAAGATAAAATGTATTATATGACAATGGATGAAAACGATGCTAATGTAAGAAAAACCTTCAAACCTTATAAAGAACCTTTCATTATTACAAAAACCACTCAGGTTTCTGCTTATGCCGAAAGAAATGGCGAAAAAAGCTCAATTGTAACAGCCAATTTCAATAGAAGACCAAATCATTGGAATATTACAATCAACTCAACTACAACTCCACAATATACCGCAAATGGTAAATTAGCTTTAATTGATGGTATTAATGGTGATGTAAACTGGAGAAAGGGCGAATGGCATGGTTATCAGGGACAGATTTTTGAGGCAATTATTGATATGAACTCACCTCAACAGATTAATAAATTGTCTTCAACCTACCTGCAAGACAGCAGAGCATGGATTTTAATGCCTAAAAAAGTTGAATATTACGTTTCAATGAACGGAAAAGATTTCATTCTGTTAAAAACCGTTGACAATACAATTGATCCGAAAGACGAGAAAGTCCAGATTAAAGATTTTTCAGCGGATATTCTTCCTACAGAAACGCGCTATATCAAAGTAAAGGCTTATCCTTTCGGTAAACTTCCGGAATGGCATCAAGGAGCCGGTGGCGATGCCTATATCTTTATTGATGAAATTTCTGTGAAATAATCCTGAAAATTTGATTAATACAAACCCCTTTGAAACGTTTCAAAGGGGTTTATATTATTATTTTATTCTCATTAATCCATGCGTTCCGACCATTTTAATTTTTCAGGCAATTCTATATCAGAAAATTCGATGTGAATAACTCTTCTTTTCATCCCATTGGTCGTTCGGTTTGAACCATGAAGAAGTAAAGGTTTCATAATCATAATTCCGCCTTTTTCTACATGGCAGATTTCCTCAGTTTCTACGTTCCAATCAATTGTTTCCGGCCTGTAAATTCCTTTGGAGTGAGATTTTGGAATAACCTTTAAAGCTCCATTATTTTTGTCAGTATCATCCAAATGAATTCTAATGGTGTAAACATTTTCAAGGATATCCAAAGGAGGCTGAACTGCAAACTGGTTTTGCTTCGTCGTCCATGGGCCAAAATTTATTAGCTCAATTTTTTTATCAACAGAAATAGTCAAATCCTGATGATAAGCTACATACCAATTTGATTTTTCAGGCTTATCGAAATAAATACTTTTTACTACAAAATAATTATCTCCAAAAATTTCTTTGACAATAGTTTTAATATTATCGTTTAAAATTAAGTCTTTAATCTCAGGAATTTCTTTTAAAAATTGTCTTATCGCAAAGAGGTCTTCCGATTTCCTGAAAGTATCTTTTGACGTATCTATATTTTGAATAGTTTCACTTATTTTTTCAATTTCTTCATTTGAAAAAATGTTGTTAATAACAGTAAAACCTTTTTCAAGAATTAACTCTTTGTGATTCCGTAAATCCATTTTAAGTTAAATTTATATACAATCGATGGTCAATAGTGAATTCGTTTTTGTGGATTTATCACACACCTTCCCTATTGACCATCAATTAGCATAAACTAAGTTAACAATTTATTATTTAAATGCTCTGGTTTCCATTGCCGTGTTCCAACTGCCCCTCCCATTTGGAAACTGCAGAAGTTGCCAATGCGTTTCCAAGCACGTTTGTCATACTTCTTCCCATATCACAGAAATGGTCGATCGGTAAAATTAATGCTATACCCTCCGGTGGAATCCCAAACATTGAGCAGGTCGCAACAATAATTACCAGAGATGCTCTCGGAACCCCGGCAATACCTTTAGAAGTTAACATTAACACTAAAAGCATGGTTATCTGTTGACCTAAAGTCATCTCGATTCCGTAAATCTGAGCAATAAAAATTGAAGCAAACGTCATATACATCATACTTCCATCCAAATTAAACGAATATCCTAAAGGTAAAATGAAAGACACTATTCTGCTGTTACAACCAAATCTTTCTAATTCTTCCACCAGTTTTGGAAAAACTGCTTCAGAACTTGTCGTTGAAAAAGCAATCAATAACGGAGCTTTTATTCTTCTCAATAATTCAAAAAGACGGTTTCCTAAGATAAAGTACCCTGCTAATAAAAGTACTAACCAAAGAATTCCTAATGCAAAGAAGAAATCCCTGAGGTAAACCGCATAAACTTTGAAAATCTCAAAACCATTCGTTGCAACCACAGCAGCGATCGCCCCTAAAACTCCAAGTGGTGCAAACCACATGATGTAACCCACCATTTTAAGAATTCCGTGAGCAATAATATCAAATAATTTGATAACAGGCTTAGCATATTCTTCACCCAAATTTGCCAAAGCAACTCCAAACATGATAGAAAATACTACGATTTGCAGAACCTCATTGGTCGCAAAAGCTTCAAAAATACTTTTAGGGATAATATGTTTTACGAAGTCTTCCATTGAGAACCCCTTACTGCTTTTTAACAATTCTTCTGCAGAAGCCGCATCCTGAATCGGCAGCTTAGTAACATGTCCCGGTTCCATCCAGTTGACAAGTACTAAACCAATAAAAAGAGAGATCAGAGACGCAGAAATAAACCACAGCATTGCTTTTGTACCTACCCTTCCAATCATTTTAATATCGCTCATTTTGGCAATTCCCACTACCAATGTGGTGAAAACCAACGGAGCAATAATCATCTGTACCAATCTGATGAAAACCGTACCTAAAAGTTTTATGTTTTTAGAAAAAGGTTCTGCACTTTCAGGATACTGTAAATGTACAAATCCACCGATTCCAACCCCTACGATAAGCGCAATAATAATTGCTATAAATAGTTTATTCTGTCCTTTCATATCAATAATTCAAGTTTCGCAAATATAATATTTTTACAATTGGCATAAAGTTTCATTCAAACGGCAGCAATTTTAATACTAAATTTAAGATACATTAAAATTAATCGGCTGATTTATAAAATATTGTAAAAAAATTAAAAAATATTTATTTAATTTTTATCCTTTTGGTACAAATTTTATTATTACATTTACTTGTATTAACAACGTTAAAAATATACAACTATGAAAAAAACTATCGCAATGGCTGCATTGGCTGTAGCTGTATCTTTCGGAGCTGTTTCTTGTAAAAAGAAAGTTTCTGATGCTGATCTTCAAACTCAGGCTACTACGGTAGTAACATCTAATCCTAGTGCTTCTGTAGAAGTAAAAGACGGTGTTGCTCATCTAAGCGGAACTTTCGAAACACAACAGGCTAAAGACGCTATGATTGCTCAATTGAAAGCTATCACTGGCGTGAAAGAGGTTATGGACATGGCTACTGTTGCTCCTGCAGCTGCGCCGGTTGAGACTCAATCTGCAGTAGCTCCAGAAGTTCAGCAAAAAGTAAAGGACGCTTTAAAAGACTTCCCATCTGTAAAAGTAGAAGTTGTAAACGGAGAATTGACTCTGACAGGAAATGCATCTCCTACACAAGCTAGAAAAATCAAAGAATCTGTAGATGCTTTGAAAGTCGGAAAAGTAAACTTTAACTACACAGTAAAATAATTCAAAATGAGCACATTACAAGATAAATATTCAAGCGTAGTTTCTGCTGCTCAATCTGCAGGAATTTCTAATCTTCAGATTCAGGAACAAGACGGAATCCTTTATGTTTCAGGACAAGCTTCAAATACAGCTGCTAAAGATTCTGTCTGGAATGCTTTAGGAGCTATTGACTCTACCTATTCTGCTTCAGACATCAACATTGATGTGCAGGTTGCTGGTCTTGCTGCCGGTGCAGCTCTTACTGTTGCAACAGAAGATTCTAACCTAAATATCAGACAAGAGCCTTCTACAGAAGCTGCTGTAGTAGGAAAAGCTGCAAAGGGGTCTTCTGTAACACTTATCGAGCAAACTTCTGATGATTGGTGGAAAGTGAAAAATGCTGACGGCCAAGAAGGATATGCTTATTCAAGATATTTGAAAGCTTAATCAAGATTTAACATTATTTAAATTATAGACATCCCTAATCAGGGGTGTTTTTTTTATATTTTAGCATCTTAAAAAGATATTAATGAAGAAAATTTTATGGTTACTGATATTTATATTCAATTTTTTATTATTGAATGGGCAGAGCATCACTATTGGCGGAAAAATTTCAGATTTCGAAAACAAACCTGTAGAAAAAGCAACGGTATCCCTCATTAAACAAAAAGATTCATCCCTGATAAAGTCTGCATTTACTGATAACGAAGGAAAGTTTTCATTAAAAATAAATGAACTCGATGAACCTTCTATTTTAAAAGTTGATGCCGCTAAATTAATTTCCTATTCTAAAAATTTTTATGAAATTAAAAAATCCTTTGTTTTAAATGAAATTAAGCTTGATAAAGACAAAGTTTCAGATATTGAAGAAGTAGTAATTACTGTTTCTCCTGTCAAAATCAAAAAAGATACAATTGAATTTAATGCAAATGCTATAAAAGTACGTCCTGATAGTAACATCCAGGAATTATTGAAAAATATTGACGGTGTTGAGGTTGACAGCGATGGAAAAATAACGGTAAATGGTAAAGAAGTTGACCAGATTATGATCAACGGAAAACCATTCTTCGATGCCTCCGGGAAAATTGCTCTGGAAAATATTCCGGCTGATATTATTAAAAATATTCAGGTTACTTCCACAAAAACCAAAGAAGAAGAGCTTACAGGAAAAACTCCGAAATCTGAAAAATCTACCATCAATTTTAATATTGACGAGAAAAAAAATCAAGGATTTATTTCAAGGCTTACCGGTGGGTACGGAACTGATAAACGATATGAAGCAAGTGGATTTTTAAGTTATTTTAAAAATAAAACGAAAATTAGCCTGCTTGGATCTTCAAACAATATCAATACAAGAGGTTTTACCGGTGATGAAGCCGAAAGTGCAGGTACCAGCAAAGGCGCACGCGGCGGTAATAATATGAAGGGAATTCAAAAGTCAACAACAATCGGAATAAATTACAGTGATCAGCTTAGCGAAAATGTCGACCTTGAATCTCTTGGCATAACGCGTACAGAAACAGATCTCGAAACCGCTTCAAAAACCTCAAAAACTACTTTTCTTACAGATTCCTCACTGAAAACTGATTCGGAAAATCATGCTGATAATAATACTGAGCAATACAATTTTAATTCTGCTTTGAGGATAAAAGCCGATTCTTTAAGTACCATTTATTTTTCACCTTCGCTTTCGCTTTCGAAAACAAATAATTTCAGAACTTCAAAATCTGTAACATTTAAAGACAATATACTTGCGAATGAAAGTGAATCTGCTACCAATTCTGCTTCACAAAACAATACTTTCAGCCCGAGTCTCTATTATTCAAGAAAATTTAAAAAGAAAGGCCGTACTTTTTATGCCAGCTTGAACACCTCAATTTCTGAGGCAAAAAGTGATAATTTAACGAAATCGAAGACAATTCTGTATCGAATTCCCAATGATTCTGTAGACATCCGAAATCAGTTGGCACAAAGTAAAAACCAAACTAACAATTACTCTTTTAACGTAAAATATTCTGAACCGATTTCTGATTCTTTGAACGTAACACTAGGTTTAAATTATAACTCAAAAAACCTATCAAACATCAGAAATGTTAATAATTTTGATGAAAATACAGGACAATATTCTCAATATAATGTACTTTTGTCCAACAGTTCGGAACAAAAAAACAATCAATTTTCCCCGGAAATTAATATTGAGCTTAACAAAAAGAAATACAGTGTTTGGGCATCAACGACTGTCAATATCTCAGATCTAAAATACAATGCTATTTTCAATGGTGAACATTATGAGCTTCAGAGAAATTGCATGTTGCCGGACTATAACGCCGGGCTTCAATACCGTATTTCGGAAAATTCAAAATTAAGCATTCACAATTCAGCAAATTACACCGTTCCTACGCCGGAAAATGTAATCCCTTACAGAGACGAATCCAATCCGCTGATTACTTATGAAGGAAATCCCGACCTTAAAAATACCTGGAGCAACAGAACAAGTGTTTACTTTAATAATTTTAATGTAAAGACAAGCCTTAATTATAATATTAACTTAAGTTTTACTTATAACAACAATGACATTACAAATTTCTCTTTTTATGATGAATCAGGGAAACAATTTGTAACGTATACGAATATCAGTGGAAATAAAACTGTTACATTAGGAGGAAGTCTCGGAAAAACCTACAAGTGGAATGATAACAGATTAACCATCAGACCAAAAGCTAATTTGAACTATAGATATAACAAAGGTTTTATCGATGGACAACAGTTTACGGGAAATTCTTACACATTCACTCCGGGAATCAGTTTCATTTATGACAAAAAGGACAAAGTCAATATAAAACCTTCCTATAACGTAAACTATACTTTTTCAAATTATGAAAATTACAATATTGAAAGTATAAAAAATACGTATCAAACATTCAGATTGGAACTAACAAATTATTTTCTCAAAACTAACTTAATTTTTGAAAACGATTTTGAGTACAATACAAGTTCCAACATTTCTCCCGGTTTCAAAAGAGATTTTTACTTTTGGAATACAAGCATCGGTTATACTTTTTACAAAAAACAATTAACTGCAAAAGTAAGGGTTTACGATATTTTAAATCAAAACCAAAGTGTACGAAGAACAATTTCCGCTTCTTATGTTGAAGACCGTGAGGATTTAATTTTGAGACGTTATTTAATGTTTTCTCTAACACTAAAACTGAATAAATTTGCAGGTAGGAAAATGTAGATATTTATTTGAATTTTCATTTATAATCTTTTGTATTACATTGTCATTTTAAATGAAGTAAAACGAAATGAAAAATCTTAAAAAAATGGTACATTAGATTTCTTCCATCGTCAGAAGGACAAGCACCCTGTTAAAATTTTGTGGTTAAAAATATTTTATGATTAAATTAGCAACAAATTTTATATATGAAGATTCCTGTTTCAATTGTATTGGTTTTTTGTTTCATTTTTGGAATTTCGCAGACTCAAAAACAACCTGAGGACACTTTTGTGAAAGACAATTTTACAAAAAAAGAATTCTACATTACCATGCGAGACGGCGTAAAGCTTTTTACTATCGCCTATATTCCGAAAGATATTTCTAATAAGAATAAGTATCCTTTTTTAATGCAAAGGACTTGCTACAGCATCGCTCCCTACGGTGAAAATGAATACAGAACAAAACTTGGCCCGAACCAGTATTTAATGAAAGAGAAGTATATTTTCGTATTACAGGACGTTCGCGGTAGATATATGAGTGAAGGGACTTTCACCAATATGACACCGCAGGTTGATCGTAAAACCAAGAAAGATGTGGATGAAAGTACAGATACTTATGACACTATCGATTGGCTAATCAAAAATATTAAAGATAACAACGGTAAAGTTGGTCAATACGGAACTTCATATCCGGGGTTTTATACTGCCGTAGGAATCTTGGCTCAACATCCTGCTTTGGTGGCATCTTCTCCTCAAGCACCTATTTCAGATTTCTGGAATGACGACTTTCTTCACAACGGAAGATTTATGTTAGGTTATTTCAGAACTTTCCCTGTATTCGGAATCCAGAAAACAAAACCTGAAAATAAAGCATGGTACACGGATTCTATGATTAAAACTACTTCGGAAGATGGTCTGAAATTTTACCGGGATATGGGAACTTTGAAAGAGGGTTATGAAAAATATTATAAAGATAATTTCTTCATGACAGAAATTATGAACCATACCAACTACGACGAGTTTTGGCAAAAAAGAAGCCTTTTGCCTCATCTTAAAAATGTGAATCATGCGGTAATGACAGTCGGAGGCTGGTTTGATGCAGAAGATTTGTCAGGACCACTGAATATTTATAAAACCATTGAAAAAACAAGCCCGAAAGCTAAGAATACAATTGTAATGGGACCATTCTCTCACGGAGCTTGGGCACAGGAACAGGGAAAACATTTTCACAATCAGATTTATTTTGGAGACAGTATTGCAACATATTATCAGAAAAATATTGAGACTAAATTTTTCAGTCATTATTTAAAAGGAAATACAAAGCAAGATGCAGGATTACCTGAAGCTTTAATGTATGATACAGGCGCGAAACAGTGGCGGGAATTTGCAACCTATCCCCCGAAAGAAGGACAGAAAGTTAACTTCTACTTATCAAACGGGACATTGAAAAACGAAGCAGGACAAAATTTTTCAGAATATTACAGTGACCCGAATAATCCTGTATTGAGTTCTGATAATCTAAAGGATTTTAATGGATTTACCCCAAAAAATTATATGTCAGAAGATCAAAGATTTGCAGAAGGAAGACCTGATGTTTTGACTTTTACGACCGATGTTTTATCGGAAGATATAACTTTTGCAGGAGAGATTATGGCTAAGTTAAATATTGCTTCCACTTCTACAGATGCAGATTTTGCTGTAAAATTAATTGACGTTTATCCTGAAGATTTTAAGCCTGTTGAGAAAAAAGATGGTGTTATTTACGGAAATTATCACCAAATGGTAAGAAGTGAAATCATGCCTGCGAGATTCAGAAACTCCAGAGAAAAGGCAGAAGCCTTAGTTCCAAATCAGAAAACGGCAGTAAACTTCAGATTACAGGACGTTGTTCATACCTTTAAAAAAGGGCATAAAATCCAGATACAAATCAGCAGTACCTGGTTTCCGCTTTTTGCTGTTAATCCACAGAAATTCTTAGATAATCCGAATTTTGCAACAAAGGAGGATTACACAAAAGCATTTATCAAGATTTTTGATGATAGCGCAATTGAAGTTGAGATTTTAAAATAAATTTAAAAAGCTGTTCTATCTGAACAGCTTTTTGTTTTAAGTTTCTCACAGATTTGCAAAGTTTAGATAAATAATTGGGCTAAAAATCTGCGTTAACCGCTAGAGAAAACAACTATTCTGTTTGTCATCCTGCAGAAAGTTTATTTATCAGAGATTAGCTGTAAAATTTGTTTCAATTCCTGAGGAATAACAAATTTGTGGATAAAATATCACTTTGAAAACTATTCCTCGATCGTTCTGAAAGTCAAATTTACTCTGGGAGTTTTTATTTTTGTAGTGGGCGGAAGCCGATGAAGCCAATTATCCTGTGTTATTCCTTTCATTACTAATAAACTTCCGTTTTCCAGAAATACTTCTACTTTTTCTTTGGTTATTTTATGTTTAAACAGAAATTTTCTTTCTGCCCCGAACGTTAAAGAAGCAATTGCTCCATGCTTTTTCAAATCCTTTTCTCCATCACTGTGATAAGCCATTCCCTCACTTCCGTCATGATATAAATTCAAAAGGCAGGAGTTGTAAGTCTCTCCCGAAATTTTTTCACATTTTTTCTTTAATTCCAATAGTTCAGGAGTCCAGAATTTTGCATATTTCGTCCGCTTTGAATAGGTATACTCGAATGGTTTTTCTCCAAACCATGCAACTTTCCTTTTGGTCAAAATTAATTTTCCGAAAATTACGGCTTCATCATTCTCCCAAGGGATTTGATTAAACAAATAGTCATAATAAAAATCAGATTTTTCCTTAGAGAAAACTTTTCCGTAATAATGAACTGTTCCATCATTAGGAAGAATATTTAGAGGGTAATCAGAAATATCTTCAAACAAACTCATCATTTTTAATAATTTTTAAAGCTGAATTTTAACACAAATGAGCACAAATATCTGGGAGAAAATTAAAGTAAAATAGAATTTTCAGAATAAATTCTGGAGCTTTCCCAACCCACAATCAATTGTTTTCTATCACTTCCCCATCTGTATCCCCCAATATTTCCGGAAGCCTGAATTACACGATGGCAAGGAATCAAAAACGCTACAGGATTATTTCCGATCGCTGTTCCAACGGCTCTTGATGCCTTAGAATGACCAATTTTTCCAGCTAAATTTCCATAAGTAGATAATTTTCCCATTGGAATCGTAAGAAGGCTTTCCCAAACTTTAAGCTGAAAATCGGTTCCTTTTAAATGTAATTTTATTGTATTGAGTTTTGTCCAGTCTTTATCAAAAATAGACAATGCATTTTTCTGAAATTCATCCTGTCTTTCAAAAAAAGAAGCATTAGGAAATTTATATTTCAAATCTCCTAATGCTGTTTCCTTATTGTTTTCAAAAGCCATATAACAGACCCCTTTTTCTGTGGAAGCTGTAATCACACTACCAAAAGGACTTTGGAAAAAACTGTAGTTGATCATAAGGCTTTTTCCACCGTTTTTATATTCTGCCGGAGACATGCCTTCGATTTTCACAAACAAATCATGCAACCTGCTTGTGCTTGAAAGACCAGTCTCGAAGGCTGTATCAAATAAACTCGCTTTTTCTTCCTTCAACAAATTTTTAGCATGCTCAAGGCTAATGAACTGCAAAAACTTTTTAGGGCTTGTTCCTGCCCAATCCGTAAATATTTTCTGGAAATGAGCCGGGCTCAGATTGATCTTCTCTGCTACTTCATTCAAACTCGGCTGAAGCTTAAAATTATGTTGAATATACTCTATCGCTTTCGCAATTCGGTTATAATCTATTTGATTTTGTGTGGACATATCATTTTGTTTTACCTCACAAATTTCCAAAGAACTTTTGGCAGAAAAAATCCGATTCTTGCGAAGTTTTAGTCTTGATTAATATGATAATAAGCAAGCATTTTGTAATATAGCTTCGCAGCCAGGAATGCACTTGGCTTTGCCATCGGAGAATCCATTAATTCTACAATATCAAACGCTACAACATTACATTTTTCAAATACTTTTCTTAATAATTCTAATGTCGGATACCATTGTAAACCACCAGGCTCAGGAGTTCCTGTAGACGGAGCGATTGAAGGGTCAAAAGCATCAAGGTCAATGGTAATATATACGTTTCCTGAAACTTTTTCTAACACATCATTTACCCAATTTTCATTATTGGCAATTTCGTGAGCAAAAAACACTCTTCCTTCCGGTAAATATTGGGCTTCCTCTATATCCATAGAACGGATTCCCACTTGAACCAAGTTATGCTTTTGATTGGCTTCAAAAACCGCACAAGCGTGGTTAGAAGTAGAACCGTGGAATTCAGGACGTAAATCTGTGTGAGCATCTAATTGAAGAACGGTCAAATTCTCAAATTTCTCACCAACCGCACGAATCGAACCAATAGAAACAGAATGTTCACCACCGAAAAGGGTAAATAATTTCCCATCATTATTCAGAAGTTCTTTTGTTTTCTGGTAAACCGCTTCCGTCATGGCTTCAGGTGAAGAATTTTCGGAAATTTCTCCCGCTAAATACACCCCTTCAAGATAAGGTTCAGTTTGGGTTTCGATATCATAAAGCTCCATATTTTCAGAAGCATCAAGGAATAATTCAGGACCTTTGTCAGCTCCTTTTCCCCAAGTTGAGGTTCCATCGTAAGGAACTGTTACCAACATTACTTTCGAGTTCTCTAATGATGCATTTTCTTCAGGAATTCCTGCGTATGTTTTCATGTTTTAAATGATAAAAAATTGATGGTTCAAAGATAGTTGAATTTAATGTCATTAAAAATATTTTATGATTACTTTAATATGGGTTTCAATTAATGTTTCTTAATTTTGCATAAAAATCTCTCAAATATGCCTTTAAAAGCTGTTCTTTTCGATATGGATGGAGTAATTGTAGATACAGAACCATTACACAGAAAAGCCTATTTCAAAACATTCAACGAACTGGAAATTGCGGTTTCCGAAGATTTATATACATCTTTTACCGGTGCTTCTACTAAAAGAGTTTGCGACACTTTGATTAGTGAATTTAATTTAAACAAAACTCATGAAGACATCGCAACTATCAAAAGATCTCACTTTAAGGATTACTTTTATAATGATGAAGAATTTGATTTGATACCGGGAGTGAGAGAACTGATTCAGCATTATCATGAAAATGGAATTACATTAATTCTGGCTTCTTCCGCTACTATGACTACAATCAATATGGTCTTTGAAAAGTTCGGATTAGAAAAATATTTCAGCGGAAAAATAAGCGGTGCAGATTTAAAAGAATCAAAACCTCATCCTGAAGTTTTTTTGTTAGCTGCAGAAATGGCCGACGAGCCTGTTGAAAACTGCATGGTTATAGAAGATTCAACGAATGGAATTTTGGCGGCATACAGGGCGAATATTTTCTGCGCGGCATACAGAAGTCTTCATTCTGAGAATCAGGATTATACCTTAGCAGACACTGTGGTTTCAGATTATACCGAACTTGAATTAGATAAAGTTTCAAAATATTTTTAAATAGAAAAGCTCTCAAAATTTGAGAGCTTTTATTTTGTATTTTATTAATGAAACAAAATGAAATGAAGAATATCTATTTTATTTTGAGATTGCTTCGTCGCTTCGCTCCTCGCAATGACATTTTTTTATTTATAACCCAAAAGTTTCAATACATCTTCCGCTTCCTGTTTTTCACGGAAAATCTCATATTGCAGTTCCCCGTTTTCATCTTTCTGAATTAATACGTGTCTCGGCTGAGGCATCAGACAGTGATGAATACCACCAAATCCACTGATGGTTTCCTGATAAGCACCTGTATGAAAAAAACCGATATATAAAGGTTTTGTATCACTGAAAACCGGCAGATAAATGGCATTCGTATGTTGCTCAGAATTATAGTAATCATCTGAATCACAAGTCAGGCCACCCAGGAAAACTCTTTCGTAAGTATCATCCCAACGGTTCAACGGGAGCATGATGAAGTGTCTTGAAATCGCCCAGGTATCAGGCAGCGTAGTCATGAAAGAAGAATCAATCATGTTCCACTTTTCTCTGTCATTCTGACGTTTTTGAGAAATAATTTTATAAATATTTGCACCACTCTCACCTACAGTGAAGCTCCCAAATTCAGTATAGATATTAGGCTCTTCTACTCCTTCTTCTTCGCAGAATTTTTTGATTTGAGAAACAATTTCCTCAACCATATATTGATAATCATAATCAAACTGTAAAGACGTTTTGATAGGAAAACCACCACCGATATTCAAAGAATTTACTTCGGGGGCAATTTTTTTCAAACGGGCGTATACGCGAAGACATTTGTATAATTCATTCCAGTAATACGCTGTGTCTTTTATCCCCGTATTTATGAAGAAGTGAAGCATCTTCAATCTTGCATTCGGGTGCTCAGCAATTTTTTGGCTGTAATAGGGAATAATATCTTTATATCCGATTCCTAATCTTGAAGTATAAAATTCGAATTTTGGCTCTTCTTCAGATGCGATTCTGATTCCGATGTCAAAAGTGGTATCAATGCTTTCGGTAAGTTTATCCAATTCACGGTAATTATCCAGAATCGGAGTAATATTTTCAAAACCATTATTTATCATATCTGAAATGTTGGCCAAATAATCATCAGTTTTGAAACCATTACAGATTACCTCAATATCTTTATCTACTTTTCCGCTTTCATAAAGAGATTTTACGATATCCATATCATAAGCAGAAGAAGTTTCTATAGAAATATCATTTTTTAGCGCTTCTTCAAGTACAAATTTAAAATGACTTGATTTTGTACAATAGCAATATCTATAATTCTTCTTATATTCGGTTTTCTCAAATGCTTCCTTAAACCAGCTTTTGGCTTTCTGGATATTTTGAGAAATTCTTGGCAGGTAGCTGATTTTTAGCGGGGTGCCAAACTTTTCAACAACATCCATCAACGGAATGTCGTGAAATAACAAATTGTTCTCAGAAACATTAAATTCCTCAGTAGGAAAATATAATGTCTGATCAATAAGTTCCGAGTATTTTATTTTCATTTCTAAACAAGTGAATTAAGAATGCAAAATTGCTAAAAAAGTTTGATTTTTTAGCGTTAAATTTATTATAAATTTTCAAGTGTTTTCCAGTAAAAATACATTGAGATTATCAATACGTGAACTTCTCAATATATTCTTGTCTTTTATCCTCAGAAATACCCAAAACCTCTTGAATATAAGTATCAGTTGAACCATATTTTTTATTGATTTCATCAAAAGCGGCATCAAGATACGCTGTTTCTATCCAACTCAATTTTTCCAGTACTTTTATATCCATTTTAGGATAAACAAAATGCAAATTATGGGCAAGATTAAGTCTTTTACCAACTAATTTTTCTCGATAATTATTTGATAAAAGATAATCATTATAAATAGTCTCTTTATCAAATTTTAAAATCGTTAAAATCAATGCTGTTGTGATTCCCGTCCTGTCTTTTCCGGCAGTGCAATGATATAAAACAGGCTGGTCTGACTCTAAAATTTCAGTGATAATTTTCTTGATGATTCCGGGATTTTCCGTTACATAATCCTTATAAAAATCCAGCATCCGTTTATTGGCATCAGAACCGGTTACTTTTCCTTTTAAAACCAGCTTTTTAGCCTGATCCAATTGGTCGCCTTCATCCTCAAATGCAGAATAATTTTTATAAATAATATCAACCGGAAGATGATCCGGTTTTTGAGAAATTTCCTTTGAGTTCCTCAAATCAATAACTTCTCTGATCCCTAATTTTTCCAGTTTATCAAAAGATTTCTCCTTAAGCTTATGAAGATGTCCGCTTCTGTAAAATCTGCCTTTTTTTAAAATTCTTCCGTCAATATTTTTAATATTTTCAACAGCTCGGAAATTATGAACTTTTCTTATTTTAAGCTGTTCTTCTGATTCATTTTTACCATATTCAGGTGTGGAAAAACTCTGTATTCTGCAGGAGAACATACAGAGTAATGAGATGAAAAGTAATGATATTTTAATTAAGTTTTTCAATTTTTTTATTTCCTACAGGTTTTACTAATTTATATATATATCTGCCTTTAACTTTGTTATTCTCCCTCTCAATTTACAGATATTTTTTTCCAACAAAAATCAGTAAATCTCCTTTTTCATATGCAATAGAAATCTTATCTTCAACGGCAAAATTTCTGGTTCCAATTCTTGAAGTAATACTTAAATTCCCATTAGTTAATGACCAGTTTAAACCTTTCGTTGTAATATTTTCAACCAAAGGAAATGGATATAATGAAACCATTTTATCTTTTACATTTTTTACAATAATATTTTTCGGAACAAAATAATATTCAGAAAATTCATCATAAAACTTTATGCCTAATTTATTTTTAAAACCAAAAGCCACGGTAAGGTTTCCTAAAAAGTGATCCTGCTCACCCCCACTTCCTCCTAAAACATCAACGCTTTTAAACCCTTTTTCTACAATAATTTCCAGAGCCTTATGAAAGTCTGTTTTGTCCTGATCAGGAGTATAAATGAATTTTTCATCATAAATATTTTCATCCTTACCAGAATGCGAATCAAAATCACCGGAAATAAAATCCAGTTTATTCAAAGGAAAATCAAGATGTTTCAGGTAATGAAAGGCGCCGTCTGTACAGGCGATCAAACCATAATTTTCAAGATTTGGAAAAGATGTGGGGGGATCACCATTGATAAAAAGTAATGCTTTATCTTTCATTAGGATTCCAGTATTCTTCCGGTTCGTCGTTGATTTTAGAAATGTATCTTGCCAAAACAAAAAGATAATCTGAAAGCCTGTTTAGATATTTAATCAACTCAGGGCGAACTTCTTCTGATTCATTTAGGAAAACCAAAGAACGTTCTGCTCTTCTGCAAATTGTTCTTGCTGCATGTAAAAAAGTTGCCGGTTTTCCGCCCCCTGGAAGGATAAAATATTGAAGAGGCTCTAATTTTTCATCAAAAGCATCCATCCAATGTTCTAATTCCTCGATTTCAGTTTCGGAAATAACTAATGGAAGACGGGATTTTCCGTTTGCCAACATTAATTTATCAACCGGAGTCGCGGCTTCCGAACCTACTGTGAATAAATCAAACTGAATTTTTTTTAATTGTTTTAAAACTTCCTCATCCTCAATATGACTTTTTGAAATTCCTATAAACGAGTTGAGCTCATCTATATTTCCGTAGCTGTCAACTCTTGCACTTGCTTTCGAAACCCTTGTTCCTCCATATAATGCAGTTTGACCTTTATCTCCTGTTTTAGTATAAATTTTCATACTACTAAAATACTTTTTTCTCATAAGGTTTACAAATCTTTTAGATGTGGGTAACTGTTCTGAGAAACTTTGCTAATGATGAGCAGTCCGGTAAAAAACAAAAAATGACCGGTAAAAACCAGTCATCTTCTCAAATTATTTATTTACCTCCACGTACTGTAATACGGTCTGGTTCTTGGGATTGTAGATAATTGTACTGTTATTTGGAAATCTTTTCAATTTGTAATATTCAATACTTTTATCATTTTTAACATCTTCCAGAAAGCTGGAATCCACTATATTTTCAGGAAGAAATTTTTCTATGAAACTTATTTTGTCAATAATGCTTTGACCGTTAATTTTCCGGGCAGATTTATCTGATTTGCTTTCATCACTTGAAGCCAGGCTTTCCAGAAAAGGAATTAAAACCGTTTTATCAGCTTTATATTTGAAAATAAAGCCCTCTGAGCCATTCGGAAACTTAAATTTTTTCCCTTTTTCTTCAGTAATTATATTTTTAACCGAACCCGGGAAAACCTGATTAAACTGTACATCCTCAGAATTGGTAAGGGAATTTATTGATTCACTGACTGCTTTTGTGACGGTTTCTTCTGCCACTTCCTGAGCTTTCTTTTGAACAGTTTCGGCAGTTTTCTGAACAGTCTGGTCTATTTTTTCTTCAATTTTATTACATGATATCAATAAAAATATAGTAACAATCGGCAATATAATCTTCTTCATGAGGTAATTTCTAGACAATTTACAGTTTTTATTAATTCATTCCATACTCTAACGGAAAAATACTCCCAGATATTTTGGTAAAGAAATAAAATATTTTTTTCAACTTGAAAATACTGCTGACAAACTGTTGTCATAACCCTGTTATATCTTTGTATCAACAATAACACTTAAAACATATAAGTTATGTCAACAACAGCAACAATCACAAAACAATTCATGAGCTCTGAACAATTATTAGAACATTGGCAAGGCCATAGAAATCTGACAAGAAGAGTAATTGAAGCTTTTCCTGAGAAACAATTATTCGATTTTTCCGTGGGCGGAATGAGACCTTTTGCAAAATTGGCCATTGAGTTAATCAGCATCGGAGGTCCTGCTTTGAAAGGAATTGTGGACAGGAATATGGAAGCTTACAACGAAGAGGCTTTTAACCCAAAAACAAAAGAAGACATCCTAAAAAAATGGGATGAAGAAACAAAAACAATTAACGATTATTTTAGTCAAATTTCTGAAGAGCGTTTGCAGGAAACCTTCAATTTATTCGGTCAATATGAATTTCCTGTTTATCAGAATATTCTGTATTTCGTTGATAATGAAATACATCATCGTGGGCAGGGATACGTTTATTTAAGAGCTTTAGGAATCGAGCCCCCTTTTTTTTGGGAGAGATTTTAGGATCTTTAATGCCTTTATGGAGACTAAAATTTCTGATTCAAAATAACACAAACTCAATCATTTCCAAACAAAAAAGCTTTCAGAATTTCTGAAAGCTTTCGTTTTGTATTCAGTTTGAAGAATATTTCTCAGTACTTCTTTGATATAGTTTCAAGCAAACTTCTGAGACTATCTTTTAAAGATTGGGGTTCCAGAACCTCAGCAAAATCAGCAAAAGTAATTAACCAGCGTGGAAATCCTTCTTTGATCCAATCTGTTTCAAAGATTAATTCGAAACCATCTTCTCTTTCAATTTCTTCAATCAAACCATAATATTTCTTTGAATTAACAAGATGTCCGATGATTTTTTTCTCCACCAAAAGTCTGACTTTAGTTTTATTTCCGTTGGGATTTTGCCTGTAATCATTGATTTGCCCATATTCCTGCAAAAAAGGATTTTGAGTCTTAAAAATCTGAAGGATTCTATCTATCCGAAATTGCCTGAAATCTTTCCTCATCATACAAAAAGCCATGATATACCAATAATTAAATTCAAAAAATACACCAACAACTTCAATGATTCTTGTAGAAATTTTTGCATCAATGGTTTTATATTCAATATGTAACTGTTTCTTTTCTGCAATACTTTCGAGGATAATGGGAATGATATTCTGTATATTATCTTCTGTTTTAGGATGATAATTGTAAACATCGATCTGTTTTTCAATATTCTGAATTAGATTCTTATCCGAATATTTTAATACAGAACGTACCTTTTCCATTGCCGACTGATAATGATTTCCTAAACTTTGATGTAAAAACTTCTGCATAAGTTTTTCGGCAGTGATAAAACTCAATACTTCTTCTTTTGTGAACATTACAGGTGGAAGTCTGTAACCGTCCATCAGGGAATATCCGCTTCCCGCTTCCCCAACGATAGGAATTCCGGCATTTTCTAATGTTTTCACATCACGGTAAATTGTTCTGATACTGACATCAAATTTTGCAGCCAAATCCTGAGCCCTCACAATCGGTTTTGATTGCAGTTGCGTAAGAATAGCCGTTACTCTGTCGAGTTTTTTTAGATAATGGTCGTTCATTTCAGTTCGACAAATCTAGCTGTTTTTTAATTCTTTAAAAAATTAATTGTCTTTAAAAGTGTTAACCAATTTATCAAGATTCAGACTTCTTGCGGAAGCATCAAAAATTTCACGATATGTTCCGTTGGTTTGAACCAGCTCATCATGAGTCCCGCTTTCCACTACTCTGCCTTTTTTCATCACATAAATTTTATCTGAATCTAAAATCTGCGACAAAGAATGGGAAATAATAATTACGGTTCTGCCTTCTTTTATTGCATCTAAAGAATTTTTAATTTGTTCAGTTGCAATTGCATCAAGACTTGCTGTTGGCTCATCCAGAAAAATAATTGGTGGATCTTTTAAGAATAATCTTGCAATAGCAATCCGTTGTTGCTGACCTCCAGAAAGCTGCGTTGCATCATGTTTATATTTTTCGGGTAAATCTAAAATTTGCTCATGTAAGTATGCCTTTTTTGCCGCTTCCTGAATTTCTTCAAAGCTTGCATTCATATTTCCGTAGCGGATGTTATCTTCAATACTTCCCTGAAAAATATGATTTTTTTGAAGAACCAAACCTAAATCGTCTCTTAAAAAAGTATTGTCAAAATCATTTAAATTAACATTGTCTAACAAGATTTCACCAGAATCCGGAAGGTAAAATTTACATAAAAGATTAATTATTGTTGATTTTCCGGCACCACTCAACCCAACCAGAGCCGTAGTCTTACCATTTTCAATTTTCATAGAAACATCATGCAAAGCCTGAGTCCCATTTGGATATGAAAAATTAACATTTTTCAATTCAAAATTTCCTTTGATTTCTTTTTCCACGAAAGTTCCGTTCGGCTCTTTTTCATTATCAGCATTTAAAATATCGAAATATCCTTCCGCATAAATCATAGCGTCATTCATATCATCATAGATTCTGTGAAGCTGACGAATGGGAGCAGAAACATTATTGAACAGCATAATATGAAGCATGATTGCACCAATTGTCATTTGCTGGTCAAGAACCAGATAAACCGTCAAAAGAATAATTAAAACAACGCCAAACTGCTCAATAAAAGTCTTTAACCCATCATAAATAAAATTCGTTTTTCTGGTAAACATCTGACTTTCCATCAACTGCATCTGCAAATCATATTGTTTTTTCCCTTCAAATTTTTCACGGACAAAGCTCTTAATTACCATTATAGAGTTAATCAAATTCAAAAGCCCCGAAGTTTTCTGCTCCCGCTGATTTCTCAGTTGACGACGAACCCCACCTAATTTTTTTGCCTGCAATGCACTTATGTAAAAATAAATCGGGACAATTATTGTAGAAACCATTCCGACATAAACGTTCTGCATATACATGATAATCAAAGCAATAAGAGCGTTCGAAAACAAAGGAAGCATATCGATGAAAAAGTTCTGAACCAATTTTGTCAGACTTTCAATTCCACGATCGATCCTGATTTGAAGTTTTCCGGATTCGTGATTTTCATCATTAAAATAAGCAACTCTATACATTAAAATCTTATCAATTGCTGATTGCGCCAAAACAGAACTTACATTAATCCTAATCTTTTCTCCATAAAACTTCTGTCCGAAATTGATAAAAATATTCAGTAATTCCTTTCCTAATAAAATAACGGAAATAATTACCAAAATATGTATTCCTTCAGACATAGGATATGGAAGGTGGGTAAGTTTGGTAACCTCATCTACTGTATACTTTAATACGAGAGGATTTACCTGTGCTGCAAGGGCACCCAAAAAAGTAAGCAGTAAAGTCCCGTAAATCATCAGACGATAAGGTCTTATAAAGGGAACAAGCTGTTTATAAATTCCAAATAAAGTGACTGTTCTGTTGAAAGGTTTTGCCATAGGAATTATTTTAACTAAAAAACGTACCGTTTCTGAGAGAAAAGGTACGTTTTATTATATTTTTCAGCAAATATTTTGCTTTAATTTAATTTTATCCTTCGTAATGATAGGTTGTTAAATAATGCAACTCGGGTTTACTGGCAGCTTTTGACTCTGCTTCTGCCTGCTCCAGAGAATATTGAGAATTAATTTCTTTTTTCTGGAATACAAAAGAATTATTTGCATTTTTATCTACTACATCATTGAAAATATGTTCTATTTCAGAGTTTGCCAATGATGCAAAACTGATATCTTCAAAGCTGTACATTAACCTCAAATCATCATACTGCGAAAAATTTTCTTCAACAAAACCCTGTAATTGAGATTTTGAGTCAAAATTCCCTGCCCAAATATTGTAAGCATAAGTTTTCGTTTTTGGTTTGTCTAAGATACTCTGGTAGACAAAATTATCACCTAAATATGCCTCCCTTACCTGCGGATCATTTGCCAAGTCTTCCGGAAGACCTTCTTTCAAGATTCGCCCTTCAAACATAATATAGGTTTTATTGGTAATCGCCAAAGTCTGCTGAACATTGTGATCGGTAATCAAGATTCCGATATTCTTATCCACCAAACTTCTTATGATTTTCTGAATATCTTCTACCGCAATTGGGTCAACTCCTGCAAAGGGCTCATCCAAAAGAATAAAATTCGGGTTTGTAGCCAAACAGCGGGCAATTTCCGTTCTACGTCTTTCTCCTCCTGAAAGAAGATCTCCACGGTTTTTACGAACGTGCTGCAATGAAAACTCTTCAATAAGTTCATCACATTTAATCTGTTGTTCACGTTTCGAAAGTTTTGTTAACTGCAAAACTCCCATAATATTTTCCTCCACAGAAAGCTTTCTGAAAACAGAAGCTTCCTGAGCCAGATACCCGATACCTTTTTGTGCTCTTCGGTACATCGCATCGGTGGTGATTTCCTGCTTATCCAGGAAAATTTTTCCTGAAGTGGGCTTAACCAAACCTACAATCATATAAAACGATGTGGTTTTTCCTGCTCCGTTCGGACCAAGCAAACCAACAATTTCTCCCTGCTGAACCTGTACAGAAACGCCTTTTACAACTTTTTTAGGACCGTATTCCTTGATTAAGTTTTCTCCTCGTAAAATCATAGCGACAAAGATAAAGTTTTTTTGAATTCAAATTTTAGATTAAGGATTGCACATAAAAGTTTTATGATATTTTTAGATATGTTTTGGCTGAAGCTGAATGAACCAAGATATTTTTATTTATCCTTTAAATTATTTGTAACAACTCCCTTTTTTAACCTACATATTCAGTAACATTATTATTAATCTAAAACACCCAAAAATGGAAAATTACGGCTACACCAATCCGGAATACAATAAAAATTTACCCAGCAATATACCTTATCGTTCAGAAAAGAAGATTCCCGCTGCTTTACTGGGAATTCTTGTAGGATGCTTTGCTTTAAATAAATTCTACTTAGGTTATACAAAGGAGGGTGTTATTCAAATTGTATTAAATATTGTGACTTGCGGAATTGCAACTATTATTCCGTTTATTGAAGGAATAATTTATTTGACCATGGACGACAGAGTCTTTGATAACACATATGTAAACAACAAAAAAGGCTGGTTTTAAAACTTTATCATAAGTGTAAAAATATAGTCGCCTTATGCTGTTATTTCCATAAATTTAGCATACCAAATCATATTATTATGGCTACAAATAAAGAATTGACTGACTTGATGGCTTTAGACCTTGGTCTTAATATTGTTAACAGGCGACCTTATGCAAAAGAAGTTTTCAAATGGCAGGATATTGATCTTCTTCCTCATTCATCAACTGATACGTTGCTTTGTGAAATTTTTGAATGGAATGGAAGAAACTGGCGAACTACAGGGAATAATTTAATTGGTTTTTTGTTTTCGGGGGAAAATTTAAACCAAATAAAAAACCAACTCATCAATGTTCCGAAAAATCCGGCTTTGATTCCTGATTTTGAATTTACCAAAGACAGCATGATTGAATATGGCCTTTCATTACCTTCACTTTTCAATATCGGAGTCAACGGAAATATTAAAAGCGCAAAAGATTTTTCGGTAAAAGTAAACGGTGTGACAAAATCCAGGATTACTAATATTGACTCGCCAGGAATTGAAATTTTAAGAAACTATTCAGAATTTACGCAAAGTAAATCTAAAACGTACAGAAAAAATGTAAAGTTCAATTTTTTAAGCACTTCATTATTCTATGCGGAAAGCGTGGAAGTTTATCTTGAAAAAGAATCTGGTGCCGCGCTGGATGTAAGCTTTCAAACAGCAGATGTAGAAGTTGACGTAAAAATTGATACTGATATGAAAAAGAATTTTATATTGAAATATTCAGGAAATCAGTCACCTTTTGCTGCAAAGTTTACAAAAGGAAAAGATTTTGATATTTCTTAAAATTATAAGTTATGAATTATGAGTTTAAAATGCCACAAAGGATTCACATTTTTAAAACAACTCATAATTCATAACCTAAACTAAAAATTATCTGTTTAAAATCATCGCTGCTTCTTTTGCGAAATAGGTAAAAATCATATCTGCTCCAGCTCTTTTGAAACAAGTTAAACTTTCGATAACAGTTTTGTCATTATCCAGCCATCCGTTTTGAGCAGCTGCTTTTACCATGGCATATTCTCCACTCACGTTGTATACAGCAATTGGTAAATCAATTGCTTCACGCACTTTAGAGACAATATCTAAATATGGAAGCCCCGGTTTGATCATAATGATATCCGCCCCCTCATCAATATCCTTAAAAACTTCATTTAAAGCTTCGCGTGAATTATGAAAATCCATCTGATAGGTCTTTTTATCTTTCGGAATCTCTATATTGTCTTTCGGGGCACTGTCTAAAGCACTTCTGAAAGGTCCATAGAAAGAGCTTGCGTATTTTGCAGCATAACTTAAAATACCAACATCCGTAAATCCGCTGTTTTCCAATGCTTCACGAATTGCCTGTACCCTACCGTCCATCATGTCACTTGGTGCCACAATGTCAGCTCCTGCTTCTGCATGTGAAACAGACATTCTTGCCAAAGCATCATTGGTAGCATCATTCACAATTTTACCGTTTTCGATAATACCGTCATGACCATACATTGAATAAGGATCCAACGCTACATCCGGCATGATAACCATCTCCGGAACAGCATCTTTTATCGCTCTGATGGTATTTTGCATTAAACCGTCTTTGTTCCAGGCTTCTTTTCCGGTATTGTCTTTTAAATGTTCTGAAACTTTCATGTAAAGATTTACAGCCTTTACTCCCAAAGAAAATAATTCCTTACATTCTTTCACCGTTAAATCTATACTCCTTCTGAAAATCCCCGGCATTGACGCGATCGGTTCCTGCTTGTTTTTTCCCTCCATTACGAAGATCGGCATTACAAAATCATTAGTAGTAAGAATGTTTTCTCTTACCAAACTTCTTACAGATTCATTTACTCTAAGCCTTCTATTTCTTGAATGTATCATTTTGGAATACTTTTTGAATAAGTTTCTGCAAATTTACTACAAGTTCTACAAAAAACTATTGCGTGGAATTATAGAATTATATACATTTGTTTTAATATATTCGAGAAATTATAATTTGATGAAAAAACTTTTACTTTTATTTATATTTTTGGGCACTTTTGTTGGTTTTTCCAACAATTTAAAGGCGCAGATAAAAGAACCCGGAGCCTTCTCCCAGAAGTCTGACGATGGTGTTCTTGTGGCTTATCCGAATCCTGCGAAGGACTTTCTTATCTTTAAGGCTAAGGATACTTCGCTGAAGATTAAGAGTGTAACTTTTTATTCTATTTTGGGTACTCAGGTTGCCAACTATTCGGTAAATATGAACTCAGGGGAAGTAAATATTGAAAAATTAAAACCCGGAAAATATTTGATTCGATACATTTTAAGTGACAACACGATGAAGGTTACTCAAATCGTAAAACAATAAAATTAAATCCTGATAATCATCAGGATTTTTTCTTTTAGTAAGATCTGTTTCAATTATTCCGTAACTTTCGGAATATTTTGTACTAATAGTAAAAAAACATTTTAATGCTAAAAGCTGAACATATCAGGAAGACCTATAATGCCGGAAAAAAAGTAGCTTTGGATGACTTCAGCATCCATGTACCAAAAGGCAGCATTTATGGTCTTTTAGGCCCTAACGGAGCAGGGAAAACTTCTTTTATCCGTATCATCAATCAAATCACACAGGCTGACTCAGGAAATGTGCTTATCAACGGAGAAAAGCTCAACCCAAATCATATTAAAGACATTGGCTATATGCCGGAAGAAAGAGGATTGTATAAAAACATGACTGTAGGCGATCAACTTCTTTATTTTGGGGAACTGAAAGGGATGAGCAAAAATGATGCTCTGAATGAAGCCAAGAAATGGTTTGAAAAACTGAATATCGATCAATGGTGGAAAAAAAAGCTTTCCGAATTATCCAAAGGGATGGCTCAGAAAATTCAGTTTGTGGTAACGGTTCTACACAGACCTCATCTTTTAATATTGGATGAACCATTTTCAGGTTTTGATCCTGTAAATGCTAACCTTATCAAAGATCAAATCATTGACCTTAAAAATAATGGGACTACTATTATTCTTTCTACTCACAGAATGGAAAGCGTTGAAGAGATGTGTGATTATGTGGCTTTGATTAATAATTCTAAAAAGGTTCTTGACGGAAGAGTTTTCGATGTAAGAGAAAAATTCAAGAAAAATATTTTTGGAATTACTCTTACCGATATAAATACCGATCGGTTTGAAAGTTTTAAAAATAAATATGAAATTTTCAATTTTTCAAATGACAATAATCTGACTTCATTTGATCTGAAAAATGAAACCGACCAAAATAATATCCTGGTAGATTTGGTAAACGTAGGAAAAGTACGATCATTCGATGAAAGAATTCCGAGTATGAACGAAGTATTTATTAACGCTGTAAGCAATCACTCTTAATCATGAATAATATTTTTTTAATTACAAAAAGAGAATTTCTTACACAGGTTAAGAAAAAATCCTTCATTATATTGACATTATTGGCACCTTTAATGATTATTGCTTTCGGAGCGGTAGTGGGTTTAATGTTTAAAGCTAATGAATCTCACAATATCATTGAAGTGGTAGATAAAAGCGGCTTGTTTAAAAATCAACTAAAATCTGACGACAAACTAAATTATGTTTTTGTTGACAATGCTGACGAGAAGTCTAAAATCAATAATTTAAAAGGAAACGAATCTTTAAATGGTATTTTGATTTTACCTGAATTGAAGAGCCAAAATTTTGATGATTTAGAAAATAATACAAGATTAATTATCAATTCTAAAATTGGTTTTGATACAAAACAAAGAATTGTTTCCGACATTACAAACGTTGTTAAAAAAGAAAAGATCAAACAATTAGGCATTGCTGAAACTCAATTGATCAATCTTGACAAAGGTTTTGCTTTAAAGACAATTAATGTTTCCGAAAATAATAAAGAAGATTCAGACCTCACTTTTGGTGTAAAAACAGGCCTAAGTATGGTTTTAATGTATGTAACTTTCATGTTTATCATTATTTATGGCGTAAGGGTAATGCGAAGTGTCTTAGAGGAAAAAAACAACCGTGTTGTTGAGATTATTATATCTTCCGTAAAGCCTTTTGAGCTCATGATGGGAAAAATTCTGGGGGTAACGATGGTCGCTTTGACTCAGTTTATCATCTGGATAGCAATGTCTGTAATCGGAGCTTTAGTTTTAAACACAGGATTTTCATCAATCCAAAAAAATATTCCCGGTGGAAATGAAGAAATAATGAATAAACTAGATATTGCCCAGATTGCCACTCAGGTTTCCCATAGTTTATTAGAGCTTAATTTTCCGTTGATTATTTGTGTATTTATTATCTATTTCCTTTTGGGATATATTTTTTACAGTTCGATTTATGCAGCTATTGGTTCTGCAGTTGACAATGAAACAGAAACACAGCAATTCACTTTATTTGCTATTTTGCCGTTAATGTTAGGAATGTACGGAAGTTTTTCATTAATGAATAACCCCGATGGCCCGCTTGGTTTCTGGCTGTCGATGATTCCTTTCACATCTCCCGTTGCAATGATTGCGAGAATTCCTTTCGGAGTCCCTATTTGGCAGCTTGTCCTGTCGATTTTGCTACTATTAGGAACAACCGCTTTTATGATATTTGTAGCCGGAAAAATATACCGTGTAGGAATTTTAATGTATGGAAACAAAGCCACCGTAAAAGAGCTTTGGAAATGGATCAGGGGTTAAATAAAACCAACTATAAAATAAAAAAATTCCCGGGAAAATTATCCCCGGGAATTTTTTTGTTCTTAAATGAATAAAATCTTTATTGAAAGATATAAGAAAGGCCTAAACTGATGACCTGCTCAGATTTATTCTTGTCAGACCCGTTTGGTTCTCTTTTAAGACCAGGATATGTATCTGAAATTCCTAAATCATATTTTAAAGCAAGCTCAAGCTGTCTTTTGTAGCTATATCCTATACCTAAACCTATTCCCCAGTTAAAACTTTTTGCTTTACCATTCACTCCCGGATTAGCAGGATCTACTAAATCAGGATCATAATAAGCTCTTTTTAAAGGAGCATTTTTTACATTTTGGCTCAATAAGAAATTGAATCTGGGACCTACTAATCCAAAGAATTCTGATTCTGCTTCAGAAAAATATCCTTTGAAATAAATAGGAACACTTAAATAATCATTGGCATAAACTGCATTATAACCATCAATTCCTTTAGCATCTTTATCCTTTCCTGTTTCTCCAGCGCCATAATATAAAACCTCAGGCTGAAGGAAAAATTGATTTTCTTTTCCCATTGGAATTAAGGCCAAGGCACCTGCCTGAAAAGTAAATCTTGGTCCCGAAGGATTGTGTGCATTTTTCACTCTGGAATAGTTACCTCCTGCTGTAACCCCAAATCTTGTACTACTAAAATCAATTTGTGCGAATGATAAAGTAGAAAAGGCTATAGCCGAGGCTAATAAAAATTTTTTCATATGTTTGTTTTTAAATTATCCTAAAACTTTTGCTACAGTCACGCCAATGTCAGCAGGAGAATCTACAACGTTAATACCGTTTTCTCTCATGATTTCCATTTTAGCCTGAGCTGTATCTTCTGCACCGCCTACGATAGCACCAGCATGTCCCATTGTTCTTCCTTTAGGAGCAGTTTGTCCAGCAATGAAACCAACAACAGGCTTAGTAGAGCCACTAGCTTTGTACCATCTTGCAGCTTCCGCCTCAAGACCCCCACCAATTTCACCAATCATGACAACAGCTTCTGTTTCGGGATCATTGATAAATAATTCTAATGCTTCTTTAGTTGTCGTTCCAATGATTGGGTCACCACCGATACCGATAGCTGTAGAAATACCGTAACCAGCTCTTACAACCTGGTCTGCAGCTTCATAAGTAAGAGTACCAGATTTAGAAACGATACCTACTTTACCTTTTTTGAAAACGAAACCTGGCATAATACCAATTTTAGCTTCTTCAGAAGTAATAATTCCAGGACAGTTTGGACCGATTAATCTGCAGTCTCTGTCAGCAATGTAAGATTTTACTTTCACCATATCCGCAACTGGAATACCCTCAGTAATACATACAATAACCTTGATACCTGCTTCAGCAGCCTCCATAATAGCATCTGCAGCAAATGCAGGTGGTACGAAAATGATACTTACGTTTGCTCCAGCTTTTTCTACAGCATCTGCTACAGTATTGAATACAGGCTTACCTAAGTGCTCGCTACCTCCTTTTCCCGGAGTAACACCACCTACTACGTTTGTTCCGTATTCGATCATCTGGCTTGCATGGAAAGTCCCTTCGTTCCCTGTAAATCCTTGTACAATTACTTTAGAGTCTTTGTTTACTAAAATTGACATTTTATTATAATTTTAATTTATTTATTATTTTTATTAATGCTCACAAATTTACTTATTTTTCTTTGATTTAAGATAAAACTTTCGATTTGTTTATTTGAGATTTCTCAGCTTCACTTCTTTTTTCAGATATGTTTTAAAATCTTCTGCAAACATTCCGATGTAAGTTCCTTTTTCAAGATCTCTGTTGACTCCGGTTTTTCCTAAAAGTACAGATCCGCTTTCAATTTTATTTCCTGAAGCAATACCTACTTGTCCCCATAAAGTCACTTCATGACCAATCACACAGCATCCCGCAACTCCTACCTGAGAAGCAATTAAACATTTTTTTCCGATAATGGTATCATGACCTATCTGAATCTGATTATCCAAAACAGAACCTTCACCAATCACGGTAGAATCTGTTACTCCCCTGTCTATGGTGCAGCCATTTCCGATTTCTACATTATTTTCGATAACAACATTTCCCACGGAAATCAGACGGTCAAAATTGCCATTCAGTTTTCTATAATAAAATGCATCCCCTCCTAAAACCGTATTAGACTGAATAACTACATTATCACCAATCACTGTTCTGTCACCGATCACAACATTCGGAAAAATTATTGTGTTTTTTCCGATTACTACATTATTCCCAATGACGGCAGTACGATGGATTTTTGTTCCTTCTCCAATTTCGACATCATGAAGTTCTTCCGTAAAATTATATATTCTCGTAAAATGAGTATTGATTTTATTAAAATCCCTGAAAGGATCATCAGAAACCAAAAGTGCTTTTCCCTCCGGACAGTCTACTTCTTTATCAATTAAAATAATCGTTGCTGCAGAATGTAAAGCTTTATCGTAATATTTCGGATGATTAACAAAAACTATATCTCCCGGTTTTACCATATGGATTTCGTTAGTTCCTAATACCTCAAAATCTTCAGCACCAACAAATTTTGCTCCGATAATACCGGCAATAGTTTTAAGTTTTTGCGGAGAATGAAATTTCATAAAAATCTATTTTCTTATAAAACAAAATTCGGACTGCGAAAGCAAACCGAATTTATGTAAATTGTATTGTTATTTTACCCTTTCTAAGTAAGAACCGTCTTCTGTGCTCACTTTGATTTTGTCTCCCGGCTCAATGAACAGAGGTACCATTACTCTTGCTCCTGTCTCAACGATAGCGTTTTTAAGAGCATTTGTAGCCGTGTTTCCTTTCACACCCGGATCAGCTTCCACCACCTCTAAATAAACAGACTGTGGTAACTCGGCAGAAAGCGGAGTCTCATCAGCTTCTTTCAAAATGATTGTAACTTCTTCACCCGCTTTCATCAGATTTGAATTTTCAATCATTTCTTTGTTTAGGTATAATTGAGAGAAATCATCATTATTCATGAAGTGAAAACCGTTCTCATCATCATAAAGATACTGGAACTTTCTTGTGATTACTTTTACTTCATCAATTTTGTGACCTGCAGAGAAAGTATTATCAATTACTTTTCCGTTGGTTACAGATTTTAATTTTGTTCTAACGAAAGCAGGACCTTTACCCGGTTTTACGTGTAAGAATTCGATTACTTTGAAAATATCATTGCTATATTCGATGCAAAGTCCTTTTCTGATATCGTTACTTGTTGCCATTAATTTTATTTATTTTCTTTTGTTTAATTTTATTCCCTGACCTTGCCATACTTTATTGAATGAATTAGTTGTATTCATATTATTCTGAAGACTGTTTACATTATTTTGGACTTCAGAATTGTATTGATTGGCACTCCCAAAAGTTGAATTGATATTGTTATCTTTTAGCTTCAAAACACTGTTAAGATTTTTCTTAGCAATAGTATCATTAACCTTATCCACTCTTCTTTCAATAGACGAAACGGTATTTTTTTTCTCAATTTTTAAACCTTCCACTTGCTGCCCCATTACTAAACGAGCATGAAAAAGCATTATTAGAAAGATTATATTTTTCATTTATGCCAATTTTATTATTATTCTTTACCCGTTCCGTATCCTTTTACAATACCTCTTGGAGAATTTTGAATAAACTGAAGAATTTCATCTCTTTCTGCAGTCGGAAGCATTTCCTTTTCAATATATGTTAAAGCCTGTGAAACGTTCATTTTCATTTGAAAGATAGCTCTGTAAACCTTTTGAATTTCGAAAATTTTCTCGTTTGTAAACCCTCTTCTTCTAAGACCCACAGAATTAATACCTGCATAAGAAATGGGCTCTCTACCTACTTTTATATAGGGTGGAATATCTTTTCTAATTAAAGATCCTCCCGAAATCATGGCATGCTTCCCTATTTTTCCGAATTGCTGAACCGCAGATAATCCTCCCATTACAGTAAAATCACCTATTTCTACGTGCCCTGCTATACCACAACCATTTGCAATAATGACATTGTTCCCGATAATACAATCGTGTGCCACATGGGAAGTTGCCATAATTAAACAATTATCACCTACTTTAGTATACCCAAGGGCTTTTGTTCCTTTATTTACAGTAACACATTCTCTTAACGTTGTATTATCACCAATGATTGTCTGTGTATCTTCTCCATCAAATTTAAGATCCTGAGGAATTGCAGAGATGACAGTTCCAGGGAATATTTTGCAATTTTTCCCAATTCTTGCACCATCCATAATGGTTACATTAGAACCAATCCACGTTCCTTCCCCGATTTCCACATCTGCTGCAATTGTAGTAAAAGGTTCTACAATAACGTTTTTGCTAATTTTCGCACGTTTATCTACGGCTGCTAATTGATGAATCATTTAATCAATTTTATTTTTTGCAACTTGAGCCATTAGCTCTGCTTCTACCGCTACGGCATCTCCTACATATCCGTATCCTTGCATATGCACGATACCTCTTCTGATAGGCTCTATAAGCTCAATTTTGAAAATAATAGTATCTCCCGGAACAACTTTTCTTTTGAATTTCACCTTATCAATCTTAATGAAATACGTAGAATAGTTTTCAGGATCCGGAACGCTTGCCAATACCAAAATACCTCCTGTCTGTGCTAAAGCTTCTACTTGTAAAACGCCCGGCATTACAGGTTCTTTAGGAAAATGTCCCACGAAGAAAGGTTCGTTCATTGTTACATTTTTTAAACCTACAACATGAGAGTCTGAAAGCTCAAGAATTTTATCGATTAATAAAAACGGAGGTCTGTGTGGCATCAACTTCATAATTCCGTTGATATCGAAAACAGGTTCTTTTGTCAAATCAAAATCAGGAACATTTTTCTTTTTCTGCAATTTCCACTGGCGATTCAGCTTTTTAGCAAATTGAGTATTTACGTAATGCCCTGGTTTGTTAGCAATTACCTTACCTTTTATTTTCACTCCAGCCAAAGCGAGATCCCCGATTACGTCAAGTAATTTGTGCCTCGCAGCTTCGTTTGGATAGTTTAAATTCAAGTTATCAAGAATACCATTCGGTCTGATAGACACATTGTCTTTACCAAAGGCTTTCTTCAGTTTTTCTGTCGTATCCGGAGTCAGATCTTTATCTACATACACAATTGCATTAGAAATATCACCGCCTTTAATCAAGCCGTGATCCAAAAGCATCTCCAATTCATGTAAAAAACTGAATGTTCTTGCAGATGAAATTTCTTCTTTAAACTCAGAAATATTTTTAAGAGTAGCATTTTGAGTCCCTAAAACTTTAGTCCCAAAATCTACCATCGTTGTAATTTCGTAATTATCTGAAGGAATAATTGTAATCTCTGAACCGGTAGCCGGATCACTATAGGAAAGGACTTCCTTTATCACCAGATATTCTCTGGCAACATTTTGATCTACCACTCCCACACTTTCGATGGCTTCAACAAAGAATTTTGAAGAACCATCTAAAATTGGAGGTTCAGAAGCATCCATTTCCAACATTGCATTGTCAATATCACAACCCACTAAGGCTGCTAAAAGATGCTCACAAGTAGTAATTTTTACTCCTAATTTTTCCAATGTCGTCCCTCTTTCAGTTGCTACAACATAATTTACATCCGCTTCTACCTGAGGATGACCCTCTAAGTCTGTTCTTACAAATACAAAACCTGTATTTTCCTTTGCAGGTTTAATGGTAAGTTTTACTTCTTTACCAGTGTGAAGGCCAATTCCGGAAAGAGTAACCTCCTCCTGAAGTGTTTTTTGCATATCACTCATTAGTTTTATCTTTTGAGTTATTCTCAAGATTATTTATTCTGTTTACGATTTCAGTAAAATTTCTGAAATGGACATAACTTCTAAGGTAATCATTATAGCTTATCGCCGGCGAACCGTATAATGTTTCTTTGTCACTTACGCTGGAATTCACACCACTCTGAGCCTGAATTTTCACCTGATTACCTATTTTAATATGTCCTACAACTCCTACCTGACCGCCAATCTGATTCCAGTCACCAATAACAGTAGAACCTGCAATTCCCGCCTGGGCTGCAATCACATTATTCTGGCCGATTTTCACATTGTGTGCAATCTGGATAAGATTATCTATTTTTGTTCCTTTCCCTATGATTGTAGAACCAATAGTCGCTCTGTCAATACTACAGTTTGAGCCAATTTCAACATCATCTTCAATAATAACATTTCCTAGCTGAGGTATCTTTTTGAAACCTTCTGCTGTCGGCTGAAAACCAAATCCGTCACCACCTACAACGGTGTTAGAATGAATCACACAATTATCACCAATGATACAGTAGTCATAGATTCTGGCTCCACTATCAATTTTACAGTTTTTACCAATCTTTACCCCTTTTCCAATATATACCTGTGGGTAAATCTGTGTTCCATCACCTATTTTAGCCTTTTCAGAAACATAAGTAAATGCACCTATGTAGACTTGTTCGCCTATCGTTGCAGTAGAATGAATAGAAGAACCATCTTCTATCCCATCTTTTCTTCCCTGCATTTCCTGATACAGATTCATTAAAACCTGAAAAGAAAGATAAGCATCTTTTACGGCAATTATGGTAGGATTATAATTATCTTTTACTATAAGATTTTCAGAAACAATAAGTACAGAACATCTTGAAGTGTCCAAAAAATGAGAAAATCTATCTTGAGCTATAAAAGAAAGATGTCCTGACTCCCCATTTTCAATTGGTGAAACCCCAGTAATAAGTGCATTGTCGTCACCTATTATTTTTCCGTCAATAAAACTTGCAATTTGCGAAGCTGTAAATTCCATATTCTGCAAAGATAAGAAATTCTATAATTCGCAAACATTTTTTAGTTTTCGGATAGTGAATTTTAATATACTTTAAGATTTTATATCATCAAATTCTCTGGGAAATGTCAAAATATACCTGGTTGTTTTATTTACGATAAGCCCTGACAGAAGCTGATCTTCCGATTCTTCGAGTCTCAGTTTTGCGCCGTTTTTCTGAAGCAAATAAATAGGTTGTTTTTCTGTATCATAAGGCAAAAGTTTTCTTTTAATCTCATGTACCAGTTCATGTCCATTATTAATTCCTAAAATTTCGTTGGTGATTTTTATTTTTTCCTCAATGAATTTTTCTTCAAAAGGATGCGAAGAAATAATTGTTTTAGGTAAATTTCGCTGAATCACGCATTTACACCAATAAGATAAAATAAAGTCCTCAGAATTTTGCCAATTTTTCATTGCCTGAATCACATCATTATCATCAAGCTGAGTAAATCTCTCAACGTCTTCATCCGAAGCTGCTGCTTTACCTCTCTGTAAAAAATATTTTAGGTTTTCAGAAGCTGGTAAATCAATTCCCTTAGAAACAAGATATTTTGCTCTCTCTAAAATCTTAACTAAAATAAACTCAGCCAATGCAGATGTTTTGTGATAGTACACCTGCCAATACATAAACATTCTGGCCGTCAGGAAATTTTCAATAGAATAGACTCCTTTTGCATCAATTACCAATTCTCCTTCTTCACAAACATTCATCATGGAAATAATTCTCTGTGTATTAATATTTCCTTCAGAAACTCCCGTAAAAAAACTGTCTCTGTTTAAATAATCAAGCCTGTCAACATCTAATTGAGAAGAAATAAGCTGATTAAAAAACTTTCTATGATATTTCCCCTGAAACATCTCAATGGCAGTTGATAATTCACCTCCAAACTCATCATTTAATCTATTCATTAATAAAAGTGAAAGTTTTTCATGATGCCAATCATCCATCAGCATATTTTCCAAGGCATGAGAAAAAGGACCATGGCCAATGTCATGCATTAAAATCGCCAACATTGCCCCTTTTTCTTCTTCTATGGAAATTTCTACTCCTTTTTGCTTCAATGTTTCCAATGCTGTAAACATCAAATGCATCGCACCAATGGCATGATGAAATCTCGTATGTGTCGCTCCCGGAAAAATAAGATTCAAAAGCCCGGTCTGTCCTATCCTTCTCAATCTTTGAAAATAAGGATGCTCGATAATATCAAATAAAATTTCGTGTGGAATCTTGATAAAGCCGTGAACAGGATCGTTGATGATTTTTAGCTTATTCTGCATTGAAAAGTTCAGTATTAGTAAACAAATTTAGGGAATTTTAATGTTAGGTTTGATTAAATTACTATTAAAGATTAACATTTTCCTTTCATCTTAAAACAAAAGTTCTACACTCGTGAAATTCTTATTATTCAATTTTCCTTAGCATTCAACCAGTGCAATTTTTATTTTCTTTTCTATTTTATTGGGAGCTGTCAAGCCAAATGGTTTTCTATACTTCATTCTATTCATTTTTTTAATGTCTCTATTTCATAGGTCGTTTTGATTATCTTTGTATTAAAACCATCATCTTTCAATGAGAAAACTCTCACTTTTAATCATATTCATTTTAAGTTTAAATTTTTCTGCTCAGGCAGTTTCGGAGACTCAAAAATTGGAATCGCTTTGTAAAGTCTGGGGATTTTTAAAATACTACCATCCGAATGTTTCAAAAGGAAACTTCAATTGGGATGAACAACTGTTTCAAAAAATCAGTGAACTTAAAAAAATCAACGATAAAAGCCAATTGAACGAATTATATTCAAGCTGGATTGAAAGCTTAGGAAAAGTTGATAAATGTAAAGAATGTTTACAAGAAGAAAACAAAACCTATTTTTTAAAAAACTTTGATTTAAATTGGATAAACGATAAAAGTTTATTTTTTGAAAATACTTCAGAGAAACTTAAATATATTCAAAACAACAGAAACATTGGCGAAAATAATTATTTCGGAAAAGATGACAGAAAAGTTTTTTTTAGAAATGAAAATTCTTATGGTTCTAAATTTACATCAACGCAGATTTGCCTTTTAGAATTATTCAGATATTGGAATTATGTGGAATATTTTTTTCCTTACAAATATAAAACTGATGAAAACTGGAATAACGTTTTAACGCAAATGATTCCAAAATTTCTTTCTGTTAATACCGATGAAAATTATCATCTCGCTTTAGCTGAATTGGTTACAAAAACTGATGATTCTCATGCTTATTTATTTTCTCCTTTGATCACTTTAAATCAGTACGGAAAGAGAAAAGTCCCCGTGGAATATTCTTATGCAGAAGGAAAATTGATTGTTACCAAAATTAACGCAACTAAATTCAATGAAGCAAATTTATTAAAAACCGGTGATGTAATTTATGATGTTGATGGTTTGACCATTTCACAAAAGGTAAATGCTTTTGGAAAATATATTCCCGCTTCCAACACTTGGGGGAAAATTAAGAAGGTGAAAAATCTTTTTCTTTTTTCGAATAATGATTCAATTAATATCAGGCTGGAAAGAGATGGGGAAAACTTGGAATTAAAAGTTAAAACCTATCTTTTAAAGGATATTATTAATGAAAAGCCGATCGTTTCAGAAAAATGGAAATTGATTGATGATGGAAGGAAAATAGGATATGTCAATATGGGAATTATTGAAAGGAAAGATTTGGATGAAATGTATAAAAGTCTGCAATCAACCGAATCTATTATTTTTGATTTAAGAAACTATCCCAAACAGACTATTTTACCATTAAGCAAAATACTTTTACCCGAAAATACTATTTACTATCAGTTTAATTTTCCTGAAACGAGATATTTAAGCAAGTTTTACAGCAGGAAAAATCATATTGGAACGCATAATCCCGATTATTATAAAGGAAATGTCATTGTTTTAGTTGATGAAAATACCCAAAGTCAAGCTGAAACTACAGCAATGATGTTTAAACAACATCCAAAAGCGAAAATTATCGGCAGTAATACCGCCGGGGCAAATGGTGATATTATCAGTTTCAGAATTGCAGGATTAGCAACGAGCTTCACAGGAATCGGAGCATATTATCCTGACGGAAAAGAAACACAAAGGATTGGGATAATTCCTGATATTATTATAAAACCTACCCTTCAAGGAATAATAAAAGGTAAGGATGAACTCTTGGAAAGAGCTTTGGAATATTTAAAAACAGGGCTGTAAAATTGAAAAATTTATACATATATTTATATAGTTTTCATTTAACTAATATTTAACTTTTTTATTGACCTCTTTTGCTGATTTTAAAAAGATTTGGTCAACAATTTGATACTATAACCATGTAAAAAAATAAATTATGTCGGAAAAGATATTATGGATCGATGATGAAATAGATTTACTTAAACCTCATATCGTATTCTTAGAAAAAAAAGGTTATCAGGTAACTCCTGTTAACAACGTTAATGAGGCCTTAGAATTGATGGATTCTGAAAAATTTGCATTAACACTTATTGATGAAAATATGCCGGGAATTTCCGGATTAGAAGCTATACCCATGATTAAAGAAAAAGACAATTCTTTAAAAATAGTGATGGTAACGAAAAGTGAAGAAGAACATATTATGGAAGAGGCAATCGGGTCTCAGATTGCAGATTATATTTTGAAACCGGTAAATCCCAACCAGATTTTACTTTCGCTAAAGAAAAACCTTCAGGAAGATAATTTAGTTGAACAAAAAACCATCTTACAATATCAACAGGAATTCAGAAACCTGTCTATGGAGCTTTCTTATTTGAAAACATATCAGGAATGGGCGGATTATTATAAGAAAATTGTCAACTGGGAGCTTAAATTTGACAAAGTAACAGATAATGAATTTGCAGACCTTTTGCAATCACAGAAAGAAGAGGCCAATATACAGTTCGCAAAATTCATTGAAAACAATTATGAAGACTGGTTACAAAATTCTGATAAGCCAATCATGAGCCATACTCTTTTCAAAGAAAAAATAAAACCTGAAGTTGAAAAAGAGAAAGTATTTTTATTAATGGTTGACAATCTGCGTTATGATCAGTGGAAAGTAATCGAACCATTATTTACAAAATATTACAACAAGGTTTCAGAAGACTATTATTACAGTATCCTTCCGACTGCCACTCAATATGCCAGAAACTCTTTTTTTGCAGGTTTAATGCCTTCCGAAATCGAAAAACGTTTTCCGGATAAATGGTTTAATGATAATGAGGACGGAAATAAAAATGAATTTGAGCGTGATTTTTTGGAGGATCAGATGAAGAGAATTGGTCTGGGTTCAAAATCAATGAAATATTTAAAAGTTTTAAATGCTGATTTTGAAAGAAAAATCTACGATGATTTTAATCAGCATAAAAACAATGATTTATTGGTAATTGTTTATAACTTTATCGATATTCTTTCTCATGCGAAAACAGATAATCATATTGTTGACCAACTGATTCGGGATGATAAAACTTTCCGCTCATTAACGTATAATTGGTTTGAAAATTCTTCCATACTAAAGATTATTAAATTAGCAGCAGAGAGTGGTTTCAAATTAGTCATTACAACCGACCACGGTACAGTCTATGTAAAAAAACCAAGCAAAGTAGTGGGTGACAGAGAAACATCTACTAATATTCGTTATAAAACCGGTAAAAGCTTAACGTACGACAGCAGTGATGTTTGGGCTGTTACAAATCCTGAAAAGCTGTTTTTACCAAAAGGCAATTTAAGCTCAAAGTATATTTTTGCCAAAAACAATATTTTCCTTGCATATCCTAAGAACTATAATCATTTTGTAAACTATTATAAAGAAACTTATCAGCACGGTGGTATTTCTCTCGAAGAATGTATTATACCTATCAGTATTTTAGAACCCAAGTAGTTTTTTTCATAGTTTATTTAATTTTGGGTTTAGGCGGAAAAAATCAATTGATTTTTTCCGCCTCTTTTTATATTTTTGAAACATGAGATTAATTACTTATAACGTAAACGGAATTAGAGCCGCATTTACTAAAGATTTTTTAGGTTGGCTACGATCCGCTGACCCTGATGTTATCTGTATTCAGGAGAGCAAAGCAGGAAACGACCAGATAGATATCGAAAGTCTTGAAAAATTAGGCTATTACAGTTACTGGCATTCTGCACAGAGAAAAGGCTATAGCGGCGTAGGAATAGCTTCAAAAATACAACCGAATCATATAGAGTATGGTTGTGGTATTGAAAGCTATGATAATGAAGGTAGGATTATCCGTGCAGACTTTGATGGTTTTTCAGCGATTTCTGTATATGTACCATCTGCTTCCAATATTGAAAGATTAGATTTCAAAATGCAGTTTTGCCATGACTTTCTTGAATATATCAAAGAATTAAAAAAAACGATACCTAATTTATTGATTTCAGGAGATTTTAATATCTGCCATCAGGCAATTGACATCCACGATCCTGTTCGTTTAAAAAATGTATCCGGCTTCTTACCTATGGAAAGAGAATGGATGACTAATTTTATCGAAGAATGCGAATTGATTGATTCTTTCAGGCTATTTAATAACGAGCCTGACAATTATACCTGGTGGAGTTACAGACAAAATTCCAGAGAGAAAAATAAAGGCTGGAGACTGGATTATAATTTTGCCTCCTATTCTTTAAAGGATAAACTTTCGAGGGCTGTTATTTTAAAAGAGGCCCTACATTCTGATCACTGCCCTGCTTTGCTTGAAATAGACGTGTAAAAAATAAAGCCAACTTTTTAGTTGGCTTTATTAATTTAAATCATAAATTTAATCGACAATTTCATATTCCACCGGAATTGTACCTCTGCCGGTATCTCCGATTTCATCGAACGCGGCTTTAGACATATCTAATGCTCTTGATGAATGGAAAGGCCCTCTATCATTTACTCTTACTATTACCTCTTTTCCATTGTTCAGATTGGTTACTTTAATACTAGTACCAAAAGGAAGCGTTCTGTTTGCTGCAGTAAATTTTCCATTATCAAAAATTTCTCCGCTAGCGGTTTTTCTACCGTTAAATTTATCGTGGTAGTACGATGCATAACTTGTTTTTTTCGCATCTGTGGCATTATTCTTGAAAGAATAAACACCAAAGGTTGAAATCATCATTATGATTACGAGAATGAATCTTTTCATCATGTTGAACTTTTATTGGTTTTGACTCAGCAAAAGTATCATGAAAGTTCTAAAGTCCACAGTCCAAATGTTAAAATACGTTAACAAAATCTAAATTATATGTTAACCAATCTTGTAACGCCCTATTAATAGGGGTTTTAAAGCACACTGTTAAAAAGTGTTAAAAAAGAATGAAGAAAGTTAATGAAATTAACTAATTAAAGCATGATTTTAAAAACACAATTTTAAAACTTACTGATTATCAACGTTTTAATAAACCTGTAAAATTATCAATTTGTTTTAAGCTTTTAAAAAATAAAAAACCAATGAGATAAACTCATTGGTTTTTATTTATATTATTCCTAAAGAATCTTTACCTTAATTCTTAGTATATTCTACAATATAATCGTAAGTACCGTTAGGGTAAACTACTGATATACTTGGAGAACCTGTTATAAGATTTCCTGTAGCTTTATCATAAGAATATACTCCATTTGCATAAACATTATTAGTTCCCGGCTGGAAAATAGTAATTCTATACAAACTTCCTGCTCCAGGAATTGTTACAGCTCCTGTATAAGATGTAGGTGCAGTTGAAGTTCCATTAACAGTAAACTGCCCTCTTCTAGCGTATACCTGACTATTGTTAATTAACGTATTTGTAGTAGTTTCTGTATTTGCAATATTCACTTTCGGATCTCCTCCTAATGGTCTCCAAACACCTTGTTGTACTGCACCATTTGCCGCACCATTTGGGTTATAGAAGAAATAGTAACCAGGTGTAACCGCAGTAGCCGTTGAAGATCTATTACCAGCTGTAAGAGTTGTTCCATTAGCTCTGTTATATACTATCATACCATCAAAATAGGTAGGAAAAGTAAACCCATCAGCATATGTTAAATCAAATTCAAAATTAACCAAGTCAACACTTGGAATAACAACACCTTTACCAACATTTGGGCCAGCACCAGCTTCAGCACTAAAAGAAGTACTTCCATCAAACATTACATTTGAATTGTTAAGCCCTGGATTAACTGGGAAATTCGAAAGAACCTGTGCATTAAGTGAAAGACCAGATGCACCTAGTATGATTAAATAAAGTATTTTTTTCATCTTATTATTATTATTATTTATTAATTAAACTACTGATTATTTTGTTAGAGCAAACCATCCTGTACCAGACCAAACAATTGGATAACCTCTGAACTGAGTCATCGTAACAATTCCGGCAACATTTGTTATGTTATTACCTAGTGCAGCTGTATTATTATTAAATACATATACTACTCTACCAGCATCAGCAGCCGTTAAATTAGGAAAATTGATTGTAACTCCTACACCAGCATTAGTAATGATATAGTAATCATCAGCTGCTATATCGTAATTTGCTGCAGTAATAGTCTTAGTATTACCTCTAATACCTTCGTATCTTTGAGGAGGAGTAGCAGAACCGCCACCACCTACAGCAACCCAAACAGAATTTGGAGCATCATAATAATAGAATCCTGTTGCTGTTACATTAGCAGTTTTACCAGTTCCTGTACCATCAGCAACAGAGGAAACAAACGCCAGAGCACCATTTTGAAGAGGAGTATAAGCTAAATCCTTAGCTTCCAATTGGGCTCTTGTCATACGAGGGACTAACAACGCGTCCGGTCTAGCTGGATCAGTAGTATTTGCTACAACATCTAAAGTCGCAGCAGGTGTAGTAGTGTTAATACCCACACGTCCTTGCTGAGCCTGAGAAAGCGCTGAGAAACAAACAAGCATGCTTGCTGTGAATAAAAATTTTTTCATAAGTTTTTAAAGATTTTAAATTACATTTTTTTCACCAAATAATTTTTTATTATGCCAGCAGGATAAATTTATCCCAACTTGTGCCTTTAATTAAACATTCAAAATCACATGACTATATCCAAAAATATGATATTTTTTTGATTATGCACCCTAAATATTTAAATTCCAGCAAATGGCGGCCTATAAAAAATTATTCTTTGGCGCAAAGTTATGATTTAATTTTTTAATTTCTAAATTATATTACAATAAATTTATAGGATTTTCGTTAAAAAAATACAAAACATTGATTTACAACATATTAACCAACACTTAATAATAATTTACAATATGTTAAATTTTATTAATATTTTAACAATCTAAAGTTAATTTAATTCAAAATGCTTTAAAATTCTTCATATTATAATTATTTATTAAATTAATTCACCGTAAAGGTCGAATTCTTCAGCAGATGTAATTTTTACTTCTGCAAATTCACCAATGGAAATATAAGTATCTTCTGCAGAGACTAAAACAGTATTATCTACATCAGGAGAATCATATTCTGTTCTTCCAATGAAATAATTACCCTCTTTTCTGTCAAACATACATTTATATATATTACCTATTTTCTGTTGATTCTTTTCCCAAGAAATCTGAGACTGCAATTCCATGATTTCCTCTACTCGCGCTTCTTTTATCTCTTGTGGAATATCATCTTCCAAAACATATGCTCCGGTATTTTCTTCATGAGAATATGTGAAACACCCCAATCTGTCAAACTTTTGCGCTCTTACCCAATCTTTTAATTCCTGAAATCTTTCTTCAGTTTCTCCGGGATAACCGACAATAAGAGTTGTTCTGATTGCCATATCCGGAACTTTTTCTCTGAATTTCCCTAAAAGAGCATCAGTTTTTTCATGAGTTGTCCCTCTTTTCATAGATTTCAACAAGTCTGAATTGATATGTTGAAGAGGAATATCTATATAATTGCAAACTTTCGGTTCTTCTCTGATGATATCTAAAACATATTCCGGAAAACCACTTGGAAAAGCATAATGCAGACGAATCCATTCAATTCCTTCCACTTTTACCAACTCTTTCAGTAAATCTCCGAGCGCGCGTTTTTTATAAAGATCTAATCCGTAATATGTTAAATCCTGAGCAATCAGAATTAATTCTTTCGTTCCTTTTTTAGCAAGTTTTTGCGCTTCAGTAATCAACTTTTCTATCGGAGTGGAAACATGGCCGCCTCTCATTAAAGGAATTGCACAAAAAGAGCAAGGCCTGTCGCAACCTTCAGAAATTTTCAAATAGGCATAATGTTTCGGAGTGGTTGTAAGCCTTTCACCTACAAGCTCATGTTTGTAGTCTGCACCCAAATGTTTTAAAAGAATAGGTAAATCTCTAGTACCGAAATATTGATCAACGTCAGGAATTTCTTTAATCAAATCTGGCTTGTACCTCTCAGAAAGACAGCCTGTAACGAAAACTTTTTCTACTTCCCCTCTGTTTTTAGCATCTACATAATCAAGAATTGTATTAATTGACTCCTCTTTTGCATTGTCTATAAACCCGCAGGTATTGATAACAACGATATCACCTCTGTCTTCATGAACCACTTCTTTTCCGTTAGCTTTCAATTGGCTCATTAATACTTCAGAATCATAAACATTCTTTGAGCAACCAAGCGTTACAACATTAATTTTCTTTTTACCTACAGATTTTGTGCGCATCTTTTTGATTTTGAGGTTGCAAAGATACGAAATAATAAAAAGCCTGCCTTAAAAAATAAAAACCACTTTAATAAAGTGGTTTTCAATATAATATTAAAAATTTCGCTCTGAAAACTTAGGTAAAGACTTATCCTTGCCTGAAAGCTGAACTACCTCTAAAGGTAATTTCCAATCGATATTTAAATCAGGATCATTCCAAATAACGCTTCCTTCCGAATCTTTATCATAAAAATTATCACATTTGTAAGCAAAAACAGCTGTCTCGCTTAAAACTGAAAAGCCGTGACCAAAGCCTCTCGGCACATATAATTGAAGTTTATTTTCCGGGGTAAGCTCAATTCCGAACCATTTCCCAAAAGTTGGAGAATCTTTTCTTAAATCAACAGCAATATCCCAAACTTTACCTTCTAAGCAGGAAACAAGTTTTGCCTGTGCATGCTCTCCCTTTTGTAAATGAATTCCACGCAAAACACCATACGAAGACTTAGAAATATTATCCTGGACGAAATGCCCGTTCATCCCTGTAAGCTCTTCAAATTTTTTCTCATTAAATTTTTCATAGAAATAACCTCTCTCATCCTCAAAAACAGTAGGCTCAATTATACAGCAATCTTTAAGTGGTGTTTCTTTTATTTTCATTTTTTAGTTTTTTTAGTTTCTATAAATTGTACTCTTTTTTCAGTCTCCATTTTAATCCTAAATAAATTCCACCAATCGGAATGAAAATCATTAAAATAGTAGCCCAAATTGGAAGCTGCGAATTTATTAAAAATATATTGACAAATATTTGACAAAATGAATAAATGCAACTTATTACTAAATGCGAAACCTTTTTTTCATTAGCAAAAAGCTGGTATAAATGTCTTCTATGTGCTTCAAAGATATTTTCTTTTAACGCTATTCTTTCAATAATCGTCAGTACCACTTCCACTCCATAAATGGTTAATAAAAGAATAAATTTATACTCCCCAGTTCTCATGATAAGAAGAGTAATCAGCCCAATCACCCAAAATCCGATTCCCATACTTCCCACATCTCCGGCGAAACACTTTGCTTTTGTTCTAAAATTAAAAAATAGAAATACTAAACAAGCAAGGATGGGATAAAGTATAAAATCATTGTCTGTGAACTGAATAACTTCGTTATTGATATATATTAGAGAACCAAGCGTAATTAAGCTGTAAAGCCCTGTCATTCCATTGATACCATCCATAAAATTATATGCGTTTAAGGTACCGATAGCCAAAATAAATAATATGGGCCAAACCCAGAATGGCATTAGCGTAAATGCCTCCGCAAAGTATAACAGCAGAATTACAGAAATAAGATGAAAAGATAATCTTATTTTATTTGACAACGTTTTTATATCATCAATAAAGCTGACAGTACAGATTGCAAGCAACCCCAAACCGAATGACCAATAATTTTCAACAGCTTCATTTAAATTAAATAAACAGAATACAATAAATGCAACAGGGAAAATAACCCCCCCCCCACGCAAAGTAATTTGAGTATGGGCACTTCTATGGTTGGGTTTATCTATAATATTGTATTTATCGGCTATTTTGAAATACACCAATAATAATGCAAAAAGTAAAATGATTGTGATAATATATTCCATTATTTTTTGAAACTTTTTATGGTGAGTTCTAACCCTTCTTTTGCCGTTAAAGGCAATGTATCAATTTTTAGGATGGTTTTTATTTTTTGATTTGATACGACTAAATTACTGGTTAATTTCTTTAGTTTTTGAGTATTTAACGGAAGTGGTAGAAAATCTCCAATCCACGCTAACCCTTTTATCAGAAATTTGGGAAAACTGATATTCGGAGTTTTTAAATTTTCAACTTTTTTAATAATTTCAATAATTTCGCTTGTAGCAACGGTTTCATTATCCGCAATATGATAAATACTATTCTCTAAATTATTATTATCCTGAATTATTCTCTGAATATAAAAAATAAAATTATTGATAGAAATAAATGATCTTTCGTTATTAAATGAAGCCAAAGGATAAGGAATACCTTTTGAAATAATTTTATAAAGCAAGCCTAAATTCCCTTTATCACCAGGACCATGAACCATTGGCGGACGAATAATGATCAGTTTTTTATCATTGGATAATTTTTGTTTTAGAAGCCATTTTTCTGCTTCTCTTTTACTTTTTCCATAGAATGAAACAGGATTGCAATGATCGGTTTCTTTTAAAGGTTTAGCAGATTCATATTCTTCTAAAGCAGCCAATGAACTGATATGAATAAACACTTTAGCATCAGTTTTTTGGAAGGTTTCGAATATTTGCTGAGCCAATTCAACGTTGGCAAAATAATATTCTTTTTCCGTCGCAGAACCTTTATGGTCATGTGCTTTTCCTACAAGATTAATGAAAACTGCTGTTTCTTCATTCAGATCATTTTTCCACAAGGGATTACGCAAAGAAATTTCCTGAACTCTCGAGCTCTGCTGTAAAGATTTTACCAAATTTTTGCCAATAAAACCTGAACTTCCAAAAACAGCTATTTTCATCTTCCTAATGCTTTAAGTGTCTCTTTATTAATTTTTCTCCTTCCATTATCAAAAAACCATCCCCATTTATTAAAATAATAGATAGCTGACTGCATTCCAATTTTTGTAAGCCTCCAAGACTTATGAGATCCTTTTTCGAAATGATGATAAATATACACCTCAGGATAATAGACAGTCCTGTACCCGCCGTTTATGAGCCTTCTGCATAAATCGGTCTCCTCGCCGTACATAAAAATTTTTTCATCAAAAAAGCCAACTTTACGCAAGGCTTCAAGTTTCAAAAACATAAAACATCCGGAAAGATATGGCACGTCCATTACTTTATCATATCCTGTAAATCTCATTTCGAAGATTTCATTTCTTTTTTCAACCATTCCTTTAAATGGATTGAATCTCCTGCCAATCCAGTCATAAGGGGTAGGAAGAAGCTTACATAAACGCTGTATTTTACCGTCAGGATAAAGCACCTTAGGCATTATATTTCCTATCTCAGGATATTTTTTTAGATAATCAGTCAGGTTTTTCAGTATCTTTTCATCAAAATAGGCATCAGGATTTAGCACCAGGTGATATACACTCTTTTTTTCCATTGCCCTTTTGATAGCAATATTATGTGCCGCTCCAAAGCCGGGGTTTGAGGGGTTAAAAATATATTCTACATTCGGATGATTAATGATAGTTTTCAAATCATCTGTTGGAGAGTTGTCTACCAAATATAAAAATATAGGAAAGCCTGTATCTGAATTAAGGAAGCTGTTAATTGCATCCAAAAGAATTTCTGTATCATTTTTATAGCAAACTATACTAGCGGTTACAAACATTTTACTAATTTAAAATTTAAATAGACTTAAATACATCCAAATATCTCTTGGCTCTAATTCCTGCATTTCCAAATGCTTTAATCCTTTCCTTACCATTGTAGACCAGCTGCTCAGAAAGTTTTTTATCAGTTATTATCTGTATGATTTTTGATACAATATCTTCAGGATCAAGGGGATCAAAATAAAGCGCAGCATTTTCACAAATAGACTTCGCGAAAGAATAATGCGATGTCAGAATAGGAATTTCCATTTTCATTGCCTCCGGATAATTTGCCGAAAATGACTCAATAAGAGTTGGCAAAAAAAGAGCGTCTGATTCTGAATATAACTGCGGGCAATCTTTAACATCTACTCTTCCAAGGTTAATTATTCTTGACTTTGCTTCATCAGTGAAATATTGTTCATATTTCACAGGATCAATTGTCAATATAAACTTTATATCTTTTCCTATATTTTTTTTATCCCAAATCGGTATAATTTCGTTTATTATCGTAAGATTTTTATGGATATCAAAAGATGCCAAAGAAAGAAGTCTATATTCGTTTTTATCAGGTTCAGGTAATAAACGTTCTTTTGCAGAGGTACTGTTTATTTCAAAATATCTGTTATACGTATTACTAACAGTAAAAATATGGGATGGATCAATGTGTAAAAAAACAGCTAATCTTTTTGACATATCATCAGTTTCACAAATGAAATATTTGCCGTTTCTTTTTAAAAAAAAACGGTGAGCGATCTTCATCAAATTAATCCTGAGAAAATCTTTAGATGAAATTCTTTTGAAAAAGGGAGATTCAGGATAGACATAATATGAGTTTGCAAAACCCGTGATATGTTTAGATTTTGGGGTCCAGCAAGAAGGTCCAAAAACTGAAAAAACAATATCCGGATTAATTGTACTCTCCAGATTTCTCAACTGTTTTCTTGTAAAAAAACCTTTTAATCCGTATAAGGGGTGGTTTTCAAACTGATAAAAATGAAAATTATCTGGAAAATCAAGTATCTTAATTTCTTTTGATACTGTTTTACTTAAAAAAACATGATAGGTATTTTCCGGAAAAGCAATACATTCATAAATAAATGAAACAGCAACCTGTGTTACTCCGGTTCCGCTTAATGTGGTTGTATTAATAATCAGTTTCATTTTAAGTACTAAAATTTAAGAATATAAACGAATAAAAGTATTAAAACTCTTCCAGAATCTTTTTGATAACTGTTTTATTGTCTACAGCATCAAATAATATTTGAGAATTTTGTGAAAATTGTTCGAAATTTCTATCAATTTCCAATATTATTTCTTTTATCTCTGTGGTATCATTAGTACCGAAAACTTTTCCACAGCCAAACTTCTGAAAAGGTATGGATAATCCCGGTATATTATTACCAATCATAGGTACGCCATATCCTGCATATTCAAAAATTTTATTTGGTGCACAGAAAATTTGATTTAATGATATGGGATCGTATATCAAAATCCCAATTCTTGCCAGTGATGTTATGTACAAATGCTGTGGCGAAGGTATATAAGAAATATGTACCAGACGCGGGCATATTTCCTGGTAATGCTCCAGCATACCAAAGTCTCTGCCCATAATCACCGGTATAAAATCTTCGCCTAATTCATTAATAGCTTTTAAAATAAACGACAAATCTCTTTCCGGAGCAATTAAACCTTGATACAATATTATCTTACTGTTATTTTTTGTCAAATTATCATAAAAATCAGGATAATTTTCCTTTAAAAACTGGTGTGATACTGTATCATCTAATAATTTATAAGGTTTGTTAGGTAACACAACCGGATATTTTTTGGGCTTAAACCACAGATTAAAAATAGCAGCTCTGTTTTCTTCACAAACGATCAACCTTTTAGACTTATTTATATATTTATTTAAAACATATTTATAAAAGGACGAATGATCATACATTTCCAAAATATGCATTACATAGTCTATCTTGTTAAAAATATTGCTGAACAATAAGGGAGCAATACTGTCTGCATCTACAAACCAGATAATACTGTTTTGGTTCTCAGGCTGAGACAATTCTTTTAAAACGTCTTTCCTATATTTCAGCCATGTTCTTATTTTTTTTGAAAATGATCTTTTATTTAAGTCTACAAAAGAGCCTAATCCCAAATCTCTAAACTCAACACCTTTACTTTCAAAATTTTTCTTCCAATAGTCATTTACACCTAACGTTATCAGTTTAACAGAAATACCTAAGTCCAGTAAATGCTGAATTACCATTTGTGTTGGCGGTTCTTTTTCAATAGTATTTTTGTGAATTATTAAAACTTTTTTCATATCTAATCTTTTTTATCATTTGTTTCTGCCTGAAATATTGCTTGCTAAATTTCTCCAGCCATTTGTGTAGTAACCAAAATTATAGCATTTATCTAATTCTAAATTTATACCGTACGAATGGCTGGACTATAAATAATATCATGATGAAAAAAAGTATAGGATAAAATCCTTGGGTAATACCAGACAGAATATCTCCTCTAACGGTAAGTAAGGATGCAAGGAAGCATAACAGTGCTATTAAAAGTGATACATAATTATCAGATAATAAAAAAACATCTACTACTTTTATGAGAATTCCCGCATATAATCCCATTAAAAGTGAATATAATATCAGACCAAAAATACCTTCATTTGCCCATCCTTCTCCCGCAATTCCGGCTGCATTTGACCATTTATATTCAGCCAAATGTTCATAATCAAAATTTTGTCCTCCAAATTTGATTTCTGTTAATGCTACTCCAAAACCAACAGGTTTATTTTTCCACAAACTTCTTGGAATCGGGTTAAATAAAACAGCCCTTAAAGTATAATCAAGAGGTAAAAAATCAACTGATGAGCCAAAGGTTTCAATACATTTATTGTAATCGATTAGCAGCAAATCTCCTTCTGTAGAATTATATTCCTTCTGTGACTGCGAAAAATCCATTTCAGCAATTGTATTCTGAAGCATCTCTAAATTATCAATTTCTTTATTTCTGATAGATGATAAAGCTAAAAAAGATAATAGAACAATACATGCAGGAAATAGAAGTTTTATATTGAAAAATAAGCTTTTAATAATAAACTTATTATTTTTAATACTTACAATTATATTGGCTAATATGATAATGATTAATAATGAAATAATGGCTCCTCTTGTTCCCCTAGGAAAAGCAGCAAGTGCTAAAGCAAAAAAACTGAGATTAAGGTATAGAGAATTTGTTTTGAATCTTGCATTATTATAGCTTAATACAAATATTATCAAAGATGACAAGGAATATAATGAAAAGAGAATAATAGTTAAAAATGACGGAATATCCTCTCTTTCAGGTTGCCTATAATAAAATCGGGTGACAGCCTTGTCAAAAGAGCCATACAGCCATGTATTAAATGAAAAATCCAGAATAACATATAGTAGAACTACTAAAAAAAGGTAAAGCTGCTGCTTTGTTTTTAGTGGTTTTATGGAAAATTTATGGAAAACTGCATTTTTATTGTTAATAAAACCAAGAATCGTTTTATGCCTCATCTTACGAGTTATATATGCTGTTGAGACAAAAATAATAAATGACAACAACAATAATAATTCTGAAGTCTCACTAAGTTCCAAATCCTGTTTGATTCCGAAAAAAAATAAAAATATAACGTTCATATAAAACAACGGATCTATAATAGATTTAAATCCTTTGTTAAAAATTATCGCCAATAAAAAAAATATTGCAAAATATCCTGCAAATGTCATTATTAATTGTTTAGTTTTTTAATAAGAAATTCTAATATTCTATCACTGGATTCACCGTCTCCATAAGGGTTATTTGCTTTTGACATAGAATTGTAGTGATTCTCGTCATCTAACAATAAAGAAACTCCTGCAATAATTTTATCATACTCCGTCCCAACAAGCTGCACTGTACCAGCTTCTACAGCTTCTGGACGCTCAGTATTATCACGCATAACCAAAACTGGTTTTCCTAATCCGGGTGCTTCTTCCTGTATTCCCCCACTGTCGGTGAGCACTAAATAACTTTTCTTCATCAAAAAAATAAAAGGTAAATAGTCTAAAGGCTCAATGAAAAAGATATTGTCGGGCTTCCCATCTCCAAAAATATCATTTATAGGTTTTCTGACATTAGGATTTAGATGCATCGGATATATAAAATCTACTGAAGGATACAAATTAGCTAAAGCCTTTAATGCTTTACATATATTTATAAATCCTTCTCCGAAATTTTCACGTCGATGACCGGTTATCAGAACTAAACGTTTATCATTATTTAAACGTAAATAATCATAGCCAAAATTATTTAACATCTCTCCAATTTCTGTTGACAGTTGATTGTTTCCTTCTATTTTTTCAACAACCCACTGTAGTGCATCTATAACAGTATTGCCTGTGACAACTATATTATTATCCGGTACATTCTCATCCAGTAAATTTTGACGGCTAAGCTGAGTTGGAGCAAAGTGATATGCAGCAATTCGCCCGGTTATTTGGCGATTGATTTCTTCAGGCCAAGGACTATATATATTATGGGTTCTCAAACCCGCTTCAATATGCGCAACAGGTATTTTTTGGTAGAATGCAGCCAATGCTACAGCCGTAGAAGTGGTTGTGTCTCCATGTACAAGAACCAAATCAGGTTTGACAGTATGAAGTATATCCCGCATTTTGGTGAGTACTGTGGATGTAACATCATACAAATCCTGCCCTTCTTTCATAATATCCAAATCAAAATCCGGTATAATTTCGAATAATCTTAAAACCTGATCAAGCATCTCCCTATGTTGGCCTGTAACACAAACAGAGGTTTCAAAGGTATCAACGTATTGTTGAAATTTATTTACCAACGGTGCCATTTTTATTGCTTCCGGACGAGTACCAAATACTATAAGAACTTTTTTCATAATTAAATTGTAATTTTAAAGGTTATAAATCCTTGTAAAATTGAATGTAAAAGATAGCTTAACAAAAATGCATAACTCAATCCCAAAGCACCTAAATGTAAATATTCTACAAATATATAAGTTATTATAAGAAAACTGATTCCCCAAAATAAATTGACAGCGAAACCAAGCCACATTTTGGCTTTGCTTGCAATAACCTGTCCTAATACACTATTAATTGTTTGTAATATCGCTGCGAGCAACAAAATTCTTAAGGGTAGATAACTGGTGAAATTACTTCCATATAATTTAAGGATAAAAGGTGCTAAAAATATTATAACCAATGTCAAAATTGTTACTATAGCACAATTTACTAAAAGGTTCAGTTTTAATAATTTATTATATTGCATTCCTGATTCTTCTGATAAGCTATTTGAAAGCATAGGCAGAATGATTGCTCCAATTGAGTTTGGAATAAATAACACCATCAAATACCATTGTTCTGAAACATCAAAGATAGCCATTTCCGAAAACCCGTTAGTCCTTACTAATAAAGCTTTCCCTAACCAAATTGCGGGCATTGCAACAAAAGTTGACAACATTGCCGGAAAAGAGAATTTGATAAAAATACTTTTTATTTCCGGGGTAAAAGCTTTAATACTTTGAAACGTAGAACCAAAATGTCTGTTGATTGAGATTTGATTAAGAATGACAAATAAACCGGCAGAAATTCCTAAAGAAATAATTACCCCGTTTGCTCCCCAAAAAAGGGCTCCCAATATTATAAATAAAAATTGTCCTATTCCATAAATTAAATTATTAATACCTAATCTTTTAAAATCTTCAAAACCAGTTAAGGTTCCGCTCTGCGCACTGGCAAGCGTACTGAAGAACAATGCAATAATACTGAGTTTTAAAGAAAATGATAATTCCGGAGTTCCAAAAGAGTATTTTGAAATCTGGCTGTTGAAAATAAATATAGCAGCAGATATAATTAATCCAAAAATTAATGCAATCTGATTAGATGCTTTATGAACCTGATAAGCCTTTTTCTTATTGGTATTTCTGTAATATGCAACATACCGTGCCGCCGTAAGTCCCATTCCCATACTGGAAAATACCATAAACATAGTAATTGTAGAACGTAACACTCCTATTTTGCCATATTCCTCTTTTCCAATAATTCTGGCAACAATTATAAAAGCAACTAGCATCAGTAGCTTTCCAGATACCGTTCCTATTAAAGACCAGGAAGCACTCTTAATAAACCTCTGAACATGCGGTAAAACTAGGATACTATTTATTTTATTCTTCAATGTGTTTATTTATTTAGCAATTTTTTTGCTTTATATTTTCGTGCTTAAGCATTTATAACATAAATTATTTAATGATAGCTCCTTAGACAATAATAAAAATAATATATCATTCAGTTCTATTCCTTATGTCTTAGATTTTGTAAATATTATGTTTAAAATCTATCCCTTATTCTATCAAACCAGCTTTTTTCCTCTGCTGCATATCCATAGCCATATTTATTGCCATATCCAAAATAATCCCTGTCCACATCATTTAAGACAAATCCAACATTTTTAATTTTACCACTTTCTATATTACTATTAGCGAAATCGATCAGCGTTTTTTCCGTGTATTGAGAACGTGTCACATACAGTGTAGCATCAGCCATTTCAGCAAATAGGAATGTATCTGTTACCAGCATCAATGGAGCTGTATCCAAAATAATATAATCGTATTGGTTTTTTAATTGTTCCAATAATATTTCATAACGCCCGTTTGTTAACAGTTCAGTTGGATTTGGCGGAATACTTCCTGAATAAATCACATCTAAGTGTGGATTAAATGTAGAAGCATGAACAATATCCTGTATTTTAGTCTGGTTATCATAGAGGAATTCAGTAAGTCCTGTTAAACCTTTTCTCGCCGGATTATATCTCTGCAATTGCGGGTTTCTAATATCGGATCCAATAATAATTACTTTTTTACTCGTTGTTGCCATGGCAAGTGCTAAATTAACAGATACAAAAGTCTTTCCTTCACCTTTTACTGTTGACGTAACAAATACTACTTTTGCTTTCTTTTTCGGAAGCATAAAATTCATATTCGTAATCAATATTCTGAATGCTTCTGCCATTGGTGACAAGTCATTGACTTGTATTAGTTCAGGCTGTCCTTTTACTAATCTTGGAATTTCCCCAATGACTGGTTTATCACCTGCTAATATTTCAAGATCATGTTTTGTCTTAACTTTATTATTTAATAATTCTTTAAGATAAATAATTACAAACGGCAAGAGCAGACCACATATAAGTGCACTCAGGTAAAACATCATTTTTTTGGGAGCCACCGGCTTTGGAGAAGCATACGCGTAATCAACTATTCTGGCTTTATCTGCGGTTACTGCTAGTGAAATAGCGGTTTCTTCTCTTTTCTGTAACAATAGCAGGTACAGACTTTCTTTAATCTGTTGCTGTCTTTCTATATCTCTAAAGATTTTCTCTTGGCTTGGAATTTTCAGTATTCGTGAAGAAACTTTATTTTGTTCTGCAAGATATTGATTTTTAGCAAATTGAAGCCCCGTTCTGTTTTTATTAAGACTCTCAACAACGGAAGAGCGCATAGCCGAAATCTGGTTGTTGAGATCAATAATTAAAGGATTCTGAGGCGTTGCATTTTCCAACAGTCTATTACGCTCAATCACCAACTGATTGTATGCAGAAATGCTGCTTGACGCTTCAGAACTCTGAAGCCCAACATTTGTGGGAAGCACCTGCCCGTTCCCCTGCTTAGACATAAATCCTATTAACGCATTGGTAAGATCCAATTGAGAATCTACCTCGATTTGTTTTGCACGTGCTTCTGCAGAACTTTCTAGACCAATTTTAGCCTCAGTAGCAAGATCAGTGATCTGATTCGAGCTTTTAAAACGTTCTTTACGGTTTTCAACTTCTCCTAAATCATTAGCAATTATATTTATTCTCTCATCAATAAACTCACGTGTAATTTCTGATTCTGAATTTTTATCTTTAATTGCTTCATTATTGTAGACTTTTACCAGATTATCAAGAATATCTTTAGCTTTATCTGTATTTTCATAATTTAACGATAAACCAATAACTGTTGCATCCTTATTAACTAAACTTACATTTAGTATTTTTTGTAATGCATTTACAGTCCCTTCCTTAGTAGAATATGTAAAAGAAAAATCTTCCAGATTACCCGCTTTGATTCTATTAAAATTTTTATTCTTTAATATGATAATATTTGCATAAGGTAAACTTATTGTTTTTCCATATGTTGCAGTAATATCCTTTGCCAATTCCTCTGAACTTATTGTAAAAGTATTTTGTGAAAGCTTGATATGGATAGGTTTATTGGGTAACTGTACAAATGGTTTTTCATTAACTACTTTAATGTTAAAAGGTGACGTATCAGTATACAGTTCTTTTAATGTTACCCCTTGCTTAGCAAAAATAGAAGTTTGTAGATTTAAAGTTTTTACAACATCCTGGATAAGTTTTTTAGATTTGAAAATTTCAATTTCATTTTCAATGCTGTTAGTACCCATTCCTCCAAATCCGGATAAATCTTGTAAAGCGGCAAATTCTCCTCCTACCGAAGGTGTACTTTTGGCATCTTTAATAAGTACGGATGATTTTATATTATAAACCGGAGTAACATATTTTAAATATAAATAAGTAAAAAAAAGTGTAAGAATAGGGATAATAATAAACCATATCCAATTTCTAAGATAAGGTTTAATAATTTCCTGAATATGTATTTCTTTAGTTGATGATTCGTCTATTGTTGAATTATTCATTTAAAATAATATTGTATTGTAGTTTGAAAATGACAATTAATGTAAAAACAGATTTATATTAATTTATAATCTGGCATCCACCATATTTCTATCTAAACATGATTTGGTATCAAACACTACTGTGTTGTCATTCCTTAAATCTTCCAGGTTTATTGTAAGAAATTCTTTATGGGAAACAGCAATAATAATTGAATCATATTTAGTATTGTTATTTAAGTTATTCAGTAAATTAATACCATATTCTTCTTTTACTTCATTACTATTTGCCCACGGATCATAGAGTTCTACATGAATACCATAATCAAGAAGTTCTTTATATATATCAAAAACTTTTGTATTTCTGATATCCGGGCAATTTTCTTTAAAAGTCACACCCAAGATAAGAGCTTTAGAATTTTTTATAATTCCGCCTTTTGCAATTAATAATTTTACCACTTTGGAAGCAATAAATTTAGCAATCGAATCATTAACTCTGCGACCCGATAAAATCACATCCGGATGATATCCCAGATACTCTGCCTTATGCGCAAGATAATAAGGATCAACAGAAATACAATGACCACCTACTAATCCCGGTTTATATTTTAAAAAATTGTATTTTGTGCCTGCTGCTTCCAATACATCGGTAGTATCAATTCCGATTTTATCAAATATTAACGCCAATTCATTTACAAATGAAATATTGACATCTCTCTGTGCATTTTCTATTGCTTTCGAAGCTTCTGCTACTTTAATATTCGGAGCAAGATGAGTCCCGGCAGTAATTATTTTTTTATATAAATTATCAACTTCTATAGCAATTTCAGGAGTAGAGCCGGAAGTTACCTTCATAACAGACGTTAATGTATGAATTTTGTCTCCAGGATTTATTCTCTCCGGGGAATAACCTATAAAAAAATCTTTATTGAATTTTAGATTAGAATATTTTTCTAGTATCGGAACACATTCTTCTTCTGTACAGCCTGGATAAACAGTAGATTCATATATGATGATATCGTCTTTTTTAATAATTTCCCCCAGCATTTTTGATGCAGAGAGTAATGGCCTCAAGTCCGGTGCATTATATTGATCAATAGGCGTAGGTACCGTTACAATAAAAATGTTTGAAGTAGAAATTTCCGTCAAATCATTTGTTGCTTTATAACCTTTTTTTCCCTGTGATGTCTTATAAATTTCCAAACTCTCAGCAAGCTTCCCATTATCCGCTTCACGGGTAATGTCATAACCCTCATTGAGCTGTTTAATTCTTTCTGAATTAATATCAAACCCCAATACAGAATATTGTTTCGCAAATTCGAGTGCCAATGGAAGACCTACATATCCCTGACCTATGATTGCTATTTTATAAAACTTCATTCTCTTTTATTGATATTACTGATTTCAACTTTGGCAAGAGTTTCATATTAGTACCCTATTTTCTGATTAAACTTACTATCACTGCGGCTGCGGTTATTGCAATAGATGCTGCAGTCAGATATATTCCGGTATTAGGATGCTGTTTTGCTTGTATATCTTTTGTATTATTTGTAGATACAATAATTGCATCTCCTTGTTTCAGATTATAATAAGGAGAGTTTATAAGGTTAGCATCTTGTAAATTTACTTTTCCATGTGAAACAATTCCATTTTCCGTTCTGATAACTAAGACATCTTCTCTTTTGCCATACATTGTTAGGTCACCAGCCATTCCCAAAGCATTTAAAATAGTTCCCTGCCCATTTGAAATAGTGTAATCACCCTGTCTGTTCACCTCACCTAAAACTGTAACTTTAAAATTTGCAAGTCTAATATTTACAGTTGGATTAATTACATATTGCTGCATTTTCTCTTTCATCTCCTCCTTTAATTCAACTAAGGTTTTACCGTTTGTATTGATACTACCTAAAATTGGAAAATCAATATTCCCATTTGAATCTACAATGTAGGTAGGTCCCACTATCGAAGTCATACCTTGGTTTGGTGTGTTTCCACCAGCAGTAATATTACTTTGTATCATCTCTGATGACGAATAATTTTGATTGAATGGCTTTACAACATCCATATCTTTTGCTGTTATGAGGATAACCAGCTGATCTCCAGGCTGGATTGCAGATCTAGAATTTCTCAAGGAATTATCTACAGCAATCTGCTCAATATTCTGCATATAGTTCAAATCGTTCTTAGCATTCTGGTTAACTTTACAAGAAACCAACACTAATGCACAAAATATAGTTAAAAATTTACCCTTCATAGATTTAAAATTGTACAAATATACATTTATATTTTACTATTTGTCTAGTGCCTCGTAGACAGAATTATTACTCCTAAATTCCGGCACAATTGTTTTTAAAATTTTCACAACTTCCACTTTATCTCTTCTGATAGAAGCTTTGGTTACTATATTAATTAGGTTATTAATCTCATCAAACCCTGCTGATGGATCTTTGGAAATCATAATTTTTTCGTTGTGAGTAGGAAGTGTTTTGGCATTATCACTTAATAGTTCTTCATATAATTTTTCACCCGGTCTTAGCCCTGTGTAAATGATTTTAATATCAATATTAGGTTCGAAGCCTGATAATTTAATCATTCTTTTTGCCAAATCCAGAATTTTGACAGGCTCTCCCATATCAAAAACGAAAATTTCACCTCCTTTTCCCATTGTTCCCGCCTGTAAAACCAATTCACAAGCTTCAGGGATGGTCATAAAATATCTTACAATTTCAGGATGTGTGATTGTCACAGGTCCTCCTGCTTCAATTTGTTTTTTAAAATGTGGTATCACTGAACCGTTTGAGCCTAAAACATTCCCAAATCTTGTTGTGATAAACTTAGTAGTATTTCCTTCCACATCCTGCAATGATTGTACAAACAATTCGGCTGCTCTCTTAGAAGCTCCCATTACGTTGGTGGGATTTACAGCTTTGTCAGTAGAAATCATCACAAATCTATTAACATTATATTGACTGGATAATGTAGCGATATTTTTTGAGCCTAATACGTTTACCAGAATTGCTTCGTGGGGGTTTTCTTCCACTAAAGGTACATGCTTATAAGCTGCAGCATGATAAACCATTGAAAAATTATACATTTGAAATAACGGTTCAATTCTATGTTTGTTAGAAACATCCGCCAATACAAACTTAAACCTAATGTGAGGAAACTTATCTTTCATTTCCAATTCAATATCATACAACGGAGTTTCGGCCTGGTCTAAGACAACGATAAGGGAGGGATTAAATTGAGCAACTTGTCTTACAATTTCACTTCCGATAGAGCCAGCGCCGCCCGTTACTAATATATTTTTGTTGAAATGCCGGCTTTTTATATCTTCATTTTCTATTTTGATAGGTTTTCTATTAAGCAGGTCTTCAATCTGAAGATTTCTGATTGATCCTCCTAAATCGCTGTCTCTTAGCTTTTGTACCGACGGAGCTTTAAAAATGTGCAAATCCTTTTCCAGAAATAAATTCACCCAAGAATTCATTTCATCTTTAGACATCATTTCTTTTACAATTAAAACTCCATCTATAACAAGTTCTTCTTTAGAATTCTTTTCAATTTTTTCTTTTCCGAAAATAGGCTTCCCAAGTAATGATGCCCTTTTGGAATCTGTTCTTTGGGTAAGGAAACCTACAACCTGATAAGGCAAACTGGGATTATCCAAAATAGCTCTTGCAATAGCAATAGACTGCTCGTCAATTCCTAAAACCAAAATCCTTTTTTTCAACGTACTTCTTCTGTATTCTCTTACGATATGAAAAAATTCCTTAACATATAATCTGAAAAGAAATAATCCCATAAAGGAAATAATAAAATACAATACCAGATAGGGGGTAAGAATAAACTTTTCTCCGCTCATCCAGAAATAAACTATATTTCCTGTTGCTACAACAAACATAGTACAGAAACATGCCATTAAAAGCTTAAACAAATCTATAAAAGTAGAATGTCTTATAATTCCGGCATAGGTCTTGAAGATGTACATGAACAGGGCATTTATCAAAATGATAAATGCAAACACTAGACTTTTATCATCATGATAAATAAATTCTCTCTGTGTAATTTTTTCTATGATGTACGTTGAAAAAAATAGGGATATAACCAAGATAATAATATCTATTACAAGTATTATCCATCTAGGAAGATATCTTACGTCTGATAGGTTGACAACGTTATCCCCTGCAAATATTTTTTTTCTCAGAGAATTATACATTGTCTTTATTTGTGTTCATATTATTAATTAAGGTATAAAAATTCATCAATTGACAAAAAAAGTGATGTATCATGCAAAATTAAAATAAAATTTCATCTATACTTTAAATTTAAAAAATAAATTTAAACTTTAAGTTTATGAAAGATCTCACTAATTCTACTCTTACAATTGTTAGTTAAATTACTTCCCGACGGCAAACATAAACCGCTTTCAAAAATTGTACCAGAAAGGTTATTTCCAAAAAACACATATCCTTTATACAAAGGCTGCAGATGCATAGGTTTCCATAAGTACCTGGTTTCTATATTGCTTTCAGAAAACAAATTTTTAATTCTTTCTATAGGAAAAACGTTTTCATTCACTAAAATAGTATTCAACCAATAATTTGAATAAAAATTTTCATTAGGTTCAGAAAAAAGCTGGATATTATGAACTTCAGCAATTGATTTTTGATAAAAATCATGATTTTCCCTTCTCTGTTTTACCCTTTCTTCTAAAATTTCCATTTGCCCTCTCCCGATTCCTGCGGAAATATTACTCATCCTATAGTTATACCCTATTTCAGAATGGCTATAATAAATCTTATCTTCTTTAGCCTGAGTAGCCAAATAAATTGCTCTTTTTTTATCTGCTTTGCTATTTAAGACTAAAACTCCTCCTCCCGAAGTCGTAATTATTTTATTCCCGTTAAAACTTATAATTGATAAGTTTCCAAAAGTTCCGCAAAATTCATTTTTATACTTACTTCCTAAAGCTTCCGCACTATCTTCAACGATAGGAATTTCATATTTCCTGGCAATTTCAAGAATCTCATCAACCATAAAAGGCATTCCATACAAAGAAACAGCAATAATAGCCTTAGGTTTCCTACCTTGGCTTAAACAATATTTAACAGCATCTTCCAGAGCGTTCGGACATAAATTCCACGTTAAGCTCTCACTATCAACAAAAACAGGAATCGCTTTCTGATAAAGAATGGGATTGGCTGTTGCCACAAAAGTAAAAGACTGGCAAATTACAAAATCATCTTTACCAACACCCAACATCCTCAATGCTAAATGAATAGCCGCAGTCCCGGACGATAAAGCAGCAACCTGTAAGTCTTTTCCTAAATAATTTTCAAGTTTTTTTTCAAATTCATCTATATTATGGCCATATTGGGAAATCCAGTTGGTATCAAATGCATTTTGTATATACTTAAGCTCATTTCCGCCCATATGAGGAGGTGAAAGCCAAATTTTCTGTTTTTTCAATCTTTATGTGTTTGCTGTTTTATTTATATCTAATCAAAAATATCATTTATTTTCTCATATTCAAAACCGCGGCTCATTAAATATTTTATCGTTTTAGATTTACGCTGATATTCTTTTATTCCTTTTTGTTTTGAATAGTAATCTTCATAGATTTTTTTGATAATTTTTTCGTAATCTTCTTCATCAATTTCATTAAAACAAGAATTTATAAGCTTTTCCGGAACTTGTTTTTGTTTCAAATTTATTTTGATTTTATTCTTCCCCCAATGTTTTATATAAAATTTTCCTCTTATATAACTTCTGGTGAATCTTTCTTCATTTAAATAGTTTTCCTTTAAAAGATAGAGCATAATATCCTCTTTAGCCTCATCAATTAATAAAAACTCCTTCATTTTCTGCTCAACTTCATAATGACAACGATCCTGATAAACACAATAGTTAACCAGTTTTAGTTTTATCTCATCAAAAGTGAAAGATTTCTTTTCCATAATTATAAAAAAAGAATGAGCACAAGCCCATTCTTTATATTTTGATTTAGGTAAATTATTAATAATTGAATAGCGCTTTACCTTCCATTAATTCATTAACTTTCTTTCTTACAGAAGTGATAACTTCCTCATTTTTGATATTATCAACAACATCCGAAATTAATCCAGCAATGGTATCCATATCATTTTCTTTTAATCCCCTTGTTGTGATCGCAGCAGTTCCCAGCCTGATACCAGAAGTTGTGAAAGGTGATTTATCATCAAAAGGAACCATATTTTTATTACAAGTAATATCAGCAAGAACTAAAGCCTTTTCAGTTTCTTTACCGTTTACATTTTTATTTCTAAGGTCAACAAGCATAAGGTGATTGTCTGTACCTCCGCTTACAATATCAAATCCTCTGTCAATCATTGCTTTTGACAATGCTTGGGCGTTAGATTTCACCTGTTTGGCATATACTTCAAAATGAGTATCCAAAGCTTCACCAAAAGCAACAGCTTTACCAGCTATAACATGCTCTAGCGGACCACCCTGAATTCCCGGGAAAACAGCTCCGTCAAGAACCTGGCTCATCATTTTCGTTTCACCTTTTGGTGTTTTGTGACCATAAGTATTTTCGAAATCTTTTCCCATCATAATCATACCCCCTCTCGGACCTCTTAATGTCTTGTGAGTGGTAGTGGTTACAACGTGGCAGTGCTCGAATGGTGAGTTTAATAACCCTTTTGCAACAAGACCTGCAGGATGGGCAATATCTGCCCAAAGCGTAGCCCCAATTTCATCTGCAACCTCTCTGAACTTAGCATAATCCAAATCCCTTGAATACGCCGAGAAACCAGCGATAAGCATTTTTGGTTTTTCTCTCAACGCTACTTCTCTCATCTGATCATAATCAATAAGGCCGGTTTCCTGCTGCACTCCATAAGAAACTACATTATACTGAATTCCTGAAAAGTTTACTGCAGAACCGTGAGTAAGGTGACCTCCCATCGAAAGATCCATCCCCATAATTTTGTCTCCGGGTTTCAAAACCGCCAAGTAAATTGCCGCATTTGCCTGAGAACCAGAATGTGGCTGAACATTTACATAATCAACTCCAAAAAGCTCTTTTGCTCTGTTAATAGCTAACGTTTCAACCTCATCTACTACTTCACAACCTCCGTAATATCTTTTTCCGGGATATCCTTCAGCATATTTGTTTGTCAACACACTTCCCATTGCTTTCATTACGTTTTCAGAAACGAAATTTTCTGACGCAATAAGCTCTAATCCATGAGATTGTCTTTGTCTTTCTTTTTCAATCAGGTCGAAAATAATGTCCATTTTACTTTTAGTTTTTGAAATTTATCAGCCCAAATGTACGGAATTTCCGTCAAAGGTGAAATCCTCAAACGGTAAAAAGGTGAAACTCCAAATCAGTAAATTAAAAAAGCAAATCAGCAATTCTACCCTCTTATGGTTTTATCAAAATGCTTTCTAAAATCTTTCTTCAGAAAGTTCTTTATTCACAATAGCTCCTGTAAAATTTCCCTGCGCGATTGCATTGGCAACTGACCTCATCATCGTGACATTATCTCCACAGGCAAAGACACCGTGAATATTCGCTTTATGCATAGAATCAATCTTAATGAAACCGTGATCAGTAAGCTCCAGTCCTAAATTTTCAACATCCACGTTCTGCTCAAAAGGAATTTTGGCATATAAAGCTTTTAACGGAACTTCACTTCCGTTTTTTAAAATTATCTTTTGAATCTGTCCGTTTTCATGTTCTAACTTTACAATCTCATCTTCAATTACATGAATTTTATTTTTATTCAATTTTTCAACCTGTTCGGCATTTAAAGTTGATTTTCCATTGGTAAATAATATTAAGTCTTTTGTCAAATTGAAAACTATTTTTGAAAAATCAAACGCGATATCACCATTAGATAAAATTCCTGTCAATGTATTTTTTACCTCATAGCCGTGACAATATGGGCAATGTAAAACAGAAATACCCCAACATTCCGCAAATCCCTGAATATTGGGCATTACATCTCTAACTCCTGAAGCGAGAACCAATTTTTCAGCATAAAATTTTTTACCGGATATTGTTTCAACTTCAAAACCGTCAGAATTTTTAGCTGTTTTTACGACTACTTCGTCATGAAATTTTACGGTATTATATTTTTGTACCTGTGCTTTCGCAATTGTGCTTATTTCCTCCGGAGTTCTTCCGTCATGTGTCAAAAAATTATGCGAATAAGGGGTTTGCCTGTTACATGGCTTTCCACTGTCTATCATTAAAACATTTCTTAAAGATCTGCCTAAAGACATCCCCGCCGAAAGTCCTGCATAGCTCCCTCCTATTATGATTACGTCGAAATTATTTTCCATTGTTGAGATTTAGTTGCTTATTTATTCCAAAGTTAAAATAAATTTCTATTAATGCGACCAAATCGCAATAATAATTTTATCTTTGTGGCATGGCAAAGAGAAATACCATAACGAAACAGCTGATTCTGGATTCACTAAAGAATTCAAAATCAGCTGTCAGTCAGGATATTTTACAGAAGGAATTGGGAAAAGCTGTAGATAGGGCTACGATTTACAGGGTTTTAAACAGTTTTTGTGAAGATGGCATCGTGCACAAGATTCTGGGTGATGACGGGAAATATTACTTCGCCTTTTGCATTAAGTGTTCCGAAAAAAAACATAAACATAACCATTTTCATTTCAAATGCTTAATATGTGGAAAAATAGAATGCCTTCCTAATGAACTGCACTTAAAATTACCTGAAGGATACAAGTCGGTCAATTTTAACGGATTTATTTCCGGACATTGTGCAGAATGCTCTTAGCTAATTGTTTTTAAATAATTTAATAGTATAATCCAATAATTCTTTGCCACCTATTTCCCCGTGTCCCGGAATGATTATTTTCACGTTCGGGTAAGATTTCTTTACTTTTTCAACCGTCACCGGCCAAGCTTCAACATTGGCATCACCGAGATATCCTTTTGTGGCATCAACTTCCTTAATCAGACAACCGCCAAACATGGCATTTTCCTTTGGATAGTAACCAACAATATTATCTTTGGTGTGACCTTCGCCAAAAAATTTAGCATATACTTTTTGATTACCCACATTTAAGGTTAATTCATTATCAAAACCATGTGCAGGGATATTAAAACCCTTCTCTCTGGCAAATTCAATGGTTTTATTATTTGAGTATGAAGGGATATTATTTTTATCAAATTCTTTCAGCCCCCCTACACAGTCTTCATGAAAATGGGTAGCAACAACGGCATTGATGGTTTCATGTAAACTATTTTTAACCCACGCAATCAATTCTTCAGAGCTTTTATCATCTGTCGGAGTATCAAAAATAATAGTTTCATTTCCGTCTTTCGCTATCATTCCATTGCACTCAACTCTACCGAATGAATCAGTATTTAAAAATGAAATATGCTGATAAACATTTTTTGACAGCTGAACGATAACTAAATTATCTGTCTTATATACTACTTTTCCCTTATCAGGTAAAACTTTTTGGAAATTTAAACTAAACACAATTAACGCTAAAAAAAGAACCAGATTTCTTGATGTTGGCTTCATAAATTAGACATTTTCATTTTAACTAAAATAGAAAATTTCTTACCATTGATAATTATCGGTGAAAGTTAATTAAGTGTTAATTCCTATTTTTGCTTTTATTCTTGAAACTATTCCTGTCCAGTAATTCACACTTTCAATTCTATCTAAATATTCAGATCATTTTTACTTTGATAAAAATACCTTTATATTTTTCTAAAATATTTACCAAATAATTTTTATAATCATTTTGATTTTGAAGAATATATCCAATCCCGTCCTAATATCATCTGGCTCAGCTTGTTTACATGATTTTCTGTACTTAAAACAAGCATAATGAGATTGGTATGTTTCTCTTGCGTATGGTTTCAGGTTCTAAAAATCAAATTTATCATTTTTTTGGAGATTGCTTCGGCGCTTCGTTCCTCGCAATGACATAAAATAAAAAATCCTGAGAAAACTCCTCAGGATTTACACTTACAATTTATAGTGCTAGTTTATTATTTCTTGGTCTTTTCTTTCAGCTCTTCTTTATCTTTATCGGAAGGGTTCCAGACTTTTACCTCAGAATCTTTTGTCAATCCTGAAAGGACCTGAACGTTGATTCCATCACTTGCTCCCAGTTTTACATACACTTTCTTGAATTTTCCATCCGGTTGTTTTACCTCAACAAAAGGAACATCTTTCCCTTTATTTTTTTCATACTGAATCAATGATTCATCCAATAACAAAGCATTTTTCTGAGAGCTCAAAACAATTTCTCCGTTTGCAGAGAAACCGGCTCTGATGTACTCGTTATTCGGATTGTTTACATCACCTTCTACAGGAAATTTTATCGTCCCGTTGGTATCTTTTCCTTTTGGAGCTATCATTGTCAGTTTTCCGGGAAAAGTCTTATTCTGAAGAGCACCGATTACAATATTCATCCCCATTCCCTGTTTCAGTTTTCCGGCTTGAGCTTCATCGATTTCCCCCTGGAAAATTAAAGAATTAAGATCTGCAATTGAACAGATTGTGGTCCCTGCATTGAATGAATTTGCCTCAATAACCTGGCTTCCTACTTTTACAGGAACTTCAAGTACTGTTCCGGAAGCTTTAGACCGGATCTGAGTCGTTGCCAAACCCTGCAATTCAGGAGTTGAACCTGTTTTTGCAATTTGTAACGTTTTTTGAGCAGTGATCAATTGCTGCTGAGCATTTTTTAAAGCCTGCTGCGTAGAATACAACTGCTGTTGGGCGTTCAGGAATTCCTGCTTTGAAGCAACTCCCTGTTTGTACAGTTTATCCTGCATTTCAAACTGCTTACGCATATTTTCAACATTCAGTTTTGCGTTGCTGATTTGAAGCTGTTGGTTATCAACATTTTGTTGAGCGCTGTTTACTTCTGCAAGATTAGGGACAATTCTTACGGTTGCGATTAACTGTCCGGCAGTTACTCTATCTCCTTCATCCACTAAAATTTTATCAATAATTCCCGCGATATTTGGTTTGATCTCAATTTCTTCTTTTGGTACAATTTTTCCCGTAGCCATCACCTTATCATCCATATTCTGAATGGTTGGTTTTCTGGTAAGGAAAGCCTCCCCCTGTTTGGAGTTTGATTTTATAAGATATCCGATTCCGGAGAACAACGCCACTGCAAATAAAAGCCCCAGCAAAATATAAATGGCTTTTTTCCAAGTGAATTTCTTTTTCATATGTATAGTTTATTTTTTACTTTAAAATTAAATATTCAGAGATTTAGAAATACTTCTTCCTAAAAATTCAACGCTTATAATTTATAATTCAAAACTTTATTCCGTTCTCAATGCTTCAATAGGCCTGATTTTTACCGCCCTTTGCGCAGGAATCATCCCGATGATTAATCCTAAAAGCACCATAACTCCCATTGCAGCAAAAACATTTCCGTAATTTACTGTTGGATTATAGAATGGAAATGCATCCTGATTCTGTGTCAACATATTTAAAATCATTAAAACAAAAATTCCTGAAATGAATCCGAGCAATCCCGAAGAGAGTGTAATAACTACACTTTCTAACAAAATTTGATTTCTTACTTCAGATGGTTTTGCTCCCAAAGCTCTTCTGATACCTATTTCTTTCGTTCTTTCCTTTACTGTAATCAATAGAATATTAGAAATGGCGATTACTCCTGCAAGAATCGTAAGCGTTCCTACAATGATTGTTAAAAGCTGCATTCCCGTAAGGAAACCTGTCAGTTTTTTAAATTCCTTACCTAAATTGAAGCTACCAAAAGCATTTGTATCTTCCGGTGAAACTTTGTTTTTTGATTTTAATACCTGTTTTACCCTCTCTTCCACAACATTTACATTCGCATTCGGCTTACTTACAATTGCAAACATATCAATCTGATCTCCTGCATTATACATTTTTGTATAGGTGGAAAGCGGAATAAAAATAGTTTGGTCATTTTCAAAACCACCGCCTTTTTTTACTCTGAAAACTCCAATTACATTAAAGAAAATTCCTTTTACATTAATAGATTTTCCAAGCGGATTTTCCTGTTTTTTTGAATCAAAAAAGTTTTTATAAACTTCCTCACCGATTACTGCAACATTTTTGTTTCCTGAAACATCAGCATCATTAATATATCTGCCGAAAATTAATTTTTTCTCTGAAATTTTATTTCCGACAGGATAATCGCCCGTAAGAGAATACGTCCCGTTTTTACCATTTCTTGACATAGATTCACCGGGTGTTCCTGTAAAGCTTCCTCTTGCATTTTGTGGAGAAATATAATCTATTTCCGGTATTTTCCTCTTCAGCATTTCCATATCAGGTAAATTCAGATGCACCTGTCTTCCTTTAGGAAATCCTTCATAAGGAATTGATGTATTTTGTGCCCAAAGGAAAATAGAATTGGTGGCAAAACCTGAAAACAACTTATCAAAACCGTTCTCCATTCCTTTTGCAGCACCAAGAAGACTTACATATAAAAACATACCCCATCCTACCCCAATCATGGTAAGGAATGTTCGGAGTTTATTATTCCTCAATGAATAATAAATCTCCTGCCAAGTGTCTTTTTTAAATATAATGTTCACCTTTTTGAGTTATAAGTTAAAAATTATGAGTTACGGGTTTTATAAAATCATTAAGCCGTTTTTATTTACTTATTTTCCCAGCTTTTTAAAATTTATTCCGTTCTCAATGCTTCGATTGGTTTAATTCTCGATGCTCTGTATGCAGGAACAAAACCCGCAATCAACCCTGAAAAAACCAAAGCGATAAACGCTGAAAAAATAGTTCCCCATCCCACGCTTGGGTTTTTGATGAAAAATTCTTCCAAGCTGTCTCCTATTAAATTTAAAGCCAAAACTCCCAATCCTACCCCTACAAATCCTGAAACGACCGTAATTACGACACTTTCCTGAACAATCAGAGCAACAATACTTCTTGGTTTGGCACCAATTGCTTTTCTCACTCCGATTTCTTTCGTTCTTTCTTTCACGATATACACCATAATGTTGCTGATCCCGATAATTCCAGCAAGCAAAGTTCCCATTCCGATAAACCCGACAATTGCCGTAAGTACCGCCATAAACATAAAAGTATCGTTCATATTTTTGGCATTATTCCAGATTCTTACCCCGTTTTCGTCATCAGGAGAGACATTCTTTCTCGATTTTAGTTTACTTTTTAATTCATCTCCATATTTAATCGCTTCCTGCGGAGTCAGTTTATCATTATAAGCAATATACACTGTACTTACCGTATCAGAACCTTTTTTCATCTGCTGCAAAGTAGTAATAGGAACGGTAATATGCCTTTCGTCCCAGTCACCCCCGTCATCAGAAAACACCCCGACAACTTTAAATATCGTTCCATTGATATCCAATTCTTTTCCAACAGGACTTCCGTTTTTAATCAAATCCCGCTGAACCATTCTCCCGATAACTGCCACATTTTGCTTTCTATCCAAATCTCCAGGAGTAAGGTAACGCCCATCGAGAAGTTTTCGGTTTTCAATAAACTTTTCCTGAGGATCCGCGCCGTTTATCTGATAAGTTCCACTTTCTTTACCATATTTCACCAACAAACTCGTTTGATATCTGGGGGTAGCATAGCCCACTTTTTCTTTATCTGAATTTACCAAGAAGTCATAATCATCATTATTCATCGTCACCTGCCGGTCAGACTGCAAACCATTATATGCAATCGTAGTTTTTCCTGTAAAAATGGAAATCAGGTTTTGTGCGTCTCTGGTAAAACCTTCTGTAAATGCATTTTGCAAACCCTTCCCTATTCCGAAAAGGACAATGAAAATAAATAATCCCAAAGCCACAGTAAAGCCGGAAAGTACCGTCCGCAATACATTACTGCGAATAGAGCTGAATATTTCCTGCCAACGATCTAGGTCAAACATTTTTATCAATATTTAAAAGATTGAAAAATTAAAAGATTCAAATTCTCTAAATTTTCAAATTATATCATTATCAAATTTCATTTCACACTTTACAAAACAATCTGTTTTATAAACTCATCACTTTCGATGATTCCGTCGCGCAAAATAACATTTCTCTTTGTCTGTGCGGCAACGTCGGGCTCATGGGTTACAACAATGATTGTCTTTCCTTCGTTATTGATATCCTGAAGAAGCTTCATAATATCATGTGTTGTTTTAGAGTCTAATGCTCCTGTTGGCTCATCTGCCAAAACAACTTTAGGATCTGTAATCAAAGCTCTTGCAATAGCCACTCTTTGCTTCTGTCCCCCGGAAAGTTCATTCGGAAGGTGATTCGCCCATTGTGCAAGACCTACTTTCTCCAAATATTCCATTGCTCTTTGATTGCGTTCTTTTCTCGGAACATTTTGATAATATAAAGGAAGTGCTACATTATCCAAAGCTGTTTTATATCCGATCAGATTAAAAGACTGGAAAATAAAACCCAAAAACTTACTTCTGTATTCCGCAGCTTTTATCTCAGATAAATGCTCAATGGGAACTCCGTCTAACTCATACGTTCCGGAATCCTTTTCGTCCAGAATACCTATAATATTAAGGAGTGTAGATTTCCCGGAGCCCGAACTCCCCATAATAGAAACAAACTCGCCTTCAGAAATATTAAGATTAATACCCTTGAGAACGTGCAACTTACTTTTACCCGTATCGTATGATTTATGTAGATCGTGAATTACTAACATTAAGTGATGTATGTTTTTATAGCTAATAAGTAGATGATACTTTCGATTTGTTACAAGAATAAAATTTTTCAATAAAATTTTATTGTTTAATAAAAAACACCTTTGTTTACAGTATTTTAGAAACAAGTGTTTAATTGTAACTTTACAATTTCGTTTATTTGTTGATAATTATTGTATATAAGCCAATATCTGTGGCAGTTTCATGTAAATGTGGAAAACTTTTACCGTTAAAATTCAGCCAATTAGTCTTTAGCCCTTTTAAATACAGTTCTTTTTTTCGACCTTTGTGCTTCGCACTACACAAGAAACAAAAACAATTCTTCTGTGAAAAACTTTATAATTTAAGTTTCAACAAATCAATATGTTATATGTTTTTTGAATATTATCCACAGTGATCTAATTATTTTAATTTTAAAGACATTTTAATATGGGAATTTTTGATAAAAGAGTAAGTTATAAGCCATTTGAATACCCTGAAGTTCTTCAGTTTGTAGAAGCTATCAATAAATCGTTTTGGGTGCATTCGGAAGTGGACTTTACTGCAGATGTTCAGGATTTTCATTCGCAGTTAGAGCCGCACGAAAAACATGCTGTGAAAAATGCACTTTTAGCAATTGCACAGATCGAGGTGTCTGTAAAGACATTCTGGGGAAACCTATATCACCACATGCCAAAACCTGAGCTGAATGGTCTTGGAGCTACTTTTGCAGAATGCGAATTCCGTCATTCTGAAGCATATTCCCGTTTATTGGAAGTATTAGGATATAATGAAGAATTTACAAGCGTAGTAGAAATTCCTGCTATCAAAAAGAGAATCGACTTTTTATCAAACGTTTTGAAACATGCTAATTCTACAACACCAAAAGAATATGTTTCTTCTCTTTTATTATTCAGTATTCTGATTGAAAACGTATCGCTTTTCTCTCAGTTTGCAATTATCCTTTCTTTCACAAGATTTAAAGGATTCATGAAAAATGTTTCCAATATCATCGCTTGGACTTCCATTGATGAACAAATTCATGCAAACGGCGGAATTTATTTAATCAACAAAATTCGTGAGGAACAACCTGATTTATTAACGGATTCCGATATCGAAGATATTTATACTTTGGTAGACCAGTCAATCGAATTGGAAAGTGAAATTCTTGACTGGATTTTCGAATTGGGTGAGCTAAATGTTTTCTCAAAAGAAGATTTATTGAACTTTATGAAATACCGTGTTGATGACAGTTTAAAGAAAATCAACATGAATACCCGTTACAACGTCTCCCCTGAACAATACAGACCGATGATGTGGTTCGAAGAGGAAGTTTTTGCTAATTCTATGGATGACTTCTTTGCTAAAAGACCGGTAGATTATACAAAACACGATAAGAGTATTACCGCAAACGATCTTTTCTAAATTTTGATTGGTAAAGCGCGAGCGGAGCGAGCGTCAAAACAGATAGTATTAGCGTTTTTGTCATTCTGATTGAAACAGACGTAATAAAGAATCTATTTTTTACTTAATCAAGATTCTTTGTTCCTCAGAACGACAACACGTTTTGATAATAACATCAAACACAAAATATGATCAATGTAATTGTAACTTACACCGTAAAACCGGAATTCGTTTCAGAAAACAAAGCGAATATTCAAAAGTTTTTGGATGATTTCAAACAATTAGACCATACCACTTTCGAGTACAAAGTCTATCTGAAAGAAGACGGCATTACGTTTTTACATTATTCAAATTACATCAATGAAGAGGTGCAGCATGAAGTTTTAAATGTTCCATCTTTTAAAGAATTTCAAAGATTAAGAGATGAAAGCGGATTGAATGGTTCCCACAAAGTAGAAATTTTACAATCAATTTAAACAACAAAATTCTAAAGCATAAAATGCTCCGGAATTCGAAAATATACAACAACTATGGAAGAACAAAATTCTAATATATGGTGGCTCAATGAAGAGTCTGAGCAAATGCTAAACAGAGGCTATTTGCTAAAAGGTGAAACTGTAGACGGCGCTATCGACAGAATCACTACCGCAGCGGCAAGAAGATTATACAAACCGGAACTTCAACCTGCTTTCAAGGAAATGATCACAAAAGGCTGGATCAGTTTCTCTTCTCCTGTTTGGGCAAATATGGGAACACAAAGAGGTCTTCCAATTTCTTGCTTCAATGTTCACATTCCGGACAGCATTGAGGGCATTACCCACAAAATGGGTGAAGTGATTATGCAGACAAAAATCGGAGGGGGAACTTCAGGATATTTCGGGGAACTTCGCAACAGAGGTACTGCGGTGACAGACAACGGTAAATCTTCAGGAGCAGTTTCTTTCATGAAGCTATTTGATACTGCGATGGACGTAGTTTCTCAAGGTGGTGTAAGAAGAGGTGCTTTTGCGGCTTATCTTGATATTGACCACGGAGATATTGAAGAGTTTTTATCAATCAAAGATATCGGAAGCCCAATCCAGAACTTATTTACAGGAATTTGTGTTCCTGACTACTGGATGCAGGACATGATTGATGGTGATATGGAAAAACGTAAAATCTGGGCAAGAGTTTTAGAAAGCCGTCAGCAAAAAGGTCTTCCATACATTTTCTTTACAGATAACGTGAATAGAAATAAACCACAGGTTTACAAAGATTTAGGACTTACAGTAAATGCAAGTAACCTATGTTCTGAAATCATGCTTCCTTCCACAAGAGAAGAGTCTTTCATCTGCTGTTTGTCATCAATGAACTTGGAATTGTATGATGAATGGAAAGATACAGATGCTGTAAAATTAGCTATCTACTTTTTAGATGCTGTTTTATCAGAATTCATCGAAAAAACGGAAGGAAACTATTATCTACAGGGAGCCAGAAACTTCGCAATGCGCCACAGAGCACTTGGATTGGGAGTTTTAGGATATCACTCTTATTTACAGAAAAATATGATTCCGTTTGAAAGTTTTGAGGCAACTCAGTTTAATGCAAGAGCTTTCAGACGTATCAAAGAACAGGCAGATCAGGCGTCAAGAGAATTGGCAAATATCTACGGAGAACCGGAATTATTAAAAGGTTACGGATTAAGAAATACCACAACGATGGCCATCGCTCCTACGACTTCAAGTTCAGCAATTTTAGGACAAACGTCTCCCGGAATTGAGCCATTCGCTTCCAATTATTACAAAGCCGGTTTAGCAAAAGGAAACTTTATGCGTAAAAACAAGTATTTAGCAAAATTATTGGAAGAAAAAGGTCTTGATAATGAAGAAACATGGAGAACAATTATGCTGAATCATGGTTCTGTACAGCATTTGAAAGAATTAACTGACGAAGAAAAAGCAGTATTCAAAACTTTCAAGGAAATTTCTCCGATGGAAATTATTTCTCAGGCTGCACAAAGACAGCAATATATTGATCAGGCACAATCTTTAAACCTACAGATTCCATCAACAATGCCAGTAAAAGATGTAAACTATCTTTATATTGAAGCATGGAAAAAAGGCGTAAAAACACTTTATTATCAAAGAAGTTCTTCTGTTTCAAAAGAGATGATGGTAAATTTCGTTACCTGCTCTGCTTGCGAAGCATAAGATTCAAATAATAAATATCAGCATATTCATCAAAGCACGCTTTTTAGCGTGTTTTTTTTATACTAAAAAAATAAAAAAAATTTAATTTATTAATCATAAACGTTTATTTTTCATCAATTATTCATTAATACTGAAAATATTTAACTTCCATCCTCTAAATAGCGGCATAACAATGTTATATTACTGATTCTCAATGAAAATTTTTTATAAAAAATTAATATATTTGTAAAAAATTATTTCAAACACACGCTTTTATGAGAAAAATAGTAAGCACCAATAATATTTTTTTATTGATGCCGTCCTTTACAAACACAAATACCTATTTAAGAACAAAAACAGGTTCAGAAACATTAAAAAACACTGGAGAAGAAACTTCAGTTGTTACGCAAACAAACCTTTTGAATATTATCACAAACAGTTCAGGTAATCACACAACAACAAGGTCTGGGAAATCACTATAAATTACAATCCAAATACTTATTAAACACATGATATATATGCTTAATAGGGTATTAAATAAATAATATTTTCAATATAAAGACAACCAATTCAAAATTTTAAATAAAAATCATCAAAATCACAAATACTGATATTTTAATTAATAAAAAAACATAACAACTCAAACACTAAAAAATTATTTCGGAATGAACAAAATTATCACTTTAATGGTAATAATGGTTTATGGCACCATGTATGCTCAAGTAGGTATAAACACAACCTCACCAGATTCTAGCTCAGCTTTAGATGTTACCAGTACTTCAAAAGGAGTCTTACTTCCAAGAATAAGCAACACTTCTTCCATTACGAATCCCGCAACAGGATTGGTTATTTTTGACACTGCTAAAAAATGTATCAGCCAAAACGTAGGAACACCTGCAGCGCCAGACTGGACATGTCTTTCTCCTTATGTAGCTAAGTTCTTCTACATGCCTAGCGTAGTTTTTGATACTACGACTCCGGCAACAGGACAAACAAAAGATTTATATACCTTGTATAAAAATCAATTTTCAAATGTTCCATCCAATGCAAGAAGTGCTTCTGCTCCGGCAACGATTCCGTTTTTTCCTAATGCAACAGACTTATATTATTATGTAACAGGCTATGATTCTACTGTATTCAAAATCAATAGCATTAGTAATACAGGAGTTTTAAATTACGACATTCTGGCAAACGCTACACCTGCTTCTTTCATCAACATTGTTTTTGTAGTAAAATAAGTAAAGAACCATGAAAAAGAATTTCAGAGGGCTGTCATTGATAAGCCTTATCTTTACATTGCTTACAAATTGCATGTATGCACAGACAGACAGTACGGAAGTAGCCAGCATTTATGGGTTTTACTCCTATTCAAGTTCTTTGATGAACGCCTCCACGGCATCTGAACTTTCAATACAGGGAAATGCTTCACACACTTCAACAGGAGTACAATTGACACCCGCAAGTGCAAGCCAGTTCGGAGGACTGTTTATTAACGGAAGAACTTTTACTTCTGTAAACGGTTTACACGTGGAATTCGAATATGATATGAAAGCCGGGACTTTATTCAGTGGAGCTTATGGTGACGGATTATCTTTTTTCTTATACGACGGCTCTGTAGCCAACCCCACAATAGGATCTCCGGGGGCCGGCTTGGGATATTCATATAACAGAGCAAAAAATAATTATTCCTCATTTAGAAAAGCTGGTTTATCAGGAGCGTATCTGGGTATTGCTTTGGATGAATTTGGAAATTTTAAATCCAAACGCTTTCAAGGTGAATCCAGGGTAAACGGTATCGCAGGAGTAACTTGGAGCCAGGGAGCGAGCCATGTGACATTAAGAGGGGCAAAAGGAGTCGCCATCAATACAAATGGTTTAGGAGATGGTTTTACAGGATATCCTGTTTTAGTAACCCGTTCTACTTTGAGCAATTCAGGAACAGTTGGAAGAATATTACAAACCGATAGATCTTATGTCACTACAACCAATACTTTGGCTTCAACATTTGATTTGAGAAATGGAAATGGTGAATTTAGAAAAGTTTATCTGGATCTGATCCCTCACTTTGTAACAACCACTACAACAGATGGTTTTGATGTAAAAGTTGATATTCAAACCACACAAAACGGAACTCCGATCAATGTAATCAACTATTATCATTATAAAACTTCGGTTCCTTACAGTGAAAATGCCAATCCTTCATCCACTGACTTCAATAGCGCAGATACGGAAGGGGCAGCCACAAACCAGACTTTAAACGCTACGGTTCCCTCTGTTTTAAAATTAGGCTTTGCGGCATCAACAGGAGCAGCATATCAACAGCACATTATTAGAAATGTAAAATTAACATTACCTTATTCTGCTGTTACCAATAACGACGTCACTTCCACATGTAAACTTCAGCCGGTTTCAATCTCAGTTTTTGACAACGATATAGCTTATAAAGGACCAATCAGTATTACAACTCCACCTGTGGCAAGCAAGGATAACATCGATAAGTCTACGTTTAGCTTTACAAAAAACAGTGATACAGACCTTACTTTATATCGTAAAAAAGTAACCCCTCAAGGAATATGGACCTACAATAAAAATACAGGAATCGTAACATTTGCTCCCTCAAACGGGTTTACCGGAACTGCAACAATGACCTACACTGTAAAAGGTAAAACTGTAAAAGATTCTAACGGAAAAATCATAGAGCCGTATGGGGATACTGCATATCGTTCTGTACCTGCGACAATTACTGTTAATTTAAAGACAACAGGTTGCATTTACGGCGTTGTATCAAACAAAATGGTAACTCAAGGAGTGAAATAAAACCTTATTAAATTACATATAGCCCAAACAAACCATAGAAATTTCTATGGTTTTTGTTTTATATTTGTTTTAGTAATCCTAAAAAATTCAAATATGAAATTCGGACAAGTAGAAGATCCTTCAAAAATAGATTTTACCCTGCCAAAAGATCATCCAAAGACTAAGGAAATTTTAAATCAAAACAAAAAGGGGTTGGAAAATATTTCTATCGGATGTGCAAAATGGAATAAAACCGACCTTAAAGGCTTTTACCCAAAGGGAACAAAAGACGAATTGACATATTATGCTACTCAGTTTAATTCTATTGAATTGAATGCTACATTTTACGGGATGCCCACTCCGGAACAGGTGCAGACATGGAAAGAAAAAACACCGGCAGATTTTAAATTTTTCCCAAAAATCACAAATACCGTTTCACATTTCAGAAGATTAATTGATGTTACCGATCCTGTAACTCAATTTGCCGCTTCCGTGATGAATTTTGATGAAAAATTAGGAATGGCTTTCTTACAGTTACATGATAATTTTAAACCGAAGGATTACAACAGATTAAAAAAATTCGTAAAAGAGTGGCCAAAAGAAGTACCTCTGGCAATCGAACTCAGAAACACAGAATGGTTTACCAATGAAGAAATTTTAAATACAACCTGCAATCTTTTTGAAGAACACAATATCACCAATATCATTGTAGACACAGCAGGAAGAAGAGATATGCTTCACATGCGGCTTACCACACCGAATGCATTTATCCGATACGTAGGTGCCAATGCAGAGAGCGATTATGCGAGGCTGGATGACTGGATGCAACATCTTACAAAATGGAAAAAAGAGGGGCTTCAAAATTTATATTTTTTTGTACATCAGAATGTGGAGAAAGCGTCACCACTACTTTCTGCATATTTCATTGAAAAAATGAACAAAGAATGGAAAACTGATTTAAAAATACCTGAAATGGCAATAGAAAATACGGGCACTTTATTTTAAATGGAATAAAGTCTGTTTTACAAAGAAACTTGAATAATCCGGACTTATTTTTTTCTTCTAACCAATAAAGCTAAATTTAGAAACAGTAAAAGAAAATCAAGGGAAACCCAAATTCCTAGTTTAGTGTTTTCATAGTTATAAGCTTCCACCTGCTTCTTTGCATTATTGGAAAGCTTAAAACTCTGATTGATATAATTTTGTACCTCAATAATCTGGTCAATATTTTTATTAGGAACTGAGTGTTGTGAAAAATACACCAGATTTTTTTTACCAAGATATCCTACAATCCAGTATTCATCAGATTTATCCATTTTAAGGTATTCTGTCCTGTAATATTCGGGACGCACCTTTCCGATATGTTTGGTATCAAAAGTCCCGTTTTTATCCGAATCATCTAAAGTAATTACATAAAAATCAATAGTCTGAGGCAATTTATTGATAACCTGCAATGCTACAGAATCTTTTACAATCCCAATTGCACTTTTCTTTATAAACCAATACGTAAAAATTGAAATCGAGAAAACAAGCGTAACAATACGAAATAACTTTGCCCATTCTGCCCCTCTTCCTGTTTTCACTTTCGACAAAAACAAAGAAAGGATTGAAGCCCAAAAGATTAGAAATATGATGAATACCATATGGCAAAGATACTGATTTATGAAGTTTTCGAGGGAATGTTAATCAACATTCCACTCTTTATAAAACTGGTCGAGGAAATTCAGCATATAATTATGTCTTTCCTCAGCTATTTTTTTACCTTTTTCAGTGTTCATTAAGTCTTTCAAAAGCAGGAGTTTTTCGTAAAAATGATTGATCGTTGTTCCGTTTGACTTTTTATACTCTTCTTTAGACATATTCAATTTCGGTTCTAAAGCAGGATCGTACATCAGGTTATTTTTAAAACCTCCGAAATTGAAAGTTCTTGCAATTCCTATGGCACCAATCGCATCGATACGATCAGCATCCTGCACAATCTGAAGTTCAATCGGCGGATTTACAGGTGCATCACCTCTGTTTTTAAACGAAATATTTTTAATAATATATAGAACTTTCTCAATAATATCTTCCGTAGCATTTTGATTTTCCAGAAATTCACGGGAAACTTTCAGAGCAATTGTTTCATCTCCATTATGAAATTTAGGATCTGCAATATCATGAAGTAATGCGGAAAGTTCCACTACATCCTCATTACAATCTTCGGTTTCAGCTATCTTTTTTGAAAGCTTCCATACTCTTTCGATGTGAGACCAGTCATGTCCCGCTTCTGCGCCTTCTAGTTTGTCCTTTACAAATTTTACCGTGTTTTCTATCAGACTCTTCATTTTATATCAATTCATTTAAAATAATATTCCAAAGCTTTTTATTATAACTTCTAAAAAAATTCACATGTCCTATCTCTCCTTTTTCGGATTCGGAAGTTTTTACCAGTCTGTAAGTGGGCCGTAAATTTGGATATATATCATCCAGAAGGCTTTTTACACCTTTTTCAGTCAGCCAGACATCATCTTCCGCCCGAATGACAAAAACTTTTTGAGTTAATTTTTTAGAATAATCATCAATTTTGTCCAACAACCCGTTGGTTGATTTCTTGTTTAAAATTAAGGTTCTCCAGTCATATGCACAATTTTTTGGAAGACTTTCTCCGAGCCCAAACCAGTGAGCAGGAAAATAACCCAACAATCCGGTAGTTAAAGGCTGGACAATTCCAAAACCGAGATAAGCTTCAATTTTTGTTTTAAATTTTAGATTTCCGACAAAAGCGTTCTGGGTTCCCACAAAAATAAATTCTTTAAACATTTCAGAGTCATTATTCATTCCTAAAATCAAAGCGCCTACAGAATGTCCTAAACAATATTTTTCATAGTCTGGAAATTGAGATTTGACATATTCCGTCAAGGTTTTAAAATCTTTTGATCCCCAAATTCTCATGGAAGCATTGTAACCCCTCATATTTTTAGGCTTTGAAAGCCCGATCCCACGATAATCATAGGTAATGACCGTAAAACCTTTATCCGAAAAAAATTGCGCAAAAGAAAAATACACCTGCTGTTTCACTCCCGTGGCTGAATTAATCAGCAAAAGTTTACCGTTACTTTCTCCGGGTAAAAAAAGATGTCCGTTGATCAAAATATTATCCTGAGTTGTAAGAATCAGCTTTTCCATATTTTAAAAGAAATATCCACCTATAAAAGTGGATATTTTCCCGATAATTTTTATGTTAAGTTGTAAACTTTCGATATGTAGCAAATAGTTTATGAAAAGAAATCTGAAATTCTAGGAAGACCTGTTTGTGAACCTTTTTTCACAGAAACTCTGGCAGAAACTTCATTACCAAACTTCACGCAATCTTCAATAGAATTCTTATGGCACAAAGCAATCGCAAATCCTGACGTAAAAGCATCTCCCATGCCCATTTTATAGACTGTTTTATCATAATTATTTCTGTAATACTTCATTTCAGTTCCATCGAAATAAATGGTAGAATTGGTATCATCTCTCAAGAATAATTTATTAAAATATTTCTTAAGCACATCTTCTCGCTGCTCTTCTCCAAAAACAATATGCAGCTCGCTGCTTTTAGCTATAATAAAATCTACATTTTCTAAAACTTCAGCCTTCAAAGGAGCTCCCGGTGAGGCATATAAACCTATTTTTTTACCTAATCGTTTGGCTTTTTTTACGGTATGCTCAATAACATCCATAGGAACCTCAAGCTGTATCAATATCAAATCTGCTGTATGAAAATACTTATCAGCAGCTTCCACATGATCTTTAGTCAAATAATTATTAGCGGCAGGAACTACAACAATGGCTGCATTTCCGTCACACGTCGTAACGTATGCAGTGCCTGTGGCTTCTTTGTCAGTTTCGTGTACAAATCCTACATTTACATTTTCACCCACCAGGTTTCTCATAATCTGCTGACCAAGAGGATCCATACCTACACAACCGACAAAATAAACGCTTGCTCCAAGCCTTGCCGTTCCTACTGCCTGATTTGCACCTTTCCCCCCAAAATAGCTATCAGAATTGACAGCTAAAACGGTTTCATTAGCTGCTGGAAGTTTTTCGGTTTCTAAAACCAAATCAATTGAGGAGCTGCCTACAACTATAATTTGGGGTTGTTCTGAAGAGAAATTCATTGTGCTTTTTATTTAATTTTAAATTATGATTTATTAGTTTTTTAACAAAATTAAAGAACGGAAAATTATTTTTAAAATAATTAACTTTAATTAACTAATTTCAATAAACTCTGTTACTGCCTTTACAGGTGAATTATTTTTATCATATGCAATATACGTTGCATAAAAACCTTCTCCATATCCGGTTTCAAAGGCAAAAATAGTTCCGGGATGTTCTTCTGAAGGTTTTAAGAATGCGTATTGATCTATCGCCCCGTTATCATCAAAAAAATGTTCATGGAAAAATTCTTCGTAAATTCCTGTGAAGTCTGCTCCTTTACTTTTATATAATTGTTGCTCTAATTCGTTAAGATTATTCTGAGTATCAACATCCATAAAACAGCCCATTCCGCTTTCTACAGGATACCCGAAAATTTCCCCTTCGGCTAAATCTTTAATATCTTGCCCGGCTGTAGTCGCCAATTTCCATTTGGAAATCTCCGAATTATTGAAAATAATCTCAGCATATGCTACACAATTACTTTCTCTTTCTTTATGTAACAAAACAGAAAAATTACCTGTAGGAAATTCAGCGGTAAAAGGCTGCATATCATTCGTAATCAAAGGATCGCAAGCAACCAGTTTCCCGCTGGAAAGATAGATTTTTCCAACTTCAAAACTTTCCAATAAAGGACTTTCTACAAAGTCTCTGGAGAAAAGTCTTTTTATGTTTTCTATGTGTGTCATTTTTTATTTGAAAATTGCCAGACTTATAAAGCCTGACAATTCATATTTAATTTTAAATTATAAACTTTTCAGCTTCTCTTCCAAAATAGCAATCTTATCAAGAGCATCTTTTTGTTTTTTTCGCTCAACTTCTACTATTTCAGGTTTTGCATTGGCAACAAACTTTTCGTTGGAAAGTTTTCTATCAACAGAAACTAAAAATCCTTTTAAATATTTTAATTCTTCTTCTGTCTTAATTTTTTCTTCTCCCAAATCCAGGTTTTCACTCAAAGGAATCGAAACTTCCGTTGATCCTACCAAGAAAGTAAAGCTCGGTTTATCTGTTTTTATTCCAAAATTAATTTCAGAAACATTTGCTAATTTTCTAATAACCGCTTCATTTTCAAAACTTGAAGCATTAGTATAAATTTCAGCAACCTCTTTTGGAGAAATACCTTTTGTCTGACGGTAATTTCTAACTCCTGAAATTAATTCTTGAGCAGTTTCAAAATTCTTAATAACATCCCCGTTGAAGCCTTCTGCTTTTTTCTGCTGAGAAATAATTAACGCCTCTTCTATACTTCTTTCCGAAATAGTTTGCCATACTTCTTCTGTCAGGAAAGGCATAAACGGATGAAGTAGCTTCATTAATTCTTCGAAGAATCCAATTGTTTTTTCATACACCTCCTTAGAGATACCTTCTCCATAATTTGGTTTTACAGCTTCCAGATACCAAGAACAGAAGTCATCCCAAATTAATTTATAGATTAAATGAAGCGCATCAGAAATTCTGAATTTTTCAAACTGATCATTAATCTCAACAACCGTTTTATTTAATTTATTTTCAAACCATTCTATTGTCTGTATTTCTGTTTCATTAGCCGGTTTATCCTCATGATTCCACATATTAATCAAACGGAAGGCACTCCAGATTTTCGTCATGAAATTTCGTCCCTGAAGCATCAAATCTTCATCAAAAAGCAGGTCATTTCCAGCTGCGGAACTTAATAAAATACCGACACGAACTCCATCTGCCCCATATTTATCCATTAATTCCAACGGATCCGGTGAATTCCCTAAAGATTTTGACATCTTTCTTCTCTGCTTATCTCTTACAATTCCTGTAAAATAAACATTTTTAAATGGAACTTCTTTTCTGTATTCCAATCCGGCCATAATCATTCTGGCAACCCAGAAGAAAATAATATCCGGACCTGTTACCAAATCAGAAGTAGGATAATAATAACTGATATCTTTATTTTCAGGATCTATCAAGCCATCGAATACGGACATTGGCCACAACCAAGATGAAAACCAAGTATCAAGAGCATCCTCATCCTGTCTTAAATCTTCAAGATCAGCTACAATTCCTTTTTGTTCTTCTAATACGACAAGAGCCTGATATTTATCTTCAGCAACTACGAAATCATTTTCTCCCTCACCATAATAGAACGCAGGAATTTGCTGTCCCCACCAGAGCTGACGGGAAATGTTCCAGTCACGAATGTTTTCCATCCAATGTTTGTAAGTATTTTTAAACTTCTCAGGATAGAATTTTACCTCATCGTCCATCACCACATCCAAAGCCGGTTTAGCAATTTCTGACATTTTCAGAAACCACTGAACCGAAACTTTAGGCTCGATAACCGCACCTGTTCTTTCGGAAGTCCCTACTTTATTTACATAATCTTCTGCTTTCAACAAAAGATTTTTTTCTTCTAATTCTTTTGCGATTTGTTTTCTTACGTCAAATCTGTTTTTCCCGGCATAATGTAAACCGTAATCATTTACATTGCCATCATCGTCAAGAGCATCAATCATTTGAAGATTATGCTTTTGTCCGATTTCATAGTCATTTATATCATGGGCAGGCGTAATTTTCAACGCCCCGGTTCCGAATTCAATATCAACATATTCATCTTCAATAATGGGAACCACTCTGTCTACGATAGGTACAATCACTTTTTTACCCTTCAAATGAGCATATCTCTCATCATTTGGATTGATACAAACCGCAGTATCTCCAAAAATAGTTTCGGGACGTGTTGTAGCTACTGAAAGAAATTCTTCCGAACCTTCGATTTTATATTTAAGGAAATATAATTTTCCGTTTTGCTCTTTAAATATTACTTCTTCATCAGAAATATTAGTCTTCGCTTCCGGATCCCAGTTTACCATTCTGTATCCTCTGTAGATAAGACCTTTATTATATAAATCAACAAAACTTTTGATTACCTGCTTAGAAAGTTTTTCTTCCATAGTGAAACGGGTTCTGTCCCAATCACATGAACAGCCTAATTTTTTCAGCTGCTCAAGAATTGTTCCTCCATATTTGTCTGTCCATTCCCAAGCGTGTTTTAAAAATTCTTCGCGGGTAATATCCGATTTATTGATCCCCTCAGATTTCAGTTTAGCAACAACTTTCGCTTCCGTAGCAATTGAAGCGTGATCTGTTCCCGGAATCCAACAAGCATTAAAACCCTGCATTCTTGCACGGCGAACCAAAACATCCTGAATGGTATTATTCAGCATATGCCCCATGTGTAAGATTCCCGTGACATTTGGCGGAGGAATTACAATAGTATAGGGAGGCTTGTCATTAGGCTCTGAATGGAAGTATTTGTTTTCCAACCAATAGCTGTACCATTTTTGTTCTGTTTCCTGTGGATTATATTTTTCTGAAATCTGCATAAATTCTATTTCTTTAGCTTACAATTTGCAAAAATAGTCCAAAGAAAAAAAATTTTAAGTATGAATTAAAATAATTTTTAACTTTGTTTCTCAAAATTTATCTAACAAACATATTAACATTCAAGAATATGAAAAAATTAATCGCAGGTATTGCATTATTCGGGACATTTGCTTTAGCATCTGCACAAACTATTACATTCGATCAAACTACTTTTGATTATGGTACAATCAAGCCTAGTTCTGACGGTACAAGATTTTTCACAGTAACTAACACAGGTGATAAGCCTTTGGTAATTTCTAATGTGAAAGCTTCTTGTGGATGTACAACTCCTGAATTCAACACAGATCCTATTATGCCAGGAAAAACTGCTAAAATCAAAGTCGGGTACAACACTGCTATCAACGGACCATTCAACAAAATGATTGAGGTATTTTCTAACGACGCTGCAAACAGCAGAACAGTAATCTATATCAAAGGTAACGTTGATGCTAATGCACCGGAAGTTGCTGCTGCTCCTGCTGCACCGGTAGACGCTAAAACTGCTAAGAAAGCTGCTAAAGCTGCAAAAAAAGTAGCTGCCGCAAAGTAAGCTCTACTCAAAAATAAAAAAAACCGTCTCAGTTGAGACGGTTTTTTTTATTACATTTATGTTTTAATGTTAGAACCAGATTTTAGAGATTACATTACACTAAACTGTTAAAAATTAATTTAATAATCTATATATGGACACCAATTTCTCAGATGATTTCGATGTTAGAGGAAAATTTTCAATCAAGAAAGTTTCTACAAAATATGAAGGAAAACTAACCAAAGAAGAAGGCACACAATTATTAATTCAGGAAAAAGAAAAGCTTCGTGAGCTTCAGGAAAGATTATATGCAGATGGAAGCAAATCTCTTCTGGTTGTGCTTCAGGCAATGGATGCAGCAGGAAAAGACAGCTTGATTGAACATGTTTTCGGAGGTGTCAATCCACAAGGATGCCATGTTACTAGCTTTAAAACTCCAAGTTCCAAAGAATATTCACACGATTTTCTATGGAGACATTATCTGGCTTTGCCTCAGAAAGGAATGATTGGTATTTTCAACCGTTCACACTATGAAAGTGTACTGGTTTGCAAAGTTCACCCTGAATATAACTTTAGCGAAAAAACATGGAACTCGGTAAAAGATTTTGATAATAAATTCTGGGAAAACCGCTACGAAAGTATCAGAAATTTTGAAAAACATCTGTCTCAAAACGGAACATCCATCGTGAAAATCTTTTTAAATGTTTCTAAAAAGGAGCAAAAACAAAGGTTTTTAGACAGGATTAACGAGCAGGAAAAAAACTGGAAATTTTCCATGGGCGATTTGCCTGAAAGGGCAGCATTTGATGAATATATGCAGGCATACGAAACCGCCATTAATGAAACCTCGAAGGAATATGCACCGTGGTATGTACTTCCCGCAGACGATAAATGGTTTGCAAGAGTTGCCGCCATCCAAATTATTATAGATACTCTGGAGAAAATGAAGCTGAAATACCCTAAACTCTCAGAAAAAGATAGAAAAGATTTGCAGGAAGCAAAAAAACAACTGGAAAGCGAATAATTATTAAAAACATTACCCTTCAACGGGTTAACAATAAAAATTTCTCATTAAAAATACACCAAAAAGTGAATAACTATTTTTTGGTGTATTTTTTTTATTTATATTTATCAAAAATTAATTTAAAATACCAAATCATTAAATTTTAATCATGAAAAAACATTTATTGTTATCAGCCTTTGTAATATTAGGCTTACTTTCCTGTGCTAATGAAGGAAATGCAGTGAACACACTTGAAAACATGAAAACTCCTGAGATGCAGGCTTTGGATAAAGCTTTTAAAAGTTTGGGGGATCCTAAAAACAGAGCAACCGAAGAAGAAAAAAGAAGTGGTTCTACTGAACTAAGTGACAGAAGAAAAGAACTTCTGGTCCCCGCATCCAAAGCTCTAATCCTTTCAACCGGCGTTTCTGAAAAAGAAATGATAACCAAAACCGGCGGTGATATCACAAAAATTATTGTTTGGGCAGTAGAAATCAACCTGAAAAAGAAAGATGAAATCAGAAAAAACCTTGGTCAAAACTAATTTCACAAATCACATCTTTTCAATCCAAAAATAATTTAACATGAAAAAAATAATCACATCTATAGTAATGCTTTTAGGAGTTACAGCTTTTTCTCAAAGCACAATTTTTGTAATGACCAATAATACTCCTTACAATATCGAAGCCCGGTTTTTAACAGGTCCTCAGTCTACTTCCATCACAACCCGCTATATGTATGCCGGGCCTACTGCATCTTTCCCAACATTTACAATTCCGCCCATGTTTTATACAAAATATGAAAAATTTGACAGTGTATGGGATCCTGCAAACAATCTCCCAATGAACACCTGGTATCTTATTGATCCAACAAATCCAGCAATTTCAGGAGTTTATCCACCTACCGATCCTATTATCACTTCTATGGTACCTCTTAACGAGTGGGGATTGATGGCATTCAGACTAGCAGATACCACAACTGGAGCAACGGCTGACAGTTACGAAGTGGGAGATCCTACTGTGTCTGCCAATTTAGGATTTTCAGTTCCCACCAGCCAAATAGGTGCAAACACAGGTTATTATGCACAATGGTATACCATAGGAAATATCACCTTCTTTCAAGTAGATTAAAAATAACATAACCATTAAACTTTAGATATGAAAAAACACTTATTAGCATCCTTTATTGTTTTAAGCTTAACGTCTTGCAGTAACGAAAAAACTGCAATAGACAATGTGGAAAACATGAAAACCACAGAAATGAAAAGTTTCAATAAAGCTCTGAGAAGTTTAGGCGAACCTAAAAACCGTCCTAATGAAGAGGAGAGAAGACAAAACTCTTTAGAATTAAGCGACAGAAGAAAAGAAATTTTGGTGCCTGCTTCTAAAGATTTAATTCTTTCAACGGGTGTATCAGAAAAAGAGCTTATGCGTCAAACAGGAGGTGATAAAACAAAAATAATTGTCTGGGCAAATAAGATTTATTTTGAAAAAGAAATGCAGATTAATAAAAACATGAAGCTTGAAAACTAATTAATCTATTATTTAATCCAAACAAATTTATTCACCATGAAAAAATTAGCGCTATTTATACTTCTATTTTTAGGAATTTTCACATTTTCACAAAGTCATACATTAGTTATCATAAATAATACAGGATATGACGCTGTAGGAAGATTATTCGCAGGCAGCCGCACTATTCCGGGTGGGCCGCTTATGTTTGCAAGTCCAAACTTGCCTTATGGTACTTATACGGTCCCTGCCGGGCAAACTGCAAAATATACTAGTTTTAATACCACTGCAGATCCTTTTGTAATGTTTCCTATAGCAACATGGAATATTGTAAACAATCCTAACCCTGCTTACAACGGGGCTCAGGCTTACAATTCTCCGGCAGTGACTTCAATGACATCATTAAATGAATGGGCTGGATTTATTTTCACCCTAAATGATGTTGCAGCAGCGACTACAATTGACAGCTATCAAATCGGAAATCCTGCAATTGCAGCCAATGCAGGTTTCCAGGTTAATTCAGATCAAACAGGAGCTAATTCCGGAATCTATGTACAATGGTTTTATGTAGATACAGTTCTTTATTTATTGATCAATTAACCGTAAATAAAGCAATATTAAAAATAAAAAACAGCGGAGAAAATTTCTCCGCTGTTTTTTTATAACAATAAATATTCAAATCAAAATCACGAGAAAATCTGTAAGCCGGATTTTGTACTTCCGAAGAAGTGCCTGTTATTTATCTGCGTTTTACATTGCTGCAAAACTTGAGCTGATTACCCCTCGGCTTTCAGAGCGAGCAACTCCTATTTTCATTACTGAAAAGAACCGATATACTTATCATTGCACCACAAAGAGTTTACCTGGTTTCACTACAGCCGAACTGTACATACTTTCTGTTGCACTTGTCCTACCCTCACGGGCGACGGATGTTATCCGCTTTGATGCTCTACGGTGTCCGGACTTTCCTACCCCTGAAAAACAGGAATCAACAAGCCGATTTTCTCGTGGCCGCAAAGATACAATTTAATGTAACAATTTCCCCATGTAATAATTTAACAATATAAAAATCTACTATTCTACGAATTGCTGCATTGTTAGATTATTAAAATTGTTAAATTGATATTTTGTCGTTATCTTCGTGCAACTTATATTTATATATCTACATTGGCTTCTAGAGAAAAAGAATTTGCGCAGCTTATAAAAGATAATCAGGGATTGATTATCAAGGTTTCGCGTCTTTATACCAATTCTCTTGAAGATGAAGAAGATCTTTTCCAGGAAATTGTCTTACAACTTTGGAGAAGCTATGATTCTTTTAAAGGAAATTCCAAAATTTCCACGTGGATGTATCGTGTTGCCCTCAATACAGCAATTACTCTTTTCAGAAAAAAAAGCAAAAGTCTGCCTACCAACGAATTAGATATCAACCATGCCGATTATATCGAAGATGATGATGAAAAACAGCAGCAGGTATCACTTTTGTATACTGTAATAAAGACTCTCCCCAACGTGGAAAGAGCTATCGTAATGATGTATCTGGATGATTTGCCTTACAAGGATATTGCAGAAAACCTCGGAATCACCGAAGTAAATGCGCGTGTGAAAATGAACAGATTAAAGAAAACCCTAAAAGAACAGATGGAAAAATATGCCTGAATTTGATTTAGACCGTTTTAAGAAAACATGGCAGGAACAGCCTGTTCAGCAGAAGTATGACAATAATGAGATTCTTCAGATGTTGAATAAAAAGTCACGCAATTACGTAAAATATATTTTCTGGATCAGCGTTTTTGAATTCCTTTTCTTTTCTGTAATGGGGCTGTTTTATTTCCTGCAAGGTGAAGAAACCACTACTTTTTTGAATGTTTTAGAAAAGTTAGGAGCTAAAAGAACCACTGAATTAGAAAATAATTTTGATAATATTTACTTAGGTTTAAAAATTTTAAGTTTGCTTGTTACCGCTTATTTTGTATTTAAATTTTATCAGAATTACCGTAAGATAAAAATTGAGGAAAATCTGAAAGCTCTCATCACAAGAATCATTAAATTTAAAAAAACGGTCAACGCATTTATATTAATCAGCATTGCCTTGCTGGTTGCTTTCACTTCAATTTTTACAGTTTTCATATTTTATGCCTTAAATTCTCAAAATATTGAGCCCGCAAATTCCGCATTGACTATCTTCATTATCGGAATCATATTAAGTACAGGGTTAACAGTTGCGCTTATTTGGCTTTATTACAGGCTGGTATACGGTATCATCATGAGAAAGCTTGACAAAAACCTGACTCAGCTGAAAGACATCGATTCTAAGGAAATTTAACATAAAATATATCCGGTTTAAGATTTATTCGTTAATTTTATTTAACCAAATCTTTCACTCTATGCTTTTATCTTATGTTTATGGTGCTTCTGACATCCCATTATTAGGACAAACTATTGGAAGCAACTTAAAAAATACAGTTGAAAAATTTCCAAATCACGAAGCGCTCATTTCTGTCCATCAAAATTACAGGGCAACCTATCAGGAGTTTTATAATCAAACAACTGCCGTAGCAAAAGCTCTGATATTCTTAGGTGCAAAAACCGGTGATAGAATAGGAATCTGGTCTACAAACCGCTACGAATGGGTTCTTTTACAATACGCAACAGCAAGAATTGGAACTATTTTAGTCAATATCAATCCTGCTTACAGAACCAGTGAACTGATTTTTGTACTCAACCAGTCTGAAATGACGTACATTTTCTCATCCCTCGCTTTCAAATCAAGTGATTATAAAAAAATGATTGCCGATGCTAGAGAATTCTGTACAACATTAAAATCAGAAATTTTCTTTGACGACAATTGGGATGAATTTTTAAACAACGGACAGGAAATTTCTGACGATACTTTACACAGTTTTGAAGAACATGTACAGTTTGACGATCCTGTAAATATCCAATATACATCGGGAACAACCGGTTTCCCGAAAGGGGTGACACTTTCACATCACAATATTCTCAATAACGGATATTTTATAGGCATACGTTTAAAGTATTCGGAAAGAGATAGAGTTTGTATTCCTGTCCCGTTTTATCATTGTTTTGGAATGGTAATCGGGAATATGTGTTGCACGGCTCACGGTGCTTGTATGGTTATTCCTAATGACAGTTTCGACCCGGATATTACCTTAAAAGTAGTTTCTGACGAAAAATGTACGTCATTATATGGCGTCCCAACCATGTTTATTGCCGAGCTTGCTGTAAAAGATTTTAATACTTTTGATTTTTCCAGTTTAAGAACCGGTGTGATGGCAGGTTCTGTCTGCCCGCCTGAAATCATGAAAAAAGTAGAAAATCTAATGAATATTAAGGAAATGAGCATCTGCTACGGAATGACCGAAACATCGCCCGTATCCACTCAAACCCTGATTGGCACACCATTAGAAAAACAGGTAAGTACAGTAGGAACTGTCCAGGATCATCTTGAAATAAAAATAATTGATGAAAACGGAAGAATTGTTGAGCGAGGCGAACACGGTGAGCTTTGCACAAGAGGTTATTCTGTGATGTTAAAATATTGGAACGATCCTGAAAATACAAAAAAAGTAATCGATGAAGGAAGATGGATGCATACAGGGGATCTTGCTATGATGGATGAAAATGGCTATATAACCATTTCAGGAAGAATAAAAGATTTAATTATTCGTGGAGGGGAAAATATTTCGCCAAAAGAAATTGAAGATTTTTTATATACCTATCCTAATATTCTGGATGTTCAGATTATCGGAGTTCCAAGTGAAAAGTTTGGTGAAGAAGTTATGGCTTGGGTGAAAGTGAGACAAGGTTTTGATGTTACTGAAGAAGAACTTTTAGATTATTGCAAAGGCAAAATTGCTCATTATAAAGTTCCGAGATTCTGGAAATTTGTGGATGAATTTCCAATGACGATTTCAGGAAAAATACGTAAAGTCGAAATGCGGGAAGTATCTGTAAAAGAGCTTGGATTAGAAAAAATGAGTGATTATTAAAATTAATTTTACAACATATAATAAAAAAGCATTTCAAAAGTGAAATGCTTTTTTATTTTAAAGTTCTTTTCTTAATCTCGCTACAGGAATATTAAGCTGTTCTCTATATTTGGCAATTGTTCTCCTTGCAATATTATATCCTTGCTCTTTCAGGATCACTACCAAAGCATCATCTGTAAGTGGTTTTCTCTTATTTTCTTTACTGATAACTTCCTGAAGATGATTTTTAATTTCTTTTGTAGAAACTTCCTCTCCATCATCATTTGTAAGACTGTCAGAGAATAAATCTTTAAGATATATGATACCGTTTGAAGTATCGGCATATTTACTTTTTACCACCCTAGAAATAGTAGAAATATCAAAACCTGTAATATCTGCAATATCTTTCAAAATCATTGGCCGCAGGGATTTTTCATCTCCTGTAATAAAATAATCTTTCTGAAATTTTACAATAGCCGTAATCGTTTGCAATAAAGTATTCTGGCGCTGATTAATAGCATCTATATACCATTTTGCAGCATCAAGCTTTTGTTTAATAAATAAAGCAGCCTGTTTATGCTCAGACGAATTTTTATCGTGAGAATAAGTTGTCAGAATATCTTTGTATTCTTCTGAAACTCTTAAAGTAGGTGCATTTTTGCTGTTAAGCATAGGAATTACCATCCCGTCTTTTACCTGAATCACAAAATCAGGAATAATTTCCTGATTAATTGTAATCGTCTGTGTATCAAAATTTCCGCCTACTTTTGGAGATAGTTTCGATATTTCATCTAAAGCATCTTTAAGATCTTCTTCTTCAATATCATATTTCTGAATGATTTTGTTGTAATGCTTATTCGTCAAGGCATCAAACTGATGTCTCAGAATATTGGCAGCCAACGAAACTGCTTTATCAGAACTGACCTTTTTTTCAATCTGTAAAAGAAGACATTCCTGAAGCCCTCTTGCCCCTACTCCGGGTGGATCAAGTTTCTGAATATAGTTTTCCAGAATATCATCTACTTTTTCTTTTGTAGTATAAATTCCCTGAGAAAACGCCAAATCATCAACAATAGACTTGATTTCTCTTCTTAAATATCCGTCTGTATCAAGATTTCCAATGATATATTCTGCGATTTTCACGTCTTCCGGATTGATATTCACAAGGTGAATCTGCTCCAAAAGATAATCATAAAGAGACTGTCCTTCCGTCAGCAGGCTTTCATTGTCAAATTCTTCATCATCCGGAGAATAGTTGCTGGATGCGGTTTTATAGGTAGGTTCGTCGTCGTAAAGATACTCGTTTACATCAAAATCAGTCTCAATGCTTTCTGTGCCTTCATTTTCATAAGAATCTTCCAAAGAAGAATAATCATCCTCCTTAGATTCTTCTTTAGCGATTTCCAAAGCAGGATTTTCTTCTAACTCTCTTTCCAATTCCTCTTCAAATTCCAAAGTGTGAAGCTGGATTAGCTTCATCAATTGAATTTGCTGGGGAGCCAACTTCTGTCCTAATTTGAGTTGTAAATGTTGTTTAAGCATATTCCTTTTTGTGTTTTAACATAACATATTCTACGAATTTAATGATTTTTTTGATACAAAACAGCTTTTAGCACGATTTTTGCAGTACTTGTGGTACATAATAAACTATTTAAATAAACAAAAAGCCTTAAATATTACTTTAAGGCTTTTTTATTGTCTAAAACTCTGCATTTTTCGGTGTTCTCGGGAAAGGAATCACATCTCTGATATTGGTCATTCCTGTTACGAAAAGCACCAGCCTCTCCAATCCTAATCCAAATCCTGCATGTGGTACAGAACCAAACTTTCTCGTATCAAGATACCACCAAAGTTCATGCTCATCAACATGCATGTCTGCCATTTTTTGTTTTAAAACATCCAATCTTGCTTCTCTTTCAGAACCTCCGATGATTTCTCCGATTCCCGGGAAAAGCACATCCATGGCAGCAACAGTTTTGTCATCGTCATTCAGTTTCATATAGAATGCTTTGATTTCCTTCGGATAATCAAATAAAACTACCGGGCTTTCAAAATGCTTTTCAACCAAATATCTTTCATGTTCAGACTGAAGATCAGTTCCCCAGCTTTCAACCGGATACTGGAATTTTCCTTTTTTATTTTCTTTTGAGTTCATTAAGATCTCAATTGCTTCTGTATAGCTTACACGCTTAAAACGTTTAGCAATAACATTCTGAAGCTTTTCGATAAGTCCTTCTTTTGCTCTGTCTTTTTCAGCTTTTCCTTTCTGTTCTTCCGCAAAACGTTTATCTAAGAAGTCCAAATCATCTTTACAGTTATCCAAAACATACTGAATTACATATTTCAGGAAATCTTCTGCCAAATCGATGTTGTCTTCAAGATTATTGAAAGCAACTTCCGGTTCTATCATCCAGAATTCCGCCAAGTGACGTGTTGTATTTGAGTTTTCGGCACGGAAAGTAGGTCCGAAAGTATATATTCTTCCCAACCCCATTGCTGCAGTCTCACCTTCAAGCTGTCCGGAAACCGTTAAATTTGTCTTTTTACCAAAGAAATCCTGTGCAAAATCAATATCTCCCTGCTCATCTCTTGGAATATTGTTCAGATCAAAATTTGTCACGCCAAACATTTCTCCCGCTCCTTCTGCATCAGCTCCCGTGATTACCGGTGTGTTGATATAAAAGAACTGATTTTGGTTAAAGAAAGAATGTACTGCAAAACTCACCGCATGACGTACTCTGAAAACAGCTCCAAATAAATTGGTCCTGAATCTCAAATGTGCCTGGTCTCTCAGAGTTTCCAATGAGTGTTTTTTAGGCTGAAGAATTGTTTTATCCCTTTCTTCTGTAAAGTTATCTCCTAGAATTGTAATTTTTTTAGCTACAATTTCAACACTTTGTCCCGCTCCCTGGCTTTCTACAACTTCACCAACAATCTTTAAAGATGCTGCCGTACTGATTTTACTAATAATTTCTTCGTCGAAATTTTCGAAATCAACAACTATCTGCAAATTATTAATCGTAGAACCATCATTTAGTGCTATAAAGCGATTTGCACGGAATGTTCTTACCCAACCGTAAACCGTAATATCATGATGTAATACTTTCTTGTAATCCTGTAGGATTTCCTTAATTGTCTGCTTTTTCATTTGTTGATTATAAATTTTCGTATAAAAATTAATGTCTGCAAAGTTACAAAAAAACAGCGCAATTTGATGATTACGCTGCCTTTTTACAAAATCATTTATCAATTATTTAACTAAAAACTATGCTTAAAATATCATTTAATTAAAGAATATTGATTTTTTATGACGTTTTCCGTTTCTTATTTTCCATGCATGATAACAGCTTGGGACATCAAATTGCCATTTTGGAAGAAGTAAAACAATCAGGATAACATCGATGTGAGAAATAAACCCTAATCCCACAGCAAGATAAAATGCCCAGCCTGCTTCCTGAAATCCTATCAGATACGTAAAAGCAATCAGTAAACTTAGCCCCCACATTTTCGCCAGAAAAGCATGCGTACAGGTTTCTTTACCAAATTTCCAAATACTGACAATATAGCAAAGTGCTTCCATTACGAAAATTAAAAGAATTCCTTCCCATTCATCTTTTATTAACTCAGGGTTTAAAAGGTAAGAAGCAAAACCTAATGAAAGCCAGAAAACCAAATCCGTCTGACTGTCTAATCTTCTTAATTTTTCTGAGGAACCTCCAGCCTTTCGAGCAATAATTCCATCAAAAATATCTGTGAATAATCCTATATACATCAATATCAGAATTAAAAACCGTGATTCTTCACCTTTGAAATAAGCTAAAGAAAGAATAATCGGCGCAAAAATAAACCTCGTGGCGACTAATAAATATGGTATAGCTTTCATGGTTGCAATCTTTTAAATATTAAATTATAATGAAATGTTTTCCAATCATTCATTATTAAAAACATTCCATTACAGAAAAAGTAGTTGGTTTGAACATGAAGATTATTATCTTTATCAACAGTAAAACGAGATTTCTGAAAATTCCATCCGCCAAAAACTAAGGGAATTGCTTCTATCATAAACCTTTTCTCTTTTAAATATAAAAAACCGTCATTTTTAAGTTTTACGCTCAAATCTTTATCAAATAATAATTTTTCTTTTTTATAAATTTTTACATTTAGTTTTTTTTCATTAATAATTTTCAGCTTCAGATTTACAGCTCTTATATCATACTTACTCTTAAAAACGAACATATTCGTATTTCTGTCAAAAACATCAGCAAGACTATTAATGTAAACCGACTGGCCCTCAATAGGATAATTATCGTAATTTCCGTCTATAGATCCTAAATTATTTATGTTTAATCCTTCATTATTGTTTTTAACATTTCTAAAACCAGCACAATTAATCATCGTTAAAATACAACATAGGCAAAAAAATATTTTTCTCATAATTCATTATTTTAAAATTTATGATTCAAAATTATTTGCAAAAAACACAAAAGTGAATGCGAAAAAAAATTAAAATAAATGAGTACATTTGTGAAAATCACAAAACATGTATCAGGAAGCTTTGCTTAAAGAAATCCGCAGAAAAATCGGTGTTAAATCATTAAATGATGAGATTGCCAATATTCTCAATATCAGCTATGATGCCGCTCACAGAAGAACCTCTCTAAAAGCAAAATTCAGTTTTGAAGAAGCATTGGAGCTGGCAAAATACTATCAAATTTCCTTAGACCAATTTTTAGGAACAGAAAATCAATTGGTCGTAAAAAGGACACAACCCGTAAGAACAACAAAAGATCTTTTGAGCTATTTTGAAAGTTCATTGAAAATTTTAAATGTTTTTCAGGATATTACTCATTCTCAAGTATTTTATTCAGCTAAGGATATTCCATTCTTTTATACCATTTCAGATTCTATTTTGTCACGCTTCAAATTTTATGTCTGGATGAATTTATTGAACCAGGATAAATTTTTAAGCCCGTTTCATGAATTTAATTTAGCATATCACTCTCCGAAGAATGATATGCTTGTTCAATTATATGAAAAACAAAACGTTACGGAAATCTGGAATGATACCACAATTTTAAGTGCTTTAAGACAAATAAATTTTTACTTTGAAATAGGATTATTAAAAAGAAATGATGCTGATTTAATTTTGGAAAACTTAAAGGAATTATTAAAAGATTTAGAAAATAAAACTTTGGAAAAGCCTAATTTCCAGATATTTGTAAATGATTTGGTCATTTTAAATAATAGTATTTTATTTAAAAATGAATACCAAAATTCATTTTTTATCCCTTTCAGTATGTTTGGATATATGATGACAAATGATGAGATGACTTGTCAGGATTCTCTGAGCTATTTTGAACATCAAATTAAGAATTCAAAATCATTGAACACATCAGGAAACCGAGAAAGAAAAATTTTCTTTAATAAAATGTACAAACAGATTGAAAATGTAAAGGAAACGCTTTAAAAAAAACAAAAAAACAAATTTTAGCCTTTATTATTCGTCTTTTTTAGAAGGAACTAAAAAGACATCAATAAGGCCTTCCGGAAGTTGCATTTTGATAACTCTTTCTTCTCTGTCTACTTCAATAATCCAGTCTTTGATCATGGGAATAACAACCTCTTTTCCGTCAAGATTAGTAATAAAATAAACCTGGGCCGTCTGATCGTTTACCGATCTTATAACGCCGCAGTCATTATCATTTTCATCAAAAATATTATACCCTATGATTTCGTGATAATAGAATTGTTTTCCAGATAATTTCGGTAAAGTAGCAAGCGGTAAATATACATTTTTACCTAAAGATTGATCTACTAATGCCTCCGAAGAGTTTTTAAAAGCAATGTTCAGAGCATCTAATTTGCTCCAAGATGATTTTGCAATAAAAAAAGGAACCAATAACCCGTTGATTTCAACGAATATTGATTCCAGTTTATTATAAAGCTCGGGTTGATCTGTATCCAATTTAAGGATAACATTTCCCGCAAGGCCATGTCTGCGTGTGATTTTTCCTAATAAATAGCAATCTTCTTTACGCATACAGATTTGTTTTATTAAGCCTCAGTGTTTTCTTCAGTTTCAGCAGCAGGAGCTTCACCTTCTGTAGCTTCAGCAACTTCCTCAGCAGGTGCGTTAGCAGCTTCTTCAGCAGCTTTAGCATCTGCGTCAGCTTGTGCAGCAGCAGCAACTCTAGCTTCATTTACTTTAGCTTCAGCTTCTAAAGCAGCTTTCTTAGCGTCAGCTTGAGCTTTAGATAAACCTTCTACTTTACCTTGTACTTTTGAATCTTTAGCCTCTACCCATGCATTGAATCTTTTTTCAGCTTCAGCCTCATCAAAAGCTCCTTTAGCAACACCACCTTGTAAGTGTTTTTTGTAAAGTGCACCTTTGTAAGAAAGGATAGCTCTTGCAGTATCAGTTGGCTGAGCACCGTTGTTTAACCACTTTACAGCAGAATCAACGTTCAAATCGATAGTAGCAGGATTAGTAATTGGGTTGTAAGTTCCTAGTTTCTCGATGAATCTACCATCTCTTCTTGATCTAGAATCTGCAACCACGATGTGGAAAAAAGGTTTTCCTTTTTTACCGTGTCTTTGTAATCTGATTTTTACTGACATAATGTTTGAATTTTACGGGAACTCGTCCCAGTTAAATATTTAAGAGTGCAAAGATAAACAAAAAATCTAATCTGACAACTAAATAAATATAACAATTTATCAGTCTGATAATTGATAATCTTTACTCCCAATTTTATTGCTCAATCAATAAATTTAGATTCTTATATTGATTTAACTTCTCCCATATAGAAAAGGCCAAGACATTTTTGGTTTTCTTCGATTGTCAAGGAATCTTTCAGATGGTCAACAATTTTCGGAGAACTCCAATAGCAACCAATCCCGTTTGCAGTACAGGTAAGATACATATTCTGTACAGCCATCGAAACTGCGGCAATTTCTTCCCATTCCGGAACCATTCCACTGAAATTAACGACAATAGATACCACAGCATCCGCTTTATTGATTTTAAAACCAATATCATTATATTTTTTTTCCAGAAAAAGTTCGGGTTGTGAAGCTTTGTAGATAGCCTGCATTTCTGAAGCTAATTGTGCTTTTTCTTCACCTTTGAATATTTTGAAACGCCAAGGCTTAGTACGTTTATGATTGGGAGCAAATGTCGCTGAATTCAGAATTTCACCGATAATTTCCTGAGGAATCTCTTTTTCACTGTAATCTTTTGGAAAGATACTTCTTCTTTGCTCTATGATTTCTTTTAAAACGTCTGCTTTATTCATTAAGCGAAATTACGAAAAAGTTGATGTTTAATTCTTTCTAATGATAGTTTTTTGATATTAAAAATTTAGAATCCTCCTTCCTTAAAAACTGAAAGGAACAACTCATCATTCAATAATTATAATACTTCCACAATTTCCTGATGAATTTTATTCAATGTAAAATCATCACCCGCTTTCATACCTATCATCTTTTTAGCCATAGGGCTTTCAGGGGAAATAGCATAAAATCTGTCGCCTTCATAAAAGAACTCACCCAAAGAAACAGAAATGTAAAAACGGGCTTTATTAGTGATTACCAAAGAGCCCAGCTGAATTCTTTCGGTTGAGTTATTTAAAACTTTTGCCATATTTTTATTCAAATCATTCAGTGCGGCAAGTTGTCTCTGCATCTGATAAATTTCCTCCTGCATTTCTTCTCTCATGCTATCATATTTGGGAGTTTTTTTGATGTCACGGCTTGCTTCCAGTGTAAATTCGATAAAATTTTTCAGCTTCCTGATCTTTTCTGCGATCACTGCTTTTACATAATTTCTTATCCCATTTTTTTCAAATACAATCTTCTCCATAAATCGAATCTTTACATAAAGATAATATTTTTTAAATAATTTTCATCCGACTCAATATAAAATAATTGTCCAAAATGCTTTTTAATGAAACAGGTAAAAAGGACTTTAATAAAAAAGCCCTGTAAAATTTACAAGGCTTTTATTTTATTTTTCAACCAGTGTTTTCAGATTATTAAGACCTTCTTCGTACGATTTTCCCATTTGGAAATCCATCATTGGCCTCATTATTTTCATCATAGCATCTTGCTCGGTATCCATAGTCCAGGTTACTTTTGTAGAATTTCCTTCAGGAGACAAAACGATTTCAGAAGTTGCCTGTCCTTCAAAAGGTTTTATAAAGATCATTTCTGTTTTTTGCTTTTCATTTAAAATTAATTCTTTAATTTCCTGACAGCCAGCTCCTGCATCATTATTTTTGCTATCCCAACAATATTTATCACCTACTTCTCCTGAATTTCCGGTATAGGTAATTTTCATCGTTTTATCTAGTTTCATCCAGGGGTTCCATTGGTTAAAAGCTTTCATTGAGCTTATCTGCTGCCAAACTTTTTCTTTAGGAGCATTGATTACCATTGATTTTTCATAATGATAATCTTTACCGAAAACCAGCATTGCAATCACAACGTAAGCAATAATTAAGAGAATAATTACGCCAAGAATCTTCAAAATTGTTTTCATAGTTTAAATATTTAGAGTTTTAATTTTTAACATTATACATTATAAGTGTAAAACTTGTTGTCAAAATTAGTCATTCCCTCCACATTTCAACTTTGCATATGACAAGATATTAAAGATAAAGCATTTTTGTCACAGCTTCTCATTCAGGCATTATTTTTGAGCATTTTCGCTGTCGGTTCATCAGAATCATTAAATTTACATTAATTAAAAATTAGAATATGAATATTTTAACTGAAAAATTTAATACACCATATCATTCTGCACCATTTAACAATATTAAAAATGAAGATTACCTTCCTGCTTTTAAGGAATTAATTCAAAAATCTGAAGAAGAAATAGATGCCATCGTCAACAATCCGGAAGAACCGACTTTCGAAAATGTGATTGAGGCACTGGCATACTCAGGAGAGCAACTTGATGTGGTTTCTAATATATTTTTCAACTTAAATTCGGCAGAAACAAGCGACGAACTACAACAACTTGCTCAGGAAGTTTCCCCGATTTTGACGGAATATTCTTCAAAAATTTCTCAAAACGAAGCTCTTTTCAACAAAATCAAAAAAGTATATGATGAAAAAGAGAAATATAATCTGAATGAAGAGCAACAAATGCTTCTGAATGAAACATATAAAGGTTTTGTGAGAAGCGGCGCTTTATTGAATGAAGAAGACAAGGAAAAACTAAAGAAAATCAGCATGGATTTATCTTTAAAGTCACTTCAGTTCGGGCAAAATGTATTGGCTTCAACGAATAATTATTTTAAACACATCACCAATAAAGAAGATTTGGCAGGAATTCCTGATGCTATTTTGGAACAATATGCCGAAGAAGCGAAAGAAAGAAACCTGGAAGGCTGGGTTGTGACATTGCAATATCCAAGCTACATTCCGTTCATGACGTATGCTGAAAATCGGGAATTAAGAAGAGAGCTTGCATTGGCAAACGGTAAAAAATCTTTTGATGGTGGTGAATTTGACAATCAGAATTTGATCAAAGAACTTCTTACTTTAAAACAACAAAAAGCGGAACTATTAGGTTATAAAGATTATGCAGACTATGTTTTGGAGGAAAGAATGGCAAAATCTCCAACAAAGGTTATTGACTTTTTGAATGAACTTTTAACTAAAGCAAAACCTTATGCAGAAAAAGAAATCGAAGAATTGAAATCTTTGGCAAAAGCCGACGGAATAGATGAAATACAGGGTTATGACCACGCATTTTATGCAGAAAAACTTCGTAAAGCAAAATATGATTTAAATGATGAAGAATTAAAACCTTACTTCCCTTTGAGTCAGGTCCAGGATGCTGTTTTCGGATTAGCAGATACATTATTCGGATTGACTTTTGAAGAAAGAGATGACATTCCGAAATATCATGAAGACGTAAAAGTTTATGAAGTTAAAGAAAACGGTGAGTATAAATCTTTACTTTATGTTGATTATTTTCCGAGAAAAGGCAAAAGAGCCGGAGCCTGGATGACGAGCTACAAAAATCAGTATAAAAAAGATGGCGAAAATTCCCGTCCGCATATTTCTATTGTTTGCAATTTCAGCAAACCGACAAAAGATACACCGAGTTTATTAACGTTTCAGGAAGTGACAACTTTGTTCCACGAATTTGGCCACGCTCTTCACGGAATGCTGGCGAACACACAATACCCTACTCTTTCAGGAACTTCTGTGAAATGGGATTTTGTGGAATTACCTTCCCAGTTTTTGGAAAATTTCTGTTATGAACCGGAATTCCTAAAAACTTTCGCCAGACATTATAAAACAGGAGAAGTTCTTCCGAACGAAAAAATTGAGAAAATAGCTCAGTCTAAAAACTTTATGGAAGGTTATCAGACGTTGAGACAACTAGGTTTCGGATTGTTGGATATGAATTACCATACGAGAGTTGGAGAGTTGGAGAATAAGAGCGTAAAGGAGTTTGAGGATTCTTATACTAAAGCGACTCAACTATATCCGGTAAATCCTGAAACAGCAATGAGTCCAAGTTTTTCCCATATTTTTCAGGGTGGATATTCTGCGGGATATTATTCTTACAAATGGGCGGAAGTTCTGGATGCTGATGCTTTCCAATATTTTAAAGAAAACGGAATTTTCAATCCTGAAATTGCTGCAAAATATAAAATCCTTCTTTCTTCAGGAGGAACAACAGATCCGATGGAATTGTATAAGAATTTCAGAGGTAGTGAACCGAAAGTGGAGAGTTTGTTGAAGAGAGCGTTTGGGTAAAATAAAAAAAATTCTAAAAATATCAACTGCTCTATCATAAAACCTAATGGAAATTTGGATTGGTTGACTGTTACTCCGAGCTGGCAGATTATCATTATCCCAAACTTTTCAAATAAATTCAACCCATGAATACTATCACACAAAGATTAGAAAATGTAAAAAAACTCCAGGCAAAAAGATGGGAAAATGAAGATCATTGGGATACTTTAAACGATCTGTTGATCAAAGAATTAGATGAGATTCTTCTTATTGAGCCTGAAAATACTTCGGCTTTAATCAATATCGGAGCGATTTATTCTGATATGGGAGAAAATGAAACAGCTTTGCGTTATTTAAAAACAGCTCTGAGCCTTGGGTCGGATGATAAGAATCTCTTTATAAATCTGGCAATCGTCATGATTTATATGGAAAAACATCAGGAAGAGTATTTAGAATACCTTGAAGAAGCAGAAGATAAAACTGAAAATTCCCTCACTTTTAAAGCTTATTTCGATCCTCAATCTCATTAAAAAACTATTTCCCAATATAATATTAAAATTCTACAGCCATGTTAATAGCAATTTTACTCCCCTTTTTATCTTTCATTCTTCGCGGAAAAATTATCACGGGAATTATTTGCCTGATTTTACAAATTACATTAATCGGGTGGCTTCCTGCGGCAATTTGGGCGGCTTTATCTTTAAACAATGAAAGAGCAGAGAAAAGAAACAAAAAATTGATTCGAGCAGTGAAAGAAAGTCAAAAGTAATCAAAATTAATGCTTTTATGAAATAAAGTTTTTTACCATATTTACATTTTTATTATTCTCAATCACCTGCAAATCTCAAACTGCACGAAAAGATAAATTTGACTTTTATTTTGAAATATCAAAAAATAATTGGTCTGAAAACAACGACAAAATAGTTGGCAAAAAAAAGGGAGATACTGCTATTTTAAGGCTTGGATATTGGAAAGGTGATTGTTGTGGAGGTATTCCTCATGCTCAAAATATCTCAGCAAAAATGCTAAACGACACCCTGTTTATAATTTGAATAATATCCGCCGTCAAAACTGCAACAGTGCTATCCGTACATGTAGTTCAGCGATTGACTTAATATAAAAATTTGATTTTAAAAAATCAGAAAAGGTATAAGTAATATGATGAATTTATTATCATTTACGGGTTTAATGGTGATTATGGTGATATGTAATCCGTTTCAAAATTCTTTCAAAACATTTCAGATGATCAGAATGCAACATTTTTATAATTACGAAAAATAAATTTCGTAAAAGATTTTGTCATAAGATTTAAACTATATATATTTACATAATTAGTTATATAATAAATTATAAAACAATGAATGTTTTTGAGAAAACCGGAAAAATGGCTTTAGGAAGCAGAATGAGAGCCCTAACAGCCAAAATGACTGAAGATGCAGCCAAAATATATGAAATGTATAATGTAGAAGGGTTTGTTCCGAAATGGTTTCCTGTATACTTTTTATTATCTGAAGAAGGAGAGAAAACCATCACGGAAATCGCAGAAGAAATCGGTCATTCCCAACCTTCTGTTACCAAGATTGTTAAAGAAATGGTGGTTGCAGGATTGATTAACGATACCATCCAATCCCAGGACAAACGCAGAAATATTGTAGCACTTTCCCAAAAAGGAATGGCTCTTTCGGCTACTATAAAAACTCAATGTAACGATATTGACAACGCAGTGGAACTTATGCTCAACGAAGCAAGCCATGACATTTGGGAAGCCATCAGAGAATGGGAACATTTGCTGGAAAAGAAATCTTTGTTTAAAAGAGTTCAGGATCAGAAAAAAAACCGTGAAAGCAAAGATGTAGAAATCGTAGAATATGACGGAAAATATCAGGAAGCTTTTAAATCTTTAAACGAAGAATGGATTTCAACTTATTTCGAAATGGAAGAAGCCGATTATAAAGCACTAAACAACCCAAAAGAATATATTCTCGATAAGGGAGGGAAAATTTTTGTTGCACTTTATAATAATGAGCCGGTTGGAGTTTGCGCTTTGATAAAAATGAATGATCCCCATTATGAATATGAAATGGCAAAAATGGCAGTTTCACCAAAGGTTCAGGGAAAAAGTATCGGTTGGCTTCTTGGTCAGACCATTGTAAAAGAGGCAAAAAAGCTGGGAGCTTCTACCTTATATCTCGAAAGCAATACCATTTTAAAACCTGCTGTCAGTCTTTACTATAAGCTTGGTTTTGAAAAAGTTGCAGGACATTCTACGCCTTACAAACGCTGCAATATCCAAATGGAACTTAACTTAAAAAACAAATGAAATGCGAGAGAAAATACCGCAAAGTGTTGACAGACAAGATTTAATTAAAATTTTAGGTGCAGAACTCATAAGTGCAGAAAAGAGAAGTAAAAATTACGCGCGATTTCTCGGATGATCTACGGATTCTCTTATGCAGGAGTTGCGATAAGTATGATAAACGCCCGCAATAAAAAACAATAGAGAATAATTGAATGAAACACTTAATTTAAAGTAAATAATTATCCTATTCTTGACAGAACTCATTAAAAATTTCATCCATAATGATAGATTTTTCTTTACCTTAGTTTAAGAATTAAAAACAAGCGTATACAGACATGGCAGAAGAACTTTATTTCTTAAAAACCAATCCAGTAATTGCCAAAATCAACTTGTACAATAAGCTTTGCCGTGAAGAACAAAGTGCACTCACTTTTATGAATGATGATCAAAAAACCAGTCTGGAACTCATCAAAAAAAAAGTGCAGGAATCCTCAATTGAAAGCCTGACTAAAGAAGAATTATTATGCCTTTTTTCTTGGTTTAATAATCAGTATCAGCCCAATAATGAAGAAATTAAAAACCAGCTTTTCATTAATGGTTTGGATCTTTTTTATGAAATTCCTGCAAATGCTGATGTTAAAAAATTTCAACAAATACTTTCAGACTACGAAAAAATTTCACAAAAGAATTTGAATTACATTTTAAATGCCGAAAGTTTTAATCAATTTCTCATTTATGGAATATTTTACACAAGCTTAATCCAAAAAGAAAAAAGAGAAGAAACCATCCTCTCTGATTATCTTAAATCTGATAATAAAACACTATATTCTCTTGCTGAAAATCAGTTTAATGCAAAAACCTTTGAAGCCGATCCTGCTTTAAGTAAATATTTTTCTGATTTATACGACGCAACAAAATTTTATAAAGGAACGATTATAAAGCTTGATAAATAATGTTATTTAATGTAACGGTTTTAAGCCGGAAGATGTAATTTTATAAATTTTTGAAACTATTGATCAAAATAACATTCGCCTTTTAAATTTTTAAATAAAAGCCTGTGAAATTTATTTTTGAACTTCCTGATCAAAACCAATATTATTTCTGGCTTTTGCCAACATAGGAATTGAAATAAGTCCCATTATAAGCATAATCACAATTTGCAGAGGTAAAGAGATGAAAGAATAGGTAAGCCCCATTTCACCGCCCAATTCAGCACTTTTTCCAACTGAGAGAAATAACGCCATAAAGCCATATTTCATTGCTAAATTAAACGCTCCAATTCCCCCACTCGCTGGAATCATCATCCCTAAAGTTCCCACAACAATAATAAAGAAACCGTCAGCAACAGTAAAGGTGGATGTTTCCGGCAAAGCAAAACACACCAGATAGGCCGCAAAATAATAGGAAACCCAGATCCCGATCGTATAAAAAATGAATTTCCCTTTTTGCTTTAATTTAAATATGGAAGTCAGTCCCTGAAGAATACCTTTCCCAAAGTTAATAAGCATTTCTTTTTTATATTTATAGAAAAGAGCTAAACCTAATACTATCAATAAACAGATGCCCGCTTTAAAATAAAAATAAAATGAATCAAAATCATTTACACCCAGTTTCATCATCTGACGCTCAAAAAAATTAGGTACAAATTGCTCTTTTTCATCTTTCTTATTTACTACAAAATCATAGAAAGAAAGAATTGCATTGAATTTAAATATCAGCGTGAGAAGCAGAAATCCAAGCATACAAACCAAATCTACTACCCTTTCCAGAATAATTGTTCCGAAAGACTGGTCAACAGGCACTTTTTCTACTCCATACAAAGCCGTTGCTCTCGCCACTTCCCCACTTCTGGGAATCGTAAGATTCATCAGGTATCCAAAAGAAATTGACCAAAGTGAATTTGAGTTTGAAATAGAATGTCCCATTGGTTCCAGCATCAGGTTCCAACGAATCGCCCTGAACCAATAGGCGGAAATCCCAAAACATGCAGCAAATAAAACCCACCAGTAATTGGCTCTTGCCAAAGACTTCTGTATTACATTAAAATCCAGACCTTTAAGAGCAAACCACAAAAAAAAGCCTGCAAAAGCAAGCGAGATTACTATTGTAAGAATTGATTTTATAGGATTTGATGATTTTTTCTCCATGAATTATGTCAAAAGGTTTGTTTTTTCGTCAGGGAAAACGATTTTCGGCTGGAAATTTTGTGCTTCTTCAGGAGTCATCTGTGCATAGGCAATGATAATAATGATATCATCTCTCTGTACTTTTCTCGCAGCAGGCCCGTTCAGACATACTTCTCCAGACTTTCTTTTTCCTTTGATAACATAGGTATCAAAGCGCTCACCGTTATTCACATTCACAATATAAACCCTTTCGCCAACCACCAAACCGGCAGCCTCAATAAGGTCTTCATCTATTGTAATACTTCCAATATAATTCAGGTCAGAAGCCGTAACTCTCACCCTGTGAATCTTAGACTTAAAAACTTCTATTAACATGGTGCAAATTTATTAATAAAAATTTATAAAATGGGCTTTTAAAATGATTTTAAAACTAACAGATACACAGCTCATTAATTTTATTATAAGCATTTTTTTTGATTTTTACTTACAAAATCTACAATCATATCCTGAAAACTATTAATACTTTATATAGAATTCAGGATTTAATAAATACAGGAAATAATTTACCATTTTTGCTAAAGTCAATACACATAAGCATTTGGCATGATTTTAGCAGCCCGTAACGTAGTTTTTACGTGAAAACTTAAATTATCATATTTTAACCATTTTCACTAAAAAGTAAAAAAATTATATATATTTTTATAAAAAAATTGCACAATTAGAAAATAGTATTATATTTGCTATAATTACGAACTAACTTTAATATTAAAAATTATGAACAAGTCTGAATTAATCGACGCGATCGCAAAAGATGCAGGTATCACTAAAGTTGCAGCTAAAGCGGCTCTAGAATCTTTCATTTCTAACGTAACTTCTACTTTGAAGAAAAAAGACGGTAAAGTTTCTCTAGTAGGATTCGGTACTTTCTCAGTTGCTGAGAGAGCAGCTAGACAAGGTATCAACCCTGCAACTAAAAAGCCAATCAACATTGAAGCTAAAACTGTTGCTAAGTTTAAAGCTGGTGCTGATTTATCTACTGCTGTTGCTACTGCTAATGCACCTGCTGCCGGTAAAAAGAAAAAATAATCATTCAGATTATAGAAAAAATCAAACCTCATCAGTTGATGAGGTTTTTTTATTTTACAATTATAATATTTTATGGAGCTAATCGAAAAATTTTCCAGTCTACCCCCTCTAAGGTATAGATAATTCTGTCATGAAGCCGGTTTGGCCTTCCCTGCCAAAATTCAATTTCATAAGGTTTCGCAAGATATCCACCCCAATTTTTCGGTCTGGGAATTTCAGAGTTTTCATATTCTCTTTCCAGCTCTTTTAATTTTTCCTCTAAAAATCCCCTATTTGGGATTATCTGACTTTGCGGAGAAACTACCGCGCCAAGCTGACTTCCCTTTGGTCTTGAATGAAAATAGCCATCACTCAAATTTTCAGCAATATACTCCAAATCTGCTTTAATGATAATCTGTCTTTCTAAATTTGGCCAGAAGAAATGCAGACAGGCTTTGTGATTTTTTTCTATGGCTTTTCCTTTTCTACTGTCATAATTAGTATAAAAAATAAAACCCTCATGTGTATATGCTTTCAGTAAAACCATTCTCGTGCGCGGACAGCCGTCGTCTTCCACTGTAGAAATTGCCATCGCATTCGCCTCAGAAATATTCGGATTTTCGCTTGCTTCCAGAAACCAATCTCTGAATTGTTCGATAGGATTTTGTTTTATCTCACTTTCAATAAGTTGGGATTTCTCATACACTTTTCTTTTGTCGTGCAGGTTTTCCATAAATATTTTTTATTAAATTTGAGTATGAATTACTCATACAAAGGTAAAATATTAATTTCCACACCAGACATTTCCGGTGATATTTTTTCCAGATCGGTAGTGCTTATTATTGAGCATAACGAGCAGGGGGCATTTGGTTTAATATTAAATAAGAAAAACAGCCAGATGAGTAGTAAGTTCAAAAATTTCTTTGATTTTAAAATTGAAGTCTATGATGGCGGCCCTGTGGAAAATGACAAAGTATTTTTTATTGTGAAAGGTAAAAAAGTGACGGAAAACTTCACTGAAATCACAAATGAATTTTACTTAACTGAAGACATTGAAAATATTATCAGTGCCGTCCTTAATAATGAACTGGGCATTGAAGACATTAAAATTTTCTCGGGTTATTCCGGATGGACTGCGATGCAGCTCGATAGTGAGATTCAACGAAAAGTGTGGACTGTAGTTGATGTCTATAATCTGGATTATACACTGCCGAATGATCAGACGCTCTGGAAATCTATCATGCAAAATCTTGGTGGTGAATATCTTCTTTGGGCAAATTCTCCTGAAGATATTTCATTGAATTAAATCACATTCTTATTCAATTGAAAGTGATTTAAAAAATTAACAAACTTTAAGATTTTCTTAACCAATTTTTAAGGAAGAATTCACGTTATTTGTTAAACCAAAATCAATAAAAAATGAAAGGGCTTAGATTATTTATTTTACAATTCTTTCCGACATCATTTTCAACTTTACAGCCTGTTTATATTTACCGTAACAATTACAAAAAGCGATAAAAATAAAATTGCGTATACTTTCGTGGACAGGTTCTGCGAATAAAAATACAATTTCTGATGTATTCAGAATAAAACCCGGTAAAGGACTCTGGAACTTGTTGTTTACCGGGTTTGTCAATTTAAAAACTTTTTTTCCAACTTTCCACCATTTCCAGAAAACGGGAATTTTCAAAAGTCTTATTTCTTATTTTACCTACAGAAAATATGCCTTTCTCGTCTGAAATTAATAATATCTCTTCAGATTTTTGAGATTCAAATGCAATAATCTCGTGTTCCTGGATATCTGCAAGGTTATTTTTATGTAAAAAAGTTACAAAGTTTTCCATTAAAGGTGAAATATATGAACCTTCGGTTTGTTTCGGAACTTTGATTATGCCTCCCTCTAAAAACAAAAGGTTTCCAGAAGTTGTCCGGGCAATCCTCTTATTTGGATTCAACAGAATAACATCATCCAAATCATTTTCCTGTGCGTAAATCCCCCCGTAAATATTTTCCGGGCTATGTACCCGGATATTGCTTAAAAGGTTATTATTTACATTAATTTCCTTAATTAAATCCAACTCTAAAGGTCTTTGGTGAACTGCAAGGACATCATCCATTTCCTGTACCTCATAAAAATAAGAAATTGATGATTTAGCCAACGTCAATTCATCCTGATTTCTGTAAACCTGGAAATTGATGATTCCGTTTTTGATATCTTTCCCTTCGATAATTTCTTTCTGAAAAAGCAACTGAAAAAATTCCAATGTATAAGCTAACGGAATATTCATCCTCATCTTTCTCATGGAAGCCATCAGGAAAAAATAACATTCTTCATCCATGATAAGCTCTCCCTCCCTGATAAAGAAAGAAACCTTTACCGCATCTCCAAAAAGAAATGCCCTGTTCTTAACATTCAACCCTTCTGATGTGAAATATTGATTTTCCAATTTTTGATTTGATTTATTTATAAAAAAATAATGAACGATAAATCGTTCATCAGTTTTACCACTTTAGTATAGCCGACATTATGCCGCACCTAATTTTATTCTAAGGTTTTCAATAAGATTCTCCCAATACATTGCATTTTCCTCCTCATCTCCTTCTTCGCAGAAATCTGTAATATTTAATGCTAAATCTTCTGTAATATCGTCAATTGTAATAGTCATTTCGAAGAAGTGCTTAGTTCCTTCATCCTCTTCCCATCTAAAACGTACGAAACCTTCAGGCTTATATCTAATCAAAGTCGCTCTTTCCGCAGGACCTCCACCCCAACTAAAAAAGAAGTCGTCGCCTTTCTCTGTTACCTCATCCGCAAACCATTCAGATAATCCCTCTGCAGTTGCCAGATATTCATACAAAATCTCTGATAAACAGTGCATTGGAAATTCGTAATGGACTTTATGTTTCGCCATATAATCTTTGTTTTAATCGTCCCGCAATATATAAATTAATTTTTTTATTACACAAAATTGTGTTTACTTTTTTACATAATCTTCATGATATTTGTCAGAGATTTTTAAATAAGCGTTTAATATTAATTTTAACAAAATAACTCCAATTTAAGCATAAAAAAACTCTCCAAATTGAAGAGCTTTATACTTTATTTTTCATTTAAAACATCCAGAATTATCTGACATCCTTCTCGAATTTCATCAAGAGAAAGCGTCAATGGTGGTGAAATTCTAAGGTATTCATTCCTGTATAACTGCCAGAAAACAATTAAGCCTTTTTCCATACATCTTTTCGCAACGTCCAAAGTATATTCCGGTGAATCCAGGTTGACAGCCAGCATTAAACCTCTCCCGTTAATATTTTTTATTTTCGGATGCACCAATAATTCTCTGAATAATTTTTCTTTTTCATCTACTTCATTCATCAAACCACTTTCCAATACTTCTTTTAATGTAGCATGGCTGGAGGCTGCAATTAAAGGATTTCCTCCAAAAGTGGTAATGTGGCCTAATTTTGGAGAATGAGCCAGTGTTTCCATAATTTTTCTTGAGCTCATGAAAGCTCCTACCGGAACACCGCCTCCCATTCCTTTACCCATCACCAAAATATCGGGAACAATCCCAAAATGCTCAAAAGAAAATAATTTTCCGGTTCTTCCAAATCCGGGTTGAATTTCATCAAGAATCAATAAAGCTCCAACGTCTTCGCATCTTTTTTTAAGTTTAATCAAGTAATCATCATCAGGAACTAAAAACCCCGCGGCCCCCTGAATCGTTTCCAGGATAACGCAGGCTGTTTTTTCCGTGATTTTATCGAAATCATTTTCATTATTAAATTCAATAAAACTTACCATGGGTAACAATGGGCGAAATTCTCTTTTGTGAGTTTCATTTCCGGAAACACTTAATGCTCCGTGTGTATTTCCGTGATAAGAGTTTTTAAAAGAGACAATTTCCTCTCTTCCCGTGTATCTTTTTGCTAGTTTTAAGCTTCCATCAATTGCTTCCGCTCCACTGTTAACCAAATAAGTAATTTCTAAAGGATCCGGCGTAGCTTCGGCTAATAATTTACATAAAGCAATAGGTTTTTCCTGAGCATATTCACCATAAACCATCACATGAAGATATTTTTCTGCCTGTTCTTTGATTGCATTAACAATTTTCGGATGTGAGTGCCCTAACGTGTTGGCAGAAACTCCTGCTACAAAATCCAGATACTTTCTTCCGTCCGTGCCATAAATATAGCTTCCTTCCGCTTTTTCAACTTCAAAACCTGCCGCAAATTTTGTCGTCTGCGCCTGATATATAAAAAAATCTTTTTGCATTTCCATTTTCGTGAAAAATTTTAGCAAAACTAAAAAACATTAGCCAAATTATAGAATTATTTAGCTCATAATAATTCATATCATTAATTTCATACATGGTTATTATTAAAAAATATATGAAATATTCAACATATAATATCGTTGAATAAGATTACTTTGAAATATTGTTGTAATAAAATCAGTAGTTTCGACTTGTGAGAACATTTTTTTATTCAAAATATTTTTAGCGTAAAAGTTAACCTCATAAATCTTATTCGGTGTAAATCTAATAGCAGCATCTAAAAATAAATAACTGTCTTTCTTATCTAAATTTGGAATATAGTAATCCGACGAAAGTAAAACAAACCACTTCCTGCGAGGTTTCAATGTAATCTTAAAAGTATTTTGAAGCGAATTATTTCGGAATTGTTCAACTCCTTCACTTTTAGAAACATTTTGAAAAATTTTAAATTGATTTTCAAAATTGACCTTTATATCAAAAGCTGTTTTAAAGAAAAATTCAGATGTAAGATTTTGAAATCTGTTGTTTCTTAAATCAGAATTATTTACAATGTTTTTATAGTTTGAGATTGACAAATCAGAAGATAGTCTTACAGTACTTTCTATAATTGGGAGATATTTTTGTGCAAAAAAACTAAAGGTCATGCTTTCATTAGACCTTGGAAGATAAAAGTAATTTAGAACCGTTGAATTTTCCGAAATGTTGAAATTAGAAAAATAACTGCCATTATCTTTATTATACAGAAAACCTAATCTACATTGAATTTGCCGATAGAAGTCGTTAACAGAATAATATAAGCTATATGACAATGTTTTTTTTATCTCTAATGACGGTATACTGCTAATTACATTTCGAGGTGATATAAAAATTGGCTTTATAATAAAATATTCTTCTGAAAAAGATTTTTGAGTAAGACTTAAAGATGAAAACAATGAGGAAATTTCACCTAGCTTATATTTTAAAGCTAATTCTGGCTCTATAAGGAGATCACTGCTCTTCTCTGAAATACTATTTAAATTCTGATTCAGAAAACTTACATTAAAAGATGGCGATATTTTAAAATTACCATATTGTAAATGATAAGCTCCCTTAAACCAAAAGCTGTTTTTATTATAGAGAAAGTCGTTATAAAAATTGTTATCAGAATTATTATTCAAATATGAAATAAAAGGATTCTTCTCTATATCAGCACCTAAAGAAAAAGCATACTTTGTTTTAGCTGTACTGCCTAAAAAAATACTTTGAGCAGAGATTATATTTTTTGTATATGTGCTGTACTGCCTGTTAAAATTAGTTATCGAATCTATTTGAAAGAAAGGTGAAATAGATAAATTTTCTGGTGTTCTGTTATAACTTTGAAAAAGCTGTATTTGAATGGCTTTTTTCTCAGAAATCTTTTGAGTGTACGTCAAATCCTGGCGCAATAAGAATGACTCAGAATTCAATTCGGTGTCAAAAGGTGTAGAATTATTTTGTAATACAGAAGAAAGTGTATTTATATTTTCTTGACTTACTTTTATTTTGTATTCTAAAAGTGACTGTTTAGAAGTGTTTATTTTAGACTCAATATCTGCCCTATATAAAACAGGTTTCTTTTTCGTTTCATATAAATCTGACGTTGTAAAAGAATTTTCTTCAGTAAGAATATTGTTTTCTGAAGCTTGTGTCTGTAATATTTTATCTTGAATATAGTAGAGATTTGTTTTTACGCTTATTTTTTTTCCTAACTTGAAAATGCTATTATAATTCCCAAAAATAGAATTATTAATATTTGCCCGGCTATCATCTAAGGAGCTAGTGAATATCGTTTCGGGAATAAGTTTTTTTGCAAGAAAATTTCCCTCTTTTATTTGCTCATTACTAAGATTAAATCCAAAATAATCAAAAGGGGTATTATTTACCCCCACATTATTGTAGGATAATGATCCGAAAGATTTGTAATTTTTAGAAATCCCTAAAATATTAGTTCCTATATTGTATACCTGCCTATTATCCGAGAAAAACCCGCTCCCATAATCTAAATTTCCCGAAAAATCTATTTTCCCCTTTTTCAATTTCAGATTTAAAGCCACTTTATCTCCATTTTCTATTCCTTTAAGTAAAGGATTGGCAGAATAATTTTCAATCGCTTGAACTTGTTCTACCATATCAACGTTAATATTTTTTGTTCCTAAAGAATAATTTGAACCAAACAAATCATCTCCCTCCAATTGTACAGTTTCAACAGATTTACCCTTATATTTTATTTCACCTGATTTTTCATTTACTTCTATGCCGGGTAATTTTTTTATAATATCTTCTATTTTTCTTTCGGAACCGTCACGATATGCTAAAACATTATATTTAACAGTGTCTTTTTCTATTACAAAAGGTTTTTTAGGCGAAGTGATAATAACTTCTTTAATATCTTTTACCTGTTCTTTTGATAATATAAAATCTATATGATAGGTAGTGTTTTTTTGAGGATTTTCGATAGTTTGTGTTACCGTATTATAGTTTAAAGCACTAGCTTCAATGATAATTTTTTTATAAGTTCCTGAAAGACTAACCGTATAATCACCGTTTTTAGCAATAGCATATTCACTAATATCATCTGGCTTATCTGCTTGTTTGATGATGATATTAGCAAATATATTTCTTTTAGATACTGATTCTTTTACACTTCCTGTAATTATTTGGGAAAAACTAAAATGGAAAATAAAAATAGAGAATATAGCACAAAAATATTTTATCACCTACATCACATTTTTATATGTTTAGAATATTCTATTGAGTCATAAAAAGAATCAAATTCAACTTCAGCTCCCATTTCTGTCCCTTTGGATTTAAGATACTTTAATCTGTTTTCAAAGTCTTTATCTATACTTTCTATATATTTATCCCAACTAACTTTAGGGTATTTCTCATCTTTTTTTAATGAAATATTTACATTTTCAGCATTTAAAATTATTTTAATTGCTTCAATCTTTATTAGTGAATGATCATCGACAAGTTCTAAAATAAGACCAGGCAAACCTCCAAATTTCCATGGGCCATCGGAAATGGGTATTTTAGTTGTAAACCAAGCTGTATAATTCCTCCCTTTGAAACTCATACTGGCTTTTTTGCAACTATACCCTAAAATTTCTCTAATTTCGTTTTCTATTTTCCAATTGAAAGCAGGAAATTGTTCCTCCACAATAAAGTAATTATGAGGGTTATAGCCATTCATTAAAGAAATTATGGTGTTATTTGAAAAATCCTTGTAAACATTTCTGTTTTCTTTTCTCTTTTTTTGTGAAGAGTAAATGGCATTACCATTACTATCATAACTTGTTGTATTTGAATCTTCTGTACCCTTTGTATCACTGATTTCAAATAATGAATTATTTCCATCATTTTTTAATGATGAATGTAGATGTAATTCCAAATTATATGATTCGTAAAAGTCATATTCAATAATTATCCCCTTGTTTTGTCCAAAAAGTGATAGGCTACATAGAAGAAGTAGAAGTATAATTTTTTTTCTCATTTTAATAAAATTAATAAAAGTTTGCTCTATACGGGATAGAGCAAACTCATTCTATTACAATCCTCCTTCTCCTAATATTATAGTAATATTCGCCATAGCTTGAGCACAAGTTCCTGATGTTACAGTAATTGTACCATGATTACCATTGGTGTCATGATAACTAGCTTTTACGGTACATTTACCATTGTCATCATAGCTTATAGACCTTATGTTTACTCCATTAAGCTTTAGTAACTTTTCAAATGAGATTTTATTGAGTGCTGTAGTAGAGCAGTTTGCATTATTTGCAAATATGAATGTTCCGGTAAAAAGGAACATACCAATAATTAGTTTTTTCATGTTGTGTAAAATTTTAATTATTATTGAAAGAAGTGGAAACTTCTCAGTTCTTGTCAGGGTTGAATAATATTATTCTCCCGCAGCAAGCATACTAGTAATAAATGCAGCCGCCTTCATACAGGTGGAGGCTGTTACTGTTATTGTACCATAGTTGCCATTACCATTGTCGTATGTTGCTGTTACAGTACATTTTTCTCCGTCTTCAGAATAATTGACAGCAGTGATCTCAGCCACATTATTATTAACAGTTAAAATGTTTGTGCTTTCTGTATTGTTTGCGAATCCCAAAGTAGTTCCTGCAAAAAGGAACATACCGAAAATTAATTTTTTCATGTTGTGTATAAATTATTATTAAACAACGAATTAAAGTTTAAAACACATTAAATTCCTATTGGTGTTTGCTTGCAAGCATATTTATACATCTTTTTTTTGCATTACGTACTACAAAATACTTAATGTTTAAATTGTAATTTATTCCCAAGCTGTTCTATTTTGTGAAAAAAAACAGCGTGGAACTATGTTTACTGTCTCGGAGGTACTGGTATACCCAAGCAACAAATAAACAATAGCCCACGCCGAAGCGTGAGCATCGCATATTTCTTGTTACTTTTGAAAATTACCAGTTTTACCGAGACAAGAAAAAGCTAATGCTTTATATTTTAATAAATAAAATTAGTATCTATTTTTATGAGACAATGTTAAATATTTTTTTTCACAATAAAAAGATTTTTTTAAATAATTTTAGCCGCAGATGAATGAATTCATCTACTTTGTACAAATGTTTTAATAAAAATTTTCGTTTATAATCATATGGTTAAAAAAATCCATTAAATCTTAGATATTAATGCCAAATAAAAAATCGCTCTCAATAAAAATGAGAGCGACATCACCAAATCATAAAATATATATTTACTTTGTGTTTTTACAAAACTTTTTCTACCGTTACATAACTGTTATTAGTCACCGTATAAGATGTTGTTCCCCCTATTTCAGAAATTGTTTCTAAAGAAATATACTGCCCCTGAACTGCATATACCGAAAAATCAAGATTAATTTTCCTATTGGTTCCGTCATAATTCACAGTATTTTCCAACAACTGACATCTCAGAACATCATTTACATATAAACTTGCGCCCAATCTGTTACTAAATGACCCCGCAGGTCCCGTGAAGTTGAGATTTAAATTAATTCTATACAATCCGCTTTGCCGGATATATAATCTGTTGAGATTTGCTCCCGTAGTTGCTACATTTGTTTTAAGCCGTAAAGGATCAGCCAAAAAATTAGGTTTATCAATCAATGAATTTATCGGCAATACAGCAGAACCCGAGGTGGTAGCCACAGAATTTATCTGAAATCTTGAGATATTATCAGATTCCACCTCAAAAGCTTTACTCCAAACCAAGCCATCAAAAACCATTGTCTGACCTGTATTTTTCACAAATAAAAGCATCCCCCGCAAAGCCTCAATCCTAGTCGACGGTGCGCTTGCTCCTGTATAAGGTAAATCAGAATCTGTTTCTACCGCAGGAAGACCGAAACCTTTTACTCCCGTCGCTTCACTTGTATTTGTAATATACATCATCACCTGATCAGCTCCGCTGGCATTTGAATCAGGATTGGGAATACCGGTAAAATTTACCTGAGCGCTGTAAATGTTTATTAAAAACAAAAACAGACAGAATATATATTTTTTCATCATTAATAATTTTTAATTAAACGTGCTGCGATATAAGAATTGATAGAATTCGTATCTGTTCCATAGGCAGCCAAAGCACCACCAGAGATAGCATTTGAGCTGATTTCCGGAACTACCCTCAGCTCTGCTCCTGCCGGTAGAGAAATAGTCTGTGAAAAACTTGATGTTTTATTCCCCTGCGTATCAACAACAAAAACAATAGAGTAATTGGTTTTCGAAACCACTGTTTCCCAATCTGAAGATGAAGTATATTTCACCTGTAAGGTCAATTTAAACTCAGTAATTCCTACCTGGAAGCCCAAACTGCCCCCCGTAAAGCCTAACGCAACACCTACATCATAAATTCCTGATTGTTTTATCGTTACATTACTTGTGTTTTTAAGGGCTAAGTTATCTACAAGCACCTGGCTTCTGTTATCCGCTGCAAGATAAGTAGGAGTACTGCCTGCAAAACAAAAACCTATCCCGAATGAGATACAGGGAATTGTAATTCCTGAAGAAACACCCAATCTTGAAGCTTTAGGCTGATAAATCCCCTGAATTTGTCTTGAAGGATTCCAGGAATAACCATCATACTTATAATATTGATCATCATTTTTATTATAAATAAGTCCACCGATAAGATTCGGGTAATCATCAAAAACATCCGGAGCGGAAGCATTATATTTAGGAAAAGAAGTATAGATATTTGCATATGAAAGCAACACTCCTTTAGTCCCGTCCTGTATTTTCAAAATATTTTTTGAACTGGCTGCACTACTCCCTATAACAACCTGACTGTAACCGCAATATTGAAAAAACAACATTGCAATTAATAAATTTTTTTTCATCATTACATATTTATTTTTTCGATTATTATTTCAGAAACGGCATTTCCCGTCTTATTCATTGCGAAATACATATCATTTCCGCCCAATAGCCCCGTACAGGCTCCTGTTCCTATATTCTGGGTTCCATTCAATGTTAATCTCAATTTATCCCCAACATTGAAAACTCCTACATAAGTAAACGTCAAAGACTGCCCAACATCAATCGAACCCGGTGCCAAAGTACTGACAGACAAAGCTCCTGCTGTAGAATTACTCGCCGTATTATTGATAGGTCTCCACGTTGCATCAGAAGAAGTGCTTAGTTCAAGATTAAGCCTGGATTGGAGATTAATAACGACTCCTAAACAAAGCGGACTGCTTATATCAATTGCACCACTTTTAAAAGAAACTTTATACAATCCTTTTTGATTAATATTAATCACATTACTGTTTGCAGCAGCTAACGAAACGCTTGAAGAAATATCATTAAGTACCGGACTGCTGTTGGTAAAAGTGATATTGGTTGTAGAGCAGGTTCTTACCGTAAGACCACACGCAATCCCGCAGGTTCCGCAAGAAGAAGTAACCGTACCAGTTCTTATGAAACGAGCCATTTTGTTACTTTTCATTGTTGTTACTATTGGATCTGAAATTTTCCACGCTGTGCCATCATTTTGAACGATACTTCCTGTTTCTCTGTTAAAAATAATAGAACCCTGTGTCCCGTTTCCTGTTGTTCCCGAAGCCGAAGCCGGCAACAAAGATGTCAAGTCAGCTCTGGGCATTCGGGCAGCAAAATTATCCTGCTTTACATGCAATAGTGCTCTGGAGTCAAGCTCAAAAGACGGATTTTTTGAAATCCCAGCTTGAGCGCTGATTTTAAGACCGTAGATCAAAAAAATCAAGAAAATAATTTTTGTGTTCATCCCTTATTTTTTAATAATGTGTTTCTTGGTGTGTTAAATATATAAAATACCACCAATAAAAATATATAATTATTAAAAAAACATTTAATTTATTGAAAATAATTTAAATCAAATTGAAGTGAGATACCAAACTAATAATTTAAACCCTTTTGTAGTAAACAAAATACTTTCACTATTATTTGAAAAAAGATTTCACTTTTTAGTCACAAAAAGGACTTAAAAAGGACAAGAAAAACAGAATTTCTAACGTCCTAAACAAAAAAAATTCACTGTTTTCTCCATTGAAAACAGCGAATTTTATATTTTCTTTAACTTTTAAGTAATTTTTTAAGCTAAATTACTATTTAAATTAAAGTTATTTTCTTGTCCGTTTTGGTCTTTTAGCCTCTTCTTTTGCTCTCTCCTTTTCCACCGCATCCTGAGCCTGATTATACAGTGCATCATCCGGTTCATACTTTATTTCCTCATTATTCGGAGAATCAACAAGTATATCCTGCCATTTCCGGATTCTGTCTTTTGTATTCCAGTTAAAATCAGGAAATTTTCTTTTTGAAGGCTCTATTTTACTCATAGGATAGGTATCAGAAGTCGCACCAATGCTACAAGAAATAATTTGTAATGTTTTATTGTCAAATAATGAGCCTATAATCCCGCAAGAAGAAAGGGAAATACCAATTCTTTCATTTTCTTTTGTCTTTTCATTAAAATCATCTGCATAGGTGATTGCCTGTGCATTTCCAATGACTTTGACTTCTTTGATATCATTATTTTCGTAATAAGCATTCATCAGTTTTCCTTTAACTTGATTGAATTCATCTTTCAGATTTAATGAATCTACCTTACTGATCGCAAAAGCATTGCCTATTACCCGTACCGAGTCTAAATCTTCAGTTTCCGTATTAAAATATGCCTCAACCTTATCGCCGGTCACCTGCTTTTCGCCACTCCAAAGAATAGGTTCTCTGTACATATGCAATATCCCGTCTGTTTCATTGAAAGCCAGGGAATCTGCTCTGCCCTGCGCATTCGATTTGTAAAACCTTCCTTTTCTGAAAGCTCTCATAAAGCTTTTCTTCTTGGTAGGATCAAGGGAATCAGGTTTTTGATAAGAAATAATTTTTTCAGAAGCGAAATAAATAGAATCCTTTTCAAGAATTTTCACAGCATACGGGCTTTTAGTCATCATAGAAGAATCCTGTTTTTCAAAAATCTCACCATAACCTCCCTTCATATATCTCTTTTCTTTGGGATCATCTAAAGTTACGTTTCCAGTTGCTTTTCCAAAACCAGATAACTGATTAAAATACATATCATCTCCGGTCAGAATCTTATCATTATAATATATGCTGGAATTTTTATTAAGAAAAGCCTCCTTTGTATTCATTTTGTATGTTCCTCTTTCGGTATATACATAATTTTTAGGATTTTTTCTGTTCGTAATTGTTGTGGGGCCAAAGAAATCAGCAACTTTTGTATTCTGATTTTGCTTAATATTTTTTCCCTGGATGATATAATCCGGACTGTCGATTTTTACATCTCCAACAAAATCTATCATTTTTGTATCCAGAAAATAGGTTGCAGATTTAGTATACATAGTATTCTGACCGTCAGTAATTGTTCCTCCTGTATTAAAGTAAGCCTGATTGGCAAGCCTGTCATAATACATAATATCTGTCCTGATAGTCTGCTTGGGATCTGTAAGAACTACATTTTTTCTGGCAACCCCTTTTTGAGTATTCCCGTCATACTCCATTTCAGCTGCTGTGATAACCGAACCGTCTGCATTTTGAAGTTTTGTATTTCCAATTGCTTTTACAAAGTTTTCCTCATCATACAATACCACTTCATCCGCAGTAAGAATAGAACCTTGATGCTCAATTTTTACATTGCCTGTCAAATAGCGGTTTCCTTCATATTTAAGAGGATCTTTGATGATTTCATCAGCATTCAGAATCTTCACTCTATCACCAGGTTTTGCTTTCTGCGGCTGAACATTTTTAACCGGATTCTGCAAATAAGGATCCCTTTGCGCAGGTTTTTGTCTGTCTTGCGCAAAAGTAATCGTTGAAATAAAAACTAATAGGAAAAAAATTAGTCTCATTGATTAGTCATTCTTAGTGCCATAAAAATATAGCGAATGAGAATCAATTTTTACGCCAAATGCGTCTTCAATTGCTTCCTTAATTCCTTGAATTCTTGGATCACAAAACTCAATAATCTCTTCAATCTCTTTGTCCGAATCTTTTTTGTAAATCACCAAATGATCATGCTGTTTATCAAAATAAGATTTTTCATATGATGAAGAAGTCAATGTTTTCTCACCAAACTGATGCTTACGAATCAGACCTGCATCAAGGAAAATTTCAATAGTATTGTAAATGGTTGCTTTAGAGACATGATATTTTTTCTGCATCATCAGAAGATACAGATCATCAACATTGAAGTGATGATCCATATTATAAATCTCTTCTAAGATCGTATATCTTTCAGGTGTATTTCTGAAACCTTTCTCTAATAAATAGTTTCTTAGTACATCTTTGATTAAAGCAATATTTTTTTCTTTTTGTAAAGTATCCATTAAAAAAATTATCTACAAATTTATCGATTTTTATTTAAATAAATATCAGACTAATTTGTTAAAGGATCTTAACTATTATGTCTCAAAAATCCAGATTGCTCAATTTTATGATCATAAATCGTAAGTTCTGTAATTGGCGCAGATTCCACGACCACGTTATGAGAGGTTACTCCCCAGGCCTTAAAATCATCACTTCCTATATACTTCACAAAGTTGTAAATATTAAGGGTAATCTTCTGTTTGACAGTTAAAAGGATATCGTTGATATAGGAGTTATCTATAATCACATACTTTAAATCCGGAGGAATATTATGAATTCTCAATGATGGATGGCTACTTCTTGAAGGTATTGTTCCATCAGCCATTAAATCTTTTAAAACCATTCCGAAATAGTCATTAATTCTACGATCAACTTTAAATCCTAAATGGAAATTAATCTTATAAATAGTTCCCGGTAAGATCTCATCTACTGTATATTTAAAAGTAAAAGGATCTTCCTGGTTGGTAATCGTTAAGATAAAATAATGATCTGCTCTTTTGGGTTGTTTTTTAATGATCGAGTAGATAATTTTTGATTCTACTTCATCATTCCTTTTAGCTCTGCTCAAATATGCCAAATTGGTAGCATATTTAGGAATAGTTTCATCCAGCTTCATATCTTTAATGATAGGAGCATATTTATCGATTTTAACATATTGAATAAAATTAGCCTTGATCAACCTGCCATTATACCAAGCATACATACAAACCGCAATGAAACCGCCAAGAACCATTGTCAACCAACCTCCGTCAACGAATTTAATAACATTTGCATAGAAAAATCCGGATTCCAGGAAAAGATAAACTAAAGCAAAGCCAACAAGGAAAATTTTGCTTACCCTGGTTCTGCTCAACCAGTACAACAGCAAAATAGTTGTCATCAACATCGTAATAGTAATCGTAAGACCGTAAGCGGCTTCCATCTTTTCTGATTTTTGAAAGAAGATAACCACGATAAAACAAAAAGCCATCAGCCCCCAATTGATTCTAGGAATGTACATCTGACCTTTTACTCCTGAAGGATATTCAATATGTTGATTGGGCCAGAATGAAATTGACATTGCTTCAGAAAACATGGTAAATGAACCTGTAATGACAGCCTGACTGGCGATAATCGCAGCAGCCGTAGCTAAAATTACACCTGGTAAAACAGCCCACTGAGGCATAATTCCAAAGAAAGGATTCACCCCTGTACTGTGAACTAATTGATAATTATCCAACAACCAAGCTCCTTGGCCTAAGTAATTAAGAATCAGCATTGATTTAACGAAAATCCAACTTATTCTGATATTTTTAGCACCACAGTGCCCCAAGTCAGAATAAAGTGCCTCAGCTCCTGTTGTACAAAGGAAAACAGCACCCATGATTACAATAGCGCTTGACGAGTGCGTAATTAAGTTATAAGCATATACAGGATTAAAAGCTCTGAAAATTTCAATATGATCAGAAATATGTATTGAACCAAAAACTCCTAAAATAAGAAACCATGTCACCATGACCGGTCCGAAAAACTTTCCAATAGAAGCCGTTCCAAACTGCTGAACAACAAAAATAATGAAAAGAATAAACAGGGTAATGATCACTACCGGTGTTTCAGGATTATAAATTTTAAGACCTTCGATAGCAGACATCACTGTTAATGAAGGTGTAATCACACTATCTGCAACCAGCGTAGAAGCTCCGATAACAGCAACCAAATAAAGCCACTTTTTTTTAAGTCTTTTTACCAAAGAGTAAAGAGCAAGGATACCACCTTCTCCTTTATTATCTGCTCTTAAAGCTATAATTACATATTTAATAGTAGTTTGGAGTGTTAATGTCCAGATAATACAGGACAGCGCTCCCTCAATATACTCGTCGAATGGCATAGACGCTCCATCTTTCCTAGCATTCACAATTGCTTTCATTACATAAAGCGGTGATGTCCCAATATCTCCAAATACAATACCGAGAGAAACAATAACTCCTATAAATGAAAGTTTCTTAAGGTCAAAATGATGACCGCCTTCCGTAACTTCTGCCATATCAGCAATTTTATTTTTTAAAAGCGCAAATTTAGATCAAATTTACATCCCTAAGAATTTTTATTCATGAATAGAATAAATGAAAAAACTTCCTTTCGGAAGTTTTTTTCTATAATGATTACTTTACGTACATTGCTTTTTTAATTTCCTCTTTTACTTTTTCAAGTTTCGGAAACCATTCTGCAAATAATGCAGCTGAATAAGGCGCAGGAGCGTCAGGAGTAGTAATTCTCTTGATTGGGGCATCTAAATAATCAAATGCTTTTTGCTGTACCATATAAGTAATTTCAGAAGATACTGAACCAAATGGCCAGGCTTCTTCTAAAATAACGAGTCTATTTGTTTTCTTTACAGATGCTAAAACTGTATCAAAATCTAGCGGGCGAACAGTTCTAAGGTCAATAACTTCTACCGAAATCCCTTCTTTCTCCATATCTTCAGCAGCCTGAATAGCCAACTTCATGATTTTACCGAAAGAAACCAAAGTGACATCTTTACCTTCTTTTTTGATTTCTGCTTTTCCGATTGGTAAATAATATTCTTCTTCAGGAATTTCCATTTTATCACCATACATCTGCTCAGATTCCATAAAGATAACAGGGTCATTGTCCTGAATAGCTGTTTTCAACAATCCTTTTGCATCGTAAGGGTTTGAAGGGACAACCACTTTAAGCCCCGGAACGTTTGCAAACCAATTTTCAAAAGCCTGGGAGTGTGTAGCCCCCAATTGTCCCGCAGAAGCAGTAGGCCCTCTGAAAACGATAGGACAGTTCCACTGGCCACCACTCATCTGACGGATTTTAGCCGCGTTATTAATAATTTGATCAATCCCCACTAAAGAAAAATTGAATGTCATATACTCTACAATTGGCCTGTTACCATTCATCGCAGCTCCTACGGCAATCCCGGTAAAGCCCAGCTCAGCGATAGGTGTATCGATTACTCTTTTAGGACCAAATTCATCCAGCATTCCTTTTGAAGCTTTATATGCACCATTATATTCTGCAACTTCCTCCCCCATTAAAAAGATGGATTCGTCTTTACGCATTTCCTCGCTCATTGCCTGTGCAATTACCTCACGAAAAGTATATTCTGCCATATTTATTTGAAAAATTTAGACTACAAAAATAGTGTTTTTTTATTATACACATAACAAAAATGGCATCTCATTCATAGAGATACCTGTATTAATTTTTAATTTAAATATGATTTTCTGCGGGTTTGCCTAATTTTTTGTAATTTTTTTTGAGACTAAAAAATATTTTACCACAAGTTTTTTAAATAAAAACGGCATTTCTTACGAAATACCGTTTGTAAAATTCTATTTAAACTTATTTAGTTTACTTTCTGCCAGGTTTGCGTTCTGCCCAATAAAGACAGACCCACATATCCTCTTACATTCAATTGATCACCACTTCTTGTAATGGTACACTTATATGTTTTTCCCGTTTTAGGATCTGTGATTGTTCCGCCTGTGAACTCATCACCATCTTTTTTTAATCCTCTGATGATTTCCAGTCCTAAAATTGGTTTGTTCTTTCTGTCATCTTTACAGCTTACGCAATTAGGATTTTCTGGTTTTATCAACAATTGGGATACCTTTCCGTAATATTGATCTCCTTTTTTATAAATCTCAACGATAGATTTTGCCTGTTTTGTTTCATCATCTATAGTTTTCCATTTGCCTTCAATTTGCGCAAAAGATAATATGCCAAATAATGAAAACGCCAATGTTAATAATAATTTTTTCATATTTCTTATAGTTTTAATTCTAATAAAAAGATTTTGTTGTCTATTCTTTGCTAAAAATATAAATTAATTTCAAACAAACAAAAAATTTTATTATCCTGAGCATATATAACAATAGACGTACCAATTTTTAAAATTAAACACATCTTAAACATTTTCGATTTAATCTAAGATTTCGATCAAATATATCTTATCAAACTGTCCGGGACGAGTCTTCGGATTAAGAAATTTTAAAGACAGTCTGGTAATCCTGTAATCGTTTTCCTGAGCAATGATTTTATATTTTTTATTAACGTATTTCAGATTTTCATTAAAAATAACCAGATAATCACCCTTTTTCAATCTTTTTGTATCCACTCTTGGTGTATTTCTTTTTGTATAAAAGTCAAAAGCCCACGATTCTGAATCTTCAGTCATAAAAATTTTATTGGTGTCAATTCTTTCATTATTGACAATTTGGGCTAATTTAAAACTTCCCTGATATTGAGTAAGCACAGGATAAAACTGAGTGTTGAGGAAAATATTTACTGCAACCGCAAAAACCAATGAAATAAAAACATATTTCTTAAAAATATTTTCTTTGCTGAAAATTTTAATGATTAAATACACAAAAATTAAAGCCAATACAACATACATCACAATATTTGCCACTCCTGTAAAAAAGTAAGTCAGTAAACCAACACCTGCCATAGCAGCAAAAATAACTACCAACTGAATAATATATAAAACCTTTATCTTTTTAACATTATTCCTGCTATAAATGTCAAATAAATAACCTGCCGTAAAAATAGCAAGAACAGCAATCAGTCCATTTAAATAATGAGGAAGCTTAAATTTTGAAGCTGAAAAAAGTATCATCACCAGCCAAAACCCTCCTAATGTCAAAAATTCCACTCCACTGATTTTTCTAAATCTGTTTTTAATAAAAAACGCTGATTTTTCGAAAACTCCAACATAAAAAGCTAAAGAAAACGGTAAAAAAGCCCACAACAATGTATGAAAGAAAAATAAATAATCCGGGCTTGTTTCCTCAAAGCCTGTTGCCGTCAAACGATTCACACTTTGATTAAATAAAATAAACTGAATTCCCTCCTCACCAAACTGATGGTGATAGGCGTATAAAACCGGTAAAATTCCAACGACAAAACTTATTGCTGCAAGAATTATTTTAACATTAAAAAACTTTTTCCATTCTCTTGAATACAATAAGTAAGCAAAAACACAGAACACGATAATCACAATCGCCATCAATCCTTTTGAAGAAAATGCCATTGCGGTTCCCAATCCGGCAAGAATAACACTTAAAATATTCTGAGTTTTAATGAATTTAACAAATTGCCATAAAGAAAAAATGATAAACCCCGTCAGAACCGCATCTGTTCTGACATCGTGGGCAGAAAGAATAATCGTTTGTGCAGAAAGGAAAATCAGTGAAGCAACATAGCCTGTATTTTTGCTTTTGTATAACAAGTCTGTCAGTTTTTTAGTCGAAAAAGCTCCCAAAACAAGACACAGTAAAGCAGGAGTTCTATATGCAATATGATTAATCCCAAAAATTTTCATAGAAATTGCAGCCAGCCAAAAATGCATGTGCGGTTTATCCAAATACGGTCCGTCTCCTTTGAAAATATTAAAAAAATCATTGTTTAAAGCCATTCTCATAGCCATTGATGCATGTTGTGCGGAATCATTCTCCATCAGCGGAATAAACAGACCCGAAATATAAACAATTGAAAAACCGATATATAGAAATAAAATTTGAGCCGAAGACAGCAGTTGATTTTGATTCATCTGGAAGATAGTTTTTTAGTATTTTTGCAAAAGCATTTCTATGCAAATTTAATAAATCAATATCAACTGAATGGATCATAATAAATTTTACTCTCTGGTAATCCCAATGTATAATGAAGAAGGTAATGCCGGAATTCTTATCGATCGCATCCGTGAAGCTATGAACGGCTATAATTACGAATTAATTCTTATCGATGATAATTCTAAAGACGGAACGGTAAAAGAAATCAACGAAAAAAATGATCCGAACGTAGTTTTGATTCAATTGAAGAAAAATTATGGTCAGAGTTCTGCAATGATGGCAGGATTTGATTATGCAACGGGAGATTATATCATCACCCTGGATGGTGATTTGCAAAATGATCCAAGTGATATTCCGGCGATGGTAAACCTTTTGGAAAGCGGAGATTACGATTTGGTAGTCGGGAAACGCCAGAAAAGAAAAGATTCTTCAGTGAGAACCATTCCTTCCAGAATTGCTAATTTTATCATTAAAAGATCAACCAAGCTTAACATATCAGATCAAGGTTGTGCCCTAAAGGTTTTCACTCAGGAAACCGCTAAAGATTTGAATTTATATGGCGAAAATCACCGTTTTATCAGCTTAATGGCTCATTTGAACGGAGCGAGAATCGCTGAAATGCCTGTAAAACACCATGCAAGACAATTTGGCGTTTCAAAATATGGAATGAACAGAACTTTTAAAGTAATCAATGATTTGCTTTTGGTTTTATTTAATCAGAAGTATCTTTCGAAACCGATTTATCTTTTCGGAAACATCGGTCTTGTGGCGTTTGTTTTAGGAATGTTGATTAATGCTTATCTTTTGGTTGTAAAATTGATGGGGCACGATATCGGAGGAAGACCATTATTGATTTTAGGGGTACTTTTAGCCTTTATCGGAATCCAGTTTTTCACAACGGGTATTATTATTGATATGCTGATGAAAACTTACTACGAATCTCAGAGTAAACGACCTTTCAATATCAGAAAAATTACAAATTTTGGAGAAAACAAAGCTTAGAAAACTCCTTATCAATGCTGTAAAAATTCTTGTCAGTGTTGCGTTACTGTATTTTGTTTTCAAAAAGATACCGTTTCGCGATGTCGCCAAACTATGGTCTACTGTCAATGTTTTTTATGTTATCCTGGGTGCCATTTTCTTTTTGGCTTCACAGGTTTTATCCACGAAAAGACTTGAATTTTATTTAAATTCAAATGAATTTAATCTGGATTTCAGGAGCAATCTGGAACTTTACTTTTTAGGAATGTTCTACAATTTTTTCATTCCTGGAGGAATCGGCGGCGATGCGTATAAAGTGTATGTTTTAAATAAGAAATTCGGGTGGAGTGCAAAAAAAATCACTTCTGCTTTATTTAATGATCGATTGAGCGGGCTTTTGGCAATCTGTGTTTTAATTCTTATTTTTTCAGCTTTTTTATTTGAAATTCAATGGGTTTTGTTAATGATTGCTTTGATAATTATAGGAATCGGAATTGCTTATTTTCTGACAAAAAAATTGTTTTCAACATATATCCCTATTTTTTTCAAAACGTTCTCATTATCGATTTTCATCCAGCTTTTACAGGTCATTTGCTTTTTTTTAATCATGAAAAGTTTAGGAGTGAATGATGATTTTACAATTTATACCGTTACATTTTTGGGAAGTTCTGTTTTGAGTTTAATCTCTTTCGCCGGAATCGGCGTGAGAGAAATGCTGTTTCTTCAGGCTTCAAAATATTTTAACTTTAATCCTTCCATTTCAGTATCTGCATCTTTGCTTTTTACGGTAATTACTGCATTTTTTTCCTTTTTTGGAATCATATTTCAATTAAGAAAGCTAAATTTAAAACTTACAGAAAAATAACATGAATTTTATAAAAAACAATCTGGCAAATGCATTAACTCTTGGAAATCTTTTTTCGGGATGTGTAGGTGCTATACATCTGATTTTAGGAGATTACCAAATCACTGCAATCTGCATTATCGTTTCGCTGGTTTTGGATTTTTTTGACGGATTTGTTGCAAGAGCTTTACAATCAAACTCTAATCTGGGAGTTCAGCTGGATTCGCTGGCAGATATGGTGAGTTTCGGCTTGATTCCGGGGTTAACAATGTATGCAGCTTTAGAACCATTCGGAAAAATACTTTCAGAAACAGAATTGCCATTTGAAGTTAAATATTTAGGACTGTTTGTTACTCTTTTTTCATGTTTAAGACTGGCGATTTTCAATTTGGATGAAGATCAGAAGTATTATTTTAAAGGGTTAAATACCCCATCAAATACTATTTTAATTTTCGGATTATATTATGCTCAAAAGGGGGCTGGTGATTTCACCTTTTTATTTGAAAATCCGTTATTTTTAGTACTATTTACAGCAATTTCATCATGGCTTTTAATCAGTCCGATAAAAATGATCGCCATGAAATTCAAATCAATGAAATTACAGGATAATTATCCAAAATTAGCTTTATTGATAGGATCAATTATTATTTTAATTATCTTTAAAACTGTCGGAATTCCACTGATAATTATTTATTATATTGTAATATCAATTATATTTCAAAAACAACTTAATTAGTAAGGAGCTATAGTTATGAATTTTCATAGCTTTCATTACACTCATTCTTAACTTATAATTTATAGCTGAAAAATGAACTTAAAACTATATAAACCACTTTGTATCTTTGATTTAGAAACAACAGGAACAAATATCGGGAAAGACAGAATTGTAGAGATCTGCATCTTAAAAGTAAATCCTGATGCGTCCAGAGAAAGCAGAACATGGCGTATAAATCCGGAAATGCCGATTCCAAAAGAATGCAGCGAAATTCACGGAATTTATGATGAAGATGTAAGAGATGCTCCTACTTTCAGAGAAATTGCTTCAAAAGTAATGGAAATGATTACCGGTGCTGACTTGGGTGGTTTTAATTCAAACAGATTCGATGTTCCGCTTTTGGCTGAAGAGCTTTTACGAGTGGGTATGGATTTTGATTTAAGCAAATTTAAATTGGTTGATGCACAAACCATTTTCCATAAAAAAGAACCAAGAAACCTTGGTGCAGCTTATCAGTTTTACTGTGGGAAAATATTAGAAAATGCCCATTCTGCAGAAGCCGATGTATTAGCAACGTTTGAAGTATTAGACGCTCAGGTTGGAAAATATGAGGATATTCCAAGTGAAATTGCTCAATTAAGCGAATTTACTTTTCACAATAAAAATGCAGATTTAGCCGGCTTTATTGGATATAATGATAGGAATGAAGAAGTTTTCAATTTCGGCAAATATAAAGGGCAGGGTGTAAAAGCTGTTTTCCAGAAAGATCTTGGATATTTCGGATGGCTCCAGAATGCTGATTTTCCCCTTTATACCAAAAAAGTTTTCACAAAAATTCAATTATCCAGCAAATTTTAAAAAATGAGCGATTTAGTTAAATTTAAATTTTACGAAACTGCTCTTCAGGCCAACAGAGACAAACAAATCTTAGCTGAAAACGGCATTAACAGCTTTATCGCCAATGAACAGCTTATTCAGTCGGATTGGCTGCTTTCTCAGGCTGTGGGCGGGATTCAATTGCAGGTCTTCGAAGAAGATTTGGAAAAAGCAAAACAAGTTTTGCAGGATTACAAAGATAATGAAGAGTTTTCTATGGAAGTAGAACATACCATTGAAAATCCGGGATTTGATTTTGTATGCCCCAAATGCGGTTCAAATCATATTTACAGAGATGACAGCGCAACAAGCTTCTTTGGAGTTTCAATTTTAACAAGCCATAAATTTGTCTGCTATTATTGTGGTAATGAGTTTGTACATTAAAACTTAGCTAACAGTTTTTTGTCGTTACAAAGATCAAAGCAATCTATAATTAAATAAAAGAATTATGAAAATCATCTGCATAGGAAGGAATTACAGTGAACACGCAAAAGAATTAGGAAATGAGATTCCTGGAAAACCTGTAATTTTCATGAAACCCGATACAGCTGTTTTAAAAGGAAATGATTTTTACATTCCGGAATTTTCAAATGACGTGCATTATGAGCTGGAAGTTGTCGTAAAAATTTCAAAAGGCGGGAAATATATCCAGAAAGAATCTGCTCACAAACATTATGAAGAAATCAGCTTAGGGATTGATTTTACAGCAAGAGATCTTCAAAGCGAGCTTAAATCTAAAGGTCTTCCCTGGGAACTTGCAAAAGGTTTTGACGGTTCTGCTGTGGTTGGAAGTTTCTTCAAAAAAGAAGATTACCGTCTCGAATCTTTAAATTTTTCATTATTAAAAAACAAAGAGAAAGTTCAGGACGGAAATACGAAAGATATGATCTTCACGATTGATGATATTATCGCTTTCGCTTCCCAATATTTTACATTAAGAGTTGGCGATCTTATTTTCACGGGAACTCCAAAAGGTGTTGGAAAAGTAGACGAAAATGATATTTTGGAAGCTTATCTTGAAGAGAAAAAAATTCTTGACATCCGAATATTATAACGTATTTAACATACATTTTGGAATAATTTTCCTATCTTTAAATAACAAAATTAAAGGTTATGGTAAATATTGTATTACCCGTAGATTTTGGGGATAAAACAGATCAGCTTATAGAAGGAGCGGTAAAATTCGCCAAACAGGTAAATGGTAAAATTTTTTTAATCCATGTTGCTCCTTCGGATATTGGTTTTGCCATCGGCGATATGGGATTTCAGTATTTCCCAGAGGTTGAGGCCAATGAAATTAGAGAAGAATTGGTTCAGTTAAACAAAATCGAACAAAGAATTCTGGCTCATGATGTAGATTGTGAACATCTTCTGAAACAAGGTCTTGCCAAAGATATTATTTTGGAGTATTCAAAAGCAAAAAATGCAGACTTTATCGTAATGGGTTCACACGGAAGAAGCGGAATCTATGATGTATTTGTAGGAAGTTTAACGAAAGGAATAACAAAAGATTCACCCGTTCCTGTTTTAGTACTCCCAATACATGAGTAAAAACATTTCAAATTTTAATCGTTAATATAAAAAAACCGATCAAAACTTATGTTTTGGCCGGTTTTTTACTATATAACCAATTAATTAACCTTCTTTTTTATAGATTTTCGGATCATAGTAAGGATATTTACCTTCCGTTGGAGAATAGTAGTCTTTATCTTTATCGCCACCAAGAGTAACTACAAGTACGTAGCACCAATACGTAAACAATACGCAGCAAACGATAAATAAAATCCAGTTTAAAACATTTCCAAACGTGTCATAAAAACCGAAAGACCATTTGAAAACTTTACTTAAGAATAGAAAGAAAGACGTCATTATTTTCCTTTTTTAAATTAACTTTGTACAAATTTATAAAAAATGTTTAAATTACTTTCAAAAGAAAGCAATATTTTTTCAATCCCGGTTTATATTGGCTTTCTTCTTTTAGTAGTAATAATATTTAACATACTGAATTTCAACACCTATGAAGCAATTGTTGCCGGAATTACATTTCTGGGGATTGCTTTGGGATATTTTTGTTTTCACAGCATTGCGCTTAATTATCAGACACATTTGCCGCTATTCTTATATACAGTTTTTATTTTCGGGCTTTATCCCGGAAATTTAGATATAGGAATTGCGGTTGCTCTTCTTACCAATTCTTTCCTTTTGTTACTTTTAACAAGTACCAATGAAGACATCAGAAAGAAATCCTACGTTTTAGTAGGCTCCATTGTAGCATTAAATTTTATTTTTCTGCCTACAACATGGCCAATGGCTATTTTCGTGATTATTCATGTGATTGCCACTTCCGCCAGAATTATATTAAACCTTTTCCGGTTTTTGCTTGGAATAGTTTTAATTGCATCAAGCTACTTTTCTGTCATGTATTTCCTGAATTTCACAACATGGAACATAGATTATTTCCCATTTGGAAAAATGAAAATCATAACAGACTACAGCGATGTTTTACCTTTAATTCCTGTGGTTTTAATGCTAATCTATGCAATATATGACCATTTTAAAAATTACAATAAAAAAAGCCCGATAAGTCGTTACAAATACACATTTTTACTTGTCTTTTCCGTGGCTCAGCTGATTACTATTATTCTTTATATGAATACTAGTTATGAATATTTACTTCTTCTGGCTTTTCCATCAAGTATTATTATAAGCAGAATGATGAGATTTTTACCCAAATACTGGATGCAGGAAGTGAGTTTATGGCTTATTATTTTTAGTTTAATTACATTCAAAGTAGGTACCTATTTTGATTTATTTTAAAAGATTATGATTCAGATTGACGATAAATTAATTTCTGAGGACATTTTTTCCGAAGAATTTGTTTGCAACCTTACAAAATGTAAAGGTGCGTGTTGTGTGGAAGGAGACGTAGGAGCTCCTCTTGATAAGGATGAACTGGAAATTTTAGATAATATTTTTGATAAAATTAAACCTTACCTTACCCAGGAAGGCATCAAAGCACTGGAAGAGCAAGGCACATGGACAACAGATCCTATGGACGGAATGTATGTAACCCCAATGGTAGAAGGCCGTGAGTGCGCTTACGTAACTTTTGATGAAAGAGGAATCACAAAATGCGGAATCGAAAAAGCTTATGAAGATGGTGCAATTGATTGGCAAAAACCTATCTCATGCCACCTTTATCCTATAAGAATTACGGAATATTCTGCATTTACTGCCTTGAATTACCATGAATGGAATGTTTGCAGCGACGCTTGTGTGCTGGGGAAAGAACTGCAGGTTCCGGTTTATAAGTTTCTGAAAACACCTTTGATCAGAAAATACGGAGAAGAATTTTATGGTGTTCTAAGCGAAGTTGCTGACGAATGGAAAAAAGAATATGGCTCTTAAAAATAGTAAAACCGCAGAGTTATCTGCGGTTTTTTATTTAAATAAAGTGTAATCAAATTCGTTAAGATTTAAAATCCAGATCTGTAACTCCGGAATTTACTGTAATCTTGTTTGTTTTTATAACAACCTTTTGCCCTTTGCTTTGGATCTCAATGTTACTTTGAAATTTCACGCCATCCACCGTCATATATTCTTTAACCAGAACCGTTCCGCCACCTATTACAGACTTATATAATAAGCCCGTAGAATCATCAAAATAAAAGCTGCCTTTATCTGAAGCTAAAACATTATAATTTTTCCCCTCTATTTTTTCTACTGTTACCGTTTTGAAATTGGAAGGATCATAGTTTAACTCATCGATTGTTTTCCCTTTTTTGAGTTCGGCAATTTTATCGGCAGGAATAGGTGCTTTGTTTCCCATTTGATTAATATATCCTTTCTCTCCGTCAAAAGCCTGAGCAGCTATTTCCTTATCTCCCATTTTCTGAACAGATTTAAACTTATTCCCCATTTTTTTACTGATCATACTCACTTCCATACCTTCAGCTAAAATTGTACTTTCTGTGATTGTAGATTTTATAGCTTCCAGTTTATCTTTTCCTCCAAGAGCTTTAAAATAATTGTCAATAACATCTTTTGGAGTTAATTTTGATTGAATAACTTCAGTTTTCTTCACAGCATCAGCTGTCTGTGCATTTAGTGAGACGGAAAAAAATACAGCACAAAAAAACGGAATGATTAACTTCTTCATATATTTTGTTTAGAGTGTAAATATAAAAAATGTAAAAGACAAATTAGTTTTTCAAAACAAAAAACCACCAAAGTTTTTGGTGGTTTTGAAATATTTATATCTAAATAAATTATTTTTTAAGCTCTTCTAAAAACTCGTCGTGAGAAATAACGGTTTCTTTCTTTGTAGCTTTTTCAAGAATTACATCTTTCAACTTAGTCATAGCAACTTCAGAAGAAATTTGTCTTACCTGTTCCTGATCTTTCAACATTTCAACAGCATATTTTTGGATTTCTTCATCACCTAAATGGTGGATTCCGTAGATAGCTAATTGGTTTCTAACTAATTGCTCTGCTTGTGCTAAAACATCAGCATAGTCTAATTGAATTTCATTATCAGTCATCAATTTGCCTTCGATGATCTGATATTTTAATTGGTTTTTCTCTGCTTCAAGAATTTCCTTAGCCTGAGCTTCAGACTGGATATTCTGGTTAGAGAACTGTAACCATTTTACTAAGAAAGTTTCAGGAAGCTTCACTTCTTCTTTCTCGGAAACTTGTTCCAATACTTTGTTTACAAAGTGTACATCAGCATTTTGCTGGAAGTATTCATCTAATTCAGCCTTTACTTTTTCTTTAAGTTCTTCTTCAGACTTAATGGTTCCTTCACCATAAACTTTGTCAAAAAGCTCTTGGTTTAGTTCAGCTAAATTAAGAGCGTAGAAATCTTTCACTTTTACCTCAACTTCATTGTGGTGTAAATGCTCAACTTCTTCTTTGCTGAATCCTAATTCTTTAGCCAATTCTTCGCTACCCGCAAGAGTTTCTTTAGAAACTTTTACAGATCCGTCCATTTTCAAAGATTTTACTAATTTGAAAGCTTCTTTGTTTTCAGCAGTAATGGTAACGTTCTTTGGATGGTGGTGGTGCTCTCCTTCCGCATCATCTTCTACAACTTGAGAAACTTCTAGAGCGATGTAAGAATCTTTATTGATTTTTTCTTGAGGAGCCTGCTCAGCAAAACGCTTCTGCATATTCTCAATACTCTTGTTGATTTCTTTTTCAGAAGCTTCTACTTTGTAGTGAGGAGCCTCATATTTAGCTAAATCTATCGTGAATTCAGGCTCATACCCAACTTCAAAAGCAACTTCCAATTGATCAGCGTTGTAATCTAATTCGTTTACTGGCTGAGGAACAGGCTGGCCAACTAATCTTAATTTGTTATCATTAACATAGCTGTTTAATGCATCAGAAACTTGTTTGTTAATTTCTTCGAATGCAATGCCTGCTTCATATTGTTTTCTAACCATACTTAAAGGCACTTTTCCTTTTCTGAAACCAGGAACTTGCGCATTTTTAGCATAATTAATCAATTGCTTTTCTACTTTTTCTTTGTAGTCAGATTTTTCCAATGTCACTGTAAGCAATGCACTTACATCATCATGGTTTTGTGCGGTAACCTTCATTATTGATTAAAATTTTAGGTTGCAAAAATATGAAATTTTTATCAGAATCACTCATTTAATATCAACTTAAAACATCAAATATTGTTAAATAAAAAACCACCGAAAAATTCAGTGGTTTTGTTTGACAAGATTAATGATTCCTAATTGCTTAGGTTATATGTAGCTTCTGCATCTGTTTCGCCTCCTACTACACTTCCCCAGGCTGTTCCTGATTTTGCATCATTCACGCTTTGAGGCGAGTGAATAAGAGTTAATTTCAACAACGGTGCAGTTCCGTCAACCGCTTTTACGACAGTCCATTTTGTTTTTAGCCCTACTCTTTTCCCGTCAGCCCTAAGATCGCCTCCGTCCAATCTTTGAATAGAAATATTAGATTTCGGAAAATCAAAAATTAAGAAATGTTCGTCTTTAGCATCCACAATCTCACCAGTAGCATCTTCGTTTCCGTTTCTGAATTTTGCTTCTACAGTATATGTTTTTCCATCAGTCAAAGGAATTGTAGGTATACCTCCTGCTCCGATGCTATAATCGTAAGAAATTGTGCTAGATGTACCATCTTCCGTTACTAACAGTACAATATTGGTAAGTTCCTCCTGAGGAAGATCATCCTCTTCTGTAGAACCGTCTCTCTGACAAGAAACTACAGTGATTGTTAGGAATAAAACAGCTAATAATTTGATAATATTTTTAGTATTGAATAGTTTGTTCATTTTTAAGAATTTTAAAATTGTAAAATTTTGATTAAATAAGTTTTTGAAATCTTTAGAATCTATATCTAAAGTTTAAAATAACGTTTCTTCCTGCCTCATCCGCAAAGAATCTCAAACGATTCAGATAGTCCCTGTATGAGGTATTGAAAAGATTGTTTACGATAAGTCCCGCAGAAAAATTTTTGCTGATGTTGATTCCTGTCTGGATATTCCAAAGTGAATAACCATTTGGCGGAGTACTGAAATCAATCTCTTTATCCACCAATTGTCCATCTATATAAAGCTCCAGCGGAGCATTCCGGATTGGGAATCTTGTTTGCTTTAAAAACGTTTGGTTCTCAACAATAAAATAGAAATTATTCCATTTTTCTTTTTTGAATTGCAATGCATTGGAAAAATTCGGAGGCATCATCAAAATCAAAGGTTCGTTGTGGGTATCGTCCTGTCCGTAAACATAACTTCCTTTTCCAACATAGGTTATATCATTTGTAAGTTTCCAATTGATATCCAGATCTATACCGTACATTTTAGCATCAATCTGTTGATAAACCCACTCTGGGAAAACCCCTCTGATTGTACCTCTGATACCCACCGGAACTTCATTAATGAAATTTTTAGTGATGAAAAAATATGGATTAACCGAAATATTGAAACCTCTCAAAACATCGAATCTTGAAGATATTTCTAAATTAAACTGATGTCCCTGCTCATTTTTCAAACCCATATCACCTGTTTCGATAATTCCCGCAGAATGGTGAAGCCCATCTGAAAATAATTCAGCGATATTTGGAGAGCGTCCAACTTTAGAATAATTAAATTTCAAATCAAAATCATTATTCGGACGATATTCCAAACCTGCATTGAAAGAAACATTATTATAATTAAGCTGAGGACGCGTCAAAACCCTGTTTTGATCTGTTTTCACATAAAATTGAGGATAAGCGTCTGCATACGATTTTTCCCAATCGCTTTTGTCATACCATTTGGTAACATCAAAACGGGTGAAATCATATCTTGCTCCTGCTTCAAAATTAAAACTACGTGAAATTTTATATTTAAAAACAGAATATGCACCTGCAGAATATTTATCATAATTCGGGATCAGACGTCTTGCCTTCGTAGCAGGATCTGAATAATTATTTTGAAAACCAGCATCAATACCTGTTTCTAAAGACCATTTCTCCCTTTCCAATAAATCATTAAGGTTAAACTGATGCGTCATCAATTCTAAATCCAAAGAAGGTGTGTCTTTTAATTCACCTCTTCTGATATCATATTCCTGTCTGTGATTGTATTGATAGCTGTATGTTGCAGATAATTTCCCAATATTTTCAAACCTTTTGAAAGCCGAAACTTTTGCAATATGATGCTCAATAACCTGTCTAGGATTATCAATATCATAACTGAAACTCCCCGAATAAATAGGCGGATTGGCATTCATTGCTCTATCATAATCAGCCGAAGTTGCCACGTGTGAATCTCTTAAAATTCCAATATTTTGATTCGTTAAATAATAATCAAAAGAAATTCCTCTTTCATACGTATTATTTTGAACCGTAAAATTAAAGGAAGAGAAATCCATTCCCGTATTTTTCAGATTATAGTCAGGAGCGCTTTGATCCCCCAGTTTTTTCATGCTTCCTCCAGACTTCACCGCCCAGCCGTTTTTCCAGACTTTGGCTACATCCGCATCCAAAGCAAGACCTCTTCCGTTGGAAATTCCTGTAAGCCCGACAGAACCTTTGATGGTATCTTTTTTAGGGAAAATTTCCGGCTCCATCACCACGACTCCGCCAATAGCGTCACTTCCGTATTTCAAGGCAGATGCTCCTTTTATCACATCAATATGTTGAAAATTATTAATATCAACATTCGGAGCATGTTCCACACCCCATTCCTGCTCGGCAAGCCTCACACCATTGTTCATAATATTAATACGGCTTCCGTAAAGCCCGTGAATAACAGGTTTTGAAATATTATTCCCGGTCTTTAAAGCCGTAACTCCTGAAATTTTTGATAATAAATTGCCTAAATTATCGGTAGAATTTCTTTCAATTTCAGACTTATCCAGGGTTTTAATCACTAAAGAACCGTTTTTTTTGTGACTCCCATGTATTGTCACTGTTTCGATATCCTGAATATGGTGTTCCAGGGTTATCGTTATATGCAAATCCTGTGTAACTCCTATATTTTCAGTATAATCATTACAATCAGGATGTTTAGCAATGAGAATGTACTTTCCCGAAGGAATTTTACTGAACGAGAACTTACCTTTTTTGTCTGTTTTGGTTTTAAAATCTCCAATTTTGACTTCTGCATTTTCCAGCAAAGATTTATCATGAAAATCCTGAACAGTTCCTTCCACAGTGTAAGTCTGTTGTGCGTTTGTAATTGCAAACCCGCAAAAGATCAGCAATAAGCTATATATCAATTTCATTGTAAATAGATTGATTACGTACCCCAAAAAGGTACATTTTTCATAAAAAATTTGTTAAGGGGATTCGATTCATTTGTACAAAAGATAAAATATTGAATATCAGAAGTAAATAACTGCTGCTAACATTCTTTCCTGAACCTAAAAACCCCAAATATTGAACTTCAAACCAAATTAAAGTCAATAAAAAATCTAAAAACTATGAAATTACGGGCGGACCGCGAAGATGAAAAGTGAATTTGGTCTGAGACCATATTTTCTCCTGAACAGCAATAATCTGCTTTACTTCATGAGTATAATTTTCAAAAGAAAAATTATATTCTTCCGGAACCAAAGTATGCCCGGTAGCAAGAAAATGACAAGCCAAACAATCTGCGGCTTTTTCTTTCACTACATTTTTTGTAAATGTATTTTCTGTCTTTTTAAAACTGTAATTTTTAAAAACTTCTTCAGAACTGTGATGGTGAAAATTTTGAAAGAAAAGCGCAATAAAGTATATCCCAAACAACAGCTTGGAAATAAAACTCTTTAGATTTCTGCTTTCTTTAAAAATCATCCTTCAAAATTATGAAAATAATTTAATTTTTTAAATTAAACTTATATTAAATTAATTTTACACTTGTCTAGTAAGTCGGTATAAATGCAGTTTTGTTACAAAACACATCCATAAAATTAGAGTTATTCTTTAAGCAGCTACGGCTTCGCTTTGAGCGAAGCCGTAGCTGCTCTGTTTTTGTTTTATATAAAAAAATTAATTCAGCTGAGTTCCCAAATACTCCCATTCCTGCAATGCAGAATCCAATTCTTCTTTAGTTTTATTATATTTTTCTAAAGTTTCGTCAGAAGGATTTTCTTTTGTAAAAGAAGTTTCCATTTCCTCTATTTTAATTTCAAGTTCGGAAATTTTCTCTTCTACTTTTTTGATTTTATTCTGAATATTTTTCTGCTCTTTGCTAACAATCGTTGATTGAGTCACAACCAGTTTTTCTTCAATCTTTTTTACCTCTGCCTTTGGCTCTTCATTATGAAGTTTTGCTTTTTCTGCAGAAATTTCTCTTATGGTTTCTTTTTGTCTGTATTCCAGATATTCATTGATATCACCAAGGAATTCTTTCATTTTTCCATCACGGAATTCATAGATTTTATCACAAAGCCCCTGAAGGAATTCCCTGTCGTGAGAAATTACGATTAATGTGCCCTCAAAATTCTGTAAAGCCAACTTAATAATTTCCTTAGACTGAATATCCAGGTGGTTGGTAGGCTCATCCATAATCAACGTATTGAAAGGGCGAAGCAACAATTTACAAAGTGCCAGACGGTTTCTTTCCCCTCCGGAAAGTACTTTTGTTTTTTTATTTACAGCCTCACCCTGGAAAAGGAAAGATCCTAACAAATCTCTCACTCTGGGTCTTGTTTCTTCAGTTGCAGCATCTTCTGCTTCCTCCTGAACCGTTTTATTTGGAGTAAGAACTTCTTCCTGATTTTGAGCGAAATAGCCAATATTCACATTGTGGCCCAGCCTCCAGTCTCCTGAATAATCTTTAATATCCCCTGCAAGAATTTTCGCTAATGTTGTTTTGCCCTGTCCGTTTTGCCCAAGAAGTGCAATTCTGTCTCCTCTTTGAACAATAAAATCTACATCATCAAAAATCTGTTTCTCACCATAAGCCTTACCCAAATTTTCAGCTTCAAATATCACTTTGCCCGGAACTTGTGACTGCACGAAACGAATATTGAATTTTGAAACGTCCTCGTTATCAACTTCGATACGCTCAATTTTATCTAATTTTTTAATAAGCGACTGGGCAAAAGAAGCTTTTGTAGCACTTGCACGGAACTTATTAATATTATCTTCCATCTGCTTGATCTCCGCATCCTGATTCTTTTTAGCCTGAATCAGTTTTTCACGGCGATCTTCACGCATGACTAAATATTTGGAATAATTTGCTTTATAATCATCAACTTTTTTATTGTTAATGTCAAAAGTTCGGTTACAAACAGCTGTCATAAACTGTTTATCGTGGCTTACCAAAACAATTGCTCCCGGATAATCTTTCAAAAAATTTTCAAGCCAGATAATGGATTCCATATCCAAGTGATTGGTAGGCTCATCGAGAAGCATGATGTCATTCTTTTGAAGAAGCAATTTCGCCAATTCGATTCTCATTCTCCAGCCTCCTGAAAATTCATCAGTGATTTTCTGGAAATCATCAGCCTTGAAACCAAGACCAAACAGTACTTTTTCCATATCACCTTCAAGATTGTAGGCATCATGATTCATCAAAAGATCATTCAGCTCGGTCATTTTATTAATCAAATCTGTATAAGAATCACTTTCATAATCCGTTCTCGTTGCCATTTGGTGATTTACTTCCTCAAGCTCGTTTTTCCACGCGTTGATCTGCTCAAAAGCCTGCATTGTTTCGTTCCAAACAGTTCTTCCTTTTACAAAATCAAGATCCTGTTTCAGGAAACCGATGGTAGCATTTCCTTCAGTCACCACATTCCCCTCAAAGAAATTGATTTTCCCTGAAAGCATTTTTAATAAAGTGGATTTTCCCGCTCCATTTTTACCAACTAAACCAATTTTATCATCCTTTTTAATCGTGAAATTCACGTTTTGAAACAAATAGTTTCCCGAATGATGTAATCCTAGACCTTGAACCGAAAGCATGCTAAATAATGATTAATAAATGAATAATGAATTTTCGGGTGCAAAAATACGGAAAAAGAAATGAATACTCGAATGTATCATAAAACGTATTATTTTATTCACATTTTGCCCTTTGATTTAAATAAAGCAAAAAGCTGCTCATCGAATGAACAGCTTTTCATTAATAAAAAACTATATGAGCAGTCCTTCGTTTTATTAGAAAGTTTTTGGAGTAACACTTACTGTACTTACATCATTTCCGCCTCTTTGAAACTGAATCAACGGGATATTATTCTGCTGATTGCTACTCGCTCCACAAATTACCGTATTTCCTCCGTTGTAAAATGCCTGCTGGCCGCCATACCACCAGTTGTTGCTTGCTCCGCTGTGTCCCTGTGCAATGGCCACATTATAAAAAGTACACGTAATTCCGTTTGCAAAATTCAAAACTAAAGTTCCAATCATTGCAAAATTCAAATCTCCCGGATCATGGTTAAATGTAGTCCTGTCTGCCGGAATATTTTTTGAAAACCAATTGGCTACATCGGAAGAACCTTTTCTGCCTACGGAAAAGGTAAATTTACCGTCGCCTTTGCAGTTTACAACTAAACCTGCATGAATCTTATTATCAGGATCTTGTCCGCCAGTTACCGAAAAGCTGTTTACTGTAAAAGATCCACTTACTAAATTGTTCGAAGTCACTGAAAACGTGACATCATTATCGTGATAAGTCATGATTAATATTTTTTTGATTGTTATTGTGTTATTGATTTCGTTTCATCCTTTATTGAAGCTTCTTTTTAAGAACAATTCAAAGTTCAGACAATTCACCCTGAAAAAAAACAGTATAAATCACCAAATTGAGAAATCAGTAATTTCACGGAAAGACCTATGCTACAAATACTTTTAAAAAAAAAGGCAGCTCTTTACACAAAATTGTATATAAAGCCTTACCGGGCAAAGTATAGTTTGGTATGAACAGCTCAAAGTAAGAACGCTGAAATTTATAAATTAACCGTAAAAATACCAATTTATAAAACCGGTATTTCTACGGAGTCAAAAATTCAGATATAAAAAAGAAAAGAACCGCCCTAATGGACGGTTCTTTAACCTAAACTTAAAACTGAAAAAGTACTAACATTTATTATATAAATTTTCCTTTATCAATATTGTACGGCTCCAATTATCATTGTTTGGAATATTAGTTCCATAAGCGTAATCTATGATAGAATCCTCCATAAGATTCACTTTTGACTGTAATTTTGAACCCACTGAATTTACCAGCTCTCCCTGAGCATTACTCGGACCGTTTAATCCGTTGTTAATCAATTCTGCATCTATTTGCGCATCTGTTCTTCTCAACAATATATTGTGATACAATCCAAAGTTTGCCGAAAAGTGAGTATAGTCTGCCAGCTTTTCATAATCATAAGCCGGTTTTAGGTCTTTTGCCAGCTCTGGAATATATTTTTGCAGTTCTTCAGAAAGTTTAACTAAGTAAGGATGTTCATTAGAGTCAATCCCAAAATTGGAATCGTTAAAATGGGTGCTAAAAATTGTTTCTAAAGTATTTGTTTCAGTCAACATCAACATTCCATAAACTTTAGACAAATCATTGAAAACCATTTCTCTTGAAACATAAGCCTGGGAAAAAATATCCCCCTTATCTATTTGATAAGTTTCCAAAGGATAATCCCAGACCTGATTTTCATCTGCATCGGTTGCATTTGTTCTTACATTTTCGATGTATTCAGCAACAACATTAGCACTTAAATGATTTGCAGAAACATAAACCGACTGAGAACTGTTTAAATATCCTCCGCCGACATCCGCATGAACCCCCGGAACAAAAATTTCTTTTTGAATAGAAGTGGGTGTTTGATATAATGTATCTTCTTTTTCTTTAGAACTATCAAAAAAACCTGTTAATGGGAAGAAGTACCGGCATTCATTAACAGCGCAAATCTGCAAAGCTCGTTCCACTCCGGGTAAAACAGTTACATTATAATCGTTAAAAGGAGTTGATTCTACAGTATCAAAAACACCTAAAAATTTCACCTTTATATTTTCTTTAATTTTTGGATCAGATTGCAATATTTCGTAGCAAAAATTTCTTGCCAGCATGCTTCCTCTGCTGAATCCATAAATATAAAAATGATATTCTTTAGACTTATCTGTCATGGTATCATTTACAAACCGGAAAGCCTGTTTAAGCTTATCTTCGGAAGAATATCCTGTATACCCTGCAGGATTCAGACAAGTTGCCATTGCAAAATCACTGTCTTCACATCCGGTCACAGTACCTATCCCTTCCACATATAATTTCTCATCACCAATGAATAACTCAAAGAGTTTGTAAACGTTGGTAATGCAAGAATAATAACTTTCATTATTTTTTTGAGGCTTTTGTTTTTGAGAGGAAGTGGCATTGATACCATTATTTCCGGTTCCATCGAAGAAAATTCCGATAGAAAATATATTATTTTCCATTCTTTGTGGTTTTATTTAAAACTTTAAGGCTAAAAGCTTTATGAACACTTCAAAGTAACGATGAAAAACTTCGGAATGATAGCGTAAAAAATACCAAATAAAAAATTCCGTATTTCTACGGAATCATATTTTTGTGGAAATCGAATAAATATTGTTGATAATTGCGTAAATAACGATACCCACTGTATTTTTAGCACCAATTTTTTCTAAAACACGTTGTCTGTGACTCTCTACCGTTCTCGGGCTGATAAAAAGTTTTTCTGCAATTTCATTATTGGTAAATTCCTGGCAGATAAGCTTTACCACATCTTTTTCACGTTCTGAAAGCTCGTCTTCCATCTCGAAAAGTGATCTTTTTTTTGAAGAGCTATTCATGTAAGAAAAAAGCATCTGATGATCTTCGGCGGTAAAAAATACCCCGTTTTTGTACACCATCGTGATAGCATCAATAAATGTTTTCCGATCAGAATTTTTAGGAAGGAAAGCTGAAACACCCAGCTTTACCATATATCCTAAAATTGAGGTTTTGTAATGGGAAGAAAGAATAATTATTTTTAGATCAGGATATTTTTCTTTAAGAATTTCGACCAATTCAAAACCGTTCATTGGCAGCATCTGTACATCTACCAAAGCAATATTGGGAAAATCATCTGAAGACACGGTTTTCAATTTTTCAAGAAAATCGGGACCATTATTTGATGTAAGATTTACAGAAATGTTTTTTTCGGTTGAAAGTAACATTTTTACCCCTTCTAGGATAAGCTGTTCATCATCAATTAAGGCTATTTTGATTTGGGAGTTCATTGTATGGAATTTTTATTATTAAACGGCTTCCTTTATGCAGGATGTTTTTCCATTTGTGTTGAGCATTCATTGATTTTATCCGGGATTCTATATTTTTAATCCCCATTCCCTTTTTTACTGCTTCATATTCAAAACTTTGTCCGTTATCTGAAATCACCACTGCAAGCTCCTTCCGATTATCTTTAATATAAATCCAAACTCTTGTTGCTTCAGAATGCTTTAAAACATTTGTTGTAAACTCCTGTATAATTCTATAAAGCTGTACTTCAACAAACATATTTTTCCGCTGGAATTTCGGACTTACCGTGAGTGAAATATTAACTCTGCCTGATAGGTTGGCAATCAATTCTTCAATATATAAAACAAGTCCCACCGATTCCAGATTCACGGGATATAGTGAGTGAGAAATACTTCTTGCCGAATCAATTAAAGAAGACATTTGCCCGGAAATATTCTTTTTTATCAATTCGTCTCCTTTCGTATCAAGATTATTAAGCCAAAGCGAAAGAATATTCAAACGATTTCCAATATCATCATGAATCATCACTGCTATTCTTTTCCTTTCTTCTTCCTGTGCTTTGATATTTTCTAGTACCAAATTTTTCTGATGGAGAACCTCTGCTTTGTGCTGAGTATTTTTCTCTTCAATAATTCTGCTGATAAATGATCGGTAAGCTAATAAAATAAACAACACTATAATTGCTATGGTAACAATTATGAGTAATAATAAATTGATATTTAAAGTTACTTCTTTAATTTTATGAAGGTATATAAAAATGTCCCGTATAAAATACTTGACAGAATATTGTTTGCACTCAAAAGAATATAATAGCTATTTTCCGACAGGTTTGCTATCTGATGCTGAATAATAAAAATAAAAACAGATACAGAATAATAGAAAAAGACAGAGCTGTCTGCTAAAAGAAAACGGTTCTCTGTTTTTTGACTTCGCCTAATTTCTCTGATTAAAATAAAACCTGACAGACAAATAATTACAATATTTGAAACCACTTTTGCGATATCCGGATTTGACGGGAAATCAAAAGCGTATTTTCCTATCAAAAAACTAAGAGAAAGCAGAGATACAAGAAAAAGCCAAATTTTTGACAGATCTAATTTCTGAATAAACAGAGTTGTCAATAAAAAGAATTCTCCGGCAATATAAATAGGATATAAAAAAGAAGTATCCTGTAAATCAAAAACATACGGCAGAGATAAATTCAATAGCTCTATTAAAAAAAGAAAAACAATATAAACAGTATATTGTCTTTCTTTTTTAGCAAATATAGTATACCTCCAAACTCCTAAAAGTACGGTAGTCAGAAGTAATGCATAATTTAGATATAAAATTATTAAATAAAATTTTGCCATTTATTTCTTTAGAATCTTTAGCTGCCTAATCCTTCAGGTAATTTACAAATCGGAGGACATGGTTTCGCCCAATCATATGTATTTGAAGTCATTTCTACACTCATTCCAACACCGTTTTCTAAATTTTCAGGTTTGTAAAAAGAAATAAAAATCAGCGTTACCAGTGTTTGTTGAAATATTTCTGAATATTTTAATCCAAAAGAGCATATAAACTTATCAAGATTGGCTTTTGGCGGATACAAATCTTCACTTGGAACATAAAATCTTTCAAAAATATTCTTTTGTTTCGTTCTGTTATATTTTTGACACTCATTGTAGAACCAGTCCATCCCTTCATTTCTCCAAGATTCAATAGCTTCTACCACTTTATCCTGTTCCAGCATAGGCATGTTGGCTATCGGAAAATAAGTATCCGCACTGTCATCTATTTTACGTAAATCGTCAGAAAGAACCGCATGTTTTACCACTGTATATTCCTTAGTCTCAACTAACCTTATATCTCCTCCACATTTACTAAGAGGACTAAAAGGATAAATATCTTCTTGAATTTTGTAACCCCTTTCATCAATCGGGCAGAAAATAAGAATCAGACTTCCGTTATAAACTCCTACTTCTACACAAAACTGATTGTATTTATTTTTATCCCTAAGCCATTGAATCTGATCAATATTAAATTCTACAACATCGCTTGTAGAAATAAGGCGTTCAATGTCTGTGTATTTTTCAGAATAAGTTTTCCATTCATTTGTTGCGTGAACGAATTCATCTCTGTTTAAAGTTGTCATAAGCATGGTAAATTTAGTTGCATAAAAGTATGCAAACTTAATTATGTATGCAAATATTCACCATAATTTGAATTTAAATTAATAATTCCTTACCGTAATGTGATAGCAGCTTTGTTGTTTCTCTTTGATATAATAAATTCTGCCAGCATCAGCATAATACTTTAAAACTTTTTCCAGTGCTATTTCCATTTTTGGGTTATATTTCAAAACATCATTAAACCTTATATAAGAAATATCAAAAGAATTCCCATAATTATGAGAACTGATTCCTAAAGAAGCATTTGCGTTAACTTTTCTCAATCTGCACTGATCTTCCAACGTTCTTGTAATAGATGAAACGGTAAAAGTATGACCTTTGGTTTCTTTACTGAATCTCGAACCCATTTTTTCAAGAGTAGCTTTAGCTTTAGAAACCATCCAGGCTCTGCTATAATCCAGTTTTTGAACACGATATCCCTTTCCTGATTTTTTTATCTTATGAAATTTACCATTATTAATATACTTTTGAACAGACCTGGAATCTTTCAAAAGCTGCACACCAAAACCTTTAGAAGCGTCCAAATGCGGCTTATAAAGAGGAGTGGCCTCTACCTTTAATACCTCAGCATAATCATAACATGGTAAAACTTTCTTCAACGATTGAGCAAAATATGTATTATAAACAAAAGACACAAAAATCACACACAAAAACTTTTTCATTAAGCAGACTTTTATATTTATAAATTAAATATAAATATTTATGTTATATTTTTCAATTACAATATATCATTTACGAAATAATTTCCATAACAATATTATAAATATGATTATCAAATTCTCAATATTACAGCACATATATTTTGAATATTTTTTTAAAATTTTACTTTTTAGTTTGAAATTTAAACTTTAAATTTGATTTTATTTAAAAATAAACAATATGATAAAAAAATTATTTGCTGAATTTTTCGGCACATTTTGGCTTGTTTTCGGAGGTTGTGGAAGTGCTGTTTTTGCATCCCAAATTGCCCCCGCTTCTGGTCAGCTAGGTATTCTTTTAATAGGCGTGGCTTTAGCTTTTGGTCTTACAGTACTTACCATGGCTTATGCTGTTGGCCATATTTCTGGCGGTCATTTTAATCCTGCTGTATCATTTGGGCTATTGGCAGGCGGAAGATTTCCGGCTAAAGATCTTATTTCTTATGTTGTATCGCAATGTTTAGGGGCTATTGCCGCAGCGGGAGCTTTATATGCAATTTTGAGTGGATCCGGAACACCTGATTTTTCAGGCCCGGGAGCTTTTGCTACCAATTTCTATGGCGATGCCGTCTACTTTGGGAAAAGCTATTCAATGGGAGCTGCATTTTTAACCGAGTTTTTATTGACAGCATTTTTCCTTATCATTATCATGGGAGCCACTGACAAATATGCAAATGGAAAATTTGCAGGGATTGCTATCGGTTTGGGATTAACGTTGATTCATTTGATTTCAATTCCCATCACAAATACATCTGTAAATCCTGCAAGATCACTTTCTCAGGCAGTTTTTGTAGGAGGCAACGCACTATCACAGCTTTGGCTATTTTGGGCAGCGCCAATCTTAGGAGGTGTAACCGGAGGATTAATTTACAAATTTTTACTTCAAAGAGATTCTGAAATTGTAAAATAAGAACAACAAATTATAAATACAAAATCCTGTCAGTTGACAGGATTTTTTTTATTTCAATTTCTTTATATCAAAAGGATTTTTAAAGATTAGTTCTTCATGCTTTCCTTTGATTTCCAATTTTCTCTGTAATAAATTCAGCGCCATTTTTCGTATGAAAAGATCTTTATCGTTTAATTTCCAGTAAGAATCTTCATGTACTTTTTGAGGTTGACGAATCAAATAAAATTCCGTTTCCCAGGAATCAACATTATGATAAAATTCAATAATTCCGCAGTGTTCAGGAATTACAGAATGCTCAATCATCCCCATTGGCAAAAGAAAACTAAAGGCATTACAAACATAATCTCCACAGGAAATTTTATCGTGTTTCAAAAATTTTTCGCCGGTTTTTGAATTTGTGTAGGACTTTTTAAAATCATTTTTAAAATCGCTTTTCGAAAGTTTAATTTCAATTTCATGACTAAAGCCTTCGGAATCAACAATCAAAATATCGGCTTCCCAATCTGCCTGAAAATGATTTGTGAGTACAATTTGTTTTTCAAAATCACAGCGTGAGTGAATAAATGCATGTACAAGTTCTTCTATTTTTAACATGAGATTCTAAACCTTGAGCATTAAACTAAATTAGGAAACTAATAAACTGCAGCCGCGAATATCGGAATGATCTATTCTTCCCAACACCTGAAATTTATCCCCCTCTATTTTTCCCAAATCCTGAGTCGCAATAAACGAACAAGAATAAATGTTTGCTAAATCAATAATATTAATCGCTCCGGTTTTTCCTTCCTTTTCATAACTAAAAGGATCTTCTGCATTTCTCACCATGATTCTCATCCAGTTTGGACATTGATACACATTTTCGCCCAAAGAGTACGCTTGAGAAAGAAGCTCAGTCATCGAATATTCCGAATAAATTTTATCCGTCTGAAAACCTTCCTGTAAAATTTTAAGCAATTCATCTTTTGTCATTTCTTCCTTTCTTCCTTTCATTCCACCTGTTTCAATGACTGTTAAATTTGTTGATTTGCTTATTTGCTTATTCGCTATTGAATCAAGGAAATCCAGCAAAGCAAAAGAAACCCCAAAAAGAATCACTTTCTTCTCTTTCAATGTGTTCAACACATCAAATAAATCTGAGTGATTGTAAAGAAAATAGCCATTTTCAGGTTTGGCAGATTTTTTCATCAGATAATCTACCATATATATCAGGGAAGAATGTTGTTTTTCCAAATAACTTGGTAATAATCCTAAGAAAATAAAATCTTCAGGTCTGCCAATAAACTGTTCAAAACTTTTATAGATGCTTTTCTGATATATATTTTCATCAGCAATAAAATGTGTAGACAAATTCATCTGAGTTGTACCCGAACTCTGGAAATACAAATCTGTGGAAACATTCTGACTTAAAATATCATGATTTTTAAACATTTCGATGGGAAGAAAAGGAATTTTCACCAAACTGTCAATTTCATCAGGATTGATTTTCAAATAGTCTACAAACTTCCTATATATCTCAACATGGTTATATTGATAACGAAATGTCTTCAATGAAGCAGCCAGAAAGTCCTGCTCTGTTTTTATATCAAATATATTCTCCAATGATATCAATTTTTTAAAGTTTTGTTATTGCCTTAAAATGAAACATTTACTAAGACAAGCATACCTTTTAATGTTTTTTTAATATAAATTTAAAAAATTTGGTCGGGTTATTGCAATCACAATCGCGGAATATGGATTAAAAACAGGATGATGAAACACTCATCCGGAAGCTACCTCTTTACGGGGTAGTTTTTTTATCAAAAGCTTTTAACTCAAAATCTTTCTCAAAAACTCCATAAGTGAAATACGAAATCCAGTCTCCAAGATTAATATACTGAGCATTCTGCCCCAGATCTAAAACCATAGGAAGATGACGGTGACCATAAATAAAATAGTCAATCTTTTGTGTTTTAAGTTTTTCTTTAGAATAAATAATCAAAAATTCTTTATCCTCACCCAGAAATTCTTTGTCTTCATCTCCGGAAATCATTTTATTTTTCTGTGACATATACAATGCGATTTTCATTGCAATATCCGGGTGAAGCCATTTGAAAAACCATTGTGCAACAGGATTTGTAAAGACTTTTTTCATTCTTTTATATCCTTTATCTCCTGGCCCCAAACCATCTCCGTGAGCCAGTAAGAATTGCTTTCCACCCATTTCAAAGTATTGCTTTTTATAGAAAACCGTACACCCGATTTCCTCTTCCAAATAATCCTTCATCCATAAATCATGGTTTCCAACGAAAAAATAAACGTGAATTCCACGATCTTTCAGCTCGGCAATTTTTCCTAAAACACGTACATACCCTTTCGGAATCACATGTTTCCATTCGTGCCAGAAATCAAATAAATCCCCCATCAAAAACAGCACCTGAGCATCATATTTTATTTCATCCATCCAACGGATAAATTTCTCTTCACGCACTTTGCTTTCCTTAGGAGTAGGCGCTCCAAAATGCTGATCTGAAGCGAAATACACTTTTTTTCCGGGTTCTAAATTGATGATTGTTTTTAACACCGTCTGAATTTTTAATTACTGATTGTCTTCTGCAAACCATTCTCCATAAGAGTTTTCCGTCTCATGAAGCTTTAGATATGCTAAAGAAATTTCAGACGGAAGCTTTGATTTTATTTTTGCAGCGATAGCATACAACATATTTTCACAAGTCGGCTGAAAATTACAATAAATTACTTTATGACCTTGATTTTCCAGACCTTCTCCCAATTCTTTATGCGGAGAAAGCCCATTGATAAGGACCGCATGATCCCAAACATCTACAATCTCAGATTTTACGATACTTTTGATATCCCCAAAATCTACCACCATCCCATTTTTAGGGTTTTCCAAATCATTTACAGGCTTCCCTTTGACTGTTACAAACAGCTTATAGGAATGCCCGTGCATATTTTTACATTTTCCGTCATAATTATACAGCACGTGTGCTGTTTCGAATGTAAAAATTTTTGTAATACGTATCATGGTGCAAAGATATGACAAAAGAGATTAAAGAAAAAGCTTAACACTCAAGACGATCTATTGAATAAAGCTACAATTTATCCAGCCAATCACTTTCCAATCTTTTCACTCTTTTAGTTTCCTTATCTACAAAAACCCAAAGTGTAAGCGAATCTACAACCAACTCATCATTACAATAAAACTCAACTTTTCTAGGCTGTCTGATTCCTTCAGGAGGTTTAGGATATGTTTTTATTTTGATAATATCACCTAAATACACCTGCTTTTTATATTGAATATGATGATCGAGAAGCATCCAGATATCCTTTGGAAAATCAGTTTTATGTTTTACAAAATCCCAGTGCTCACCTGCAATTTCTTCCACCCAATGAACATACTGAACATTATTCACGTGATTATTTCCGTCAATATGCTTTTCCGTTACTTGTATTTCTTTTTCAAAAATCAAACTCATTTTTTTTCAAATATTTACTCAAAATTAGAACTTAAAAAGTAAAACCTCTCCAAAACAGAGAGGTTTTAACAACAAAATTTATTTAAAATGGAACTTTTTAATGAAATTGAGCCGTTTCTGTAGAATCCTTCATTGCAACAGTTGCAGAAGAGCCATTTGTCACGATATTCTGAACCTCATCAAAATATCCCGTCCCTACAAAAGACTGATGTTTTACCGCTCTGAAACCTTTTTTCTGTAACGCAAACTCACGTTCCTGCAATTCAGAATACCCTGCCATTCCTTTTTCTTTATATGCTAAAGCCAATTCAAACATCGCTGTATTCAACGCATGGAAACCTGCCAATGTAATAAACTGGAACTTATAACCCATTTTTGCCAATTCTTCCCTGAAATTAAGCATCTCATCGACACTTAATCTCGCAGCCCAATTGAATGACGGGGAACAATTATAAGCCAGCATCTTACCCAGAAATTTCGCATGAATTCCTTCCGCAAATTTTCTTGCCTGTTCCAAATCCGGATTTGAAGTTTCCATCCAAATCAGATCTGCATAAGGAGCGTAAGATAATCCCCTGTCGATCCCCTGTTCTACTCCATTTTTCACAACGTAAAAACCTTCGGAGGTTCTTTCTCCTGTTACAAATTTTTTATCTCTGTCATCAATATCTGAAGTCAATAAATCTGCCGCATCCGCATCTGTTCTGGCAATAATTAAAGAAGGCACACCTAAAACATCTGCTGCCAAACGGGCTGAAATCAGTTTATTCACCGCTTCCTGAGTCGGGACTAAAACTTTTCCACCCAAATGACCACATTTTTTAGCAGAAGAAAGTTGATCTTCAAAATGTACTGCAGCAGCTCCGGCCTCAATCATTTGTTTCATCAATTCATAAGCATTCAGATTTCCTCCAAAACCAGCTTCTGCATCTGCAATGATAGGAACTAAATATTCTTTTTCCCCACCTCCGTTCACAGATTGAATTTGGTCCGCTCTCAATAAAGCGTTATTAATTTTTTTCACTACAGAAGGTACGGAATTCGCAGGATACAACGACTGATCCGGGTACATTTCACCAGATAAGTTAGCATCTGCGGCAACCTGCCATCCTGAAAGATAAATTGCCTCCAGACCTGCATCCACTTCCTGTACAGCTTGATTACCCGTCAAAGCTCCAAGTCCGGCAACGAAATTTTGAGTATTCAATTTATTCCAAAATTTCTTTGACATTTCAGTTGCAATCGTATAATCTAATTTATAAGAACCCCGAAGCTTTAATACATCTTCCGCTGTGTAAGGTCTTTTTACACCATTCCAACGAGGGTTTTCCAGCCAGTCTTTTTCTATTTCCTGGATTTGTTCTTGTCTTGTTTTCATAATATTTGGATTTTAGAGATTTTGTTAGGTTATGATCTTATAATTTTTGAATTATGAGCTGAAAAACGTCTACTCTTAAGCTTATTCTCAGCCCTATATAAAAGGATATGCTTTCAGTGTTAAGAATTCTTCAAATTTTTCGCAGAAAATCAGTTCATTGAAAAGTTCTTTTGCAAGGTTGAATTTTCCATTTTTAAAACGTTCTTCACCTACATATTTTTCTATTCGTTCTAATTCTTCAAATTCCCATTGAAGAACCATCTCTCTTGTCAGGGTTCTGTCATCATTTAAAAGCGCTTCATTTTTCAGCCACTGCCAGATTTGAGTTCTTGAAATTTCGGCAGTTGCTGCATCTTCCATTAAGTTATAAATGGCTGCTGCTCCAATTCCCATTAACCAAGATTCGATATAAAGAATTCCGACATTAATGTTTTTTCGGACACCTTTTTCAGTAATATCACCTTTTGGAATTTCCAACAGATCATTTTCTGTAATCTGATAATCAAATTTTTTATCAATCTGATTTTTCAAAGGCATATATTGATCAAAAATGTCTTTAGCCACAGAAACCAAAGCCGGATGTGCCACCCACGTTCCGTCGTGACCGTTTTTTACTTCTCTTTCCTTATCATTTCTGACTTTTCCAAAGGCAATACTGTTCGCCTCATAATCATTTTTTATAGGAATTTGTGCTGCCATTCCGCCGATTGCATGAACGTTTCTTTTATGGCAAATTTCGATAACCCTTTTTGAATAAGCACTCATAAATGGTGAGAGCATGGTAACCTGATCCCTGTCCGGAACGATAAATCCCGGAAGATTTCTGAATTTTTTAATAAAAGAAAAAATATAATCCCATCTTCCGCAGTTCAAACCAGAGCTGTGTTCTTTGAGTTCAAATAAAATTTCATCAATTTGAAAAGAGGCAGTAATGGTTTCAATCAATACAGTTGCCTTGATTGTTCCTTGTGAAATTCCGAGATAATTTTGTGAAAAAACAAAAACTTCATTCCACCAGCGGGCTTCTTTATAATGTTCTAACTTCGGAAGGTAAAAATAAGGACCGCTTCCATTTTCCAACAACTGTTTTACATTTCTGAAAAAGTAAATTCCAAAATCAATTAATGAAGCAGAAGTTTCCTCTCCATTAATTTCAATATGCTTTTCATTCAAATGTAAGCCTCTGGGACGAACTAAAAGAACCGCGGGGTTTTCATTTAACTGATAAGATTTTCCCTGCTCATTTTTAAAATCAATTTTTCGGTTAACTGCATCAGAAAGATTAATTTGTCCTTCCATACAATTTTTCCAGGTTGGAGAATTACTGTCTTCAAAATCTGCCATAAAAGTTGATGCACCGGAATTAAGAGCATTAATGATCATCTTCCGATCGACAGGTCCTGTAATTTCCACTCGTCTGTCCAGCAAATCATCAGGAAGCGGAGCGCAAAACCAATTTCCATTTCTGATTTCTTCCGTTTCAGCTAAAAATTTCGGAAGGTTTCCTTTATCAAACTCCTCCTGAACTTTTTTTCTTTCATCTAAAAGCCCAATTCTCCTTTGATTAAAATTCTGATGAAGCTCAACCAAAAAATCGATTAAATCATGTGTAAAAACTTCTTCAAATTGCTGTTGTACTTTTATTTCCAATTGAGTTTTGGTTTTCATAATGTATTGATTTTGTGATTCGACATTACAAACTTAAATAAAAATTTTCACAAATAGCGAACGTTCGCTAATTTATTTTTAAAATTTATTATGCGAAAAATCGCTTCTAAATATTATATTTGAACTATGAATTCTGACAGTGACTTTATCAAAACGGTTTTCGGGCTAAAACTGAAGCAACAAAGACAAAAGAAAAATTGGTCTCTGCAAGACCTTGCCGTGAAGACAGGTTTGTCAAAATCTTATCTCAATGAAATTGAAAACGGCAAAAAATATCCGAAACACGATAAAATCATTCAGCTTTCAGAGTCTTTGAATTGTACGTTTGATGATTTGGTTTCCACAAAACTTGATAAAAGCCTGGCTCCTTTTAATGAAATTCTGCAATCAGATTTTTTTAAAGAAATACCTTTAGACCTTTTTGGTATTAATAAAAATAATCTCATCAGCATCATCAGCGACGCACCGAAAAAGGTGACCGCTTTTATCAATGCACTGATTGAAATCTCGCAAAATTATAATTTGGGAAAAGAAAGGTTTTACTTTGCTGTTTTACGTTCCTTTCAAGAATTATATGATAATTATTTTCCGGAAATTGAGGAAAAAGTATTTCAATTTGCCAAGGAAAATCAATTAGAAATCAGTAAAAACTTACAGCCTGATGTTTTAGAAAATATTTTGACCGAAAAGTTTAATTATATTATTCAATCAGAGGATTTTGAACAGTATGGTACATTAGACAATCTTCGTTCATTATTTATTCCAGAAAAAAAATTACTGCTTTTAAATAAAAAATTAGAACGGGATCAGAAAACGTTTATTCTGGCCAAAGAAATAGGCTTCAATGTTTTGGAATTAAAAAATCGTCCAAATACCTATTCATGGCTGGACTTTGGGAGTTTTGAAGAAATTCTGAATAATTTCTACGCTTCTTATTTTGCCGGAGCCTTATTAATTTCAAAGGAAAAAACGATTGAGAAAACTTCAGATTTTTTTCTCCAAAACGATTGGCAACCCATCAATTTTGAACATTTAATTGAAAGTTTTACTAATTCACCCGAGACTTTTTATTATCGATTGACCAACATTCTTTCTTCTGAACTGGGGATTAAGGATTTATTTTATTTATGTTTAGTTAAAAAGAAAAATACAGATAAAATACAGATTTTAAAGGAATTACACCTTAATCATCAGCAAGCTCCGCATGCAAATGCAACAAATGAACATTATTGCAGAAGATGGATTGCCGTGAAAAACCTGGCGCATTTAAAGGAAAATGAGGCATTAACTGATGCTCAAATTTCACATTATAAAGATCAGGGCGTAAGTTACCTGGTAATTTCCACATCACAGAAAAATCCATTTTCTGACGGAAGCAACAGGAGTTATTGTTTGGGAATTTTACTGAATTCCCAGACGATCAGGAAAATTAATTTCATCAAATCTTCGACTTTGAAAACGATTAATGTAGGTGTGACGTGTGAGTCCTGCAGTATCGCGGATTGTGAAGTAAGACAGGCTCCGCCGATACGCCTGGAAAAGGAATATTTTAATTTGAGTATGAAAAACGCAATTGAAAAATTGAGAAAAAATGTTTCTTAAACTAAATATATAAAAACTCTCAGCTAATTTATTATATTAGCTATCATAAATACACAAATGATTTTAGATATTTTCTTTCCAAACCGTTGCATCAACTGCAACCGAATTATTGATGCTGACTTATTGGTCTGTAATCTTTGTTTTGATCAAATTCATTTTACTCATTTCAATTACTTTGGAGACAGCCAAATAAAAGAAAAATGCAAATTGCTTTTTCCTGTTGAAAATACTTTTGCTTTAATGCAATTTGAAGAAGAAAATTTGAGTCGGAAAATTATTCATGAATTAAAATACAGAAGCCGGGAAAAAGCAGGAAAAGTTTTAGCTGATTGGACAACTGAACGCTTAGATTTTAAAGGAGAAAAACCAGATTTGCTGGTTTCCGTTCCTTTACATCCGAAAAAAGTGAAGGAAAGGGGTTATAATCAGTTACATATATTTACTGAAGAATTGTCAAAATTTTATAATATCCCTTTTGACCATACCCTGATTAAAAGAAACCATTACTCAAAAGCACAAGCCTTGAAAGATAAGCAACATCGCCAGGAAACTGAAAATACATTTTCTATCACACAAAATATATCGGGAAAACATGTCTTATTAATTGATGATGTGTTTACCACCGGAAATACGTTAGCAACAATTGCTTGGGAAATTTTGAATGCCGGTAACAACAAAATAAGTGTTTTGATTATGGCAATAGATGAATAGCCTTACACTCGTTTAATTTTTATACTTATTACAGATCTTTTTCTTAATTTTCCTGCAAACTAGTAATTATGGAAAATTTGATTGTATTGCATGGGCTTTAGGTCACTGCACTATTTTTGACCCTTTAGAGAAGAACTTTCAAAATATTTTACAATTCACATACCTTTATTTTCAGGACACGGAAATACAGAAATTCCGGAAAATGGAATTACAATTGAAAAGTATACCTGGAAATTAAAAGAATATATTGAAAAAGAAAATTTAAACAATGTTTACATTTTTGGCCACAGTATGGGTGGTTATGTTGCGCTATACTATGCCTTGCAACATCCTTCAACTATACATTCATGACTTTGGGAACAAATTTGATTGGACGGAAGAGCAGGCTTTGAAAGAAACTGAGCTGTTGAATCCTGATATTATTGCTGGAAAAATTCCGAAATATGCTGAATTGCTGGAAGATCAACACGGCTCAAAATGAAGAAAATTACTGCCTGCGATTGCTGAAATGATGATTTCTTTAAGTAAAAATCTACCTTTAAAAGATAATTTACAGAAGATAAATATCCCTGTCCAGATTATGGTCGGCGATAAGGATAATATGGTAACACTTGAGGAAAGCATTCAGATTTACAAAAATTTCCCAAACGCAAAATTGACCGTACTCCCAGATACAAAGCACCCAATGGATAAAGTACGACCCAATTTATTATTAAGCCTCATGAAGGATTTCTGGAATCTCTTTTAAATTACCTTTGAAGCTTTTCTCCGTAACTTAAATCTCCTGCATCTCCTAAACCGGGAGTAATGTAACCTTTTGAAGTCAGTTGTTCATCGATTGCCCCAACCCAAATTTTAGCATTTGGATAAGCTTTTTCAATAGTTTCAACACCTTGTCTTGAAGCAATTGCAGCTACCACGTGAAGTTGAGCCGGATTTCCATTTGTCAATAAATCCTTGATAGCTTCAATTAAAGATGCTCCTGTTGCCAACATTGGATCTGCAACAATTAATGGTCTTCCTTCAATATTCGGGCAAGTCAAATAATCTTGTTTAATCGAGAAATAATCATTAGCATCATGTTTTCTATAAGCAGCAACAAAACCGCAATCTGCTCTGTCAAAATAATTTAAAATTCCTTGAAACAAAGGAACCCCCGCTCTCAAAATAGTTGTAATAACAGGCTGAACGGCAATTTCTTTAGCTGTAATCGTATCCAAAGGTGTTTGGATTTCCATTTCCTTTTGTTCCAGTTCTTTACTGATTTCGAAAGCCGCAATTTCTCCAATTCTTTCCATATTTCTACGGAATCTCATTCTGTCATGCTGAATTTCGACATTTCGAAGTTCATTAATCCAAGAATTAACTAAAGAAAAGTTTTGAGATAAAATGGTAAGCATAAAGATATTTTAATTTTATTTTAAGGAGGTTGGTTACTTTAAATCCGCTACAAAATTACAAATTTGATGTTGAAACTAAAGAGAAATAAATATAAGTTTCCAAACTACCTGTTAAATAAATATTTCAACAAAGATGAAAAGCCTTATTCTCGGAAAAATAGCTCCTGAGTTCATGAAAGATGAAACTCTACCTGAGCTTTTAGCTGTTACCTTTAATACATACAAAGATAAAACCGCATTCGTTTTCAGAGATAAAAAACTGACTTATAAAGAATTGGATAACTGGAGCAACGCCATTGCATTACAACTTCAGAATAAAGGAGTAAAACCTGGCGACCGCGTAGGAATATGGTATCCGAGAAGCCTGGAACTTCCGGTTGCAATCCTTGGAATTTTGAAGGCCGGAGCTGCTTATGTTCCGCTAGACAGAGAAATGCCGGAAGACAGAATTAAAAAAGTCTTTACAGATATTAATGTTAAGACTTATTTTTCGGATACCGATGCAAATATCCATTGCCATCCTTTGCAAATTATTGATCAGCCGGAAAGTGAGGTTGCCTCTTTATCTATTATTAATTCACCCGATAATTGGGCCTACGTTTTATTTACTTCCGGCAGTACGGGAAATCCGAAGGGAATTCCTATCTCCCATCGAAATATCTGTCATCTCATCAGGTCTGAAGAAGATTTTATAAAGATTAAAGATACTGACATCGTCTATCAGGGTTTTTCAGTTTCCTTTGACATGTGGTGTGAAGAAGTTTGGATCAGCCTTTTTTCCGGAGCCGCCATCTGGATTGCAGATGCGACTACGGTAAAAGCAATCGATGAATTAAGCGAAATTTTAGCCCAAAATAACATTACCGTTCTTCACGCCGTTCCCAGCATTTTAGCTATTATTGATGAAGTTCCTTCCATTCGGCTTGTCAATACGGGCGGAGAAGCCTGTACAAAACAGGTTCAGGAGAAATGGGCAAAACCTTACAGAACATTCATCAATAGTTATGGACCGACAGAAACAACGGTTTCTTCTAACATGGCTATATTAAACAATCATGAAGAATTGACTATCGGGGAACCTTTAGCTAATTACCATATCGCTGTTATAGATGAAAATATGAATATCGTTCCGAAAGGCGAAAGAGGCGAAATGGTAATTTCCGGACCGGGAGTAAGCAAGGGTTACTTTAATCTTCCACAACTTACCAAACAAAAATTTTTACCCAATCCTTTTGAAGAACTACCCGGAGATATAATTTATAAATCAGGAGATGCCGTTATTATCAGGGAAAACGGATTTATTGATTTCCAGGGAAGGATTGATGATCAGATCAAACTTCGTGGTTACAGAATCGAACTTGGTGAAATTGAATCAAGATTGAATCAGCTTACGAATGTTTCTTCTGCAGCAGTTGCCGTAAAAGAAGATTCCAACGGGCAGGGACAATTAGTAGGTTACACAGTGATGAACAATGAAGATTCTTTCGATGAAAACAAAATGCGGAAAGAACTTGCCAAATTTTTGGCTCCTTATATGGTTCCTATTTCGATAGTAAAAATGAAAGAAATGCCAAGGATGCCGAGCGGAAAAATCGACAGAAAAATGCTACCCATCCCTGAAAGCTTTACAGCTCATCAAAACAACGAGGAGATTACAATTGATCCCGAAACTTCTGTTGAGGACAAACTCCTAAAAGTTTTACATTGGGTCTTTCCCGGTAAGGAAATTAGCTTAAATGACGATTTTTTCACTGATCTTGGCGGTCATTCTTTATTGGCAGCAACAGTTGTTTCCCATTTAAGACAAAAAGCTGGGATTCCATATGCTTCTCTGAAAGATGTTTATGAAAACCGCCCACTTTCAAAGTATGCAGAATATCTTAAAAATAAACGGGAAGAAGGAAAACAGCAGGAACCTTTTCAAAGGGTCTCCACTTTACAATATTATTTGTGTAATATAGCTCAGACAGTATGTTTGTTAGCGATTTTTTCATTGCTAAGCTTACAGATATTTTTTCCATATCTAAGTTATTATTATTTTCAAATAAACGGTTATGGAACTTCGTTTGCGCTATTGAGCGCCGTTCTTTTGTATACATTAATCCCTCCCGTTTATTCGATCATTATATTACTGACAAAATGGCTGGTCATCGGGAAAATCAGAGAAGGAGATTATCCGCTCTGGGGATGGTATTATTTCAGATGGTGGTTATGGAAGACTGTCAAAAGGCTGATGCCTTCAGAATTTATTGTAGAAACACCTTTATATCCGAAATATTTGAGACTGTTGGGTGTGAAAGTTCATCCGAGCGCACAATTGAGTTTATTGCCTATCGCTGCGGAAGATTTGGTAACCATTGATGAAAATGTGAATACAAGTTCCGGATGCAGCATCGACAATGCTTCTGTAGAAAACGGTATTTTAAAAATAAGAAAAGTACATATAAAAGCTCATGCTTATTTAGGCTCCTCAGCTATTGTTTGCGGTGATACGATCATCGAAAAATTTGGAGAACTCCAGGATTTAAGCTGTCTTAATGAAGGAAAAAAAATCGGTTTCGGAGAAATCTGGAACGGAAGTCCTGCGGAGAAACTCAGAGTGAAACAAGGGGAAGAATTGGAGATTCCGAAGCTAAGTTCGGCAACCAAAAGGAACAGGTTTGCGCTTTTTTATTTATGTTCATTATTTTTCTTTCCTTTATTGATTGTTTTACCGTTAGCTCCTACTCTATACACTTTATACTATCTTGACGAGCGTGCTTCGGATTATAATTTTTCTTATTTATGGCAGGCTCCGATACTTTCAACGATATACATTCTTTTGTTTATCCTTATCGTGAGTTTAGCGACAAGGATTTTGCAGTATAAAATGAAACCCGGAATATATCCTGTTTACAGTTTTACATATTATAGAAAATGGGTGAAAGATCAGATTTTCAATTTATCCCTTCTTGTGGTGCATCCTATTTTTGCATCGATATACATCAGTAAGTTTTACAGAATGATGGGTTCCAAAGTCGGGAAAAATTCCGAAATATCAACAGCCAGCGATGTTTCTCATCATCTTTTAGAAATTGGAGAAGGTTCGTTCATCGCTGATGCCGTAATTCTTGGCGAACATGATGTAAGAAATGAAAAATTAATTTTAGCAGAAACCAAAATCGGGAATAACAGCTTCATAGGAAACAGCGGGCTGATTCCACAAGGATATGAGCTGGGTGACAATATGCTGATTGGTGTTTTAAGCAAAGCTCCAACAGAAGGGCAGCTTAAAAATTCTTCAGAAAAAGACTGGTTTGGATCTCCTCCGATAGGGCTTCCGATAAGACAAAAATCTGATGTGTTCAAAGATAGCCTCACGTATAACCCTCCACTTCACTTAAGAGCTGCAAGGGCTTTAGTAGAAGGAATAAGAATTATCCTCCCACAGAGTGTGGTTATTATATGCAGTGTTTTGTATATTGCTTATACCAGTAATTATCTGGAAGGAAAAATTCATTACCTCATATTGTTTTCACCTTTTTATTATTTAGGAATTGTAGCGCTTCCTTCTTTTTTCTTTACAGTTTTATTAAAATGGATTTTCATCGGAAAGTATAAAAAAACAGAAATACCGATGTACAGTTTAAAAGTCTGGCTGAGTGAAGGTATCACAACACTTTATGAAGCACTTCCCGTTCAGTTTTTTCTAGATTTTCTTCGTGGAACAATGTGGCTCCCTTTCTTCATGAGGTTTTTAGGCTTAAAAATTGGCAAAAAAGTTTGGCTTAACACAACTGATATTACGGAATATGACATGGTAACCATCGGTGATGAAGCAATGCTGAATGAAGATTGCGGCCCGCAAACTCACCTTTTTGAAGACAGAATTATGAAAATAGGAAGTGTGAAAATCGGGAAACAAACTACGATTAATTCAAGAACGATTATTTTGTATGATACTGAAATCGGGGATCACGTGAATATAGATGCACTTTCTCTGGTAATGAAGGGCGAAGTTTTATCTGATAATACATCCTGGCACGGAAGCCCAATTAGAGGAAAATAAGTTTTTATTTTTAACAAAAAAAATCGTAGTTTTTTTAATTTAAAATACAATTATGAATTACACAATCAGAAAAATAAAAATATCAGAAAATCTGGCTATCGTAGATGAATTAATGGGTGAACTTCACATTTCAGAAAAAGAAATGAACGAAAAAACTGCAGATTGGAATCTGATTCGGGAAAACTATTTACGTTTTATTGCTGACTGTGAAGAGGAAAATAACGGAACTTTTCTTATTGCGGAAATTGACAGTAAAGCTATCGGGTTTATTTTTGGATATATTGATGAAAAAGACGACAGCAATTTTGAGCTTGGAGATGCGGATGACCTTTATATTTCGGAAGGTTATGTAAAGAAAGAATTCAGAAAGCACGGAATTTATTCTGCCCTTAATAAAGTATTTGAAGAAACTTACAAGGCCTATGATATCCGAAAAATTTACCGATATACATTGTGTAATAATCATACAATGCAAAGCTGGTTGAATAAACAAGAGTATCAGCCTGTAAGATTAGTGTACGAAAAGTGGTTATAATTAAAAGATAATTTCTTCCAGGTTTAATTTATTTATTTCCCGCTCGGTTGCGATATAAGTAATAGAATTTTCAGAAATATCCAGTTTTTGCGTTACATAATTTTGATGATTAACCGTAACCATCTTTTTGTGTGCATCAATGGATTCTAGCTCCCGGGCAATTCCTAAACCTGAAGCTTTTAAAACGGCTTCTTTTTTAGTCCAGATTTCATAAAAAGCTGCCTGTTGATTTGTTTGTCTGTTAATAAATCGCTTTTCATCCGGATGTAAAAAATCATTGTATATTTTCCAATCTAAAGGTTTTACCGTTTCAGAATCAATTCCACATTTATCTTTTTGAACAGCACAAACAATGCACAAATTTTCATTGTGAGAAGTATTAAAATTAATTTCTAATCCTTTAAAATACGGTTTCGAAAAAGAGTCTTTGCTATACAGATTCCAAAAAAAATTCTGGTCAGGAAACATTTTTCTAACCAGAATTTCTAATAATAGTTTTGCAATTACCCTCGCTTTTCTATCATTTATATTTTTATATTTATTAACAGATTGCACCATATTTTCAGGAAGCAGCGAAAATAATCCTTCTATTCTTTCTGGATCATTTTTATCCAGAAAACTGTATACTGCCCAAACTTCCATGAGCAATTTTACTTTTGTCTGAAATATACTTCGATAGGGACTCCGGTAAACCCGAATTCTTTTCTCAACTGGTTTTCGGTAAATCTCTTATAAGGTTCTTTTACATATTGCGGTAAGTTACAGAAGAATACAAATTGCGGTGACGGCGTTGGCAGCTGTACGCAATATTTGATTTTAATATACTTCCCTTTATTTGCCGGTGGCGGAGTTTGCTCAAAAATAGGAAGCATTACTTCATTTAATTTTGAAGTTTTGATTTTCTTCTTACGATCTTCATACACCGTCATTGCTACTTCTACAGCTTTCAAAATTCTTTGCTTCGTCAAAGCTGAAACAAAAAGAATTGGAATATCGCTAAACTGCCCAATTTTATCTCTGATTGTCTTTTCAAAATCTCTTATAGTATTGGTTTGCTTATCTTCAATAAGATCCCACTTATTTACAACAATTACAATACCTTTTCTATTTTTCTGAGCCAGTCCGAAAATATTCATATCCTGAGATTCCCAGCCTAAAGTAGCATCTACCATGATAATTACAACATCTGAAAATTCGATAGAACGTATGGAACGCATTACAGAATAGAATTCCAAATCTTCGTTTACTTTAGATTTCCGTCTCATACCGGCAGTATCTACCAATACAAACTCATGTCCGAATTTATTGTAAAGCGTTTGGATACTGTCTCTTGTAGTTCCTGCAACATCTGTAACAATATTTCTGTCAGCATCAAGTAAAGCATTCGTCAAAGTAGATTTTCCTACATTCGGACGGCCTGCAATTGTGATTTTTGGCAATCCTTCAAAAGGATCTTTATATTCAGTCGTTGGAAAGTCTTTAACAATATCATCTAAAATTTCTCCTGTCCCTGAACCGGTTGCAGAAGATAAGGTATAATATTTTTCGATTCCCAATTGATAAAATTCTGTAGCAGCCAATTCTTCCTTAGCAGAGTCTACTTTATTGATAACGATATATACAGGCTTTTTTGATCTCCTCAACATTTCGTGGATTTCATAATCTGTATCTGTGAGCCCTTCTTCTACATTCAACATAAAAATAATAGAAGTCGCTTCATCAATAGCCAACTGAACCTGTTTTGAAATTTCTCCCTGAAAAACATCATCATTATTTACATCATAACCTCCTGTATCGATAACAGTGAAGTCTACCCCATTCCAATCTGATTTTCCGTAATGACGGTCTCGGGTAACACCTGCAGTAGAATCTACGATAGCCTCTCTTCTTTCCAGTAAACGATTAAAAAGTGTGGATTTTCCTACGTTGGGACGCCCAACAATTGCGACAATATTCGACATAAAAATGTTTAATAAATAATTATTAATGGGTTTCTCCAACTTTTGGAGCCCAATTTTTTGCAAAGATAAGGTTTTTATAATTTAAACATTAAAACTCTAAGTATTTGAAAAATATTTTTTGAAAATTAATACTTTGTGTATCAGTATAATCAGGTTTTTCTTTAAGATTTTTCTTTATTTTTTCATAAAACGTTTTTTTAAATAAATAAAAATTTTATAAATTTGCACCACCAAAAATAAAGACCTATAGTGTAACGGTAGCACTCCGGTTTTTGGTACCGTCAGTCGGGGTTCGAATCCCTGTGGGTCTACATAAAACCTTGTTAATCGATTGATTTTCAAGGTTTTTTATTTTTTTACTCCTGAATTTGTTACCGACTTGAAATATTTTAACTTATTTGAACATATTTTAATTTAATTGAATCTTAGCATCGGAAATAATGTCCGTTGCTTTCAAAATAATTAAATACTATGCTCCGTGTGGTTGTGCTCCAATCAATCACAACCCAATTAGGAATATTAAACGTATCATCTTCGTACAGCCATTGTACAAAATCTTCATCACTTCCGTACTCACCGTAATAAAAATTGTTTACATATTCATATAGGCTTTGAAAATCCATTTTACCTAAACAATCTAAACATGCTTCGTAAACCTATACATCACTGGGTTGGGAATAGGAGATATGTTTATACACAATGTAAATGGTGTTATTAATGTTAAAACTCAAAAAAATATAGACGAAGTGATTTTATATGATTCAATGTCATTTATGATTTTGCTAATACTTATAATTGATACCCACAAACTATTTTTTTTAAAATTTGTTCATAAAAAGCAATACTTAACCATACTATCTACATATAATTGGGAATTATTAAAATATAGAAAAACTCAAAATATATAAGGAAGATCAATTAAATAAAATACTTTATTTCTCTAATGCTATGTGATTTATTTTTATATTTGATAGAATAATCAGATAAAGTCATGGGATATTATTTAATTAATAGCAGTGAGATCAATCAGCCTTTTTCTGTATATGTCGATAGATTAGAAGATTTAATATATCATGTTGAGGGTGATATAGATGATGCTATCATTGTATCAGGCTCTATAGATTCAGCACCATTTTTTTTAAAAGATTCAAAAGAATATAAAAATTTATGTAATGAAAGGTTCAGAAATGGACTTCGGGCACAGGAAATATTTGAAATGGAAGCCAGAAGACTACAATTCATGGTTGAAGCTATTCCCCAAGACACTGAAAGTTTTTCAAACTATAATATTATAGATTCCTTTTCTGTAAAAAGAGCTGATTTTGTAATTAAAAATTGTAAGGATATTGAAGTAGATGTAAAATGTCTGTCATTTTATAAGATTAAGGAAACATCATACTTTTATATTAGATATTATGAATTAATGAAGTTTGAAAGGATGAATAGTCTAATCGATAAGAAAACAGTCTTAGCAATATTCGATCAAAGTAAGATTAAATCTGATGAACAACAACATTTAAGAATGATTGAATTGTCTACCATATTCAAAGAAAATAATAGATCAGTAATCTATGATGAAAATACCAAATGTTTTAAAATACCACTGGATTTAACAACTACTGGATTTGAAATTTTAGAAAATTATAGAATAAATAAACAGTTGTATTAAATTTAAAATTAGTAGTTTTTTCATCATCAATATTTTCTCAATATCAACTGTACAATACATAACATGATAGTTTAAAATCAAATAATTCAAAAATATTGGTTCCCACTAACAATGCAACAAACTCTAAACAAAAGTTAATTGTTGAAACACGAAAAATAGAAACTGATAAAGATCAAAAACCCGATTTTACTGAATCGAGTATTATTGCACCTGCTATAATTGCTGCCTTAATTACCCCTATGAACAAAGAATTTGTTACATAGCACTAATACATACCATAAATTTATTTCATAATTCATCATAATCTCCCAGACATTGTTTATTAAGAAAATTTAAAAACGTCAAGTTTTGTCGCTACTGCCATTTACATTTGTTTTTAGAAACGTTTGAGAAACGTAAATAACTAAAACATGATTTTATGGAAAATATTTTAGACGACATTGAAGATTTTGACGAAGAAAGTAAAAGAATACTTCGGGGAAGTCGTATCATACAATTTGCAGAACTTGAAAAAGGAATTTATGGAAGTGGCAAAGACCCTTTTGAAGGGATAAGAACCAACAAAACATTTGATGAAATCTCCAATGAATATGCATTAAGTACACCTTTTGGAAAAAATAGTGTTTTTTACAAACCTACAACTGAAGATTATGATGCTTTATCCCAAAATTTTTATACAGGTGGGATTAACTATGAACTTCTTGCAAAAGATTTAAAAGAAAAGTTAGGACTGATAAAAAGCTTTTTATTTGAGCCAGAAAAATATCTATTGGAAGATAAAACCATTTATTCAGGCTCTTCCTCGTTTAATACTCCAGTATTCAGTAGTATTAAAAATAACAAACCTTTTATATATAAAAAGAATGATAAAGAAATACAGGCTATTTTTGATTTATCCAAACTGAATACCAGAAAGAATTTATTGAGTAACACTTATAATTTTGGGATATATTTTGACAATTATAAAGTAACCTATAATCTTAACTTTATATATAAAGATGGAGAGGATAAGAAATTCTCTGATGCACAAACGGATGCAACTGAAAGTCCTTACGATTTCAAGCTGAATGATGAATATATTGCAATTAAACTTTATACAGGGAATGCAGAAACTTTCATTGAATTTTTAAGAATTATAAAAGGTAATTCACAAGCCGAACAAATGAAAAATGATATTATCCGATATTATAAACATTTTTTTGCAACAGCTAAAAGCAACCCTGATATTATAGATGCTTTATATGAAAATATCCCTGATTTTGTTTTGGAAGTCCTTACAGATGAAATGCTTTGGAAGGATTTTGTTTCTCTTTCTGAAAAAGCTATTGATACAACTGGCACCAATGAAAACCTTTCAGTCATTAATCTGTTAAAAGGTGTAAAAAATGGTGTTTGGTGGAGCACACAGGTTAATAACAATCCTAATGTAGTAAGAAAAGTTTTGAATAAACTTGAGAATAAATATCTTGAAGATTTTATTATTGAATTAACAAAAGTGGGAATTAATGCTTGGAAAGATTCTGACTATCAAAATGCAATAACCTATTCTCTCGAAATGAAAGACACATTGAAAAATGGTGTTGTTGAAAACAGATTTGTTTATTGGAGCGGATTTTTGGAAAAAGAAAAGAAATTTGAAGTTGGTCTTACTATTCATTCTTATGAAAATGGGAATCAAGCTCCTTCGGAAAGTGGTTCAGAAACATTGGGCATAAATGACGCCTTTACTCCACTGAGAATATCAGATGAAAAGGAAGATTATTTTATACCTACAATTGTGGCGAATTATTTCACTGAAAAGCAAATTGAAAATGACAGATGGACAATTTTAGAGAATATTACAGCAGGGTTACTACCTGAATTTGAATTAATTGCCTTTAGGAATTTTTCTTCTTTAATTTCAAAATTAAGATATTCCAGATATTTAAAGGTTTTGGGAGAAAATCCTGCGTTTCAGAAAATATTAGTTGAGCTTTCCAGCACAAGGTATATGGCAAAATATTTATCTTTGGAAGAGGAAGCCGTTTTGAGGTTTTATACCACAAATGCAGGTTACAAAAACTTCAATAAAGCATTACGAGGGGAAATTGCAATGACAGAAGAATTTAAAATGCAAAAAGAGCTAATGAACAAAGCGTTGGATAAGTTACCAAAATACCATTCTGAAAGTTTGTTGTATAGAATTGAGAATCTTACGACAAAACAAATAGATGAATATTATAAGATAGGAAAAACTATTGAGAATAAGCATTTTACCTCTAGCACTTATGATATGGATGCAATCGCAAAGGCAATGAGAGAAAGACCATATACGGTTTTAGTGCAAATTAAAGGTAAAAATGGGAGATTAATCGAAGAGCTATCTACATTATCTCCCGAGAAAGAAATTTTATTTAAATCAAATTGTAAATTTTATGTAGAAAAAATATCAAAAACTACTAATCCTGATACTTTAGGACCGATTCTAACCATTAAATTAAGTGAAAAATGAATAGTTCAGAACAAAAATTAAAAAAATTAAAAGAAGAAAAAGAATCTCTTTCTTATTTATTTAAAAAAGATTTTGATTCTATTAATGAATTTAACAATTATAAAACAGAACATCAAGAAGATTTTGATAAATACAAAAAAATCAAAAAAGAAATTGAAAATTTGGAGTGGCAATTAATGACACCTCAAGAAAAACAAGAATATTTAGAATATCAAAACAAGATAAAAGAAAAATATTCTGATGATTAATTTATAAACTGCTCTTTTCGGGGCAGTTTTTGTATTTTTAGAATTGAAAATCTTACTCCAAAACAAGATAGATGAATATTATAAGATAGGAAAAACTATTGAAAACAAACATTTTACATCGAGCAGTTATGATGCTTTTGCAATTGGAGAGGCAATGAGAGAAAGACCATATTCTATATTAATAAGAATTGAAGGTAAAAGTGGAAGACTAATTGAAGATTTATCAACTCTAAAATCAGAAAAAGAAGTGTTGTTTAAATCAAACTCCAAATTTTATGTAAAAGAAATAAAAACAACCTCTAATCCAGCAGATTGGAGTTCCTCAATTAAAACAATAATATTAATCGAAAAATGAAAAATAAAAAATTAGAAACAGAAATAAAGAACTTAGAAGACAGAAGGAAGAACTATATCTATATAGTAGAAAAATTGAGTGATGTTAATCTTTCCGAATTAGAAAGAACAAATTTTATTAATGAAAATAAACAAAAAATTAATGAATTGAATAAATTATCAAAAGAAATTGCAGACTTAAGATGGCAATTAATGACACCTCAAGAACAAAAAGATTATTTAGACAAATATTCTGATGATTGAATTATAACCGCTTCCAAGGGAGCGGTTTTTAAAATTTTACATTACAAATGCTGGCTACAAAAACTTTAACAAAACATTGCGTGGAGAAATTGCGATAATGGAAAAGTATAAAGCATTTAAAGAGTTACTCAATAATGCTTTGAAGAAATTACCAAAAACAAGCTCATCTACTTTTTACAGGTTAGAAAAAATGTCTCCTGAAATGTTGAGTAAAGAATATGCAATAGGTAAGACAATTGAAAAGAAAGGCTTTACTTCTTCTACTTATGATTATATGGCTGTTGAAGAAATGATGGTTGATGATGCAGGTTTTAATGTGTTTATAAAAATTTCAGGAAAAAACGGCAAAAACATAGAAGCTACATCAAAAATACCTGCTGAAAGAGAGGTTCTTTTTAAAAGTAACACAAAGTTCTTTGTTGAATCTATCAACGAAGTTCCAAAGTCGTCAAATCCTGAAACTAAAATTTATCAAATAGTATTAATCGAAAAATAAATTATATGAATATCGAACAATTGAAGAAACAACTTGATGAAAAACAGTTAAGACATAAAGAATTATTTGATTTTTTATATTTTAAACAATTACCACAAGATGAATACGACAAATTCAATAAAGAAAACATCCATCTTTTTGAAGAATATAGAAAATTATCAGAAGAAATCAGGGCATTAAAACTGGAATTAATGACTCCCGAAGAAAAATTAGAATATTATCGCCAAAAGGAGTTGGCTAAAGAGAAATATAAAAACTCTTAACTAACAAAACCGCCCAAATATTTAGACAGTTTTTTAAATTATAGTGGTATCGTTGAAAATCAGTATAAAATTTATGGAAAGTAAAGAAAAAAAACAGAGATTAGAATTTCTATTGTCAAGAAATGAAGTTTTAAGAGAAAAATTATTTTTTGATGCACCAAAAGATATAGATAAATTTAAAAAAGATAATGAGATTGAATACAAAGAATACTACTCTAATGTAGAAGAAATTCGAAAATTGAAATTAGAATTAATGACTCCTGAAGAAAAATTAGAATACTATCGTCAAAAGGAGTTGGCTAAAGAGAAATATAAAAATTCTTAATTCCTTTCTTTAAATAATCAGCCTTGACCAAATTAAATTAGTCAAGGTTATTTTTTTAAATTGCATATTCGAACGCCAAAGACACAATTATGGTAATAGTAAATGTAAATAGATGAATATTATAAAGTAGGAAATACTATTGAAAACAAACACTTTACTTCAAGCACATATGATTATAAAGCTTTAAGAGACGCTGTTTTAAATAGACCTTTTACTGTAATTGTAAGAATAAAAAGTAAAAATGGTAGATTAATAGAAAAACTTTCAACATTAAAAACGGAAAGGGAGATTTTATTTAAGTCAAATACAAAATTTAGAGTTGAAAAAATTGGAAACACTCAAGACCCATATGATTGGATGAAGTTAGTAAAAGAAGTAATTTTAATTGAAAAATAAGCATTATGAATAATATAGATTTAAAGAAAGAACTCGAAAGTTTGGAAAAAGAAGAAGAAATCCTACTTACGAAGCATAAAGATAAACATTTTTCAAATATTTTGGAAGGAGAAAAATATATCAAAGAAAACCAAGTAGAATTACAAAGATTAAACATTATCCAAAAAAGGGTAAGAGAAATTAGGATTCAGCTAATGACACCCCAAGAAAAACAAGAATATTTAGAATATCAAAACAAGATAAAAGAAAACTATATCTATATAGTAGAAAAATTGAGTGATGTTAATCTTTCCGAATTAGAAAGAACAAATTTTATTAATGAAAATAAACAAAAAATTAATGAATTGAATAAATTATCAAAAGAAATTGCAGACTTAAGATGGCAATTAATGACACCTCAAGAACAAAAAGATTATTTGGATAAATATTCTGATGATTGAATTTTAACCGCTTCCAAGGGAGCGGTTTTTAAAATTTCACATTACAAATGGAGGATATAAGAACTTTAATAAGGCTTTACGTGGTGAAATGCAGATGACAGAATTTTACTGAATTGCAGAACGCAGGAAAAACTGATGAATCAAGCCTTAGACAAGCTTCCTGTCTATAAATCCGAAAGATTGTTTTATAGAATTGAAAATCTTTCGGAAGAGCAGATAACAAAATTTATAAAGTAGGAAAAACTATTGAAAACAAGCATTTTACTTCTAGTACTTGGTATGGATACAATTGGCGTAGTTATGAGAAATAGAGTTTATACAGTACTAATAAGAATAAAAGGTAAAAAATGGAAAAGTAATAAGATTTATCAGCTTTAAAATCAGAAAAAGAAGTCTTGTTTAAATCAAATCCCAAGTTTGAAGTAAAAGATATAAGAGAGTCAACTAGCCCTGAAGATTTTATTTCAAAAATTAAAACTATAAAATTAATAGAAAAATAACTGTTATGAATACAGAAGAATTAAAAATAGAATTATCAAAGTTAGAGAAATTTGTTAATGACAACCCTGAACTTCAAAAATTATTATTTGACAATCCGTTTTTGATGACAGAGCAATTTGAAGAAAATAATAAACAACAAATCAATAAGTTTTTGGAATCAAAGAAAAGAATTAGAGAAATAAAATTTCAATTACTTTCCCCTGAAGATAAAGTAGAATATTTAGAGGAGCAAAAAAAACTCAAAGAAAAACATTCTGGAAGTTAATCTACTATTTAATCTTATTGTGGTTATCACTATTTAATAAAACCACCGCAAATTGTGGTGGTTTTATTTAGCTTTATTATAGACTTTGCTCAGCGAGTAGTTTATTTTTCAATCTTTTTATAACAATTCTCTCCTTCATAATATCCAAAGCAAAGAACAATATTCTTATATTTTCTTTCAAAATAAGTTGTATAAGCCATATCAACATCCTTAACATCTTCTGGAAAAGAAATCAAATCTTTATCTAAATTTAAATAATATTCAGAAAATTTTATAGATAAATCTTTTAATTTATATTTTGATCTATAATCCAATCGTTTTTCACCTTTCTTATTGTATATAACTCTATTATAAATTCCATTTTTGTGAATTGTCAAAGTATCGTATGTATTCCTATATAATATGGGGGAATACTTTCCATATATATCTTCATCACTAATATTTTGACATGAAAATAAAAGTGGTAATAAAATTAAGCTAATAACCGTTTTCATACTTATAAATTATGGTGTTCCATTTTTAATATTTTAAATAAATATAACATTCCACATACTCACAAAACACTCTATGTATTTTTTAAAAATCTAGCAATCAAATATTTATAATATTTAAGTATATTTGCAGTATACCCTAAATTGTGAAATGAAAGTATTTTTGCAATAAAAATTATGACATTAAAAGTGAATTATTTTAAACAATTTAAACTTTTATTCTAAAAACCACAATTAAACCATTACTTAATTTAACACTAATAAAAATGAAAAAAAACATCTTATGGTTATCATTGATAACTTTTTCAAATTTCACATTTGCACAAGTAGGAATAAACACCCCTACACCTCAATCAACGCTTGATATTATAGCAAAAAATGCTACAGGCACTACTTCGACACCAGAAGGGCTCCTTATTCCCAGAGTAGACAGGCAGAGGGCACAATCCATGACAGGAGTTGCCAATTCCACATTAATCTATATCAATAGTATAGCTACAGGAAATATGACAGGTAATGCTGTAAATATAGATTCTATTGGTTATTATTACTATGATAATAATGTATGGAATAAAATGAATATTTCTGGCGAAAACATTTATAATTCAAACGGAACACTATCATCTAATCGAACCGTTAACCAAGGAGAGAGAACAATTACTTTTGCAGGAACCTCAACAAATGCATTTTCTGTAGATAATGCAACACTTTCCGTAGATGCGGCTACTCACAGAGTAGGTATTGGTACTATAGCTCCAAACAGTGATTTACAAGTTGTTGGAAATGAACTAAGAGTTGGTGGGCCAGCTTCTCAAACTGGAACTATTGCTAATCCTGTTTTAAGAATTCATTCAAATGCTAACGCAGATGGTTCTGGTGGCTCTTTATTATTCAGTGAAAATTCTCAAAATTTTGGATATTACATAAGACATAACACCGGCCCAGGTGATATATTTGGAAGAGATGGTTTAGCTATTGGCGCTGCCCAATCAGGTACATATCCCTATAACCCAGCAAAACCGGGAGTCTTTATAAGTGGTGATCAAAATGTGGGTTTTGGCACAGCAACCCCACAAGCTATGTTCCATATTGACGGTGCCAGAGATAATAATATTAATGAAGTACCAACAGCCGCACAACAACAAAATGACATAGTTGTTAACACTTCCGGTAATGTTGGAATAGGTACGACAGCACCTACAGAGTCTTTAGATACAACAGGAAGAGCAAGAATAAGAACCACAGATGTTGCAAATGGCACAACAGTTATTTCACCATTATATGTTGACCCGAATGGAGTTGTTGTTAAAAATTCGCCATCTTCGACGTTCGGAAGTCTTACATCATTTAGTTCAGGAAATATCAGTGCTGGCGGAACAGGTCAAATTACCAACACTTTGGTAAATGCAGCTTTATATAAAGCAATTATTACTGTTGGTGACAGCTGTGGAAATATTGGAGCAGCGGAATACTATATTTACAATCAATCGTTAAATAATTTTTATTCAATTAATGGCTTAGGAGGTATATTAACAGGCGGAACTACAGCAAAATCTCCTACATTTAACCAAACCTCAAGGGGTATAATTGCAACAACATGGACAGGCAAAGCTAATTGTACAGGTGGAGGAACAGGCATAGCTTTTAATCATACACTGACAGTTTTAGCACCGGGAATATTACAAGTGACAAATAATGGTGACATAAGTCTAAACTACAGATTAGTACTAACCAGAATTAATTAAAATATAAATTATATCAGGCCGTATTTGAATAAATATGGCTATTTTTAGCGCTCATCGCTATATAGAAGTCCTAAGACTGGAATCAAAGGAACAGGAGCTTCTCGTCCTTTTGTAGCAAAGCTAATGAGAGAACGAGGTTTGAAGTATTGTAACTTAAAAACTACCAATTGGCTACGCCGAACCACTTCGTTAGGTTTCATCTCATGGATATCCTGATGTGAAAAATTATTTGAATCAGGATTTTATGCTAAAAACAGTAAAAAAGTCTGGGTTTCTGATATTACCTATACCGGACCAGTTATTGATTGGTCTGCCAGAAAGGTTATAAGATATCGTTGAGTGAAACGATGAAAGCTCAGGATTCTCTGTTGCTGCCTTGAAAATGGCACGGCCCTGTTGTTTGAATATATAGAAACATTTTACAACACTCAGGGAAGACATTCGGCTTTAGAAATTTAACCATAAAAGAGTATCAAAATTTAATATTTAATCAATCTAAAAATAGACGACCAAGTATTATAACACTTACTCTCACTATCCCCAGGAAAAACCAAAAACCATACTCAAAACATTACAATTCGTTTACCCCAGAATTTCCCTGAATATTGGTTTAGGATTGGTATAAATGTGTCAGGGTATGATAGATTAGGAGATAAATTTGTAGTCTCAATTATTCGCTTCTGCCTGTAATATTTTTTTTCAAAAAAAGGGCTTATAAAAAACATATAAGCCCACAAAACACTAAGGAATGAAAAAAAAAATCCTTAGTACAAATTTAACCTCAATAATTATAAGTATCCTTACTGCATTCTTACTTAATTCAAAATCTGAGATTCTAATTTAGAAAAAATCATATTTAAGTTTTTAGTAAAAAATATAAATACCTACATCTTAAAGCTTTATATTTTTTTCACTAATAAGTAAACGAAATATTCGGAATAGAAATCCTGTTAAATACTATTTCATTTTCGATTAGATTATCTTTTAACTTAATTCTTAATAATAAATTTATCTGACTATCCGGTTGAGAGAAAGAAAAATAAATAATACGATTAATTTTTAACTGTAAAAAGTAGAATTATTATATATATTTCTACTTTTGAATGCTGGTTTTTATCTTCCTTACATACTAAAACAAATACTATACGCCTACTTCACATCTACTGCAATCAAAACAACAAAATACTATAAATCAACATATTAAAATCCTAAAGTAATAATGCAGTATACTTCATTTTCATTTATGGATGTAATTTTGCAATGAGAAAGTTAGCACATTATTAAAATACGAAATTAAAATTTATAGTATTAACATTTAGATTCTTAAAACACAAAAAAATTATTAAACACTGACAAAATGAAAAAGAACATTCTATTGTTATCAATGATAACATTTTCTTCTATGGCATTAGCTCAAATTGGAATCAATACATCAAACCCTCAGGGAGTTTTTCATATAGATGGAGCAAAAGACAATCCTGCAACAGGAATACCTACCTCTACTCAACAATTAAATGATTTTGCCTTACTTAATAATGGAAATGTTGGAATTGGAACGGTAGCTCCTACAAACAAGCTTGATATCCGTTCAACTACAAATGGAGCAGTAAAGATAGCTGATGGTACACAGGCTGCTAACAGAGTTTTAACATCCGATGCGAATGGTGTCGCAACATGGAAAGATATTCCCAGTTTTACTGACACAAGTATTTATGCTGGAAATGGTACATTAACTGGAAACCGTACAGTAGCACAGGCGGGAAATACTTTAGCATTTACAAGTACGGCTACTACGGGTACAAATCACTTTTCAGTCGATGGAAGTACATTTTCAGTTGATGCTGTAAATAACAGAGTGGGAATCGGAACAACAACTCCTAAAAATTTATTAGATTTAGGTTCAGGAAACGGCAAAAAATTAGCTTTGTGGAATAGTACGGCAGGTGATGATTTCTATGGATTGGGAAATGCTGCCAATGTATTGCAATTTTTCGCAGGGGCTCCTGCTACAGGCGATGCATTAATGACTTTAAATAAAAATGGAAGAGTTGGTATTGGTACTACATCACCCACAAACGTACTTGATGTTCGTTCAACAAGTAACGGAGCAATTAGAATTGTGGATGGGACACAATCAAATGGTGCAGTATTAACTTCAGATGCTAATGGAGTTGGAACATGGAAAAGAGCATCTGCACAAGTTGTAACGGGTATAACTGCGGGAGGGCTTGATATTCCTTTTGTTTCAGAAGCCCAATACAGATATACAGGTAACAGCATAACATTACCTTCTGGAAAATGGATGGTCTCAATTAATCAATTGGTAAGAGTTAGTGGAACATTAGCCAGTGGAGACTGGATGTTTTTAAGAAGTACATTTTCTGATGAAAATCTTACCACAGTTGGTCAGGTTAGCACACAATCTGCAGATGTAGTTGTAAGACCAACATTAATGAGCTTTCTAATTCAGGGTTCGAATACAGGTTCTAATAAATTTGATATAAAAACTGGAGATGTTCTTATAAATAATACATCAGCAGGTAATAAAACATATAGATATATTGTAGGAAACAGTATCGTTGGTGGAGCCCCTCCTGTTGCCACAAAGATATTGAGCTACGGTGGAGCATGGGCTGAAAGTGCCATCTTTGCAACAGCAATTAACTAAGATAATTTTATTACTATTTTATATAACATCTTGTTGAATTCATTTCTTCAAGGTGTTTTTTTATTTGAACATGTGTATAAACAAATAAGTAATGAAGTATTATACATTTCTTCTCAAAGTTAGAATATTGACACGACTTCCTACATTAAATATTGTGGATGCCCCAGAATACAGGAAGATCCGAATTTTCCCATGCTTTTCAGATTCAGTGATCCTGTTCAGGTTTCAAATATTTGCATATAAAAAAAATATTTTTATATTTGAAATAAGCATATTTTCCATATTTGGCTCTGTTTAAAGTTCAAATTAAAATATGCTTAAATAAACACAAAAACAACGAAAAAAAATTATGGAAACCCCCGACCCTGATGCCGCTTTCGGCACATCCAAACCTTTTGAATACTGGCTGAACGACCCCACCAATCCCATCGTATACTGCCTGCTCCAGCTCGACGGAAAGGATTTCCTCGCCAAAAACGGATATACGGTAGAGCTTATCCAAAAAACGGCAGACCACGACACCTTCTGTATCACCGTTTCAGATGATGCGTTAGA
>NZ_LFNE01000005.1 GCF_001045455.1 Chryseobacterium sp. FH2 | reverse complement strand
TACCCGCTGCCGTTGTCTTTTTTGTTGGTGACACCCCCGATGATTCCCTCAAAGGCATGCCTGGGCTTTCCACGATGGTGGAAGGTAATGGAGAGGCTTTTTCCCAGCAGTTTTTTGGAATGCTCCATCAGGTAGCCCTGGAAGCTGTCTAACGCATCATCTGAAACGGTGATACAGAAGGTGTCGTGGTCTGCCGTTTTTTGGATAAGCTCTACCGTATATCCGTTTTTGGCGAGGAAATCCTTTCCCTCGAGCTGGAGCAGGCAGTATACGATGGGATTGGTGGGGTCGTTCAGCCAGTATTCAAAGGGCTTGGACGTGCCGAAAGCGGCATCAAGGTCGGGGGTTTCCATAATTTTTTTTCGTTGTTTTTGTGTTAAACAAATATAATTAATTTATCTTAATTCCATGTTGTTCATATGGTGTTATTTTTATTCATGAATTTATTTTTGCTGCTGTATGTATTGGCATACAAAAAGGGTGTGAATATACTTACACCCTTGTCTTAGGTTACTCGAATAACCTACCTAAGAAATGCAGCAAAACACACCCGATCGGGTGCATCTCACAGACATATTTTCTTAGGTTTTTAATATTTCGAGTATTTAAGACAAGAAAATGAACTGCTAAACGCAATATTTTATATTTAAATTATATTAATCTGTTCTTATAATTTTGTTTTTAACTTATACAAATGTAAAAAATATTTTTACATAGCAAAATTTTACATCATAACAAATAAAAACCGATGAATGAGTTATCACCGGTCCTTCGAAATTTGATTATGAAAATAACAACTATAAGTTGAGTTTATTTGTTCTCCTTATATCTTTTATCAGGAGTTCCGTCTTTTTTTAATTTTTGGTTTTGCTTATATCTTTTATCAGGGGTACCGTCCTTTTTCATTTTCACTCCTGTTGCGGGTTTTACTGTTTTTACTTCAGTAGTTGTGGACTTTACAGTTGTGGTTTTTGCAACCGGGTGAGTTTTAGTTGCGGTTGCAGGAGCAGTTTGCTGAGCTGTTGCAAGTCCTAGTCCTAATACTATTGACATTGCTGTTAAAAATTTTTTCATAACAATTAATTTGCTTGTTTTTCTTGATTCAAAGTTATACAAAAACCACGCTGAAAAATCACTTTTCTGAAACTTAACTAAAGTTTATTACAGCTTAAAAAAAGATTAAACGGTTGAATTAAAGTTAAATGTTTTTATTTTATATCTGGTTTTGACAACAGTGAAAATTTATATTTTATTTTTTTTCAGAATGATTATTGGGATTAAATTACAAAAAAATCTGCTTCCCCTGAAAAAGAAGAAGCAGATCCTAACATATTATATGAATAGTTGGCTTAACGGGTACAGTTGGCTGTCCACGTCTTACCGTCTTTTATATATAAGATCTTCAGCTCGTTGTTGTCGATTCTTATATATGAAGTTCCATTGGAGCCAATCATTACCAAAGTATGATCGCCTTGCTGTTCAAACTCGATTCCATTCAAATCGGGAATGCTGTTTGAAAATGCGAAGTTGTATTTTGTTCCGCTTGCAATTTTGGTAACAAAAACACTTCCATTATCTGTGCTGATGTTGGTAGAGCCACCATCATTATAGGAAACGCTTCCTTTGTAGGTTCCCGCAAAAAAATCATTGTTGGTAGGGTCATCATCGTTGCTGCACGATAAAAATGATGTAACTGTGAAAAGGACTAATGCAAATAGCCCTAAAATTTTAATTGCTTTTTTCATAATATTAAATTTCGTTTAGATATATCTAAAAAGTCAAACAATATGCCATGAAAGCAGATTAGAAATGTTTTAACTTATAATTAAACTTTTTAGCAAAAAATTATGAATTATTTAGATTTATCTTAAAGTTTTTAATGTTCGTAGGTAGGTATTGGCAAAAAAAGAGCTCCGAATAACCTCGAAGCTGCAAGTGAATTTTAAAATTTAAATTATTTAGAAGTATAATTTACAGGTATAATTTCTAAAAAAATTAAGAGAAAATTGTCTTTCCTTAATATTTTGTGATTTGGTTTGGTGAAAATACAAAATTTTTTTCATTATCAAGGGAAATAATTTAAAATAATATAAGTTTCTTATCTTTGCAATGTCAAAACGATTTCGGAAAGTTCCCGAAATCGCTTTTGTCGTTTATACCATTATTATTTATGCAATTAAAAACCATCAATGAAAAGTTTCTTCCGGAGCTTTTACAGAAGGAATTCGGCAAAGAAATTCTTACCCGGCTTGAAAATAATGATCATATTTCTGTGAAAGGAAGTGCAGGTTCGTCTGTTTCTATTTTTATTGCCGAGCTTTTCCTTACCCGGAAGAAAACCGTTCTGTATTTGGTAGATGATAAAGAGGATGCACTGTATGTAAATACAGAAATGGAAGATTTGCTGGGAAAGGATAAAATTCTTTATTTCCCGGCAACTCATCTTGAGCCCTACCAGATAGAGAAGACTCAAAACGCCAATTTGGTCCTGAGAACTGAGGTTATCAATAAAATAACGTCGAGTAAATCTCCTAAAGTAATTGTAGGGTATGCAGGAGCTTTGTCTGAAAAGGTTTTGAAGAAAGAAGATTTTAAGGCTATTTCTCATCATATAAAAGTTGGAGATCGGCTTGATTTTGATTTTGTGGATGAATTGCTGAATCATTATCATTTTCAACAGGCAGATTTCGTTTCCGAGCCTGGGGAATTTTCGGTGAGAGGAGGGATTGTAGATGTTTTCTCTTTTTCGAATGAAAAACCCTACCGTATTACTTTCTTTGGAAATGAGGTGGAAAATATCAAAACTTTTGATATCGAAACACAGCTTTCAATTGATAAGGTAAGTGATTTTCAATTGGTTTCTAATATGAATTTTTCCGTGACAGGGACCAGAGTTTCATTACTTCAGCTGTTGCCAAAAGAGAGTTTTGTGGTGACTAAAAACGGGCTGGTAGGCATGCAGAAGATAAGGGCGTTCTACGAAAAATCTTTGGAAAAGTATGAAACATTAAATAAAAATATTGCTCATAGGACGCCACAGGAATTGTTCATTTCTGATCAGGAATTTTTATTTGATTATAAAAAGTTTAAAACCATAGATTTCGGAAGTATTCCTATTGAAGGAATTAAAGAAATTGCCGAGCTGAAAATTGATCAGATTCCACAGCCTTCCTTTCATAAAAATTTTGAACTGCTGATTGAAGATTTGGAAGAAAAGCAGGAAGCTGGTTTTGATACATGGATATCTTTCTCCACAGAAAAGCAAAAAGAAAGATTGGAATCTATTTTTGAAGAACTAGAGCACGAAGTTTTGTTCAAAAGCTTTAAATCTGAACTTCACGAAGGTTTTGTAGACAATGACCACAAAATTATGGTGTATACAGATCACCAGATTTTTGATCGTTATCAGAGGTTTAAGGCTAAAAATACTTTTGCAAAATCTGAACAGCTTACTTTAAAAGATTTGATGTCTCTGAAAATTGGAGATTACATTGCACATATTGACCACGGAATAGGAAAATTCATGGGATTGGTGAAAGTAAACAATGATGGCAAAATTCAGGAGTGCTTTAAATTGACCTATAAAAACGGAGACTTATTATATGTAAGTATCCACTCTCTGCATAAAATTTCGAAATTTAACGGACCGGATGGGAAAGAAGTTGTTTTAAGTAAATTAGGATCTCCTGCCTGGAAATCTTTAAAACAAAAAACAAAAGCCAAAGTAAAACAGATTGCTTTTGACCTTATAAAATTATATGCTCAGAGAAAAACAGCGAAAGGTTTTGCCTATACTCCGGATTCTTATTTACAAAATGAGCTGGAAGCAAGCTTTGTGTATGAAGACACCCCGGACCAGGAAAAAGCGACTATCGATGTGAAAAAAGATATGGAAGCCGATACGGTGATGGATAGACTGGTTTGCGGTGATGTAGGTTTCGGGAAAACGGAAGTTGCTATTCGTGCGGCGTTCAAAGCAGCGACTGATGGAAAGCAGGTGGCTGTTCTGGTTCCGACTACAATTTTGGCTTTTCAGCATTATAGAAGTTTCAAAGAAAGACTGAAAGATTTTCCTGTAAATGTTGGCTATGTCAATCGTTTCAGAACGGCAAAACAAAAAGCTGAAACGCTAGATGCTTTAAAAGATGGGAAACTGGATATTATAATAGGAACACATCAACTGGTAAGCTCATCAGTAAAATTTAAAGATTTAGGCCTTTTGATTATTGATGAAGAGCATAAATTTGGGGTTTCCGTAAAAGATAAGCTTAAAACACTAAAGAATAATGTTGATACCCTGACTTTAACGGCAACACCAATTCCGAGAACATTACAGTTTTCTTTGATGGCTGCACGGGATTTATCCGTCATTAAAACTCCACCGCCAAACAGACAGCCTGTGGATACGCAATTGATTGGCTTTAATGAAGAAACTCTTCGCGATGCTGTATCATATGAAATTCAGCGTGACGGGCAGGTTTATTTTATTAATAATAGAATTGAAAATCTTAAAGATATCGCAGGATTGATTCAAAGGCTGGTTCCTGATGCCAGAGTGATTACGGGGCATGGCCAAATGGAAGGAAAACAGCTTGAGAAGAATGTACTGGATTTCATGGAAGGGAAATATGACGTTTTGGTTTCTACAACAATTGTTGAAAGCGGGGTAGATGTTCCGAATGCAAATACGATTTTCATTAATGATGCCCAGCGTTTCGGGATGGCTGATCTTCACCAGATGAGGGGAAGAGTGGGCAGAAGCAACAGAAAAGCATTTTGTTATCTGATAACTCCGCCTTATGATATGATCACTTCAGATGCGAGAAAACGGTTGGAAGCCATTGAGCAGTTTTCAGATTTGGGAAGTGGTTTTCAGATTGCTATGAAAGATTTGGAAATCCGCGGTGCAGGAGATTTATTAGGAGCGGAACAAAGTGGGTTTATTAATGAAATGGGCTTTGAAACCTATCAAAAACTAATGCAGGAGGCACTCGAAGAATTGAAAGATGATCAGGATTTTGAAAACTTATTTGACAACGAAGAAGATAGGCAAAAGCTCTTTAAATCTGTGAAAGATGTAAATATTGATACAGATTTAGAACTGATGCTTCCGGACTCTTATATTTCGAATACAGAGGAAAGATTATTGCTCTATCAGAAACTTGCAGAGATAGATAATGAGAAAGATTTACAGAAATTTGAGTCAGAATTGATAGATCGTTTCGGAAAATTACCAAAAGAAGCAATTAATTTACTAAAAAGTGTAGCGCTGAAATGGCTTGCTTCAGACATCGGATTTGAAAAAATTGTTATGAAAAATGGCGTGTTTTTAGGCTATTTTCCTGGCAATCCTCAGGATAAATTTTATCAAACTGAGAAGTTCAGACATATCATCAGCTATCTTACTAAAAATCCTGCGGAGGCCCAACTGAAGGAGAAGATAGGCAAAGACGGAAATCACCTCATGATGAGAAAAGATAAGATAATAAATGTCGATGAAGTGAATTATCTGCTAAAATCCATCCTGGGAAATGAATGATTAATTCAATAGATAATGAAATAACTCTACTTTTCTAATGGGTGATTTTTATGATGTAAATAACTAATTTCTATTGATTTATGAGGGTTTAGGTGGTTTTTTTGATTTAAAACATTTACCTTTGCAGTCCCTTATTATGAAAAAAACTGTATATTATGGCGTTGTTGGATTGCTATTATCAATCCATGTACGCGCTCAAGTGGGAATTGGAACAGAGGCTCCCAATTCAAATCTCGATGTAAACGGGAAAACTACCTTAAGAAAAGAGCTTAGAGTTGGCGGAACTTCGCTTCAGACTGGAAATGCAGGATTGAATGGTCAAGTCTTGGTTTCTCAGGGAGAAGGTTTACCCGCAACATGGAAGACCGTAAATGTTACCTTTATGGAAGAGGGGCAGTACAAGCTTATTAACTCGTACTTGTCATCAGATCAGAATGGAATTATAACACTTTCTAATGGAATAACAGGAGATGCTATTTACAAAAATAGCGTTGGGGAGAATATTTCGGATGCTTCCAAAGGAAACTGGCAAAAGATAACAGGTCTTGAAAATAATTTTACTGTGAGAAATGGTAAAAACAGGCTTACCTATCAATTCCAGACTGGTGTTGAAATGAAAGCAAGTACTACAACTACTTCACAAAATATCAGTTTCACGTGTGGGGTTTTCAGAAACGGAAATCTTGTAGCTGTACGTCCTGATAAAATTTCTACCAACAACAATTCTGATAAAAACGGTATTCAGGATTATATATTTACGTTAAACTATACTGAACAGGATGTGCCTGTAGGTGTGCAAAAAGTTGAGGTCGCGTGTAGAAAAATTAATACTTCAAACAGTGCCAATCAATTTGCCATTGGCCGTAATATTTCTGATACGAACAATGTTTCTAATGCATTCTCATTAGAATCCGCATTTAAAATTGATGTAATTGAATACGTAACCTACAAAGTAAACTAATAATTTAGATGAAAAACACACTTACTATCCTATTTCTTTCAATAGGGCTGTCTTTCTCTGCACAAGTCGGAATAAAAACTGATACACCCAAGGCAAAACTTGATGTAAACGGAGATGCAAATTTTAGAGGAAAAATTGCCCTTCTAACGATTGGAGACAATAAATTAAATGAAGGGACAAATGGCCAGATTCTGGTCTCTCAGGGAGAAGGAAATCCTCCTGCATGGAAAACTTTAAGAATACCGGAATACGAACCCAATAATTTTTATTTAATTTTTAACAACTCTTTTTCTGATAAAACAGGGATTAAATTTACCAATTCGGAAGAGTCGGCAATTACCAACCGCTCTACAGCTTTTACAAAAAATGTGACATACAATAGTTTGAATGGATTCAAAAAAATCACTGGCCTGTCGTCGCAGCCAATTCATGTTTACAGTACAGAAAGTAAAACGTATTTCCAGTTTGAAACTGTAATCCAGGCAAACTTTGGGGCAGTAGGCACAACGGATGCTTCTATTGATTATGCCTGCGGAATTTTTGTAGATGATAAACTTGTGAACTTAAGACAAGGAAATATTAAAGCCAGTAACTTTACAGATCCTTTTCTGACACACAATCAAATCGGTATTATTGAAAACCTTGCAAAAGGCACACACACAATCAGCGTGGCGTGTTCAAGACTTAAATCTTATAATACAGGCACCGGGATTCAGCTGGCTATAGGAATCAATACTTCATCCAATATTGATTCTTTTATCTCTCAATCATCTCTGAAAGTAGATGTTTATGAGGTTCCTCAAGTATTTAATACAATTTTAAACTAAATTATGAAAAAGATATTATTAATCATATCATTAATGTTTTCAGCTTTATCCAGCGCACAAGTCGGTATCAATACAAGCACGCCTGTAAATATGCTGGATATAAATGGAGATTTAAGCATAAGAAAAGAGTTAAGAACCGGAGGTACAAACACTGCAAAAGGATCTGCCGGAGATGCAGGAACTATTTTTCATAATAGCTCTGATTTGACGGCTAATGATTGGAAAAGTATTAAAATTGCAGATGGGCAGGGGAGTATGTCAATGTTTTTTATGAATACTGTTGCTGATAAAACGGGAGTGAGCTTCAGTGGGGCAAATGGATCGACTGCCCCTTATGCAATAGACGCAGCTTTAGATAATTCCTGGACCGTGATCCCCGGAACGGTAGATACATTTCCGGTTACTAACAGTACAAATAAAGTAGTGTTTACATTTCAGACGACAGCACAAAAGACGACTAATGCATCATCTTCTATCAGTTTTGCCTGTGGAATTTTTGTAGATAATAAATTAAAAGCAGTAAGAACAGACGTTTTGATAGGTGAAGATGGGACAAATAAAATTTTAAATCTTAATGCAACACTTACGAATCTTACTCCAAAGACAAGCTATTCTGTGAAGGCGGCATGTGCAAAAAGAAATCTTAACAGTGGAACTTTGGGAATAGGACGAGCTGTAAATACAAACTTTTTAAATACAGATATGTCCCAGTCAGTATTGACAATATCTGTACTACAACCGTATTAATATTTGTTTTATATATAAATTGTTACCGAAAATCTAAAAACTTATGTTTTTAGGTTTTTTTATACAACAATTAATTTTTATCAGTTTTTACAGTATAAGTTTGACAATTAATATAATATTGATGAGAATAAAACGTTAAACATTAAAAATCACAACTAATCTTTTTGATAAATACCTCATTGTTGGTTTTATTATAATATGAATAAAAATATGCTTTTTATTCAAAAAAAAATTATATTTGTGGAAAAATAAACAATCACCTGAAAATGAAGCAACTTTTCTATTTTATTTTACTATTAGCAGGCTTTTCCTCTATACATTCTTGTAAACAACTATTGGATGAAGACGGAAATCCACTATTGGATATGAATGACAATTCTGGTTTTACGGGTCCAAGAGCGTTATATAGAGAAATTACAGATTCTGACACCTTAGCAGAATATCATTATAATGGATTACTTCTTACCAAAGTGCTTCTGGACAGTGGTTCTGTTGCAAATGTAGCATACAGTGGCGACAAAATCAGTAAGATTGACTTTATGGGCTTCTTAGATCTTGACGGAGATGGTGATCTTGATAAAGACAGTATTTCTTACACTCAGTTATTTACTTACGGACCAACAGGAAGATTGGAAACAATTTCTGAAAACCGATCATTCTTCAAAAGAGCTCCTACAATTCCAGCTGGCCCGCAGACCCTTTACAAGAAAACGAAAAGCATTTTTAACTTAAAATATGATGCTTCTACAGCAAAACTGGATTCTATCATCATGAGAAATGGTCCTGATGCTTCAGGAACTCCGTTTGCGTACACAGATTATTCAAAAACAAAATACGAGTATCAGGGAGATAATGTAGCAAAAGTGACAAGACACTATGGCCCTATGGCCGGAGGTATATTTGCTGCTCCTACAAATAAGTTTTCTTATGAATATTTTACTTATGATACGCAAATCAGTCCGTTTACTTTATTGCCATTTGCTTATAAAGTTTCAAGACTTATTTCTACGGATATCAATGATAAAGAAAGCTTTATTTTATCGCCGAATAATCCTAAAAGATTTGCTATATCAGATTTGATGCTTCCGATTCCTTCACCGGTAATCTTTACAACAGATTATAGCTATGATGCTCAGACCTATATGAAGGTAGGATTTGGGGTAAATTATATTTACAAACCATTATAAAAATTTAATTTTTAATAAATAGTTAAACTCAATCTTTCCGAAGGTTGAGTTTTTTATTTTAATGCCTTAATTTTGCAAAAAATTTCTCAATGAAATATTTAATAGTTGGTCTTGGAAACAAAGGCGCAGAATACGAAAATACACGTCATAATATAGGTTTTAAAGTTGCCGAGAAAGTTGCTGAAACATTGGAAGTGCCTTTCAATTCTACTAATTTTGGATGGATGGCAGACGGAAAATATAAAGGACGAAGAGTTTTAATTCTAAAACCGGATACTTATATGAATCTTTCCGGAAATGCTGTGAAATACTGGATGCAGAAAGAAAATATTCCTTTGGAAAATGTTTTGATTGTCACTGATGATTTGGCTTTGCCTTTCGGGACTTTACGATTAAAAGGAAAAGGTTCTGATGCAGGGCATAACGGACTTAAAAATATTAACGAAGTTTTGCAGACTCAAAATTATGCACGTCTTCGTTTCGGAATTTCAGCCGATTTTTCTGAAGGAAAACAAGTGGACTATGTTTTGGGAACCTGGACAGAGGAAGAATCTGAAAAACTGCCTGAAAGAATTGAAAAGTTTTCCAAAACTTGTCTGTCATTTGTTTTTGCAGGAATTAATAATACAATGTCAGCTTTTAACGGAAAATAAATTGTGGTTTTATTATAATAGGTAATATAAAAAGCCTTCTGAATTGGAGGTTTTATTGTTGTTTGTAAACCATAATGTCTTTTACGACCTTTTTTTCAAAGAAGTTTTTTTCACTAGGTGTATAACGATAATTATGTTCCTGCTCAAAAAATTCTATTGGAGTAGAAGGTATTTCATCTGTTTTCCATTTGACAAGTAAAGTGATTTCTTTATCAGAATTAATGTCTTTATTTGAAAATGTGAAAATTGTGCTCGATATGGAATTATTTACATCAGCGTTAAAAGTAGATTTTGCTTTTTTGGGCTGAATCTGTACCATATTTTTCAGCAATAATGAAAAAGGTTTACCGATATATTTGTCTTTATTTATTTCGAATTTTTTAAGGTAAGCTAGTGTGTCATTCACAGATCTTTTATTTGAAATTTCCTGTGCTCCTAAAAGTCCGGTTAAGCATAGTAAAAATCCGACAAGAAATATATTCAGCTGTATTTTCATAAATCAAAATTAAGTTTTTTTTATAAAATTAATTTTATAAAAAATGGTAAGATGATGTTAAAATAGACCGATTAATAAAAGACCACCGAAATCTCGATGGTCTTTCTGTTGTACTCTTAAAAATTAATTTCCAATCTATCTAACTTAACATATTTTTTATTTTAGCTCTGTAATAGAATGGTAAAAGTCCAGGTTTTATAACCAAGTGACAACTCCGGTCTCAACATCATAGTTGGCTCCTACTATTTTTATTTTACCTTCTTCTTCAAGCTTTCTAAGGGTTGAGCTTTGTTTACGGATATCTTCGATTGCATTTTTTACATTTTGCTGATTCAGTCTTTCCAAAAGTGAGTTATTCTTCGATGAACGTTCTTCTCCTTCAATTACTTCATTGATGATAGGGTCAAAATGATTGATTAAATGATTCAGATTATCCATTCCCAGTCCTACAATTTGTTCAGCATCCAGACCGCCTTTTAAAGCGCCGCACTTAGTGTGTCCTAAAACTACAACAAGCTTAGAGCCTGCAACGTTACAGCCAAATTCCATTGAGCCTAAGATATCCTGATTTACAAAATTACCGGCAATTCTGATACTGAAAACATCTCCCAACCCTTGATCGAAGATAAGCTCTGCGGAAGTACGGCTGTCTATGCAGCTTAAAATTACTGCAAAAGGCCATTGTCCCTCACGCGTTGCATTTACCTGCTCCAGAAGGTCTCTGTTTGCCTTTAAATTATTTACAAATCTTTGGTTTCCCTCTTTTAAAAAGTCTAATGCCTTCTCAGGAGTAATTGTAGATTGAGTTTCGGAAGTATGCGCTTTCATATGATTGATTTATTCTTTTTTTAGTTAAAAATTATTGTGAGCTTACATTGCTCTTCTGTGGGTGATTAAGATGTGAGAATCTTCATCTCTTTCATAATCTTTATAGGATGTTTTAAAGCCTAAAAGTTCTACATGAATGTCTTCTTCTTTTGCTCTGATATTGGCGAAATCCTGAATCATTTCCAATACATCTGTAGCAATATATGAAGTGCCTCGTGCATCAATTGTCACTGTAGAATTTGGCTTAATGTTTTTTAAAGTTTTTTTAATGGCTGCTTTGTTCAGGAAGGAAACTTCTTCAGCCAGTTTAATATTGATTCCGTCTGCATTATCCAGCTTTTCTCGACTTAAATAATAAGCTCTTTTCATATTTCCCTGTAAAATATAGAAAACAGAAATTGCCAAACCAATTCCGACACCTTTCAGTAAATCTGTAGCAACTACCGCCACAACAGTTGCAACGAAAGGGATAAACTGAAATTTCCCTAAATGCCAGAAATGTTTGAATGTAGCCGGTTTTGCCAGTTTGTAGCCTACCAAAATCAACACCGCGGCAAGTGTAGCAAGCGGAATTAAATTTAAAATTACAGGAATTGAAAGTACGCAAATCAATAGTAAAATCCCGTGAATTATTGCTGAAATTTTTGAGGTTGCGCCTGCATTAGCATTTGCAGAGCTTCTTACCACAACCGATGTCATCGGAAGCCCGCCAATAAATGCACTTACCAAGTTACCTATTCCCTGAGCCTTTAATTCAAGGTTGGTGTCTGTAATCCGCCTCTGTCTGTCTAATCTGTCCGAGGCCTCAATACAAAGTAATGTTTCAATAGAAGCTACAATGGCAATAGTTGCTCCTACAATCCATACTTTAGGATTGATAAACCCGTTGAGGTCCGGTGTCACAATTAAATTTTTAAAATCATCAAGTGACTGCGGAACCGGCAAAACAACCAAATGTTGAGGATTGATTGCTAATGAACTTCCTGTCATTTTGAAAATTTCGTTTAATAAAATACCGGCAACGACTGCGACTAAGGCTCCGGGAAGCATTTTCATCCTTTTTAAAACCGGGATTTTATCCCAGGCTAAAAGGATACCTATCGAAACTAAAGTTACGATCACTGCTCCCGCATGAATTGCGTCAAATAAATCAGTGAAGTAATTGAAGTTAAGTCCGTTATCAAAGATGGATTCGTGACCTTCATAGTCTTTGTCGAATCCCAATGCATGTGGAATTTGTTTTAAAATGATAATAATACCGATGGCGGCAAGCATTCCTTCGATAACGTTATTAGGGAAATAGTTTGAAATACTTCCTGCTCTTACGAATCCTAAAACCAATTGAATAATTCCGGCGATCATACCGGCGCAAAGGAAAAGCTCGAATGCTCCCAGATCTGTAATAGCCGTCAAAACAATAGCCGTAAGGCCTGCAGCAGGACCGGAAACTGAGATATTCGAGTTACTCATCGTTCCTACTACTAAACCACCTACAATACCGGAGATGATCCCTGATAATGGTGGTGCTCCTGATGCTAATGCAATTCCTAAACATAAAGGAAGTGCAACTAAAAATACAACGAGTCCTGAAGGGAAATTCTCCTTGATTCCTCCTATTAATGATGTGTTTTTCATGATATGAAAATGCTGTGATTATAAATGATTGCTGTGATTAATCAATTATAAAAGATTGGAATTTAATTTTTAAAGCACGTGTTGATTCAATACCAAACATTGATATGAATACTATTAAAAAAATCTAACTATACTAAAAATTAAGCTTCCGGAGGCGGAGAAAATATGGTAAGTAATGGTGACAGATGAAAGTCGTCATCTATCAACACAAAAGACTTGCCTTGTAAATCGGGCTCAAAGAACTTCAGATAATCGAAAACATCTAAAGTTTTTGGAAGTGTCTTTTCGTAAACAGTAAAAGATGTAGGGTGAGAATGTGGTTCTTCTTCATTAAGGACAACATTGGTTCTCTGTAACTCCCAACCAAAAACTGCAGCAATGCTTGGCAAGGCTGTAAAGTTTAGGAAAAACATTAAAACAATAATACTCCAGAATTTCATCTTCAAAATTTTAGAAAGTTATTAACCTTTCTTTCTACTCATTACCCAGTCAGAACTTGTAAGGTTGTAGATTTTTTGGATATCTTTCAAGATTTTCTCAAAATCAATCTCCAAATCAATGATCTTACCTGTTCTAAGGTCAAAAACCCAACCGTGAACAATAGGATACTCTTCTAAGATGTATCTTTCCTGAACACAGGCCATTTTGATCACGTTAATGCACTGCTCCTGAACGTTTAGTTCTACTAGCCTGTCATAACGTTTCCCTTCATCTTCGATAGAATCTAATTCGGCCTGGTGCAGCCTGTAGACATCACGAATATTTCTCAACCATGGATTTAATAATCCTAAATCCTGAGCTGTCATCGCTGCCTTTACACCACCGCAGTTGTAGTGTCCACAAACAATAATGTGATTTACTTTTAAATGCTCTACAGCATACTGAATAACAGCTGTTGAGCTCATATCCAAAGTATTTACCACATTTGCGATATTTCTTGTTACAAAAACTTCGCCTGGCTGTGTACCCATTAATTCTTCAGCTGCTACTCTGCTATCTGAGCATCCGATATACAAGAATTCCGGATTTTGTGTTTTAGCCAGCTCCTGAAAGAATGTTGGGTTATTTGCAACTTTAGACTCTACCCATTTTCTGTTGTTTTCGAAAATAACTTCATACGATTGTGACATAATTTTAAATTTAAAAGGTTTATGTTATTTATTTCGTTTAAATTATTTTCAAATTCAATAGACTAAATCAATAATTGTACAAAAATATAATTTTTGTTGAAAAAGCAATCACTTTTAACAAAATTTAATATTGAAATATGCTTAAAATCATATGAAAATTTGCAACAAGGGTTTTATTATTACTTTTTAAACTGATGTATTATCTTTTAAACAATTGAAAACTCAAGATAAAATTACAAACTCTTTGGAATAAAACAATATTTCAAAATTAAAATATTCTTAAATCTTAAAATAAAAACGACCTCCCGATTAGAGAGGCCGTTCAAAATTTCACACAGTCTATTATTATTCTTTAATAATTTTAACTATAGTTTCAGAATTATTGATTCTTACTAAATAGGTACCAGTCGTGAGTGATGATAAGTCAGTTTGCTCATTTTCAAATTTCCCTGATTTTATCATTTGGCCAGACATATTGTAAATCTGATAATAGTAATCCTTACCTCTGTCATTTCCTTTGATATACAGTGTACTCTTCACTGGATTCGGGAAGAACTCAAGTTTGTTTTGAGTTACTTTTTCTTCAATTACCGCTTTGGCTAAAGTGTTGGTAGCTTTTGCTGTTGAAGTAGTTGTTACCTGTAATCTTGGGATAGGGCCCTGCTCATTTCCTTCATTGTCATATTTCACTTTCACACATCTGCAGCTTTCGCCGAAATAAGGGTCGTTATTGTCATGATATGCAAAGGAATATATTTTAGTCTGGTCAGAATTGTTGTTTTGGAACAAGAGATTAATTGGCCTTCCTCTGTAATTAGAAGCTAAACTGGCAGACCAAATGCCGGAATAGACAGCATCAATTGCATTAAAGTCAGGAGTTGTATTGGCCGTTACGCTTCTGCTTCCTCTGATTCCCGTGAAAATAGGGTAGTTCCCAATTGAGTAAGCGTTATAATCAAATGTAAATCCTGTATTTACACTTTTTGCCACCCTTACTCTTGTTCCTAGGTAATCATTGATTGTGCGGGCTGCTAAACCTGTCGCCACACCTTTTTTATACCAGGGAGAGACTCCGTATCCTGCTGCCGGTTCTGAACTTGTAAAATCTGGAATTCTCCAGCCTTCCGGACACGGGTCAAACGGGGATTTTTTTCCACCTCTTCCCCATCTGTCAGCAGCAAGGTTTGGCTCTGTTGCTAACCAGTCAGATCCATTATTGTAATTGGAATTAGAAGGATCAACCGGAGCAAAGATGCTTGGAACCATAAATGCAAGAGGATTCTTAACTGAATAAGAAAGGATTTTTGCCACTTTCTCTGCTGGTTTGTCGGTAGAAAGTACGTTTGCGTTTGAAGCATTGCTATAAGTATTGTAAGCTTTGATGTAGCTTGTGTTATAAGCAGCTTCTGTTAATGGAGTGTAGGCTACACTTCCTGCCGCATTGACTGTTCCTAAATAATATTTTACAGCATTTGTCTTATAATAATGTGTTACACCGTTCGTGTCTTTGTAATCACTTACATAAGCAGGCCTGTACGTCGGAATAGGATCTTTTCTTCCCCATTGATAATGAAGGCCCCCGGAGTTTATTATTTGACTCGATGATCCGGCGAGAACTGTCTCAGGGTTTAGATTGTCTCCGGGAATTGTAGGAAATGAATCGGTGGCTCCTATATTTCGATCCATAAATTCTGTGGTCAAAACCTGGCTGCTGTTTGTGTAATTTATATAATTTGGAGCTTCTGCCATTGGCTGATCTGTTGTATAAGTACTAGAACCAATAGGTGTATTTGTTACCCAGATATGCCAACTCCAGTAAATTGGGTTTGTAATGCTTCCGTTGTGTAGCGTAACAACCGCATTTCCTGCTTGATTGGGTGCAATTTTAACATTGATATTTGAATTAGAAATTGCATTTAATGAATTAGGAGTAGGATTCGATACGGAAATATTATTAATTAATGCTGTATTTGTAGACCATAATACATTAACTTTCAGATTGTTGTAATTTAATGGGTTCAAAATATCAGGATTGTTCAGCAACTGACTTTGCGCCGAAAATGCCTTACTGATAGGAATTTGAATGATTGATTCTGCAGTATTTTTGACCATTGTATAAGTATTCGGGTTATTTATCCCTTCTACATATTGAGTATTATCATTAAAGAATTCTGTTGGGAAATCGTATTGATTGACTTTATACAAAGGATCTTTAATACATCTGCACCCATTAGTGCCCGAAGTTGCAGAGCCTCCTAAAGGATAATATTGGTATCTTCCCTTTATTGTTGATAATGAGGTATCCGGAATATCTGGCTGATCTCCGTCTGGAATTAAACGGAAATTCCTTGCTGATACTGCCGGGGTCGCATCAAACCATTTTGCCATTGTAGCAGTCCATAAATAGGTTTCATGCTGGTCTGTATATTGACCCTCATGATATCCTCTTGCCAATATACCAGTTCCGGGGAAAATCCCCATATTGTTACCGCCTGCATTGCTGAAATCCATACCCAGATTACGATATATTTTAATACCCGTCATATAACCAGGAGTGTTGTTGTCATTTGGTTTAATGATATGATATTTATTCGCTTCAAAAACATCTTTATGGATATTACTTTTAATACCAAAAGGACTGAAATCAACTCTTAAATCATCAATATAATTGCCGTTTCCTAAGTTTGAAACCAAAACAGATGGTATTCTCCACCCATTTGGGCATGGATCAAATGCTGATTTGTCTCTATAAGGATTTGCGCTGTTATCATTATTGTAGTCTCCGGCAGTAATCACACCTTTTGAGTTATCCGACCATAGATTTAATTCCGTTAATCTGCTGGTTGGTAAAGTTGCAGAGTTGCCGAACCAGTTTACCTGGAGGTTAAGATTATTGTTATAATAAGCCTGGCCGGAATTGTCATCTTTATTTACATAAATTAAGCTTAAAGGATTTTTTACAGATAAACGGATATTATTTGAAACTGTAGCATTTGATAAAGTGACGGTTTTAATTAAATCATCTATTTTTTTCGCATTATTCTGCCAGTTTTTAGCTTGTTTGTGTCTTATCCTACCTACAGAACCTGAAGCCTCATATGAGTCATTACCTTTTGTCATCAAAGGAGGGATAGGGTCTTTTCTTCCCCATTGATAGAGAAGCCCTCCATTTCTAATCCAGTCATCTCCCGTTAAAGCACTCCCGACAGCGCCTAAATTTCTATCCATCCAGCCCCAATCAGAATTAGGGATAGCTTCTACCGTACCGTCGCTCTTCTGTCTCTTTAAGCCATCAAAACTTTTGTAAGTAGAGCCATTTGTAGGGTCATCAGTTACCCAAACATGCCAAGACCAAAATACTTCTCCGTTTACTTTGTAAGCAATAACAGCATTCCCTTCTTTTGATTTATTAATTGGAACTTTGATTTTAGCATTTTCTCCGGAACCGATGATTTCAAGGCTGTAATTTTCTCCGGATTTAATCAATCCGTGATTATCTTCCCAATATACATCAGCTGTTATCGTACCGGACGGGATCGGACTTCCCCCCATTCTTGGATCTGAATTCCACATTTTATAAGCTTTCTTTACGGGAATATAGAGCCCATCATTATCCTGATTCGGAACGAAGATATAACTGTTTGGTGCTTTTGACCAATCCTGTGCATTGTTGTCAGGAATTGCTCCTGCATTAATTGTAAAACAGCCTGTGGAACATGCAGAATTATCATCGTATGCTGCTGAACTTCCGAAAACGCCGGTGTATTTAATGAATTTTGAAATTTCTTTTTCAATATCCTGTAAAGATCTTTTTGTCTGATATGATGTTGTAACGTCATTTCTAAGTGCCCCCATTCCGTAAAGAGTCATTTCTGATGTGTTGGAAATAATCAGATTTTCAGAACCGGGTCCTCTTCTTGCCACATTATTGGTATAACCGAAGTATGGAGGACCATAGTTACTTGTACTGTCTGGAGTCAAATCAATATATGAACCATTATTTTTATAAACCCTTAAACCTGTTGCAATACTTGAAACAATAACCACAGGCTCTTGATCTGTAATAAAATCAGATAATTTTTTATTAGTAGTATTGTATAAATTAAAATATCTGCTTTCTAAAATATTTGGATTTTTAAAATTGAAATATCCCGGTCCATTCGGTTCTCCGGGCCATTGACTGAATTTAATGAAGAATCCGTTTACAGAAAATTTTCCGGCAAACATATAAACCGGATCGTCATAACTATACAGATATGGGATAGGGTGACCCGCCATTTCATCATAGATAAATTCAGGAGTAGAAGCAAGAGTATCGGTTATAGCTCCTTGGTTTACTATTTTTACAGATTTAATTCCGTTGTCATCGAATAGTGTAGCGGGAGATGTGGGTGAAAATAAAACATTATCTTTCTTATTATTCATTAAAACATTACTCAATTTGTTCCATGAATACGAGGAAGTTACTCTGTCTTTAATACCTGTTACTTTTCCATTAGTATCAGTAACAAGTGTTCCGTTTTTTTTTGGAGTTAAAAGAATAGTATATTCGTTTTCATCCAAATCGCAATTTGCTGAAGCATAATCATTTAATTTGTAGTGGCTTACGGTTTTATCCCAACTTACGCTGGTGAAACTCGCAGATGATGAATCTGAGCTTAATTCTACCTTTATATTGTAAGTAGGATTAACAGATGCAGGCAATTCAAAAGTTGCTTTCAGAATTTCATTATACTGGTTATAAGAATATAATGTTTTGCACCAGCCAGTAATCCATTCTCCTTGTGCATTCTGGTACTTAATGGAGATTAAGATGTTGCTGCTGGTGAATGGTTTAGTAAGCTGTCCGCTCATTACAACTAAACCTTTCTCATTCACGTTTTGTGAAAGGATAATAAGCGGGTCTAAATCGTAGTTGTAAGGTGTTACAAGATTTCTTAGACTCAAACTGGCTGCTTTTTCATAATGTCCCGAGGCGGGAAATTCTTTAGAAAAAGCATGAACTGATGCAATACAAAAGACTGCAGTCAAAATCCTGAAAGCAGATTTTTTTTTCATGGGATTTTTCATAAATTAAATTATTAGGTTGTGTTTTTTTTTTTGCAGATAAATACATTTATACAAATCACTAGTTAGTGATTTTGTTGATATTTTTGAAAATGTGTGTATAAAATTATACTCCGTAATAAGTATAAAAGAGAAATTACTGTGAAATTTCGGAATTATTTTTTTTCATAGGGTAGGGATTGTGTTTTTAAAATATTCTTTGTGTGTTTTTTTAATTGAAATTTCTTTAAAATTATGAATTAAATATTTTTTATAATCTTAAAGTGTGTTCCGTTACAAATTTGAATCAAAAAAAAATCTCCTACAATAGAGAGATTGAATTTTAATGAAAATAGAATAGTATATTTATAAATTTATATATGCCAATTTTATACTTTATTGTTGATATAACCTTCTGTTGCGGAGGTATTTGGTGAAATGGTTGCTGGGTTGCCAAAAACGACGGAATTGGCAGGGACATCAAAATTTACATAAGAATTTGGTGCAATTAATGAGTTGGTTCCAATGGTGATTCCGCCAACGATAACAGCATTCGTCCCTATCCAGACTTCATCTTCAATGGTAGGGAAGCCTTGATTCCTGCCTCGGTTTTGTTGCCCGATAGTGACACCTTGTGCAATGTTGCAGTTTTTACCGATTTTTGCTTTAGGATTAATGACCAAGCTCCCCCAGTGTCCTAAATAAAATCCTTCTCCAATTTCTGTTTCGGGATAAATCTGATAGCCATATTTTATTTGGTAATGTCTTAAAATGAATTTCCAAAAAATTCCTAAAACGGGGGTTTTTCTATATTTCTGAGCCTTCCTCAAAATATATACGAAATGAAGGTTGGGATTAATAAATTTCGCCCAAATTTGAAATGTTGAAAGCCATTTTCCACTTTCCCGGTAAAAATCTTTTTGTATAATAGAGTAGTCTGACATGATTTTGATTATTTATAGAGCGTCAATTATTTCCTGAAGATGCTTTACAGACTTTTCTAAAACAAAAGGCAGGTCTGTATTTTCTATTTCCTTTTGATAATTTTCTGCGAGAGTCTTATCGGTAAGAAATCTTTTCATTCCATCATAAATGCCGTCTTCAGAATTGGGTGTGATAATTCCTAACTTTCCGTTTTGAAGGAGATCTTTAATTCCGGAAATATCTGTTGCAGAAATAGGTTTGTTTAAGATAAGAGCTTCCGCAATAATCGTCGGGAAACCTTCGTGTCTTGAAGACATAATGTAGAAATCCGCTTTCTTTAAATAGGGATAAGGATTACTCCTGAAACCAAGCATCTTTGCTGTGTTCTGTAATTTTAATTTATCAAGTTGAGCTTGGATATTCGCCAAATCATAACCGTCACCGATAATAATAAGCTGATGTTTTAAGCCTTCATCCAACAGTCTTTTATGAACATCTAGGAGTCTGTCATAGCCTTTTTGAGGATAAACAGTCCCTACGCTTACGAAAGTAGGGATTTCATTGTTGAAAGGGTAGTCGTCAATAGCAACATTAGCTTTTTTCAATGTATCTTTTTTGTCAATGGGATTGAAGATTTTTATAACAGATTGTTTTTCCTTTTCTGTTTTGGCTAACTTATGTATTTCTTCCTCAAGTTTATTGGAAATCACCAGTATTTTATCAAACTTGAAAAACTCCCTTATAATTTCAGGAGTATATTCTTTTAAATTAAAAATATCATTCTGAACCCAAATAATCTTTTTAGAATCTTTCTGTGGGCTTGACAGAATTTCCCTGTACATTCCATGAATCGCAGCTAATTCTACGTCGTACTTTTTATTCTTTAAAACGAATTTATAAAGTAATGAAGGAAACCATAAAAATATCTTTTGATATAGAACTCTATATGCTTTTACGGGAATCTCTTGCGGTTTGTTTGTAGTAATCATTTCACCTTTCAGTAAATAAAAAACATTGACCCAGGAAGGAACTTCTTCAATGTAAATGCCTGAATAAAGATTAATTAATAAATCAACTTCATATTTATCGGGAGAAATATTTTTAAGAAACGTAACCAACACTTTTTCTGCTCCGCCATGACGTAGAGAACCTATACGAATGAGGATTTTCTTTTTTTTTAACATTTATTTTTTTACAGGTTTATATATATGAGGGAGATTTTTGATGAGGTATTTTTCTAAAGCGGAGCGATCTGCTTCTAGCTCTAGAGGGTAAACTGTGTTATTGACTAATAATTTCTCACCATATTGTTCAATTGTACAGATAAATTTGGCAGGAGCTCCTGCATAAACGGAATTATCAGGAATCGAACTGCTGACAACACTTAGAGAACCAACAATACAATTATCTCCAATAGAAACTCCGGGCAAAAGAATAGAGCCTTTTCCGATGAAAGTATTGTTGCCTATTTTTATTCTTCCGAAGGTTCTTCCGTCTTTATATTTTTCAATTCTTTTGGTTACTCTTCCGTCTCCGCCATGATTAATGAACGAAACACCTTCTGCAATGGTAACATTATCTCCCATTTCAATAAGGAAACATTCTGAACCGAAGTTGGGAATGCCCTGAACATACAGATTATCGCCGACTTTCATGCCTTGATGAATAGCAACTTTCGTAGCCGCTTGTTTCACCATATCTTCATACAGGGAACGTATTTTTAATATGATTCTGTATATTAATATCATGTGTGAGCTAATTTTAGGATTATATTTTCTACAGCGTCAAATATTTTCTGATTATCAAACTGTTCTTCAATATTTTCTAAGTTTTTATTAATATTTGAAACAAGTTTTGGTTCTGTCAAAAACCTTTTCATGGCATCATACATTTCATCCACTTCATAATTGATGAGGTATCCGTTCTCTTCATGATTTATCATCTCAGGAACTCCGCCTACGCTGGTGGCAATAATAGGTTTTTGAAGGATTAGGGTGTCAGCGATAACTAAAGGCCACCCTTCTGATTCTGAGGGTAAAATATAGAAGTCAGCATTTTTTATATATGGATAGGGATTCATCAGGGAACCTAAAAATTCAAAACTATTGCTAACACCCAGTTTCTCAGCTTGTTTTTTTAAATTTTCTCTTTCTTCACCATCACCGATTACCACAATATGATGATCAAACCCGTCTTTTAAAAGTTTTGCATGAGCATCCATGAGTTTATGAAATCCTTTTCTGGTATGCAACCTTGCCACCGAAACAAAAACAGGCTTTTGGGGAAATCCAGGTTTAAATTCCTGTGCCTTTTGTTTTAACTCATCAATCGGGATTGCATTAAGAATAACCTGATTTTCGGGTAATTTCAAATCAGGATATGTTTTTATCAAAATGTCTTTGGTTTGCTGTGAGCCGAAAATAAAATAATCAAACTGAGGGATATGCTTCAGAACAGCCGGAATCAAAGGTTTAAATTTAGGAACGGTAATATCAGAGTGAAACCATCCTATTTTTTTTGAATTTTTATTACTAGAATTCAAGACAGGAGCAAAATCTGCGTAAGTAGAAGCTATTTCTACATCATATTCTTCCTGCAAAATTTCATCAGCAATTTTAGGATTTTTTTCGGCTTCATTCAGTCTTAATTTTCTTTTAACAAGCTGAAGTTTTTGTATGATGGAATTTTTGGATAAGTCCTCTTTTCCATCAGTCAGATATTCTTTTCGGACATGTTTGGGAATTTCATCACGCAATTCTCCCTGGTTCATATTTAAACATATAGTCATTTCAAACTTTTCACGATTGAGATTATTTAACATGCTTAAAATAACCTTTTCTACACCTCCCATTTCCATAGAACGGTGCCTGAAAAGAACTTTGATTTTTTTATTATCCATTCTTAATTAAAGACTTGTTGTACAAATATTCTTATTTTTTTTCTAATTCTAAAAGAAAAAGAGGTTTGATACTTTAATAAATTATAAATTTCCTTAGAATCTGTAAAACTTTCCGGTACAGGCTTTCCGTTGATGGTTTTCAATTTTCTTCGTTTCATAGCATTGAAAATCACTTCTGCAAAATATTCTCGGGATTTTGGTCTGTTTTGGTTTTGAGAAATCCCGCCGGAATGTGTTCTGTAAAAATAATTGTTTTCGTTGATAAACCGCACTTTTCCTTTTTCATACATTTTTAAATATAAATCCTGATCTTCTGCAATTCTCATCAGGATATTAATTTTTTCGGTCTGTAAATAAACCTGTTTTCTAAACGAAACAAAATGTACAATATTGACCGGACAATTAAAAAAATAAGGGTCATTATTCAGGGCTTGGCTCACCTGTTTGGAAACTTCTACCGGTTGGAGATTTTCGTCACATTTCACAAATTTTGAATAAGTGAGAACGATATCTTTATTTTTTTTAAAAATATTTACACTTGAAAGAAGAGCTTTAGAGCCGATAGCATCATCAGGATCTACAAAACCACAAATTTCTCCATTTGCCAAATCTATAAGTTTTGCTTTTGTCACGCCGACTCCGCAATTCACCTCATTTTCAAATAGTTTGAACCTATTATCTCCTTTTATTAGTTCATTAATGAGCTCTAAAGAATTATCTGTAGAACAATCGTCAAGAATGATAGCTTCCCAATCCGTGTATTTTTGAGAAATGATAGAATCATAACATTTTTTAAAAAATTTACCATTATTGTAGTTGGCTACGAGAATCGAGAATGTCATTTTTGTGCTTTTAATTATGCAAATATCTTAAATATTAATAATAACCCGGCAGCTTAATGTCAATTTGATTACTATCATTTGTTAAAAAAACAAAAATGGTAAAAAAAATAATATTTTCAGCGATGATTTACGGTAATATTTGTCTCAAAATTCTTTTTTAATTGAAAAACTCCCAAAAAAATTAATAAGTCCTAAAAAAGTAAGATATTGAAATTAAATAAAAATATTTACTTTTGTACCATAAAAACCTACACAATGAATGAAATAAGACAAGTTTCCAGAACTTTTATTACCTATTTTAGAAAGAGCAGATTTTTACGAAAGGAAACCTATTAGAGTGTTTGTAAAATAATTTTTATATTTATTACATTAAAGAAAACTCTATGCTCTTTAATTCTATTGCCTTTCTTATTTTCCTGCCCATAATTTTTATTCTGTACTGGTGTGTATGTAATAAGAATTATAAATTCCAGAATATACTATTACTGGCAGCCAGTTTTTACTTCTATGGCTGTTGGGATTGGCGCTTTCTGTTCCTTTTGGTATTTTCAATTGGGTTGGATTATTTTTCAGGAATTCAAATCGAAAACAGTAACACTAAAAAACAGGCAACGTTTTGGTTGATTATCAGTATTGGTATTAATTTAGGTTTTTTAGGTTTCTTTAAATATTACAATTTCTTCATCGAAAACTTTGCTGAATTATTAAAAACATTCGGATTTGGAGTGAATATGTGGGTTCTAAAAGTAATTTTACCTGTAGGTATTTCATTCTATACTTTCCACGGATTGTCTTATGTAATAGACGTTTACAAGAAAAGAATTCCGGCGGAGAGAAACTTTGTAGATTATGCCGTTTTTGTAAGTTATTTTCCATTACTGGTTGCCGGGCCGATTGAAAGAGCAACACATCTTCTCCCTCAAATCCAGCGAAAAAGATCTTTTGACTATGAAAAGGCAAAAGACGGAATGGCACAGATTCTTTGGGGATTTTTTAAAAAAATGGTAATTGCTGATAACTGTGCTCCGATTGTCAATGAAATATTCAATAATTATCATACTGAAAGTGCAAGTAACCTAGTTTTGGGAGCAATTCTTTTTGCTTTCCAGATTTATGGAGATTTCTCAGGATATTCTGATATTGCACTGGGAACATCCAGATTATTTGGAATCGAATTATTAAAGAATTTCTCTTATCCGTATTTTTCGCGAGATATTGCAGAATTCTGGAGGAGATGGCATATTTCACTTTCATCATGGTTCAGAGATTATCTTTATATACCGTTAGGGGGGAGTAAAGGAGGTTTGTGGATGAAAATCAGAAATACCTTTATCATCTTTCTGGTAAGTGGGTTCTGGCATGGTGCCAATTGGACTTTCATCATCTGGGGCGGACTAAACGCCTTATTTTTCCTTCCGCTATTAATTGCCGAAAAAAACAGGCATCATCTGGAAGTCGTAGCAATGGATAAAATTATTCCCTCATTTAGAGAGGCTTTTAGTATTCTGACAACTTTTGCTTTAACCTGTTTTGCCTGGATTTTCTTCCGTGCAGCGAGTGTTTCTGACGCAATAGGATACCTTAAAGGGATTTTCAGTCAAAGCTTATTTTCATTTCCGACAGAGTTTAGACCCGTTTTATTTGGGCTCATTATTTTCATGCTTGGAATGGAGTGGGTAAACAGAACACATGATTACGGCTTGAAAATTCAAGAAAGAAAACCTGTAGTTCAGGCTGTTATCTATATTGTTGTTGCATATTTGATATTGAATTTTGCGAATTTCGGGAGTAATGAATTTATTTATTTTCAATTTTAAATGAAAAAATTTCTTTCCATATTGACTTTATTCATCGCCATAATGTTTATTATTGGTTTGATAAAGCTCGCTTTGAGCCCGAATAGTAATTATTCTTATCCGTTTCTCAATGCAAAACTTGATTATCTTAAAAAACATCCGGAATATAATTTATACTTTATCGGAAGTTCAAAAATCAATGATCAAATTGATTGTAAGTTGATTGATGATAATATGAAAGGTATAAAGTCGTACAATTTAGGAGCAAATGCAGGATTCAATTTAGAAAATTTCCAAACATTGGAATATGTGCTTGAAAATCCTTCTTTTAAACCAAAATATATCGTTCTTGAACTTCAGGATAAAATAAATATTACCAGACAAAATCTGAAAACAGAAAGAAGTTTCGGGGCATTTAATTATGAAAACACCCTTTTTGCAAGTAAATTTCAAAAAGAAAACGGGAACTATAAACAAATGGCTTTATCTTGGGCATCATTTATATTAAATGTTTTTCATTTCAGTAAACATTATGATGAAAGAATAATTCAGGACGCACATAATCGTTTCGTGGATGAAACGCAAGGTTTTTCAGCCTTAGATTATAGTATTATTCCCAGATATGAAGAAACAGAACTGAAAAATATTATTAAAGACAGATTGGAACGCTATCATGCGGATGACAGAAAGCATACTCCCAATAAAGCATTGGTTGAAAAAATTAATGAACTTGCCGAAAAGTGCCGAAAAAAAAATATTAAGCTAATTATGCTTATTCCTGGGCCTGCAGAACCTGATGCAAAAAAACTCCAGGTATATCAAAATGCAGTGCGTGTTCCTGTAATAAGCCTTGTAAATCCAGACGAATATCCTGAATTTTATCTTTATGAAAATAGATGGGATAACGGGCATCTGAATGAAAGAGGCTCAAAAATTCTTTCCAAGAAAATGGTTCCTTTTCTGGAGAAATTTTTAGAAAAAAAATAGAGATAATGTATTATCTTAAAATGTGCTTAAAGTAATAAAACGTTTTTGTAATTCATTGATATAAATTGTATTTTGCGTTTTTTAAACATTAAACTGATGATGAAAACATTTACAGAATTAAAAAAAAATATAAATAAAAAACCGGATGGGCTAAAAAAAATAAAGGTAGCTTTATTGGGAGATACAGCAACACAATTTTTAAATATGGCATTAAAAGGTTGTGCTGTTGATGGAGGTTTTGATTTGGAAGTCTTCGAAGCAGATTTTGGACAAATTTCCCGCCAGATTTTAGATCCCACTTCAGAATATTATGAATTTAACGCCGATTATACTATAATTTTTGAATCTTCACATAAACTATTAAGCCAATATTATAAGTCATATAATTCTCAACTGACTTTTGCAGAGAGTAAAATTAACTATATAGAAGAGCTTTACGAAACCATTCAAAACAGAACAAAAAGCAAGGTTATTTACTGTAATTTTCCTGGAATCGACAATCAGGTTTTTGGAAATTTTGCCAATAAAGTAGAGTCTTCATTTGTCTTTCAGCTGAATAAGCTTAATTATCTGCTTTCATCGCAGGTTGCATTCAATAGAAGCAATTTTTTTATTGCAGATCTCGTTTCGCTTCAGAATAAATGGGGGAGAAATTTTATGTTTTCACCTAATATCTATGTGAACACAGAAATGGTACTTTCTCTGGATGCCCTGCCAATTGTAGCCCATCATATTTTAAGCATTATTGCTTCCATTGAAGGTAAATTTAAAAAGTGTGTTATCCTGGATTTGGACAATACAACATGGGGTGGAATCATTGGTGATGACGGTCTTGAAAAAATCCAGATTGGAAGCTTAGGAATAGGAAAAGCTTTTACCGAATTTCAGCACTGGATAAAATCTTTACAGAAAAGAGGAGTTATTTTAGCTGTTTGCAGTAAAAATGATGAAGATAAGGCTAAAGAACCTTTTGAGAAGCATCCTGATATGGTTATAAAACTGGATGATATAGCCGTTTTTGTTGCCAATTGGGAAAATAAAGCAGACAATATCAGAAAGATTCAGAGTATTTTAAATATCGGGTATGATTCGATGGTTTTCTTAGATGACAATCCTTTTGAAAGAAATCTTGTAAGAGAGAATTTACCGGAGGTTTGTGTTCCGGAATTACCTGAAGATCCTGCAGAATATCTTGAATATTTATACAGTTTGAACCTTTTCGAAACCGCAAGTTTTTCTGAAAATGATGCTGAAAGAACAAAGCAATATCAGGTTGAAGCAAAAAGGGCGATTGAGCTGGAAAGCTTTACTAATGTAGAAGATTTTCTAAAAAGCATGAAGATGGTTTCTGATGTTCAGTCTTTTAATAATTTTTCAAAGCCGAGAGTCTCTCAGTTGACTCAACGCTCAAATCAGTTTAATTTAAGAACGGTAAGATATACAGAGCAGGACGTTGAAAATTTAATGACTTCCGACAATCATCACACAATTTCTTTCACATTGGAAGATAAATATGGTGACAACGGATTAATTTGTGTCATTGTGCTTGAAAAGAAAGATCCAGAATCCCTGTTCATTGATACGTGGCTGATGAGTTGCCGTGTGCTCAAAAGAGGAATGGAAGATTTTACTCTAAACACTATTGTAGAAATAGCTAAAAAGAATGGCTATAAATATGTAATAGGAGAATACATCCCATCCGCAAAAAATCAAATGGTGAAAGATCATTATGAAAGATTAGGTTTTGAAAATCAGGATGGTAAATGGTTGCTGAATCTAGATGATTACCAAAATAAAGAAGTATATATCGTAAATAAATAATTAATTTTTAATAAAAATAATAGATTATGGAAAGAAATGAAATTTTGACAAAACTTACAGGAGTTTTTCGTGAAGAATTAGATAATGAAGAAATTATATTAAATGCAGATACTACTGCTGAAGATATTGAAGAATGGGACTCACTGTCTCATATTCAGCTGATTGTTGCTGTAGAAAAATCTTTTGGTATTCGTTTCACTTCTTCAGAAATCCAAAGCTGGAATAATGTAGGGGAAATGGCAGATTCTATAGCTTCAAAACTATAATGAAATTTCATCACGTTGGAGTTGCCTGTAAAGATATACAGGCAGAGCTCCAAAATATAAGAAAACTTCATAAGATTGTTGAAGAAACTCCGGTTGTTTTTGACCCTAATCAGCAAGCAGAGCTGTGTATGGTGACCGTAGAGGACGGATTAAACATTGAATTTGTTTCCGGTAAGCCTGTTGAAAATCTTTTGAAGAAAAGAATTTCATACTATCACATCTGTTATGAAGTAGAGCATATTGATACCACCATAGAACACCTTACTCAAAACGGAGGAATGCTTATTTCTCCTCCGAAGGAAGCTGTCCTTTTTAATAATAGAAAGGTTGCTTTTTTAATGCTTCCTTATGGAATTGTCGAACTTTTAAATAGCAATTAATGCAATTTACATCATTAATTTTTCTTCTTTTTTTCTCAATTGTTTTTGCTGTATATTGGTGGGTTTTAGGTAAAAAACTTAAAGCTCAGAATATCTTTTTGCTATTAGCCAGCTATGTGTTTTATGCTAATTGGGACTGGAGGTTTTTAATATTATTGATTACGAGTTCGGGCGTTATTTTTTATTTAGGACTAAAAATTTCTGAAAGTGAAAATCTTAGAAAGAAGAAATTATGGACTAATTTAGGATTGCTTTTCTCGATCGGAACATTGTTTTATTTTAAATATTTCAACTTCTTTATTGATTCTTTTGCAGATTTATTCGGCATTAAAAATAAACTTACTTTATCAATTATTTTACCGCTGGGCATCAGTTTTTATACCTTTAGAATGATAAGTTACTTGCTGGATATTAAGAATAATAAATTAAAGGCTGAAACCGATGCTCTGGCATTTTTTAATTATATAGCTTTCTTCCCAAGCATGACTTCAGGACCGATTGATAAAGCGGGCTTATTGTTGCCTCAATTGAAAAAGGAGCGGGTTTTCACACTGGAAAATGGTTCAGATGCTGCCAGGCAAATTCTCCTAGGTGCATTCAAAAAATTGGTTATTGCCAATAGCATTACTCCAATTACCCAAGATATATTTCAAAACTACAGCCATCTTTCAGGAAGTACAGTGGCTTTTGGAATGATTCTTTTCCTCTTTGAAATGTATGCAGATTTTTCCGGATATTCTGATATGGCTATTGGCTTTGCAAGACTTTTAGGATTTAAAATAACGAAGAACTTTGCATTTCCTCTTTTTGCTCAGAATATTGCAGATTATTGGAGAAAATGGCATATTTCATTAACCTCCTGGTTAACGGAATATGTTTTTACTCCCTTAGTAATTCAATTCAGAGATTATGATAAAAAAGGATTAATAGCAGCCATTATTTTAAACTTTATATTAATTGGAGCTTGGCACGGCCCGAGATTTACTTTTGTACTTTTTGGCTTGCTTCACGGGCTTTATTATATACCTTTAATTTTAAAAGATAGATTAAACAAAAAGAAAAAATTTTCTAAAACCATTCCGACATTACAGGAATTTGGGAATATTTTATTGACGATGGGAATGGTTTGTTTTGCTTTAGTTCTTTTCGTGGCACCCAATCTTACAGATGCTTTTGGAATGTACGCAAGAATATTCAGCTTTTCTCTATTCTCGATTCCTCAGTTTATCAATGTCAAGATTTTAGGATTAATAGCAATATTGGTTTTATTTGACTGGCTGAATAAAGACCAGGAGCACGGGCTTGCAATCAGCAGATATAGGCCTTTGGTAAGAAGAGGAATTTACTTGTTTCTTATTTTTATAATTATGTATTACGGAGTTTTTGGTAATGGTAATTTTATCTATGAACAGTTCTAATATGAAAAAATTTTTAATTAAAATATCATTTTATATTGTTGGAGTTATTGCTGTTTTACTGTTTTTAGGAACTTATGCAGATGGTAATACAGATGATAATTACAGGCATTTTACCGGGCCTAAACCTTCCAATATGATTTTGGGGGATTCTCGTGGCTCACAGGCTTTAGTTCCTGATGTTTTAGATAAAAAATTTAAAGGCAGAAAGTTTGATAATTTTTCTCTCAACCTTACGGAATCGCCTTATGGAAAGGTATATCTTGAAGCTGTAAAAAAGAAGCTTGATCCCAATACAAAGGATGGTATTTTTATCCTAACCGTTGATCCTTGGAATGTATCTATTGGTAAAGATATAAAAAGCGAAAAAGATTATTCTGAAAATACGTCAGCGTTGGCAGATGTACATTTTTATGATATGGAGCCCAATTATGAGTATCTTTTAAAGCATTATTCCAGGAGTTGGTTTAATATTTTCAGAGAAAGAGAAGCAGTGGTAAGATCTAATACATATTTGCATAAAAACGGATGGATGGAAGTAACTGTTGATGTACATCCTGATACTCTAAAAATAAGAGAAGCCAGTAAGATAAAACAATACGAAAATTTTGTAAAAACTCAAAAATTATCTCGGTATAGATTAGATGCGTTTGAAGATATCATTAAATATCTTAAAAACAGAGGAACAGTTTATATCGTTAGAATTCCTGGTTTTAAGGGTATTATGGATATAGAGAATTTGTATTCCCCTGATTTTAGCAAAACAATTGAGGCTATCGCCAGAAAAAATAATGTAAAATTTTTCGATTTTTCATCACAATATGATAGATACATCTATACAGACGGAAATCATATGTATAAAGAATCCGGAAAAATATTTACGGAACAGATAGCCGATTCTATTCTTTTAAATAAGAAGAAAATGCTAAAATAAATTTTTCCGGAAATTGATATTAAATAAACCTGATCGGATACTGGGATAATCTGTAATAAAATATTTAGCGATCATTCCCCATTTTTTGAAAGGAGAAGCGATGGCAATCTCAAAACTGCGATGCATTCTTCTAATATGGATTTTGACCTCTTCGGGAATGGTTTTTTCATTTTCTGCCCATGTATTTAGTTCTCTCCAAAGTAAAACTCTCGTTGTAGCAGGGTTTATTTTCCCGGAATTTACTTTGGTAATCCGGTTGTCTTCATGTATGCCTCTTACGGCTACAGCCCTGTCTATAATACCTGGATATAGATTAAGGTAATAAGATAGTCTGAATAAGAATTCAGTATCCTGATGAAGCCTTAAATGAGTTTTGAAAAAATGATTCATTTTGTCTAATGATTCCCTCCGTATTGTAAGAGCATCCAGGCTAAACTGTCCAAAAGTCCCTTTCATATGGATTTGCCCCAGAAAAACATCTTTTGGATGGTGCTTTTTATAGACCGTCGTTAGCCGTTCACCAAACATATTATAGTATTGTTCTTTGGCTTTTTCAGAATAATAATGGACACCAATAGCACCATAGACTCCTTCTACATCAGGATTTTTAAAAAGTGTTTTTTCGGCTTCAAATCTGTTGGGAAGATAATAATCGTCTGCGTCCAAGAATGCTATAGTATCACCGGTTGCTTTTTCCAATCCGAGATTTCGGGTTGCTCCGGCACCGTGATTTTCTTTATCAGGATGTTGATAGAGTTTTACTCGATCATATTTTTCAGCCAGTTCCAGGCAAATCTGCAATGCATTGTCAGGCGATTTATCTTCAATTAAAATAACTTCATATACTTCTTCAAACTGTAGTGCAGATTCTACCGCCTGAGAAACATATTTTTCGGCATTATAAACGGGAATGATTACTGATATTTTCATTTAAATAGTTTAGATTTAAATTAATGTATATCTAAAATTTATATTATATAATCCAGATCTGATACTTTGGTAATCAGTAATAAGATATTGGGCTATCATTCCCCATTTTTTGAAAACAGGAGCGATGGCAATCTCAAAACTGCGATGCATTCTTTTGATATGGATTTTGACATTTTCCGGAATAGTTTCTTCATTTTCAGCCCACGTATTCAGTTCCCGCCAAAGTAAAACACGCGTTGCGGCAGGATTTATTTTTCCAGAGTCTACTTTCGTGATTCTGTTATTTTCATGGATGCCTCTTAATGCTACAGCTTTATCATTAATTCCTGTAAAAAGTTGCAGATAATAGGCCAACCTTATTACAAATTCTGAATCCTGATGTAGACGAAGAGATGTTTCAAACATTTTACTCATTTTAGAAAGAGCCGTTTTTCTAATCGTTAAAGCATTGAGGTGGATTAATCCGAAAGTTCCACGCATATTTATCAACCCCAAATAAACATCTTCAGGATTGGTTTTTTTGTATACTGTATCTAATTTCTCTTTATATACATGATAGTATTGCTGTTTTGCCTTCTCTGAATAATATCGTATCCCGGTTGCCCCGTAAACCCCTTCTACACCTGAATTCTTAAACAATTTTTTTTCTGCATCAAATCTGTTGGGTAAGTAATAATCGTCTGCATCCAAAAATGTAATAAAATCTCCGGCGGCTTTTTCAAGTCCTAAATTTCTAGAAGCTCCCGCTCCATGATTTCCTTTGTCCGGATGTTGATAAAGTTTTACTCGATCATGTTTTTCGGCTAATTTCCGGCAAACCTCTAAGGCATTATCCGGAGATTTATCTTCAATTAAAATGACTTCATATACTTCTTCAAACTGAAGAGCTGATTCTACGGCTCGTGAAACATATTTTTCGGCATTATAAACGGGAATAATTACTGATATTTTCATTCTTATCGGTTGAGGTATGTAAAGCGATATTGTGTTTTTAATATTTGAGGATTTTTAATGACTTCCCACAAAATACCGGAGTATTTGTCTAATCCTTTTTTTAAAGACAGGTCAAATGATTTATAGGTTAAGTAAATTTTTCTTTTACATGCTAAGGGCAATTGATTGGAATCTGCCCAATTATATAATGATTTCCATAGAAGTAGCTGTCTCTGATTATATTGTGGTGAATATTTTATAATTTTTGTTATTCTGTTATTATCATGTACTCCTCTTATGGCAACAGCTTTATCTATAATCCCGGATTTTAAATAAGAATGATAGGCTAGTTTTGTGATAAAATCAGAATCCTGATGTACACGAAGGCTTTCGTTGAAGCGAAGATTATTTTTCACTAAAGCTGACTTCCTTATAGTAAGAGCATTCAAATGAAAGAAGGTTCCAAACACTTTAGAGGTTAAACCAAGTAACCCTTTCAAAACGTTTTCACCTTCGGCAGGGAAATTAACGGTAGTTAAGGAAATATTTTTAAATTTATCCTGAAATGCTTTTTTGCCTTTTTCAGATAAATATTCTACACCGATGGCTCCAAAAACACCTTCAATTTTCGCATCTTTGAAAATCTCTTTTTCAGCTTCGAAACGATTGGGAAGATAATAATCATCTGCATCCAAAAAGGATATAAATTCACAGTTTGCTTTTTCAATTCCTAAATTTCTTGTCGCTCCCGCTCCGTGATTTCCTTTATCAGGGTGTTGATATAATTTAATTCTTGAGTCTTTTAAAACCAGTTTTTGACAAATTTCTAATGAATTGTCCGTCGATTTATCTTCAATTAATACAATTTCCTTTACTTCATAAGATTGAAGTGCGGAATCTACAGCTTTTTCCAAAAATTCTGAAGCATTGTAAACGGGTATAATTACAGAGATATTCATGCCTTGCTGTATATTGCGTTTAATTTTTCACTAAAAATAACCGGATCATGATTTTCTTTGATTCTTTCTAATGATTTTTTTGATTTTTCCGGTAATTGTCCGGGATTCGCAAATATATTTTCTAAAACCTTTTCGAGCTCTGCCTTCAACATGCTTTTAAGCTCATCTTTTTGTGCATTTGTAAAGTAAAGAGCTTGTTTTAGACGGTTTTGAGGAAGATGAATGAGCCAGCCACAGTTTTCGTTATTAATTTCCGGCAATGCGCGTATATCTGTCGTAATAACAGGAACGCCTGCTGCCTGCATTTCCAGCACAGAAAAACCATAAGTGTCCGACCAGGTTGGCAGAAGACCAATGTGGGATTTTTTAATGAGCTCTATAACTTGTTCGTTAGGAATATTTTCAAAAATCTCAATCCATTTTTCCTTTTTTAGCGTTTCTTTAGTTTCCTGCGCCTCTTTCTCTGTTACTCTTGTTACGTAATTGTCTGTTTTAAAAGAAGAAATAATGGTAAGCCTAAAGTTATATTTCGGTCTTAATTTTTTTAAAACTTCAACCATTTCTACCCCTCCCTTCAAATGGAATTGTGTTCCAACAAAAATAAAATTGAATGTTTCTATATTTTTGTAAACTTCTTCAGAGTTCCTTGGAATAATTTCTTGTGGAGGATGTATCACCGAAAGTTTTTTTTCTATAATTTCTTTGAATTCAGGATAACTTTTCAAAAGCTCCAGCTGGATATTTGCAGAAGCCTGGGAAATTGAAATAATTCCTAAACAGTTTTTTTTAGAAATCTGTTTAAGGGCATTTTGTGTTTTCTTATTATAAATATGCTGAGGTTCTGTTTTTTGATGATCATTTCTTGTTTCCAAAAATCTGGGAACAAGCGTTTCAAAAGAAGCTACCCATTTTTGAGCAGAATAATTTATGTCATTGTAAAGATGAAGAATATCAATCTTTGGTTTTTGATAAAAGAAAAATTTTCCTTCAAAGTCAATTTTTTTTCGGAGAAAAATTTTTTTTACCGTAGACAATGAATGGAAAAGATTGTTGTTGTTTCGTAAAAAAATATATTCGAATCCGGGAACTTTATCTAAAATGTTCCTTCTGATGGGATAGTCCTTTTTTGTCAGTCCTATTTTCATATTACTGCAAATAATTTTTATTATTTTTAAACCAAAGTGCCAGAATCAATAAATTCCAGTGCTGAAGCTGTTTATTTAGCTTTTTCTGTACTTCATTGAAGTCTAAAAACTCAAAAATATAGCTGTTCTTATTCTCCAGAAGTTCTTTGCTTAGATCCTGTAGTTCAGGTTCTTTAAACCATTCACTCACAGACGCTCCAAAACCGTTTTTTTTACGGGTTGCAATTTCTTCTGTCCAGGCTTGAGAATAGGCTTTTCTTAGTATAATCTTATCTTCGGTTGAATTTAATTTGTACTGCCACGGAAGCTGAATACAAAATTCGGCAAAATCAATATCTAAAAACGGAATTCTTACCTCTACAGAATTATACATGGAAGTTCTGTCACCTTTCAATAACATATTAGCGGGTACGTATTTTTCCAGATCAATTCGCATTAGATCATTAAAATTTTCGTTACTAGGCTTAAAGCTAAAATCCTGCGTGGGAATTTCTTCGCTGATACCTAATTTTTTAATTTCGGAAGCTGTAAAATGATTCCGTACTTTATTCTGATGATAATCTAAGGTATCATTATATTCTGCTCTGTGGCGTCTTTCGGAACCAATATTTTTGAATTTACCGGCTAAAAGAATCATCTTTGAAAGATAATTTGGATAATACCCTTTTTGAGAGAGGTTTATATTATATTTATAGAAGCTGTACCCTCCAAATAACTCATCACCTACATCACCGGAAAGAATTACTTTTAGATCTTTTGAAGCTTCTTTGAAAATAAGATGTGTAGGAAGTAAAGAAGTATCCATAAGCGGTTCATCCATATACGAGTAAACCTCTTGTAAAGTTTCGGAAATTTTTTGTTTCCTATCTAAAAGAATATGATGGTCAGTTTTGTATTTATCTGCAATGGCTTGTGCGTAAGGCATTTCGTTTAAATGACCACTTTCATATCCGTAAACCAAAGTTTTTATATTTGATTTGTATTTTGAAGCTATTGCGACAATTGTACTGGAATCCAGCCCTCCTGAAAGAAAAGAACCTACAGGGACATCGGCTACCAATTGTTTTTCTACAGCGCCTTCTAAAAGATATTTAAATTTTTCAATACTTTCATCTAAACTCAATTTTAACGTTTCAGTGGGAACTTTCCAATAAGGTTTTATTTCAAGTTTCCCATTTTTAAACGTAAGTGTATGGGCAGGTTTAAGGTTGTAAATGTTTTTATAAATGGTTTTGTGAGGATGAATGTAACCGTTTTTTAAATAATAGGCAATTTGTGCCTTATCAATTTCCGGCTTTATTAATCCTGATGCAATGATTGCTTTGATCTCGGAAGCAAAAATGAATTCACCATTTTTTCCGAAAGTATAGTAAAAGGGTTTTTCTCCAAAACGATCTCTCGCACAAAAGAGCTCTTGTTTTTCGTTATCCCAAATAGCAAAAGCAAACATTCCCGGAAGATCATGGATTAAATCTTTCTGTTTTTTCTGATACATGGCAAGAACTACTTCTGTATCTGAACTTCCGTGGTAAGGATAATCAGAATATTGGTCTTTTATAGCTTGGTAACCATAAATTTCGCCATTTAGGACGATACATTCTTTTTTCGTATTAGAAAACATGGGTTGTTTTCCGTTTTCCGATAGATCTATAATAGAAAGTCTGCGATGTCCCAGCGCTGCATTATCATAAAATTCGTGATCCGACGAATCCGGACCGCGATGCGCCATGATATCCGTCATTTTTTGAATTTCACTTTGATAACTTCTAGCATTGTTAGCTATAATTCCAGCTATTCCACACATTTGTTTTTATTTTTTTGAAATTGAGAGGGGAGATATAATGTAAACCTGCCTGCTTTTACAACATTGTAATTTTCCGGATGGCTTACGAATTTTAAAGGTACAATTTCTTTCGGACTGAAAGGATAGTCGTTACTTTCGATATAGATATAATCGTCCGGTGTCTTGCCAACTTTTTTAATGATAAACTGTATGTAATCTTTTAATGTAAAATAATAATAAATAGGAGGTTTTGCATTTAAAATATATAAATAGCCCATCAAATGATTACTTGAATAAATTACATTCTTTTGATTTTCCAGATAGGGGCGAAGGTCTTCTACATCTTTTTTTCTATGCATATCGAGGTACAAATCATGACCGTTGATTTTCACTTTCTCGGTCTGTTCTGTATAAACGAAATCTTTCCAGCCTTTATCATGTATAAATTCAGGATATATAATAAAACAGACTATGAGTGTTAAAACATAAATACTATAAGTTCTTATTTGATATAAATTAATCAGAATTATACTCAGGGCGAGGAAGTAGTATAGTTGGTACATCCCGCCTCTGATGTGAAAATAAAAACCAGATCCGAATGCCATTCCAAAAGGGAGAAAATATAAAACGAGTAAAAATGTTTTCTTTTCTAGAATCTCATTCGTAAGGAAAAACCTATAAATCAAAAGACCTAAAAACACATAAAGTATATGAAGATTATCGTAAAAAAAATACATGATACCTATTGCAATTCCTGATACCAAAAGAATATAATCAAATACATGAATTTTTTTGAGTTTTACAAGGTATTTATTTATTAAAAATAATGATAATGCTAAAGGAACGGCAACAAAACCAATAACAAAAGCAACCCAGTAAAAATAAAAACGGATAGGATGCTGTTTCCTGTGAAAATGTTTATAGATTTTTACATATTCTAACTGCTTTATAAAAGTAGAAAGACTTTCGATAAAGGAGAAATAGAATATAATTCCTAATAAAATTCCTCCTCCGAAAACTAAGACTATACTTTTGCTGCTTTTCCAAAAATTGTAAACTATAAAAGCAGTTATGGGGAATATGGTAATAACATGGGGAACACCGTCAAATATAAAAATACCCAAGAAAAATCCGCATACAACGAGAAAAATTTTCTTTCTGTAAAGCAAAAATAAGACAAGAAATGATATTGTAAGGTTTATAAGTATTGTATTTCCATGATACTGATTTAAAACAACTATTGTAGCACGCCATGTAAGAAAATTAAGACAGATACCAAGCAGTCCGAATAAAAAAGGGGAAATCTTTAATTTATAATATTTTGAAACTAAAAAAAAGAGCAGATATGATGAAAGATTCAGAAGCAGAAAAGTGATAATTCTAAAATGATAAATGTTATCTGTATAGAATACCTGAAAGATTCTGAAATAATTGGTTGCATCTACGGTGAGGACATTTCTAAAATCCCGGAAATGGGCTAAATAATAAGCCTCGTCATTCATGACGAGTCCTTTATCAAAATTGGAGTAGACAAAATATCCCATAAAGAGAGCTCCAAATAAGAAAATGATGCCTATACTGTTCCAATATAACTTTTTCTCCATTTTTGTTTATTTTTTTTCACATTTTATACTAAACCCGGTCGCTAGATTTTTACTCATTGGATGATATTGTAAAAAGAAATCAAGAAATTTGATAGGGAATGTAATTATCATAAAAAATAGATATAAAAATGTATGTAAAGGCTTTATTCCAAAAGATAAAACAAGAGCCAGCCATTCTTGCAGATTCCAGAGCATACCAGATGTAGGACCAACTGGTTTTAAGCTTATTACATCAAAAGCCCTGAATTGATGCTTCATTCCTTCGTATGTGAAACGTTGGAAATCATAAGGGGATGCATGAAAAGGCTGCATGAATGGAATAAAACAGTAAATTTTCCCTCCGGGTTTCATGACTCGATATATCTCAGAGATAACTTTCTGAGGATTAGGAACATGTTCCAATACTGCAATGTTTATAATATAATCTATGCTATTGTCTTTGAACGGAAGTTTTTCTATATCACAAATAATATCTACATTTTCATAGGGAAGCAGATCTACATTAAGGAGCTCATCGCCGAAATCTGAATTTCCACTTCCCAGGTTTAGGGCTGTCATATTTTTACCTTTTATCTCTTTCCTGATTATGCTTTTGGCATCGAAAAAAGGCTGAGGAAAAACAGGACTAATAATTTCTATCAGTAAAGAATAGAGTTTATTAAATTTTTTTATTCTATATTTTATTTTATCTAAAAAATCAGAAACAACTTCTTCCTGCACGGGAATAAAAATATATTTCCCGTTCTTTTCGGTGTATTGATCTTTAAAAATGCGTGTATCTATTTTTTTCATCTTGGTGTTTAATCCTTTTATTTAAAAGACAAAATTACTTTCTTTAATCATTTATCAACCGAATGATCTTTTCCTGATCTTGTTCCGAAAGGCTATGGAAAAGAGGTAACCTTAATAGACAATCTTCAAAATTATCAGAGTTTTCCAATATTCTGCCATCATGCTGATTATTGTAAAATTCGCTTTTATGCAATGAAAGATAATGAAAAACAGCTAATACATCATTTTTTTTAAGCTTCTCTATAAGCAATGTTCTATCCTCAATTGAGTTGAAAATAAGATAAAACATATGTGCATTATTGGTTGCATAATGAGGAATTGTGGGTAATGAGAATCCCGGATTATCTTTTAGATTCTCATGATATACATTCCATATTTCCAGTCTTTTCTTTTGGATTTCCTCTAAATTTTCCAGTTGTGCCCACAAAAATGCCGAAATAATCTCACTTGGAAGGAAAGATGAGCCGGTATCCACCCATCCGTATTTGTTAATTTCCCCACGGAAAAACTGAGAACGGTTAGTTCCCTTCTCCCAAATTATTTCTGCTCGGTCAATGTATTTTTCATCGTTTATAGTAAGCATTCCTCCTTCACCGGAAATAATATTTTTAGTTTCATGAAATGAAAAAGCTCCCATATGACCAATACTTCCAAGGGCTTTTTTTGTGCCATCAGAAAAGATATAAAAACTATCTATAGCCTGTGCAGCATCTTCTATTACAATAAGATTATATTTATTTGCAATTGCCATAATCTTTTCCATATCGCAGGCAACTCCAGCGTAATGAACGACAACAATTGCTTTAGTTTTTGGAGTAATTAAAGATTCTATCTTATCTGCATCTATGTTAGGATTATCATTATAAGAATCTGCAAAGATTATTTTAGCCCCCTGCCTTACAAAGGCCAATGCGGTAGATACAAAAGTATAACTTGGAATAATTATTTCATCATCTTTTTCTATATTGGCAAGAATGGCGCACATTTCAAGTGCATCTGTACAAGACGTTGTAAGCAAAACTTTCTTAAAGCCATATTTGTCTTCAAAAAATTTTTGACATTTTTGTGTGAAAATTCCGTTTCCTGAAATTTTCCCGGATGCTACAGCTTCCTCGATATATTTAGTTTCTTTTCCTGTCAGATAAGGTTTGTTAAAAGGGATCATTTTTCCAATAATGTTTGATAGTTATTTCATCTTTTATATCATAGCCTTGTTTTTTATAGAAAGAACAAGCCTGTATGTTTTCTTTTTGTGTAGGAATTTCCAAATGGGTAATTCCACTTTCTATGCAGAATTGTTCTGCTTTATTTAATAGTTTTTTTCCAAATCCTTTTCCCTGAAATTGCGGATGTGTAGCGATAAGCCCGATTTTTCCCAAAGTATCATACTTTTGTACAGTGACAAAGCCTATAGCTTTTTCACCCTCTTCCAGATAGAAAGTTTTTACAGCAAATTTCTTATTAAGGCTATTAATAATCCACATGTCATAGAGCTCTCTGAATTTTGTTTCGCCAAAGTTTTTATCCAATAAAAACCGGCTCATTTTTCCACTTTCATATGCTAAATCTTTGAAAAAATCTATGCTTTTCTCTGTATCATCAGTATCTTTTACAGACTCTAAATCAGAATAACGCGTATTATTCAAAGATTTTATAAAGTTGACTTTGGTTTCTTTAAATGAAAGATCATAATCCGCTAAATTTATATCAAAATCAGAGGGCTGCTTAATTACAATAAGATCGTAATTGTCAGAAAGATCAACATTTTCGTTATTATTATTTAACGTAATATCTCCGATTTTCTTTTTAAAAAAATCGCTGTCCCATTGTAAAAAATTAATTTTCATAAGCTTCATCAATTAAAAATACGGGTCTGTTTTTAGTTTGGTTAAAAGTTTTTCCTAAGTAAATTCCTACAATTCCGATACAGCTTATTACAACACCCGATAAGAACCAGATTGATAATATGATGGAGCTGAAACCGGGTTCCGTAATCTTTCCCTGAAAATAATTTAGGGCAAAATACCCAGCTACAAGAATAGAAAGCAAGGAAATAGTGGCGCCAAAACCAACGAAAATCTTTAAAGGCTTATCTGAAAATGAAATAATTACATTAAAAGCCAATGAAATAAGACGTGATAAACTGTAAGCTGATTTTCCTTCCTCTCTTGATGCATGTTCTACGGGGACTGTCGTGCTGTTATAGCCGACCCACTTTACAAATAACGGGAAAAACTTTATATTATCATTAATATTTAAAATAGACCGGACAACTTTTCTTTTATATATACCAAAATTTGCTATTTCGTTATTGATCTCTATTCCGGCAAGGTAATTAAATATTTTATAGAATATCTTCGAACTTAATTTCTTTAAAGGAGAGTCCATTCGGATTTCTCTTCTTGCAAGCACCACATCGTAGCCCTCCAATCCTTTTTTGTAGAGCTTTTCTATTTCTTTGGGTTGATCCTGCATATCGCAATCCATTACGATAATCCAGTCACCATTCGCTTTTGTAAGACCAGCCATGATAGTAGCATGTTGCCCAAAATTGCGGCTGAGCCGGAAAACTTTTAAATTGGGATTATTAGGCATGAGAGACCGCATTATTTCCCAAGAATTATCAGGACTTCTGTCGTCTACCAGGATAATTTCGTATTCCTCTCCGATTCTAGCCATTACAGAATTAATTTCTGATACTAGCGTAGGAAGAATTTTTTCTGCACGATAAACAGGGCTTACAATACTAATCATTTGTGAAATAAATTTTTGTAAATATAATGATTTTATGAACTTTCAAGGCTATATTTATTATCTTTTGGATATCAGAGATATGAGATTATTATCATCAATGATGTATATCTCCTTATTAAAAATAAAAGGTTTTAATTTATTGTAATTTGCTTTTGATATGATAAGAGGATGGTTGGGCATTCTGTATAAATTAGAATTATAATCCGAATATGTTTTCTTGTTTGCGGGAAAATTGGTAAGCCAGCCAAAAAAAACAAATTTCCTGTCCGGATTCTCAAAAGCACTTCTGCCTATTAGATAATAATTTGATGTTGGATCAACTAAATAGATCTTATTTTTAGGAAGCTGCTTTTCAATTTTACGGATATTATCTTGAGCCCTGTCAGCAAAAAATGTTGTTTTTCTTACATCTCTAACCTGAAATAATAAAAATATTGATAATGAAGCTGTTAGAAAAACAGATAATGACTTTGATTTATTGGTATTTAACGATTTTAAATAGAGAAATACTAGACAGAAAAGAGTAGGGTACAGTATTCTGTATTGTACCATGTTAGCATATCTCACGGTTATTAAAATCATTGCAATATGTAAAAGTATTGCGGCTGCAATTCGGTATCTTCTCGTTATTAAACTTATCAGCAAAAATACTGTAATTGCAATTGAATAGGCTGTTACATAAGAATAAATGAAATTTATTGACGAGCCCATCGAGGTGTGATTTTCCTTTGAATAAGCTGTTAATTTTTTAAGCTTTTCTACCGTGAAGTTTTCTGTAAAAACATAATTCTGTAAAAGAAAACGATCTTCGGCATTCAGTTTTAAATCCTGAACTAAATGTTTGTCATTTAAGTTGATATTGAGGTTATTGGTAACAGAACCACGAGCTTTATTGTAATCATAATAGTTTTTCCAGTCCTGATTATTTTTATAATTAAGCTGATTAATCAAAAATGCACCCATGATTAGTATTCCTCCAATTATTCCTACTTTTAAGCTTAACTTTTTTCTCAGATGAAATAAAAAAGTAATAAACAATATAGGATATGTGAAGAAAAACATCTCAAATCGAATAAGAGAAGATAAAAGCATCAGTAATATGGAAAAAGCCAATAGTTTCCGGTTATCATGAGTAAGTCCGTATATTTGCAAAATCACAGCAGAAATAGCCAGGAAACCGGATGTGTAACTGAACTGTAGCCTTGAAAAAAAATATAATAGACTCAGATTTATTATCGTTAAAAATAATCTCTTAGTATCAGTCTCATACCTTGTAATACAATATAAATTGGAAAAAAAAACGGTGATAATCAGTGAAATATGCATTACGGAATACCATTCTATTCCCGAAATATGAATGTACAGGAATTTTAGAATAAAGCCAACGATAATGTTAATGAATACCAAATGAGACTCCGGCTGGCCGGTAAAGTATCCGTTAGCAATAAGCTTCATGATGACATCATCATTTTGTTCGAAGACCGTAGGATAAAAAATAAAGTAAGATAGTAAGAAAATGATACTTATCACAAAGCATGCTACCCGAGAAGACATTACCTGAAGACTATTATTAATTAAATTATTTCTGAACATAAACTATAAATAAGTGGTATACAACTTTTTCAAATACTCTTCCGGAGAAGTTCCCTCAAAAAAAACTTTTGTTCCCTCTTCAAAATCTATATCATAAAAAGCGCCTTCATCTATTACTTCGTATAATGCTTTTTTATTCAGGTGTTTTTCTAAAGGAGTAATAACTTCTTCTAATGAGAATTGATAGGGATATACGAGATTGTAGATTTTGTTTTCTATAATTTCTATATTTTGATTAATAAAAAGTGCTACATCATCTACTCCTATAAAAACTCTTCTTGCTTTGCTGTGAATTTGAATTTTTTTATCTGTTTCAATGGAATTCTTGAGGAAATTAATTAAAGTGTTCATATTTCCACCTTTTCCTACAGCATTTCCCACTCTGAAAATTGCATATGTATGACAATTTTCAGCGATTAATTTTTCCGCATTAAGTTTATGAAGAACATAAGGACTTTCTGATTTTGAAGAATCATAGATGCTACAGGTTGAAAAATAAATTAATTTTTTTCCAGGGTGTTCTTTAATCGTCAAATTCAGGAGATTGATTTCCCGCTCAAATTCAGATGCTCTGTTTTCTAATGAATTAGAAACTCCTGAAGCGAAAAAAACCACATTTTCTATATCAAAATCTTTTATTGCGTTTGCTAAAACACCATTTCCTATAATCATTTGTAAATCGTTTTTTCAAAAGTTGAATATTTATCTTTCACGGGAACTTTTTGAGAAAGATATAATCTAAATAAATTTTAAAGATAATTTTTCAGGGCAAAGTACCTGTATCTCGTTTTAAGGAGTTTGGGCTCCGTTAAAGAATATAACGCATAAGAAACATATTTATTAACTCCTGATTTTGCGGCAACTTTCGCACACAAATGCTTTAGTTTAAATAGTTCTACAGCTTCCCGAGGTATTCCTTGCTGCTTTCTTGCCCAAGTAAATAATGAATAATATAGTTTTTCCTGGTTATTGTAATATGTTTTTGATTTATTCTGTACCGATGAAAACGTGTTATTTTCATGCCCTGTTCTTATGGCAACTGCCTTGTCTATAAACCCGGATTTAAGATGGCAATGATAAGAAAGCTTTACAATAAAATCTCTGTCCTCGTGCATTTTTAAGCTTTCATTAAGGCGTAGCTTTGGATTCTCAATAGCTTTTTTTCTTAAAGTGGTAGCAATAAGCGAGAAGAAAGTACCAAAAGCAAGATTTATTTGTGACAACCCATAAAAAACGTCTAAGCCTTCAGCGGGGTGATTAACTGTCGTTAATCCGGTATCATTAATTACGGAAAGGTATTTCTTCTTCCCGGCTTCGGTCACAAATTCTACCCCTATTGCTCCAAAAATACCATCGATTTCAGGATTTTTAAAGTATTTTCTTTCTGCATCAAACCGATTGGGCAAATAAAAATCATCTGCATCCAGAAAAGCAATAAACTCTTGAGAGGCCAGATCCATCCCTAAATTACGGGTAGCGGAAACTCCATGATTTTTTTTATCAGGATGTTGTAAGAATGTTACAATACTGTATTTCTCTGCAACTTCTTCACAAATTTTCAAAGATCCATCGGTAGATCCGTCGTCTATTAATAAAATTTCTTTTACTTCAGAGAATTGTAACGCGGAGAGTACTGCTTTTTCTATAAAAGCGGCAGCATTGTATACTGGTATGATTACAGATATTGTCATTGGTCAAGCAGCTTAATATGTGTTTTCCTCCTTAAAAACCTCAAGATATTGTCTTCCATATCTTCTGTCGGGCTCCATATAATTGCCTTCAGCCCATTCATTCCATGATTTAATGAAAATAATTCTTTCTTCCTCAGGCTTATCCTTTACTAAATTTAATGCATCTTTTACATGTTGTCTGAAAAGCTCAGGGTTAGAATCATGGAGGACAAGTGTTTTTCCCTTACTCCTTGGGGAATGATCCCAATTGGGGAACAAAGTAGGAATCACATTTTTATTTTTAGACTCTTCACCCAATAAAACTTTTATGGCATCCTTATATTCATATTTAGGAATGTCTTTAGAAATCTTTTTCAGCTTATATTCTAATTTTTCCCTGATGCTGAGTTTTGGTTTTGGCAATTGTCTTTGCACTTCATTCATACGAACTACGTTTACAGCATCTAAACCTAAATCCAAAATTTCCTGATACCTTCTGTAATCAAAAAGATGACCTACAAAATAAATTCCCTCAAGACCATTTTCGATTGCAAGCCTATTCCACAAATCTATGAAAAGCTTTATATCCGGAATATCAAATGCCTTATAAATGATAAATAATGGTTTGTTATTAACTTTTATATATCTTTTGTCTTTGAAAGCCGGCAGCACTTCATAAAAATGTTTGGTATAGTCTTCAACGCCAGGATAGACCTGTTCTGCAAGAATTTGATTGTCAAGACCATGCCAGATGCCTTTCCATGTTTCATTGGCCCATGCAAGACAAAAGGGAAAATCAGGCTTTTCACTTTCAAGAACTTCTTTGAAAACTCTTTCTAAAATTCTTTTGCCGTTTCCAAACCAATAATGCCAGTAGCAAAAGCCTTCGATTCCATGTTCTCTTGCTAAATCAGCCTGTTTTTCCCGAACTTCAGGGATACGAAGATCGTAAAAACCTAATTCACTAGGTAAATTGGGCTGATGATGTCCGGGAAATAATGGTTTTGCTTTGGTAACGTTTGTCCATTCTGTAAAACCTTTTTCCCACCATTCATCATTTTCAGGAATAGGATAGTATTGTGGTAAGTAAAATGCAATTGTTCTGGATTTTGTTTTCATTCATTCATTTTTTGTAAATTATTTTCTAATATTCTTTACCAGTTTCCATGATACATATTCTGGAGAAAAAGCAAAGTACTGTAAGTGGGCTTTCTTACATTTTTCAAAATTAATTTTTCCTTAAGTGTTTTGTTTTCCAGTTTTCTCAGGTATTCTTTGTGTCCTTCAGTTAAACTGTTTTTTTTGTAAGCTTCATGAATTATCTGCATTATTTTGTGCTTCATCAGGGGGTGCTCTTTATGCTTTAAATAAATTGCAAAAAAAGATTCGTTTAAAAAATTTTTCTTTTTATGTGAGTTTGTTGCATGAATTCTATAGCGGCAGGATTTAGAGTTATCATAAATAAAATCATATTTTTGACTCAGTCTTAGCCACATATCATAATCTTCAAAACTTAAGCTTTCATCCCATCCTCCAATCTCCTTTACAATGGCAGATTTGATAAGGCAAGACATTGCGGGAATAAAATTATCCTTGATTAATGTCTCATAAAAATTCCCTGATTCAAGATTCAAATATTTATGAAAATAAGGAATAAAAGTATTTTGATAGAGTGCGGAATTATCATCTATTAAATAAGCATTTGAAAATACAAGTACTTCATGAGATGCCGAATTTTCTAAGAGTATCACATGTTTTTCTATTTTATCGCGCTCCAATAAATCATCCAGTGCCAAAGTAAGAATATATTTACCTTTTGACTGATGTAGTAATTCATTCAGAGATTTACAGATACCCTGATTTTGAGTATGCCTGATAAAATGGATATTCAGATGTGAATTGTTTTCAGCCCAATTATTTATAACTTCTACTGAATTATCTTTAGAACTGTCATCACAAATCAGTATTTCGATATTACTGTAGCTCTGGGACTTTATACTTTCTAAAGATTCCACTACAAATTGTGCATGATTATAGCTAAGGCATAAAATCGAAACCAATGGTAAGTCTGTCATACTATTACTTTATTGAATTTCAAAAGCAGAATCTTAAAATTCAAACTTTTTTAATAAACTCGATATATTTTCTAAAACCTGTTTAAAACTTCTATTACTTTTTGAATTTCTTCCTCTTCCATTACCGGGGAAATGGGTAAACTCAAAACCTCCTGATGTATTTTTTCACTGATAGGTAAAGGTAGCATTTCCCACTCTTTGTATGCCTCTTGTTTATGGGGCGGAATAGGATAGTGAATAAGAGTCTGAATACCATGTTCTGTAAGATAAGCCTGAAGCTCTTCTCTTTTTTCTGAACGAATTACGAAAACGTGCCATACATGTTCTTTTTCAGCTTCAGGATTTTCAGGAAGAATAATTTTTGGATTTAAAATATCGCTGATATAGCGTTTTGCAATATTTCTTCTGATATTATTTTCTTTGTCGATATATTTTAATTTTACATCTAAAACTGCAGCTTGAATTTCGTCTAACCTTGAATTTAAGCCTTTGTAAATATTCACATATTTTTGATTAGAACCATAATTGGCCAATGCTCTTATTGTTTTATTAAGCTTCTCATCATTCGTCGTGATTGCACCGGCATCTCCTAATGCTCCTAGATTTTTACCGGGATAAAAACTGAAACCTGCCGCATCCCCTAAATTCCCGGATTTTAATCCGTTCCACTCGGCTCCTATTGCCTGAGCATTATCTTCAATGATTTTTAATGTATGCTTCCCGGCTAATTTTTTCAGTTCTTCTGAAAAAATAATTCTTCCATAAAGATGCACTATTAAAATGGCCTTTGTTTTCGGTGTTATTTTTTCTTCTATTTTGGAGATATCAATATTATATGTTTTGGTATCCGGTTCTACTAAAACAGGAATTAATCCGTTGTCAGAGATAGCAAGAATAGATGCAATATATGTATTTGAAGGAACTATCACTTCATCTCCGGGATTCATGAATCCCAGCTCAATATAAGCGCGAAGTATTAAACGAAGAGCGTCCAGCCCGTTCGCAACTCCGATAGCATGTTTAGAGCCAATATAATTTGAAAGGTTTTTCTCAAAATGGGTCAATTCACCCCCCATAAGATACCATCCCGAACGAAAAACTTCTAAAAGTTTCCTTTCAATTTCTTCTTGGTGCTGTAGATTAATTTTTTGTAAATCAAGGAACTTAATCATGAAAATAAATTTTTTATTTTTTTATTCAATGGTTTTTCTATGCATTCAAAAGCAAATATACTTGTAATAAGTGTAATGATAAACATTTCTGCGGCATATGGAATACCCTTGAGATGAATACCGGTAAAACCGTTGAGTTTATTTGTATATGTTAATACTAAATAGTGAATGAGATAGAATCCGAAACTAATCTCACCTAAATATACGAGCCATCTCCACGAAAGGGACTTCGATATCCAGGTTGTATTTTCTTTGAAAATAAAAGAGCCGGATGCACCTAAAATAATCATACACATTGGGAGCCAGTAATAAATGGAAAACCGGTAACTAATAGGTAGACTATTATGAAAAATGAAAAATATTACTAAAGTGGCAATACCTCCTATTTCAAGAAAATTGAATAAGTTTTGGTTTAAATTTTGTTTTTTCTTTTTAAGATAAAGGACTATATCGAATAAAAGAATTCCTAAAAGGAAATCAAAAATCCGGATAAATGGTGATATGTATAACCAATAGTGAAGCTTGCTTTCGTCAATTAAAATAGAGTTCAATAATAGTATAAACGCTACAAATGTAATGATTAGTATGATTTTAAAAACTTTAGGTAAATTATATACGATAATGATTAAGGCCGGAAATAAAGCATAAAAAAACATTTCATCTGAAATACTCCACGATGGGGCATTATATGAAAAAAAAACTTTGTCATCAGGAATGTAGCTTTGGATTAATAAAACATTATACAGCAAAATTTTGAAGCTGCTGTAAAAAGCAGGAATAGAAGCAAGCATCGTTATAAAATACAGAGGATAAATTCTTGCAAACCTTGCGATGTAGAATTTTCTAAGCGTAATTGTTTTATTAACAAATTTATCTCTGTAATTAAGTGCAAGTATAAATCCGCTTAATATGAAAAAGAAACTTACTCCCAAAAAGCCTTCTGAAAAAATACCCTCAAATATACCTTTATAATTTTCGTCCTGTTTTAAGTAAGACAAATGACTTAAAAAGACAAAGAAAGCAAAAAAGAATCTTAAGGAAGTTAAGGGTTTGATCATTTTTTCACAAATTTATCATTCACAAATTGATGTAAAACACCTTCTTTATCGATCATATTCAGATCTAATATTTTACCTTCGGACGAAATATAGCCTTTTTGCTTAGCAGGGTTTCCAAACCAGACAGTGTTTGCCGGAACATCCTTTGTGATAACGCTTCCGGCGCCTATCAATGCATTTTCTCCTATCGTGTTTCCTGCAACAATTGTGGAATTGGCACCAATAGATGCTCCTTTTTTTACTAAAGTTTTAGCGAACTCAAGAGGATATTGTTTAGATCTTGGGATAAGGTCGTTTGTAAATGTAACATTAGGTCCCACAAACACATTGTCTTCTAATATTACCCCATCCCAAATCTGTACTCCGGGTTTGATGGTCACATTATCTCCAATTGATACATCATTCTCAATAAAGACGTTACAATTAATATTACAGTTTTTCCCAATTTTAGCATTTTTTAAAACAACACAAAATTGCCAAATAGTAGTTCCCTCACCAATATTCTCAGTTTGTACGTCAGCTAGGTTGTGAACATTATATTTCATTTTGTAATTTTAAGAAGGTTTCATAATTTCTGATATAATCTTCTTCATTATAATGATGTGAAGCCAAAACCAGGCAAATAGCCCCTGAAGAAAAATTAATTTCAGAAGCCCAGATTCCCGGAGGGATATGTAAGCCTGTATCAGGACGATTAAGAAAAACCTGTCTTTTAAATTTTCCGTCATCTAAAGAGACTTCAAAACTTCCACTGGCAGCGATCAGGAATTGATGGCATTCTTTATGGGAATGGGCTCCCCGGCTTTCTCCGCCAACAATATCATACAGGTAAAAAATTCTTTTTACATCAAAAGGAAAATTAGAGTTATTTTCAACTACAGTGAGATTTCCTTCATCAAAGCTTATTTTTCCTAAATCTATAACGCTACAGTCAAATACAGAGGGGTTATTTTTCATGCGCAAGTTTTTTAAATTCTTCAAAATCCCTAATGTAGTCTCCCTCGTTATAATTGTGATCGGAAACTATTAATGCCAATGAATTTGTGGAAAAGTTTTCCAACTTTCTCCAATACATTTTAGGAATATATAAACCATAATAAGATCTGTTGAGTGAGAATGTTTTCTCCTCTTTCCCATCATGTATAATAACATCAAAGCTTCCTGAAAGAGCAATAATAAACTCTTGTTGTTCTTTAAAAGCATGGCTGCCTCTTGTTTCTCCCCCCGGCACATCATAGATCCAATATGTTCTTTTTATTTCAAAAGGGAGATTGGAAGGATGCTGAAAAAAGGAAAGATTTCCTCTTTTGTCATATATTTTTGGAAGTTCAATTATTTTTGGAATCATGGTGTCTGTATTTTATATTCAAAATGGGGTCTTGTGACACCCGGGTAGACATGTATTTTGTTACCTACCTTTACATTTTCAACTTCAAACCCAATAAAATTATCAATCCCATACAGAAGAACAGTCTGATCTTTACCAAAATATAATTTGAAATAATAATTTCCTGCATTGAGTAAACCTGCGGGAATGTCATATTCTACCGTATATTCTCCTATTTCCGAGTTGTTGTTGCTTGCCGGAAATGCTCCGACATGGAAAATAACCAATTCTTCGTAACTTCTTAATTCAAAGGTTGTATCGAGCGTTATGTCAGGGCAGAAATTTTGAAAAACTAGCTTTACATGAACTCCAGAATCTATATCTATCAGTTCTCCTTTAATTGGGCTGACTGAGAACTCCTTAATTTTAATATTTTCGTTTCCTAACGCTTCATTAATGTTACCGTTATAATGATAAGAAGTTGCCGTTGTGCTGCTTCTTTGATACTCTATAATGGTGTCCAACATGTTTCCCTGATAAAGAAGTGAACCTTGGTTTAATAAAATACCTTTGTTGCAAAGTTCTTTTATAGCGGTCATATTATGACTTACAAAAAGAATTGTTCTTCCTTCTCCTTTGGTAACATCATTCATTTTACCCAGACATTTTTTTTGAAAATCTGCATCCCCGACTGCTAAAACTTCATCCACAATTAAAATTTCAGATTCTAAATGGGCTGCGACAGCAAATGCGAGGCGTACATACATTCCAGAAGAATATCTTTTTACCGGCGTATCAATATATCTTTCAACACCGGAAAAAGCAACAATCTCATCAAATTTTCTTGTAATTTCTTTTCTGGTCATTCCCAGAATTGCACCATTAAGGTAAACATTTTCACGACCGGTCATTTCCGGGTGAAAACCCGTTCCCACTTCTAATAATGAAGCAATCCTTCCATTGGTGTGGATTGTCCCGGTTGTAGGTTTTGTGACTTTACTCAAGAGCTTGAGCAAAGTGGATTTTCCGGCACCATTTCTTCCTATAATTCCTACTGCATCACCTTGTTGAATTTCAAAATTGATATCACGAAGGGACCAGACATAATCAGAATTACCTTTGGTTGTTCTGTCATTGGCTTCGCCTATTTTCAAGTAAGGGTCTTCTTTTCCTCTTACTCTATGCCAGAATCTGTTTAAGTCATGAGAAAGTGTCCCTGTTCCGACTTGCCCTAAACGGTATTGTTTTGATATGTTTTCTGCTTTTAAAGCTAGCATGTTTTTTAAATTTTAATTTTATCAAGTGTTTTTCATTCAACTATACTGTATCCATAAACGTTTTCTCTACTTTATTAAATATAACAATACCAATAAATAAGAGAATAACAGTTATAATTGTACTTGCTATTAACATAATAGGAGAGAAGTCTCCAACACCAAGCCATCCATATTTGAAACATTCAAAAATACCAGTTAACGGATTAAACTTAGCAATATTTTTAAAATATCCGGGAAGCATAGATACCGGGTAAATAACGGGAGTAGCATACATATATAAGCTCACCCCGAAGCCTAACAACATACTTAAATCTTTGTATTTTGTAGTAAGTGCTGAAAATATCATTCCGACACCTAAAGCAAATAAAGCCATAAGAATCACCAGAAATGGTGTCGCTAAAATCCACCAGTTTGGAGTAATTTCCTTATTAATAAGATAATAAGCCCAGGCAATAATAAATAAAATAAACTGAACGCCAAGGCGCATTAAATTTGAGATTACAATTGAAATAGGAGTTACAAGCCTTGGGAAATATACCTTTCCGAAAATGTTGGCATTTCCCGTAAATGTAGCAGAAGTACCAAGTAGCGAGCCTGAGAAATAATTCCATAAAGTAACTCCAGCAAGATAAAATAATATTCCAGGAGCTCCATCTGTAGGGAGTTTCGCAAATTTTCCGAAAATAATCAGATATGTAATTGTGGTAAAAATAGGATTAACAAAAAACCAAATCGGACCTAAAATAGTCTGTTTAAAACTTGATATAAAGTCTCTCTTTACAAACATATAAATAAGGTCTTTATACCTCCATACTTCTTTTAATTGCAAATCAAATAAAGAATGACTGGAGCCTATTGTTTCTGTCCACTTCTGTTGTGGTTCATTCATTTGTGTGAAAATTTATGCAAATTTATAATATTTAAATATCTTCATGTTTTCAAATTCATGAATTATTATTCATATAAAACTAAAAAACTACAACTAATATATTAATATTTGTTGTTATGAACAAAAACTATCAGTGATAATAGCTAATAGTTGTAAATATTTAAAACTGATTTTTTATTTATTAACGAGTTTTTTTAAGTATTCTCCATAGCCGCTTTTTCCGTATTTACTGGCTGTTTCAAGGAGTTTTTCTTCATTGATAAAGTTATTTCTGAAAGCAATTTCTTCGATACATCCTATTTTGAAACCTTGTCTCTTTTCAATAACACTCACAAACTCTGAAGCATCATTAAGGGAGTCAAACGTCCCTGTATCCAGCCAAGCTGTTCCTCGATCTAAGACGCCTACCTCAAGCTTGTTTTTACTCAAATAAACATTGTTTACATCGGTGATTTCAAGTTCGCCTCTTGCAGAGGGTTTGATGTTTTTTGCAATTTCAACTACTTCATTGTCATAAAAATACAACCCGGGAACTGCATAATTAGATTTTGGATATATAGGTTTTTCTTCAATAGAAATAGCTTTAAAATTATCATCAAATTCTACAACACCATATCTTTCAGGATCTGAAACATGATAAGCAAAGACAACACCGCCGTCGGGATTTGTTTTGTTTTTCAATAAAGTTCCCATTTCAGAGCCGTAGAAAATATTATCTCCTAAAACTAAAGCAGCAGAATCATTTCCAATAAATTTGTCGCCTAAAATGAAGGCTTGGGCCAGGCCGTCAGGATTTGGCTGTACTACATATTCAATGTTACAGCCAATTTGAGAGCCGTCTCCCAATAATTTAATGAATCCGGCTTGGTCGTGAGGGGTTGTAATGATTAAAATATCTTTAATGCCTGCTAATAATAAGGTGGAAAGCGGGTAATAAATCATTGGTTTGTCATAAATCGGCATCAATTGCTTACTTACAGCAATTGTCAATGGATAAAGCCTTGTGCCTGAACCCCCGGCTAAAATAATACCTTTCATCTTTTTTTGTGTTAGTTATATTGTTTTTCGTAATATTTCTGGTAATCCCCGTTTGTTACGTTTTCAAGCCATTCTTTATTTTCCAGATACCAGTCAATTGTTTTTGAAAGCCCTTCTTCAAATGTTACTGATGGTTTCCATCCCAAATCTTTATTCAGTTTGGTAGCATCAATTGCGTAGCGCTTATCGTGTCCCGGTCTGTCTTTTACGAAAGTGATTAATTTTTCAGAATAACCTTCTGGTTTTCCGAGCTTGGCATCCATTTGCTTGATTAATTCTTTCACTAAATCAATGTTTTGCCACTCATTGAAGCCTCCGATGTTATAAGTTTCACCGGTTTTTGCTTCGTTGAAAATTTGGTAAATTCCTTTAGCGTGATCAATGACAAATAACCAGTCTCTCGTGTATTTTCCGTCACCATAAATCGGCAAAGGTCTTTCATTAATAATATTTGAAATACAAAGGGGAATTAATTTTTCAGGGAAATGATTCGGGCCGTAATTATTTGAACAGTTTGAAACAATGAAAGGCATTCCGTAAGTATTTCCGTAGGCTCTTACCAAATGGTCAGATGCTGCTTTAGAAGCTGAATATGGAGACTGGGGGTCGTAAGAGGTCGTTTCAAGGAAAAAGCCTGTTTCACCTAAACTTCCGTAAACTTCGTCAGTTGAAACATGATAGAAAAGGTTTTTTCTTTTTTCGTCAGGAAATCTTCCGTGTGTGTGATCTGGATTTAATGTCCAGAATTCTTTACAAAGATTAAGGAGATTTGCTGTTCCGTTCACATTAGTATTGATAAATGCCGTGGGATCAGTGATACTTCTGTCAACATGGCTTTCTGCCGCCAAATGTACCACAGCATCAGGATTATATTTTTCGAATATTTTTCTTAATTCTTCAGGTTTTGTAATGTCGGCTTTTTCGAAAACATAATTAGGCTCATTTTCAATATCCTTTAAATTTTCTAGGTTTCCTGCATACGTGAGGGCATCAAGATTAATTATTGTCGTATTCGGATTGTTTTTTACAAACTCTCTTACCACGTGGGAACCAATAAACCCCGCTCCTCCTGTAACGATTATATTTTTCATCTAGTTATTTTCTATTGTCTTTCTACCTATACTTTTATAATAAAATCCGTTTTGCTCAGGAATTTCGAGTGGATACATATTCCTTCCGTCAAAAATAACTTTATTATTCATTTTTTTAGCCATTAATTCAAAATTAGGATTTTTGAATTCCGGCCATTCTGTTGCAACAAATAATGCATCTGCACCTTCTAAGGCTTCATACATACTTTTGGCATATTGTATTTTATCTCCAAGAAGTTTTTGTACGTTATTTTCTGCAACGGCATCATACGCTACAACTTTCGCGCCTTTTTCTAAAAGAAGGGCAATATTATCTAAAGAAGAGGCTTCACGAATATCATCAGTATTGGCTTTAAAAGCTAATCCCCACATTGCAATTTTCTTTCCTTCTATATTTCCTCCAAAATATTTTTCAATTTCAGAGACAAGAATTATTTTTTGAGAAGTATTTACATTTTCTGTAGCTTCAAGAATTTGAAAATTAAAATTTTCTTGCTTTCCTGATTTTATTAAAGCTTTCACATCTTTAGGAAAACAGCTTCCTCCATATCCTATTCCCGGGAATAAGAACCTGTGGCCAATTCTGTCATCACTTCCCATTCCAAGTCTTACTTTGTCTACATCTGCACCTACTTTTTCGCAATAGTTAGCAATTTCATTCATAAATGTAATTTTTACAGCTAGGAATGAGTTAGCAGCATATTTTGTAAGTTCAGATGATTTCTCATCCATAAATATAATAGGAATACCTGTATTGGTAAATGGCTGGTAAATTTTAGCCATAATACCCTGTGCTTTTTCGGAACTTGCTCCGACAACTACTCTCGAAGGGTTCATTGAATCCTCAACAGCAAAACCTTCTCTTAAGAATTCAGGATTGGAAACCACATCAAAAGGAATGTTCGTTTTAGAAGAAATCACCTCTCTTACTTTGTCGGCAGTTCCTACAGGAACAGTGCTTTTGTTAACGATAACCTTATATTCAGTCATCATTTCTCCAATATTATGGGCAACATTGATCACGTATGAAAGATCTGCGGAACCATCTTCGCCCGGAGGGGTGGGTAAAGCAAGATATACAACTTCGCTTTTATCAAGTGCTTCCTTCAAATTAGTAGTGAAAAATAATCTTTCAGCTTGAATGTTTCTTAAGAACATTTCTTCAAGGTTCGGCTCATAAATGGGAACGACGCCGTTTTTCATACCTTCTACTTTTTTTTCATCAATATCTACGCAGTAGACTGAGTTTCCAAGTTCTGCTAGGGTAGTTCCTGTAACTAAACCTACATAACCTGTTCCTACAATAGTAATATTCAAAATGTATGTTTTTAAAATTTAATGACAAAAATAATAAAAATACTTTCATGACATTCTTTAATTTGATGTAAATCATTTTTTAAGTTATTTATTTGATAATAAGATGATTTTGCTTTTTTAGAAAATATTTGTATATTTGCAATGGATTTACGGTAAAATAATGGGAAGGCCTTCGGAAGAAAGCCTTTTTTCGTACTGTAAATCAAGATTTAAGTAATTTTATGGAGTTTAGAAAAAGAATTGAAGAATTATTAAACGAATTCCTTGAAACAAGAAAAGATTTATTTCTTATTGATTTAAAGTTTTCTGCAGGGGATGATATTACGGTGATTTTAGACGGAGATAATGGAGTCTCGTTGCAGGATTGTCTTGATGTAAGTCGTGCAGTAGAATTCAATATGGATCGTGAGGAGCATGATTTCAGCCTTCAGGTAATGTCTGCCGGATTAAGTGAGCCTCTCTCAACTCCCAGACAGTTCAAAAAAAATATAGGAAGAGAAATTGAGGTTTTGTTAAACGATTCTACTAAAATCGAAGCTGAACTGACAAAGGTGGATGATGAAAAAATCACACTTATTCTGCGTTATCGTAAACCGAAAGATGTAGGTAAAGGTAAAGTAGACGTGGAGGAGGAAAAGGAAATTCCGTACTCTGAGATTAAGAAAGCATTAGTAACAATTAAATTTTAAAAGAAAAAAGAATAAATGGATAATATAGCGTTGATTGAATCCTTTGGTGATTTTAAAGACGAAAAAGGGATCAGTAAGATTGATCTTATGGCAATTATTGAAGATTCACTGAAGACACTCTTAAGAAAAAGATTTGATTCGGATGATCATTTTGATGTGATTGTGAACCCTGATAAAGGAGATTTTCAGATATTTTTGAATAAAACGATTGTAGAAGACGAGATGTCGGAAGACGACGATTTGGAAATTGAAATTTCTGAAGCTAAAAAGATTGACCCTACTTTCGAAGTTGGAGAAGATTTTACCATGGAAATTCCTGTTGCTCAGCTGGGAAGAAGAAATATCCTGACTTTGAAGCAGATATTGGCTACAAAACTGCAGGAACACAACAATGCAATGTTGTATGAGCAGTTTAGAGATAAAATTGGGGAAATTGTGGTTGGAGAAATTCACCACATACGTCACAAACACGTAATTTTGCTGGATGATGAAGGAAACGAATTCATTTTGCCAAAAGAAAATCAGATAGGGTCCGACTTCTTTAAAAAAGGAGAAAATATCAGAGCTATTGTTGAAACAGTAGATTTTAAAGGATCAAAACCGCAGATTATTATTTCCAGAACAGCCCCTAAATTCCTAGAGAAATTATTGGAACTGGAAATTCCTGAAATCCAGGATGGTACTATTATGTTGAAAAAAGTAGTAAGAATCCCTGGAGAGAAAGCGAAAATTGCGGTAGATGCTTATGACGACAGAATTGATCCTGTAGGAGCCTGTGTAGGAGTGAAGGGATCAAGAATCCATGGCGTTGTAAGAGAGTTGAAAAATGAAAACATCGATGTTATTCAGTGGTCTAAAAACCCTGAAATCCTGGTGAAAAGAGCTTTAGGTAATGTTACCATTAATAAAATTGATATCAACGAGGAGCAAAATTACGCATTGGTTTATACTCCTGTTGAAGAGATATCTAAAGTTATCGGAAAACAAGGTCAAAACATCAGGCTTGCTTCTTGGTTGACAGGTTATGAAATTGATGTGCATAGAGAGTCTAGCGAAGATGATGACGTTGAATTAAGAGAATTTAATGACGACATCGAGCAATGGATTTTGGATGAATTTAAAAAAGTAGGTCTTACTACGGCGAAATCTGTGTTGGATAAAGACACAGAAAGTCTTTTGAAAATGGTAGATTTGGAAGAGGAAACTATTGAAGACGTAAAGCGTATACTTAAAGAAGAATTTGAAGATTAAGATTTTAAATAAATTTTAATAAATAGTAAAAAAGAAATACTTTAATTTTAAGAATTAAAAAACAGTAAATAATATAGATGCCAAAAATTAGATTAAATAAAGCGGTTAAGGAATTCAATATTTCGATGTCCAGATTAGTGGAATTTTTACAAGCTAAGGGTATCGAGGTTGAAAGCAATCCTAACGCTCAATTAGAAGAAGCGGCATATTCTGCATTGGAAGCTGAGTTTGCCAAAGATGGCGAGCAGCGTAAAGCTTCCCATGAGGTGGTGATCACGAAAGTTCCCGAAGAAAAACTGGAAATTGAAGAAAAGAAAACCCCTGAAGTAATAAGAGCTAAAGCTAATAAACCGGAAACTAAAATTTTAGGTAAAATAGATTTAGAACCTAAAAAACCTGAAGTTGAGGAAACTCCTGTTGAAAAACCAGCTCCTATCGTTGAAGAAAAAAAGATTGTAGTTGAGGATAAGAAAGAAGAAGTTGCTCCTGCTCCTGAAGGAAAAGCAGCTCCTGAAAAACAGGAATTTAAAGTTCTGGATAAAATTGATTTGTCTCAAATAGAGTCTAGAAACAGGCCTGTGAAAAAAGATAAACCTAGAGAAGAGGGGAAAAAAGCAGAAGAAAAACCTGTGCAAAAACCGGTTGAAACTGTAAAAGAAGCTCCAAAACCGGTAGCTGAAACTCCTGCTAAACCTGCGGAGGCAAAAGGAGAACCTAAAAAACCTGAAGAAGAATCTCAGGAACCACAAAAAATTGAAACAGTTTATCAAAAACTTGACGGTCCTAAGATTGTCGGAGAAAAGATCGACCTGACTCAATTTGCACCAAAACCAAGTTCTGGAGCGAAAAAGAAAAGAAAAAGAATTGAAAAGCCTGGAGGTAATAATAACCAGCAGGGTGGAAATAACCAGCAAGGCGGTAATAATAACCAAGGAGGTGGTCAGGGAAACCGTCCTCAAGGAAATAATCAAAACCGTCCTCAGGGCCAGGGAGGTCAAGGTGGCGGAAACCGTCCGCCGGGCCAAGGTGGTGGAAATCGTTTTGGTAATAATAATCAAGGAAACCGTCCACCAGGTCAAGGTGGTCAGGGAAATCGTCCACCCGGCCAAGGTGGCGGGAACCGTTTTGGTAATAACAGACCGGGACAGAGAACGATGCCTGTTGAATTGACAGATGAGCAGGTTAAAAATCAAATCAAGGAAACTCTTGAGAAATTAACAAATAAAGGAGGAAAGTCTAAATCTGCTAAACACAGAAAAGACAAAAGGAACTTCCGTAGAGAACAAGATGAACGTCAGCAAGAAATTGATGCGGCAGACAGAACATTAAAAGTAACGGAATTTATCACTGTTGGTGAATTAGCGAGCTTAATGAATGTTTCTCCTACAGAAGTAATTTCAGCTTGTTTCTCACTTGGTGTAATGGTTACAATGAACCAAAGGTTGGAAGCTGATACATTATTATTAGTTGCTGATGAATTTGGTTATAAAATTGAGTTCTCAGATGCAGAACTTGGTGAATCTGAAGTTGAAGAAGAAATCGACAATGAAGAAGATTTATCTCCAAGAGCTCCAATTGTAACAGTAATGGGACACGTTGACCATGGTAAAACTTCATTGCTTGACTACGTTAGAAAAACAAACGTAATTGCTGGTGAATCAGGAGGTATTACACAGCATATCGGGGCCTATAATGTGAAATTGGAAAACGGTCAAAGAATTACATTCTTAGATACACCAGGTCACGAAGCCTTTACAGCGATGAGAGCGAGAGGTGCTCAGATCACGGATATTGCAATTATTGTAATAGCAGCCGATGATGATGTGATGCCTCAGACAAAAGAAGCTATTTCTCACGCACAGGCTGCGGGTGTACCAATGATTATTGCAATCAATAAAGTGGATAAACCAAATGCTAATCCTGATAATGTTCGTCAACAACTTTCCGGAATGAATATTTTAGTAGAAGAATGGGGAGGAAATGTTCAGGCTCAGGAAATTTCTGCTAAGTTTGGGAATAACGTAGATGTATTATTGGAGAAAGTTTTACTTCAGGCAGAAATGCTAGAATTAAAAGCAAATCCTGATAGAAATGCACAAGGAGTTGTAATTGAAGCTTCATTAGATAAAGGAAGAGGATATGTTGCTACGATGTTAGTACAGTCAGGAACATTAAGGGTTGGTGACTATGTATTGGCAGGTAAGAATCATGGTAAGGTGAAGGCAATGCTTGATGAAAGAGGAAGAAATCTTACTGAAGCGGGTCCTTCGATTCCTGTTACAATTTTAGGGTTAGACGGGGCTCCTACAGCTGGTGATAAATTTAAAGTGTATGCTGATGAAAGTGAAGCTAAAACTATTGCTAATAAAAGGGAACAGCTTCAAAGAGAACTTTCTATCAGAACTAAAAAGCATACAACACTTGAAGAGCTGGGTAGAAGAATTGCCTTAGGTGATTTCAAAGAATTGAATATCATCTTAAAAGGTGATGTGGATGGTTCTGTAGAGGCATTATCTGATCAATTACAAAGATTGTCAACTGCTGAAATTAACGTAAATATCCTTCATAAAGGTGTTGGGCAGATTACCGAATCAGACGTTAACCTGGCTGCGGCTTCAGATGCTATTATCATCGGATTTAATGTAAGAGCTGGTGCTAATGCTAAAGATCTTGCAGATAAAGAGGAGATTGAAATTAGAAATTACTCTGTAATCTATGCTGCTATTGAAGAAGTGAAAGAGGCTATGGAAGGGATGCTTTCTCCTGAAATTAAAGAGCAAGTAATTGGTAATGTTGAGATCAGAGAGGTATTTAAGATTTCTAAAGTCGGAACAATTGCCGGATGTATGGTTCTTTCAGGAAAAGTTGCCAGAAATTCAAAAGTAAGGGTTCTTCGTGATGGTATTGTGAAATTTGATGGAGAATTAGAAAGTTTGAAACGTTTCAAAGATGATGTCAAAGAAGTAACAAAAGGTTACGAATGTGGATTGAATTTGAAGGGATATAATGATATCGAAATCGGCGATATACTAGAAGTTTACGAGCAAGTTGCCGTAAAGAAAAAGTTGAAATAACTCTACTTTTTATAATAAAAATAAACCCGCTTCTTATGAAGCGGGTTTTTTATTTTTTTAATCCTTTTAATTTATAATTATTCTAAATAATATTTTATTTTTTAATAAAAAGCTGTTAAATGTTTTTTTTATTGTAAATATTTTGTATTTTTTTGAAAAATAACCTCCTATTATTGTTAAATTTTATTTGTTTTATGGAATTTTTAACTTAAAATGTAAAAGGAGGTTCTTAATATGTGATAAAAAAACTTGCAAATGTTAATATTTATTAACATATTTGCCCATTAAATATATTAAAATTTGTTAATATGAATGTTAAACTACGTGTATTAAGTGCAGGAGCTTTGTTTTTCTTAGGACAAACTGCTTTTGCACAAACAACAAAGAAAGATACAGCAACCAAAGAAAAGCAAATTGAAGAGGTAGTTGTAACTGGTTACAAAACCAAGAAAGCAGATGAGATTATACAAGCTCAATCAGTTATTTCATCCAAAGAATTTTCTGAACAACAGTCAACCCTTTCAATGACAAATATGCTTCAAGGTAAGGCTCCGGGAGTTTTAGTTCAAGCAAATGGAGGTAAACCCGGAGATGGCGGATCTATTCAGATTCGTGGTGTTGCTGGTTTGGGTAACCTAGATCCATTAGTCGTTCTTGATGGGATGTATGTTTCAATAGCTCAATTCAATGCGTTGAATCCTAGTGAAGTAGAATCGGTGACAATATTAAAAGATGCAGCATCAACTGCTCAATATGGCTCTAGAGCATCAGCTGGAGTACTTGTTGTAACGACCAAAAGAGGTGCTTCTGGTAAACCGACTTATATGTTGCAAACTAGGTTTGGTTTCTCCAAAAAGATTTCTGATAAAGAACTAAATTTCCAGATGATGGATGCGTCACAGAAATTAAAATGGGAGAATGCAATTGCTGATGATGTAGGTTTTGAACCTTGGACATCGTCACAGATATCTGCATTGACAGCCTTAAATCATGATTGGCAGAAAGATGTTTTGCAGACTTCGTCCGAAGAGTCTTACTTATTTAGCGCTAACGGAGGAGATAGTAAAAATTCTTACTATTATTCATTGGGTTATGATCATAATTCAGGCATTATACGTAATCTCGATGCTCTAAAAAGATATTCTGCCAGATTTAATTTTGATAGTCAATTAACAGAGAAAGTAAAATTGGGTATAAGTACATCTCTTCAATATCAATTAACTGATAACCAAAGAGAATTATATAATGCACAAAATCCAATTAATTTTATGTATAGTGCAAATCCTTATGAACCTGTTTTTAATCCAGATGGGAGCTATAATTCAACATCTGCAGGTTTCCCTTTTACAGAGGCGGTTCATTCAAACCCAAATTTTAATAAGAATTTAAGGCTGAATGGTAATTTATATGGTGAATATAAATTTACTGATTATTTAAAATTCAGATCAAGTTTAATGGGGACTTACGCTCAGCTTAAAGGGTGGTCGGCAATATTTCCAGGGTCTACACTAGGAGGAATATTAGGATATGCAAATGGTTGGTTATCAAATAGTAATAATGATCTTTTTAATTATACTATTAATAATAGATTGGATTTTGATAAAACATTTAATTCTCATCACATTAATTTAACCGTTTTCCATGAGTTTTATCAAGGGACATCAAACACAATGTCATCTTCTAAACAAAATAAAAATAATGAATTATTAAATCCTTATCAATTAGCTAATTATTCAACGATATTGACTTCTACGTCTACAAAAACAATATATACATTAAGCTCATTTGCTGGATTATTAGATTATGATTTTGCTAAAAAGTACTTTATTAGTGCTTCATTGAGGAGGGATGGGAGTTCTAGATTTGGAGCAAATAATAAATTTGGTAATTTTTGGAGTGTAAGTGCTGGATGGAATATTGCTAAAGAGAATTTTCTAGCAAACACAGATCTAAAAACATTCAAATTAAGAGCTTCATATGGTACAGTTGGTAATGATAGTACAATTCCAGATTATGTTAATATTGGATATGCAAGCTTTGGATTATATGGAACAGCACCTACAGCTTATGAAGTTACTTATGGTAATCCTAATCTGAAGTGGGAAGTGGCAAAAATGCAAAACTATGGGTTTGATTTTGTGTATGGTAGTAGACTTAGAGGCTCATTTGAATATTTTAAAACCAAAAGAAATGATTTCTTACAACAAGTTTCAGGTGTTGATATACTAGGAGGATATACCACGTATGATAACGTAGGGGATATGGAAAATAAAGGTATTGAAGCTGAACTTTCGTATGATATTATTAAAAATAGCAGAATAAATTGGAATATTCATGGAAATATTGCCAATGTAAAAAATAAACTGTTAGCTTTAAAAAATGGAGAGACTGAAAGAATAACTGGATACTATGGAAATAGTATGTTAAAAGTTGGTGAGATGCCATATATTTTTAGATTAGTTAGGAATGCTGGTGTAAATCCTGATAATGGAGAGGCTCTATATTATACAAATAGAACAACTCCAAATCCTGGAGAAACATTTTATAATTTGCCTGGCGGGACAGCTACAAATGTTTATAGTACTTCTGATATTCAGAATATTACAGATAAGTCTCCTTTGCCTAAGGTATATGGTGGGTTTGGAACGTCATTTTCGTACAAGAAGTTTGATTTGAGTGCTGAGTTTAGTTATAAGTTTGGAGGTTGGGCATTAAATTATGCGGCTTTGGACAGACTTGATCCGGCACAATATAACACTAATAAAAGTACTGATGCTTTTAATTATTGGCAAAATCCAGGAGATACTAATGTGTTACCTAAACCGTCTGATGAAGGAATATATACAACAGATTATTTTCTTCAAAAAACAGATTATATTAAATTCAGAAGTTTAAGTATTGGATATACATTCGATAAGGAGATCCTTGGTGAAAATGCTTTTTTCAATTCATTTAGAGTATATATACAAGGACAGAATTTATATACGTGGACTAAATTTGAAGGAGATCCTGAATCTGCAATAGGAATGAGTGAAAATACCACTAATTATGTACCTAACTCATATTATGCATATTCTTACCCAAATGTTAAAACATTTACAATTGGATTTGATTTAAAATTTTAAAGGATAAAAAATGAAAAATATTAAATATTTAATTATAGGTTTAGTTTCTTTAGGCATTATGAGTTCTTGCGAAAGAGACTTAGAACAAACTTCTCCTCAAAAAGTAGCAACTATAGATGCTTTTAAAACTGTTAGCGGATTTCAAGCTGGAATTAATGCAGCATATGATGCAATGAAAAATAGTGGATATTTTGCAGGAGATACTAATCAACTTGCTATTCCCGATGAAATATCTGATAATTTGGTTATTAGTCCATTAGGAAGACAAACTAATTTTCTTGCATATAACTGGAATTTTAATGGAGGAGTAGGGTCTGTAACTAATTTATTTATATATGGTTATAAAGCAATTAGTTATGCTAATTTGCCAATGTTATATATTAATAATTTACCCGATGGTGCTGATAAAAATGATATCATGGCGCAAGCTAGAGGTATTAGAGCAATGATACATTTTGATTTAGTCCGTGCATATTGTAAAATTCCAACTCAAAGTAGTGATGCAAATTCATCAATGGGTATTGATTATGTTGATACCTATGAACCTATGGGGACTTCTTTTGGTCGAAAATTAACTGTTGCTCAAGTATATGATAAAATTATTGATGACTTAACTTTTGCAGCTAATAATATAGGGAATTCAACAGATAAAGGAAGGCTTACTAAACCTGCAATTCTTGGTATGTTATCGAGAGTTTATTTATATAAAGGAGATTATCAGAATACTGTAAATTATGGACAACAATCGATTTCAATGTCTTCAAGCGTTGGCTCTTTGTCTAATTTCCCTTTAGTTTGGTCTTCTAATAATACAGATGGAGTTTTGTTTAAAGTTTTAAATTCTGCAAACGAAGCGGTTACTACTGGTACAGTATATCAACAAGGTGCTACTGCTACAGGAGGTAATATCAGAGCCGAATATGTAGTGCCTAAATCTGTTTATGAGTTATTTACTCCAACTGATGTTAGAAAATCTGCATATATGAGACAAAGTACCTATGTTTCAGGAGTTAACAGTCTTACAGCTAATTCTGTTGTTAAATATGCTACAAACACAGCAGAAACCTCATCTTTAAATATTATAGAAATTAAGTATTTAAGAACTGCGGAAGTTTATTTAAATGTTGCAGAAGCGGCATATAAAATTGGAAACGAGACTTTAGCAAATACTTTGCTTAATACGCTTAAAAAGCAAAGATATGCAGGTTATACAGATGTGACTTTAAGTGGAACTAATTTATGGAATGAGATAATGCTTCAAAGGAGATTAGAACTTGCATTTGAAATGGACAGATTTTACACTTTAAAACGTTTAGCTTTAGGTCTTCAAAGGACAGGAGAAGGAGCCAGAGCAGATGGTACGGGGACACCTGCTAGTACTCAAACTATAGCAGCTTCAAGTTATTTATGGCAATGGCCAATACCTGTAACTTCAATTAATAATGACCCAAATTTGCCACAAAACCCTGGTTATTAATAATCAAAAATAATCTATAATAAAACCCTGCTCTAAGCAGGGTTTTTTATTTCCTTTTATTTCTTATTTTTGCTTTACAAAAAAGAATAATGAAGTATATACTTTTTATAATAACTTTCTTCGGATTCATAGCTAATGCTCAGGTAGTTAATAAAACAGACTCAAATACACTTGAAAAAAAGCTTGCAGCAAAAGATACCTTGGTCATAGACTCCGGAAAGAAAGATTCCTTAAAAATATTTAAACCAACAATTAATGATTATCAGTATCAGACACAGTTTTCAGAGAAGAAGGTATTTGATACTGTTATGACTTTTGATAAAACATTTATTTTTACACAATATAATAACAAAGACAATTTTGGTAGAGTACAATTTGCTAATGTTGGTTCAGGATTTAATCCTTTGTCTTTTGAAATTAATGCCGAACAAAACTTAGGCTTACTTCCCACGAATAAATCTTACGGAATTTTAGGAATTAATGACATTCAGTATTATGATGTGAAAACGCCGACAGCAACTTTTGTTTATCATAATACAATGAAAAACGGGGCGGCTTTAAAATCAACTTATACTCAAAATATTGGTAAACGATTCAACTTTGCGGTAGAATATATGGGGCTTCGTTCACAGGGGCTTTATCGGAATTCATTAGCTGCCAATAATAATACACTTTTCTCTGGGCATTATGTCTCTAAAAGTGGAAATTATGAGGCCTTTGCCCATTATTTACATCAGAATGTAAACAATCAGGAAAACGGAGGGATTGTTGAAGATGATCTTTTCCAGTCCGGGGATAGTAATTCGAGTAACAGGCAAAATGTACAGGTGAATTTGGCATCTTCAAGTTCGCAGTTTTCATATAGAAGATATTATTTAAGCCATCAGTTCACTCCTTTTAATTCTGAAAAATTTCCTTTCAGAATAAGACATACGATTTTTCACCAGGGAAATAAATATTTTTATAGTCAGAATGCTTTAGAATCCTACTGGTATACAGACCCCGCAGAATTGGTTAACGGGTATAATTTAGGAACTCAGAAATTTTCTAATAATTTGAGTAATACGGTAAGCTTAGTTTTTGATAATGAAAAATTTAAATTAGATGCGGGAGTGCGATATCAGATGCTGGAATTTGGATTAGAAAATGGAATTACTTTAAATGATTTAACCTATCCGACAAAACTTAAAGAAAACAGGATCGGTGCTGTCGGAAATTTACAAATCAAGCTTTTTGATAAAGTTCAGGTAAATTCATTCTTAGAGTTTTCAAAGGGAAATGAATTTGGAAATTATTTAAAAACAACAAATAATTTAAAATTTGAGCCTGTTAAGGATTATTTTGTAAATGCTAAAGTGAATTTCCAAAGTACTTATCCAAGCTTTAATTATCTTTTAAATACATCTATCTATAATAAATACAATTATTACTTACAGAATGCAAAGAATCAGTCTATCATGGAAATTGGAGGAGATATTAATCTGAAATGGTTTCAGACTAAATTATTTGCCAATTATTTTAGAATTGATAATTATACATATTTTGATAGTGACGCAAAGCCTCAACAAAGTGAAAGTTCATTAGATATTTCTCAAATTGGAGGTGATGCCACATTCAGCTATGGAAGTTTTCATCTGAATACAAGATTGCAGTTCCAAAATGCTTTGACAAATAAGGAATTGTACCCAATGCCAAGTTTCATCGGTAGGGCAAATATTTTTTATCAAGGAAAATGGTTTAAAAAAGCGGCCGAAGTGCAAACCGGAATCAAGGTCTATTATTTCTCAAAATTTGCATCGAGAGATTATTTTCCCATCATCAACGAATATATTTTACCCAATGCAAATTCATTCTCGATTGGCGGACAACCGATTGTTGATGTTTATTTTAATATGAAAGTGAAAAAAATGTTCTTCTTTATAGAAGGACAGCAGGTTGGAACAGTTCTTTCAAATAACAAAGCTTATGCATTTCCACATTATCCGGTTTATGATTTTAGATTAAATATCGGAATTGTGTGGTATATGTTCAACTAAAAGTAGAATCAGGTTGAAAACAATAAATAAAATATCATTTAACGATATAGAAAATATACCTCAATTGGTAAAAGATTTTTTAAACCAACATATCGAGGGATTTGAAGAAACTACATTTTCTTTAGATAATTTTAAAAAACAAATTCATTTAAAGCAAAATTCTTTTACTTTACAGCAAAGAGAGGTTCTGTTTAATGCATTTCAAAAACAACTTTCATATCTTAAGCTTTCATCGAAGCAGGAAGAGAATATAGAAAGCTTACAGCAACCCAATACATTTACAATTACGACAGGACATCAGCTGAACCTGTTCTCAGGGCCGGTTTTCTTTGTATACAAGATTTTACAAACGATAAAAACCTGTACTTACTTAAAAGGATATTTTCCGGATTTTAATTTTGTTCCGGTATATTGGATGGCTTCAGAAGATCATGATTTTGCTGAAATTAATCATTTTAAAACAGAGGATAACTATTACGAAATTAGCGGAAAACAGGGTGGTGCAGTTGGAAAAATTCAAATCAACGATACATTTTTCATCTCTGAATTTGAAAAAGAATTCAAGGATTCTATTTTCGGGACAGAATTGATTTTAATGCTCAAAGAAGCTTATAAAGTTGGAAATACGCTTACGGATGCGATCCGGATTTTGGTAAACAGACTCTTCTCGGAATTTGGACTTCTGATGCTTGACGGAGATTCAAAAGAGCTTAAAAATCAAATTAAGCAAACCTTCAAGGATGAGCTTCTTAATTTTAGTTTATATAAAACCTCAAAACAAAAAGTTGACTTCCTTACTGAGAAGTATGGAAAAGTTCAGGTAAATCCTCGAGAGATTAATCTATTCTATTTATCTGAAACAAGAGACAGGATTGATTTTGACGGACAAAAATATATTGTTATTGATAAAAATATTCAATTCACCAAGGAAGAAATCTTAAATGAATTGGAAAATCACCCTGAAAAATTCAGTCCGAATGCTTTGATGCGACCTGTTTACCAGGAAACGGTGTTGCCAAATTTGGCGTATATCGGAGGGAATGCCGAAATTATGTACTGGCTGGAACTAAAAGATTATTTCACCAAGATAAATATTCCTTTTCCAATTTTGATTCCGCGAAATTCAATGTTATTTTTAAAGAAGAAAACTTTAGGAAAAATAGAAAAACTGGATCTGAAAATTGACGATTTCTTTCAGAATTTTACAACAATTACCAATAATAAAATTTTAGACGATAATGTCATATTGAAATTATTAAACGAAAAAGAAAACCTTTTACTTAACAATTTTTCGGAACTAAAATCAATCGCCGAAACTACCGAAAAATCTTTTGGAAATATGGTGAAAGCTGAAGAAATACGGCAATTAAAGTCTTTTAAAAGATTAAAAAAGCGTCTTCTTCACGCAGAAAAAATAAAACAAAGCGAATTATTGGAAAGGCTGGAGAATTTATTTTTAGATGTACATCCCTATAAAAACTGGCAGGAAAGGGTTTATAATTTTAGTGTATTCTTTGCGGATTATGGATATTCATGGCTTGAAAATTGTTTGGAACAAATGGTAGTTCAAGAATCAAAATTAATAATTATTGCCATTTAATTTTAAAGGAGTATTTTTGTAAATTATAATTATCGACTATGATAAAAAGGTTTTTTATTCTATCCAGTTTATGTATGGTTTTGGGTGTATCTGCTCAGAAATCGCACACCGTTGCAAAAGGAGATAATCCTTACAATATTGCAAAAAAATACGGGATGACTGTAGATGAATTGCTGAAACTGAACCCTAAGTTTAAAGACGGCAAACTGGCGATTGGAGATGTTTTGAGTGTAAAAAGTGACAAAGCGGTAACTTCAGCTCCGAAAACTGCTGTTGCTGAAAATACAAAACCAGTTAATAGTTCTCAAGTAGGGAAAATTGTTTTACAGCCTAAGCAAACAGTGTATGGTATCACAAAACAATACAGGATTTCTGAGTCTGATTTAAGAAAATTAAATCCCGAGTTAGATTCTCATATGAAAATAGGAGATGAGATTACATTACCTCTTGAAAGTATTAAAAAATATGGTGGCGAACAGGCTTCCGTAGCCATTACAACTACAAAACCCGTAGAGACGGCAGTTGTTGAAACTCCGGCTTCTGTTGCGGATGGAGAAAATTATGTAATCCAATCAAAAGATAATTATTATAGGATTTCAAAACAATTCAATATCACTCAGCAAGAACTTTTTGCATTAAATCCAGGATTGGAAGCAAAAGGATTGAAGCCTGGTGAAGCTATTAAGATAAAGAAATCAAATACAGATAATAATACCCTAGCTGAAGCTCCTTCAAATTCAAAAGCAAAAGTAGATTCAGGAAATGAGAGATCTTCCGTAGTTTCGGCAAATCTTGCCGCAGATGATTATGTGACATATACAGTCCAACAAGGAGATACCGTTTTTTCAATTGTTAATAAATATGGAATTACAATTGACGAATTAATTGCTCTGAACCCTGATTTATCTCACGGTTTAAAAACAGGAATGGTTTTAAAAATTAAAAAACTTGATCCTGCTTATGTAAAGAAGAGCGGTGATGCGCTGAGCGTTGTTTTAATGCTGCCTTTCGGGTACAGTACAAACGAAACTCAATACAGAGCCATGGCAATGGATTTCCTGACAGGTGCTAAGCTTGCGATCGAGAGAAATGCCAGAAACGGTCAAAAACTTGAGGTGAAAATTGTTGATTCAGGAAATGAAGCGACATTTAAAAATTCATTGACACAACTAAACCCTAATAATACGGATTTGATTATAGGGCCGTTCTTCAAGTCTAACGTCATTGATGTTCTAGACTTTACAAAAAATCAAAAAATCCCGATTGTAGCACCATTTGCCAACTCTCCGGAATTATATAATTACAGTAATCTGATTATTATTGAAACAAACGATCAGACGTATGCTGATAAAATTGTTGATGAAGTAAAATCCACCTATTCTGACCAAAAAATCTATATCGTTGCAGACAGCAAAAAAGACAATGCAAATTATATCAAAGCCAGTCTTGAAAAAACACTTAAGAATCCAACGGTGACTATTGTAAATTCTCCTGCGGATATTCAGCTTGATCAAAATATGATGACAGGTCAATCTGCTCCTGTGATTGCCATTTTAGCAAATGCTAATGACAGCGTTGGAGATGCTTTTGCTAATAAATTGATTGCTTTATCCAAAGAAGTTCAGGGTATAAAAGCTTTCAGCATGTACTATTCTCCGGTTTTTGAGAAAAAAATAGACGATTTGAGCCAGGCAAATTTAGTTTACCTGATGGACAGAAAGATCAATACTGACGGAAGTTTTGAAAAAGAAATTTTAGCAGCTTACAAAGGTAAATACTGCAAAACACCTCCGAAATATGCGATTGTAGGCTTTGATGTTGTAAATGACATGCTAACAAGAGAAAATAAAAAAGGAGAAATCTTTAAACAAATGAATAAAGTTCAGACTCAGTTGGCTACAAAATTTGAGTTTGTAAAACCTAAGGCAAACGGAGCTTATGTAAATACAGGTTACCGTGTAATTAGATTGGTGCCTTAAGTGATTTTGTTGTTTTTAAAGAATATTATTAACGTTATATTTATATTTGCAAAATATTTTAAATTAATACATGAAAGCACTTGTATTTCCTGGGCAGGGTTCTCAGTTCGTAGGAATGGGAAAGGAATTGTATGATTCTAGAAAAGACATTAAGGACTTGATGGAATCTGCCAACGAAATTTTAGGGTTTGATATCCTTTCCATTATGTTTAACGGAACGGATGAAGATCTTAAAAAAACGGAGGTTACCCAGCCTTCAATTTTTATACATTCAGTAGCTGCTCTTAAAGCAGTGAACGGTCTTGGAGCTGAAATGGTTGCGGGACATTCTTTAGGAGAATTTTCGGCGTTGGTTGCTAATGGAGTTTTATCTTTTGATGATGGTCTGAAATTGGTTTCCGAAAGAGCAAAAGCTATGCAGGATGCTTGTAATGCTAATCCAAGCTCTATGGCTGCAATTTTAGGACTGGAAGACGCTAAAGTTGAGGAAATTTGTGCTCAAATCAGCGGAATTGTAGTTCCAGCAAATTATAACTGTCCCGGACAGTTAGTAATTTCAGGTGAAACAGTTGCTGTTGAAGAGGCTTGCGTAAAGTTGAAAGAAGCAGGAGCAAAAAGAGCATTGTTACTGCCTGTAAACGGAGCATTTCATTCTCCATTGATGCAGCCTGCACAAGAGAGACTGGCTGCTGCGATTGAAAAAACAAAATTCAGAAAAGCGACGATTCCTGTTTATCAGAATATCACGACGACTGCAATTATAAATCCTGAAGAAATCAAACAAAATCTTATCGCACAATTGACAGGTCCTGTGAAATGGACACAATCTGTTCAAAATATGATTAAAGACGGAGCGGATAACTTTGTAGAAGTAGGACCTGGAAAAACGCTTCAGGGGTTAATCAAAAAAATTGATCCTTCTGTAAATGTTGCATCTGCAATCTAATTAAACAAATATGGGCGAGATATTTTCACCGGGAAAGCTTATGCTTACTTCAGAATATTTCGCAATAGACGGAGCTCTTGTCCTGGCGGTACCTACCAAACTGGGACAAGAGTTTTCTTTTGAAGAAAACGAAGATGAGAAATCCCTGATTTTTTGGGAGGCCTATCATCAAAATAAATTATGGTTAAAAGCTGTCATTGATTACAAAAACTGGCAGATTCTGGAAACTAATATTCTTTCAAGTGCTGAATTTATTTTAAAAACCTTAAAAAACGTTCAGTTACTTTCTATAGCTAAATTCAGAAATAATTTTACTTATCATTTAAAAACAAATCTTCAGTTTCCTGCAGATTATGGCCTGGGAAGCAGTTCAACTTTGATGAATAATCTTGCGGAGTGGGCTGAAGTTGATCCTTTTCATTTGAATTCTCTCAGTTTGGGAGGAAGTGGTTATGATATTGCAGTTGCAAAAGAGAAATCAGCCGTTCTTTTTCAGAGCAGGCCTGAGATAAAATATGAGAAGATAAATTTTAATCCTTCCTTTAAAAATGAGCTCATTTTTATTCATCTAAATCAAAAGCAGGATAGCCGTGAAGGAATTAATTTTTACAGGTCTAAAATGAAGTCTCAAAAACTAGTAGATGAATTTTCGGATCTTACAAGAAATATTTTGCTATGTAACGAATTGGAAAATTTTTCTGAGCTAATGTTAATTCATGAGCAAAAAATATCAGATTTTCTTGAAATTCCTACAGTTAAAACTAAATTTTTCTCAGATTGTCCTGTTTTTGTAAAAAGTTTGGGAGCCTGGGGTGGAGATTTTGTCATGACCTCAAAATTTGATGGCTTTAAGGACTATTTTTGGGGAAAAGGTTTTCATACTGTTTTCCAGTGGAATGAAATAATACGTTGATTTTCAAATTCTTATAGGGCTTATTTTTTATTTGTCATTCTGACTTATATCATTATATTTAACCACCTTTAACAATTAATTAATATTTAATTTTGTTGAACCCAAAAAAGAAATAGAAAATATAAGTAAAATGAAACACGCTAAAATCATCCAAGATTTAGAAAAATTAGGGATTAAAGGAAATTACGAAGTCGTCTATAATCCTTCTTACGAAGAATTATACCAGGCTGAAGTTGCTCCTGAAAATCAGGGCTTTGAGAAAGCTGAGCTTACAGAATCTGGGGCAGTATCGGTAAAAACAGGAATTTTCACAGGTCGTTCTCCTAAAGACAGGTATATAGTTCAGGATGATGTTACAAGAGAAACAATTTTCTGGGATGGTAAAGTAAATTTACCTACGACAACAGAAATTTTCCAGTCTTGTAAAGATTTAGTGCTGAACCAACTTTCTACATCTAAGAAAATTTATGTAGTAGATGCTTTTTGTGGAACAAATGCAGATACAAGATTAAAAGTAAGGTTCATCGTTGAAGTAGCGTGGCAGGCGCATTTCGTTACTAATATGTTTATCCGTCCTTCTCACTACGAGCTGGAAAACTTCGGAGAACCTGATTTTACAGTAATCAACGGTTCTAAAACAACAAACCCGAACTGGGAAACTCAAGGATTGAATTCTGAAAACTTCGTAATGTTTAACCTTACTGAGAAACTTCAGATTATCGGAGGTACCTGGTATGGGGGAGAAATGAAAAAAGGGATGTTTGCAATGATGAATTATTACCTTCCGTTGAAGGGTATGGCTTCTATGCACTGCTCTGCAAACGTAGGTGAAGAAGGAGATGTTGCCCTTTTCTTTGGTCTTTCAGGAACGGGAAAAACTACTTTGTCAGCTGACCCAAAAAGATATTTGATTGGTGATGATGAACATGGTTGGGATAACAATGGTGTATTCAACTATGAGGGTGGCTGCTATGCAAAAGTTATTGATCTTTCTGAGGAAAAAGAACCGGATATTTTCAGGGCAATCAAAAGAGATGCACTTCTTGAAAATGTAGTGGTAAATAATGGAGTAGCTGATTATGCAGATGGATCAATTACTGAAAACACGAGAGTTTCTTACCCTATTTATCATATCAATAAGATCGTTTTGCCTTCAAAAGCAGGACACGCAAAGAAAATTGTCTACCTTTCTGCTGATGCTTTCGGAGTATTGCCACCGGTTTCAGTTTTAGATGAAAATCAGGCTCAATATCACTTCCTTTGCGGATATACTTCAAAATTAGCGGGAACTGAAAGAGGAATCACAGAACCTGAACCGTCTTTCTCTCCTGCATTCGGAGAAGCGTTTCTGACTTTACACCCAACCATGTATTCTAAAACATTAATTGGTAAAATGAAAGAACACGGAGCAAAAGCATATTTGGTGAATACAGGCTGGAATGGTACTGGGAAGAGAATTTCTTTGAAGGATACAAGAGCTATCATTGATGCAATCATTGACGGTTCTATCGAAGATGCTCCAAAAACTAGAATTCCAATTATGAACTTAGAAGTTCCTACTGAATTGCCAAACGTTTCTGAAGGTATTCTGGATCCAAGAAATACTTACAATAACGCTTCTGAGTGGGAAGAGAAAGCTAAAGATTTAGCTTCAAGATATATTAAGAACTTTGATCAATATTGTAATACAGAAGAGGGCAAGAAGCTTATTGCCTCTGGTCCTCAGTTGCAGGAGCAAACAACTAACTAAATAAAAAATCCTCATCAAAACGATGGGGATTTTTATTTCCTATTTATACCTACAGATTTCACAGATTATAATGAAATATTTGTAAAAGCTGTGAAATTTATTTTAAACTTAAGATTGCCAGTCTATACCCATTCATTCCGAAACCGCATAAAACAGCATCAGTATTTGCTGCAGTGACAGATCTTTGCCGAAATTCTTCTCTTTTGTAAATATTACTAATATGAATTTCTATTTTTTGCTTCTGAATATTCTTTAAACAATCAGCAATAGCATAAGAGTAGTGTGTAAAAGCTCCGGGGTTAATCACCAAGGCTTCAAAATCGTCTTCCTGAATCCTGTTAATAATTTCTCCTTCAATATTTGACTGGTAATATTTTAATTCATGAAATGGAAATTCAGATTTTAAATTCTCTAAATAATTTTCCATAGAAACTGTTCCGTAAATTTCAGGTTCTCTGGTTCCGAGTAAATTTAAATTTGGGCCGTTGATGATAAGAACTTTCATTGAAAATAATTTATTCAAAGATAATATTTTTTAAACACTGCTTTTGCTATTGTTTTTGAGATTTCGCTGGAAATATTCTGAAGGCGTAATTCCTTCAATTTGTTTGAAAACCCTATTGAATGTCGATTGGTTCGAAAATCCGGCCTCTGTATAAACATACATCAACGTGGTTTTCTGAAAATCAACTTCGTTAAACAACTTTTTTACATAGTTTATTCTATAAGTATTAAGATAGTTGTTGAAATTTGGAAAACCCTTATACCGAATAGCTTTGGATATATAAGTACTATTAACTTCCAACGCAACGCTCAATGCTGAAAGATTAAATTTAACGTCTTTAAAAAGCATATTTGCTGTCATAGATTCTTCTATTTTGGAGAAAAGCTTTTCCATATTTTCATTGTCGGCATCATTATCCTCTGACATAAACTCTGTGACAGTTATTTTCTCTTTTTGTATTGATTCGGTTTGGCTGAATTCAGATAATATTTCAAGTTTTTTGATTTTATCTTTATAATATATTAGCAAGGTAACTACTAATATATTTGACGTAATCAGAATAGTGTCTGTGAATATTACTTCTTTTTGAGTGTGTTTGGGAAAATCGATTTGCAGATTATTGGCAATAATATAGCCGATTATAATGATAAACAGAATATAAAATGTATAAGCCAATACTTCTTTTTTGGTAAAAAAGATATAGGCTCCTAATGGAATAGGTAATAACCAGCAAAAACTTGCAACGGAATTATTCCAAAAAGCAAGCATTACATAAAAATTATATAAAGGCGCTAGGATTAAATACAAATGAACAATTGTATTGGTAGGAAATCTTTTCCGCATTAGTGAATAACTGTAGCCTATAAAAATCAGCCCGGCAGTTAAATACCAAGACATCACTTTATCATGAATATAGAAAGTAAAAATACCGGCATAAATTCCTAAGATACTAATCATAAGAATGACATACCTGTCCATCAGTTCATGTTTTAATTTTTCTATTTGTTCATGTTTTGAGCTCATTTGTGTGTTTAAGTAGATTTATTTTAAATAAAACGTAATGAATTCCTGAAAATGACTTTATTAACTGCTTGATTTTTAAATTGATAATTTAATATAAATCATTTTCGGGATTATCATTTATCTGACTCTTTTTTGATTTATCAACAAAAATAATTTTGCAAAATAGTTTTTAAATAAAAATATTTCAAATGAATGTTTTCTTTTCTTTGAAAATAATCATGATTTAACATGAATTAAATTCCTTTTTTTCATTTTACAAAATTATAGAAAAAAATGTAAAGTATTTAAGGGCTTTTTGTTGCAAACAGAATTGATATTTGATAAAAGAAACATGATAATGAAATATAAGATTTTAAAAGAAAAATATAAGAGATGAGAAATGAGATCGTTGAGATTCTAAAAACATAAATGATAATTCCTGAGAGGTATTCACCCTCAAAACCCTCTTTTGATGTTAACTTTTTTAAACAATTATTATGAAGAAAATTATTTTATTAATTACAAGTTTAGCTTTTGTATCAGCGTATACGCAAGTTGGGATTAATACAGCTAATCCTCAAGGCATTTTTCATGTAGATGGATCAAGAGATAATGCTGTGACAGGAGTCTCAACTGCATTACAGCAGTCTAACGATTTTGTTGTTACTTCGAATGGAAGTGTAGGTATTGGGACAAATACACCAAATGCATCTGCAATTCTCGATATCAATGTAGATGGTTTACCGTCGGGTAATAAAAAAGGGTTTCTTGGTCCTAAGGTTGCTTTGACTTCTCAAACGGACCAGGTGACTATACCTTCACCTGCAACGGGACTATTGGTTTATAATTTAGGAACCGGCGGACTTACCTACAACGGTTATGTTTTTTGGAATGGAACGGAATGGAGAACATTTAACAATGGTTCATTAGCGCCTGGAACTTTAGGAAGCATTACTTGTAACGCAATTACGCTTTCTCCAAGTACGTATACAGCAGGAGTTCCTTTTACGGGTGCGATGAATGTTCCTTACACAGGAGGAAATGGAGGGGTGTATCCGGCTCAGACTATTGGTCCTGTAAATGGGCTTACCGCAACTTTATCTGCAGGAAATTTTAATTCCGGTTCAGGGACACTTAGCTATACAATTTCAGGAACGCCCACTGTGACAAGCCCTGTTTCTACAACTTTTCCGTTAACAATCGGGGGACAAACTTGTAGTGCGACCATTGGAGCAGGTGATGGAATTTCCCCAGGGGATTTGGTGTTTTATCATTCATCTATTCCTCGTAAAACATCGTCATTTCTATTAAGTCAATATCTTACAGATTTGCCTGTGCTGAATAATACATTTAGAATTGATGCTTTCATAACTTCCCCGGGAGCATTTGATGGAACCGGTGCAAGTACAAATATGGATCCTCGTCTTTATAATATTACAGCTTCGAATGCGAAAGTCTGGGTTTCTGAAGTGTCAACTCATACGGGAGATTCACACGGAGCAAACCTATTAATTTTGCCAAATAATTATGCTCAGTTTGATGATGGTGTTTACCTAACCCAAGGAAGAAATGAGACAGTAACTTTTGATGTAACCACGGCTGATAACAAATGGTACAGGGTTTATTATGTACTGCGTATTGATAATAAATCTATTGCCACAGGTAATGGAAATGGCAATACAACCTCGGATCCTTCTACTGCGGATAATACCTTGGAAGTTTATATTTCTATTCAGCGATTATATTAATTATTTAGATATTATTATAAATATTTTTTAAGAGTTGTCTGTAAAAGGCAGCTCTTTTTAGGGTTTTGTTAATTGCATTATTTTTAATGATATTTCTCATATTTAAAAAATTGATAATTTTTATAACTCCTTATTTTGGTGGTTTTTAAAATAAATTTAACTTAATTCTCATAAAATTATAATCAAAAATTTTAAAGTCTACTTGTTTTGTAGACTAATTGTTTTTAGCTTTGCATCCATATTTCGATCGGCTTATAAAGAAAGATGGAGGGAACTGACCCTGTGAAATCTTAACAACCTGCAAATCGCAAGGTGTTACATTCAGCCTCAAAAAAGGAAAGATAAGCAATAGGTTAATCATATTTATTGATGCCCTTTGTTGTCTTTTTTATAAGGGCTGATGTTTAAATTAATGTTAAACAAAATTGATTATGATTAGCAAAAATTCATTTAATTTTAAAATTTGGATTCCGCCAGTCGCTGTGTTTTTCTTAGGAATTGCTAATGTGAAGGGGCAGGAAGCAAAAAAAGATACACTTCATGAAAAAGAGATTGATGAGGTGGTGATTGTAGCATACGGTAAAGCTAAAAAAAACAGTTACACAGGTTCTGTGGCAACAATTTCGAGTGAGAAAATCAACAACAGGCCTGTTACCAATATTACAAAAGCATTGGAAGGTCAGGTTCCTGGGCTTCAGGCGGTAAGTTCTTCCGGGCAGCCTGGTTCTGTGGCCTCTGTTCGTATCCGTGGAATAGGCTCTTTAAGTGCTTCAAGTGATCCTTTGTATGTCGTAGACGGACTTCCTTTTGACGGAAATATCAATACCATCAGCCCAAACGATATTGAATCTATTAGTGTCCTGAAAGATGCTACTGCCAGTGCTTTGTACGGTTCAAGAGGGGCAAACGGGGTTATCATTGTTACGACAAAATCAGGTAAAAAAGGAGAGTCCAGAATTAATTTTAATATCAGTCAGGGATTCTCCTCGAGAGCAGTAAAAGATTATGCCCAGGTAAGTACAGACCAGTATTTCGAATTGTATTGGGAAGCGATGAGAAACGGATTTGTTGCTAACAACATTGCGGCTCAGCAGGCAGCTCAGATGGCGACAGATGGTTTAGTGAATGCTTTGGGAATTAATCCATACGGAGCCAATTTTCCTAAACCGGTAGGAACAGACGGAAAATTACTGCCGGGTGCAAACGCTCTGTGGAATGATAACTGGGCAGATGTTCTTCAGCGTGTTGCTTCCAGAAATCAGGTAGATTTGGATGTTAGTGGCGGAAGTGAGAAAAGCAATTACTATTTTTCATTAGGCTATTTGGATGATAAAGGAATTGCGATTGAGTCTGGGTTCAAAAAATACAGTACGAGGTTAAAATTAAATTCTGAAGTTAAAAAATGGCTGAACGTTGGGGCCAATTTAAGCTATACGAACAGTATCCAATTGGCACCGCCTTCTTCTGATTCCAGTTCGGAGAATATTATTAATGTGGGGCGAAGTATTCCTTCATTTTATCCTTACTATGAAAGAAACGCAGATGGAAGCTATAAACTGGATGCCGGTGGGAACTATATTTATGACTTCGGAAAATACAGGCCGACAAACGCTTTACAAAATCAGAATTTAGCGGCAACCTTACCTTTAGATAAAAATGAAAACAGAGAAGATAACTTTTCAGGAAAAGGATTTGCAGAATTTACATTTTTGCCTGAATTAAAATTTAAAACGAGTTTTTCTGTTGATTTGGTGAATTATAACGGTCATTATTACACAAATCCATTGCTTGGTGAAGGCACGGAAATTGGCGGGGCAGTAACGAGAACTAATTCCAGAACACTTTCTTATACAACGAGTAATATTTTGACCTATGATAAGAAATTTGGGCTGCATCATATCAACCTTTTGGCTGGGCAAGAATTTTATCATTATGAGTATCAGACGATTTCGGGTAACAGAACTCAGTTTTCACTTCCGTATTATTATGAACCGGATGCGGCTGCTCTGTTAGGAGGTTTCACGGGAAACAGTGATAAATTGGGACTTCTAAGTTTCTTAGGCAAAGCGGAATATGATTATCAAAATAAATATTTCGTTTCAGGATCGGTAAGATCTGACGCTTCTTCCAGATTTTCACCGGAAAAAAGATGGGGAGCTTTCTGGTCAGTCGGTGGTTCTTGGAAAGCTTCCAATGAAGATTTTATCAAGGATTTAAATTTCTTCAATCAACTGACACTGCGTGCAAGTTATGGAGGCCAGGGAAATGATAAGCTTAAAACATATTACGCATATCAAAGTTTATATAAATTTTACAATAATCTAGGTGAGCCGGGAACCGTTGCAAGCAATCTTCCGACACCCGATTTGAAATGGGAGACAAATCTCAATTTAAATTTAGGTCTTGAATTCACAATTCTTAATAATAGAATTAAAGGAAATATAGAATATTTCAAGCGCCAAAGTCAGGATTTACTGTTTGAAATGCCGATGGCTCCTTCTTTAGGATTTACAGGGTTTCAGGCAAATATCGGAACATTACAAAATACAGGTTTTGAATTTTCATTATTCACAACACCGTTTAAAACACAAGATTTTGAATGGAATGTCGATGTGAATTTAAGCACTTTAAGCAATAAAATCACAAAATTGCCACAAACATCTATTATCAGTGGAACAAAACTTTTAACTGTAGGAGGTTCAGTATATGATTTTTACCTTCCGACTTGGGCTGGAGTAGATCCCGATAACGGAAAGCCACTTTGGAAAACCGTAACGACAGATGCAAACGGACAAACAGTAGAAGGTACAACTTCGGAATATGCTAAAGCTACGAGGGAAATTCAAGGTTCGGCACTCCCGAAATTGGTTGGAGGAATTACAACGAGCGTTAATTATAAGAATTTTGACTTATCGGCATTATTATCCTTCAGGATTGGCGGTAAAGTGCTAGATACAGATTACACCGCAATTATGTCAAGCGGAAATCTTGCCGGAAGGTCGTGGAGCGCTGAAATGCTTAACAGGTGGACTCCTGAAAACCCTTATACAAATGTTCCGGCATTGAGCACAACTACGAATAACTGGACATCAACCTCATCAAGATTTTTATATTCTGCAACCTATGCAAGATTAAAAAATCTAAGTATCGGTTATACACTTCCATCCGATTATTTTGCAAAATTAGGCTTGAAAAAATTCAGAATTTATGTACAGGGGGAAAACTTATTGACTTTCTACAAGCATAAAGGAATGGATCCGGAACAAACATTAGACGGAACGACTTATTACAGATATCCGGCGATGAGAACGGTAACTTTTGGACTTCAGGCTACTCTTTAAACCATTTTAAATGAAAACAATGAAAAAAATAAAATATTTATCCTTTGCTTTATTCGCTGCTTTATCTTTGGTAAGTTGTGAAAGTGATTTGGAAACGGCTCCAACTAATCAGGCGAATGAAGAAGAAGTTTTTAAAACTGCTGATAATGCGGAAACGGTAATTAATGGAACTTGGGCGAAATTTAATGATGATGGAACAACGTATGCCAACATCGGTTACTCAACGGTTTTGAGAACGAGTGATGCGATGGGAAGCGATGTAGCGGTTTTGACCAATAAATATGGATTTCCGAATGCTTATGCTTTCACAGATTTAGTGAATAATACGGGAAGCCGACCGCTTTTTATTTGGAGCTTATTATATTCTACAATCAACAATATGAATAATGTTATTGCAAGAATAGATGCTACTGAAGGAAGTCAGGAAAAGAAAAATCAGGTGAAAGGTCAGGCAAAAACATTACGTGCTTTTTGTTATCTGAATTTGGCGAGTTTTTATCAGTTTAGTTATTTAAAAGATAAAACGGCTTTAACGGCACCAATTTATACAGAACCGACAACCACTAATTCTAAGCCGAACAAAAGAGCAAGTTTGGAAGAAATCTATACTTTGATTAAAAGTGATTTGACAGATGCTGATCAATTGCTTCAAAATTATACAAGAAACAATAAAGATAAAATTGATAAAGCTGTTGTAAACGGACTTTTAGCAAGAACATATCTGAATACAGGAGAATGGGCAAAAGCTGCAACTGCTGCAAAAGCTGCGAGAGCGGGATATCCTTTGATGACTGCCGAAAAATATAAGGAAGGCTTCAATGATATCAGCAACGGAGAATGGATTTGGGGACACGGGCAAACGCAGGAACAGTCGAGTGAGAGTTATGCTTTCCACTTTTTAGATGTTTCGTCTTCGGGAAGTTATTATTACAGCTTTATGGCAGATCCTTATTTTAAAGATTTGTTTGATACGAATGATATTCGATATTCTTTATTTTCTTGGGACGGACTTCCGGGCAGGGAAGGGCTTCTGAGATATGCTAAGTTCAAATTTAAAGCCAATTTAATTGCCGATATCGTCTATATGAGAGCAGCCGAAATGTATTTAATTGAAGCTGAAGCTGAAGCAAGAAACGGAAATATAACCAATGCAGTAGCCGTTTTGAATGAACTGAAATCAGCTAGAAATGCCAATCTTTATATCGGTTCTTTGACTCAGGAAAATGTAGTTAAAGAAGTTTTAATTGAAAGAAGAAAAGAATTGTTCGGAGAAGGATTTTCTTTGTCGGACATTATCAGAACGCAGGGAACTGTGGTAAGGAAACCTTATACCAATTCAATCGGACAGGCAATTCAGGTGCAGATCACTACTCCTGATGGAACCGTCAAAAGTGTAAACGGAAGAGGTCATACAATTTATGCTTTTCCTGACCAGTCTGCTTTTGCTCCGAATAGTAGATATTATTTGTTTTCTATTCCGCAGAAGGAGGTGGAGAATAATCCGAATTTGTAAAAATAGCCTTTGCAATTGCAAAGGCTATTTTTTATGGTACCTTCTAATGAACTCCCAATTGACGAGAATTATATCTGAGATCATGAATACTTGTATTAGAAGTGCAATTGATGAGTAATAGTAGCAAAAATCCAATATTGTTTTTCATAGTTATATTAATTTCATTATTTTGTTTAATAGATAAATTGTTTATTCTGGGGGTATCTAACTTACCAATAATGAAAATTTTATTAAAACAGAATTTTTCAAAATATTAAAAATTAAATTACATTTATAAAAATATTCTACCTTTGTCCCAATGAACCTATTCAGATTTCTTTTAGCATTCTATTTTATGGCATTATCAGTAGCGCCGTGTGCGGATGTGCATAAAGAATCAGGTTCAAATAAAATAGAATTAACCGAAAATATTCAAGAATCTCACTCGAAAGATAAAGGTGATATATGTTCACCGCTTTGTGCCTGCAATTGTTGTCAGATGGCCGTTACAGCTTTCAAAATGGAACCTTTCATAAAAATTCCTGAGCAGATTCAAACCTATTTTTCAAAGAAAATTCTTTTTCAAAAGAAAAATTTCGCATATCAGGTTTACGACCATATCTGGCAACCTCCTAAGATTTAATTACTGATTTTTAGTATTACATGAAGCTTTGCAATATCGTTGCAGGGATTTTCATGATATTTTGCATTTCATTTTTGGATGAAATGGAAGTGTATTTTAAAAAATCAATAGATTGTCTCTCTGGCTTTGCATCTTTGCTGGGTATAGCAACTCTGCAAATTAAAAAACAGTTGGTAAAAACTTTTGCAGACTTTTCCTAAAAATCAGGGCAGATAATCACAAATTAAATCTCAATTTGTGTTAGATAAAATTATAAAATTCAGTATTAAAAACAAGATTGTCATTGGAATAATGACCTTGTTACTCATCATCTGGGGAGTATGGAGTGCCACAAAACTTCCCATTGATGCTGTACCTGATATTACAAACAATCAGGTTCAAATCATTACCGTTTGTCCTACTTTGGCAGGACAGGAAGTTGAACAACTGGTGACTTTTCCGATTGAGCAAAGCATTGCTAATGTTCCTGATATAGAAGAAACCAGAAGTGTTTCACGTTTTGGGTTGTCAGTAATTACCGTTGTTTTTAAAGATAAAGTCGATGTTTATTTTGCCCGTCAATTAATCAATGAAAGATTAAAACAGGCTGAAGAAAATATCCCAAAAGGGATCGGAATTCCTGAACTGGCGCCTGTCAGTACAGGTTTGGGAGAAGTCTATCAGTATATTTTACATCCTAAAAAAGGAAGTGAAAAAAAATATAACGCAAAAGACCTTCGAACGATGCAGGACTGGATTGTTGCCCGGCAGTTGTACGGAACAGAAGGAGTGGCTGAGGTCAACAGTTTTGGAGGAGAATTAAAACAATATGAAGTTGCCGTTAATCCCAATCAGTTAAAAGCAATGGGAGTCAGTATTTCTGATATATTTTTAGCGTTAGAAAAGAATAATCAAAATACAGGAGGAGCTTATATTGATAAAAAGCCGAATGCTTACTTTATCCGTGGAATTGGCCTGGTGACATCTTTGGAAGATGTGAAGAATATCGCAGTAAAAAATTCAGGAACTATCCCGGTTTTCATTAAAGATGTTGCAGATGTTCGTTTCGGAAATGCAACGAGATACGGAGCCATGACGTATAATGGACAAACGGATGCTGTTGGTGGTGTTGTAATGATGTTAAAAGGTGCAAACAGTAATGATGTTGTCAATAGAATTAAAGAAAAAATACCGACTATTCAGAAATCTCTTCCTGAAGATATTGTTATTGAACCGTTTTTAGACAGAACAGATTTGGTTGGCCGTGCTATTGGAACGGTGGAGAGAAACTTAATAGAAGGAGCCTTGATTGTCATCTTTGTTTTAGTCCTGTTTCTCGGCAATTTCAGAGCGGGATTGATTGTTGCATCAGCAATTCCATTGTCACTTTTATTCGCGTTGGGAATGATGAATGTGTTTGGAGTAAGTGCCAATTTAATGAGCTTGGGAGCGATTGATTTTGGATTAATTGTCGACGGAGCCGTTATTATTGTTGAGGCTACTTTGCATCATTTAGGATTAAGAAAATCTATGCAGAAGCTCTCGCAAAGCGAAATGGATGAAGAAGTTTTCTTATCGGCATCAAAAATCCGTGGAAGCGCAGCATTCGGAGAAATTATTATTTTAATTGTCTACATTCCGATTCTTACCCTCGCTGGAATTGAAGGAAAAATGTTCTCTCCAATGGCCAAAACAGTAAGTTTTGCCATTCTTGGAGCATTAATTCTTTCGCTTACTTACATTCCGATGATGTGCGCGCTTTTTCTTTCAAAAAAGAGTTCACATAAAGAAAATTTTTCTGATAAAATGATGATTAGACTGCAAAAAACCTATCAACCTTTATTGCAAAAAGCGATTAAGGTTAAATACATCATTGTTGCCGTTACAGTTGTTTTATTTTCTATATCAGCATTGATTTTCAGTAGAATGGGAGGGGAATTTATTCCTCAGTTACAGGAAGGTGATTTTGCATTTCATTGTATTTTACCACAGGGAAGTTCTTTAAGCCAGAGTATCGAAACTTCAATGCAGGCCTCCAGAATTATCAAGCAGTTTGATGAGGTAAAAATGGTGGTTGGAAAAACAGGTTCTGCGGAAGTTCCCACTGACCCGATGCCGCCTGAGGCCACCGATTTAATCATTGTTTTAAAGCCACAGAAAGAATGGAAATCAAAAAAACCATACACGGAATTAGCAGAAGAAATTACAGAAAAACTGGAATTAATTCCCGGTGTATTCTTTGAAGCAAATCAACCGATTCAGATGCGTTTTAATGAATTGATGACGGGCATCCGACAAGATGTTGCCGTTAAAATTTTTGGTGAAAATATGGATTCCCTGTCTGTATATGTCGATAAAGTAAGTAAGGTGATTCAGAATGTAGAGGGAGCTACTTCTCCTCAGGTTGAAAGAGTAGGAGGTTTGCCACAGATTAATGTAACGTATGACCGAACGAGAATTGCTAATTATGGCTTACATGTAGAAGATGTCAATGATGTGTTGAGTACTGCATTTGCCGGAAAAATAGCCGGGCAGATTTTTGAAAATGAAAGACGTTTTGATTTGGTGGTGCGATTGGACAGCCTTTACAGAACAGATATTGAGGATGTCAACAATTTAATGGTTCCAACAGATACAGGGATTCAGGTTCCTCTGTCCCAAGTTGCTAATATTGAGTATAAATTAGGTCCCGCTCAAATCAGCCGTGAGGCTGGGAAACGCAGAATAGTTGTTGGTTTTAATGTAAAAGGAAGAGATGTAGAGAGTGTAGTGAAAGATATTCAACGAAGATTAGAAAAAGAGGTAAAGCTTCCGCCCGGATATTACTTCACTTATGGAGGGCAGTTTGAAAATTTAAAAGAAGCAAGCCAACGTTTGATGATTGCAGTCCCGATATCGCTTTTATTGATTTTTATGTTGCTGTATTTTACATTTCATTCGTTTAAACAGGCGATTTTAATATTTACAGCGATTCCGATGAGTGCGATTGGTGGTGTTTTTGCGCTTTTGCTAAGAGGAATGCCTTTCAGTATAAGCGCTGGAGTAGGATTTATTGCATTGTTCGGAGTGGCGGTTCTTAATGGAATTGTATTGATCGGAACATTCAACCAATTGGAAAAAGAAGGTGTTTCCGATGTGTTAAAAAGAGTCATTGAAGGGACAAAAACCAGACTTCGACCTGTTTTAATGACAGCAACCGTAGCATCTTTGGGATTTTTACCGATGGCGGTAAGTACAAGCGCTGGAGCGGAAGTTCAGAAACCTTTGGCGACGGTGGTTATCGGCGGTCTGGTTTCAGCAACTTTCCTTACATTATTTGTATTGCCAATGTTGTACATCATTTTTAATCCTAAAATTAATTTGAAAAATAAACTTCTCAGAAAACCTTTAACAGTCGTTGTTTTGACAGTTTTTTTATGTTTAAGTCAAAATATTAAAGCACAGAATTCAAGAGAGATTTCTTTGAGTGAAGCGATAGAGCTGATGCAGAAAAATAATCCGTCTATTAAGTCAAAAGATTTAAATATTCAATCTTCGGAAGTACTACAGCCTACGGCAAAAGAGCTCCCGAAATTAGATTTTAGTGCGCAATTGGGACAATATAACAGTCCGAAATTTGACCAGTCGTTTGCTATTTCTCAAAGTATCCCGTTTCCGACTTTGTTTAAAGCCAGAAAAGAACTGATTCAGTCAGAAATTAAAAGTAAAAAATTGGAAAGAGAGCTGACTGCAAACGAATTGATAAAACAGGTCAGAAGTTATTTTTATCAGATTGAATATCTGCAGTATAATCAAACCAAACTTCAATATTTAGACAGTTTATATGGCGATTTTATAAGAATTGCAACAGTAAGATTCAAAGCCGGAGATATTAAAAAAATTGAAATCAATACAGCAGAAACCAGGAAAGGGGAAGTCAATTTACTGTTTGAGCAAAATAAAGTCTATTTGGAGAATGCCTATAAAAATTTGAAGGGTTTATTAAATGTTAATGAGGAAATTTCAATTCCGTTTTCTCAGAACTATGAGCCTTTAAAAGCCGAACACCTGTTGGACAGTACAACAGTTGCCAACCATCCTTCCATTCGGGTTTTTAAGCAAAATATGGAAGTGCTGGAAAAAAATAAAAATGTTGAAAAAGCTCAAGGTTTGCCCGACTTCAGCATTGGCTACACCAGTCAATCTTTAATTGGTTTCCACACCTTGAGAGGACAGGAAAGATATTACGGAGCAGGAGACAGATTCAATTCTATAAGTGTCGGAGTCGCAATTCCTTTGACTTTTGGAGCGACGAAAGCCAAAATTAAATCTTTGGAGTTACAAAGGCAAATGGAAGAGAGCAATGCCCAATTTCAGCAGCAGCAATTGGATATTCAACTAAGAAATTCGTTGAATCAATACCAACAGGATGTTCAGCAGTATCATTATTATCTGAATCAGGCGGTTCCTAATGCCAAAAGTATCGCTAAAGCAGCTCAGTTAGGCTATAAAACGGGTGAAATTTCTTATGTGGAATATTTATTTGCCTTACAGACAGCTACGGATATTGAACTAAAGTATCTGCAGTCTATTCAACAGGTGAACCAGACGGTTATCAACATCAACTCTTTAATTAATCAATAAAATGAAGCTAAAATTAAATATTATTATAATCATCTTTCTGTCATTATTTCTGTTAAACTGTAGTAAGGCGGAGAAAGGAGAAGATACGAAAGAGAAAACAGAAGAATATTCCGAATATGAAAGTTCGGAATTTGCAGAACTCACACAAAAGCAGATGAATGCGGTTGGTATTACGCTAGGGCAGATTGAAATGAAAGAATTAACCTCTATTATCAAAGCCAACGGAGCGCTGAGTGTTCCCAATAACAACAAAGCGAATGCCACTTCTTTGTATGGTGGTGTTATCAAAACATTACATGTGCAGGTCGGGGATTATGTAAAAAAAGGTCAGGTGATTGCCACGATTGCCAATCCGGAATTTATCCAACTGCAGGAAGATTATTTGACAACAGTAAGCCGGATTACTTTTGCAGAACAGGAATACAGAAGACAACAGGAACTTTTTGATAATGATGCCGGAGCGGAAAAAAATCTGCAAAATGCTGCAGCGGAATTAAAAACATTAAGAACCAAAAGAGCATCTCTGCAAAGGCAGATTCAGATGATGGGGATCAGTCCCGGCAGTGTTTCGAATACTAATTTAAAGTCCGGACTTGTAGTAACTGCGCCAATCAACGGGACAATTAGCAATATTTTATTGCAAATCGGCAGTTATATCGATGTTTCATCTCCCGTTGCGGAAATTGTTGATAACAGTTCTTTGCATCTCGATTTACAGGTTTTTGAAAAAGATTTACCATCAATAAAAGTAGGGCAAAAAATTCATTTTACACTGACGAATAATCCTGTAGAAGAATATGATGCTGAAGTGTACAGTATCGGAACGGCTTTTGAAAATCAAAGTAAAACAATTCCCATTCACTGTAAAGTAAAAGGGAATAAAAATGGTTTGATTGACGGAATGAATGCCACGGCTGTTGTAAGTTTAAATAATGAATTAATGCCCGCAGTTCCGAATACAGCCATTACCAGTTCGGACGGAAAAGATTACATTTTTCTGGTAACCAAGCAAAAATCAGAAGAGCATAAAGATGAAAAATCTCAGGAAAAAACCGTTAACTTTGAGAGAGTGGAAGTGGTAAAAGGAACATCAGAAATGGGTTATACTGCTATTACACCTGTGAAATCTATTCCCGAAGGAGCGAAAATTGCGACAAAAGGAGCGTTTTTTATCAATGCAAAACTGTCAAATTCAGGAGAACACGAACATTAATTGGCCAACATCATGAAAAAAGATATCGAAAACAAGTTAATAGATAAAAATACAAAACCGACAAGCATGAGGATTTTGGTTTATGATTTTTTAAGTTCTCAGGAAGCGGCCTTGTCACTGTCCGAAATTGAAAATAATTTTGAAAATGCCGATAGAACAACCATTTACAGAACCTTAAAAACCTTTGAAGAAAAGGGAATTGTTCACAGTATTCAGGAAAATACAACGACAAAATACAAACTTTGTCATGACGGTTGTGATGAAAATACGCATAAAGACTGGCACCTTCATTTCTATTGTAAAATCTGCAAACAGACGACCTGTAAAGAAGATATTTCCTTTCCTGAAAATATCCAGACGAATTTCAGAATTGATGAAATAAGACTTTTTGCGAAAGGAATCTGTGAAAATTGTCTTGAAAGTTTGCAATAGTATTGCATTAATTTTAAACCTAATTTTGATTAAAATTATTCAGTTATGGAAGAATGTTGCAGTACAAAATCCCAAAAAGAACAGAATTACAATCATAAAGGTCACGATCACGGCCATTCTCATGACACGGGAAATACATCTGCTTTTCAGATGTTTCTTCCCGCGATTATCTCTTTTGCATTGTTATTGGTAGGAATTGCTTTAGATAATTATATAAAACCAGACTGGTTTACCGGCTGGATTCGTTTAGTTTGGTATTTAATCGCTTATATTCCGGTTGGATTGCCCGTTTTAAAGGAAGCTTATGAGAGTATAACGGATGGAGATATTTTCTCTGAATTTTTTTTAATGGGAATTGCTACAGTAGGAGCTTTTGCCATCGGCGAATATCCTGAAGGTGTTGCTGTAATGCTTTTCTATTCCGTTGGTGAAGTTTTTCAGGCAATAGCTGTGACGAGAGCAAAAAGTAATATTAAATCTTTACTTGATCAGCGCCCTGATGAGGTTACGATTATAAATAATGGAAAACCACAAACCGTAAAAGCCGAAAAAGTAAATATCGGTGAAATTATTCAGTTAAAATCCGGTGAAAAGCTTGGTTTAGACGGAGAATTATTATCCGAATCTGCTTCATTCAATACTTCAGCCTTGACAGGTGAAAGTAAGCCCGATACCAAAGTAAAAGGAGAAACTGTTTTGGCCGGAATGATTAATTTGAATACAGTGAGTCAGGTGAAAGTCACAACAGCTTACAAAGACAGCAAGTTGAGCAAGATTTTAGAATTGGTGCAGAATGCAACAGCTCAAAAAGCTCCGACAGAATTATTCATCAGAAAATTTGCGAAAATTTATACGCCGATTGTGGTTTTTCTGGCGATTGGGATTACACTGTTGCCTTACTTCTTTGTTGATGATTATCAGTTCAGAGCCTGGTTGTACAGAGCATTGGTATTTTTGGTAATTTCCTGTCCTTGTGCTTTGGTGATTTCAATCCCCTTGGGATATTTCGGAGGAATCGGAGCGGGAAGCCGGAATGGGATTTTATTTAAAGGAAGTAATTTCTTAGATGTTTTGGCAAATGTTCAAAACGTAGTGATGGACAAAACCGGAACGATGACGGAAGGTGTTTTCAAAGTTCAGGAAGTTGATTTTAATAATGAATTTAATAAAGATGAAATCCTGAAATTTGTTAATGTTCTGGAAAGTAAAAGTTCACATCCCGTTGCAACAGCTATTCATGAATATGTAGGTGAAATTGACCATTCTGTTGGGTTGGAAAATGTTGAGGAAATTGCAGGACATGGTTTGAAAGCCGCCGTCAACGGAAAAGAATTATTAGTCGGAAATTTCAAATTGATGGATACATTCAACATCAGTTATGATATTAAACCTGAAAATATTGTTTACACTTTAATTGCTATCGCTTATGATAAAAAGTTTGTTGGATATCTCACCATTGCAGATTCAATAAAAGCTGATGCACAATTGACCATTAATAAACTTAAATCTTTACATGTGAAAACCACCATGTTGAGTGGCGACAAAACTTCTGTTGTAAAGTATGTCGCTGATATGTTGGGAATTCAAAATGCTTACGGAGACTTACTGCCGGAAGATAAAGTGAATAAAGTCAAGGAAATTAAAGCCAAAAATCAAACTGTAGCTTTTGTCGGAGATGGAGTGAATGATGCTCCGGTTGTTGCTTTAAGCGATGTTGGAATTGCAATGGGCGGATTGGGAAGTGATGCTACCATAGAAACTGCAGATGTGGTGATTCAGGATGATATGCCGAGCAAAATTCCAATGGCTATCAATATAGGAAAACAAACTAAAAAGATAGTTTGGCAGAATATTATTTTAGCTTTTTCTGTTAAAGCAGTTGTTCTGGCTTTGGGTGCAGGAGGTTTAGCCACCATGTGGGAAGCAGTTTTCGCTGATGTCGGAGTTGCATTACTTGCAATTTTAAATGCTGTGAGAATCCAGAGAATGGAATTTTAATCTTCCATAGGTTGTACAGGTATACAAACCTATGTGCAACCTGTGGGGGAAAATAAAATTTTATTAACAACTATTCATAAAAATGACTTTCATCATAAATCATTCATAAAAACAAATTCAGTAGTATATTTGTAATACAGAATTGATAATTGAGGTTTTTTATTTCCATATTCATTATTTTCACAATTGCAGTACGTCCGGTTTTGCCATTGGTAAACTATGTGCTTAATTATAATTATATTGTAAAAAATCTTTGTGAAAACAGAAATGTTCCTCAATCCACCTGTAAAGGAAAATGCTACGTTGAAAAAGAATTAGCAAAAACAGAAAAGCAATCTAACAATAACCAAAATATAAAAATTGCAGGGTTAGATGTTTTTTTATTCAACGAAATATTTTCTTTTTCTGACAAAAGTCAATCAGATATTTCAGTAAAAAATCCAAACTCGGATTATATTAATTTCCATCCTTCAGAATATTTCTTCAGAATATTCCATCCACCTTTAGCTTACATTTAAACTAAAATGTTAATTGTTGCTTACATTATTGAAAATTGATTCAGTTTTTGGAATTGTTAAAATCGTTTTAATCTCCTTATCCTAACTTCTTCAATATTCTTAATGGTTTAAAATTAATTTTAGTTAAAAAAAATCAATCAATTATCATTCAATACCTATATTAATTTCAATTTTAATTAAAATGAAATCAAAAATTATTTTAACGGCATTATTGTCTGTTTCATTAACAGCTTGCGCCCAAGAAACACCTAAAGTAAAGCATAAACAATCAAATACATCTGCTAAATCAAATACAAAAAGAGTAAAATTTGCCAATGCGGTAGACCCGATTTGTAACATGCCAACAGAGGCTGATATGAAAGATACAGCAGTCTATAAAAATAAAACGTACGGTTTTTGCAGTACTTACTGTAAAGATGAGTTCAAAAAAAATCCTGAGAAATATGCCCAAAAATAAAAATCCAAATAATGCGAAGACTAAAGTAATTATTCCGATTGCGGTTATTGCTCTGCTTTTCTTGGGAATTGGTGTTGGGATGGGTTATTTTAAAAAAAGTCTTTACACTGTAATGAAAGTGCCTGATTTTGAGCTCACTGACCAGAATAATAAAAAGATTACCAATAAAGATATGCTTGGAAAAGTATATCTGGTAGAGTTTTTCTTTAGCAGGTGCCCTACGATTTGTCCGGTGATGAATACCAATATGAGGGCTATCGAAGATGAAATAAACAATCCGGATTTTGGAATCATTTCAATAAGCATCGATCCTGAAAATGATACCCCGGAATTATTGAAAGAACATGCCAAAAGAATCGGTGCTAAATCTCCGAATTGGCATTTTCTGACAGGAAATAGAGATTATATCGGAAAAATTGCTGACCAGTTTAATATTTATGTTGGTGATAAAGAAGATGAGAGTGAAAGTCTTAATCACAGCGGGATGATTGCCCTTGTTGATAAAGAAGGAAATATCCGTTGCCGATATGATAAAGAGAATATGCCGATTTTATACTATTCAGGATTGAATTATGGAGATGCTGAGGGAAAAATACCAAAACTGACGGGAAAATATCATCCCGACAGGGAAATCTTAATTGAGGATATTAAAAAACTACTACAATAAATATTGTTTAATCACTAAAAACAAAACGTTATGAAGATTATGAAAATTGCTGCTCTAAGTGCAGTATTTGCGGCGCAGTTTGCATTTGCGCAATTCAAACAGACACCTTTGCCGTATGCATACAACGCATTGGAAGGAAATATTGATGCCCAGACGATGGAAATTCATTATTCAAAACATGCCGCAGCGTATGTGGCGAATCTAAATAAAGCTATTGCAGGAACTCCACAGGAAAAACAAACTTTATTTCAGATAATGTCGAATGTTTCAAAGTTGCCTGCTGCAGTGAGAAATAATGCAGGAGGTCATTACAACCACGAATTGTTCTGGACAGTTTTGACACCCGAAAAAAATACGCAACCATCAGCGAAACTGTCGAAAGCTATCAATGAAACTTTCGGAAGTATGGATGCTTTTAAAGAAAAAATGAACAAAGCGGGAGCAGATCGTTTTGGTTCTGGATGGGCTTGGCTGTCTGTGGATAAAAACGGGAAACTATTTGTTTCTTCAACACCTAATCAGGACAATCCTCTGATGGATGTGGTAGAGGAAAAAGGAACCCCGATTTTTGGGATTGATGTTTGGGAACACGCTTATTACCTGAAATATCAGAATAAAAGAGCAGATTACCTGACTGCTATCTGGAACGTAACGAACTGGAAAGAAATCAGCAGAAGGTACGAAGAAGCAATCAGTAAAAAATAAGCTAATGAACTCTATTTGCAGCATATTTCTTACTTTATTTGTGGTATTCAGGCCTCTGGTGCCATTGGTGAAATATGCTGTAAATTATGATTATATTTCTAAAGTGCTGTGTATCAATAAAAGTAATCCTGAGCTTCACTGTAACGGAAAATGTTACCTTAGTAAAGAACTCGCAAAAGCAAATGATACCGACTCTTCCCCATTAAATAAAGTGAAAAATTCAGGCCAGAAATTGCTGGATATTTATATTCTCCCTGAAATTACCAAAATCAATAAAACAGAAAAGTCTTTCTTTTCAAATTTCGGTTTTCTTTATAAAACAGCATATTCTTTTCTGTTTTTAAAAAATATTTTCAGGCCACCCGTTTTTTAAGTTATTTTTTAATCTTTTTTTAACGCAAAATTTAGCATCGGGCTTTAATTTACACTTAGTTGTTATTCCCTAGGAATCCCAGCAAAGTATTTATGTGCAAAATTCTGTAATTAAAAAACTTGAATGCCTCCGAACATTCAAAAAGTATTTCTATTTAAAAATTTCAACTTAAAAAATCAACAATGAAAATTTATAAATTTTTATCATTATTCTTTATTGCCTTTACTTTTTTCACTTTCGTGTCTTGCCGAAATAATGATGAAGACGATTCATCACCGGAAATAAAAGGAAATCTTCAGCTCAAATTTGAAAACGGGTTTAATAATCTCGGAGATATTGTTTTAAATCAAACCACTCAAACTTCTTTGCAAGGGCAAAAGCATCAGTTTTCTAATATAAAATATATCATCAGTAATATCAGTTTGATTGATGAAAACGGGAATGAATTCAAATACAACGAAAATAATCCGGACAAAGGTGCCTTTATTATTGACCAGGCTGATGCAGTTGCAGGAATTGTATATGCTAATTTGAATGAGGTTCCGAAAAATAATTACAAGAAAATAAAATTCGGTTTGGGAATAAGTCAGAATGCTTATCTGTTGGGACAGGACGGACAGGCGGAATTCTGGAATAAGGCCAAACTAAAAGGAATGTCATGGTCTTGGGCTGCAGGTTATGTTTTCGTAAAGCTGGAAGGAAAATATGGAACAAATTCTCCCGGCACAGAATTCATGAATCATACCGGAAATATGGGAAATGTTGTGGCAAACGGAACTCCCGACCTTTACCGGGAAATTACTTTGGATCTTCCGACAACTGCGAGAGTGACAAGTCAAATCAAGCCTTCGATTCACATTTTAGCAGATTTTAATCAGTATTTAAGTGGAGGGATGCCGTTGGTTTTAAATTCTACAAATGATATGATGATGGGTTCAAATCAGCATTTGGTTGATGTGACAAATAATCTGTCAAAAATGTTTAAAGTAGACCATGTTCACAATGATTAAGATAATTAAAACAGGTTTAGTCATTTTCTCTTTTTTGAGTTTTGTGTCATGTTCCGAGGAAGTGATTGAGCCACTGGAAAAAGATAATGTTTACAATCTATCCTTTCCGTCGTACTTTCCGGAGATGGCTTTTGATACCTCAGAAAATCCGATTACAAAAAATGGAGTAGAGCTGGGAAGAAAACTATTCTATGAAGGCCGGCTTTCAAGGAATAATACCATTTCATGTGGTTTCTGCCATATTCAGGAAAATGCTTTTACGCACCATGGTCATACAGTGAGTCATGGCGTTGATGACAGAATAGGAATCCGAAACGCTCCGCCTATTCAGAATATGGCTTTTTTAAAGAGGTATATGTGGGATGGAGTAATCCATAATTTGAATGAACAACCAATAATTCCCATATCCAATGAAGATGAAATGGATAGTTCGATGCCAGAGGTAATTTCAAAGTTAAATTCAGATTCGAAGTATAAAAAATTATTCAAAGCTGCTTATGGAGATGAAAATGTGACAGGCGAAAGGGTGTTGAAAGCGTTGTCGCAATTTATGGTAACAATGATTTCTGCAAATTCTAAATATGACAGATTCAAACAGGGAAAAGAAAATTTTTCGTCAGAAGAAGCCCAAGGTATGGATTTGTTTCAGCAAAAATGCGCTTCCTGCCATAGCGGAGCATTATTTACTGATGAAAGCTTCAGAAATACAGGAATGTACTATAATACACAGTTTAAAGATGCAGGACGTTATCGTGTGACTCTCGATCAAAACGACTGGATGAAATTTCGTGTTCCGAGTCTGAGAAATGTAGAATATACGGCACCTTATATGCACGATGGAAGATTTTATACATTAGAAGCGGTGCTTAATTTCTATTCAGATAATGTAGAAAACAGTCCGAACCTTGATCCAATATTAAAACAAAACGGACACATCGGAATCGCAATGAACACTCAGGAAAAGCAATTCATCATTGCTTTTTTAAAAACATTATCCGACAAAAATTTTATCTCTAATCCAAAATTCGCGGAATAATTTTATTAAGACATGAAAAGGATATTTTTAATCATAAGTCTGATTTTATTTAATATAAATCAGGCAAAAACCATTAATGACAGTCTTTACGTTCCTAATGATTTTCATACGATGGTCTTTGATGACTGTGATGCTTGCGGTTGCGCTGCAGGAAACGGGTCGTCAGGTTTTGAATCTTTATTGAACCCGCAGTTTATCGGAATCAAATATTTTTCCCAACATTATAAAGCAAAGGAAAATTTATTTGTAAAAGATTTGACTCAAGATCAATATTTTAATACAATTCAGCTTTGGGGTAGAATTCCTTTAATGAAAAAATTAAGTCTCTATGCAAGTTTGCCGTTTCATTTTCATGAAAAAAAAACCTTGCAGGGTGATATTAATATCAATGGAATAGGAGATTTGAATTTGATGGGAGTCTATCAACTATTTAATTCAAAAGATAATATTCATCAATTAAATGGTGGAATCGGCGTAAAAGTTCCACTGGGAAAATTTGATGAAAAAGGGATTTCCGGTGTCAATCCAAGTTTTCAGCTGGGAACAGGAAGTTGGGATTATCAAATGGTTTTGAATTATAAATTTCAGAAAAATAAACTGGCTGTTCTCTTCAATACAGATTATACGATCAAAACTGAAAATGAAAAACATTATCATTTCGGAAATCAATGGAATTATGCTGCGACGGGTTTTTATCAAATTTTATCAAACAAAAAAGTAATTTTCTCCGCAAAAGCAGGCTTACAAGGAGAAGTTTATGATAAGAACAAACAATTTGATGAGGTTTTACCTAATACAGCCGGAAGTGCTTTGTATGGGAAACTGGGTTTTGAGGCTTCTTATAAAAAGTTCAGTTTGGGAAGTGAAATGATGCTTCCTGCCTATTCCAATTTGGCAGATGGGGATATTGAAGCGAAATCACGTTTCAGTCTTTTCTTGAATTTTGGAATTTAACATAACAAATCATTTCGTTAAAATGTTAGCGAAATGATTTGTTTTTATTTCATTGAAAATCAATAATTTAAATCTTATTTTGTTTCTGTGATTTATTTTCTATCTTTGCCGGAATCTGGTGAGCCATAAAAAGCGCTTAAAAGGGAATCCGGTGAAAATCCGGAACAGACCCGCTGCTGTAAGCTCCACTAAACAAGTTTTTGAAGATAATATCCACTGTTTTTAATGGGAAGGGTTTCAAAAACGGAGTAAGTCAGAAGACCTGCCAGAAGATTTAACGTTTGACGCTTTCGTGGAATAAAGCTTAGGACATGATTGATTTTGTGCAGTTACGGCTGTGCTTGGTCGTTGTATTCTTATATCCATTAGCGTCATCATTATTCTGAATGAGCTAATGGTGACAAAATTTTTTACATCTCAGTTTCATAAGGTTGTTTTCACAGTTTTGGTGTTAACATCTCAGCTATTATTTTCTCAAATAAAAAAAGATACGATAAAGGAACAGGCAATTATCCCTGTCAATATTTATAAAAAGAATTTTAAGGAAATCCTTCCAGCCCAGATTCTGCAGGGTGAAGAGCTGGAAAGGCTCAACAGTCATTCCGTTGCTGATGCTCTACGGTATTTTTCAGGAGTTCAGATTAAAGATTACGGAGGAATAGGTGGTTTGAAAACGATCAATATCCGAAGTTTGGGAAGTCAGCATGTAGGAGTTTTTTATGATGGGATTCAATTGGGAAATGCACAAAACGGATTAGTCGATTTGGGTCGATATTCTTTAGATGATTTGGAAGAAATTTCGTTATATAATGGTCAAAAGAGTGAAATTTTTCAGCCCGCAAAGGATTTCGGTTCATCAGGTTCTATTTATTTACAGCCAAAAATGCCTTCTTTTAAAGGGAATAGAAAAACAAATCTTGTTATAAGGTTAAAAAATGCTTCGATTGATTTATTTAATCCGTCTTTTCGTTTGGAACAAAAAATTTCACAGAAAGTTTCTGCAAGTTTCAGTTCAGAGTTTATGCAAAGTGATGGGGTTTACAGATACCGTTATGCTAAAAAATACCCCGACGGGGAACAGGCTTATGATACGATCGCTAAAAGACAGGATTCTGATATTCAGGCAAAGCGTTTTGAAACAAGTCTAAACGGTGCCTTGAATAATGGAAGCTGGAATGTGCGTGGTTACGGATATATTTCAAACAGGGGATTACCCGCAGCTATTGTTAACGGACGTTTTGATGCTCGTGGAGCAAGACTGGAAGATGAAAATTATTTCGTTCAGGCTCATGTAAGGAAAAAAATATTTCCAAAACTAGAAACTCAGTTGAAGGCAAAATTTGCTTATGACTATACCCATTTTTTGGATACTGTGAAGTCCGAATACCTTAAATATGCTAATAATACCTTCATTCAAAGAGAAATATATCTTTCTTCATCTAATCTATATTCAATTAATACCAATTGGGATGTCAGTGTAAATGCTGATTTTCAGTTTAATAATCTTGATGCGGATTTAGAAAATTTTTCTTATCCTGTGCGTTATACTTCGCTTGTTTCTTTTGCCTCTACATATCAATGGAATAGATTCAAGTTGCTTGGAAGTGTTTTGGGAACATTTATTCAGGAACATGTGGAGCGTAATATCAAATCTCCTGACAGAAGAGAATGGTCTCCTGCTTTATTCATGAGCTATCAACCGGGGATTGTTCCTGAACTTACGTTAAGAGCCTTTTACAAAAGAATTTTCAGGATGCCGACTTTCAACGATTTATATTATACCAATATAGGAAATACATATCTGAAACCGGAATATACGAATCAATATGACATTGGTATTACCTATCAGAAAAGTTTTAATAAATCAATTCTGCAAAATTTCTATGCAAAAGTAGACGGATATTACAATAAAGTAGAAGATAAAATCATCGCAGCACCTAATGGAAGCATGTTTCGTTGGCTGATGATGAATCTTGGTTGGGTAGAAATCATCGGTGTTGATGTGAATATGCAGGCAGATATGATGTTGGGCAATGTGAAGTTGAAGCCATTGCTTTCCTATACCTATCAAAGTGCGAGAGATATGACAAATTCTGAAGACAGTTTTTATAAAAACCAAATTGCTTATACCCCTTGGCATAGCGGAACTTTTACGTTAATGGCAGATTATAAAGAATGGAGTTTTAATTATAGCGCAATGTACGTGGGAGAGCGTTATGATGTGAATCAGGATAATATTCAATACAATTATGTTCAGCCTTGGTATACGCATGATTTATCTGTTCAGAAAAAATTTAATTGGCATAAACAACAGTTCAAAGTAAGTCTTGAAATGAATAATATTTTCAATCAGTATTATGATGTTGTAATCAATTATCCGATGCCAGGAAGAAATTTTAAACTTATTCTAAACTACACTTTATGAAAAAGCTAAATATTTTTCTATTGCTTTTCACATTGGTTTTTCTTGTTTCATGTCGTACGGATGATATTATTGTGCGTTCAGAAGTTGTACCGGGACTTGCAACGCCCGAAAATACAGCTATTAAAGGCTTTTATCTTTTAAATGAGGGGAACATGGGAAGTAATAAGTGTACCCTTGACTTTTTCGATTACACCACCGGAACATATCATAGAAATATTTACGCTGAAATCAATCCTAATGTAGTAAAAGAATTAGGTGATGTAGGAAATGATATTAAAATCTACGGAAGCAAATTGTATGTTGTCGTGAATGTTTCCAATAAAATTGAGGTTCTGGATGCTAAAACGGCAAAAAGAATTAAAACGATTCCTCTTCAAAATTGCAGATACCTGGCTTTTAGAGACGGAAAGGCTTATGCAAGCAGTTATGCAGGTCCGGTAGACATCAATCCCAATGCTCCGAAAGGAAAAGTAGTTGAAATTGATACTGTTTCGCTTTCTATCCAAAGACAGGCCACAGTGGGTTATCAGCCTGAAGAAATTGAAATTGTGGGAAATCAGCTTTTTGTTGCCAATTCCGGCGGTTATATGGTCCCGAATTATGACAAAACCGTTTCTGTGATTGATCTAAACTCCTTTACTGAAATCAAAAAAATCGACGTTGCTATAAACCTCCATCGACTCAAAAAAGACAATTATGGTGATCTATATGTAAGTTCCAGAGGTGATTATTACACAGTTCCTTCAAATTTATTTCTAATTGATGCTGCAACTGGAAACATTAAAAAAGATTTTCATCTCTCGGTAAGTGAAATGACAATTGTGAATGATAAACTTTATTTCTATGGAAATGAATTTAATTACAATACCCATTCTTACAAAAAAACTTTCGGAATCATTGATGTGAAAACTGAAGAAATTATTTCCAATAAAATTATTGATCAGGAATATGTAGATGCCATTAAAACACCTTATGGAATTATGGTAAACCCAATTACTGAAGATATTTATATAACGGATGCCAGAAATTATGTAGCGATGGGATTCGTGTATTGTTTTGATAAAAATGGTCATTTCAAATGGAAAACTGAGGGCGGAAATATCCCTGCTCATTTCACTTTTTTATATAAATAATTAAATCTAAAATATGAAGAGAATTAAGTTTGACTATTTAAAAATTTCGCTTTTTTCTATGCTTTTCATAGGAATAGTAGCCTGTAAAAGGGATGGAGACGATGATTTTTCATTCAATGGTCTTGATGAATCTTATTCTGTAGAACGTTTCAGAGTGTTGAGTATCCCGACAAATGTTTCAGGAAACTTCACATGGAGTATCAATGATTCCATTATTTCTCAAAATTCAGAGCTGGAATTTATCAGTCCAAAAGTGGCTGCCTATCCTTTAACTCTAAAAATTGAAAGTAACGGCAGTACAAAAACATATAATTCAAAAATAATTGTAAAGCAGGAAACCGGAACTTTCAGTAAATATATTTCCAATGTTTTCGATTTCAGACCTGCAGTAGGACAGTTTATTAATGAAATTCCTGAATATGAAAACGGAAATACAGCAAGTATGATACTTCAAAAAGCAAAAGAATCTTTAGTTGGAGAAGCTTCTACAATGATTACGCTTGGCGGTTATGGCGGCTACGTTGTTTTTGGTTTTGATCATACAATTCCGAATATGAACGGACGGGATTTTAAAATTCTTGGAAATGCCTTTTTCGGAAATGATGCCAATGATGTGCGCTCTGGCTCTTGCGAACCGGGAATCATCATGATTGCCTATGACAGAAACAAAAACGGAAAACCCGATGATAATGAGTGGTACGAAATCGCAGGAAGCGAATATTTTAAGAATACAACTGTAAAAGATTACAGCATAACATACTTTAGACCCAATGAAAATAAAATTCCCGTTCCCGGAAGTGAGTTTTGGCAGACTGATATAGAATATATCAAATGGCAGGACAATCTGGGGAATAATGGATTTAAAACAAGAAACACCTTCCATGCGCAAAGCTACTATCCTTTGTGGCTTTCAGATGCTTCTTACAGTTTTACCGGAACAAAGCTTCAGAACAATTTTTATGATCAAAGCGGAACGGGGAATTATTGGGTAGGAAAATCTTACGAATACGGATATGCAGATAATGCCCCAAACAATGATGAAGCTTCTGATATTGATATCTCTTGGGCAGTTGACAAAGGCGGAAAATATGTAAAGCTCCCGGGAGTTGATTTCGTGAAAGTTTATACGGGAGTCAATCAGGAAGCGGGTTGGCTTGGTGAGGTTTCAACTGAGGTGGCGGGAGCCTATGATTTACATCTTAAATAAAATCAAGAATAAATATTTTAAAAATTAAATAGAAATGAAAAAGTTTTATCTTTTTACAATGTTTTTTCTCTTTGCATTTTTCGTGAATGCTCAGATAAAAGTACAGGGTGTGCCCAGAAATGATATCCAACTGAATTCTGGTAATCAGAATCAGACAAATACTGCTTTGAACACTACTTTCACTTTTGCAGATGTCCAGTATTGGGTAGGAACAGGTTCCAATGAGGCGGCTTTTGTCGTTCAGTGGAATGATGGTAAAAATCCTGATGCTTTAGTCTGGGGCTTCAGATGGAACGGGAATGCAACAGGTGAAGATATGTTGAAAGCTATCGCAAAAGCCGATCACAGATTTTTCACATTATTGTATCAGGGGACATCGTTTGGAAGTGCTGTTGGCGGACTTGGGTTTGATCTAAACGGTGTAAACTCAAATGCTCTTTACAAAAACGGGAATGTAACTTATCCTTATTATCCCATTGACGGAATCGTAAATACAACTTCTTATGATTTTGATGATTATACTGTTGCAGACACAGATGATCATTGGGGAACCGGATGGTATAACGGATATTGGTCTTATTGGGTGAAAGATCCTACTGATACTGATTTTGGATATTCCGGAGTAGGAGCGAGTACAAGGGCTCTGGAAAATGGTTCCTGGGATGTTTGGAATTTTAATGCGGGGATGAACTCCTTCCCAATTTCATCTACATTGACCGCCGTTTCACCATATGTAACTTCAACAGATTATGCCAACGGATATTTTATAGTAAACGAAGAGTGGTTTGGCCATACAAACGGTTCTGTAAATTTTATTGATAACGGCGGAAATGTAAATTACAGAGTTTACAGCAATGCAAATAATAATCAGGCTTTTGGAGCGACTACACAGTATGGAACTATCTATGGAGATAAGTTTTATTTTATTTCAAAACAAGCTGCTGACGGAGGTGATACACAATATACTCCGGGAGGAAGATTAGTTGTGGCAAATGCTCATACCATGCAGAAAATTGCTGGTTTTAATGATATCGGCGGTGGAGACGGAAGGTCTTTTGTGGGTGTAAATGAACACAAAGGTTATATCGGTGCTTCGAACGGTATTTTTGTATTTGATATAGACAATATGCAGGTGGGAAACCTGATTCCAACGACAGGCGGAGGAAGTGCTTATGCTGGGCAAATAGGGAATATGATTCGTACTTCGCAATATGTTTTTGCTATAAAACAGGCTACAGGAATTTTGGTGATTAATCCAAATACCGATACTGTGGTTTCTACAATTGCGGGTTCCTTCCATTCCATTGTTCAGGCAAAAGATGGAAGTATCTGGGCGATTCAGGATCAGAAATTAGTAAATATTGATCCAATAACTTTTGCTCCCACAAATTATAATATTCCTACCACAAAATATTTTGGTTCTTGGGGAGCCTGGAATGCGGGAAGTCTTACAGCAAGCAACCAGAATAATACATTATACTGGATCAATTCCGTGAATAGTTTTATGTCCGGAACTCAGCTTGTAAAATTTGATGTTACTACAAAGACATTTAATGAAAACTTTGCTGTTATCCCCGGACAGACAGGAACTTATAAGCAAATTCCTTACGGAGCGGCATTACGTGTAAGCCCAACAACAGATGAATTGATTCTAAATACAACAGAAAGCGGCTACGGAGCACATTACCAGAACAACTGGGTTCATACTTACAGCAACACTGGAAATTTAATCAATACTAAAAAATTAAACGATTATTATTGGTTTCCTGCAATGACGGTATTTCCTGATAACACATTACCTGTTGTGGCTTCTGCTTTTCCTTCGCAGATAAATGTAAATGCAGCGACTACAATTGATTTAAAAACAATCGTGACAGATGCTGACAATACTTCTTTAGCTATTGTAAAAACAGTAAAATCAAATACTAACCCTTCTGTTGTTTCTGCAGTAATCAATACAAATGATGAGCTTGTTTTAGCCCCACAAGGGAATGGCTCTTCAGAAGTTGTCGTAAGTTTTAATTCAAATGGGAAAGTGGTTGAAAAAACACTTTCCGTCAATGCAATAAGTGGAGCTCTGTCTACTGTTGAGGTTAAGAAAACACAATTAAGCATTTATCCAAATCCTGTAACAGATATTTTGAATATCAAAACACAGGATAAAGTTTTGGATATAGCTGTCTATGACATTTCAGGGCGATTAATGAATACTAAACTTGAAAACAGTCAAGTAAATGTAAGTACCCTTCTAAAAGGTATTTACATTGTGAAAATTGTTACTGACAAAGCTGTTTATCAACAGAAGCTAATCAAGAACTAATATTTATTAGTATATCCAATTTTGTTTAGCCTCTACCTATTGTCTTGGTGGAGGCTTTTTTTTTGTCTTTTTAAGTCAGGTAAAAAAGCGGTAATGATTCCCATAAGCGGTAAAAAAGCACAGATTTTGAATACATATTCTATACTGGTGTCATCAGCTAATGCACCTAGTACAGCAGATCCAATTCCGCCCATGCCAAACATAAATCCAAAAAATAATCCGGCTACCAAACCAATTTTGTTAGGCATAAGATCTGTTGCGTAAACCAAAATTGCAGAAAAGGCTGAAGCAATAATTAGCCCGATTAAAACAGCAAAAATGACAGTCCATGTCAAAGATAAGTAAGGAAGGCAAAGAGTAAAAGGAGCTGCTCCTAAAATAGAAATCCAAATGATTTTTTTTCTGCCATATTTATCTCCCAATTTTCCTCCTAAAATAGTTCCTATAGCAACCGCTGCAAGAAACATGAATAAATAAAGCTGAGAGTCTTTTACTGAAATATGGAACTTATCCATGAGGAAAAAGGTAAAATAATTGGTCATTGATGCTAAATAAATGTATTTTGAAAATACTAAAGCCAATAGAATAGTAATCGAAAATAAAACCTTTTTGCGGGATAATTGTATCTCAATAATATCGCTTGAATGTTTAGCTGTTTTTTTCAATGATAATCTCTCTGCATACCAGTTTCCGATTCTCCATAACACGATAATTCCTATAAAAGCGGCAATTGCAAAAAGACCTACATACCCCTGTCCCAAAGGAAGTACAATTAAAGCAACCAATAGAGGGCCGATGGCACTTCCGGAATTCCCACCTACCTGGAAAATAGACTGAGCCAATCCTTTTTGTCCGCCGGATGCCAGCTGTGCAACCCTTGATGCTTCAGGATGGAAAACGGAAGAACCCATCCCGATGAATGCAACTGCAATTAAGAGTACATAATATTGATGAGCTGCTGCCAAAAGTAATAAACCGGCCATTGAAAGTCCCATCCCTATCGCTAATGATCTAGGGTTAGGTTTTTTATCAGTATAAATTCCAACAAAAGGCTGAAGGATGGAAGCTGTAAGCTGAAATACCAATGTGATAATACCGATTTGAGCAAACGATAAACTGAATTCTCCTTTTAAAATTGGGTACAGTGAAGGAATGGTAGACTGAATAAGGTCATTTAAAAAATGAGAAAAACTGATCATAAATAAAATAGGATAAACAATTTTAGTTGTGTCAATTGTTTTTGCCTGAGTATTTTCCATAGAATATTATTTTTATTCATCAGGTCATCTGATGAATTGGATTAAATTTTTATTTTTAATAAATTCTGTCAACAATCTGTTGTGCTATAAATGCTGCTTTTTCTGAATCCTTATTTTCTATTGATTTAAATAGACGAGTATGTATTTTTTGAGAAATTTTAAAAGGTTCTGTGTTGTTGTTATGACTGCTTTCAAAAGATCTTAAAATATGCTTGCTTGCTATGATGTAGATTTCTTTCAAAAGTGTGTTACCACAAGCTTCAGCAATAGCTACGTGAAAATTTATATCGGCTTCATAGCATTCTGCTGCCTTATTTTCTTCAGCCAGCTTATTTCTGAGATCCAAATACATTTTAATACTTTTCAGATCTTCTTCTGTACGATGAATGGCTGCTTTTCCTGCAATTTTTGAATCTAAAAGAGATCTCACCTCAAACACATCTTCGATTTGTGCTTTATCCATTTGAGATTCTAAAGATTCCTGTATGTTTTTAGAAACTACAAAGGTTCCCACACCTTGCTGAACGTTTAATATTCCTTTGATAGACAAAATTTTAATAGCTTCACGGATACTGGATCGGCCGACACCATACATTTTCATCAGCTCTGCTTCAATGGGTAATTTTGTACCTACAGTAAATTCGTCATTGAGTATTCCTTCAATTAACCTTTCTGCTACTTCTTGTGCTAAAGTTCGTCTTTGAATCTGCATTTATTTAAAAACATCTTATCATCTGATGAATGCAAAGGTATGATTTTTCCGGAATATTTTAATATGATATTTAAAGTTTGAAAGGTAAGAACTGATATTATTAATCCTAAATATTTATATGAAATAAGTTCAATTCAAATAAAGAAAAAATAAAAAAGAGACTTTAAAATAAAGTCTCTTTGTAGCCCGTAGGGGAAAACACTTTTCACAAAATCCTAGCATAAATTTTTAGAGAATACTTGGAAAAATCAAAGATTTCTTGACTCTGATTTCCTTTGTTTGACCTCATCCTCATACTTGTATTCGGAAGATTTTCGTAAATATTTTATAATGTTTATTAAAATTTGTCATTACAGAAAATTCTACGAATAAACTTTTAAGAAGAATGAAAAAGACTATTGTAATATCAACAATTATTCTCTTCTTGCTCTCTTGTGCTCAAAAAATAACAATAGAGCAGGTTGATTTTGATTTGAAGGGAATGCTTGAAAACAAGGTTGAGGTTCAAAATCTGGAAATCATAAAAATCCCTCCCTTTTCTGAAAACGGTCAGGAATTAGACAGCGTTTATTTTGATTGTGAACTTTTGTTTATCAATGATTTGTTTTTAGAAGATTTCAAATTCAACAAGGGAATGAATGTATCTGCTCAAAACAATGTGTTTATTTATGATAAAGCAAACAGATTGGTAGCATTGAAGTTTGGGAGAACAAAACAGATTGACAAATAAAACAGATAAAAAATACGACAAATTCTGTCGCTTTGTCGAATTACATTTACAGAGAAAGTTGATTCAAAACAATACGGAAAACCCTAATCTGTGAATTAAAAAATATTTTTATATTAGTTCACTTAAAATTATAAACATTAAATGAAAAACAAATTTATTTCAAAGCTATTATTTTTAATAGCATTCGGAGTTTCTTTATACTCCTGTATTCATGATGATATGTCTACATCATCTGATCCTACCTCTAAAGAATACAACTCCAAAAGCGTCTGGAAAGAAGATGAAACATACATTAAAAATGTAATGAAGGTTTATGGTGAAAATGAATCTGAAATCAAAAAAGGGAATGGAACACCTCTCTGGGATTATGCTATGACGATGGGGCGTATGGATGAAAGTTTTTTGATTGTCCCAGTGGCTAATGGTAAAACTATAGTTTCTTGTATACAAGTGCCTAGAAATGATGATGAAATCAAATTTGTTTATGATAATGATCAGGAACATATCAAATTCTTTCAGGGATATACAACAGTAGAAAAGCGTCAGCCATCAAAGATGGAGCAACTAAGCTCTCAAACTGCTAAGGGAATAGTACAATGTGCAGTTAGTTCAGTATCAATGTGGTATCCTAATAGTGAGACTAATCCTGATGCAGGAGGGCATTGGGAAACACAATATATAACAACATGTAATGAAGTTGGTGGTGGGGACGGGCCATCAAATCCTAATCCTGAGAATCCAACTTATCCATATCCAGGAGGGGGAGGGGGTGCCGGAGGAACTAATATCCCGCCACAACCATCTCAAACACCATGTGAGAAAACTAAAGGAGTATTAGAAAAAACTCAAGTACAGGCAAAAATCAAAGAATTAAAAGAGCAAGCTCCTAAAGGGGGTGAAAAAGGAGTGAAGTTTAAAGCAGACGGTACACCTTCCGAAACACTTAATGGAGGTAAGCATAGTGTAGACTTGGGAGATAAAACAGGTTATCAAGGGGGGTATCATAATCATACACCATCAGGAATACCAATGCTTTCCCCACCAGATATTGACCAATTATTAGGATTTGCAAGAGCTCAGCCAACTGCATTGGATAATACCAATAATGCTTATTTAGGCATGGTTGCTCCCAATGGCATGCATTATGTTATGTGGTTTAAGGGAACTTATGCTCAATCACTACAAACCTATTCACAAGATACTTTGGATAAATTCGTGAAGAAATATAGGGAATTTGATAAAAATTTAACTGATTGGGCAAAAAATGGCACAAAATACGTTAATAGTAATGGCGATTTAAACAATCTGGGAGCAGAAACATTGTTTTTTGAAACATTAAAGAATATGGGATTAGTAAATATGGTTACCTTACAGAGAGTGGAGAGTAATAATACAATAAAAAGTATCAGTTTAAATAGTAATAATGAACCAATCCCAACAAACTGTCCTTAATAATAAATACAAAAAATAAATATGAAAACAATAAAGACTAACATAATAATCTTATTTATCTTTTTAGTAAGTATAATATCTTGTAGATCGCAATCCTTACCATTAAATAGCAATATGAAAGATATTCCATCTAATGCTCATGTTAAAGATTTAGATAATGAACTTTCCCAATATGTAGGGACTTATAAAGCGAACTTTCAAGGGAGTGAAATTATATTATATATTACAAAGACTGAAGACAAATTGATGGATTATGGAAATCAAAAATTTTACAGAGACGTTCTGATTGTAAAGTATATAGTTAAAAATTCTGCTGGTACTGTTTTACAAGATACAAAAAGTAACAATACAACAAATATTGAATTTTATAGCTACTATACTTATCCCACCAAAAATACTGTTGTATTTTACTACAGTGGAACTAATTGTAGAGTTGGTTGGGGAGATGTTTTTTTGAAAAAAATAAATTCAACTCAGCTTTCATGGGAGTATCGTCCAGATGATATTATACTTGATAGCAATAAATGCCCTTCAGGAACAGACATAAATATCTATTTGCCTGAAACAAAAGATTTAATTTTCACAAAACAGTAAACTTATTTGCAATATTCACTAATCCACACAATAAAATTGTATTAATTTGATTCAGACAGGCTTTTGGAACGTTTAATGTTGGAGTTCAAACAAAGAAGGTTATTGAGATCAACGAAATTAATAGTGATTTTTTTGAAGATTAATTTCTATCTCTTTTAATTATAATTAGCCTCGTATTACGGGGCTTTTCTGATTGACGGTAATAATTATTAAATAATTAGTTTAATATTTTAACCGAAATTAACTGAAAGATTTCTAAGTTGATTATATGACAGAAGGAAAAGAAAGGAAAGGAAAAATTTTAGAAATCAAAAAAGATTTTGGAAATTCGCTTCGTACAAGATCGTGTAAGAGAGATTTCGAAAAATCGGAAGGATTCAAAATAAAAAAAACTCTGATATTGTATTTATCAGAGTTTTTTGATTGTTGTTAAGTAGCCCGTAGGGGAATCGAACCCCTCTTACCAGAATGAAAATCTGAGGTCCTAACCGATAGACGAACGGGCCATCTACCATACCGTAATATTTACAGGGTTAATATTTTGTTTTTATAATAAGTTTACAACTCTTATTTTATAATCACTCCGGTTAGCAGTAATTATATTTTGTAGCCCGTAGGGGAATCGAACCCCTCTTACCAGAATGAAAATCTGAGGTCCTAACCGATAGACGAACGGGCCAACTATACTTATTAAGCTAGTTTATTAACGTGCTTAGTTAATTTGCTTTTCAAGTTAGCTGCTTTGTTTTTGTGGATAATATTTTTCTTAGCTAATTTATCCAACAAAGAGATAACTTTTGGCAACTGCTCAGCAGCAGCAGCTTTATCTTCTTCATTTCTCAATACTTTCAAAGCTGTTCTAGCAGTCTTGTGGTAGTATCTGTTACGAACTTTTCTAACTTCGTTTTGTCTAATTCTTTTTAATGCTGATTTATGATTTGCCATATCGTTCAAATGTGAGTGCAAAAGTATAAACTTTTTTTTTATCTGCCAAATTATTTATTGAAATTTTTTAATTTTCTTCGGACAAATATTTTCGGAGTTTATCAATCGCTTGTTCTATTTTAAAATTCTCGTCTTCTCTTTCTATTTTTTTGATTGTGCTCGTAAGCATAACCATCGCATTGTTCCATTCTCCAGTTGTATTGGTGAAGGTTAGTCCATCAATTATTACTTCAAAGGCTACCCTTTCTCCAGTCCTGTAAAGTCTGAAACTTATTTTATCATCCCTGCCTGCAATCCCATCTTCATTGATCTTTAAATCGTAACTTTTTGGGTTAGAGTGGATTTTCTTAAAAAGCAATTTTGCTTCTTGTATTTTTAAATCCGGCATGATATCAAATTTTGTAGCCTATAGGAGAATCGAACTCCTGTTGCAAGGATGAAAACCTTGAGTCCTAACCACTAGACGAATAGGCCAAATTTTGAGGTCGCAAAAGTAATAATTAACTTTTTAACTTCAAAATTATTTTTAGAATTATTTGTAAACCTTCTGAATTACAGTGTTTTTAATTCCTTTCGCTTCGAGGTCTTTCTGGAGTTTTATAATGTCTTCCAGAGAATATTCCTTTCCATAGGTATAATAAAACACTCCGTTTTCCTTATTTCTTTCTACGTCTTTCAGGGTTTGCATGATGAAAGAATTTCCATTTAGTTTTTCCCCGACATATACTTCAATGGTGTAATATCCTGAGTTTAATTTCTGATTCGGCATGAAACCTACAGCATAAGCATTTTTGAATCCTGCATCTTTAGCTGTTTTCAGATTGATATCTTTTACCGAAGCTAAGTTGGTTACTCCGTAATAGTATTTGTATTGTCCGTTTTCTTTAATAGGGAGAATGTAATTTAAACCCTTTAAAGCTGGATCGCCGTCATTGTATTTAGTAGGTACACTTAATAATAAAATTCTGAAATCATTTTTCAATGCAACTTCTACGGGTTTTTCCGGTTCGGGCTTCCTAACGGCAACTGCCCCTCCTCCTGATTTTCTGTCAATCGCTTTTTTATAATCAACAATAGCCTGATAAATACTTTCGGAAATTTCCTGCTGTCCTTTTTCTGATGCTAAATAATGACTTTCCTCCGGATGATTGATAAATCCGGTTTCAATAAGCACAGAAGGCATGGCATTCATACGAAGAACGTGCAGGTTTTTCTGAAAAACCCCTCGTGAGAATCTTTTATCCTTATTTACGAAATTATCTTCTATCAAACCTCCCAAAAGAAGACTTGATTCAAGATATTTACTTTGCTGAAGTTTCAAAGCAATTAACGATTCCGGTGAGTTGGCGTCATAAGAACCAAAAGTCTGCTTATCCTTTTCATCCAAAAATATTACGTCATTTTCTCTTTTTGCGACCTCAAGATTCTCATCGTTCTGGTTAGGTCCCTGTACGTAAGTTTCTGTTCCGTAAGCAGTAGGTCTTACAGAAGAGTTACAGTGAATAGAGACGAATAGATCAGCCTTGCTTCTGTTGGCCAGATTTGTTCTGTCAGACAAAGAAGGATATTCATCAATTTTACGGGTATAGATTACTTTAAAATCTTTATTTTTTTCAAGCATTGCCCCCACTTTCAGTGTGACAGCCAGTGTAACATCTTTTTCAGCAACTCTTCCTATATCAGCGTAATTTCTGTTGGCTCCATGATCGCTTCCTCCGTGTCCGGCATCTAAAACTACCGTGAATTTTTTTTGAGCAAAAATAAAATTGGAGATCAGTATAAGAAGAAATGATAAAATTATTTTAAAATTTTGTTTGTGCATCTTACAGTTTTAAAAATTATATTAATTTTGAGCCTTGATTATATACATTAAATATAAATAAAAATTGGTCAAAACCGTCTTCAAAAATATACTACAAATTTTAATTATCCTAATTTTTAACAATTTTTTAGCACAGAAAACTCCTGAAAAATTGCCTAAGAATGCGGTTAATGATACTATTTCCAAAAAGGATACCATTGTTGCAAAAAAGGAATCCTTAGATGATATTCTTCAGACAAAAGCTGATGATATGCGCCGGGATGTACCTAAAAAGATGATTTATCTGAACAAAAATGCTCAGGTAAAATATCAGGATATGCAGATAGATGCAGATTATATCTCGATTGATGAAGAAAAAAATCTCATCTATGCACGCGGAAAACAAGATTCTTTAGGTAAGAAAATTATTGAGCCTGTCATTACGACTCAGGCCGGTAAGAAATATGAAACTGATCAGTTTAATTATAATTTTAAAACTAAACAGGCGATTGCTTATAACGCAAGAACTGAAGAAAGCGAAGGAGTAATCATTGCTGAGAAAACAAAGAAATATAATGACTCAGTATTTTTTATGAGACGTGGCAGATATACTACGGATGAATATTTTTTAAAGAAAAAAGATACAATTTCCGATTACTATTTACTGGCACCACATATTAAATTAATCAAAAGCAAAAATAAATCTCAAATTGTTACAGGACCTATTCAAATGTACATAGAAGGTGTTCCTACACCTTTGGTGATGCCATTTGCGGTACTTCCTTTTTCTGATAAAAGATCGGCGGGGATTCTTATTCCGAGTTTTGGAGAAAGGGAAGATGTCGGTTTCTTTTTAAACAGTATTGGCTATTATCAGCCAATTGGGGAACATTTCGATGTTAAACTTCTTGCGGATATTTATACCAAAGGAAGCTGGAACGTAAGGCCTGAAATGAATTATGTGAAAAAATACCGTTACAATGGTAATTTTTCTGCAGATATAGGAACTACAGTGAGAGGTATCAAAGGGCTTGATGACTATACAAAGACAAGTACCTACAGAATTGCATGGAGACATACGCAAGATACAAAAGCGAATCCTTTCCTTACATTTTCAGCGTCAGTAGATATTGTAAGTAACCGGTTTTATAACAATACAATAAACAATAACTATATTTTTAATCAAAACGTATTAAATACTCAGCAGAATTCAACTGTAACGGTTACTAAAAGATTTCTGAAATTGCCTGTAACAATTACCGGAACGGCTTCTTATTCTCAAAACTTTGCAACAGGGAATTCTGATTTACGCTTGCCTCAGATGAATGTTGCGATTAATCAGTTTTATTTATTCAAGTCAAAAACTGGGGTAAGACAAGGTTTATTGGAAAACATTACAGTGAATACGGGTTTGAATTTATCAAATTATGTTTCCACGACAGAAGGAGAACTTTTTACCCCTGCAATGTGGGATAAAATGCAGACCGGTTTGAAAAACAATATTGCTTTAGGAACAAATACTACCATTGCAAAATACTTTACATTCAGCTTGGGAGCTAATATTGATAATGCATTAACGACAAAAACGCTTACCAGGTTTTATGATCCTGTTATTAATAAGGAAGTAGATGTTGTCAATAAAAATATTGCAGGATATTCTATTTTTTCTACTACAGCAAGTTTGCAGACTACACTTTACGGAATGTTGAAGTTCAAAAAAGGGGCTGCGATAGAAGCTATCAGACACATGATGACACCAAGTATTGGTTTTACTTATTCTCCTGATTTTGGAGGTTCGGGATATGGATATTTTAAAAATTACTATAACGCAAGCGGGGCTTTAACTACATATTCCATTTTTGAAAAAGGAATTGTTGGCCAACCGATAAGCGGAATGCAAGGAGCTTTAGGTTTCAATATTGGAAATAATATTGAAATGAAAGTGAAATCTAAGAAAGACTCAACTGGCGTTAAGAAGGTGAAAATCTTTGAATCTTTAAACCTTTCAGGAAGTTACAACTTTGCTGCAAAAGATCATCCCTGGTCTATCTTTACGATTAACGGACAGTCTTCTTTCTTCGAAAATAAATTAAGTGTAAATACAAGTTTAACGCTTGATCCTTATAGGATTATATTTATTCCCGGAGAAGAAACAGGAGTTAGAACAGAAAATTTTGGGCACTTCAGTGTTCAGGGATTCAATGTTCAGTTGTCTTATCCTTTAAGCAGTGAGATTTTTGGTGAAAAAACGGATTATGCTAAAAAGTATTCGCAGAAAGGAGAGATCCGAAATGAGAATTATTATTTTGATGATGATAATTATTCAAGATTCGATCAGGCCTGGACGTTGAATATAAATGCGAACTATGCATATACAAGAGGGTTGACAAGAACAGGTACTAAAATTGCTTCTGTAGGTCTGGATGGAAGTCTTAAACTTACTCCATATTGGAATATCAACGGGAGTACACATTATGATATGGTGACGAAGCAATTGGCTTACACAAGAATTGGTTTTGCGAGGGATCAAAGAAGTTTTACGATTAATTTTAACTGGGTTCCTTTCGGCCAGTATAAAGTGTATGACTTCTTTATCGGTATCAAAGCCAATATCTTAAGTGATGCTTTGAAATATAAAGACAGAAGTTTTACTCAGCCAAATTCACCTTTCTAATAACGGATTGAGATTTGAGAATATAAATAGAATATAAATTTTATATTTGCACCCAAAATAATTTCTAATGAAAAAAATAATTAACACAGTTAATGCTCCTGCAGCTATCGGACCTTATTCACAAGCAAACCTTGCAAATGGTGTTTTGTATATCTCTGGTCAGATTCCTGTAGATCCTGCAACTGGTAAATTGGTAGAAGGAATTGAAAAAGAAACGCACCAGGTAATGAAAAACCTTGAGGCTATCCTTACAGAAGCAGGAATGACGTTCAAAAATGTTGTAAAAGCCAGTATCTTCCTTAAAAATATGGATGATTTTGCTGTAATGAATGATATTTATGCTTCTTATTTAGATGCAGAAAGCTATCCGGCTCGTGAAACAGTACAGGTTTCTTGCTTGCCTAAAAATGTTGACATCGAAATTTCTATGATTGCACATCAGGATTAATGAGTTTTTTAAGAAATACATTTGCGGTTTTTGTGGGGCTCTGTATTGCGGGGCTTATTATTACTCTTGGTATAAGAGCTTTTCCGCAGTGGGTTACTTTTGAAGCATTTGCTCCGTTTGAGCACTGGCATAGGTTTCTTTACAGCATGAAGGATGATGATGCTTTCTTTGGCTTCCTGTTGTTTATTTCCGGGTTGGGAAGTACTTTTGGAGGCGTGGCAACAGCAATTATCGTGAAATATGCTAAAGTAGCCTACGCGATTCTTATTGGGTTCATCATGTTATTTATAGCCATGCTGGATGTTATTATTTTTCCTTATCATCCTACGTTTTATAAAATATCTATTTTTCTTATCTTCTTTCCTTTCGCTTGGATTGGGGGTAAAATTGTAGAGATTATTTATGAACGGAATAAGAAAAAGAGGATTGCTGAAAAAATGAACAATAAATCATAAATAAAAAAAACCGATGCAAATTTTGCATCGGTTTTTTTATGAAATGTTTGTATATATTAAGGCATTTTGAAACCTCTTTGATAATTTCTTCCGTAGTCATCCATATATTTTATTTGTGCTGTTCCGGAGAATTTATTCAATAAGTTTTCTACATCTTTCTGCGAATTTACTGGTTTGCCGTTGATTTCAGTAATAATGTAGCCATCTACAATACCTGCTTTGGCCATTTCGCTTCCTTCGACAACGTTCTTAGCTACAACTCCGCTATTCAAGCCGTAATATGATTTCGTTCTCTCGTCAATGCTTTGGAATTCGGCTCCGATTTTTTCAGTTACGGAAAGATCCGCTTTTGTTCTTGTAGAAGTTCCGCCTTGTTGATCTTTCAAAGTCACAGTAGTTGTGTTTTCTTTACCATTTCTTTGGTAAGTTACCTGTACTTTATCACCAGGACGTTTGCTTCCGATAGACATTGATAAATCTGCAAAATCAGTAATCGCTGTACCGTCGATTTTAGTAATAACGTCTCCCACTTTTAATCCTGCATCTTCTGCGCCGCTCTTATCCCCAAATCCTGTTACGTAAATTCCTGAACCTGATTTAATATTAGCTTTTTTCTGCTGATTGTAAGCCGCAACCTGCATATCATCAGATAAATCTAAAGACTGCACGCCAAGGAATCCTCTTTGTACAATACCGAACTTCTTGATATCTTCAACGATTTTTCTAGCCAAATTCGCAGGAACTGCAAATCCGTACCCTTGATAATATCCTGTTGTAGACTGGATCGCTGAGTTGATACCGATAAGATCTCCATTAGTATTTACCAAAGCTCCGCCAGAATTTCCCGGGTTAATTGCAGCATCCGTTTGAATAAAGCTTTCAATAGGGTTAGCTGCTTTTCCTTGTCCTCCTAAGATTCCGATACCTCTTCCTTTAGCAGAAATAATACCCGCTGTCACAGTAGAATTTAATCCAAGAGGGTTACCTACTGCAAGAACCCATTGTCCTACATCGATATTGTCAGAATTAGCAAAATTTAGATATGGCAATCCTTTTTCTTCGATTTTTAATAATGAAATGTCCGTATTCGGGTCAGTTCCTACTAATGTTGCGATATAAGATTTTTTATTGCTTAAAACTACTTCAAGTTTATTGGCACCTGCAACAACGTGATTATTCGAAATAATATATCCGTCAGGAGAAATAATTACACCAGAACCCATTCCTGAAGGCATGTTATCCGGAGCCTGCTGTTGAGGTTTCTGTCTTTGCTGCCCTCTTCCTCCGCCGAATGGATCTCCGAAGAAGAAATCAAACAAATCCTGCTCTGAAGCTCGGCTCGTAGCTCTGCTTTGATAATTTTTAATGGTTACAACTGCCGGGACTGTTGTTTTAGCAGCTTTCACAAAATCATCACCTACTGACGCAGAATTCATTCCTGCGAACGATACGTTGGAAGATTTTGTAAAATATGATTGGTCGCTATTGTTGGAATCATGATTGAAATATTGCAAAGCTCCAACGGTAGTAGCTCCTGACATAACGCCTACTACTGCAAATGGTAATAGTTTTTTTAAAGTACTCTTCATTGTATATCTTTCTTTGTTATTTATTATGTTTTCAATTTTCGTTTTACAGTAAACAAATTTAATGCTAAATAGGTATGCAATTAGTATGCAATGTTTCATTTTTAACTAAAATTTAACAGGAATTGTAATTATTTACACCTTATGTCATAATTGTTAAAATTCAAATTAACGAAGCTTAAAAAATTATTAAAATAATATGACAATTTGTAAGATTCATTAAGTTAAATCAAAATGAGTACCTGACAAAAGTTACAATATTATATTGATATTATTTGCTGTTTATCATTCGTGATATAAAATAATTTGTGGGATTTGATTTTATCAGATAAATATACTTAATTGAAAATTCTTATCTTTGCAAAAATATTTTTCTCACTTAAAACGTTTATAGCATGCAACTGTATAACACATTAAGCGCAGAAGAAAGAGCTCAACTTATTGATGAAGCCGGTAAGGAACGCCTTACATTGTCTTTCTATGCGTATGCCAAAATTGAAGATCCCAAAAAATTTCGCGATGATTTATTTATAGCCTGGAACGCACTTGATGCACTTGGCCGTATTTATGTTGCCCATGAAGGAATTAATGCTCAGATGAGTGTTCCTGCAGACCAATTTGAGGCTTTTCGTAATACGTTGGAGATGTATGACTTCATGAAAGGGATTCGTTTGAATGTAGCAGTTGAACAAGATAATCACTCTTTTTTAAAGTTAACCATAAAAGTTAGACATAAAATCGTTGCCGATGGATTGAATGACGAAACTTTTGATGTTACCAATAAAGGAATCCATTTGAAAGCTCAGGAATTTAATAATCTGCTTGAAGATCCGGATACTATTGTTGTTGATTTTAGAAATCATTATGAAAGTGAAGTGGGTCATTTTGAAGGTGCGATTACGCCTGATGTAGAAAACTTCAGAGAAAGTTTACCGATTATCAACGAGCAATTACAGAATTTTAAAGAAGATAAAAACCTGTTGATGTATTGCACAGGAGGAATCCGATGTGAAAAAGCCAGTGCCTATTTCAAACATCAGGGTTTTAAAAATGTGTACCAATTGGAAGGCGGAATTATTGAATATACGCGCCAGATAAAAGAAGAAGGAATAAAAAGTAAATTCATCGGTAAAAATTTTGTATTTGACCATCGGTTAGGAGAAAGAATTACAGACGATATTATTGCACAATGTCATCAATGTGGAAAGCCTTGTGACAATCATACGAATTGTGCTAATGATGCTTGTCATTTATTATTTATCCAATGTGATGATTGTAAAGCGACAATGGAAAACTGTTGTTCAACGGAATGTTTGGATACCATACATTTGCCTTGGGAAGAACAAGTTGCATTAAGAAAAGGATTGCAGGTTGGAAATAAAGTTTTCAGAAAAGGAAAATCTGATGTTTTGAAATTTAAAAAATCGGGAGATTTGCCAAATAAACCTTTGGCAAAAGCTGAAACGAAGGATATACGCCAGAAAATTAAAATTAAAAAAATTTTGATTGGAAAAGCAGAGCATTATTTCACAAAATCAAAAATTGCACAGTTTTTAATTGAAAACCAAGAGCTTTCGCTGGGTGACAAAGTATTGATTTCAGGGCCAACAACTGGGGAGCAAGAAATTACAATTACTGAAATTTATGCCAATGGAGGTCCTTGTGAAACGGCAAAAAAAGGAGATCAGATCACTTTTGAGCTTCCGTTCAGAGTTCGTTTATCTGATAAGTTGTATAAAATTTTACAAGCTGAAAACGTATAATAATTATGTTAAAAGCTGAGCTTAGAAAAAAATATATGCAAAAAAGAAAAGCCTTATCTTCTGATGAGGCTTTCTCGTTATCGGAAAAAATTTTTGAGAATTTTATTAATTATTTTAAACTAAAAGATGGCGACAAGGCACATATTTTTTTGCCTATTTTAGAACGAAATGAAATTAATACTCAATTATTCATCACCTATTTTTTAAAGCAAAATATGAGAGTTTTTGTGCCAAAAATAGTTGTGGATAAGTTAATTAATATTGAAATTTTTGAAAATATGGTTTTCGATACAAACCATTGGGGAATTCCTGAACCTGTTTCTAATGAAGATTCTGGGGAAAAAGATTTTAATTTTGTCATTACACCATTATTATACTGCGACGAGAAAGGCAATAGAGTAGGGTATGGAAAGGGATTTTATGACAGTTTCTTTCAAAGCATATCTTTAGAGTCAAAAAAAATAGGCGTAAATTATTTTAATCCTTCCGAAATTATCGATGATATCTGGGAAAATGATATTCCCCTAGATTATTTGGTGACACCGACAGATGTACTGTCTTTTTTCAAGGGTTTAGAATAAAAATCTAAGAAGTAGAATTTAAACTCATTGTTGACTTTTGGACTGGAAAGCAAAATATATTGTGCATTTTTCTCAAATGTTCCTAATGATTTTTTCTTGCTGTCGAAATATTCTACACTGAATTTTGCGAAATCCAGGGTGTCTTTTTTATAAAACTCTTTATACACCTCCAGGCTGTTTACTTTTACGCTTTTCGCTTTCAGACTGTCCATTTCTCTGAACAGGTTTTTGAAAGTCATAGAATCAGGTTTATGGAAATAACTTTCCATCTGAGAATAGATGACTGTATCGATTTCCGTATTCCGGTTCCCGGAAAGATAAAGTGTAGAAAGGTCTAAAAGTTCCTGTACTTTTTGTTTGGTAATGGAATTAATTGCCTGCATGCTGTCCATCTGTACCGCAGGATATGTTTTTGTATTGTTGCTGTTTCTAAGCTTGTCAAGATCGCTAACCTCAGGCTTTTTATTATTACAGGAAATAAAAGCTAGAAGTAAAATTATAAAGGTTAAAAGTTTATTGATTCTTTTCATCTGTGGTTGCAATTTTAAATTTGATAGATACTATTTTTCCTTTAATGTCTTTTTTCATTTCAATTACACTTAAATTTTTTAATGAGGTAGTGGGTGTTGTTACCAGTGTAATATATTTTTGTTTGTCTAATCTTTCTATTCCGTAGGTTTTGTTGTCATACACCTGGTAAATTACTGCATTGTTGCTGATTAAGTTTTCTAATTGATTTCTTTTTTGTTTGATAAGTGCTAATTGCTCTTCCTTCGGAGCTCCTGTTACGTCTTTTATTGAGAAATAATAAGCAGCCATTTTATAATCATCAGGTTTCAGCTCAATCATTTCTTCTTCAGGTGCATTCTCGAGACTTCGGTTTACTTCTAAATATTCGTAGAAAGGTGCACTGATTTGCATTTTTAAATTTTTATCCTTTGTTGAATAATAAAAACATTCACCAGGTTTTATTTTATAAAGAATAGGGGATTCATTTTCTTTAATAACTTTTATTTCTAAAGTATTAATTACACTGACACCCCTGTCTGCATCAGTAAAACAATATTTATATTTTTTTGAAAAAATTTCATCTTTGAAACCCAAAAGTCCTAACAAAACGACAAAAGCTGAAGTAATTGTTATCCAAGCAGTCTTCTGATAGTTTCTTTTTCGGGTTACGGATTGAATGTTCTGAAGCTTTTCAATAGAAACTGAATTTTGTTTAAGTTCCTGATTTTCAGTGTTTATTTTTTGTAAATTATTGTTTTCAGGAGTATTAGGCTCTGCTCTTTTAGATAAAATTTCATTTTCTGGGACGTTAGGTGAATTAGCTGTCAATTTTTCTAATTCTTTTAGATCTTCATCATTGAGAGGCTGATCATCCTGTAGTAATTCTCCTGCGAAAAGATGCTGTTTTTTGAATTCATACCAAGAGTCGTAACCTGCATAAATACTCAATAAATTGAGCATATCGATTCTTGGTAATTTTGTAACCGGTGAATTTTTGAAATAGGTATAAAAAGATTTTTCGCTAATGTTCCCTTTAGCTTTTTTTCGAAGATCTTCCTGGAAATAGATAATATCAATCCCCTTCCATTTTGAAATATCATCATAAGAAGGTGTGTATTCTTTTAAGTATTGAGCTTGCACCTCCTTTTTTAGTTGCTCAAAGTGTAATAAGTCTAAATCAGTCAAACTATTTTAAAATAATTAAATTATTGATTTTCAGTTATGTTTATTTGTAAAACTATTTTACAAAGGTATTACAATTATTTTTCCTAAACAAATTTTCTATCTGCTATACCTTTGTCTTGTTCAAATCAACGAACAGAAAATAATTTTATAAAACAATATTAACAAAATTAAATTTAATTTATTATGAAAAAGTCATTATTCGTAGCTGCTATCGCTGCAATCTCTTTAGTTGCTTGTAAAAAAACTGAAACTACTGAAGGTGCTAACGCTGCTGACTCTGCTGCTGTAGCTACTGCTGATTCTGCTGCTGTTGTAGCTGATTCTGCTGCTACTGTTGTTGATTCTGCTGCTTCTGCTACTGTAGATGCTGCTAAAGATGCTGCTGCTGCTACTACTGCTGCTGGTGCTGATGCTGCTAAAGCTACTGCTGGTGCTGCTGCTGACGCTGCTAAAGGAGCTGCTGATGCTGCTAAAGGAGCTGCTAAAGATGCTAAAGAAGCTGTAGACGCTGCTAAAAAATAATTAGTAACAATCTACTAAAAATAAAAGAACCGCTCACTTAGTGATGCGGTTTTTTTATTTTATATCTTTACATTTTTTAACTCTTCTGTCTTAATGCTTCATAGCATGTAATTGCCACGGCATTGCTAAGATTTAAAGAGTCTATACTTCCAGTCATTGGTATTAATGTGTTTTTTCCTTTTCCGTGCCAGAAATCGCTTAATCCTGAATGTTCCGTTCCGAATAAGACAGCAGATTTTTGCTTAAAATTTCTTTTAAAAATGTTTTCTGAACTTTCATCCATAATGGTTGTATAAATATTGAAGGTATTTTTATTCAAAAAATCCAGAACTTCTTCATTTTCTCCCTGAAAAACATCCATGCCAAAAAGACATCCTACGCTTGATCTGATAACATTCGGATTATAAAAGTCAGCTTTTGTATCTGTTACAATTAGAGCATCAATCCCGAAAGCTTCGCAGCTTCTTAAAATGGCGCCTAGATTTCCGGGTTTTTCAACACCCTCAACAATGATTATGGTTGAATTTTCTTTCGGCTTAAAATGATTAAGATTAGCTTCTTTTGTTTTGTAAACACCAATAATCCCTTCAGAACTTCCTCTGTAAGCTATTTTTTCGTAAACTTTATCGCTCACGTAATGGATTTTATTTGTCGGGAGGGTGCCTTTAAAAATATTCTCACAAATAAAAAATTCGACAGGTTCAAAATCATATTTCTGAGCTCTCTCGTTTTCCTGCTGACCTTCAACGACAAATACTTTAGATTTTTTACGAAATCTGTTGTCTGTAAGGAGTTTTGTGATGTTTTTTATTTTATCGTTTTGAAAACTTTCTATTAACATATCACAAAATTATGGAAAATTTATTTTTAAATAATTAATAAAAAACCTCAGAAACTAATCTGAGGCCTGTGAGTTTATTTTATTCTTCTGTCGTTTCAAAGCTAATTTGTGAATTATCAATCATACTTTGTGGTAAATCCTTTTTATTTTTGATTCCTAATGATTTCAGTTTCTGAGTTTGAATAACTAAATTGTCATTTCCTGTAGAAAGCTGTTTGTAAGCTTCGTTATATGTATTTTTAGCCTGATCTAAGTTTTTTCCTACCTTTTCCAAATTATCTACAAACCCTACAAATTTGTCATACAATTTAGCTCCCCTTTCTGCGATTTCCATTGAGTTTCTATTTTGGTATTCACGTTTCCAAAGATCAGCGATCAATTTTAAAGAAGTGATTAAATTGCTGGGATTTAATAATAAAACCCTTCTTTCGTATGCGTAATTCCAGAGGTTTTGATCAGCTTGCATTGCAGCAATATATGCAGGTTCGCTCGGAATAAACATCATTACGAAATCCAAAGATTTCCCATAATCATCATAAGCTTTTTGGCTTAGTTGCGTAATATGATTTTTTATTGAGCCTAAATGTTGATTGAGCTTCATCAGATAAACATCTTGGTCGGTTTCATCCACTAATTCCGTAAAAGCGGTCAAAGAAACTTTAGAATCAATGATTACATTTCTGTCATCCGGATATTTCACAACGGCATCTGGACGCATTTTTTTACCTGAAAATTCCGAAAACAGGGCTTTGTTGTCTTCATCGCGAAGTTCATGCTCAAGAAAATATTCTCTCCCTTTTACTAAACCTGATTTTTCAAGAATACTTTCAAGAATCATTTCACCCCAATTTCCCTGTGTTTTACTTTCGCCTTTCAATGCTCTTGTCAGCTTTTTTGCATCTTCTGAAATTTGCTGATTCAGTTCTGCTAATTCCTTTACCTTTTCAGCCAGAGAAAAACGTTCTTTATTTTCCTTTTCGTAGGCTTCATTGACACGATTCTTCAAATCGGTAATCTTTTCCTGAAAAGGCTCAAGGATATTTTTTAAATTATTTTGATTTAAAGTGGTGAATTTTTCAGTTTTTTCATCTAAAATCTTATTGGCCAGATTTTCAAACTGTAATTTTGATTCTTCCTGAATTTTAGTGATTTCTTCTTTTTGAGTTTCAAGAGATTTTTGCAGGCTCTCATTAATCGCCGAAAGCTCAGAATTTTTAGCGAAAATATGTTGTTTTTCAGCTAAAAGAGCTTCAATCTGAGAAGTTTGCTTTAGGTTTAGCTGTTTTTGTTCTGAAAACTGTGATTGTAAAGAAGAATGTTCTGCTGATATTCTGGCAAACTCATTTTTTAGGTCATTCAATGAATCTGTTTGTAGTAGATTGGTTTCTTTTTCTTTATTAATCGCCTGGCTGAGTTCCTGAATTTTAAGGTTGGAGTTTTCTAAATCAGAATTACTTTTAATGTGTAAATTATTTAATTCATCATAAGAAATTCTTGAAACCGTAGAAGATTTTTGCATAAAATATAAAATAACTGCTCCTAGAATTCCTCCAACGATAAATCCGATAATCAAATATGTCATTTCCATTTTTCAAAATTACAAAAAGTAAAATTCATTTTTATTATGGGAAACCGTAACATTATTTAGATTGTATAAAAAAAATCAGGTGGTTTTTGTAGATGTTAAAATCTCAATATTCTTGACAATATCACTGCTTTCACATTTTTTTAATTCTTTCGTCAGGGCAGGAGTAAGTATTTTTGGATTTAAAATTTGTGAAGCAACTTTTGCGGCAGCATAATCTACAATTCCTATGACTGATTCTTTTAGAAAATTAGGAGTGTTTGAAGCAATAACTGCTGTTGCCCAAGAGGTGTCTCTTGCTTTTGAAATAGCAAAATCTAAGATTGCATTATCTTTTCCGTTAGAAATTTTATCAATCAAATCGACAGGATAGCAGATTTGGTTTAAAGAATCCTGTACTTTTTGGTTAATAGAAGAGATGATGTTGTTAATGTTTTCAAAATCCTTTTTCAACGGATTGATTTTTCTGTAGGGCATCACTGATGCGGCAGAAATTCCCAGATCTAAATTGATATGAGCATTTATTCCTAAAAAGATATGCTGTAAAATCAGAAGATCTTTGTTTTTTGTTGCTTCGAAAGTCAGATACCAGGAATTTGTACATTTCAGACCTTTTGAATAAGAATCCCAGGCTTCAAGATAGCGGGTTGCAAAAGCGATATCAAGCTGAGTCATTCTTGAATTGTCCTCAAATTTTTTCTGCTGAATTCCTTTGAGAACCTGAGCGGTCATAATTCTGTAAGTACAGGCGAAATATCCGAGTGGGCTTTTATTTTCTTTAGCCCAGATGATAATTTCGTCTAGCTTTTTTAGGACTTCTTCTATGGTTTTCATGGTTGTTTATTTTATATAAATCTAATTATTTATTTAATTAAAGTATATAAAAAGAAAAAAATATAAACAGTTTAAAAGGGTAGCCGTAAAAGTTGCAATAAAAACAGCTAAATTATCTCTTGTTTTATTAGTGAAGAATCTAAATAACAAAACAATTAATTATATACATAGGCACTAATAGAAAGAAATTAAAGACTATTAGAGAGTTGATAGCTATAAGAAGGAATAATATAACTATAGTACTTACAATTGAGGCAACAATTGCTCCAGCAAAACTGCTTATTATAGTATTAGAATCTATTTTTAAGTTTTCGGTTCTATAATGAATATCTTTGTATTTTACATCTACCAGAGTTTCCATTTCTTTATGAGGTATTATGTCTGAGCTTAGCAATAAAAGACATTCTTGTTTTGAAAATTTATTAAAATAATGCTGATGAATTTCACGAATAATTCTGTTACGTTCATTCAATACCAATTTTTGATTTTCAATTTTATTAATAAAATCATCGATTGAGCCTCTTTGTGAGATTTCTTGTAAAAGCTCTTCGCTCGGTTTTCCTTGGTAATCAATCTGGTTGTTATAAGACTCAATTAAGTCCTTTTCGGAAAATTTGCTGTAGAAGCTCATGATTAAGGATTTTCTTTTGAAATCTCTTTATGATGTTCCAAATACATTGGCAATGCTGCTGAGCCGTACCAAGGGAAAATCTCATATCCGAAAACTCCGGCTTTTACAGCAGGATCTGTTTTTACCCATTTTTCGACTTCTTCTTTAGATCTGGTATCGAAAATAAACATTCCCCGAAAGTTTTGTTTGTTTTGTTCGAAAAACGGGCCGGCAACTACAATTTTACCTTCATCCGCCAATCTCTGAATATTGCTCATGTGCCCTTTCATTAATTCTCCCATTTTAGCTTTATCTTCCATTTTTGTAGTTCCGGTTGTCAACATTACAACAATGTAGGGTTTCATTCCGTATTGGTCGGCTCCTAGTTTTGTAGCTAATTCCTGATTAAATTTTGTAGCTTCTTTTTGCTCCTGAGCAAACGAAAATATGGCTACGAAAAGAGAGAATATCAAAATAAATTTTTGTTTCATTGTATTAATCTTTTATTCTTAAAAATTCTTTTGCGAGCTCTATCATTTTAGGATCTCCTGTGTATTTTCCATGTTCGTCTGAAAGTTTTACGGTAGGAATCCATTCTTTGTTGGAAGCTTGCACCCCGATTAATTTCATGACAATATTCATTGGTTTTAAACCAACGTCATTTGTAAGGTTTGTTCCGATTCCGAACGAAATTCCGATTTTTCCGCTGCAGTAATTGGTGATTTCTTCCACTTTCTCAAGGTTTAGAGCGTCAGAAAAAATAATGTATTTAAATAAGGGATTGATTCCGTTGTTTACATAGTGTGCAATTGTTTTATCTGCAAACTCAAGAGGATCACCGCTATCATGACGAACTCCATCAAAAAGCTTAGCAAATTTTTTGTCAAATTGCTGGAAAAAAACGTCAGTGGTATAAGTATCTGAAAGAGCAACTCCCAAATCTCCTCTATACACGTCAACCCAATGCTCAAGGGCTAGTTCGTTGGCCATTTTGAAACCGTATTCTGCCGCATGGAACATAAACCATTCGTGAGCATGTGTTCCGATAGGTTTTACACCATATTTCATGGCGAAATGTACGTTTGAACTTCCTATGAATGTAGATTCTTTCTTCTGGGTTAAAGCTTCCATAACCAAATTCTGAACCTTATAAGAGTGTCTTCTTCTTGTCCCGAATTCCGCGAAATTAACGCCCAGCTTTTTTAACGAATCTGCTTTTTCCAGAGTTTTGCTGATTACAATTTCATTAGAATCTCTTTCCATGTGATTCATTTCGTAATGAAGCTCGCTGATCAAAGCCAATAATGGCACTTCCCAAAGAATAGTTCTGTACCAAAGCCCTTCTACAATAACACAGAGATCGCTTCCTGTTTGTATGATTTTTACCTCTGATGGATCATAGTGATAGCCTTCAAGGAAATCTAAATAAGGCAAATCAATATAAGGGCAAGTTCTTGCCATAAATTTTTTTTCGTCTTTAGTTAATTTAAGTTCAGCCATTTTATTAACAGCTTCTCTTAAAGCAACATCAAAACCTTCTGGAAATTGATGTTTTCCTCTATTGATAAATTCATATTTTACTATTGAGCCGGGGAATAATTTTACCACTGCATTTTGCATGGTAATTTTATAAAAATCATTATCTAGAATGGAGTTTAATCGTACGTCGTGCATAATTGTGTAATTTTAACGCAAATTTACAAATTAAAAATAAAAATCGCCTAAATGTAAGACGATTTTTATAATATTTCAATGATATTTTTCTAATTACTTTCCAAGATAAGAGTTGTACATCCAAACTTCTTTCTCCTGTTCTGTGATATAATCGCTCATTTGAGAATTTGTACCTTCATCCCCGGCTTTATCTGTAATGTCTAAAAGCTCTCTCTGTAAATCAATAACAACTTTAAAAGAATTAAGAATAATTTCCACGCTTTTAGTTCCGTCAGTTACTTCCTGGCTTTCTTTAATAGTTGCAACTTTCAGATAATCTGAATAGTTATGTGCCGGAGTTGCTCCTAAAGTTAAAATTCTTTCAGCAATTTCATCAATTTTTAATACTAAACTGTTGTAAAGTTCTTCGAACTTTGGATGAAGTGTAAAAAACTGATCACCTTTAATATTCCAATGTGAACCTCTTGTATTTTGGTAAAATATAGAATAATTGGCTAAAAGGATATTTAATTTTTCTGAAATGTTTTTGCAATCGGCTTCTTTCAAACCGATAATATTCGCATTTTTCATAAGTTTATTTTTTTATAGCATAAAGGTAAGAAATATCGTGCCGAATTGCTTTAAAAGGTGATAGATGATAACTATATAAGGATTTTTAAAAATAATTTGAAGAAGTTTCCCTAATATTGCGGATGATATGAAAAGTTTACTTATAACTCTAGGGCTGTTTTTAGGAATTTGCTTTATCTATATAATGATAATGTTATCCAGAACAGAGAATTTTTTTACCTACATATTAGATGACGCCTATATTCATTTGGCAATTGCTAAGAATTTTGCATTGCACAAGGTTTGGGGAATGACTCAATATCGTTTTTCATCCTCATCTTCATCTCCGATGTTTACATTTATTTTAAGCGTTTTGATTCGTATTTTCGGAAACAATGAGCTGATTCCGTTGATCTTTAATATGATATGTTCTGTTTTTTGTGTTTACTTTTTAAATAAATACTATTCTCAATATTTGAGTAAGAGCAGGAATGTGGTAATTGCTACTCTTTTTACTCTTTTTTTTGCGGTCATTCAATTGCAGATTATGTCCGGAATGGAACATGTTTTACAAGTTATGGTAATTATTGTCAATATTTTCTTTTTCCAAAAATGGATTAAGCAAGATTTTAAAGATTCAAATGCGGCATATTGGTTCTATTTTACGATAGCTTTACTAGGACTTATAAGATTTGAAAGTATGTTTTACTTTGTGGCATTTGCTCTCTTGTTTATATGTCTTAAAAGATTTAAACATGCTTTGCTAGTTATTTTGTTTGGTTTTATTCCTATTTTAATATTTGGATATTTTAATTACCGGGAAGTTGGGTATTTTTTTCCTAATTCGGTGGTAGTAAAAGGAACTTCTATTGACTTTTCCGGAAATTATGTATCACAAATTGTCCATCTTTTATCAAAAATATTTTTGAATGTAACTTTCTATAAGGTAGGATTATTCCCTTTGCTTATGGTTGCTGTTTTTACTTTTAGAGATTATAAGAGAAAGCTTTCTTTTAAACAAATAATAGAAAATAACTTTCTTCTGTATATTTGTGCTATAACATTGCTATTACATGGAATATTTGGAAACTTTAGAGGGTTTTTCAGATATGAAGCCTATCTGATGGTAGGATTTGCAATGGTATTTATTCCAAAATTACAATCCTTTTTTGCTAATCCGATTGGATATTTTAAAAGCGATTGGGCTATGGCTGTTTTGATTCTTGGAAATATAGTACTGATGTTGTACAAATCGGGTTATGGGCATAAAATGATCGTAAGTGGAAGTGATGATATCTATGAACAGCAAGTGCAATCCGGAAAATTTTTAAGTAAATATTATAACACTTCAAAAGTCGTAGCAAATGATATTGGGGCTATTTGTTATTTTTCAGATATTCATCTTCTTGATTTTGCAGGTTTGGCATCGGTTGAAACAATTCCATATAATGAAAAAGAAAAAGAATTTGATCAGAATTTCGAAAATTTCCTTACAAAATATAGTATTGAGAATAAATATGAATTAGCCATTGTGTATGAAGAATGGTTAATGGGATATGTTCCTAAGAATTGGAAAAAAGTTGCGGAACTAAAGATTGATAATACAATAACTGTTGCCAAAGATCATGTGATTATTTATTCAATTGACTCAAAAATTCATAAACAATTAAAAGAAAATATAAAAAATTTTAACTGGAATAAACACGTTAAGGTGACAATTTTTGATTAGCCGGGAAAAGTTTAGACATGATAATAGGGTATAAAGAACGGCTTCGGGGTTTCGTTCTTAAAAACTTTAACTGGAATAAAAATGTGAAAATTAAAATTGTCGAATAGTGCTGGGCTTCATAACGTTGTCCTGATATTAATAAAATTTTAATAAAAAATATTATTTCTGTATAACTACTTGTAGATTAAAAAATTATTACTATTTTTGCACCCTAAAATAAAAAGCAATTAAATGCCTACTATTCAACAATTAGTAAGAAAAGGAAGAGCCACGCTTGCCAAGAAGAGCAAATCGGCTGCCCTTGATTCTTGTCCACAAAGACGTGGTGTATGTACGAGAGTATATACTACTACACCGAAGAAACCTAACTCTGCACTTAGAAAAGTAGCAAGGGTAAGACTTTCTAACGGTAAAGAAGTGAATGCCTATATCCCGGGCGAAGGACATAATCTTCAAGAGCACTCGATAGTATTGGTTAGAGGCGGAAGGGTGAAAGACCTACCGGGAGTACGTTACCACATCGTAAGAGGTGCATTAGACACAGCTGGTGTAAATGGAAGAACTCAGAGAAGATCTAAGTACGGAGCTAAGAGACCTAAACCAGGGCAGGCAGCTGCTGCTCCTGCAAAAGGAAAGAAAAAATAATCATTAAATAAGGTACAGAAACAATGAGAAAGACAAAAGCGAAAAAAAGACCGTTGTTACCAGATCCGAAATTTAATGATCAATTGGTAACTAGATTCGTAAATAACTTAATGCTTGACGGTAAGAAGTCAATCGCATTCAAAATTTTCTATGATGCATTAGACATCGTGGAGACTAAAAAAGGAGATAACGAAAAAACTGCACTAGAAATCTGGAAAGATGCACTTACTAATGTAATGCCTCACGTAGAAGTACGTTCTAGAAGAGTAGGTGGAGCTAACTTCCAAATTCCTATGCCAATCAGAGCTGACAGAAAAATTTCTATGGCAATGAAATGGTTAATCAAATATTCTACAGCTAGAAATGATAAGTCTATGGCTTTGAAATTAGCTAACGAAATTGTAGCTGCTTCCAGAGAAGAAGGTGCTGCTTACAAAAAGAAGAGTGATACTCACAAAATGGCGGAAGCTAACAAAGCGTTCTCACACTTTAAATTCTAATCTGAAATGGGAAGAGATCTTAAATTTACAAGAAATATTGGTATTGCTGCGCATATCGATGCCGGTAAAACTACCACTACAGAAAGGATTTTATTCTATACAGGTGTAAACCACAAAATTGGTGAAGTTCACGATGGTGCTTCTACAATGGACTGGATGGAGCAGGAAGCAGAAAGAGGTATTACTATTACTTCGGCTGCTACTACTTGTTCTTGGAACTTTCCAACTGATCAAGGAAAACCTCTACCGGAAACTAAACCTTATCATTTCAACATTATCGATACACCGGGACACGTTGACTTCACAGTAGAAGTAAACAGATCTTTAAGAGTATTAGATGGATTGGTATTCTTATTCTCTGCAGTAGATGGAGTAGAGCCTCAGTCTGAAACAAACTGGAGACTTGCTGACAACTACAAAGTAGCGAGAATGGGATTTGTAAACAAAATGGACAGACAGGGTGCTGACTTCCTTAACGTGGTAAAACAAGTTAAAGAAATGTTAGGATCTAATGCAGTTCCAATCGTTTTACCAATCGGTTCTGAAGAGGATTTCAAAGGTGTAGTAGACTTAATTAAAAACAGAGCTATCATCTGGGATGAAGCGGGACAAGGAGCTACTTTCGAAGTAGTGCCAATTCCTGAAGACATGAAGGATGAAGTTTTAGAATACAGAGAAAAATTAGTAGAAGCTGTTGCTGACTACGATGAGACTTTGATGGAGAAATTCTTCGAAGATCCGGATTCAATCTCTGAAGACGAAATCAACGAAGCTCTTAGAAAAGCTACCATTGATTTATCTATTATCCCAATGACTTGTGGTTCTTCATTCAAAAATAAAGGAGTACAGTTTATGTTGGATGCAGTATGTAAATACTTGCCTTCTCCACTGGATAAAGATGATATCAAAGGTACTGACCCAAGAACTGACGCTGAAATTACAAGAAAACCAGACGTAAACGAGCCTTTCTCGGCTTTAGCATTTAAGATTGCTACTGACCCATTCGTGGGAAGATTAGCATTCTTCAGAGCATACTCTGGAAGATTAGATGCAGGTTCTTATATCTTGAACACTCGTTCAGGAGATAAAGAAAGAATCTCAAGAATCTATCAGATGCACGCTAACAAGCAAAACCCGGTAGAATATATTGAGGCTGGTGATATTGGTGCAGCGGTAGGATTCAAATCTATCAAAACCGGTGATACGATGTGTGACGAGAAAAACCCAATCGTTCTGGAATCGATGGTTTTCCCTGATCCGGTAATTGGTATCGCTGTTGAGCCTAAAACTAAAGCTGACCAGGATAAAATGGGTAATGCATTAGCTAAATTGGCTGAAGAAGATCCAACGTTTACAGTAAGAACTGACGAGGCTTCTGGACAAACGATTATCTCTGGTATGGGTGAGCTTCACTTGGATATCATTGTTGACCGTATGAAGAGAGAATTCAAAGTTGAAGTAAACCAAGGACAACCTCAGGTAGAGTACAAAGAAAACTTAACAAAAGTTGCCAGCCACAGAGAAGTTTACAAAAAGCAATCTGGAGGTAAAGGTAAATTTGCTGATATTGTATTTGAATTAGGGCCTGCAGACGAAGGTAAAGTAGGTTTAGAGTTCATCAATGAGATCAAAGGTGGTAACGTTCCTAGAGAATTTGTTCCTGCCATTGAAAAAGGCTTTAAAGCGGCAATGAAAAACGGTCCTTTGGCTGGTTTCGAAGTTGAAGGTATTAAAGTTGTTCTTAAAGATGGATCTTTCCACGCAGTGGATTCTGATGCTCTTTCATTTGAAATGGCTGCTAAGTTAGGATTTAAAGAAGCGGGACGTGCTGCTAAGCCAGTAATTATGGAGCCTATTATGAAACTGGAGGTTGTAACTCCGGAAGAATATATGGGTAACATCATTGGTGACCTTAACAAAAGAAGAGGTACCATCAGTGGTCAGGAAGAAAAGAATGGTGCTGTTGTAATCAAAGGTTCTGTTCCACTTTCTGAAATGTTTGGATATGTAACAACTCTAAGAACACTTTCATCAGGAAGAGCTACTTCTTCTATGGAATTAGAGAAATACCAGGCTACTCCACAAAACGTTGCTGAAGAAATCATAGCTAAAGCAAAAGGTTAATTTTTAAATTAAAGAAATGTCACAAAGAATCAGAATAAAACTAAAATCTTACGATTACAACTTAGTAGATAAGTCTGCTGAGAAAATCGTAAAAACGGTAAAGGCTACTGGTGCTGTTGTAAACGGACCAATTCCATTACCTACAAATAAGAGAATCTTCACTGTGTTGAGATCTCCGCACGTAAACAAGAAAGCTAGAGAGCAGTTCCAATTATCAGCTCACAAGAGATTGATGGATATCTACTCTTCTTCTTCTAAAACTGTTGATGCTCTAATGAAATTAGAACTTCCTTCAGGTGTAGATGTAGAAATTAAAGTGTGATAACGAGCACTTAAGCCGTGATTATATAAAAATCCGTTCCTTTTTGGGACGGATTTTTACTTTTTATATTTACCGTATTATATTAATCTTTCCATCAGTATTATTTTCTAACTTTAAAAACCGCCAATCAACCTTTACCTTTTTACTCAACTGATTTCGGCGGAGTTTTTGCTTGATTTTTATAAATATTAAAAATGGCTAATAAAAGTAAAAGCGTCTTTGAAAGGTTTTCAGATTGGGCAACCAAATTTACAGGGAGTTCATATGCTTTTATCGGGGCGACACTTATTGTTGTAATCTGGGCTGTTTCAGGGCCTGTTTTTGATTATTCTGAAACTTGGCAGCTGGTTATCAACACCGGAACTACAATTATTACTTTTTTGATGGTTTTTCTGATTCAGAAAGCTCAGAATAAAGATTCAAAAGCTATTCAGATAAAATTAAATGAGTTAATTGCCGCTAATGAAAAGGCGAGTAATAGGATTGTGGACATTGAGGAGCTTACTGAAAAAGAATTGGATCAACTGCATTGCTATTACGAAAAGCTATCTGATTTGGCAGAAGAAGATACGGATATCCATACGTCACATTCCATAGATGCTGCAAAGAGGAATCAGGACTATAAGTATGAGAATTTTAAGAAGAAGCATGAAGAATGGCTTCAGAAACAAAAAAAGGAATCATATTGATTCCTTTTTTTGTTTATTAAAAATAATAAAATTATCTTTTCATAAAATATCCAAAATAAGAACAGCTTCCCATTAGGTTTTTAGCTGTTTCCGTATCTGCATACTGAGTTTTTAGCTGTGCAAAATAAGTCCTGTATTTTTGGTTTTTGATATTGTCCAATTGCTTTTGATAAGCATCATTTTTCTCAGACCATTTCGGGTCAGAATAGCTTACGTCTGATGGGTTTTTAGCTTCATACTGATAATACTTTCCTTGTTCAGCGCTTGCCATTTGGAAAAGAACTCTGGCTTTTTGTTCTTTATTGCTTGAATATTGAAGTGCTTTTTTGTAATAATCTATAGATAAATCAAAATTGTCAGGTTCAATGTAAGAAGTATCAAGGAAGTTTTTGTAATAATATCTGTATGGATTTTTTCTGTCTGTTCTCCAAAAGTCGTATTTTCCTCCGTTACTATTATCAACATCCATAACAAAAACTTGTCGGTAATAGCCCAAAATTGAGGTGTTGTAAAGAAGGTTACCAATAAACTGGTTCGCTTTTGCCGCTTTTTCATCAGTCCCGTTTCCGATTTTTTTAAGCTGAATTAATGCATCTGCCAATTCGAGTTTATTCATAGTTGGTTTAATGAAAGGGAATGCCGAGTAATCATCTGCTTGCATGCTTTGATTATCCGCACTTTCAAAACTTTCCCAAACATTATATCCGAATATAAGGTTTGAAATATTTTTAAATCCGTTATATTCTGCAACAGAATATTGACGTGGTGTAATTTTTTGTGTATTTCCACTCCAATCGTAATTCAGTCTTGGGATACCTGTAAAGCTTTGAGCTTTTTCATAATAAGATTTGGCTTTGTCAAAATCAGCCGTTCTCATCGCTCTGTCTCCGTAAATCACATTGAAAAAAGAATCTATATTTCCGACATCATCCATGTTTTTTGCAATGATTTGCTGTTCAAACCGGGTCTTGTTAGGCTTTCTGTAAAACTCTTCTACACTTTTCACCAAACCTGAATTTGGATTATATTGAAGATCAGAAAGTTTATTATTCATCAAGAAAGATTTTCCGTCTTCACCTTGTAGAAAATAGCGATTAGCCATCACATCTTTCAGGAAATCTGCTGTCGACGGTACGTCTCCATAGTAATCATAATTGGTGTTTGCAGTATCTTTTTTGACTTCCTTTTTGATGAAATACTCAGAATAGTCTTTCATTAAATGATCTTCGTATTCTGCCGTGATTTTTGGTTGAGAAACAATATCGTTAAGAACTTTCATTCTTTTGATTTCCTCAAGATATTCAGGGTTGGTGGTTTTTATATTTACTAAGATTTCAGTGCTTGCTTTATACTCTTTTTTCAGGAATTTCAAATAAGCATCTGCAATCTGCCAATATTCATCTTTTGATTTTTCTTTTGTTTTAGCTGTAAATTTCTCTAAATCAGCTAAAAAGTCTATTTGCTTATCATCTTCAGACCAATAATAAGCATTGTTTTTAGAGAAAACAGGAATCCTGTTTGGATTATCAAGTAATTCATCATCACTTTGGTCTGCCTTATTTACGTTTTCAGATTTTGAACCTCCAAAAAGGTTTTTAAAAAATCTTACAATTTTTTGCCAGAAAGAAAGCTCTTCTTTTTTTGGTTGGGTAGTTTCAGTTGTGGTTTTGTCAGAAGATTTATTTAGAGCTGTTGTTTGAACATCTGAATTATTATCATCAGAAGCATAATAATAAGTTGGAAGATAACTTCTCTCAATTTCATTAATACTTCTTGCAGCCATTACTTTCAGAATTTCCGAATCAGGGTTGATGTCATACATTTTTTCCATCAAAGGAATAGGATTGGTAAAATCTTCATAACCCAAAAGGAAATAGGCCATATTTTTTTCGTCATCGGTGTTTGCTCTTTTTAGGATGTTATTAAAAGAAGCGGTATCCGAAAGTTTCATCGAAACAAATGCAGATTCTTTACGGCTTTTACTGTCTTTGAAAACCTGGAAGAAATTCCAATTGGCATCATTGTTCATTCCCAACCCTCTCTGTGCACCGGCAAGTTGATCAAGTGACATAATGTAGGGAGCACCTTTCAGTTTTATCGGAGCAACATATGTGTTGAAAGCCTGAGCCGCTGCATCATAGTTTCTTGTGTAATGATTAAAACGGATAAGCTGGAAACCATATCGCTGTTTTATTTCCTGATTTTTGGCTGCATTGTATAATGATGTTAATGCTGTAATGGTTTTGTTATAATCTAAATTGGTCGCATTTTTATCATTTTGATTTTCACGATAATAAAATGAATCAGCACTTTCTACATAATTGATTTTCATGTAAGGCTCCAGATATTTGGCTTCGATCAAATAATCAATTCCTTCTGCATATTTTTGATAAAATCCAAATCCCAGTTTTTTTAATAATTGATTATTCGGATTTCCTTTTTTTAGTTCATTCAAATCAGTCATGCTCATTTTATTCACCAAAAAAGAAGTTTCGGTATAGCTGAGCTGATTGTTGAAATACCTTCTCCATGACTCAATATTTTCATCAGGAATCTGAGCAGTCAGAGTAGGATTGTATTCCGTATAGAACCTTGTAGAATAGCTGTGTAAAAAAGGCAAGTAAGATTTGTCTTTAATGATAGTCTGTGTGAAAAGATTGAAATAATCATAATCAGGGTCAGACCATGCACATGCTTCAGATTTTGTATAGAAAAGTGAAAGCACGGCAAATGGAAGGATATACTTTTTCATATAAATGGTGGTGTTTTTTGAAAGTTAAATGTCGGAATCTTAAAAATTAAAATTCTGATTATTTACAAATTTACTGTCTAATTGATAATAAATAATAGTAAAAGGCGGTATTTTTTTATTCAGGAAATTGATAACCTCTTTAAGCTGTTCGTCAGAAATTTCTTCAATTTTTATCTTAAAGCCTTTATTGAGATAATTTCCAAAATAGAATCCGTCTTTCTGGATTTCGATTTCGTTTTCAGATATCTTCTTAAAAACAGGGTTATCTAAATCTTTTTGAGATAAAGCATTAATCAGTCTGTGCTTTCCCAAATGATTTGTCACAATTCCCCAAGAATAAATCGGAAGGGCGACGTCAATTTTTCTGATAGGGTAATCTTCAATTGTAGAGAGGTAGCTTTTCAGAATATTATTATCAAGAATTGAATTTTTATCAGAGTTTTCCAAAGGTGAAGAAGTGGAGTAGCACATTAAATATACTTTACTAACAGGTGGAATTCCTGTCTGATTTTTATCTTTTACCTGATGAAGACGAAGTGTGCACGTGATTTCTTTTCCTGAAATTCTTTTTAACTCTTTTAAAAATTTAAAATAATCATCGCGTGTTCCTGCTGTCCAGTCACAATCTATCTGAATTTCATTATTCGTTTTAAAATGATATTCTTTTGTTTTTTTTTGGATTAAATCCTGAATGCTTTCGGCAAGAAAAGTGATTTCTTCTTTTGTAATATAAAGAAAAGCTCGGTTGGTAATAAAAACTGTCGGAACAATTTGCTTTTCGGTTTCAAAAGTTTTGTCTTTCGTAATCACTCCGACAGGCTGAAATTTTCCCTTAACTTTATCAACATCAAAAAATCTGGTATATAAATATGGAGCAGTAGCTTTATCCAAAACGTCTTTTTCTGTTTTGTTTAAAGCCACTTTGGTTTTCCAGTAATAAAATGTGTAGAGATGATTTTCTTTTTTACTGCAAGACACGATAATGAAGAATATCAATAAAAGTTTAAATATTTTCATTATTGATAAAATGCGCTTTCACAAATACAGCTTGACTCTTCGGCTTCAGTTACGGAACAGCAGTCTTCAGATTTTATAATGTTTCCGGCTTCGTCTGTCAGGTAGATTTTTTCTTTGTTAAATTTTATAAGAAAGTTTTCGTTAAATTTTTTAAACTGAACTTTCATCACGCCTGTGTTGTATTTCCCGACATTGATCTCTTCGGTGGTCTCAGTTCCGTTTGCCTGATTTACCTGTACATATCCAAAATGTACATCGCCGTTTTTCTTCACATCAACATAATAAGCAGGAGTCCCTGTCCCGCTGTATCCTTCGATAGTATTAAAACTTCTTTTACCTACAAAAGGTACTTTGACCTGAGCAAAAGATAATATGCTGATACATATAATAAGTAAACTGAAAGCTTTTTTCATATTTAAAATTTTATCAAAATTAAGGATATCCAAGCAAAAATTACACCGTAAAAATACGGTGATTAGTTTGTTGAAGACTATTTTAATTAAGCAAAACAAAAAAAACATCCCAAAACTGGAATGGTTTCTAAATTTCTTACCATTTTTATTTAAAATACAGTTGCAGCAATTTGTATTCTTGAATATTTATTCGAAGGATTCCACATCGCCATCATAAAAACCGGAAGGCTGTAATGTTCTGTAATTTTTAATGACTTGCTCGTCTTTAAACCTACATTTACGAGATCAAAACTGTTTTTTCCGTTTCCGTACAGGAAATTTTTATTATTTAATGCAAATCCTGCTCCTATAAAGGCATCAAGATTTACTTTTTTATCTTTAATAACAGGATAACTGACCTGAATATATGTTGAATATTTATTCTTTTTATAAGTTCCATCCTGTTCTAAAACAATTTCACCTGCATTGGCTCCACCGTAAAGCATGATATCCGCTTCGATATTTAATGGAAAAATTGTTCCGAAAGTATAGTTCTTAAATCAATAATATGAGCTGTTCTTCTGTTTGAATAATTGAAAATATCATCAGAAGCAATTTCTGTGTTGATGCTTCTTGAATTAAACAAGTCCCACAACCCGATGTAGAATCTGCCGTTGGAATATTGAACATAATAATTGATCTCTTTATAATGTGTGCCGTCTTTATCATCGGTCAAAGCAGATGCTCCCCAAATCCCGGTCTTCCATTTTTTATTTTTGTCTAAAGCGTAAGAGAGATTTCCCATGACAACGGGCTTATCAGTGATAATTAATCCTCTCCAAAGGTGATTATTCTGAAGGGTTACCGTAAAATCTAATCTGCCGTTTTCTTGATTTTCTATATTTTCTTGGGCAAAAAGATTCCCTATGCCTAGTAGAACCAGGCAAAAAATTAGTAATTTTTTCATTATTTAAACTGTCTGTAATTAACTTAGTAATCCATACAATAAAGCTGCAATGGTTGCTCCTAAAACTGGCCCTATAACCGGAATCCAAGCGTATCCCCAATCGCTGCTCCCCTTTACAGGAAGAATAGCGTGCATGATTCTTGGTCCTAAGTCACGAGCAGGATTGATTGCATAGCCTGTAGTTCCGCCTAAAGACAGCCCGATTGCCCAAACCAATAAGGTGACAGGCAAAGCTCCTACCGTTCCCAAGCCGATTTTTGCATTAGGATCATTATGTAAAGTAAGACTCGGATCTGCAAAATAGAAAATTACAAATACGAGAACAAAAGTTCCGATAATTTCACTGATAAGATTTGAAAAAGGGTTTCTAATAGCCGGTCCTGTACTGAAACACGCTAATTTTGCACCTTCATCTTCAGTAATTGCAAAATGATCTTTATTGAAAAGCCAGACCAGAAATGCGCCCGACATTGCTCCAATCATTTCTCCGGCAATATACGTTGGAACTAAATCCCAGGAAAATTTTCCAGCAATGGCCAACCCTAAAGTTACCGCAGGATTCAGATGTGCCCCGCTCACAGGTCCCGCAACTGTAACAGCGACGAAAACTGCTAAAGCCCAAGCGGTGGTAATTACAATCCATCCGGAATTGTTTCCCTTTGTGCCCTTTAAAACAACGTTTGCCACCACGCCGTTTCCTAAAAGTATCATCAGCATCGTGCCTATTATTTCTGCAATAAATGGAGTCATAGTTTTAATTTGTTTTTAGATAATACTTAATCTTCAATCCAGTTTTGAGAACGCTGAACGGCTTTGTTCCAGGTGTTGACCATTTTATCCACTTTCTCTTTTTCCAATTGGGGCTGGAAATTTTTATCCACAATCCACTGAGATTGAATTTCATCAATATTTTTCCAGTATCCAACTGCAAGCCCGGCGAGATATGCTGCTCCTAAAGCAGTTGTTTCCAATGTTTTTGGCCTTGTAATTTTAAATCCGAAAATATCTGACTGAATTTGCATGAGAATGTCACTTGCTGAAGCCCCACCGTCAACTCTTAATTCTAAGCTCTCCGTACCGGAATCAGCTTCCATAGATTTTACAATATCGTAAACCTGAAAAGCAATGCCTTCTAATGTTGCTCTTGCGATATGGCCATTTGTTGTTCCGCGGGTAACGCCTACGATTGTTCCGCGAGCATATTGATCCCAATAAGGTGCTCCTAAACCTGTAAGAGCAGGAACGAAATATACTCCACCGTTATCTTCTACAGATTGTGCTAAAGTATTTACCTCTTCAGCTGACTGAATTAATTTTAAACCATCTCTTAACCATTGAATGGCTGCTCCGCCAACAAATACACTTCCTTCCAAAGCATAATTTACCTCTCCATTTATTTTCCATGCAACAGTTGTTAATAAATTATTTTTTGATAAAACAGCTTCTTTTCCTGTATTCATTAAAAGGAAGCAGCCTGTTCCGTAAGTATTTTTTACCATTCCGGGAATCGTGCACATTTGTCCGAATAATGCTGCCTGCTGATCTCCTGCAATTCCTGCAATTGGAATTTTTGTTGAAAATAGAGTAGTGGCAGTTTCTCCATACACTTCACTGCTTTGTTTTACTTCAGGAAGAATAGTTCTTGGAATATTAAATAATTTTAATAATTCATTGTCCCATTCTAAAGTATGGATGTTGAGAAGCATAGTTCTGCTGGCATTCGAAACATCGGTAATAAACATTTTCCCCCGTGTCAGTTTCCAGATAAGCCAGGTGTCAACTGTCCCAAAACACAATTTTCCGGTTTCTGCTTTTTCTCTTGCTCCTTCTATATTGTCAAGAATCCATTTTAATTTTGTTGCTGAAAAATAAGCATCTAAAACAAGGCCTGTTTTTTCTTTAATAATTTCTGCATAGCCTTGTTCTTTTAATTCATCACAATATTTAGATGTCCTTCGGTCTTGCCACACGATAGCGTTGTAAACAGGTTCACCGGTTTCCCTGTCCCAAACTATGGTAGTCTCACGTTGGTTGGTAATTCCGATGGCAGCAACTTCTCTCCCTGAAATCCCTGCTTTTGCGATAATTTCTGCTGCAACGGAAATCTGTGAAGACCAAATTTCATTTGGGTCATGTTCTACCCATCCGGGAGTTGGATATATCTGTTCAAAATTTTTTTGGGAGATAAATTCGATTTCTCCGCTGTGATTGAATAAGATGGCTCTTGACGATGTTGTACCTTGGTCTAGAGCGAGAATTAACTGGTCACTCATTGTTGGAGTTAAATTAAAGTTAGATGTGTTTTGGAGAATAAGGAGTCAGTAAATATCCTTTTGCCAATTCGATAAACTCACTTTCCTGTTCTTTTGCCCATTCTGTGGAATGCCCGTTTTCTTTTGCAATAATTGCTGCGATTTTATGGGCGCTGTCAATCGCTGCCCTTGCATCTAAAAACAAAAGGCGGACTCTTCGTGCTAAGATGTCTTCAATGGTCTGTGCCATTTCGTTTCGAATTGCCCAGATTGCTTCTGCAACGGTGAATGGATGATCAGGATGTATTTTTTCTGAAAATTCAGGGGTGTTTTGCTGTAATTTTTTGATTTCCCGAATGTCTGCTCCGTAAACATATAGATGATTACTTCTGTCAACTGTTTCAGGTTTCACATTTCCATGAATCGAGAGATGTTCGGTTTTAGAAGTGGTAGTCCCTAAGTTATGCGCTTTCATTGCTTCGTCAATGGTATCTTCCGCCATTTTTCGGTAGGTTGTCCATTTTCCTCCGATGATTGAAATTAATCCGGTGTCGGATGTTATTACTTTATGGCTTCTCGAAACTTCTTTTGTGCTTTTGCTTCCGTCTTTTGGAGCGGCAAGGGGCCGAAGTCCTGCAAAAACGGATTTTACATCTTCACGGGTTGGTTTTTTAGCTAAATATTGTCCTGCTGTATTTAAAACAAATTTAATTTCTTCTTCTAAAGCTCTCGGTTCGAAGCTTTCACTTTCCAATAGAGTATCAGTTGTCCCTACCAAAGCTCTGTCATGCCAGGGAACGACAAACAAGACTCTTCCGTCTGAAGTTTTTGGAATCATGATGGCGTCATCACTTTTTAAGAAAGCTTTATCCAAAACCAAATGGATTCCCTGGCTTGGGACTACAAATTTTCCATGCTTTGGATTATTCATATTTAATATGTCGTTCGTGAAAACTCCGGTTGCATTAATGACAACTTTAGAGTGAATTTCATATTGTTGTTTTGTAAACTGGTCTTCTGCAATGACGCCTATTATTTTATGGGAATCATCCTTAAGGAGGTTGATTACTTTTACATAATTAACTGCGCTTCCTCCTTTTTCAATAATGGTTTGAGTTAAATTAATAGCCAGTCGTGCATCATCAAACTGTCCGTCCTGATAAATAACTCCGCTTGCCAGGTTTTTTTGTTCAATGGTAGGAAGTTTTTCAATTGTTTTTGATTTACTGATGTATTTTGTTTTACCTAAACTTAATTTCCCGGCAAGAAAATCATAAACCGAAAGTCCTATTTTATAATAAATTCCGCCCCACCATGTATAATTGGGAATAATAAAAGATTGATTTTTCACAACATGAGCGGCATTTTTTGCCAATAAGCCTCTTTCTTTTAATGCTTCTTTTACTAAACCAATATCTCCCTGGGCTAAATATCGTACGCCACCATGAACCAGTTTTGTACTTCTGCTGGAGGTTGCTTTCGCAAAATCATGTGATTCCAACAGTAACGTTTTAAATCCTCTGCTTACTGCATCCAATGCCGAACCTAAACCGCTTGCTCCCCCGCCGATGACTAAAAAGTCCCATTCTGTTACGGAGGTTAATTTGCTGAGTTCTTCGTTTCGTTTCATAATATTTCGTTATGTTTCGTTTTCAAATGTATAAATTTAAAACGAAACTAAAAAGAAAATAAATGAAATTTTTCGAATTGAAATAAAATTGGTATTTTTGATGAAACGAAACGGAATGGAAAAATTACTCGCAAGACATAATGATATATTGAAGGAACTGAATGAAAAAGATTATGTGCTTGTGCAGGATTTATGTGAAAAGTTTAATGTTTCGTCGGTTACGATTCGAAAGGATTTAAACTATCTTGAAAGTTTAGGACTGCTTTTTCGAAATCACGGAGGTGCAAGTAAACATGTAAGATATGCGTATGAAAAAAATGTTGATGAAAAAGAAAGCATTAATGTAGAAGCAAAACAAAATATTGCGAAAGCAGCTCTATCTTTGATTCAGGAAAATGACTGTATTATTCTGGCTTCCGGTACTACAATGCATTATCTTGCGAGAATGCTGGCGAACTTTGGTCCGCTTACAGTTTTGACGTCTTCTTTACGTGTTGCCATCGAACTTTGTAATAATCCTAATATTAATATTATCCAATTAGGAGGCGAGGTGAGAAAAAGCTCAACCTCAATTGTAGGTTCTATTTCCGAAACGATTCTAAAGCAGTTTTCCTGTAATAAATTATTTCTCGGTGTTGACGGGATTGATCTTGAGTTCGGAATCAGTACATCAAACGCAGCAGAAGCTCATTTGAATCAGTTGATGATAGAATGTTCTGATAAAGTTGTCATCCTTGCAGATTCTTCCAAATTAAACGTAAAAGGCTTCGGTAAAATCGCTTCTCTGGAAAAAATAGATTACCTGATTACCGATAATGGCATTTTAGAAGAGGATAAAATCAAACTTGAAGAAATAGGAATTAGTGTGGTTACTAAATAAAATCAATTTATTTTTAAATTTCTTATCATTCAAAAATATTTTCCCCGGAATTTTTTCTGCAATTTTCTTAAAATTATCTAAATGATTAAAAATCAAAATATTTTGTTGTAAATATTTGTCATTAATAAAATTATTCTTACATTTGCACACTCATTTTAGGGGCGTAGTATGCCTATATCAAAAGTAGAAATTACTTCAGACCTCCGAAGAATGGTGATAAACAGAAGATAAATTTTATTATAACATAAACAATGTCAGGTATTATTGGTAAAAAAATCGGTATGACATCTTTGTTTAACGAAGAAGGGAAAAATATTCCTTGTACAGTTATTCAGGCTGGTCCATGCTCGGTTTTACAGGTCAGAACCATTGAAAAAGACGGTTACAAGTCAGTTCAATTAGGTTTCGATGACAAGAGTGAGAAGAACGTTGGTAAAGCGTTAGCTGGTCATTTTAAAAAGGCTGGTTCTGCTCCTAAAGCTAAATTAGTAGAATTCTACAGAGAGTTTGTTGATGAAGTGAAAGTAGGAGAGGAAGTAAAAGTTGATTTATTTTCGGAAGGTGAATATGTTGACGTAACAGGTACTTCTAAAGGTAAAGGTTTCCAAGGTGTTGTAAAAAGACACGGATTTGGAGGTGTAATGCAGGCAACTCATGGTCAGCACAACAGACTTAGAGCTCCAGGTTCTATCGGTGCTGGTTCAGACCCTTCAAGAGTATTCAAAGGGATGAGAATGGCTGGAAGAATGGGAGGTAAACAGGTAACTGTTCAAAACCTTCAGGTATTAAAAGTGGATCAAGAACAAAATCTTTTAGTAGTAAAAGGTGCTGTTCCGGGAGCTAAAAATTCTTATGTAATTATCAGAAAATGGAACTAGTAGTATTAAATACATCAGGAAAAGAGACCGGAAGAAAAGTAACTCTAGACGAAACAGTATTCGGAATTGAGCCAAATCAGCACGCGGTTTACTTAGAAGTTAAGCAGTACCTTGCAGCACAGAGACAAGGAACTCATAAATCAAAAGAAAGAAGCGAAATTACTGCTTCTACTAAAAAACTTAAGAAGCAAAAAGGATCTGGTTCTGCTAGATATGGTGATATCAAATCTCCAACTTTCAGAGGTGGAGGTAGAGTATTCGGACCAAAACCAAGAGACTACAGATTCAAATTGAACAAAGCTCTTAAGAGATTAGCTAAGAAATCTGTTTTATCTCAGAAAATGAGAGACAACAGCATCAGAGTTTTGGAAGATATGAGCTTAAGTGCTCCTAAAACTAAAGATTTTATCACAGTATTGAATGCTTTGGCATTGAATGATAAAAAATCTTTATTTGTACTTCCTGAAGCTAACAAGAATGTATATTTATCTTCAAGAAACTTACCTAAAACTAAAGTGATGAACTTCAATGAAGTGAGTTCTTACGACTTAGTAAACGCAGGTGAAATTGTATTCTTCGAAGGTGCAGTTGAAAAATTCCAGGAAAATTTAAAGAAATAAATCATGTCAGTTATTATTAAACCAGTTATCTCAGAAAAGGCTAATTACCTTACGGATTTAAGAGGTTCTTATTCTTTCTTAGTAAACCCTAAGGCGAATAAAATCCAGATTAAAAAGGCTGTAGAAGCAGCTTATGGTGTAAAAGTAGCAGACGTTAATACAATGATTTATGCTCCGAAGGTTTCTTCGAAATACACTAAAAAAGGTCTTCAAGTAGGAAAGACAAACAAATTGAAAAAAGCGGTAATTAAACTTGTTGAAGGTGATGTTATCGATATTTTTGCTGTAAATTAATTATTAATTATAAATAATAGTAATGTCTGTTAGAAAATTAAAACCTATCACCCCGGGACAGAGATTCAGAATTGTAAACAATTTTGAGGAAATTACTACCAACAAACCAGAGAAATCTCTAACAGTTGGTATTAAAAAGTCAGGTGGACGTAACCAAACAGGTAAAATGACCATGCGTTACACCGGAGGTGGACACAAAAAGAAATACAGAATTATTGACTTCAAAAGAAACAAAGCAAATATTGAAGCAACTGTAAAATCTGTAGAATACGATCCAAACAGAACTGCATTTATCGCTTTATTAGAATATGCTGACGGAGAGAAGAGATATATCATCGCTCCAAACGGTATCAAAGTAGATCAGAAAGTGGTTTCAGGTGAAAGCGTAGAACCTAACGTAGGTAACGCAATGAAATTGAAAAATATTCCATTGGGTACTGTAATTTCTTGTGTAGAAATGAAGCCTGGTCAAGGTGCTATTTTAGCGAGAAGTGCTGGTTCTTCAGCGCAGTTGACTTCAAGAGACGGAAAATATGCAATCATCAAATTGCCTTCAGGAGAATCTAGAATGATCCTTACTGAATGTTATGCAATGATTGGTTCAGTTTCTAACTCAGATCACCAATTAACTGTATCAGGTAAGGCTGGTAGAAGCAGATGGTTAGGTAGAAGACCAAGAACAAGAGCGGTAGTAATGAACCCAGTAGATCACCCAATGGGTGGTGGTGAAGGACGTTCTTCAGGAGGTCACCCAAGATCTAGAAATGGTATGCCTTCTAAAGGTTACAAAACTAGAAAGAAAAACAAAGTGTCTAACCGTTACATCGTATCTAAAAGAAAATAATTATGGCAAGATCACTTAAAAAAGGACCATTCATTCATCATACTTTAGATAAGAAGGTTCAGGCAAATATAGAGTCTGGTAAAAAGACTGTTATCAAAACTTGGTCTAGAGCATCGATGATCTCTCCGGACTTCGTAGGACAAACTATTGCTGTACACAACGGGAAATCTTTTATCCCGGTTTACGTTACAGAAAACATGGTAGGTCACAAGTTAGGCGAATTTTCTCCAACAAGATCTTTCAGAGGTCATGGTGGTAACAAAAACAAAGGAAGCAGATAATCATGGGATCAAGAAAACAAGATAGTTCAATCGCAAGAAAAGAAGCTAACAAAGACGTAGTAAAAGCTTCATTAAATGACTGCCCATCATCTCCAAGAAAAATGAGATTAGTTGCTGATATCATTAGAGGAGAGCAGGTAGATAAAGCTCTTTATATCCTAAAATATTCTAAAAAAGAAGCATCTAACAAGTTAGAAAAATTACTTCTTTCTGCTATGGCAAACTGGCAGACTAAAAACGAGGGTGCGGATATTGAAGAAGCAAACCTTATCGTTAAAGAAATCTTCGTGGATAGCGCAAGACAATTGAAGAGACTAAGACCGGCTCCGCAAGGTAGAGGGTATAGAATCAGAAAAAGATCTAACCACGTTACATTAATCTTAGGTAATAAAGAAAACTAAATCAAGGTATGGGACAGAAGACAAATCCAATTGGTAACAGATTAGGTATCATCAGAGGATGGGATTCTAACTGGTTTGGCGGAAACGATTATGGAGACAGAATCGCGGAAGACTACAAAATCAGAAGATACCTTGAGGCTAGATTATCTAAAGGTGGTATTTCAAGAATTTATATTGAAAGAACACTAAAATTAGTAACAGTTACTATTACTACTGCTAGACCGGGACTTATCATCGGTAAAGGAGGTCAGGAAGTTGACAAGTTAAAAGAAGAATTGAAGAAGCTTACTAAAAAGGATATTCAAATCAATATTTTCGAAATCAAAAGACCTGAGCTTGATGCGGTATTAGTTGCTGATAGCATCGCTAAGCAAATCGAAAACAGAATCTCTTACAGAAGAGCTGTTAAGATGGCTATGGCTGGTACAATGAGAATGGGTGCTGAAGGTATCAAAGTTCAAATCTCTGGTAGATTGAACGGAGCTGAAATGGCAAGATCAGAATCTTTCAAAGACGGAAGAATTCCTTTGTCTACTTTCAGAGCTGATATCGATTATCACATTGGTGAAGCACTAACTCAGTACGGAAAGCTAGGTGTAAAAGTTTGGATCATGAAAGGTGAAGTTTACGGTAAAAGAGAACTTTCTCCTCTAGTGGGACAACAGAAAAAAGGAGGTCCTTCTGGAGACAGAAACAGAGGTGGAGACAGAGACAACAGAAGACCTAGAAAGAATAACAATAATAATAACAATAATAATTAAAAATTTTAGATAGAAATTTTGAATTTTAAATTACCGTTACTTTTTTAAAATAAAAAAAATCTAAAATCTAAAATCTAAAATCTAAAATTTAGAAATTATGTTACAACCAAAAAGAACCAAGTTCCGTAGAGTTCATAAGATGAAAATGAAGGGGATTGCTCAGAGAGGTAATCAACTTGCTTATGGAACTTTCGGAATCAAGGCTACAGAAGGTGCTTGGATTACTGCAAGACAAATCGAAGCTGCACGTATCGCTGCTACAAGATATATGAAGAGAGAAGGTCAATTATGGATCAAAATCTTCCCGGATAAACCTATTACTAAAAAACCAGCGGAAGTACGTATGGGTAAAGGTAAAGGTGCCGTAGAATATTGGGTAGCTGTAGTAAAACCTGGTAAAATTATGTTCGAAGTAGGAGGCGTTCCTTACGAAGTAGCGAAAGAAGCCCTTAGACTTGCTGCACAGAAACTACCTGTAGTTACTAAATTTGTAGTTGCTAACGATTTTGTTAAACCTCTATAATCTTTGAATACAATGAAAACAGCTGATATTAAAAATTTAAGCGCGGGAGATATTCAAACTCAATTGACTGAAGCTAAAGCTCAATACCAAAAATTGAAATTGGCTCACAAAATCAGCCCAATTGAAAACCCGATTCAAATCAAAGATTTGAGAAAAGCAATCGCAAGATTAAATACTGAGTTAACTAACAAACAACAATAAGATTTTCATACATTATGGAAAGAAACTTAAGAAAAGAAAGAATCGGAATAGTTTCCAGCAATAAAATGGAAAAGACCATTGTTGTAAGTGAGACTACAAGAGTAAAACACCCGATGTACGGTAAATTCGTATTGAAAACGAAAAAATATACTGCACACGACGAGAACAACGAATGCACAGAAGGAGATACAGTTCTTATCCAAGAAACTAGACCTTTGAGCAAGAGCAAGAGATGGAGATTAGTAAGAATCATTGAAAAAGCTAAGTAATGTTACAAACAGAATCAAGATTAAAAGTTGCTGATAACACAGGTGCTAAAGAAGTATTGGTTATCAGAGTTCTGGGAGGTACCAGAAGAAGATATGCTTCAGTTGGTGATAAAATCGTAGTTACTATTAAAGATTCTACACCATCAGGAAACGCTAAGAAAGGTCAAGTATCTAAAGCGGTAGTAGTAAGAACTAAAAAAGCAGTGAGAAGAAAAGATGGTTCATACATCAAATTCGAAGACAATGCTTGTGTATTATTAAACGCTGGTGGAGAAATGAGAGGAACACGTGTTTTCGGACCCGTTGCTCGTGAGTTGAGAGACAAAGAATATATGAAAATCATTTCATTGGCTCCTGAAGTACTTTAATTTTTAAAATTTTTAAAAGAAAATGTCAAAGTTAAAAATAAAAAGAGGAGATAACGTAATCATTACTACCGGTAAGAAAGATATCAAAGGTAAGACTGGTGAAGTTATTGAAGTGATCAAAAAAGAAGGTAAAGACCCAAGAGTGATCGTTGCAGGACTTAATATCGTTAAAAAACACGTTAAGCCTTCAGCTTCAAATCCTCAAGGAGGAATCACAGAAAAGGAAGCTTCTATCCATATCTCAAACGTAGCTTTAGTTGGTAAAGACGGAAAAGCTATCAAAATCGGTTACAAAACTGAAGGAGATAAGAAAGTAAGAATCAACAAAAAAACGGGTGAAACTTTATAATTTTAAATAACACATGGAATATATAGCAAGACCCAAAAAAGCATATAAAGAAACGATTGTTCCTGCAATGATGGAAGAATTCGGGTACAAGTCAGTAATGCAGGTACCTAAATTGGAAAAAATCATCCTTTCTCAAGGGTTAGGTGATGCCACTGCAGACAAAAAAATCATTGATTATGCTGTTGAAGAATTAACGAACATCACTGGTCAGAAGGCTGTAGGTACTATCTCTAAGAAAGACGAAGCTGCTTTCAAATTGAGAAAAGGTATGCCTGTAGGTGCTAAAGTTACACTAAGAGCAGACAAAATGTATGAGTTTTTAGATAGACTTACTGCTTCTGCTTTACCACGTATTAGAGATTTTTCTGGTATTAAAGCTGATGGTTTCGACGGTAGAGGTAATTATAACTTAGGTATTACTGAGCAAATTATCTTCCCTGAAATCGCAATTGACAAAGTGAAAAAAATCCAGGGGATGGACATCACTTTCGTTACAACTGCGAAAACGGATAAAGAAGCTAAAGCATTATTAACTCACTTCGGTTTACCATTTAAAAAGAACTAAGAAATGGCTAAAGAATCAATGAAAGCGCGTGAGCGCAAAAGAGAAGCACTAGTTGCTAAATACGCTGACAAAAGAAAAGCTCTTAAAGAAGCAGGTGATTACGAAGCTTTACAAAAACTTCCTAAGAATGCTTCTCCTGTAAGATTGCACAACAGATGTAAACTAACAGGTAGACCAAGAGGATATATGAGAACGTTTGGTATTTCCAGAGTAACTTTCAGAGAAATGGCAAACAACGGTCTTATCCCAGGTGTTAAAAAAGCTAGTTGGTAATAATTACTAATTAAAATCGGGACAGTTAAGTTGTCTAGATACTAAAGAAATAAATATCAGACTCAAGGTTTTCTGAAGTCTGATATTTTACTCTTCAAGTCTTTTCAATACTGATTGTCTTTAACCAATAATTTATAAAAGAAAAATGGTAACAGATCCAATTTCAGATTTCCTAACAAGAGTAAGGAACGCACAAAGCGCAGGCCACAAAGTGGTGGAAATTCCTGCATCGAAAATCAAAAAGGAGATTACTAAGATCTTATTTGATCAAGGTTATATCTTAAACTACAAGTTTGAGGATAACGCTGTTCAAGGGTTGATCAAAATCGCTTTAAAGTATGATAAGCAAACTAGCAAACCTGCTATTAAGTCTATTCAAAGAGCTTCTAGACCAGGTTTGAGACAGTACAAAGGTTCTGCTGAACTTCCAAGAGTACTAAACGGTTTGGGTATTTCTATCATCTCTACTTCTAAAGGAGTAATGACTGACAAGAAAGCTAGAGAAGAGAAAGTAGGCGGTGAAGTAATCTGCTATGTTTATTAATTTTTAATCAAAGGAAAATGTCAAGAATTGGTAAAGCAATTATAACAGTTCCTGCAGGAGTTACAATCACTGAAAACAATGGTGTAGTAACTGTAAAAGGTCCTAAAGGAGAACTTTCTCAGGAGCTTACAGCGGGAATTACTTTAGAACAAAAAGATGGTGAGCTTACAGTAAGCAGACCGTCTGAGTCTAAACAACACAAAGCGCTTCACGGTTTATACAGAGCGTTGATCAACAACATGATCGTTGGTGCATCAGAAGGTTTCGAAAAGAAACTAGAACTAGTAGGGGTAGGATACAGAGCTTCTCACTCAGGTCAAAAACTTGAGTTAGCTTTAGGATTCTCTCACGGTATTGTATTAGAACTTCCTAACGAAGTGAAAGTAGATACATTGACTGAAAAAGGTAAAAATCCAATTATTACTTTAACGTCTTACGACAAGCAACTTCTTGGAATGGTAGCGGCGAAAATCCGTTCATTCAGAAAGCCTGAGCCGTACAAAGGAAAAGGTGTAAGATTCGTTGGTGAAAATGTTAGACGTAAAGCTGGTAAATCTGCTTAATAAATTATAAGAATTATGGCATTAAGTAAATTAGAAAAAAGAATAAGAATAAAAAGAAGAGTAAGAGGAAAAATCTCTGGATCTTCTGAATTGCCAAGATTATCTGTATATAAAAGTAATAAGGAAATTTACGCTCAGTTAATCGACGATAAAAGTGGAAAAACTTTAGCATCAGCTTCTTCTAGAGAGAAAGGTGTGGATGCTAACGGTACTAAATCTGAAGTTTCTGCTGCTGTAGGTAAAGCTATTGCTGCTAAAGCTATCGCTGCAGGAATCGAAAATATCGTATTTGATAGAAACGGATTCGTATATCACGGAAGAGTTAAGGCTCTAGCTGATGGTGCGAGAGAAGGTGGACTTAAATTCTAATCATTAAATTTCGGAAATATGTTAGGACTAGATAATATAGAAAGAGTAAAACCGGGAGGATTAGAATTAAAAGATCGTCTCGTTGCTGTTAATAGAGTAACAAAAGTAACAAAAGGAGGTAGAGCTTTCGGATTCTCCGCTATCGTAGTGGTAGGTAACGAAGAAGGAGTTATCGGTTACGGACTAGGAAAATCTAAAGAGGTTGCTTCTGCAATTGCTAAGGCTGTTGAGGACGCTAAGAAAAACCTTGTGAAAGTTCCTGTAATGAACCATACAATTCCTCACCAAACTGCTGCTAGATACGGTGGTGCAGATATCTTCTTAAGACCTGCTTCTCACGGTACAGGGCTTATCGCCGGAGGTGCGGTAAGAGCGGTATTGGAATCTGCTGGTATTCACGATATCCTTTCAAAATCTAAAGGATCTTCTAACCCTCACAACGTGGTGAAAGCTACTTTCAAAGCGTTATTAGACATTAGAAGACCTGAAGAAATTGCTAGAATGAGAGGAGTTTCACTAAGTAAAGTGTTTAACGGTTAATATATAAACAATGGCAACAATTAAAGTAAAACAAGTAAGAAGCGCTATTGGTAGAACAAAAACCCAAAAGAGAACGCTTGAAGCATTAGGATTTAAGAAACTTCACCAAGTTGTAGAACACGAAGCTACTCCTTCTATCTTAGGAATGATAGCTGCAGTTAGTCATTTACTTGAAGTTCAAAAATAATTTTTAACAAAAGAAATTAAAATGAATTTAAATAACATAAAACCTGCTGCAGGATCTACTTTCAATTCAAAAAGAATTGGTAGAGGTCAAGGTAGTGGAAAAGGAGGTACTGCTACAAAAGGACATAAAGGACAGAAAGCAAGAGCTGGTTATTCTCAGAAGATCGGTTTTGAAGGAGGTCAGATGCCTTTACAAAGAAGATTACCTAAATTCGGATTCAAAAACGTAAACAGAAAAGAGTTTAGAGGAATTAACCTTGATACAATTCAAACTTTAATCGAAAATAAATCTATCACTGGAGATATTACAAGAGAGGTTTTAATTGAAAACGGTTTAATTACTAAAAACGAATTAGTGAAAATTATGGGTAGAGGAGAATTGAAATCTGCGGTTTCAATCTCTGCTGACAAATTCACTAAATCTGCTGAAGAGCTTATCTCTAAAGCAGGTGGAAAAGCAATTACCTTATAATAGTAACTAATGAAAGAATTTATACAAACACTTAAAAATATTTGGAGCTTAAAAGAACTTAGAGATAAAATTCTCTTTACTTTAAGTATTATCCTTGTGTATAGATTCGCATCTTATATTTCTCTACCTGCAATCAATCTTGCAGAAGTAGGGGATCTCTTAGAGCATTATAAAAATCAAGGCGGTAACAAGCAAGGAGCAGGTCTCCTTGGCTTGCTTTCGTCGTTTACAGGAGGGGCTTTCAGCCACGCTTCTGTAATGGCGTTGGGTATCATGCCTTATATTTCTGCTTCTATTATTGTTCAGTTGATGGGAATGGCTATTCCTTATCTTCAGAAGCTTCAGAAAGATGGAGAGTCAGGTAGAAATACATTGAACCAAATTACAAGATGGTTAACTATCGGAGTTTGTTTAGTACAGGCACCTTCTTATTTAACTTCTATTACTCAATTATTCTTACCATATGCTCAGTTCCAGTCTGCATACTATGTAGAGCCAAATTCTATTATGTTCTGGCTGCCAAGTATCGTTATTTTGGTTGCCGGTTCAGTATTCGCGATGTGGTTAGGTGAGAAAATCACTGACAAAGGTATCGGAAACGGTATCTCTATCCTTATTATGGTAGGGATTCTTTCAAGATTACCGGAAGCATTCGTGCAGGAAATGGCCGTGCAGAACGGAAAAGGAGGAATGGGATCAATCATGATCCTTATTGAAGTGATATTCTGGATGTTGGTTGTTCTATTGGCAGTGGTGTTATCCGTTGCTGTTAGGAAAATCCCAATTCAGTATGTAAGCAGAGCTCAAGCAAGAGGAGGTGTAAACAGAAATCTTATGCAAGGAGCAAGACAATGGATTCCATTAAAAGTTAATGCAGCTGGAGTAATGCCAATCATTTTTGCGCAGGCACTGATGTTCGTACCAGGTTTATTAACTAAAGTTGATGAGTCTAATACTTTTCTTGCAGGTTTCAAGAATGTTTTTAGCTGGCAATACAATGTATTGTTTGCACTATTAATTATTATCTTCTCGTTTTTCTATACTGCAATTACAATTCCGGTAAACCAAATGGCTGATGATTTGAAGAGAAATGGAGGGTTGGTACCAAAAGTAAGACCGGGAAAAGAGACGGCTGATTATTTAGATGATATTTTATCAAAAATTACCTTGCCAGGTGCAATATTTTTATCTATCTTTGCAGTCCTTCCGGCAATTGTGCATGGAAGCTTTGTTCAGACAGATGCGTTCGCCTTATTTTTCGGGGGGACATCATTATTGATTATGGTTGGAGTAATTTTAGATACTGTTCAACAGATTAATACTTATCTGCTGAACCATCATTATGATGGCTTAATGCAGTCTAAATTATCAAGAACGACTGGATATTAATTTATGGCAAAACAAAAACATATTGAACAAGATGGCGTTATAACGGAAGCACTTTCGAACGCCCAGTTCCGTGTAGAACTAGAAAATGGGCATATCCTTATCGCTCATATTTCTGGTAAAATGAGAATGCATTATATTAAACTTTTACCTGGTGATAAGGTAAAACTAGAAATGTCTCCCTATGATTTAACGAAAGGGAGAATTACATTTAGATATTAAACAAATGCCAAATGGAATTACTGTTCCATTTGGCTATTGTTGAAAAATAAATACTATCAAAATGAAAGTTAGAGCATCAATTAAAAAAAGAAGTGCTGATTGCAAAATCGTACGCAGAAAAGGTGTACTATTTGTAATCAACAAGAAAAACCCAAAATTTAAACAAAGACAAGGCTAACATTAAATTATGGCGAGAATTTCAGGTATTGATTTACCAAAAAACAAAAGAGGCGTTATCGGTTTAACTTACATCTACGGAGTTGGAAGAAGTACTTCTTCTGAAATCCTTAAGGCTGCCGGTATCAGCGAAGACAAGAAAGTCAACGAATGGAATGACGATGAATTGGCTGCAATCAGAACGTATATCTCAGAAAACGTAAAAGTTGAAGGAGAATTAAGATCTGAAGTGCAATTGAACATCAAGAGATTGATGGACATAGGATGCCAACGAGGAATACGTCACAGACTAGGACTACCTTTAAGAGGCCAGAGAACGAAAAACAACTCTAGAACCCGTAAAGGAAAGAGAAAAACTGTTGCTAACAAGAAAAAGGCAAGTAAATAATCGTTAGGAATTATGGCAAAACAAAGTAAAGTAGTTAAAAAAAGAAAAGTAAAAGTTGAAGCTATTGGAGAAGCGCATATTCAAGCTTCTTTCAATAACATCATCATTTCTTTAACAAATAAAAACGGAGAAGTTATCTCTTGGGCTTCTGCCGGTAAAATGGGTTTCAGAGGTTCTAAAAAGAATACTCCATTTGCTGCTCAAATGGCGGCTGAAAATTGCTCTAATGTAGCTCACGAAGCTGGTCTAAGAAGAGTGAAGGTGTTTGTGAAAGGTCCAGGTGCAGGTAGAGAATCTGCTATCAGAACTATCCACAATTCAGGAATTGAAGTTAGCGAAATCATTGATGTGACTCCTATGCCGCACAATGGATGTAGACCACCAAAAAGAAGAAGAGTTTAATTTTTAGAATTTACCCATTATGGCAAGATATATTGGACCTAAAACTAAGATTGCTAGAAAGTTTGGTGCTGCAATCTACGGAGATGATAAAAACTTCGAGAAAAGAAAAAACCAACCGCCAGGACAACATGGTCCTAATAAGAGAAGAGGTGCTAAAAAATCTGAATACGCAGTTCAGTTAGCAGAAAAACAAAAAGCTAAATATACTTACGGTATTTTAGAAAGACAGTTTGCTAACTTATTTGATAAAGCACACAGAAGTAAAGGTGTAACAGGTGAAGTTCTATTACAGCTTTGCGAATCTAGATTGGATAACGTAGTATACAGATTAGGTTTTGCTAAAACCAGATCTGGGGCTAGACAATTAGTTTCTCACAGACACATCACTGTGAACGGAGAGCTAGTAAACATTCCATCTTATTTACTTAAAGCAGGTGATGTAATCGCTGTAAGAGAAAAGTCTAAGTCTCTAGAAGTTGTTACAAACGCTTTAGCTTCTAAGTCAAATTATGAGTGGTTACAATTCAACGATGAGAAGAAAGAAGGTACTTTCGTTTCTGCTCCTGAAAGAATCCAAATTCCGGAGGACATCAAGGAACAGCTTATTGTCGAACTTTACTCTAAATAATTTTTTAATCAAATTTTTGCTCAACCCAATAATATGGCAATTTTACAATTCATAAAACCCGATAAAGTAATTTTACTTAACTCTGATGAATTTAGAGGTCAATTTGAATTCAGACCTTTAGAACCAGGTTTCGGGCTTACAATCGGTAATGCTTTGAGAAGAGTGTTGCTTTCTTCTCTGGAAGGATATGCTATTTCATCTATCAAAATAGAAGGTGTAGAGCACGAATTTTCAACTATTCCGGGAGTAATCGAAGATGTTACCGAAATTATTCTTAACCTTAAGCAGGTAAGACTAAAAGCTACAGCAGAAAACCAATCTAACGAGCAGGTTGTTGCTAAAGTTTCGGGACAAACAGTTATTACCGCTGGTGATTTAGGTAAATCGATGAACGGATTTGAGGTTTTAAACCCAGATTTGTTGATCTGTAACCTAAACAGCGATGTAACTTTCGAAATTACTTTCAACATTGAAAAAGGTAGAGGTTATGTTCCTTCAGAACAAAATAAATCAAACAATGCACCTATCGGTACAATTGCTATTGATTCTATTTTTACCCCAATCAAGAAAGTACAGTATAGCATTGAAAATTATCGTGTAGAGCAAAAAACAGACTACGAAAAACTTGTATTAGATATAGAAACTGATGGTTCCATCAGTCCTCAAAATGCTTTAACAGAAGCTTCTAAGATATTAATTTATCACTTCATGTTATTCTCTGATGAGAGAATAACTCTTGAAACTGAAGCTGTAAAAGCGTCTATCCAGTACGATGAAGAAACCCTTCACACAAGACAGCTTCTTAAGTCTAAATTAGCAGATATGGATCTTTCTGTAAGAGCCCTGAACTGTCTGAAAGCAGCTGAAGTAGAAACGCTTGGCGAACTGGTTTCTTACAGTAAGTCTGATTTGATGAAATTCAGAAATTTTGGTAAAAAATCTTTGACAGAACTAGAAGAATTAGTGCATTCAAAAGGTCTTAACTTCGGTTTCGACGTTGCAAAATATAAGTTAGACGCTGATAAATAATTAATAATGAGACACGGTAAAAAATTCAATCACTTAGGAAGAACGGCTTCTCACAGAAGTGCTTTACTTTCTAATATGGCTTGTTCTCTAATTGAGCATAAAAGAATCAACACTACTGTAGCTAAAGCTAAAGCTTTAAGAGTATATGTTGAACCTCTATTAACAAAAGCAAAAGAAGATACTACACACAATAGAAGAATTGTTTTTTCATATCTTCAAAATAAAGAGGCTGTTACTGAATTATTCAGAACAGTAGCTCCTAAAATCGCTGAAAGAAACGGTGGTTATACAAGAATCATCAAAACGGGTTTCAGACCAGGTGATGCTGCTGATACTGCTCTTATCGAGCTGGTAGATTTCAACGAGCTTTACAATCCTAATGCTGAAGAGAAGAAAACTACAAGAAGAAGCAGAAGAGCTACAACTAAGAAAGAGGCTGTAGTTGCTGAAGCTCCTGCGGTAGAAGAAAAAGCAGAAGCTCCAAAGGCTGAAGCTGCTGATTCTACAGAGGAAAAAACTGAAGAATAATATTCATTCAGATATATAAAAAAACCGTTCAGAATCTGAACGGTTTTTTTATGTTTTTAAATTTTTGTTTTTACAAGTTGGATAAGATTATTTTCCTGGTCTAAAATAAGACTATCACCTTTTACAGTTGCTTTCATATCCATTTTCTCGTAAGTAGTTTCATTTCCTTTGGACTCAACTTTATTTAGAATGAAAGTTTTGTTATTACTTCTTACGCTCATTGTATTTTCTTTGTAATTGAAAACCACTTTTACAAGACTTCCGTCAGTCGCTTTGTAAACATAGTCTGTCTTTATGCTTTTTTTTCCGTTTACATCTGTATTATAATTTATAGTCGAATCCACTTTTCCGTTATCTGCCAGAATAGTTTCTAAACTGTCTGATTTTAATACATTCTTATTCCCACTCTCATTCTTATTGCAGCTTAATAATAAAGTAACTGCGGAAGCAGCGATTAAAAGTCCTTTTTTCATGATATTTATTTTTAATTAATATTATTGATTGCTATTATTTTTCTATGTTAAAAGAATTTTGATTAAATTTAGTAAAATAAAAACTAAACCAATAACCGCGGACTCAAACTCTAAAATTACACAAATGTGTAATTGTTTCTATTTTCTTTTCTGTTGAAATTTGTATCAAACAAAATGTAAGCATGAGCATTTCCATAGTCATAGTAGAAGATGAAAAAAACTACAACAATGCGTTGAAGAAGGTTATTGATTATCAAAATGACATGAAGGTGGTTGCTCAGTTTTTTGATGGAAATGATGCATTGAAAAATTTACCAGAATTTTCTCCGGATGTTGTGATGATGGATATTCAGCTTCAAGATATGCTTGGTATCGAAGTCATCGAGAAGCTACGAAAAGAAATACCTAAGACCCAATTTATCATGTGCACCAGCTTCGATGATGACGAAAAAATTTTCAACTCTCTAAAAGCTGGAGCGATGGGATATCTTATCAAAGGCGAAAGTATGGATAAGATTCTTACATCAATTCGTGATGTTTACAACGGTGGTGCGCCGATGAGTTTCTCAATTGCAAGAAGAGTTTTAAATCATTTTGAAAGGAAATTACCCGAAATCAAAGATTTTGATGAGCTCACCGAACGCGAAAAAGAAATTCTCGAACTTCTTTCTGAGGGCTTACTTTACAAAGAAATTGCAGATAAAAAATTCATTTCTATTGATACCGTTAAAAAGCATGTTGGCAATATCTACCGAAAACTTCAAGTGAATAATAAGGTGGAAGCAATAAATAAATTTAACCATTTTAAAAACTAAGAAACCATGAGAAAAATTAATGTTATTGTAATTGTTTTGATATCTGCGGTATTTTTACTGGTCAGCTGTTTTAGTAAGTTATCTGCTCAAATTAATGGGAATATGTGGAAGATGAAAACAGATTCTATTATAAACAATAAGGTTATTGATTTTAAAAGTTTAAAAGGATTTGGTTTTGAAAAAGCTTTTCCTCCTTTTGAAAAAGTAATGCCTGAACAAGATGTGAATGATGGAAGAATACTATTTGTAAAAATTCCTGTGAGTGGACTAAAAGAAGAATTCCTAATTGATTTTGTAAAGTTCAAAAATGTTATTGAAAATAATTCAACATTTAGTTTTTGTAAATTTTATTTACTAGATGACAATGGAATGCTGAGCCTAGGGCTTGCTTTCTCTAATAACCAAGATTTGGACTTATCTAAAGATGTACTTTTCGAACTCGAAAAAGAAGAATTTGTTAAGAGAGATTTCTCTGCTAAAAGAAATAGGTTTATAGATGCCGGAGGAATGAAAGATCAAATACAAAAACAAAGTTCATCAAGTAAAGCCACTGAAATGATACTATTTAAATATCCATCAGTTAGAAACTATAATGGAATGATTTCTCATGCATTTAAAATTGAAAAACTAAGATTTAGAATGCTTTGTCTTTCAAAAGAATATGCTAAGAAAGTTGATGATATTGGCAGGGTTTCTTTTGCTGTAAAACCATATATGAGTAATTTGAAAGATGAACAGACCATAGATTATAATGCAGGAGACCTAAAACCATAACACAATGCTCATAGGAATCATTTACAAAATCGTATTATTAATTCCTTTAATAAAATCATTTTTTCTGGGTAGAAAATATTCTTTTTCTGCTCAGAATTATCTTTTTGTATACCTTCTTATTACGGTTGTTAATGAATGGATATCATTTATTAGAAATAAATTTGATCCGAATGTAAAAGTTGGACTTCAGTATAATTTCTATTTTATTTTCTGTGTTGTATTTTTTTACTTTTTTTACTCTAAAGTTTTTAAGAATCTATTGAACAAAATTTCCCTTTTGTCTGCTCTTTTGTCATTAGGATACATTGTTTTGTCTACAAATTTTCTTAGTGATGATTTTGATAAAAGAATAGGAATCACCATTACATTATTTTATATAATTAATTCAATGCTTTGGTTCTATCATAAAATCATTGCTTTTGATGAATATAAAATTACAGATGATCCCGTGTTTTGGATTTCAACAGCTTTATTGATGTGGAGTTGCTTTTTCATTTTCAGAGTTACGCCGATGTTTTTCTTTGACGCGACAGATAAAGGGTTTTTACAATTTCTAAGAACATCTCAGAATGTGGTTAATATTTTCATGTATATCATGTTTTATATTTCGCTAATGAAATATGAAAAAAAATTACAATGAATCAGCTTCAAGACGATATAAAACTGGCTTATATTATCGCAATTGGTGTGATGATGCTCTTTGTTTGCTTCATCATTTTTGTAGTTTTAATGTATAACCGGCGACAACTTCTTTTTCTGAAAGAAAAACAACTCAAAGAATCAGAATATCAAAATAAGCTTCTTCAAAAAGAACTCGAAAAGCAAAAATCGATTGAAAGAGAACGCGAACGAATTTCTCACGATATGCATGATGACTTGGGAGCCGGAATTTCAGCGCTTAAACTTCAAGCCGAGTTTTTAAAACAAAGATTATTAGACGAAGAGTTTAAAACAGATATTGAAGAACTTTTGAAAACTTCGGAAGAAATGAATCTTTCAATGAGAGAAATGTTGTGGAGTTTGCATTCAGGAAATGATACAATTGGAAACTTCATTAATTATTCTAAAAATTATGCAGAAAATTTTCTTAAAAAAACCGGGATACAGTTTCAATTTGAGGAAGAAAATATAGTTCATGATTTTCCAATTTCTACCGAGTTGAGGAGAAACATGTTTTTATGCTTAAAAGAAGCACTGAATAATGTCTATAAACATAGTAAAGCTAATCAACTAAGTATTTCGTTTAAACAAAATGAAAAAAAATTAACGATTGAAATTTCTGATAACGGAATTGGGATGAAGGAAGAACATAGAGAGGGGAATGGCCTTCGAAATATGAACAAAAGAATGCAGGAATGCAATGGAAGATTCAAAATTTTATCTAAAGAAAAAGAAACGATACTTCTTTTTGAAGTAGTCCTTTAATTACAAACAATTGTTTAAATAATAGGAAAATCATATTATTATTAAAATTAACTAAAATTTAACTTGAAATCACCCTACAAAATGCTTTTAGAATGGTTTGGGAAGTTAAAAATTGATTAAATTTGTCTGAACTATAAAAAAACGAACAATGAGTTACATTTCTTACATAGAAGCGAGACAAATTTTGGATTCCAGAGGTAATCCTACAATTGAAGTAGATGTATTTACAGAAAATGGTGCGATGGGTCGTGCAGCTGTACCTTCGGGAGCATCTACAGGAGAACATGAAGCAGTAGAATTACGTGATGGTGGTTCGGAATATTTAGGAAAAGGAGTCCTGAAAGCTGTGGAAAATGTAAGAGAAATTATAGCTCCGGAATTGGTTGGCCTTCCTGTTTATGATCAAAACTTTATTGATCAAATCATGATTGATCTGGATGGGACTAAAAACAAAGGTAATCTGGGTGCTAATGCTATTCTTGGTGTTTCTTTAGCTGCTGCAAAAGCTGCTGCAACTGAATTGAAAATGCCTTTATATAAATATGTAGGAGGTGTAAATGCAAACACGCTTCCTGTTCCTATGATGAATGTTATCAATGGTGGTTCTCACTCTGATGCGCCAATTGCATTCCAGGAATTTATGGTAATGCCTGTAAAAGCAGATTCTTTCTCTCACGCTTTGAGAAAAGGTACTGAAATTTTCCATAGCTTAAAATCTATTCTTCATTCTAGAGGTTTATCTACTGCAGTAGGTGATGAAGGAGGTTTTGCGCCTACTTTCACTGGAACCGAGGATGCTTTGGATACTTTACTTCAGGCTATTGAAAAAGCGGGTTATAAGCCGGGTGACGATATTATGCTGGCGCTTGACTGTGCCGCTTCAGAATTCTACAAAGACGGAGTTTATGATTACAGAAAATTCCAGACTCCGGATGCTGCTCAATTCTCTAGCAGTGAGCAGGTTTCTTACTTAGCTGAATTGGCAGCTAAATATCCAATCATTTCTATCGAAGACGGTATGCAGGAAAATGATTGGGAAGGCTGGAAAATGTTGACGGATAAAATCGGAGACAGAGTACAGCTAGTAGGTGACGATTTGTTTGTAACGAATGTAGAAAGGCTTGCACGAGGAGTAGAAGAAGGAATTGCAAACTCAATTCTTGTAAAAGTAAACCAAATCGGTTCTCTTTCTGAAACAATGGCCGCTGTACAGATGGCACAGCATAACAAATTTACTTCAGTAATGTCTCACAGATCAGGAGAAACTGAAGATTCTACAATTGCTGATTTGGCAGTAGCAATGAATTGCGGACAAATCAAGACAGGTTCTGCTTCAAGATCAGACAGAATGGCTAAATACAATCAACTGTTGAGAATTGAAGAAGCGCTGGGCGAAACTGCAATTTTTCCAGGCTTGAAAGCATTTAAAGTAAAAAGATAATTGAATTTATAAATAACGGCAAACGATAATTTTAGTTTGCCGTATTTTGTATAAAGTAGTATATTTAGAAAAAAAATAAATAAATGTCAGACAACAAAGTAATATTGAATTACGATGGTAATTCATATGAATATCCAATCGTGGATAGTACTATCGGAGACAGAGGAATCGATATTTCAAAATTAAGAGACCAGACAGGTTTAATCACTCTAGATTTAGGTTATAAAAACACCGGTGCTACACTTAGCGACATCACTTACCTGGACGGAGATAAAGGAGAGTTATTCTATAGAGGTTATCCAATCGAACAGATTGCTGAGAAATCTAACTTCACAGAAGTAATGTACCTTTTATTACACGGTGAATTACCAACTTCAGATCAGTTCAATACCTTCAACGGTAATATTAAAAAATATAATTTCGTAGCAGAGGAGATGAAAAAGATTATCGATGCTTTCCCTCGTTCTGCTCACCCTATGGGAGTTTTATCTTCCTTAACTTCTGCTTTGACTGCCTTCAATCCGAAAGCTGTTAATGTGAATTCTAAAGAAGAAATGGATTTAGCCGCAGAATTGCTTATTGCTAAATTTGCTCATCTTTGTGCTTGGACGTACAGAAAAACATTAGGTCTTCCATTGAACCACGGAGACAACAATCTTAGCTATGTAGAAAATTTCTACAAAATGGCTTTCAGATTACCAAATGCTGATTTCGAAATCAATCCGGTAGTAGTTGATGCATTAGATAAATTATTAATTCTTCATGCTGACCATGAGCAAAACTGTTCTACTTCTACAGTAAGAATGGTAGGTTCTGCTCACACAGGTCTTTTTGCTTCTGTTTCTGCAGGTATTTCTGCACTTTGGGGGCCACTTCATGGTGGTGCAAACCAAGCGGTAATCGAAATGCTTGAATTAATCGAAAAAGATGGAGGTGATGTATCGAAATATATCGCTAAAGCTAAAGATAAAAACGATAGCTTCCGTCTAATGGGATTCGGACACAGAGTGTACAAAAACTTCGATCCGAGAGCAAAAATCATCAAGAAAGCAGCAGACGATTTATTGGCCGCATTAGGTATTCAGGACAAAGCTCTTGATATTGCAATGCAGTTGGAAAAAGTTGCGCTGGAAGATGAGTACTTTATCGAAAGAAAATTATATCCAAACGTAGATTTCTATTCTGGAATCATATACAGAGCATTAGGAATTCCTACAGAAATGTTTACAGTAATGTTCGCATTAGGAAGACTTCCTGGATGGATTGCTCAGTGGAAAGAAATGAGATTGAAAGGAGATCCAATCGGAAGACCAAGACAGGTTTACCAAGGAGCTCAGCAAAGAGATTACATCGATATTGCAAACAGATAATTAAAGCTTATCATAATAAAAAAATCCCAAAGCAAAGCTTTGGGATTTTTTTATTTTAGGCCTATAATGTTAGATTAATGTAGCCTATGGAATTTAATTACTTATTATTAAAGCCGAAATTTTATCTTTTTCAATCTGAAAATAAAATTTCATCATAATAGGGCTTCCGTCAAAAGAACCTGAAATATTGATTCTTAAAATAATTGTTCTGTCCTCTGTATAGACATCAAGAACTTCGAGTTGAGGTCTAAATTCTTTATTGGCCATTTCGTTCCAATGCTTTATTTCTTCTTTTCCGTTATAAATCTTTCCTTCATCAAATACTAATGCATTTTCTGAAAAACAGCTGGAATATAAATTACTGTCAAAATACTTTTGAGCTTCTAATAAATCTTTTAAAATTTTAGGTAAATTCATTTTTGATATTTTTTAATTAAATTGTTGGTATAGTTCCGCCATCTATTACATATTCAGTTCCTGTTAAATAATTTGCTCTTGGAGAGACAAGGAAACCAACAAATTCGGCAATATCTTCGGGCTGTGCAGGTCTTCCGATAGGAATTCCTCCTAATGCATCCATAACACTTTGGGTAGCTTCATCTATTGTAGAATCTGAACTTTCAGCAATCCGTTCCATCATCCTGATTGCAGAAGTAGTCATGATCCAGCCCGGAGAAACAGTAAGAACACGGATCCCTTTTGGTGATACTTCTTTTGATAAGCCTTTGCTGTAATTTATGAGCCCTGCTTTTGCAGCGGCATAAGGTAATGTGGAATCATACAGCGGTAATTTTCCCTGGATAGAGGCAATATGAATAATCACTCCGTTTTTCCGCTGAATCATTTGTGGCAAAAGACCTCGGTCTAAACGTACCGGAGCCAATAAATTTGTTTGAATGGTAGTTTCCCAGTCTTCATCGGATAAAACGGAAAAACCACCTCCTTTAGTTTCTGAGCCTCCAAGTGTATTAATCAGGATATCAACTCTTCCGAATTTTGCTATCACTTCTTCCACAATTTTTTGTGTTCCTTCGGCTTTACTTAGGTCAGAAGAAATGAAGTAGAGTTTTTCGTTAATGAATTCGGGTTGACTCCTTGCCGTAATAATTACTGTTGCACCCGCGTTTAATAATCTTTCTGCAATGGCTTTTCCGGTTCCTTTTGTGCCTCCTGTTACTAATGCTGTTTTTCCGGATAATTCGTTATTAAAATTAAACTGTTCTTTCATATTTTCTAGACTTTATTGCAAATTTCAGCTGTATGATAAACTTATACAAGTACGGAAATACGAATCGGATAGGGATAAATTTATCCCTTATTGCTGTTTTGAGGATATTGAATTAATTTTGTATGATGTATGAAAGGAAAATTCCACCAAATTTAAATTGTGGACTTGATTTAATCAGTGAAGTACTTTATGGTAAGTGGAAAATCCGTTTACTGTGGTTTATTAATGAGGGGTTACAACGACCAAGTGAATTACAAAGAAAAATTCCTGACGCTTCACGCAGAGTTCTCAACATGCAGCTGAATGAATTAGAAAAACATGAATTAGTTACAAAGAAAATCTATCCTGTGGTTCCTCCAAAAGTAGAATATAGCCTTACCGGATTGGGACAAACTTTGATCCCTGTAATCTCTGTTTTAGGACAATGGGGGGACGAAAATGAAGAGCATTTGCGAAGGATTATTTTAAATAATTTAAAAGATAGAATGGAATAAACTAAAACCTGCCTTAAAAAAGACAGGTTTTTAGATTGTTGTTAAGGGCATACACAGTTACCACAGGTCCAAATGGTACAGTTTCCTGCATCGTCCCATTCACAGCAGTATCTTGGTTTGGTTGGTCCAATGCCTCCTTTGATAGATTTTTGTTCTTCTCGTGCTAATTTGTGTGCATTTTTTAGCACCGGATTGTTCTTGTTCATGATTTTGTGATTGATTGTTAATAGTTAAATTTTAATTTTTCGCGAAAATTATATCACTAATGTATGAATTTAATTTTAAATAATTATTATATTTTAAATGTAAATTAATCATAAACAATGAATTGTGGTTAAAAATATCTTTATAATTAAGGTTTTGCAGTAATTAAATTTGTCTGTAGGCAGAACGTCTGAAGTAAATACTGGATATCGAATATTTTGCAGAATAAAATTGCAATTTAAACCTAAAAACAATCTAAAAGTTTCCCAAATAGAGTGCTTTACTTATATTTGTAGCATTGCATAAATCTTTATGAAACTAAACATTAAAAATGAAACAGGGAGGCTGAAGTCAGTTGTTTTAGGCCAACCTAATTCTATGGGAGGAATTCCTACGCTTGAAGAAAGCTATGACGCCAAGTCATACTATTCAATTGAAAACAATATTTATCCTAAAGAAGAGGATATTATCAATGAAATGAACGCTTTTGAAGCAGTTTTAAGGAAATATGATGTTGAGGTTCTCCGCCCGAGCATCATTAAAGACTACAATCAGGTTTTTGCGAGAGATGTTGCTTTTGTGATTGATGATAAGATGATTATTTCAAATGTAATTGCAGATAGAGCTGATGAACAGGAAGCTTACAAAAAAGTTTTCGAAAAAGTAGCCTGGCGGAAAATCATAAATCTCCCGGAAACTGCTCATATTGAAGGCGGAGACGTTATTGTTTGGAATGATTTTATTTTCATCGGGACTTGTTTCAGTGAAGATTACAGAAACTATAAAACAGCAAGAACCAATGAATACGCAATAGAAATTATTAAAGAATATTTTCCCAAAAAGAGAATTATTGATTTGGAACTAAAGAAAAATGATAGAATTCCGTACGAAGGTATCTTACATTTAGACTGTACTTTCAATCCTGTTGGTGAAGATAAATGTATTATTTATAAGAAAGGGTTTGTGGACGAAAGTGATTACCGTTTAATTATTGATATTTTCGGGGAAGAAAACTGTTTTCACGTTACAGATGAAGAAATGTTTGAAATGTTCCCGAATATTTTCTCTATTTCTCCAGAAATTGTAGTTTCAGACAAAGCATTTACAAGAATGAACAATCACTTGAGAAACGAGTGGGGAATGACGGTTGAAGAAATCCCTTACCGGGAAATTTCTAAAATGGGAGGATTGTTGAGATGCTCTACAATGCCTTTGGTAAGAGAGTAGTAGTAGAGTCGAAGAGTAATTCTATGAATTATCAAAAACTTCCAAAAGAAGAGCTTTATTCTCTTACCGATCAAATCAGAATCTTCAAGATCTGTTTCTGCAAATATTACCGAAGTTTGGAAAAAAGAAGATATGAAAAATCTTTTATTGCAAAGCCCACCGATTTAGCAAGAGAAACCCAAACATGGTTGCAATTTGCATTGAAATGCAGATATATAAATGAAGAGCAATTTAATAATTTTACTAATCAGTATAATCAAATAATCGGGATATTGGTTAATATGACGAGTCAGTCAAAAAGTTGGTGTACTTTTTCTCCTGTAAATTAAGAAGATTGATTTTCACCAAAACACCCAGACTTTTAAACCTAAATGCCCTCAAACTATAAAATAATGCAAACAACAGATACAGTTTTAATGATAGAGCCTATAGCATTCGGCTACAATGCAGAAACGGCACAAAATAATTATTTTCAGACAGAACAAAAAGGTCTTGATATTCAGACTAAAGCTTTGGCGGAATTCAATATTTTTGTTGAAAAATTAAGAAGCAAAGGTATAAATGTGATTACGATAAAAGATACATTGGAACCACATACTCCGGACTCTATTTTTCCAAATAACTGGGTGAGTTTCCACAAAGACGGAAAAGTAGTTTTATATCCAATGTTTGCTTCAAACAGAAGGGTTGAAAGAAGAGAAGATATTATTGAAAGCATAAAAGAACAAGGCTTCTATGTTGCAGAGATTGATGACTGGTCTTTTTCTGAAACTCAGGGACACTTTTTGGAAGGCACCGGCAGCATGATTTTTGACCATGATAATAAAATTGCATACGGTTCGGTTTCTTTAAGATTAGATGAAAATTTATTCAGAGAATTTTGTGGAAAATATGGTTTTGAACCAATTGTTTTTCATTCTTTTCAAACAGTAGGAGAAGAAAGACTTCCGATTTACCATACCAATGTGATGATGTGTGTTGCAGATAAATTTGTGGTGATTTGTCTCGACTGTATCGATGATGAACTGGAGAGAAGTAAAATGATTGAAACAATCAAAAATTCAGGTAAAGAAATCATTGAAATTTCTGAAGAACAAATGCAGCAGTTTGCAGGAAATATGCTTCAGGTACAGAATAAAGAAGGGTACAAATTTTTAGTGATGAGCCAGACAGCTTATCAGTCTCTCACTGCCGAACAGGTCTCAGATATTGAAAAATATTGTGAAATTATTTACTCAGATTTAAATACAATTGAAGTAAATGGCGGTGGTAGTGCACGTTGTATGCTTGCAGAGATTTTCCTGCCTAAAAAATAAAATAAATTTTAAATATTATAATCGGGATGAAAATGCTTATGAAAACAAAACTTAGTTTATTGATGATGGTGCTGTCATTTTATTTTATGAATGCTCAGCAGAAAACATTCTGTAACCCGATTAATATTGATTATGGGTATACACCTTTTAAAAATTTTTCAAGTCAGGGGAAACATCGTGCTACGGCAGATCCTGTGATTGTCAATTTTAAAAACAAGCTCTTCCTTTTTTCAACCAATCAGGAAGGATATTGGTATAGCGATGATATGTTGGATTGGAAATTTGTTTCCAGAAAATTTTTAAGAGATAATAAATATCAGCATGACTTAAATGCACCTGCAGTTTGGGCAATGAAAGATACGCTGTATGTTTTCGGCTCAACTTGGGAACAGGATTTCCCGATTTGGAAAAGTACAAATCCTACAAAAGATGATTGGCAGATTGCAACAGATACTTTGAAAGTGGGCGCTTGGGATCCTGCTTTTCATTATGATGAGGATAAAAATAAATTGTATCTATATTGGGGATCAAGTAACGAATGGCCTTTGCTGGGAACAGAAGTAAAAGTAAAAACGCTACAGTCGGAAGGTTTTGTAAAACCAATTCTTAGATTAAAACCTGAAGATCATGGCTGGGAAAGATTTGGAGAATATAATGATAATGTTTTCTTACAGCCTTTTGTAGAAGGTGCCTGGATGACAAAGCATAACGGAAAATATTATATGCAGTATGGGGCTCCCGCAACGGAATTCAGTGGGTATTCTGACGGGGTTTATGTAAGTAACAATCCTTTGGAAGGGTTTGAATATCAGCAGCACAACCCTTTTTCATATAAACCGGGAGGCTTTGCAAGAGGTGCGGGACATGGTGCTACTTTCGAAGATAATTATAAAAACTGGTGGCACGTTTCAACGATTTTTATTTCAACCAAAAATAATTTTGAAAGAAGGTTGGGAATCTGGCCTGCGGGATTTGACAAAGATGATGTGATGTATACCAATACAGCTTATGGTGATTATCCTACATTATTACCACAATTTGCTCAGGGAAAAGATTTTTCTAAAGGTCTTTTTGCGGGATGGATGCTTTTAAATTATAATAAACCGGTTCAGGTTTCATCTACTTTAGGAGGTTATCAGCCAAACTTGGCGGTGGATGAAGATATTAAGACGTATTGGAGTGCTAAAACAGGCAATGCTGGAGAATGGTTTCAAACGGATTTAGGAGAGATTTCTACCATCAATGCCATTCAGATCAATTATGCGGATCAGGATGTAGAATTTATGGGTAAAACTTTAGGTAAAATGCATCAGTATAAAATCTACGGCTCCAATGATGGTAAAAAGTGGAGTGTAATTGTTGATAAAAGTAAAAATACAAAAGACGTTCCTCATGATTATGTTGAGCTTGAAAAACCAGCCAAAGCAAGATTCCTGAAAATGGAAAACTTAAAAATGCCAACAGGAAAATTTGCCTTAAGCGGATTCAGAGTATTCGGAAAAGGAACAGGAAGTGTTCCTCTGAAAGTTCAGAACTTTGTTCCGTTGAGAGCGGATGCTAAAAAATATGGTGAAAGAAGAAGTATTTGGATGAAGTGGCAGCAAAACCCTGATGCAGATGGATATGTAATCTACTGGGGAAAAACTCCGGAAAAATTATACGGAAGTATTATGGTTTATGGTAAAAATGAATATTTTTTCACAGGAGCAGACAGAACAGATCCTTATTATTTTCAGATTGAAGCTTTCAATACAAATGGGATTTCAGAAAGATCGGAAATTTTCAAAGCTGAGTAATATTTTTTAACAAAATAATGTAAACCCTTCAGAATTTCTGGAGGGTTTATTTTTGATAATTAATTTACTCTTAAAAATCATACATGCAGTTGATTGAATTATTTATAAAATTTACCGAAATTTACAAGATTAATAAAACTAAGCTATGCAAAAACTCAAAATCCTTTCAATGTCTTTCCTCTTGATGCTATCCCTAAGCTGTAAGAATGACAATGAAGCAAATGATTATCAAACCAATCTGGATAATACCATTACAAACATTCATGATAATCTTGAGAAAGAGTTGAGCACAGATATACCTTCCTTAAGCGTTTATGTTGTGTCACCAAAAGGAACTTTTTTCAGTTCTGCATTAGGCTCGAATGGTTCTGCCGTGAATAAAAAAACGTATTTTCGGTTGGCAAGTAATACTAAAAATTTTACATCAACGGCTGTTTTAAAAATGATGCAGGACGGATGGCTTAATCTTGATGATAAAATTACAGCAAACATTCCGGGAACTACAACACCGTATGTTCCCAATACGGCTGACTGGAATTTTCCACATAAAAACGAAATCACAATTCGTCAACTTTTACAACACAATGCCGGCATTTATGATGTTACGAATGATACTTCCCAATACAATATCGGTGGGGAAACATATACAGATTATATGCTTGCAACTGCTCCCGAACATCAGTTTACAACAGCAGAGTATATAAAAGTTCTAAAAGATCATAATTTGACTTACGGAGCTCCAAATACGGTTTACCATTATTCAAATACAGGATTTTCGATTTTGGGTGAGATCATTTCGAGAGTATATTCTCAAAAATCGAATGCTTCAAAAACATATGGAAATTATATGTATGATCAAATTGTAGGCTCTTCTGCAAAAGTTCCGTTAGGAATTAAGTTTCCTGAGTTGGGAACAGACCAACAGTTGCCTGTTTCATACATCAGAGGTTTTATCAAATATGTTGATCATTCAGAAATTACCGACAAGAAAAATGCAAGTGCACATATTGCAGAAGGAAATGGAGTAGGAAATATGGAAATGCTTACCGACTATATCAGAACTTTGATGAAAGGTGAAAATGTTCTTGCTTACTCTACTATACAGCAAATGAAAAACAGCAAAGGTGCTGCAACGACTAATAATTATGCTTTAGGCTGTTCTTATTTTCCGGGAATAGGATATGGTCACAATGGTGCGACGGAAGGTTATCTTTCATTAATGACTTATGATCCGGACACAGATGTTTCCATCATTGTTTTGTTTCCGTTTTGGGATTTGAGAAGTGAAGTAAATTTTAATAAATGTATAGAAACACTGAATATAACGGGTTTAGAAGCTAAGAAAGCCTTAGGGTATTAAAAATAAAAGCTCATTGACAAATCAGTGAGCTTTCTTATTGCTTAGATTTTTCAGAAAATCAGAAATTTTATTAATTAAAAAAATATCATTGGGCTCTTTCGTCCACCCCATATGATCTCCTGTAAATTCGAAGGATTCGTAGAAAACATTATTTTTATTTAAAGCTGAATCTAAAATTTTCTTTTGGGAAACAGGAACAATCTGATCATTGTTTCCATAAAAAGAAAGAGTAGGAGCTGAGGTTTGATTAATCCAGTAAACCGGGCTGGTGAATTTTTCTTTCTGAATATTTTTATCCACTAGTTTGGGCTCAATCAAATGATTTTCTACAAATGAATAATCTACATAACTTTTAAAACCTCTATCAGATAAATCGGCTGGACCAACAATATTTATAACTGCTTTTACATTCTTTTCTTTGTCAAATTTATAAGCGTAAAGCATTGATAAATGACCGCCAGCGCTATTTCCCAACAAAATAAAATTAGGTTTGTATCTTAATTCTTTTTCGAGATAAAGCATTACACTGTGAATGTCGTCTGTTTGGGCTGGAATTGCAAAACGGGTAGTCGAGGCCAGTCTGTATTCGATATTGGCAAAGACTGAATTGGGAAGCTTTTCCATCAACGAACGAGTGAAAAATGTTAGATCAGATTTTTTTCCTCCACGCCATCCTCCACCGTGAACGATAATAAAAACATTCTGATTTTGTTTGTCATTTTTAGGAATATATAAATCTAGTTTTTGCTCAGAATCTTTGCCATAAGAAATGTCATTCTGAACATCGAACGATATATTTTTATTTAAATTCATTGTTTTCTCTTTGCAATTAAGCAGGAGTAAACAGCTAAAAATGATAATTAAATTTTTCATACCTGATAAAGATAAAAAACTCACCAATAAAATTGATGAGTCTGTACAAAAATAATTGAATATGAAGATGATATTGTGTTATCTGGTTCTGTTTTTGATAGCATCAGAAGCACTTTCGATGTCTCTTACTTTTTTCACTTTCTGGTTTCCGAAATTATAAGTAAGACTTACCGTTACGCTTCTTCTGTACATGTCATTTTTTACGTAGTTGTAGTTTCCGTTATCTTGATAATCTTCAATTTCTACAACATTTGTTCTTAAAACGTCATTTACATTTACTGCAAAAGTCCAGTCGTTCCAGTTTTTCTTGATGCTTAGGTCTAAACTCATTAGGTTTTTCAACATCCCAAGTTCGATTTGCTGTTTGTCTGCGTAGAAGAAGTTTGCTCCCAAAAACCAAGTTTTCTTTTTATCAAGACGAAGGGTGTTGTTGGTTTGGATAAAAATACTTGCAGATTTTCTCTTGTTTTCATAAATCGGGAAAACATCTCCGGTAGTAGGATCTACACTTAAACTTCCATTATTTACATTGTATTGAACACCAACATTAAAGTTTGTTGTTAGGTATTGTTTGAAAAATGTCTTATTCATTCCTAGTGTCACAGACATTTCTTGTTTATCTCCGAAATTAGTACGTATATATCTTAATTGTTTATGGGGATCTAGTATTGGTTGGTTATTCTCATCTAATACAGGGTTACCCATTTCATCCAATCTAGGTTTTAAAATATCTCTTTGTAAAGGAACCTGTGTGATTTGATCTTTGAAATATGAGTGACTTAAAATTAAGAAATAAGAATTTTTATACATATATGTCAACTCCTGATTATAGGTAGAAGATGCTTTTACAAAAGGGTTGTTTTGAGTATAATTATCTTCTGTCAAGATATTTCTCACAGGATTTATTTCCCAGAAACTTGGTCTTCGCATTCTACTAGAGAAAGCATAAGAAAGATTGTTTTTATCGTTGATAGCATAATTAAAGGTTAAATAGGGTAAAAAATTATTATAGCTCTGTTCGATTCTTCTATATTCTGGAGCTGCATTATCAGAAGTTCCTACACTATTTGTCATTTCGTATCTAGCACCAACTTTTCCGGAAAATTTATCAGAAAATTTCTTTTCTAATGTCAAATAAACTCCATAAATATTTTCATCATATACAAAATGATTTGGGGTTGGTGTATTTTTAATAGTTGTTAATTGGCCATTATCATCATACACATAATCAAGAGTATTATTTTTAGTGTCATTATCAGTTTTTGTTTTATTATAATTTCCACCTATGGATACTGTAAAATCATTTTTTAGTTTCTGAATATAATCTACAGTTCCTGAAAAATTATTAATAATTTGTGGTAAATCCTGAAAAACTTGTCTTCCAATTCTTATGTCATTTCTATTTACGTCAGAAATAATTGTTCTATTATCTGTAAATTGAAATCTCCTATAATTTAAGTAAGCTGCATTAATATTTAATTTACTTCCTAATGAATCTGTTTTTAACTCATAATTTAAATTCACAGAGTTATTGTATGATCTTGCATCTTCTTTATTTCTAGACCAAGTATAGTTCTCAATATACTTATTATCTTTTTCATCAAAAGAACGTATTGTATTGAATAAATTTACTCTTGAATTATAACTTTTATTTGCCCAAGAATTCCATGATAAAGCAAGGTTACTATTATCATTTAATTGATAATCAATATTTAAATAACCGCCTAGGTTTTTATTTGGATCATCAATATCGCCTACAGATTCATTAGAAGACAAAGCATTTCCATTTTTCAAAACATAAGATTGAGGCTGAATATTTTCACCGCCACTTAGATTAGCATTGATGCCTAGTTTATCCTTTCTATAATTGACAGAGAAACTCGCATTACTCGCATTGTATTTGTTTTGAGTGTTTGACATTCTCATGTTTCCGCTTGTTCCGTCGCTCATTTTTTTCTTCAAAATAATATTGATGATACCATCAGAAGATTCTACCTGATATTCACTTCCCGGAACTGTAATCACCTCAATTTTCTGAATATTTTCGGCAGGAGTATTTTTTAAGAATTGAGTTAAAGATTCTGCATCCATATTGGTTTTTCTACCATTGATATAGATTAGCGCATTGTTTTTTCCTGCAATTTTCAAAGTCTTATCGTCAGTTGTTGACAAAAGTGGAGTTTGCCTTAAAAGGTCAAAAGTTGTATTTCCTTTTGTAACAGGTGAAGCGGCAACATCATAAACAAAACGGTCGCTTTGTTTTTTGAAAACCTGTTTTGTAAGCGTCACGCCTTCTATACTTTTCGTCTTTACTGAATCTGATTTTTTTTCCTGGGCGAATGTCAGTCCGCTGAAAAATATGGCTGCAATGAGAATTGACGTTTTCATGATTTTATTTTTAGAGTGGTTTTAAACTTAATAGCTTGTATTTGTTATTATTTAACATTGCAAAGATATGTAATAAATATAGTATCATGCAATACAAAGTACTTAAAATGTTTTAAAAATATTTTTAATCGACTGATTGTCAGTAGATAAAATTTTAAATTAAATTTAAATGTATTTTGATTTTCTATATAATAAGACAACTGTAACATCAATTATGTTACAGTAAAAAGTGAAATTTCTAAAAAATAAATTCTATTCTCTGTCGAAACGGGCTAATTTTTTATCAACCCAAACAGTTGCAAAAGGGAAAAAAGCAGATAATAAAGCAAAAACGAAATCTTCATCATCCCAGTTGTAAATTTTTCTTGCAGGAAGACAAAGTAAAAGATACAGTGTGAAAAAAAGTCCATGCAAACTTCCAATAACACTTATGAATATTATGGAATACAGATTTTCATCATAACGAATCCATATCATCGCAATCCCATACAATAACATACAGGAAATTGCTTCTGCCATACAGATTTGTTTAAACCATTTGATGATTTTTTCCTGAGAATATTTTGAGAAAAATTTTTCGATGAAGTTCATTTTTTGAGTTATAAATGATGATTATAAGTTATAAATTAAGTAATTCCTATAACCTTTTCCTGAGTCCAAATTTACTTATAAAAACTACTACCATCCAAATAATCAAAAACTTCTGGAGGAAGCATAGGTCTTACATTTTTACCGTTTTTCAGCATATTCCGGATTTCGGTTGCTGAAAGTTCAATAACGGGAGCCTTCACTAAAGAAATATTTTCATGCTGAAGATATTCAGAGTCTTTTTTTTCACCTTCAAAAACTCTTGGATAAACAATAATGTGATGATTTTTAATTAAAGTTTCAGAATTTTTCCATTTATGCAAGCTGCTTAAATTATCTTCACCCATGATTAAACTAAAAGAATAGTCAGGATATTTTTCATGAAGATAGGTTAATGTATCAATTGTATAGCTTGGTTTTGGAAGTGAGAACTCAACATTGGAAGCTCGCATTTTTGGATAATTTTTCACGGCAAGTTGTACCATATCCAGCCTGTTATGATCTTTCAGTAAAGATTTTTTATCCTTAAAAGGATTCTGTGGACTTACAACAAACCATAACTCATCCATATCCGAATTTTCAAGAATATAATTTGCTAAAATCAGATGTCCAATATGAATTGGATTAAAAGAGCCGAAGAATAAACCAATTTTTTTCAAATCCTAATCTCTAAATTTTACGTCTTTAATATTGAGATAATGTGTCACATTTCCTTTCCAGTGATTTTCCTCTAGCGTAAAGGCTAAATCGAAGTTCTTAGTTTTAAAATCTTCAGAAAACTGTCCAAGTTTAAAACCAACACATTCAATATTTCTTCCGGTAGATTCCTGTTTAATGTAAAATTTAAGGTGATTGTTGTCTTTCCCCATCGTTTTTACGTAGCCTGAAAGCTTCTGATCTCTTAAAACCAAAATCGGTTTCATATTATGTGGGCCAAAAGGAGCCAGCTTCCTATGGAAATTGATAAACTCACGGTTTATTTCATCAATTTTAATATCAGAATCTATGGTAATCGAAGGTTCTTTCTGGTGCTCTTTAATTTTTTCGGAAACCACTCTTTCAAATTTTTCTTTGAAAGCTTCAAATTTATCTTTTTCCATCGAAAGGCCTGCCGCAGCATGATGACCTCCGAATTTCAGAAAATATTCTGAACAGATATCTAATGCTTCATGTACATCAAAGTCAGAAACAGATCTTGCTGAAGCTACCATTTCACCATTATTTCCATCAGTGAAAACCAGGGTAGGCTTATAATAAGTTTCGATAAGTCTTGAAGCAACAATTCCAATAACTCCTTTATTCCATTCAGGACTGTAAACGATCGTTGTATGTTTTGTTTCTTGTTGAGATTCAATAATTTGGTTTAAAGCCGAAAGGGTAGAATTCATATCAAGCTCACGTCTTTCATCATTGAGACTCATGATGTCGCTGACAATTTGATGAGCGTGCTTCAGGTTATCGGAAACCATCAATTCAACAGCCGCCTTACCTTGAGAAATTCTTCCTGCAGCATTAATCTTCGGAGCAATTTCAAAAACAATATTTGAAATTTCAAAGTGAGAAAGTTTGTCTTCAGGGATTAATAATCTTAATCCTAAATTTCTGGTTTTTCTCAAAACTTTAAGTCCCATTTTAGCTAAAACTCTGTTTTCGCCGGTCATGGAAACAATATCTGCAGCAATAGAAATTGCCAGAAGATCGGTAAGCTCAAATAATTCAGCTTCCGGAAGTTTATAAATTGTATTAAGTCCCTGACAAAGTTTGAACCCAACGCCGCATCCTGAAAGTTCTTTGAAAGGATATCTGCAGTCTGATCTTTTGGGATCTAAAACAGCAACAGCGTTCGGAATTTCCTCGCCCGGAAGGTGGTGATCACAAATGATAAAATCAACATCTAAACTTTGGGCATAATTTATCATGTCGATTGCTTTGATTCCGCAATCGAGTGCGATAATTAATGAAAATCCATTTTGTTTAGCAAAATCAATTCCTTCCGTTGAAATGCCGTACCCTTCAGAGTTTCTGTCAGGAATATAATAATCCAGATATTTTTTCTCAACAATTTTGCTGAGGTACAGGTACATTAAAGCAACGGCTGTAGTTCCGTCTACGTCATAATCGCCATATACCAGTATTTTTTCACCATTTTCAATGGCAGTTGCAATGCGTTCAACGGCTTTCTGCATATCAGCCATTAAAAAAGGATTGTGTATATCAGCAACGTTTGGTTTGAAGAATTCTCTTGCCTTTTGATAATTGTCAATTCCTCTAAGAACGAGGAGTTTAGATTCAAAAGTTCCAAAACCAAGTGACGAACTTAATCCATCCACAATTTCTTCATCGGGTTCAGGCTTGTAAATCCATTTTTGACTCATTTCACAAAAATAGGGAAAAAAAATAGCATTCTGAAATCATTGCATTGAAGTTTTGAGTTGCTATTTGTTAAAAAATATTTATCTTCGCGGTCCAAATTAAAAAAATAATTATGAAAAAAATTACTGTTTGCCTTATGCTTATTGGGGCAATGTATTCGCTACAAGCACAAAAAATCAACTTAGGAAAAGCAGTTGATGTAGTTTCTAAAGGTTCTAAAGCTCTTACTTTTACCAACGAAGATGCCGTTAAACTATCCAAAGAATCTGTAGATTATATGGATAAGAATAATGCTGTTGCAGGGCCAAAAGATCCTTATACAGTAAGATTAAACAAGCTTTTTTCAAAGCATAAATCGCAAGACGGATTAAACCTTAATTATAAAGTTTATAAGGTTTCGGATATCAATGCTTTTGCATGTGCAGACGGGAGTGTACGCGTTTTTTCATCTCTTATGGATATTATGACGGACGATGAATTGTTGGCTGTAATCGGTCATGAAATCGGTCATGTTAAAAATCAGGATACAAAAGATGCTATTAAATCAGCTTATTTAAAAGCTGCTGCATTGGATGCGGCCTCTTCGGCTTCAAGTACGGTTGCAACTTTAAATGAAAGCCAGGTTGGAAAAATGGCCAATGCGTTTTTGGATGCTTCTCACAGCAAAAAACAAGAATCAGAAGCAGATATGTATTCTTATGATTTCATGAAAGCTAATAAATATGATGTAGTAGGAGCATATACCGCATTTAAAAAATTAGCATTATTGTCTGAAAGCGGAACGGCTCAGTCTGGATTTCAAAAAATGTTTAACTCACATCCGGATAGTAATAAAAGGGCAGAAGTGGTAAAAAAACGTGCTGAAAAAGATGGTCTGTGGAAAGATCCGGGAACTGTTACCCTGCCAAAAACAAAATTGACAAAATAATTGTAAACGAATTAAAATAAAAATCCTCAAAGTAATTTGAGGATTTTTTATAATAAATTTTAATGTTGTCTTTAGATTAAGAATACATTTTCTCTCTTAATTCTTTTACTTTTTTATCAGCAAGATAATCGTCGTAAGTCATTTCTCTGTCGATAATTCCTGTTGGAGTCAATTCGATGATTCTGTTACAGACAGTTGATAGCATTTCGTGGTCATGAGATGCCAATAAAAGATTTCCTTTGAAGTTTGACAATGAGTTGTTCAATGTCGTGATACTTTCAAGGTCTAAATGATTGGTAGGCTCGTCTAATAAAAGAACATTTGCTTTCTGAAGCATCATTCTGCTGAACATGCATCGCATTTTTTCACCTCCCGAAAGAACTTTGCAAGATTTTAAGGCTTCATCACCCGAGAAAAGCATTCTTCCTAAGAATCCTCTCACAAATTCTTCATGACGCTCTTCATCATTTTTAGTGAATTGTCTCAGCCAGTCAACTAAACTTAAATCTTCCTGGAAGAAATTGGTATTATCTAAAGGCATGTGAGATTGGTTAGTGGTAACTCCCCACGCAACAGTTCCTTTATCAGCTTCTGTATTTCCGGCTAAAATTTCGAAAAATTCTGTAATTGCCAAAGAGTTTTTAGACAATACAGCAACTTTATCTCCTTTTTTAAGATTTAAATCAATGTTTGAGAATAATAATTCTCCGTCTTTAGTCTTTTCAAGACCTTTTACGTCTAAAATCTGATCTCCTGCTTCTCTTTCCATTTCGAAAATAATTGCAGGATATCTTCTTGAAGATGGTTTGATATCATCGATGTTTAATTTGTCGATCATTTTCTTTCTTGCAGTTGCCTGTTTAGCCTTTGCAACGTTGGAGCTAAATCTTGCGATGAAATCCTGAAGTTCTTTCTTCTTTTCTTCCGCTTTTTTGTTAGCCTGGGCTCTTTGTCTCGTTGCTAATTGCGAAGCCTGATACCAGAAAGAGTAATTACCTGTATAAAGGTTAAGTTTAGCATAATCTAAATCTCCGATGTGCGTACAAACCGTATCTAAGAAGTGACGGTCGTGAGAAACTACAATTACTGTATTTTCATAATCAGCAAGGAAATCTTCCAGCCACGAAATTGTATCAATATCAAGGTCATTCGTAGGCTCATCCAGAATCAATACATCAGGATTCCCAAAAAGTGCCTGAGCCAAAAGAACCTTTACTTTGTCTTTGTTCTCAAGCTCGCTCATCATTTGCCAGTGCATATCATCTTTAATTCCAACATTTGAAAGCATTGTTTGTGCATCAGACTCTGCAGTCCAACCGCCCATTTCATCATAAACCACACCTAATTCACCGGCTTTGATACCATCTTCGTCAGAGAAATCTTCTTTTGCATACAAAGCGTCCATCTCTTCTTTTATCTCGAATAATTTCTTGTTCCCTCTCAAAACAGCCTCAAGAACAGTATATTGATCATAAGCAAAGTGATCCTGCTCAAGAACTGACATCCTTTTTCCTGGCTCGAGAGACACATGTCCTGTCGTTGGATCCTGCTTTCCTGTTAATATTTTAAGGAATGTAGATTTTCCTGCACCATTTGCTCCGATAATCCCGTAGCAGTTTCCTTTTGTAAACATTATGTTTACCTCGTCAAAAAGAACTCTTTTCCCGAATTGTAAAGATAAATTAGATACTGTTAACATATAGTTTTGTAAATTTGGCGCAAAAATACGAAAAGAATTTGGGTAATTTATAATAATGTAATACTCAAGTTTTTAAATGGATGGTATTTTTTATATATTTCATTAACTAAATTTAGAATGATGAAGATTGAAAAAACAGTTAGTATATTAAATAAAAGAGCCCGGTTTGAATATGAAATTCTTGAAGACTATGAAGCAGGAATGGTTTTGACGGGTACGGAAATAAAATCTTTGCGTTCTTCGAAAGCCTCTATCACAGAATCCTTCTGTCAGTTTATTGATGGGGAATTATACATCATTAATATGATGATTGATGAATATAAATTGGGGACATTTTATAATCACAAAACAAAAAGGGAACGGAAATTGCTCTTGCACAAAAAAGAATTGCAGAAACTTGAAAAAAAGTTAAAGGATGCAGGAAATACTATCGTACCTTTAAAATTGTATATTAATGACAGGGGAAAAGCTAAAGTGTTGATAGCCCTGGGAAGAGGTAAAAAGCTTTTTGATAAAAGGGAGAGCATAAAAGATAGAGAAAATAAACGAAACCTGGACAGAATATTAAAGAAAAGTTAAAAATCATTGGAAAAACTTTGTTTATAAAGAAAAATTATATTTATTTTGCATTATCAATTATTTAATCATTTAATTCTATGAAAAATCTAAAATTAGGAATTTCAGCATTGGCACTTACTGTTGCTTCTACTGTATTCGCTCAGACTACCAACAATCCGTGGTTGATCGGAGTTGGTGCTCATGCGGAGAACCATACAGCAGTTAGAAACGGTTTCAGTAATACTTTTGCTGCAAAGAATTTAACGAAGACGATGTTCAATATGAACAACTTCTCTATTACACCACCACTATCTAAGTTAACAGTTGCAAGAAACGTTGCTAAAGGTTTCGTTGTGGATTGGCAGACTTCTGTAGGAAATGTTGAAAACAAAAGATTCAACATGGGTAAAGAGTTCATGTTAATGACAGGTCTTGGTTTACAAGTTAAAGCTGCCGGTCTTTTATGGAATGAAGAATCTTGGTTCGATCCATATTTAAGAGTTGGTGCTAACTATTTAAGACATGACTATACTGCTCTTACTTTCCCAAGAACTGACGTTAATGGTGAGTGGGTATCTAATGGCGAAAACGGTAACGAAAATGGTAAAGCTAATTTCTTTACAGTTTCTACAGGTGCTGGTGTAAACTTCTGGTTGACTAAAAACTTTGGTTTAGGTGTTCAAGGAGATTACGTATCAACTCCAGGTGATAAGTCTACAGTTGCTAACTTCTGGCAGGCTTCTGCATCATTAAACTTCAGATTTGGTAACAGAGACAGAGATAAGGATGGTATCTTAGATAAAGACGATCTATGTCCAGATACACCAGGTTTACCAGAATTCCAAGGATGTCCTGATACTGACGGTGATGGAGTTCCAGATAAAGACGATCAATGTCCAGATGTAGCTGGTCCGGTTGAAAACAACGGTTGTCCTTGGCCAGATACTGACGGTGATGGTGTTATCGACAAAGATGATGCTTGTCCTACAGTAGCAGGTCCTGCTGAAAACAACGGTTGTCCTTGGCCAGATACAGACGGTGACGGTATCCTTGATAAAGATGATGCTTGTCCTACAGTTCCAGGTCTTCCAGAATACAACGGATGTCCTAAGCCTAAAAAACAAACTGCTGTTGAAGTAGAAAACGAATTTAGAAATGTTTACTTCGATTTCAACAAATCTTCAATCAAAGCTGAATCAAAACCAGCATTAGATAGAGCTGCTGAAATCATTAAGAAAGATGGAGGTCACTATCTATTAGAAGGTAGAACAGATGCTAAAGGTGCTGAAGCTTACAACTTGAAATTATCTAGAGAAAGAGCTGCTTCTGTAGTTGCTGCTTTAGATGCTAGAGGTGTAGATGCTAACTCTCTTAAATCAGTAGGTGTTGGTGAATCTAAAGCTACAGTTTCTGAAAAAGCTTCTGATGCTGAAAGACAAGTTGACAGAAAAGTAGTTGTAACTGCTATCGAAGATGACGCTGAGTGGAATGCAATCGCTAAGAAAGATTACGCTGATGCTCCAGTTAAGAAAGCTGTTGCTAAGAAAAAAGTTGTAGTTAAGAAAAAAGCTCCAGCTAAAAAGAAAAAATAATTAATTTTTCTAAATAATAAATACCTCCAATTTTTTGGAGGTATTTTTTTTTTGTTGACTTTTAAGTAATTTTGTTGAAAATTTAAAATAAAAATGGGAAGAGCGTTTGAATATAGAAAAGCTTCTAAAATGGCCAGATGGGATAAAATGGCCAAAACTTTCTCTAAAATAGGTAAAGATATTGCGTTAGCGGTAAAAGCCGGAGGGCCGGATCCGGAATCGAATCCTGCATTGAGAAGATGTATCCAAAATGCAAAAGGCGCAAATATGCCAAAAGATAACGTAGAAAGAGCTATCAAAAAAGCAAGTGGGGCTGATGCAGAAAACTATGAGGAAATCACTTATGAAGGATACGGACAAGGTGGCGTGGCTTTTTTTGTGGAATGTACTACCAATAACACAACAAGAACTGTTGCCAATGTAAGAGCTATTTTTAATAAGTTTGATGGTAATCTTGGTAAAAACGGAGAATTGGCTTTTATCTTCGACAGAAAAGGAATTTTCACTATCGATTTAGCTCAAATCAAAATGGAATGGGATGATTTTGAAATGGAAATGATTGACGGAGGTGCAGAGGATGTAGAAAAAGATGAGGAAGAGGTAATGATTACAACTGCTTTTGAAGATTTTGGTTCTTTATCTCACAAATTGGACGAACTTAAAATTGAGGTGAAGAGTGCAGAACTTCAAAGAATTCCTAATAATACGAAAGAAGTGACAGACGAGCAATTCAAAGTAAATATGAAAATGCTTGAGCGTTTCGAGGAAGATGATGACGTACAAAACGTTTATCACAACATGGAAATCACAGAGGAGTTGATGGACTCTTTATAAAAAATAATATAACATTCATATATAGTTAACTTTCAATTAGTTTCTTTGCATCAAATATGAAAAGAAACGTTGAGTTAGTTGTAATTTCGGATGTTCATTTGGGAACTTATGGATGTAAGGCTAAAGAATTATTGAGATATCTCAATTCCATTCAGCCTAAAACGTTGGTGCTGAACGGTGATATTATAGATATCTGGCAATTCAAAAAGTCTTACTTCCCTAAACCTCATTTGAAAGTAATTAAAAAGATTCTTTCATTTGCTACCAAAAATACAGATGTTTACTACATTACCGGGAATCATGACGAGATGTTCCGGAAGTTTACTGATTTCGAATTAGGTAAATTAAAAGTATGCAATAAAATTTGCCTTAATATTAACGAAAAAAAAACCTGGATTTTTCACGGAGATGTTTTCGATGCTTCTGTTCAGCATTCTAAATGGATTGCGAAATTGGGCGGAAAAGGCTACGATTTATTAATTATAATAAATAATGTTGTAAATTGGTTTTTAGAAAAAATGGGTAAAGAAAAATATTCATTTTCAAAAAAAATTAAAAACAACGTAAAAAAAGCGGTAAAATATATTGGTGATTTTGAATTAACGGCTTCCGAATTGGCCATTGATAATCATTACGACTATGTAATTTGTGGGCATATTCATCAGCCCCAGATACGGGAGGTGGTTAATAAAAAAGGATCTTGTGTTTACCTGAATTCCGGTGACTGGATTGAAAACCTCTCTGCTTTAGAATACAATGATAAAGAATGGAAAATTTTTTATTATGATGAACACAAACATTCGCTGAAAGATGACGAAGCAGAAGATATTCAGGATATCAATAGTTTCGAGCTTTTGAAAATAGTAACCAACTTCACTCAATGAAAATTTTATATGCATTTCAAGGTACGGGAAACGGTCATATAGCCAGGGCCCAGGAGATTATTCCCATCCTTAAAAAACATGTTTCTGTTGACACGCTCATCAGTGGCCATCAATCGCAATTAAAGGCCACATTTGACTTAAATTATCAATACAAGGGTATTTCCTTGCTTTATGATAAAACAGGAGGTTTATCCTATTGGAAAACGTTTACTGAGAACAAGTTTTTAGAAGCTGTTAAAATCATTAAAAATTTAGATTTGTCTGAGTATGATTTGATTATCAATGATTATGAACCTTTGACAGGCTGGGCTTGCAAAACGAAAAAGCTCCCGATGATTGAGCTGAGCCATCAGGCTTCCATGAGCTTTAAAGAAACACCTAAACCTGAAAAGAAAGATTTTTTTGGCGAAATGATTCTTAAATACTACGTTCCCAGCGAAAGAAAAATAGGATTTCATTTCGAAAATTATCATCCGCAAATCAAGAAACCGGTTATCAGAAGGAAAATAAGAAATTTAGATCCTGACAAAAAAGGATTTTATTTGGTTTATCTTCCTAGTTTTTCTGATGAAAATATCATTAAAGTTTTAAAGCAGATTTCCGTTGAATGGAAAGTATTTTCGAAATACAGCAAACTTCAGCATAAAGATGGAAATGTAGAAGTGTTTCCGATTGATGAAATTCAATATTTAAAATATTTTGAAAATTGTGACGGGATTTTATGCAATGCAGGTTTTGAAACTCCGGCTGAAGCCCTTTTCATGGACAAAAAATTATTTGTCATTCCTATTCATAATCAATACGAACAGGAATGCAATGCCTGTGCTTTAGATAAAATGGGAATACCAAATTCTAAAGTCTTAGAGGTAAAAGAGATTCAGGATTGGGTGGCTTCCGATCAGCACCTTCAGGTAAACTATCCCGATGATATTGAAGATATTTTGTTAAACGAAGTTTTAGTTAAGTAGATCATATTTATTGTAAAAGAACCAGGCCAATAGCAATTTTAGGATTTGATTTGAATTCTTCCCAGATATGCTTACTGTTATAGAAATAGGTATTACCAAAAACCTTGTCATGATAAAATACAATAACAGGATTGGTTACTCTATCTGAATATTTACCAATGTTTTCAATAATTCTCATGCTTAATAGGACACCTTCTTTGGGTAAAGCTATTTTTTCATCCAGACTAATTGCGTTATTTCCGCTTTGTAGAGAAGCCACAGGGATAAATTGGGAATCTCCATTGATTTTTTTACTCGTTATATCATTTTTGTTATCAGTTAATTCGTAAAAGTCTAATTTTAAATAATAGTTGCTGTTTCGGATTTCTTTTATGGGTAAAATAATCTGCTTTATAAGTGCATTTCTTCCGGTATTATTTACCAGCTTAAATCCTAGATCAAATCCGGTGGATAATATTGTTGTATTAGTTTTTTTTACATTTGGTTTTATAGTTAATTGTTCTGTTGGTTTCAAATCTATTCCCGGAATAGAAATGTATTTTGGTGACATATAAATTATTTGATAGGGTGTATCGGATAATTTATAAATGATTTTATCCTTATAACCAAATTTTTTAATATTCAGCTTATGTTGAATGTCTTTACATTCAAAATTGCCTAATGAATCCGAGTAATATGTTTTATCATTAATTAATATTTCGCAAAATGCAATAGGTTTTTTGTCTATACTGTCTTTTATAGCAATTGTTTGTGAAAAATAATTTCCAGATAAAAAAAAGCAAAAGAGTGCACACAGACACTCTTTAAAATAATTTCTAATTTTTAATCTCATTTGAAATATTATGAAGGCTTCAAATTTGCTTATTATTAAATGTTAATATGGAGTATTTTGGCTGGAATTACAATAAGATTATTAGTAATTTAAATCAGCCAGCATTTTTGGTAATTTATAAAAATATCCTAACAGATTTATATCAACTAAGGATGAAACCCATTAAGTAATAATTACTTTAGAAAAACATCCTCCACATCATTCATTCTGGTCATTACAGCTCTTGCATATGAGCAGTGTGGATAAACTTTCCAATTATTTTCTCTTGCGAATTTAATAGCTTCTTCTACCAGGAATTTTCCCATTCCACGACCTTCAAATTCGGGATGTACAAGCACAAAAGAGATAATAAATTTATTATCATCAGGAAAAATTGTGTAAGTAAGTCTTCCGATTTCTTTTATTTCGTTATTGAGTGTGATCACACCTCCGTTTCCGGATTTATTATTGTTAAATTTCATAACCAAAGTTTTTTACAGTAATAAAAATACAAAAACTGCACCGTCTCTGTTTTGATCTGAATCAAGAAAGCTTTTATTGAAAATTAATTATCTTTTCCGGTATAATAATTATAATCTTTGATAACGACACCGATAAACTGTCTTTCCGTCATTTTTGTAGGATCAATTTCCAGTTTTAAAATACTTTTAATTTTATCGGAAAGTTTGCTTATAATTTGTCTGTCGTCAATTCTTAATGCCTTGATATAATTATCTTTAATAATTCTCATGTCATTGTCACTCAGTGCAATAACCTGCGGAAAGGTAGGGACATAATTTTCCTGAATATTTTCTAAAATGGTGTGAGAAATATTGATGCTATTTTTTAGAGAAATGACAGCTGTTCCGGAAGCCATATCACCTAGACGCTGGTTATTTTTAGAAATAATCATTGAAATCAGGCCCACAACTCCGCTGAGCATAAGAATATCGATAAGTCTGAAAATCCAGCGAATCATATAATCTCCAAAACTTGCCTGATAGCCGTCAATTTTTACCACTCGTATCCTGACTGCCTTTTTGCCGGGGGTTTGCCCTTCCATAAGGCTTTCCAAAACTAAAGAATAAATATGAACCGGAAAAGTGATAGCAATGTAAATAGCCATTTGTGACCAAGTATCTAAACCTCGAAGGAAATAATCAAGATTGAAAAAATTAAAAAACAGGTAAAGGGTAATTATTACGTAAGCAACTTTTATCAGCATGTCAATTATAAATGCAAGCATCCTTTCGCCAACACTGGCAATGTTGAAATTAATATTTACATTTTGTGAAGTATTGATCGCAATTTGAGACATATTTTTTATTATTTTAGCCTTACAATTATGAGAGAGGTTTATTTCATTAAACAAAATAAAGAAAAATGGTTGGGAATAGAGCAGGTTGTTCAGGGGAAAGTTAAAAAAAATCCTGATGACCTGTCTTCGCTGTATATTAACCTTACGAATGATCTTGCTTTTGCGCAAACTTACTATCCGAAAAGCAATACTACAGTCTATCTGAATCATTTATCTTCTCAGATTTTTCAAAAAATTTATAAAACGAAAAGAGTAGAACGAAACAGAATTTTTCATTTTTTTGCTACCGAAGTTCCTATGTTGGTTTTTCAGTATAGGAGATATTTGCTGTATGCTTTTTTATTCTTTACACTTTTTACTTTGATAGGCGTGCTTTCCGGAATTTATGACAAGGATTTTGCCAATATTATTCTTGGAGAAGGCTATGTAAACGAAACAATCGACAATATTAAAAAAGGGAATGCAGTCGGCGTATATCAAAGCGGTTCCACCTGGGGAAGTACGATTGGAATTATCTTCAATAATATCGGGGTAGGTGCGAAACTTTATATTTACGGAGTTTTTGGAGGTGTGGGAACATTGTATGCTTTGCTTTCAAATAGCGTAATGTTGGGTTCATTCCAATATTTCTTTTATGATTATGGTGCATTGAAAGACAGTGCAAGAGGGATCTGGCTTCACGGTGTTTTCGAGATTTTTGCCATGGTGGTAGAAGCTATGTGTGGATTGATTTTAGGGACATCTATATTATTTCCGAAAACTTTTTCAAGGTTTGAATCCTTTAAACATGGTTTCAGAGATTCATTCAAAATATTTTTAAGTACCATTCCTTTTACAATCTGTGCAGGAATTATTGAAGGATATATCACCAGGCATGCTTTAAAAATGCCTTTAATGCTAAACCTGATTATTATTTTCGGATGTTTGGTGGTGATAGGATTTTATTATGTCGTTTATCCTTATATTGTAAATAAAAACATAAATAACCAAATCAATGATGCAGTTTTATAAGAAAAGAGATTTTGGAACTTTTATAAGTGACACTTTCGCTTTTTTCAAATTATACGGTAAAAATTATTTCAAAAACTATATTTTGATAAACGGATTACTATTAATTTTAATGGTAACGATTTTTATTTTTGGATATAAAGAACTTTTCACACAGATTCTGGGCTCAAATCTGAGCGGTCAAAGTACTTACTTTGAAACTTATTTTGAGGATAATTTAGGAATGCTAATCGCTGTAGGAAGTCTCACGTTTTTATTATTCCTGATTTTGATGATTGTTAATTATCTCTATCCTGTTTTTTATATGAAAAGAGTGGCAAGAGGAGAAACTAAAATCAGGACTGATGATATTTTAAATGATTTTAAAAACAACGCAGGAAGAATAGGAGTTCTGTGTCTCGGAATGATCTTTATTGTAACACCCTTGTCAATCATAGTTTTAGGAATTTCTTATGCGCTGATTTTAGTTTTTATAGGGATATTGTTGATATTAATTGTTTATCCGACGGTTTTCAATGTTACAACCTTTTTGATGTTTGACTTTTTCAACACTGAAAGAGGTTTTTTTGAAAGCTTAAGCTATTCTATGAGAGCGCAGTTTTCTTATCCGAACGGAAGAGAAAAATCTCCTTACTGGAAATATTGGGGAGCTACGTTGATAATTTTCGTACTTATATATGTTATTACGACGATTTTTACGTTTATTCCGATGATATTTTTTTACAGTTCACTTCTTACAGCACCTTCTTCAGCGAGCTATGAAGCAAATCCGTTCACAGGAACTGTCGGGATTATCTTTTTTGTGATATACGGAATTTCCATGCTGTTGTCGTTTTTTCTTTTTAATATCTTGTATGTGAATATCGGTTTGCTATATTATGACAGCAGAACAGACCTTCACCAAAAAGTAGAATTGGCAGAAATAGATACCATTGGCATCAATGAATAAAACTCTTATTTTTTTACTGATTTTTTCCTCCATCGGATTTGCATACGCACAAGGCAATTACAATGAGCCTGTTGTAGAAAATTATGTAGATTCGATTCATACGGGACATTATAGAAATATGCTCCGCGCAGATTCTGTTTTGATTAAAAATCCTGTTACTGATAATACAGTGTACCCGAAAAAATTCAGAGAAAACTTTAATTTAAAATATAAAGACAAGGAGTTCGATTATTCTGTTTCTAAACCAAGAGAGTCTTTCTGGCAAAAAATTCAGAGAAAAATAGCAAGGATCTTACAAAATATTTTCGGAGAAACAAGCTTTAAAACTTCTGGAGATATAGCATGGGTTGTCTTACGTCTTTTTGCGATCCTTTTGGTTGGTTTTTTATTGTATTTTATTATTAAAACTTTATTGGGGAAAAACGGAAGTTTTATTTTTGGTAAAAGAAATAAAAAAGTTGATATTAATGACGAAGATCTACATGAGAACATTCATGAAATTAACTTCCCGGAAAGTATTGCCAAATTTGAAAATCAAAAAGACTATCGTTCGGCAATTCGGTATCAGTTTTTGTTTATCCTTAAAAAATTAAGTGATAAAAAAATCATCAACTGGAACCCGGAAAAAACCAATAAAGATTATGTGGCAGAATTAAAGGCACCGCATCTGAAAAATGAATTTTATAATCTTTCCTATATCTTCGATTATGTTTGGTACGGAGAATTCAGTATCGATGAGGATAATTATCTGAAATTTAAAAACCAATACCAGTCATTTAAACCGTAATTAAGCTTTTATCATGAACAAAACTTTCAAAATATATGCTGTAATTTTCATCATTATCCTGGTGATATTGGCATTGCTTGAGGTTAATAAAAAGGATGTTACGGACTGGCGCAAAAATTTTGATGTTAATCAAAAAACACCTTTCGGATTGTTTGTTTTTAATCAGGAAGTAAATAGCCTTCTCAAAAATAATCTTAAAAAAACAGATCAATCTCCTTTCGAATACTACAATCAACATAAAAAGCAAAAACATAATATTTTAGTTATAGAAAGCGAAATTGATACTGAATCCTGGTACAGAATTTTAGATGAGGTTTCCAAAGGCTCTGATGCTATGCTGATTGCTTCAAAAATCCCAAAAGAAATTTCGGACAGCATCGGGTATTATGATTCTATGATTTCTTTTGATGAGCAAAATGTATTGAAACTTACAGATAAAAAATATCAAAACGATTTTATTAAACTGGATAAATTTCCGTCAGGAAACGGCTTTACCTATGTGAAACCTAACGTTGAAGTCCTTGGGAAAACGGTAGAGAAAAACAATTCTGATCAGGCAAATTTTATTAAAGCTAAATTTGGAAAAGGAAATATCTATGTACACAGCGAGCCTCTTTTTCTCACCAACTATTATTTGCTGAAAAAAGGAAGTATAAAATATGCTCAGGATGTTTTTTCCTATCTTGATGACAAAGAAACGCTTTGGTTTGTAGAAAATAATACAAAAGCTTCAAGTTTTTTTATGAGGTTTATTCTTTCAAAACCTGCGCTGAAATACGCCTGGTGGGTGTTTTTGGGAGGCTTGATTTTATTCATTTTCTTTAATGCAAAACGAAAACAGCGTATTGTTCCTGTAATCGAACCTTTGAAAAATACTTCTGTAGATTTTGTGAAAAGCATAGGGAATCTGTATTTGCAGGAAGGTGATTTTCATGATATGATGGCAAAAAAAGCCCAATATTTTCTGAATAAAATAAGGATGGAGCTTTTAATTGATACTCAAAATTTAGATGAAGAGTTTGCGAAAAAGCTTCAGCTGAAAACCGGAAAATCAGTTGAAACGATAAACGAAGCAATTGATTTGATTAAAAAAGGACAAGATCCTTATGCAAGTGTAATGAAAGAAGATTTAGCCAGAATGAATAAATTGCTGGACGAAATAATTTAAATATAGGAATTTAAAAGTATGATAATGTACCAATGCTTTTATTAATGAGTAACTGTTACATTGTTGTATTGAAAAATATATAATATGGAAAACTTTGATAATCAAAATGCAGAAAATCAAAATTCTGTAAACCCTGATAATAACGGAACCGAATTTCAGTCAAGAATTGATATGATTAAGCTTCGTGCGAGTTTAGATAAAGTAAAAACGGAGATTGCGAAGGTAATTGTTGGTCAGGAAAGTATGGTTGAGCATCTTTTGGCCGCATTGTTATCAAACGGACATGTTTTGATAGAAGGTGTTCCGGGAGTTGCCAAAACTATTACGGCAAAATTGTTGGCCAAAACGATTGATGTGGGATTCAGCCGGATTCAGTTTACACCGGATTTAATGCCTTCTGATATTTTAGGAACATCTGTCTTTAATGTGAAAAATTCTGAATTTGAATTTAAAAAAGGTCCCATTTTCTCCAATTTTATCCTAATTGATGAGATTAACAGGTCACCGGCAAAAACTCAGGCAGCATTATTCGAAGTAATGGAGGAAAGGCAAATTACAATGGATGGAATTCGCTATATTATGGAAGAACCATTCTTAGTAGTTGCCACTCAAAACCCTATCGAGCATGAAGGTACCTACCGGCTTCCTGAAGCTCAGCTGGATCGTTTTCTATTTAAAATAAATGTAGGATATCCGAATCTTGAACAGGAAGTTGCCATCATCAGGAATCAGCACGAAAGCAAAAAAGAAGATAAAACTGAAGTTGTGAACCGAGTGATTTCGGCTCAGCAATTGAAAAGTTATCAGCATTTGGTAAAGGAAATCATTGTTGAATCTCAGTTGATGGAATACATCGCAAAAATTATTATCAATACAAGAGAAAATCAATTTTTATATCTTGGAGCTTCTCCAAGAGCGAGTCTGGCATTATTGACAGCGTCTAAAGCTTTCGCAGCATTGAGAGGAAGGGATTTTGTAACACCTGAAGACATCAAAGAAGCAAGTTACGCAGTATTAAGGCACAGAATAATTGTGTCGCCGGAAAGAGAAATGGAGGGCTTAACTGCAGATGAAATTATCAGACAAATATTAGAGGGAATAGAGATTCCCAGATAGGAAATCGGTTGTTTGTGGAGAGTTGCCATCTGTCAGCTTTTAGCTTACTGCCTATAGCCAATAGCCAATGAAAAACTTATACATCAATACGCGTTTTTTCTTCGCACTCATAGGAGTGGGAATACTGTATGTTTTGGCATTTTTTTTTCCATTTTTTATGTGGATTGCTCATATCGTGTTGCTATTGTGTTTTCTTGCGGGATTTGTAGATTATCTTTTGCTGTTCAATCAAAAAGATGGAATTCTAGCGCAAAGAATTTTACCTGAAAAACTATCCAATGGTGATGAAAACCCGGTAAAAATAGATGCTAAAAACAATTACGGTTTTAAGATTAAGACTAAAATTATTGATGAAATTCCTTTTCAGTTTCAAAAGAGGGATTTTATGATTCAAAAGCAGATTGAGTCTGGGAAAAACAGCTTTTTTCAATATATTTTAGAGCCAAAAGAAAGAGGTGAATATAGTTTTGGAAGCTTAAATGTTTACGCAGAATCACCAATTGGTTTTGTATCAAAAAGATTTCAGTTTCAGAAAGATGCCAATCTGCCCTCTTATCCGTCATTTATTCATTTAAGAAAATATGAATTGATGGCTATTCAGAGCGAGTTTTTGCTGGGCGGAATTAAGAAAATCAGAAAGCTCGGCCATACCATGGAATTTGAGCAAATCAAAGAATACGTTCCGGGGGATGATATCAGAACAATTAACTGGAAAGCGACTTCCAAGACAAACCGCCTGATGGTAAATCAGTTTCAGGATGAAAAATCGCAACGTATTTTTATGCTGATTGATACAGGACGAACCATGAAAATGCCTTTCAGCGGATTGAGTCTCTTAGATTATTCCATTAATGCGGCTATGGCGCTTTCCCACATTATCTTGAAGAAAGGTGACAGGGCAGGGATGATGACTTTTTCTAAAAAAACGGAAAATAAAATTGCTGCTGAAAATAAATCAGGACAGTTAAAAAAGATTTCGGAAGCGCTTTATAATATCAATACCAACTTCTTTGAAAGTGATTTCAACAGGTTATACCAGGATGTGAAGTATTCGATTAATCAAAGAAGTTTGATTTTACTTTTTACCAATTTTGAAACTCTTGACGGACTAAACCGTCAATTAAAATATCTCCGTGGAATTTCCAAAAACCATTTATTGGTAGTGGTTTTCTTTAAAAATGCCGAACTTCAGACCTTAATTCATAAAAATCCTGAAAGTATACAGGAAATTTATGATGAAATTATTGCTGAGAAATTTGAATTTGAAAAGAAATTAATCATTCAGGAGCTCCGTAAATATGGAATTTATACGGTTTATACGCTTCCTGAAAATTTGAATATCGACGTTATCAATAAATATTTAGAGATAAAAGCAAGGGGAATTTTATAATTTTGCAGATGAAAAAATTAATAACTATTTGCCTTTTGGCATTCATGATGAATTGCCAGGAGAAAAAAGAACATGAAATATTTAAACGAAAAGGAGAACCTAATGTAGTATATTTTGAAAATTCTGATGAGGAAATGAATATCGCGGTAAAAAATGCAAAAGAAACTTTATTTGAATTTGAAAAAGCTATACAAAGCAATAATCCTGATTATTCCAATTTTACACTAAAGCAAGAATTTGATACATCTGATGGAGGGGGAGAGCATATATGGATAGGTAATATTCATCTTAAAGACGGAAAATATTATGGTATAGTTCAAAATGAACCGGTTGATCCAAAAGTAGGGGTAAAACTAGGTGATTCTGTTGAAGTTCCAGCTGGAAAAATCAGTGATTGGATGTACAATGATAAGAATACTGTAAAAGGAGCTTATACGATAAAGGTTATGAGAAAGTATATGACTCCTGAAGAGAAGAAGGAAATGGATGCGGAAGGAATAATTTATGAATAAAGAAAAATAGTAATTAGAATGAAAATAACACTTAATAGAATCAATGACGACTTTTTATTTGAATGTACCAATTCTCAGGGGAATTCAATTCTTTTAGATAATACAACGCAACCGGGAGCGAAAGGAGTTTCTCCTATGGAAAGTGTTTTGATGGCTGTGGCCGGCTGCAGCGGGATAGATGTGGTTTCTATTTTAAAAAAGCAAAGACAGGAAATTACAGGTTTCAAGGCTGAGGTAGAAGGTGAGAGAGTAGTGGTGGAAGATGCCAAACCATTTAAATCTATCAATGTGAAATTTCTTTTAGAAGGGAATATTGATCCTAAAAAAGCGGAGAAAGCTGCTCAATTATCATTTGACAAATATTGTTCAGTTTCTAAAACTTTAGAACCAAATGTAGAAATAGGGTATGAAGTTTATGTAAACGGAGAAAAAATATAATTTTTTAAATCTTTAATAATAAAAAATGCGGACAATTTTTGTCCGCATTTTTATATAATTTATACTGAATAATTTAAAAATAAATAAAATTTTATTAAAAAAGGCACCTTAAAAAGAGGCTTTTACATTATATTGTTAGTCTTGGTTTCATTAATTTTGCAACTGTTGCAGTCCAGCCCGTCTGATGTGATGCACCAACTCCACGACCATTATCACCATGGAAATATTCGTAAAAAGTAATGTAGTCTTTAAAATTTTTATCATAGTTGAACTTGGCATTCCCACCGTTGAAAGCTCGCTCTCCGTTTTCATCTTTTAAGAAAATAGAGCACAATCTGCTGCTGATATTTTGGGCTACTTCGTCAAGATTTCTTTTATCGCCACTTCCGGTAGGTAATTCTACTTTTAAACTATTTCCATAATAAAAATGGAATCTCTGTAAACTTTCAACAATCAGAAAGTTAATAGGAAACCAAATGGGGCCTCTCCAGTTACTATTTCCTCCAAACATTCGGCTGTCACTTTCCGCAGGGGTATAATATACTACATTTTCAGTACCGTGAACAGAAAATACAAACGGATTTTCCTCATACACTTTCGACATTGCGCGGATTCCGTAACTACTTAAAAACTCTTTTTCATCAAGCATTCTCGTCAAAACTTTTGTAAGCCTGTTCTTACGAAGAATACTCATCAGATGTTTTCTTCCATGACCTTCTTCGTCCCAATGAGAAACAAGCTTGGTAAGTTCGGGTTTATTTTTTAAAATCCATTCCATTCTTGTCGTGAAATTTGGCATATTTTCTAATAAATGATGGTCAATAATTTCTACGGCAAACATAGGAATCAATCCTACAATACTTCTCAATTTCAAAGAAACACTGTCACCGTTTCCAAGCTGTAAAACATCATAAAAAAATCCATCCTCTTCGTTCCAAAGTCCTTTTGTGCCCTCACCCAGATTTTCCATCGCTTCAGCAATGTAAAGATAATGTTCGAAAAATTTAATCGCCATATCTTCGTAAACCTGATAATATTGAGCCAGTTCCATCGCAATTCGCATCATATTCAATGCATACATTGCCATCCAGCTTGTTCCATCGGCTTGTTCAAGATGTTGACCGTCTTTTAATTCCATATTTCGGTCAAAAGCCCCAATGTTATCGAGTCCAAGGAAACCTCCTCCGAAAATATTTTTTCCGTTTTTATCTTTTCTGTTCACCCACCAAGTGAAATTTAAAAGTAATTTTTGGAAAACTTTTTCTAAAAACAAAAGGTCGGGTTTCCCATTTTGTTTTTCATCAATCTTAAAAACTCTAAAGCATGACCATGCATGCACAGGCGGATTCACATCACTTAAATTCCACTCGTAAGCAGGAAGCTGCCCGTTCGGGTGCATATACCATTCCTTTGTCAACAAAAGAAGCTGCCCTTTCGCAAATTCAGCATCAATAATAGCAAAAGGTACACAATGGAAAGCCAAATCCCACGTCGCATACCAAGGATATTCCCATTTATCAGGCATGGAGATGATGTCTTTATTGTGCATATGGTTCCACTCTGTATTTCTTACATAATTGTTGAAATCTCTTGGAGCTTCAAAATTGGGGTCACCTTTGAGCCATTTTCCGACATTATAATGATAAAATTGCTTATTCCAAAGAAGTCCTGCAAAAGCTTGTCTCTGGACATTTTTTTCATCATCATTTGCCACGTCATTCTGAATTTCATCATAAAATTCATTTGCTTCGGCAATTCTGGTTTTCAATATTTCGTCAAAATTCTCAAAAGGCTCATCTGAGTCATTTGGAGACAGTCTGAAATCAAAAACTTTTGATTGTCCGGCTTCAATAGTTTCATCAACTAAAAACGAAGCTTTCGTCCCTCTTTTTTCAGGATTTACAGTGTTGCTTCCATAAACGATATAATCGTTTATTCCATCTTTAAAGTAAGAGTTTCCAGGATAAGGGGCTCCGTATAATTTGGGATTATTGGTTTCATTTTCACAAAAAACACTTTCTACATTAATATTTCTGGAATAAAACTTTTTTATGGGAATACTGTCGTGATTGATATCAATACAGCCCTCATATGAAGCATTAGTCTGACCTTTATAAGTATTATAACCCCATTTCCAGTTGTTTCTGAACCAGACAGTCGGAGCAACTACAATCGGGGCGTCAATCTCACTTCTGTTACAGACTGTAACACGAACTAAAATATCATTATGTTCAGCCTTGGCATATTCAATAAAAATATCGAAATATTCATCTTTGTCAAAAATTCCGGTATCGAAGAGCTCATATTCAGGTTGTTTTTTGCTTCGTCTTCCGTTTTCATTAAGAATATCATCGTAAGGAAATTCATTGATGGGATATTTATACACCATTTTCATATAGCTATGAGTTGGGGTATTATCAAGATAGTAAAAAATTTCTTTGATGTCTTCCCCGTGATTTCCCTGAGGATTGCTCAGTCCAAAAAAGCGCTCCTTTACCATTTTATCTTTCCTGTTCCAAAAAGAGAGGGCAAAACAGAAAATTTGCTTTACATCAGAAATTCCTGCAATTCCTTCTTCACCCCAACGATAGGTGTAGCTTTCTGCGGAATTGTGGTTGGCGAAATTCCATGCATCACCGTTTGAACTGTAATCTTCCCGTACATTTCCCCATTGCCTGTTGCTGACATAAGGTCCCCAATTTTTCCAGTTATTATCTTGTAATCTTTGTTTTTCGGCACTCATATTTCACCATTTTTCATTACGAAGGTAGTTTTTTTGGAAAAAAAATCCAACTTACCTAATCTGAATAATATTTAATATTACCGTGAAAACCTTTTATCTATCGGGGTTTATTACATTAAATTAAATTTTTATAAATATTTAAAAGAAAAGTTTTATCTTTGCACCATTCGATCATTCACATATTGAAAATGTTATCAAGAAAGGTTGAGGGATTAGACCCTGTGAAACCTTAGCAACCCTTCGCGAAAGCGAAGAAGGTGCTACGTTCTACCAAGATTTTTTTGGACAGATAACTTACTGAAGTTCTTTCAGCCATTTCTCATGGCATTTTCAATTGTATTATCAAAAAAGTATAATAGAATTGAAAACAGAACTAAACTATATTAATTTTTCGTATCAAACCAATTCCAATAAGGAATATAATATCTCGTTGAGCTATCAGCTTTTCGGGAAAAGCTTGTTTTCAGCACCGATCATTTTAGTAAATCATGCTTTAACCGGAAATTCAAATGTTTCAGGGGAAAAAGGATGGTGGAAAAAATTAATTGGTGAGAATCAGGTTATTGATACGAATAAATATACGGTTCTGTGTTTCAATATTCCCGGAAACGGCTATGATGATTTTTTAATTGATGAATATGAAGATTTTACGCCTTCAGATATCGCAAATATTTTTTTAAAAGGTCTTGGGATTTTACAAATCAAAAATTTATATGCCATTATTGGGGGATCTTTGGGAGGTGGAATAGGTTGGGAAATGCTAGCGAAAAATCCACAGCTTGCCGAATTTTTTATTCCTATTGCCTGCGATTTTAAAACTCATGATTGGCTTCATGCACAATGTCTGGTTCAGAAATTTTTATTGGATGGGAATGATAAACCCTTACAAAGAGCCAGAATTCATGCGATGTTATGTTACAGAACGCCGGAATCGTTAAATGATAGATTTCAAAACAAATATAATCAGGAAAAGCAACGGTTAGATTCGGAAGATTGGTTGGTTTATCACGGAGATGCTTTAAACGAGAGATTTAGTTTAAGGGCTTACAGGCTGATGAATCATTTGCTGATGAATATTAATGCCAATGAAACTCAATTGAAAAAGATTGAGGCGCGAATGCACCTTATTGCAGTAGATACAGACTTATTTTTCCCGGCTTTGGAAATTCGAATGTGCTTCGAAAAGCTAAGGGAAAATAAAAAAAATGTTTTCTATCATGAGATAAAATCAATTCATGGGCACGATGCCTTTTTAATGGAATACGAACAATTAAATAATATCATTAAAAATATTTTGTAGAATGAAAAATGCTAACGAAATAAAATTTTTAAAAAACAGATCAATCATTAAATTTGAAGGAGAAGATTTCTTAGGGGAAATCGGGATTGACGGGCGAATTTTTAAAGCGCTTACTTTGGCGCGAATCAGCGTTGGAGTAATTTCCCAACAGGCAATTGAAAACGGATTATCAATTTTGGTCCATGAAAATGATTCAGAAAAAGCGGTAAATTGTCTGATTGACGAATTTGAGGCGGAAAGAAAATCAGGAAAGGTTTCTCAGATTTACAGTATAAATAATGTCTCTGTATTAGGCTTTGTTGCAGAAGATTTTAACAAAATATTGGCAGAATTAGCCAGAAATAACGTTTTTCCACTGCTTTTAAACCAAATAGCAAGCGAAAAACGAGTAAATATTGTCGTGACCTCATCACAAGATGAAAAAGCAAAAAATATCATCGAATCTGAAATTTCTAAAAAACCAAAAACGGTTCATCTGGCAATTATCGGTCATGGAAATGTTGGGAAAACTTTGATAGAGCAGGTTTTGGAATCTTCAGAGGAAATCAGAAGACGTAAAAAAATTGACCTTAAAGTTGTAGCGGTGGCAAATTCAAGAAAAATTGCTTTCAACAAAAGAGGTTTTGATAATAATTGGAACGATGAGATTCTAACGGCAGAAAGCCCATCAAATGTTCAGGAATTAATCAGATTTTCAAAAGAAAACCAACTTGAAAATCTTATCGTTGTTGATAATACAGCGAGTAAAGATTTTGTTCATAATTATCATGCTTTGGCAGAAAACGGATTTGATTTGGTTTCTTCCAATAAAATTTTCAATACACTTCCTATTGAAGAATACCGTAAACTAAGATATACGTTGAACAAAAATAATAGACGGTATTTATACGAAACTAATGTTGGCGCAGGTTTACCATTAATTGATACCATCAAATTATTACATCTTTCGGGAGAAAATATTACAAGAATTAAAGGAGTGTTTTCCGGAACATTGAGTTATGTTTTCAATAATTTTTCTTTGAGAAGCGATAATTTTTCAACAATCATTAATGAAGCATTGGAAAAAGGATATACGGAACCGGATCCACGAGAAGATTTATCAGGAAATGACGTTGCGAGAAAACTGTTGATTTTGGCAAGAGAATTAGACTTAATCAATGAATTTAATGATATCAATATTCAAAATCTGGTTCCTGAAAGTTTACTTTCTGTTTCTAAATCAGAATTCCTTTTAAGACTGGAAGAATTGGATGAAGAATATCAGAAAATCAAAGATAATCAAGAACCCGGCCATGTTTTAAGATATGTGGGAGATTTACACGGAGATTTACAGGAAGAAAAAGGAGAGCTTGATGTAAAACTGATTTCCGTTCCTGCAACTTCCGCTTTAGGGCAATTGAAAGGCTCAGATTCAATCTTTGAAATCTATACCGAAAGTTATGGAGAGCATCCCATCGTTATTATGGGCGCCGGAGCCGGAGCGAAAGTGACTGCGAGAGGAGTTTTCGGGGATATTTTAAGAGTAAGTGAAACGAAATAATAATATTAATATAACAATTAATAATGTGACAGTTTACCAATATTCATTACCATTGTCATGCTGAGCCTGTTGAAGCATCTCATTGTTACATTGCTAAACTATACATTACTACATTTTTAAGTTTATGGAAAATTTTGAAACCTTCGCGATAAGAACACAAACTGAGAGAACCCAGTTTGATGAGCATTCAACGCCTTTATATCTCACGTCAAGCTTTATTTTTCAGGATGCGGAAGACATGAGAGCAAGTTTTGCAGAAGAAAAATCAAAGAATTTATATAGCCGGTTTTCGAATCCTAATGTGACTGAATTCACGGATAAAATCGCCAAAATGGAGGGTGCAGAGGCAGGATATGCTTTTGCAACGGGAATGGCGGCAATCTATTCAACTTTCGCGACTTTGTTAAATGCAGGTGACCATATCGTGAGTTGTCAGTCCGTTTTTGGTTCAACGCACACACTGTTCACAAAATATTTCCCGAAATGGAATATCGAAACAACATATTTTAAAGCAGAAGATGCAGAAAACGTAGAAAAATATATTCAGCCGAATACGAAAATTGTATATCTGGAAACCCCGACTAATCCTGCAATTGAGGTTTTAGATTTAGAATTTTTTGGACAGATTGCAAAAAAACATAATCTGATTTTCATTGTAGATAATTGCTTTGCAACACCATATCTCCAACAGCCGATTAAATACGGAGCTGACATCGTGGTACATTCCGCTACAAAATTAATTGACGGGCAAGGTCGTGTTTTAGGTGGAGTGGCGGTTGGAAGAGAAGATTTAATCAGAGAAATATATCTTTTCGCAAGAAATACAGGTCCTGCAATGTCGCCTTTTAACGCTTGGGTGTTATCAAAAAGCTTGGAAACATTGGCAATCCGTGTTGAAAAACATTGTGAAAATGCTTTAAAGGTTGCTGAATTTTTAGAAAGCCATCCGAACGTAGAATTGACAAAATATCCATTTCTGCCATCTCATCCAAGTTATAATGTGGCAAAAAAGCAAATGAAACTGGGAGGAAACATCGTTGCATTCGAAATCAAAGGCGGAATTGAAGGTGGAAGAAATTTTTTAGATAAAATTAAAATGTGTTCACTTTCTGCAAACCTTGGAGATACAAGAACGATTGTTACGCATCCTGCATCTACGACACATTCCAAATTGTCTGATGAAGAAAGAAATGAAGTCGGAATTACGGCCGGCTTGGTTCGCTGTTCTGTCGGTTTGGAAAATGTAGATGATATTATTGCAGATTTAAAACAGGCATTGGATTAAAAACAAGCCTTGTCAAGGCCTTTGCGGTTTGAAAAATTAATAGAAAGAAAAGTAATGAAAAATTCAGAACAATTATACAAAGCGTTATCCGAGAGAATTTTAATCCTGGACGGAGCAATGGGAACCATGCTTCAACGATATAAATTCGAGGAAGAAGATTATCGTGGCGAGCGTTTCAAAGACTGGGTACATCCGGTGAAAGGAAATAACGATTTACTTTCATTAACACAACCACAAGCAATTGAAGAAGTTCATAAAAAATATTTGGAAGCCGGAGCAGACATTATCGAGACTAATACATTTTCGGGAACGACGATTGCAATGGCAGATTATCACATGGAAGATTTAGTATATGAACTGAATTATGAATCTGCAAAAATTGCAAGAAAAGTTTGTGACGAATTTACTTTAAAAAATCCGGATAAACCAAGATTTGTAGCAGGTTCTATCGGACCGACAAACAGAACTGCAAGTTTAAGTCCTGATGTCAATGACCCGGGTTACAGAGCAATCACTTTTGAAGAATTGAGAGTAGCTTATAAGCAACAGAGCGAGGCATTATTAGATGGAGGCTCGGATATTCTTTTGGTTGAAACGATTTTCGATACATTAAATGCAAAAGCGGCATTATTCGCTATCGATGAAATTCAGGATGAAAGAAGAATTAAAATCCCCATCATGGTTTCCGGAACCATTACAGATGCGTCAGGCAGAACGTTGAGCGGACAAACTGCAGAAGCATTTTTAATTTCTGTTTCACATTTGAATTTATTAAGTGTAGGTTTCAACTGTGCTTTAGGAGCAAATCAATTGACACCATATTTGGAAACATTGGCGCATAATTCAGAGTTCCATGTTTCTGCATATCCGAATGCAGGTCTTCCGAATGCTTTCGGAAAATATGATGAAACACCGGAAGATATGGCCGGTCAGATTAAAGAATATGTAGAAAAAAGATTAGTCAATATTATCGGAGGTTGCTGCGGAACAACACCGGACCATATCAAAGCGATTGCAGATTTGGTCGCGAATTACCCACCAAGAAAATTGAAGGAATTTGTCTGATTTGATAGATTTTTTTTATTGAATCGATAAAAAAGGAACGGTTTTTTAATATTATCTTTAAATGAACCACAAAATTTAAAGATATGGAAAAGCCGATTTACTTAAAAGATTCAGAAGATATACAACTGTTTAATGAACTAAGAAAAAAAGTGAACCAGCGTATAGAAGCCATTCCCGAAAACAGGGATATTTATATTCAGATCAAAGCCATTATTTTGCCTTTGGTCTATTTCAGTTTATATGTGTTTGCTGTTTTTAATGCCGGAAAACCTTGGGTTTATATTTCGAGTTTTGTTTTGATGGGAATTTCTTTGGTATTGATTTATTTAAATTTAATCCACGAAGCTGCCCATAATAATATTTACAAAAGCAAAAAATTAAACGGTTTGGTGTTACAGATTTTTGATTTTGTAGGCGCAAACTCCTACATCTGGAAAAAGAGACACATCGCAAGCCACCACGCTTATCCGAATGTGGACGGATGGGACACAGATATTGAGCAGAGTGGGCTTCTCTTAATTGTTCCCTGGATTAAAGCGAAAGGAATTCAGAAATATCAGCATTTCTTTTTCTTTTTGGTGTATCCTTTATATCTGTTCAATTGGATGTTTATAAGAGATTTCAGGGATTTTTTTGATAAAGAAAGAGTAATTCTGAAAACTCAGGGAGCAATACCAGCAATTGAGAAAGCAAAAATGGTATTTTATAAACTGTTCTACTTTTTCTATCAGATTGCAGTTCCTGTTTTATTTTTTAAAGTGTCTGTCGGCTTGGCGTTGGGAGCCTGGTTTCTGCAGGTGATTGCCGCGAGTATTTTCGCGCTGTTTGTTTTGCTGCCTTTGCATCCGCTTCCAGACAACGCTTTTCCAAAATTGGATGAAAAAAACGGATTGCCGTTCAGCTGGCTTCACCACCAGTTTGAGGTGACCAATGATTTAAAAGAAAATAACTGGTTTATAAGAAATGTGTTGGGAAATTTCAACTTTCACGTTGCCCATCATCTTTTTCCAAATTACAGTTATTGTTATTATAATGAAATTACAGAGGAAATTGAAGAATTTGCCCAAAAGCACAATTTGGCATACAAGAGGTTTCCAATTTTTACCGCTTTGGGCAAACATGTTGATTTGCTGAGGCAAAATGCAAATAACGCATATTTTATCTTAGAAGAATAAATTGATGAAATATTTAAGATTATCAGGGCTTGAGCCTTTGATTATTACGCCGGAAAGTAACTTCATCAACGTTGGTGAAAGAACTAATGTTGCCGGCTCAAAGAAGTTTTTAAGATTAATAAAAGAAGAAAAATTCGGGGAAGCGCTGGATATTGCCCGTCATCAGGTTGAAGGTGGGGCGCAGATTCTTGATGTCAATTTCGATGACGGATTGATTGACGGAAAAGCTTCGATGATTAAGTTTTTAAATTTAATTGCTGCCGAACCTGACATTTCCAGAATCCCTATCATGATTGACTCTTCAAAATGGGAGATTTTAGAGGCGGGATTGCAGGTTGCTCAAGGAAAATGTGTGGTAAATTCCATCAGCTTAAAAGAAGGTGAAGAAGAGTTTATCAAACATGCAAAAGCTATCAAAAGATATGGTGCCGCGATGATTGTCATGGCATTCGATGAGGAAGGGCAAGCCGATACTTATGAACGTAGAATTGAGATTGCAAAGCGTTCTTATGATATTTTGGTGAATCAACTGAATTTCCCTGCAGAGGATATTATTTTCGATTTAAATATTTTTCCTGTCGCAACCGGGATGGATGAACACAGAAGAAATGCAATCGACTTCATCGAAGCAACCAGATGGGTTCGTCAGAATCTTCCGTATGCGTCTGTGAGTGGGGGAGTGAGTAATGTTTCATTCTCCTTCCGTGGAAATGATACAGTGAGGGAAGCAATGCACTCGGTCTTCCTTTATCATGCTATTCAGGCAGGAATGAATATGGGAATTGTAAACCCTGCGATGCTGGAGGTTTATGATGAGATTAATAAAGAGCTTCTGGAACTTGTTGAAGACGTTATTCTTGACAAAAGAGAAGATGCAACGGAAAGGCTTTTAGATTATTCTGAAAAGCATAAATCTGTAAAAAAAGAAAAGGTTGAAGAACTTGAATGGCGAACAAAACCTTTACAGGAAAGAATTACGCATTCTTTAGTAAAAGGAATCGACCGTTTTATTGAAGAAGATGTGGAAGAAGCAAGACAACACGCTGTAAAACCTTTGCATGTTATTGAAGTTAATTTAATGACTGGAATGGGCGTTGTCGGGGATTTGTTCGGAAGCGGGAAAATGTTCTTGCCGCAAGTAGTAAAATCGGCAAGGGTAATGAAAAAAGCGGTTGCTTATTTACAGCCATTCATCGAAGCGGAAAAAGACGGAACAAAACCTGCCAATGGGAAAATCCTGATGGCTACAGTAAAAGGTGATGTTCATGACATCGGTAAAAATATTGTGAGTGTAGTTTTAGGATGTAACAATTATGAAATTGTTGACCTTGGAGTGATGGTTCCTGCCGAAAAAATTATTCAGACTGCAATTGAAGAAAAAGTAGATGTTATCGGATTGAGCGGATTGATTACACCAAGTTTGGATGAAATGGTATATATAGCTCAGGAATTGGAAAGGCAAAATTTAGATTTTCCATTGTTAATCGGTGGTGCAACAACTTCAAAAGCACATACCGCAGTGAAAATCGATTTAAAATATAAAAATGCTGTCGTTCACGTAAATGATGCCTCCAGAGCGGTAAACGTGGTGAGTTCTTTATTGGGAGACAGAAATAAAGAATATGTTGAGGATTTGAAGAATGATTATTCTGATTTCAGGGAAAAATTCTTAAACAGACAGGTTGATAAGAATTACGTTTCCATTGAAGATGCACGAAAAGATAAATTTAAAATTGACTGGGAAAATGAAGAAATTTTCACACCGAATCAATTGGGTATCCAGATTTTTAAAAATCAGGATTTGAATGAATTGGTTCCTTTTATCGACTGGTCTCCATTTTTCAGAAGCTGGGATTTACACGGAAAATATCCAAATATTTTAGAAGATGAGGTAGTCGGAGCGCAGGCGCAAGAATTGTTCAAAGATGCGCAGGTTATTTTAAAGAAAATTTTAAACGAAAAATTATTAACCGCAAAAGCCATTTTCGGAATTTTTAAAGCAAATTCTAATGAAACGGATGATATTTTAATCTTTGATGAAAATGATAACGAGCAGGTTAAATTTTTAACATTAAGACAACAGGTTCAGAAATCAAAAGGGAAAGAATATTTGGCGCTAAGCGATTTTATTGCTCCTCAAAGTTCAGGAAAAACCGACTATATGGGAGCTTTCTGTGTGACAACAGGTTTTGGTACAGATGAACTGGCAGAAGAATATGAAAAAGCAAATGATGATTATAACGCGATTATGGTCAAAGCTTTAGCAGACCGTTTTGCGGAAGCCTATGCTGAATTTTTACATAAAAAAGTCAGAACCGAATATTGGGGGTATGCGAATCAGGAAAATTTAAGCAATGAAGATTTAATTGCCGAAAAATATAAAGGAATCCGTCCGGCTCCCGGTTATCCTGCGTGTCCAGATCATTTGGAAAAACATGCGATTTGGGATTTATTAAAAGTTAAAGAAAATATTGGAGTCTATCTTACAGAAAGTTTAGCGATGTTCCCTACAGCCTCTGTTTCGGGATATTATTTTGGGAGCCCGCATGCAAAATATTTTGGCTTGGGAAAAATTACAGAAGACCAGTTAAAAGACTATTCAAAAAGAAAAGGAATTTCATTACAGGAAGCGAGAAAATGGTTGTCACCAAATTTAGCAGATTAAATAACAGACATGAAGATAACAGATCATATAAAAAATGCAAATGGAAAGGCTCTATTTTCTTTAGAGGTTGTTCCACCGAAAAAAGGGATTGGTATTGAAGATTTATATAAAAATATAGATCCTTTAATGGAGTTTAAGCCTCCATTTATCGATGTTACGACTTCCAGAGAAGAATATATTTATATTGATAAAGGAAATGGCTTGATGGAACGCCGTATCACAAGAATGCGTCCCGGAACATTGGGGATTTGTGCTGCTATTCAACATAAATATAATGTAGATACCGTTCCACACTTACTTTGCGGAGGTTTTACCAAAGAAGAAACGGAATATCTTTTGGTTGACTGTATGTATTTGGGAATTGACAATATTATGGCTTTGAGAGGAGATGCGATGAAAGGTCATCAATATTTTGAACCCACACAGGGAGGACATGCAAGTGCGATGGACTTGGTTCATCAGATTAATGATTTAGGACGTGGAAAATACCTTCATAACGAAGAGAAAGAATGTGAAGAGCATAATAAATTCTGTATCGGAGTAGCAGGATATCCAGAAAAACATATGGAAGCACCTTCCATGAATTATGACTTGAAATGGCTGAAGCAAAAAGTTGATGCCGGGGCGGATTATATTGTAACCCAAATGTTTTTTGATAATAAAAAGTATATTGAATTTGTAACAAAAGCACGAGAGATGGGAATTACAGTTCCTATTATTCCTGGAATAAAGCCAATTGCAACAAAAAAGCATTTAAAAATTTTACCTCAGGTCTTTAAAATTGATTTACCTGAAGAATTGATTAATGAGGTTGAAAGTGCCAAAAATAATGAAGCTGTAAAACAAATCGGAATTGAATGGGCCATCAATCAATGTAAAGAATTGCTTGATTTTGGAGTTCCTGTTCTGCATTTTTACTCTATGGGTAAAAGTGATAATATTAAACAAGTAGCCGGAGAGCTATTCTAATAAAGTAAAGTGATATTTTGATTTTAAAGTCTTGTTTTTTTTAGCAAGGCTTTTTTTGTGTAATATTGCTGGTTTCGGCGGAGCCTTTGGCTCCGCCGAAACCAGCAATATTACAGCATCGGATGTCTTTCAAATTCCTTATTCTGATCAAACAAGTATCGATAAGTTGCTAGTTTTCTGGTCACTGTCGTATCCAGATTTTCAGCAATTTTTATCATTTTAGGATTAAAATCACCAATCCACTGGAGTTCGGTTGTTTTAAAATCAGTATGTTTTCTTAGATGTTGGGTTCCCTCCCAAATCATATAGCCTTCGAGACCTTTCCTTTGCCATTCAGGAACTACCCCGAAAACGATTCCGACCATCTTTTCATTTCTCTTGAATTTTTTAATCCATAAAAATTTAAGTTTTTCTAAAAGTCCAAATTTTCCATTCAGATATTTAAACCATTGATTTAAATCTGGAATATTCATCCACATGGCTACAGGTTTTTCGTTTTCATATATAAACCAAGAAATATGTTCATTAATGATAGGTTTCATCATTTTAAACATTTTCAGAACTTTATCTTCGCTCATTTGTTTCCCTTCACCGTGTGCAGCCCACGCTTTATTATAAATTTCAGTAAAATCTTTCGCAAATTTTTCCAGATTATTTTTTTTCAGTGGTCTTGCGGAAATATCCGGATTTTTACTGTGTTTTGCGTGCATTACTGTAAAAACCCTCGAGACTTCAGCAAATATTGGTCTTGAAAAACAAAGCTGTTCAAAGTATATTTTAAAGCCATAATTCTCAAAGAGGTCTTTGTAATAAGGAAAATTATAATTCATTCCATACAACGGCTCAATAAGACCCTCAATGAGAAGTCCCCAAAATTTATCCCGTTCCCCGAAATTTATGGGACCATCCATCGCTTTCATTCGTCTTTGCTGAAGCCAGTTTTTGCAATAATCAAAAATAAAATTTGCTGTTTTTTGATTGTTAATACAGTCAAAAAATCCAAGACCTCCTGTTGGCTGCTTTTGTTTATAAAGTTTATTCACAAAAACAGCAACTTTCCCGATCGTTTCATTTTGTTTATTTTTAAATAAAAATCTACTGCATTCCCCGTTTTTGAAGAATTTATTTTTTTCGGGATTAAAAATCTCTTCGATATCCTTGTCTAAAGGTCTGATATAGTTTTTATCATGCCGGTAAAGTCTCGCAGGAAACTCTAAAAATTCTCGTTTTTGATTTTCATTATGTACTTCTTCAACAATAATCATAGCTTGTAGTGAGAGTAGGGGTTGAAAGATAATATTTTTAGTTTAATTGAAATAAATTAAAAAGATATTATCCGTATTTTTGTTGCAAATTAAATAAAAATGGTTGATTTTACGGATAACGACGATGATATTTTCACTGGAAAAGAACATACGCCTATAAGGAAAGATGCTTTTGATAAATCACCAGAAGAAAAAATAGAGAAAATTACGGGACTTTTTGGGGAGATCATGGAAACGTTGGGAATGGATATGACTGATGATTCTTTGAAAGACTCTCCGAGACGTGTTGCGAAAATGTATGTGAATGAAATTTTCGGAGGACTTCTTCCTGAAAATAAGCCGGGAATTTCTACCTTTTCCAATAAATACAAATACCGCCAGATGCTGGTGGAAAAAGATATCACAGTGTATTCATTCTGTGAACATCACTTTTTACCGATTATCGGAAGGGCACATGTTGCTTACATTTCTAATGGAGAAGTGATTGGTCTTTCAAAAATCAACAGAATTGTTGACTATTATGCAAAAAGGCCGCAGGTTCAGGAGAGATTGACCATGCAGATTGTAGATGCACTGAAAGAAGCGTTGGGAACAAAAGATGTGGCTTGTATTATTGATGCAAAGCATCTTTGTGTAAATTGCAGAGGAATTAAAGATACGGCAAGTTCGACCATCACAGCGGAATTGAGCGGTATTTTCAGGACCAATCCTATTACAAGACAGGAATTTTTGCATTATGTGGGAAGCCATGCAAAATTGGATTATTAGTTTAATGTAAATGGACTATCAAATACTTAAAAATATAGTTGAAGCCGAGATTCAGAGATTTGAAAATATTTCTGAAGAAGAATGGTCGCATAAAATTTCTCCTGAAAAGTGGTCAAAAAAAGAAATTTTAGGCCACCTTTGTGATAGTGCACTATCAAATATCAGAAGATTTATAATTACCCAATATAAAGAAAATGAGAATATTGTCTATGACCAGAATTTTTGGGTAAGAGCCCAAAATTATCAGAATATTCCAACTCAGGATACTATTAATCTATGGAAATTTTTGAACTTTCAGATTGTGAACACCGTTGAAAATATTCCTGACGGGGCTTTGCAGAGAACCTGTGATATGACAAAAAATGAACTTCAGATTTTCACGTTAGAATTTATTATAAATGATTATATTGGTCATTTACAACATCATTTAAAAGCTATATAGTAATGATAAAATTTAAAAAAGTTTCGCAGAAGATTTTTGTAACCACAATTATTTGTTGTTGCTGTAAATGCTGTTGTTAAGAGATTTTTATCTTTTAATGAATTTTGAAACTTTTATACTAAACTTACCATCATTACCATTAAAAACAAAAACGATGCAATTAAAAATATACAACTCGCTTACAGGAGAAAAAGAAATATTTAAACCCATTTTAGATGGAAACGTTGGAATGTATGTTTGCGGACCTACAGTTTACAGCAATGTGCATTTGGGAAATGTGAGAACTTTCCTTTCTTTTGATTTTATTTACAGGAGCTTAATACATCTTGGTTACAAAGTAAGATATGTAAGAAATATCACTGATGCAGGTCATCTTACCGACGATGGAGACGTAAATAATGACAGATTCGTTAAGCAAACCCGTTTGGAAAAATTAGAACCAATGGAAATCGTACAAAAATACACAGTCGATTTTCATAAAGTCTTGGATATGTTCAATTTATTGCCGCCAAATATCGAACCTACTGCAACGGGTCATATTGTTGAGCAAATTGAATTAACTCAAAAATTAATTGAAAAAGGATTCGCTTACGAAAGCAATGGTTCTGTGTATTTCGATGTATTGGAATACAACAGAAGAGGCTTGAATTATGGTGAACTTTCAAAAAGAAATATCGAAGAACTTTTTGCCAACACCCGTGACTTAGACGGACAGGGTGAAAAGAAAAATCCACAGGATTTTGCGCTTTGGAAAAAGGCTTCTCCGGCGCACATTATGAGATGGAATTCGCCTTGGGGAGAAGGTTTCCCAGGATGGCACCTTGAATGTACTGCAATGAGTACGAAATATTTAGGGGAGACTTTTGATATTCACGGAGGTGGAATGGATTTGAAATTCCCACACCACGAATGTGAAATTGCACAAGGAAAAGCTTGCAATGATACCGCTCCCGTAAATTACTGGATGCACGCCAATATGTTGACAATGAATGCACAACGTATGAGCAAATCCACAGGAAATTACATTTTACCGATGCAGTTAGTTACTGGAGAAAATGATTTTTTTGAAAAGCCTTTCCATCCGTCAATTGTACGTTTTTGTTTCTTACAGGCTCATTACAGAAGTGTTCTCGATATTTCTAATGATGCGATGCTGGCAAGCGAAAAAGGGTTTATCAGATTAATGGAAGCTGTTAAAGTATTAAACTTAATCGCTCCAAATGATGAAAAAAAATCTGGTTTTAACTTAGAAGAATGGAAAAATAAAGCTTACGATGCTTTGACTGATGATTTCAACTCTCCTGTTTTGATTGCCCATTTATTCGAAGCCGTAAAATATATTTTTGCTTTAAATGATGCTAAAGAAACGATCTCAACTAAAGATTTAGAGGATTTGAAATCTACTTTAAATGCTTTAATTTTTGATGTTTTAGGACTTCAGGCAATTGAAGAGAATAATAATGAAAAATTAGATCAGACATTACAGGTTTTAATTGAATTGAGAAATCAGGCTAGAAAATCTAAAAACTTTGATCTTTCAGACCAAATCAGAGACAAACTCCTTGCAGAAGGCATTGAGTTAAAGGATGGAAGAGACGGAACAACGTATGTTTTGAATTAAAATAAAAGTTTTAAATATATCTCTCACAGATTTTACAGATTGCACAGATTTTATTTACATCATCATCTGTTAATCCGCAAAATCTGTGAGATTTTTTTTTGCTTTTTTCTGTCATTTCAGCGAAGGAGAAATCTATTTATAATTTAGATTCTTTACTTCACTGTGTTCTGCTCAAAATGATAAGGTACTCGTATCATATAAAATTCTTATTCAAACACTGGAGATTTTTTGTTATTTAATTTGAAAATTGTGTAACTTAGTCATACTAAAATGATTACGAATCTAAAATCTACATGTATGAAAAAACTTTTATTCCCTTTATTTTTGCTGACATTAAGCGTAAATGTAAATGCCCAGCAAGATTTTTTTGCGTTGGTTGGCAAAGATACACCTAGTATTATTTTCAATGATTTTCGGGCGATTGATGCCACAAATGGCACTTCAGGAGAGAAAATTTTTACTGCAGATTCTTCTGCAAAAGTTTTCTCACAGACAAGAAACACCTCAATAACTGAGGAAAAAAATTCTTATAACAATTCTCAAGCAATTACAATGGCAACATTGGCTTATGATCCAACCAACAATAATCTGGTATATATGCCTATGTTTTCATCAAATGTTTATGTTTTGAATCAAAAAACTAAAGAAATTATTTTAGTGGAAAATAATGTGGCAAGAATTACCTCGTGTGATATCAATTCTCATATGACCAGGATGACAGCAGGTTATGACGGAGATATTTATGCTATCAATAATGCAGGGACTCAATTTTTGAAAATCAGTAAAAAAGGAAATCAGTATGTTGTAAATGATCTTGGAATCATTAAAGATGATGTTTCCAACGGAAAAAACTCTTTTACAACGATTGAAACCGGCTTTGGAGGAGATATGATTGCTGATACAGATAATAATTTTTATGTTTTTGCAACCTCCGGAAATGTCTTTAAAATTTCAACAAAGGAATTAAGAGCGAAGTTTATTGGGAAAATTTCCGGTATTCCTGAAAATTATTCAGTGAATGGATCTGCGGTAAATTCAAAAGGAAATGTGGTGATTGCAAGTGCAAAAGGTGCTCCTTTGTATGAAGTTAATTTGAAAACTTTACAGGCAAAACAAATTGCTGGTGAACAGAATTTACATATTTATGATTTAGCAAGTAAATATTTTGCTAATGATAAAGCAACTGTTTCAAATAATGTTTTTGCCAACCTCGATATTTATCCGACTCGTGTTGAAGAACATTTTATTAATGTAAATGTGAATGATAAAACAGTAAAAGGAAATATCAGATTAAATGTTTTCGATGTATCAGGAAAAAGTCTAATTACAGAAAATTTAATGGTAAAAGAAGGCTTGTTAAACCAGCAGGTTTATCTTAAAAATCTGGTTAGCGGAGCTTATTTGGTAAGCATCACCAATGAATCAGGAAAAATATTATTAACTAAGAAAATTTTAGTTACAGAATAATCTTTAACTTTGTTAAAACTTATAAACCTTTTCAGACATTTTGAGAAGGTTTTTTTAATGAATATTTGATATTCAATAAGTTTTATTTTTCAAGATTATAATGTATTTTTATAAAAAAATATAAATGAAGCTATACTTTAATGTAGGATACAATGCAAAAGTGGGAGAATCTTTGCAGTTGATTATCAATGAAGAAGGAGCTGTTCCGCAAAAACATGCAATGTTCTATTCAGAAAATGGTTTGTGGAAATCTGAAGTGGACTATTTTTCAAAATCAATTTCGTATAAATATCAGCTGGTGAATGAAAGGGGAAATATTCTGAAAGAAGAATTTGTACTGCATCACCTTAATTTTCCTCATAATTATAAGGAATTTACAATTTTCGACGAATGGAATAATAAAAATTTTCCTGAGAATTATTTGAATAACAAAATCCTTTATAATAAACTAAATCAGTTCAGCCCTGAAAAAATTTCAGTTTTAAAAAAACATACCCACTTATTCCGGATTGAAGCGCCAATTTATAATTCAGATTGGAAGCTTGTTTTGTTTGGAAATACAGCCTCTTTAGGAAATTGGGACTACGAAAAAGCAATTCATTTATCTCAGACGGATTTTGGGATTTGGGAAACTTCTGTTGAAATTCCTGAGAATGAATTTATTCAATACAAATACTGTCTTTATGATATCAATAAAGGTAAAGTAATTGATGTTGAAACAGGTGAAAACAGATTTGCTTTGCCAAATTTATCGAAAGATGTTTTACAGATTGTTTCAAATCATTATTTTAAATTCAAGCTGTATCAAATGTATCATGATGCAGGTGTTGCAGTTCCGATTTTCTCATTGAGAACGGAAAATGGTTTCGGTGTCGGAGAATTTTCTGATATGAAAAAACTGGCAGATTGGAATAAACAAACCGGTCTTGGGATTATCCAGATTTTGCCAATCAATGATACAACAGCAAATTATTCATGGACAGATTCTTATCCTTACGCAGCAGTTTCTGTATATGCACTGCATCCGCAATATATCTCTTTAGAAAATCTTGATTTTAAACTGCCTAAGGATTTAGTTGAAGAATATAAAAATGAAAAAGAAGAATTAAATTCTTTAGAGTTAATTGATTATGAAAAAATGATTTCCAGAAAATGGAAATACCTGAAGGCGGTTTTTAATATAGAAAAAGAAAAAATTTATAAAGACAGGAACTTTAAAAAGTTTATTAAAGATAATGAAAGCTGGCTGCTTCCGTATTCAGCGTTTTGTGTTTTAAGAGATAAATACAAAACTCCGAATTTTAACGAATGGAAAACACATAAAAAATATATTGCCGGAAAAATTGCGTCATTTTTTACTGCAAAAAGTAAAGATTATGATGCTTCAATGCTCCATGCATGGGTACAATACCAACTTCACAAACAATTAAAAGATGCAGTCGATTATACACATAGTTTAGGTGTTTCAGTAAAAGGGGATCTGCCGATTGGGATTTACCGGCATTCAGTTGAAGCTTGGGCAGAACCTGAACTTTTCGGGATGGATTTCCAGGCCGGTGCTCCACCTGATCAATTTACAGAATTAGGGCAAAATTGGGAGTTTCCTACATACAATTGGGAAGCCATGAAAGCTGACAATTACAAATGGTGGAAAAATAGATTCAAGGCGTTGGAACAGTATTTTGATGCAATGAGAATTGACCATATTTTAGGTTTTTTCAGAATCTGGAGAATGCCGATTGCTGCGACACAAGGTATTTTAGGATATTTTTATCCTGCTATTCCGATTACGTTGGAAGAATTCAACGCTAGGCATATTCCGTTTAATTTTGACAGATATTGCAAACCGTTTATCAATGACCAGATTCTTTGGAATTATTTTGGTGAGAACAGTGGTAAAGCGCTTGAATTTATCAATAATAATTATGACGGAACTTATTCATTTAAGGAAGAATTTAATAGCCAGAGAAAATTATCAGATTTCTTTAAGAAAAACCCGAGAGGTTCCATTGAAGATCAATTAATTTCGCTTTGTGCAAATGTTTTATTTTTAATAGAAGAGAAAAACGGGCAGGTTGTATATCATCCAAGATTTAATGTTTATAATACAGATTCTTATAAATATTTATCAGATTGGGAAAAACGGTCTATCTACGATTTATATCACGACTATTTCTTCAAAAGGCAGGATCGTCTTTGGTACGAAAAAGCTATGGAGAAACTTCCGGTGATTTTGAATGCAACAAAAATGTTGATTTGTGGTGAAGATTTAGGAATGGTTCCTGATTGTGTACCTGTTGTAATGGATGAACTAGCAATTGTTGCCTTGAAAGTTCAACGTATGCCTTCGGATAATACTCCATTCCATAACCCCAAAAATGCAAGCTATTTGAATGTTGTAACGGCTTCTTCACATGACAGCTCAACTTTGAGGCAATGGTGGAAGGAAGACCCGGTTTTGACACAGAAATATTTTAATCAACAACTAGTGCAGTACGGAAAAGCACCCGAAGAAATGGATGCTCATTTAGCTGAAATTATTATGAAGCAACACCTTTATAATGATGCAATGTTGGCAGTTTTCCCTTTACAGGAGTTTTTAGCAACAGACAGAGAGCTCACAAATCCTAAAATGGATAATGAAAGGATTAACAATCCTGCTGTTTTTCCACATTACTGGCGTTATAGGATGCATTTAAACCTGGAAGATTTGAAAAACAAGACAGATTTTAATCAAAAAATAGCATCTTGGGTAAAAGATAGCGGAAGGTTATAAATTTAACATCTGATTATCAATTATTTAATAATAAATTGAAAGAAGTTTTATCGAAAGATTTAACTTCTTTTTTTTATTTATATCCAAAAGATAGAATAGAGATATTCTACTATATACTAACCAATTAACGACTATACAAATGAAAAAAATATTAATAGGTTTTGCTATGAGCGTGGCGACTTTTTCGTTCGCTCAACAATATCCGAATAACGGTTGGGGAAATGACGACGGATATTACGGAAATAATGGAGGCAATGATGGTTATTACAGTGATCAGGATGATCAGAATTATTTCCCTGATGATTATTATTATAACTATCCTCAGGATTATTATCCAAATGATTATTACCAGAGTAATTACAATGACTACAGAAACAGTATTGTCAATATAAACTGGAATGTTTTCTTTACCCAAAACAGATTAGCTCCCTGGCAGATTGACCAGATTATGAGACTGAACAATCTGTATGTAAGTTTTTCCTCATGGAATAGCTTCTACAGATATAATCCGGACAGATGGTATTATGATAGATTCTATGCTCTGCAAAGAATTATGGGACCGAGAGTTTTTATAGTTTTCCAAAACAATTATTATCGTGGAAGCAGTCCTATTGTATATTTCCAAAACTACAGGAGAACACATTATGCAGCAATATGCAGACCGATACCTCGTTACAGAAATGTAAATATCAATATTTACAGAGTTGACAGAGCAAAATTCCGTAGAAATGATAATCCTACTTTTAACATTGTAAGAAACGAAAGATCAAACAATAGCTATTCTGGAGGATTCAGAAATCAGCCAAGTAACAGAAGTAATAACTCAGGAGGTTTCAGAAATGATAATAACGGAGTAAGAAATAACGGTGGTTTCAGAAATGAGAGAGCCGATAACAATGGAGGATTCCGTGGAGGAAGTGAAGTTCCAAGAAAAGAAAATAACGGCGGTGGCTTCAGAAATGAGAGAGCCAGTAACAGCGGAAGCATTAGAAATAACGGAGGGTTCCGTGGAGGAAGTGAAGCTCCCAGAAGAGAAAATAATGGAGGCGGTTTCAGGCAGAGAACCGAAAATTCTGCTCCTAGAGAACAGGCCAGAAGCAACGGAAACGAAAATAGAGGTTCTGGTTTTAGGAACAAATTAGCTAATAATTAATTTTCATATATTATATTTAAGTGGTGTGAAGGGCAGGTTTTTATAATCTGTCCTTTTTTCTGTTTTTTAAATTATTATATTGATATTAAAATTTAACATTTTTTATGAATGTTTTCTTTTAACTTTAGTTTTAATTGATAATCAAAAAGATGTATAACAATTAATTAAATATTTAAAAAGATGAAAAAATTAGTTTTAGCGATAGCATTTATCGGAATGGGAAGTTTTGCAATGGCTCAACAGACAACTCCGCAAGATAGAGAAGCAAAGAAGGCTGAATTTCAGCAAAAAAGACAAGAAAAAGAACAGGAGCATTTGGCTAAAATGCAAAAAGATTTAAACTTGAATGATTCTCAGGTAGCTCAAATCAAGGCTCTTCACGAAAAGAGAAAAGGTGAAATGAAAGCAGACTTTGATAAAAACAAAGAAGCTAGACAAGCAAAAATGCAGGAGATGAAAGCAAAGAGAACACAGATGGATGCGGAGATGAAACAAATCTTGACACCTCAGCAATATGATAAATGGCAAGCTGACAAAAAAGCTAAAATGGAGGAAAGAAAAGCATCAATGAAAGAGAAAGGAATGAAAGGTGGGAAAATGAAAAAGACAATGAATACGGTAACTCCTGGAGCTAATTAATAACTTGTAATTTCGATTTTTTAATGTTAAGAGGGTGGATGTATTTCCGCCCTTTTCGTATTAAATTTCATTAAATCTTTTGATTTCGGGGTTTTATTCCCTAATTTTGACTATAAATTTATTATTTATGATTAGCGAGAAAATTGCAAAATTAATTAACGAACAAATAGCTCACGAACAATACGCTGCACAATATTATCTTTCAATGTCTGCTTGGTTTTCCAGTAAAGATCTGGATGGAATAGCTAATTATTTCAGAGTACAAAGCAAAGAAGAACTCATGCATGCGGATAAAATGTTTGACTATTTGAATGATGTAGGGGGAGAAATCATTATTGGAGAAATTGCAAAACCTCCACATGAATTCGAAAGTGCAATTGATATTTTTCAAAAAGCATTAGAACATGAAAAAACAGTTACAAAAAGTATCTTCAATATAGTAAAAAATGCTAATGAAGAGGGTGATTTTGCTACAACTTCTTTCATGCAGTGGTTTATCAACGAACAAGTGGAAGAGGAAGCGAGTGCATCACAATATGTAACTAAAATCAAAATGGTAAGTGATAACCCTTCTGCCCTATATCTTTTTGATCAGGAATTGGCACAGAGAGTATTTGTTGCTGATACAACGGCGTAATTAAAGTATTTACAAGAAATAAAATTTTCGGCGACACCTTTGGTGTCGCCGAAAATTTTTATAAATAGATAAGCTGGGTTTTCAGAACTTTTTTTCCAAGCATTTCTAAAATATTCTTATAATTTTCAATCTGTATCTCATTTTTCTCCGTTTCTTCTCCCGTTTTGAAATCAATGATAATATAGCCGTCATCACTTTTTAAAATTCGGTCCGGACGATAAATTCTGCTTTCTCCCTTTTCGGAAATCATAATATCTTTTTCATTGGCGACTTCCCATTTTTCATCGAAAAATTCGGAATATGTTTTGATGATTTGTTCTAAAATTTCCTGAATCTCGTATTTTTCTTCGATGGTAATCTGACCATCCAAAACATAACTTTCCAAGACCTTCGTAATATCCTTTTCAGTATTGATTTTAGATAATAATTCGTGAACAAAAAGCCCAATCCTCACCTTTTCATTTCTTACCTGATAGTTTTTTGAAGGCGTGGCAATTTTTATAGAAGTGCTTTTTTCATTAATATTTTTCAGATTTTGAATGTCCTGTGTTTTGAAAGATGAAGTTTTTTCTTTTGAATGTTTTTTCAACATTTCAGGATTGACTTCATACAAGTCAAACTCATCAAGGCTCTCCGTATTTTTTGATTGAAGAAATTCCAATAACTCCAGATTATTAGATGTTTTATTTGCTTTTTGGATGTAAAAAAACAATTGTTCTACAGGCCGTGTTGTGGCTACGTATTGCAAGCAAAGCCTGTCTATAAAGTTTTTATAAGAATTTTGTGTATTAAACTTTTCAATTTCCTCATCATAAACTTCAAGATTTTTATTAAACTGATTAATGTTCACCGACTTCAAAGCACTGTCATTACTCGTTTCAAACCAATTGGTAAATTCAGCATCACGATTTTTATTCATCATGGGAATAAAAACAATCGGGAATTCCAGACCTTTCGCTTTGTGAATCGTCATGATTTGAATGGCATCAATATTATCTGATGCCTGAATTGTATATTTTGAGGCTTCTTCGTCCCAATATTTTAAAAATTCTTTTGTACTGGCACCTGCATTTTGGGTAAAGTTGAATAACATTTCCAAAAAGTTCAAAAGAAAATCCGTCTCCTTGTTTTCGACGGAAAATTCATTGATATAATATTCTACAAAATTGTATAAATTAAACTTTGGAAAATTATCCTGTTTCAGTTTTAAGGAATATGTATTTTGAATAAACTGAAGAATTTCTTCATGCGTTTCAATTTCCAGAATTTGTTTCATTTCCAACGTAAAATCTGTCATATAAACTCTTCCTAATTTATTCAGATAATACATCATCATAATCAGATTCGGTTTATTTTTCGGGTTTACCTCCCATTTCAAAAACTCAATGACAGCTTTTAATGTGTTGGATAGTTCTAAAGTCAGGCCTTTCTCAGAAATAGTTTTAATGTTCGTTTCTTCTCCACGATAATTCACTTTCAGACTTCCTAATTTTTGAGAATAGCTAAAAATATCAAAGTTTCCACGACAGAGAATCGTTATATCTGAAAATTTAAAACCATTGTCTAAACTCTCCTGAATATCATTCCGCATTCTTTCCGAAGTATCGTTGTAAAAATCATCGTTGGTCAAATTTTCAATGAGATTTACTTTTACCCGGCCTTCGATTGCCGATTTTGAATTTTGCTTTCCGTCAGTCCCAAAAATATTTTTATGTTCCTCTGTTAAATCTTCAGAATGATATTGATATAATTCATTATTGAACTGAACAATATTCTTTGCACTTCGCCAATTATCTTGTAAAACAAGTAAATCAGCCTGTTTTGGAGAGAATTCTTTCTTATTGATAATATCCAGCATCAGTTTGCTTTCTCCACCACGAAAACGGTAAATACTCTGTTTCGGGTCGCCAACCAATGTGAACGAAGTGTTTTCCGTAGAAATAGAATGATCTCTCAGCGGAACAAAATTTTGCCATTGCAGTTCTGATGTATCCTGAAATTCATCAAAAAAATAATGCTGAAACTGTGAACCAACTTTTTCATAAATAAAAGCAGAAGGCTCATTTTTGAGGTTTTCATTGATGAGAATGTTGAATTTTGAAAGTAGCACCAAATCATTTTCTTCCTCAATTTTTTTAAGCTCATCCTGAATGTCCTTATTTACTTTTAAAGGTAAAAGCGCAGATAAAATTTTCTCTTTTTTTTGCGTTTCAATGTATAAAAGAATCAACTGCATTCTGTTTTCCAGTAATTGATCCAATATTTCAAAAATATCAGGTTCTTTACTTTTTGCTTTTGATGATGCTCCTTTTCTGTAATTGTTAACCACAGATTCCTCAAGAGTTGTCGGAAAAGGGAATCCGGCTCTTTTTTGATTATAAAAATCTAAAACTTTAGTAAAAAATCCTCCGATTCCGTTTTTTCCCTGTGCAAAATCTTCAATTTCAATATTTCTAGATTTAAACAATTCAATTGATTGGGTTGCAAGTTCTACCGCATGTTTTTTATTAAAAATAATCTCTTTTCTGAGCGTATTTTTTATGTTTTCATAATTAGAATTATCGAAATCTTTATTACTCTTAAGATGTTCATAATGAATATCTTTTACAAACTCTTTCGCCGAATCATAAAGATTTTTATTCAAATTAATTCTTTCATTGTTTTCCAGACTGTAATCTACATAATCCATGAAGGAGTTTGAAATAATATCATTTTCACCGATTTGATCAAGCATTTTATCAACAGCTTCAATCAAAAATGGCTCTGCCTCTATTTCAAGGTTAAAATTTTTCGCCAAACCTAATTCGTAAGAAAAACTTCTTACCAATCGTGAGTTGAAACGGTCAATAGTGCCTATATTTAAAGTGGAATAATTATGGAGCACGTAATCCAGCAATTTTTTTGCCCGATGATGCAATTCATCAAGGGTAATTTTTAATCCTTCTTTTTCAAATGCTTTTTGAATATTTTTTAAATCAGGATTTTCCGCAAAACTATCTCCAACGAAGTTTCCCAGCCATGACAAAATTCTTTCCTTCATTTCATTGGCTGCTTTGTTGGTAAAAGTCAATGCTAAAATATTCCTAATCGATTGCTGCTGATTAGGATACCGAAGACAAATCATCAAAAGTCTTTGCACGAGAGCGTAAGTCTTTCCCGAGCCTGCAGAAGCATTGATAACTGTGTAAGAATTTTGCATTTTTAGATAGAATTGAAGGTGCAAGTTAACTAAAATTTGACTTAAATTTTAACAATTTCGATTGGCTATTTAACAGTTCCGTAATGAAAATTCTAAAAGAATTGCTAAAACGCGTTAACTGTGGTTAAACTTCCTGTTTGCATTAAAAATAATTTTAGCTTTGCTTTGTAAAAAACTATCCGTGAAAACTAAACTACTTTTTGTCTTATTTACGCTATTCTTAATTAACATCAACGCTCAAAAAATCAGCGGAAAAATTATTGATGAAAACGGACTGAATTTAAATTCTGTTTTAGTAAAAAACATGAATAATAATAAAACGGCATATTCAGATTCTTTTGGGAATTTTACGATTGAGGCCAATGAAAATGATGAAGTTCGTTTTATAAAAGATACTTATTATCGAACCGACAGGAAAATCGCAAAAGAAAATATGGCTGGCGTTATGAATGTTCTTCTTCTTCGTGCAGAAACTTTGATTCCTGAAGTTAAGATCACTTACAAGCCTACCGGAAATTTAGAAAGGGACAGTAAGCATTATGGTGAATCTAGAAAGCTTTCTACTTTAAAATCCGGTTTAAATGATTATATGAGAAGCCCGCTTAATGAGCCTTTGCCTAAAAACGAAATTTCAAAAACCTTTACAGGACATGACTTTACAGTTGGGCAGGCTGATTTATTAGGGGTTTTCAACCTTGCAAAAGGCCTTGTAAAAAAAGCAACTCAACCAAAAATTACCAAACCTACTTATAACGAAACCCAAAATTTTATAAATAAAGTAAAATCAGACTTAAATTTAGGTTTCCTCAAACAATATGGAATGACAGAAGAGCAGATAGATCATTTTTTAATGTATGCGGAAGAAACTCGTGATTTGTCTAAAAAATACAGAAAAACTTTTAATGTTGTAGAAATTGAATCTGAGTTACGGGTTGCTTTTGGGAAATATATTCAAACTAATAAAATTGGAAATTGATAATTTAATTTTAAAGAAAAAACAATTTTGAATCTTAAACATAAAAATATGATTTTATTGATGAGGAAAATAGTTTTTCTTTTCCTTTTGTTTGTTTGTAATTATTTGTTTTCCCAACAAACAGTTACCGGTAAAATCAGTGATGAAAACGGGATTATTCTTGCGGGTACTACGGTCATAAATATAACGAAGGACAGTAAAACTTACAGTAATTCTTTGGGTGAGTTTTCTATTGAAGCTTCAAAAAATGATGAATTAAGATTTGTAAGGGCAGGCTATGAAAGAATTTCGGGAAGGGTACTTTTAGACGGGAGCAATCCGTATTTACTGATTACTTTAATTAAAATTCCTGAAGTAATCGAGGAAGTAAAAGTAGCGAAGAAACCTACCGGAGATTTGGAAACAGATTCCAGAATGGTGGCAAAGGCTGATAAAGGAGAAGCCGTTCGTGATGCTGTGGGTCTTCCTCAGCCTGTGGGAAAAATGAGAGAAAAGCCTGCGGAAGTAAAACAGGTATTGATTCCGATACTTTTAGGACAGCTGAATGTGCAGGGAGTTTACGATTTGGTGAGTGGAAAAGCAAGAAGACAGAAACGTCAATACAAATATGATGATTTACAGGAACACATTAAATGGGTTCGAGATAGAGTAGATGATGATTATTTTACTAAAGCCGGAATTCCTGAGGAGAAAATCTCTGAGTTCATTGAATTTTCTTTTTATGCAAAACCTTATGTGAGAACATATGTGAAGGCTAAAAATCTTTCAGGAGTATTATTGAGAATGGAAGAGGCAATTCCTTTGTATATTGAAAGGCTGAATACAAGAAAGTAATAGGTTAAATGTTAATAAAATCTTAAAATTTGGAATGAGAATTGATATAATAATTGGATTAAATCAATTCACAAAAATTTTATGAATAAAAACATTATTGCGATTGCCGTTGGATCACTAGGCTTTATCATCGGTCTCGGACTTTTAGGAAGCGCAATCAAAAACAGGAATAAATCTGAAAACACAATTTCAGTTACCGGTTTGGGAATTAAACAATTTACTTCCGATTTAATTACCTGGTCTGGAAGTTTTTCTAAAAATAATTTTGATTTAAAGGCGGCTTATGATGAATTGGCTTTAGATCGAAAAGTTATTAATGATTATTTGTTGTCAAAAGGAATTAAACAAAATGAAATTGTTTTTTCTTCTGTAGACATTCAAAAACAGTTCAGAAGCTATAATGATTCGAATGGAAATTATGTGCAGGGGGAATTCTCAGGATATAACCTGACACAGAAAGTTTCTATTGAAAGTAAAGAAGTCGGAAAAATCGAAAACCTTTCAAGAAATATTACAGAGATTATCAATCGCGGAATTGAATTTACCTCATCTTCTCCGAATTATTTTTACACTAAATTAGCAACCGTAAAACAGGAAATGATTGCATCTGCAACAAAAGATGCTAAAGAACGTGCCGAAAAAATTGCGGAAAACTCAGGAAGCAGCCTGGGAAATCTAAAAAAGGCAACTATGGGAGTCATTCAGATTACTGCCCCGAATTCTAATGAAGATTATTCTTACGGTGGAACTTTCAATACTTCTTCCAAAGAAAAAGAAGCGAGTATTACGATTAAATTGGAATACGAAGTGAATTAAAAGGCTTCACAGATTTATGCAGATGACTACGAATAATTCTAAATTTATTAAAAAACTTAAACATCTGTGCAAATCTGTGAAATTTGCTGAAAAGGTAAAAAATAAAAAATCCGAAGTATAATTTCTTCGGATTTATATTTTAATGGTAGACTACATCGTAAATTTCATCTTTAATTTCCTTAAGATTATCGGGAGAATAATTGGATAACAGCCACAAATCCAGAGGCCTTTTGCCTTGTCCATAACTTGGCTGCACATACATCTCATCAATCAGATTAAAGCCATTTCGTTGATAAAAAGCATAACGTCTTCTCGCATCATCTCCCAAATGTTCGGGCTCAATCTCTAAAATGATCCTTGGATAATTATTAAAAAGATACCCTGTAATGTGTGAGCCTAATTTTTGGCTTCTAAACTCTGGGAAAACTTCAAAATGTTCTACAAAAGTATAATTACTAAGTTCCCAGATGATGAGATATCCGACATTTCTGGTTTCGTGTGAAACAGAAATTATTTTGACTTTTGGATTGGAAAAAAGAGCAGCCAATTTGCCCCAATCTCTCCTCTCGTCCTCTGGAAAAGTATGGCAATATGAATCGAAAATTTCCTGAACTCTGTAATCATCAGGAGAAGTAATTTGTAAAAATTCCATGATTATAAATCAAAAACGCTCGGTCTTCTTGTAATGAAAATATCTTTAATCCAAAGAATAAATGCCAATCCTAAATAGATCAGGAAGAAAAAACCTGCCGTTGCAAAAGTAGAGTAAATGAAAAAAATTCTCAGCTTAGACACAGGAATTCCCAGTTTTGCGCCCATTCTGGTCAAAACACCAAACCATTCTCTTTCCATTTTGTGGCGAATATTATCAAACATGTGAAGATTCTTTTAAAAGTTTAAATCCGATACTGCAATTTAAGCAATTTTTTTCTTCGCATGAATTTTTAAAGTGATAAATCAAACTCTGGCTTTCTAAGGCAGTTTTACATTTCAAACCCAATTTTTTCCAATCATCAATAATTGAATTTTTTTCTGCAGCGATATTTTGATAAAAACTTAAAACTTCGTCTGTAATTTCTTCATTATGATATTTATGATAAGTATATTTTAAAGGTAAAATAGTGTTTAAAATTAGTAAATCAATAAACTCTTTACTTAAAAATTTAGGTTGCTTAGCTTTTGAAATCTTTCCAAAATTGTAATGATTGTCCCAATATTCCGAAGCTTTTACATTTTTGAAAATTTCAAATAATTCATCTGTATTTTTAACATGAATAATTTTTGAAAATAAATTTTGATGCTGATGATAAAGATTGGCCAGCTGGGATAAACGAACTGTCGGAAAATTGGGTGGTCTTAACCTCAAAAACTTTGGACGAAATTTTAAATCGGAAATGTTGAATTTAGCTTTAATAAAATCAAACTCACGTTTCCAGATTTTCATTGGTTCTTCTTCCGGATTTTCCAGCCAGCCTGAAATTCCGAATAATAATGCTTCTAGTTGAGTTTCATTTTGCCGGATTTTGTTGATAACACTAAAATCAATGCTTTCTGCAATTTGTTTGAAAACAAAAGCATTCACTTTTAATCCAAAAGAATAAGCAAGGCTGTGAAACAAAACCGCTTCAAAATTATTTTTAAATTGCTCTAAATTTTTCTCGAATTCCGAAGATTTTTCCTCCAGTTTTTTGAAAATATTTTCTTCATGAAAATTGATGGGGATTTGAGTTGATTTCAAAATATTTTCACATGGAATAAATTGATTTCCGCTAACCAGTTTGTCGTATTTCCAAAGAACATTTTCATCAATATAGCTTTTCAATTCCAGAGTCGGAATATTTTTATTTTTAAGCTCATCCACTTCTATATCATCTTGAAAAACGGCATGAAGAATGATATTTTGATAATTGGGATTTTGAGAATGATTATGAAAAATCCAGTCGGAGGATTTTACATGAAGTTCTATATTTCCGGCGAAAATAATATTATTGATCTTAATTTTTGCCGCTAAGAAATCCGGACCGGCGTCTGTATTCCATGTACCGGAATTTAATATTTCAACGGAATTCCCTTCAATATCCTTGAAGTCAAAATGTTTGAAAACCTTAAAGTTCCAAAGATATTGAAGCAGTTTTTCCGTCATGAGTGTGACACAAAGATAATAGATATATTATACTTTTGTCAACTCTTTTTTAAAATTTTCGATGGTTGTTCTATACATTTCTTCATATATAGGAAGAATGTTTTTCAAATCGAATTTTATTGCCTGTTCTTTCGCATTTACTTTCATTTTGGTTAAAAGTTCGTCATTGCTCAGCAATTTGATGGTATAGTTACTCATGGCTTCCACATTCCCGATTTCTGCCAAAAATCCTGTTTCGCCCTGGATATTTACTTCCGGGATTCCGCCTGCATTCGAGCTGATCACCGGTGTGTTGGCTGCCATTGCTTCTAAAGCTGCCAAACCAAAACTTTCCTGTTCGGAAGGAAGTAAAAACACATCAGAAAGTTGAAGAATCCTGTATAAATCATTAACCTTTCCAAGAAGGCGGATTTTAGAAATCAAATCAGGGTTTTCTTCCAGAAACTGGTTGACCTTCTCCATATCAGGACCTTCACCGATGATAATTAATTTTGATTTCACCTTTTTTTGTACATTCCTAAAGATTTGTAAGACTTCATCGACACGTTTTACAGGCCGCAAATTTGAAACGTGGATCAGAATTTTCTCGTCAGGATTTGCAAACTGTGTTCTTTGGCACTCATTGCATTCATCAAATTCAGAATTGTCGATGAAATTGGTAATGACCTGAATGTCTTTTTTAATCTTGAAAAATTGCAGGGTATCTCTTTTTAAACTTTCAGAAACAGAAGTGATTGCATCTGATTGATTAATAGAAAACTCTACTGCATGTTTATAACTTGGATGCTGCCCAACCAATGTAATATCTGTTCCGTGAAGCGTTGTTACCAAAGGAATATCGTTATTGTCTTCCTTTAACATTTGTTTTGCCGTGAAAGCAGCATACGCATAAGGTATAGCATAATGTGCATGAAGCAAATCTAATTTGTAGAGATTGACCACTCGGTAAATCATCGAGCTCAACGCAATATCATAAGGCTGATACTGAAAAAGCGGATAGGTCTGGACATTCACTCTGTGGAAAAAAATATTAGGATTCGTGATGTCAAGTCTTGCAGGAAGGGCAGAGCTTATGAAATGTACCTCATAGCCTTTGTTGGCAAGGGACATTCCCAGTTCTGTTGCCACGATTCCGCTTCCTCCGTATGTTGGATAGCAAAGTATGCCTATTTTCATTAGTTTATTGTTGTTTTGATGTTGTAAATACTGTTGAATTCACATTTGCAGAAGCAGTTACCGGGTTCAAATCTATTCCCATGCCCGCTTTTAAATTATCGTTAACTAAAACAGGAAGCCTGCCCCAGATTTTTGTTCTTCCATTTAATGCACCGGCTGTTGCGGTCATCGAATCATCGTTGTTTTCATAAGAGACCAAAACCGTTGAAATTTTTGAAATATCAATGTCTTTCAAAGCATAGGCGCTTCCGAAAACATTTAGAATAATATTTTGATTCTTGGTTAAATCAGCTAAAACTTTTTTTGAAGTATCTGAAATTTTATAAGGCTTATAAGCCGTAGAATTATCTTTATGTAAACCTACAATTACCGTAGAATTTGCCGGGATTGTAATGGTTTCATTTGCTTTTTTAATAATTATATTGGGGCCTAATTGATTTACAAAAGTCTGATAAGGTGCTTCTTCCAGAGGGACATAGTACACTTGTTTTCCGTTTAATGGAAGTAATTTTTTATCATCTTTTAATAAAGTCAAAGCATTTGAATATAAATTCTGAACCAAAACTTTATGAGAATCATTATTTAAATCTGAATTAATGTTTTCAGGATTTTTCGGTGAATATTTGTCTAAGCCTAAAAAATATTTTGTTAAAAGGATTTTTTTAACACTTTCTTCAACTCTTGATTGTGAAATTTCTCCGTTGTCAATTGCTTTTTGGATTAATCTTTTACCGCTTGCAACACCTTGAGAGAATAGCATGATATCATTTCCAGCTTTAAAAGCCATCGCATCGAGTTCTCCGGGATTGTATTTGTTGGCTACAGCGCCCATATTTAGAGCATCGGTGATAATTAGTCCTTTGTAACCTAATTTTTCTTTCAATAAGCCTGTGATAATATTTTTAGAAACCGAAGCCGGAATTCCTTTTCCTGATTCTAAAGCCGGAACGTATAAATGTGCAACCATAACGCCGCCAATTCCCTTATCCATCAACGCTTTGAAAGGTGCGAGTTCGATATTGTTTAATCTTTCTGAATTATGAGAAACAACAGGCAGATCAAGATGTGAATCTGTATTGGTGTCGCCGTGTCCTGGAAAATGTTTAATTGCTGCAAGAATATTATTACCCTGAAGGCCGTTTGAATAAGCCAAAGCAGAAGTAATTACATTATTTACTTCAGAACCGAAACTTCTGTTCCCGATAATTGGATTGTCCGGATTGGTATTTACATCAACAACTGGTGCAAAATCCCAATTAATTCCCATTCTTTGGCAATCTTCAGCAATTTTGGCAGCCATCTGTTCGATTAATTTTTTATCCTGAATTGCACCCAAAGTCATTGCCCAGGGAAATTTATATGCTGTTGCTATTCTTTGGAACAATCCCCATTCTGCATCCATCCCAATCATTAAAGGGATTTTTGATTTTTGCTGAAATTCATTCACCAAGCTAATTTCTCTTGCTGCGTCATCCTGCATTAAAATCAATCCGCCAATCTTATCATTTTCAACAATTTTTCTTACGTTAGAAATTTCGTTTTCACCTTTGTTAGTATAAAGCGCAACGATGAAAAGCTGTCCCAGTTTTTCGTCTTGTGAAAGAGATTTATATGTTTTATCAACCCATTGATTGGCCTTTTTCAAATCTTCTTTCGAAATATTTTTAGGCTGATATTGGGCTGTGATTTTTGAACTTATACATATTAATATAAAGAGTGAAGTATAAACTAATTTCTTCATGATTTTTTGAATATGAACAAAAATACGATTAAAAAAATGATGAAAACAAGGTTTTTGTGATTTTTGGTATATGATTTGAATATGGATTATAAATAATAACTTAACTTTTATAAAAATGAAAAAATTTCTTCCAATTTTACTTCTGGCTTTTGTGAGCTTATTCATATATAGCTGTGATAACGATGATAATGTAGTTGCAGATGGTAATACCTATTCTAAAATGAGAGATGTAAATGTGACTTTAAATAGCTCGAATAACTACGGATATGTTGAACCTCTTAGTATTAATAGTACGGATGTAGTTTTGGTTTACAGAAGAGATGTAGCACAAAATAACGGTTGGCAACTTATCCCTAAAACTTATTATCTATCTGGAGGGAGAGAATTAGATTATAATTTTCTTTTCAATTCTCAACAGGTAGAAATTTACGTTGATGGTATCGATCCTAGTACACTTTCCAGTGCTGAAGCAGGCACATATTTAAACAATCAAATATTTAGAATTGTATTAGTTCCAGCAAGTGCAGGAAAAAATACTAACACTGTCGATACAAATGACTATAACGCTGTAATCAAGTATTATGGATTAGATGATTCAAAAGTACCTGTTACAAAAGCAAATTAATTAAGAATATATCTTTTCAGTTTTTTATAATTAAAAATCCCTTGAAAATTAATTTTCAAGGGATTTTGTCTTTGTTTTATTTTTTAATTATCGTTGTCATCTAGTAAATGACCAAAATAATCTTTCTTTGTTTGTAAATATCCTTTACTAATTTCGTTTGCAGGAATTTGTAGAGGTATTCTTGAGTTTAAATGAATATTGCTTTCGGTCACATACTTTACCTTTTCGGGGTTATTGGTAAGCAGGTTAATGTCTTTTACGTTTAAAATATTTAAAATCTCAATTGCTATCCCAAAGTTTCTGTCATCAGCAGGAAGCCCTAATTTTAAATTAGCTTCTACCGTATCAAATCCCTTTTCCTGTAATGAGTAAGCTTTAAGCTTATTGATTATCCCAATATTTCTCCCTTCCTGGCGGAGGTAGATAATAATTCCCCCGTTTTCGTGGGTATATTTCATTGCGGCATCTAATTGTTGCCCGCATTCACATTTTTTTGAATGGAAAACCTCTCCCGTAATACATTCAGAATGGAAACGCACATTTACAGGTTTAGAAAAGTCTGTATTTTCAGCGATAATTGCCATGTGAGGCATCCAATCATTTTCGTTTTCGGAGAAAGCAATCATTCGGAAAGAACCATGTTCTGTAGGAACATTGGCTTCCGCCTGAATTTTAATCATTAATTAGTCCTAAATTAGTTTTTAATTTCCTTTTAAAGAATCTTCGATAACATTAATATTGGTTTTTAATCGTACCAAATATCTGTTAAGAACTTCATCATCATCCTGACTAAGATGCTGTCTTATTTTCTGAATTTTCTTGTAAGACTTTTCAAAGCTTTTAATGGCTCTGTCTTTTCCAGAAATATTACCGGCATCGATTGCGTAAAGATAGTTTTGAAGGCTGTATTTTAGTTCGGTGACTTGTTCGTTTACATCTATATTTTTAAATCGCGGAAAAGTAGATATCAAATTGGATATTTCTGAAGCATTTACATTTTCTTTGATATTGATTTCAATGCTTTTTTTTAGTCCTTTTTTATCTGTATCTCCTTTTGACTCACTATAAAAACTATTGGATAGCGGAGAAAAATTTAATTTTTCCGTAGCACAAGAAGATGTGATTATCAGTATTATTCCGAAAAAAAATAGTCGTTTCATTTTTGCCCCTTTTGATAAAGGATTGGGTTAAGACTTTCATCGTTATACATTTTCATCTGTTTGTAAACTTTCATCTTAACGTCACCGTTCTCAATATCAGTAAGCAACTGATTAATAGAAGTTGATAGATCCTCTTTTTGCATAAGAAGTACATCGAGCTTAGCCTGACAGCTTAGACGGTGTTCTTCAGAAGCAGAGTCCCTGTTTGCTTCTAATGACATGTGATAAACCTTTAAAGCAAGTATTGATAATCTATCTACAGCCCATGCAGGTGTTTCGGTATTTATCTTTGCGTCAGATTTAGGAGTGATATTTTTATATTTTTCAAGGAACCAACTGTCAATAAATTCCACTAAATCAGTTCTTTTCTGATTAGATGCATCTATCGTTCTCTTTAATGCAAGAGCATCAGTAGGATCTATATTCTCATCTCTAATTATATCTTCCAAATGCCATTGAACGGTATCAATCCAGTTCTTTGCATACAAAATCCGTTCCAAACTATCTTTTTCGAACGGGTTATTAATTAGAGTGTTAACGTCATCAGACAGGTGATAGTCTTCAATAGATTGATTGAAGACTTTCCATGCAGTCTCTGTAAAATTCATTGAGATATTTTAAGAATTTTTAGTTGCTAGAAGGATTATTATCAGTTGAAGACTTTTTATTTTCAGAACCAGGTTTATCTTCTTCTTTTACGGCATCTTTAAATTCTTTAATACCTGAACCTACACCTCTCATTAGTTCCGGAATTTTTTTACCTCCGAAAAGTAATACAAGAAGTATTGCTACGATTAGGATATGCTGCCAAGATAAGGCAAGTATTGTTAATGTATTCATTACTTAAATCTTTTTTACAAAGTTAGTCCTTTTTTTAATAAGAAACCCAGCCTAATGGATCAACAGGTGTACTTCCGTTCCATACCTGAAAATCAAGTGTATAAGAACCGTCAAAATCCTGGCCGACAGTCCCGAGAATAGTGCCCGCTGAAACTTGCTGGCCTTTAGAAACGCTCGCACTTCCTAAGTTTGAGTAAATAGTGAAATAATTGCCATGCTTTAGCATCACGGTTTTAGTTCCGTCACTACTAGCTATGACTGAAGATACGGTTCCCGGAAATACAGACTTTGCACGTGTGCCCGAAGGGACAGATATTTTTATACCGTTATTTTCTTCGTAGATATTTTTGAAAACCGGGTGAGGCTGTCTTCCAAAGCGGTGGGTGATTTGTCCCACTCTATCAGCAGGATATCCCAATCTGCCTCTGTTATCTGCAAAATTACTGCCGGCTACTGTCGTTACTCCATAGTTTGTCATTGCTTTAGATTCGGCAGCTTTTTTGTCCTCTTCTTTTCTCTTGTTCAATGCTGCTTCGGCGGCTCTCGCTGCAGTTAATTTATCAGCGGCTTCCTTTGCTCTTACATTAGCTTCGTCAGAGGCCTTTTTAGCTGCTACTTTTCGTGCTTCGTCTCTGGCGTTAGATTCTGCCCTTGCAGCTTCTTCTGTACGTTTTCTTTCTTCTTCGGCTCTTTTTGCTGCAAGATCGGCAGCTTTTTTTGCTTCAGCTTCGGCTAATAATCTTTCTTTTTCCAATGCTTCAGCTCTTGCTTTTGCTTCAGTTTCAATCCTTGCTTTTTCTCTTTCGGCAGCTAATTTTGCCAGCCGGATTTTTTCAGCTTCAGCCTTCTTTCTGGCCTCTTCTTCCGCTTTTGCAATTCTGATTTCTTCTGCAATAATGGTTCTGATTTGTCCTTCTAATGCTTTAGACTGAGTTTGTTTTTGTTTAAGCTCTGCGGTCAATTTAGATTCGTTTTTCTTGAAATCAGAGACCAATTGCTCTTTCTGAGCCTTTTCAACGTTAATAGTAGCTAAATCTTTTTGCTGGTTTACCAGAAGATTTGCTTTTTCTCTTGCAGAATTTTGTTTTTGAGCAATTGATTTTTTAATCTGTGCTGCTGCATTTGAAATTTCGGCAGCTTTTTTATCCTGATAATCAGCGTATTGCTTTAAGTATTGTATCCTTCTAATTGCTTCTCCCATATTTTTGGCAGAAAGAATGAAGGTTACTTTATTTTGTACTCCTTTATTTTTATAAGCGTTTACTAAAACCTCGGCATAATTTTTTCTGAGAATTGCTAATTCCCTGTTTTGCCGGTTGATTTCTAACTGACGAAGATATATTTCATCTTCAATGAGTTTCTTTTCCTTTTGGGTATTGTTATAGACCTTTTCTCTTAATGCTAATTTTTTATTTACGCTGGTAAGATAGGCGATCGAAAGTTTAGATTCGCTTCTTGTCTTAGCTAAATCATTATTTATTTGGGCAATTTGTTTTTTAAGTTCGGTATTTTGTTTTTGTAATTGTTCTTTTTTCTGCTGGCCTTGGTACAGTCCAAACAACAAAATACCTATTAAAAAGCTAAATTTTTTAATCATTTAATCTCAATTTTCTTGTAACTAGATGGTACAGAATAAGGTGTTTCCATCCTCGAAAAGTCAAATTTCGTATTTTCCAGTAAAATCTGGCTGCTTTTTGAGCCTTTTATAATTATTTTAACATTTTTTGGAAGTCGGATTCCGTTATATTCATCCCAATTGCTATAAGAAATTTCCAATTCGTCCGCAGATAAAATATCTTTTAAATTGACATTTAATAAATCATAATTTTGATCATATTGCAAAGTAATTTTGTACTCTCTCTTTTTTTCATCAGTCTCGATCTTCTGAGTACCGTTGGATGTCATTTTATAACCCTGAGCATTTTTGGTAAGCGTAAATTGTGAGTCGCTGATTTTAACAAAGGTTCTTCCTATTAAGATTTTCTCTAAAGCTTTATAATCGATAAAATTTACATTCAATAAATTATTGAGATAATCAAAATCAGAATCAATATAAGTTTTACTTGTTTTGTCCTGACCTTTTACACCTTCCGGAGTCGCAATTCCTCTTGCCACATTGAATACGAGCGCCTGAAGGTTCATCCAGACTTTTTTATTATTTTCAATATAAATTGTAGCATCTAATGTTGGTATAAAACTTCCTGTTTCCACATTTACTTTGCTGCTGATTTTTATTTGATCAAATTTTGGAGGAATAAGAACGTGCTCGTAAAATGTAAGCTTATCTCTTACAGGTTCATTTGTATCTTTTGGATTATCATTATTTTCTATGGAGGTACTGTCTTGTACAATACCATTTGTGTTTTTTGCCGCATTTCTTGTCTTACAAGAGGACAAAACGAGAAGTAACAATAATAAGGATATCCAATTTTTCATGTATTTATCTTTTCGATTAAAAAATACTTTGCAATATTAACGCCAAACCACACAAATACATTTTGTGTGGTCTGAATATATATTATTTAAAATTAAAATAATTGTTTATTTAGACAGAAAATCTAAAACTGAATAGTCTCCTAAAGAAATTTCTCTTGCAACGCCAAAATATTGAGCAGAATTACCAATCATAGAATTAGAAAGGTTTCCGTGATTGATTGTTGTATTTTCCTGAATCAAGGAATTTTCGATATTTGAATTTACAATTATTGTATTATTTCCCAAAGAAACCCCAGGACCAACTTTAGAGTTTGAAATTTTTACATTTTCACCAATAAAGCATGGCTGAATGATCAAAGAGTTTTCAATAACTGCAGAAGCCGGATATTGAGACATTTCTTCTGTTTCGTATGCTAAAATTTTGCTGTTTGTTTCTACGGTTGCGTTTTTATTTCCGCAATCCATCCAGTCATTTACCTTTCCTAAACTGAATTTTGCGCCTTTTGCCCTTAAATTTTCTAATGCTGTGGTTAATTGATATTCCCCGCCATTTTTGATATCATTATTCATAATATAATTGATTTCATCCATCAGCTTTTCAGCACTGTTGAAGTAATAAATGCCAATAATTGCTAAGTCTGAAACAAAAGTCGTAGGTTTTTCAACAAAATCTGTAATGAATCCGTAATTGTCTAATTTCACGACTCCAAAAGCAGAAGGATCTTCTACGCTTTTTACCCAGATTACCCCATCAGAGTTTTTATCTAATTGGAAATCAGCACGGAAAAGGGTGTCGGCAAAAGCGATTACAACATTTCCGGTCATAGATTCTTCAGCACATTTGATAGCGTGAGCTGTACCCAGTGGATCGTTTTGATAGTATATGCTTCCTTTTGCTCCTAATTTTTCAGCAATCTGAATCAGGGATTTTTCAATCTCCGGACCAAAATCTCCGATGATAAAAGCTACTTCTTCAATTTCTTCCCCTGCCACTTTAGCAATATCTTCAACTAATCTCTGTACGATAGGCTTTCCCGCAATAGGAATAAGAGGTTTAGGGACAGTCAATGTATGGGGACGTAATCTGGAGCCACGTCCAGCCATAGGAACAATAATTTTCATAAATTATATTAAGAATGTTTTGTTTAGTTAGTTTTAATTTAGGTTAAAGGTAATAATTAAAACCCATCGGTGGGTAATATTTATGATATCTAAAGCCTTTGTTAACTTTTTTTAATAGAATTTGTTTATTAGCAAAATGGAGACCAAAATTAATTCTTTCTGATTCTTGACAGAAGCATATCTTTCTCGGAATACATTAAAATCCCAATGAAGATTAAGAATAATAAATTACTTGTCAGAACATTAAAGTGTAGATATTTTACAATGATAAAACTGAAAATTCCAAGTAAAATCAAGAAGAAAGACATTTTCTTCATTCGATAGGGTATAGGATAATATTTCTGCCCCAGTAAGTAAGACACAATCATCATAATAACATAGGCTCCGAAGGTTGCCCACGCAGAACCAATCATGCTATGATAGTAATTTAATGCTAAAAGGTTGAGCGCAATGTTTATACCTGCTCCAAGCCAAGAAATAACAGTTCCAACACTGGTTCTGTCTGTTACTTTGTACCAGGTTGAAAAATTGTAATATATACCAAAGCAAAGATTGGCAACTACAATGATGGGGATGATATCTATTGCAATCCAGTAAGATTTATTAGGAATAAAAACGTCTTTCAGCCAAGCAATATTAGCAATGATTCCCAAAGCTACAGCACATGCGAAGAATGCGAAATATTCGGCAACTTTAGCATATGTTTTTTTAGCGTCACCTTTGTCCATTTGCTTAAAAAAGAAAGGCTCGATACCCATTCTGTAAGCCGTAACGAATAATGTCATTAATACAGCTAGTTTGTAACAGCCTCCATAAGCACCGGCTTCTTCGTCTGAAATATGGTTTCTTTGAATCGATTTGTCAAAATTTTCATTCACCATAAAGGCTAAACCGGCTAACATTAACGGAAATGAATACTTAATCATACGTCCGAACAAAGAAGTGATAAACTGAAACCTTACCTTTAATATAATAGGAAATAATAATAAAAAACCTAAGGCACTTCCAGCTAGATTACTGAAAAACGGATAGTCAACATTTTGGTCTAAACCAAGGCTTTTTGAAATATTTTCCGGAATCCAAAAGAATAATGCTGCTGTAAAAACTGCCTGAAATACAGCCTGAACAATTCTCACTGCTGAATATTTGATTGGCTTATTATGAAAACGTAGCCATGCAAACGGAATAACTAGTAAATTGTCAAAAAAGGCAATTAATGCAAACCATTTAATGTATTCAGGATTATCATGATAACCTGCATAATCAGCTATTGGTTGATTGAATAAATAGCACAATGCCAGGAAAACAGTGGAGGTACAAAACAAAAACCAAAATGAAGTGTTGAAAGTTTTCTTTTCATTACCTTCTTCGGCAGAAAATCGAAAATATGCCGTTTCAAAACCAAAAGAAAGTATAATATTAACAAATGAAATCCAAGCGTAAAGTTGTGTGAAAATCGCAAAACCTTCATTGGGGATTTTATAGATCAAAAGTGGATTAAGAATGAATAAAATAATTCTTGGGGCTATAGCTCCTACTCCGTAGATGATGGTTTGCCCTAATAGTTTCTTATACAAAATCGAAATTTTTTATGCAAATGTAAATATTTAGAAATTGATTTTTTATCAGCAAGGTTAAAATTCATTCATAAACCTTAATTTTGCTTTTATACTTAAAATATAAGAAGGGGTATTTTAAATATAACTTCTTATATCTAATATCTAATTTCTAAGTAAAAATGAAGACCTTAATCAAAAATGTAAAAATCGTCAACGAAGGACAAATCCTTGAAAGCGATATTTTAATTGAAAATGATGTAATATCTAAAATAGATTCCAATATTTCTGAAGAAGCAGATCAAATTATAGAAGGTTTGGGGAAATATCTTTTGCCGGGAGTTATTGATGATCAGGTACATTTCCGTGAACCGGGTTTGACACACAAAGGTGATATCGAAACTGAGTCAAGAGCTGCAATTGCCGGTGGAGTTACAAGTTTTATCGACCAGCCGAATACAGTTCCAAACGCCATAACTCAGGAATTATTGGCGGATAAATACGGGATTGCCTCTCAAAAAGCTTATGCGAATTACGGCTTCATGATGGGAGGAACCAACGATAATTTGGAAGAGGTATTAAAAACAAACCCAAGAAATGTTCCCGGAATTAAATTATTTTTAGGTTCTTCCACAGGAAATATGTTGGTTGACAATCCCGAGACACTGGAAAACATTTTCAGCAATACAAAAATGTTAATTGCTGTTCATTGCGAAGATGAAGCAACAATAAGGGAAAATACTCAAAAGTATGTAGATGAATACGGTGAAAATATCCCTGTGAAATTCCACCATCTGATAAGAAGCGAGGAAGCCTGTTATAAATCTTCTTCCAAAGCAATTGAGCTGGCTCAAAAAACAGGAGCGAGACTTCACGTTTTCCATTTATCAACAGCAAAGGAAACAGAATTTTTTAGAAATGATATTCCTTTAAAAGACAAAAAAATAACGGCGGAAGTTTGTGTTCATCATCTTACTTTTACGAATGAAGATTACGAAACAAAAGGAGGGTTAATCAAGTGGAATCCTGCCGTAAAAACTCAAAAAGATAAAGACGGACTTTGGGAAGCGCTGTTGGATGACAGAATCGATGTAATAGCGACTGACCACGCGCCTCACACTTGGGAAGAAAAACAGAATATTTATACAAAATGCCCTTCCGGAGCACCATTGGTGCAGCATTCTTTAGTTGTAATGTTGGAAAATTATATCGATGGAAAAATTTCTTTAGAAAAAATCGTTGAAAAAATGGCTCATAATCCTGCTATTCTTTTCAGAGTTGAGAAGAGAGGCTTTGTGAGAGAAGGTTATAAAGCAGATTTGGTTTTGGTTGATTTAAGCGAAAACTGGACGGTAAAAAAAGAAAATATCCTTTACAAATGCGGTTGGAGCCCGCTTGAAGGGATGAATTTTCATTCTAAAGTAACACACACTTTTGTCAATGGAAATCTGGTTTACGAAAATGGAAAAATCAGTGAAGAAAAATTCGGGGAGCGCCTGCTTTTCGAAGTTGAAGAATAAATAAAAAGACTGCAAAATTAGCAGTCTTTTGTTTTTACTCTCTCGCAGATTAAACAGGTAAAGCCGATTTTTTCTAATTCATCTGCAAAGTCTGCGAGAGAGAATTATCTAACAATTAATTAGGCAATTACAATACTTTCAATTCCTTTTTCCAAAGCTGTTTCCTGAAGATGTGGCAGTCCCAAACCTTCTGCACGGAAAACACTGATATCTGTAATGCCAATGAAACCAAGTACACTTTTCAAATAGGGCACAACGAAATCATAAGATTGGTAGTCTCCCTCGGAAAAAACAGAACCACTTGCAACTGCGATATACGCTTTTTTGTTTTTCACCAAGCCTTCAAAACCATTTTCCGAATAACGAAAAGTCATTCCGCCACGCGCAATATGGTCGATATAAGCTTTCAAAGCAGACGGAATCCCAAAATTGTAAATTGGGACACTGATAACAATAATATCCGACGCCTGCAATTGGGCAATTGCATCATCAGAACGTTTTACCGCTTCGTCCTGTTCCGGAGTTCTGTTTTCTGCCGGGATAAACCAAGAATCGACCTGCTCTTCACCCAAATGCGGAAACGGAGTTTTCAGTAAATCCAACGTAGTAATCGAATGTTCCGGATAAGCTTCCTGCAATTTTTCTTCAATGGCATTTCCTAATGTTCTGCTTGCCGAGCCGTTTGTTCTCGGACTTGAAATAATGTGAAGTATGTTTTTCATTTTTTTGATGATTAAAATTTCTTCAGCAAAATTATGTACATTTGCTTATCAAAAGTAAGTAGTGAACAAAAGGTTAGTAGTAACCTTTTGGTTAGTTTTAAAATCATTTTTTATGGAAAATCCGGTCGGAACTGAAGAAATTGCTTGTAAAGGAGCTTGTAGTGAGAATCTTTCTGCTGTAGAAGATGCCATCTACGTCATTGGAGGAAAATGGAAACTGAAAATCATTATCGTTTTGCAGGAATTCGGAAATGTTCGGTTTAATGAATTGCAAAGGACCATTACCGGGATTTCAGCAAGAGTTTTGTCAAATGAATTAAAGGATTTGGAGCTCAATGGCTTTGTAAAAAGGGTAGTACATGCCGAGCAAACACCTGTTGTAGTAGAATATATTTCTACGGATTATAGCAGAACCTTAAAGCCTGTTATAATATCGCTTTCCGAATGGGGAAAGAGCCATAAACAAAATATCAGAGAAGATGTTTTTAGTTTTGGATAAAATCAATTTATTAAAAAATAAAAAAAAGACTGCAAAACAGCAGTCTTTTTCTTTATCCAAAATTTGGTAATTATTTTTTAGGTTTAGGGCTCATATAAAAACTCAATTTTCCACCATTCATAATATCAGAATGTTTCAACATGAAGTTTTTAATTTGCTTTCCATTTAACAGAATTTTTTCAACATACACATTCTTCGGACTTTGATTGATGGCTTCAATTTCAAATGTTTTACCGTTTTCTAAATTTAAAACTGCATTGTCAATTGCCGGACTTCCGATTGCATAATCTTCCGAACCTGGAGCAACAGGATAAAAACCAAGCGAACTCAGAATATACCAAGCACTCATTTGTCCCGCATCATCATTTCCGCCTAATCCATCGGGAGTTGCTTTATATTGCATTTCTAAAATTCTTCTGATTTGTGCCTGAGTTTTCCAAGGTTGCCCTGCCCAATTGTATAGGTAAGCAACATGATGAGCCGGTTCGTTTCCGTGAACATATCCACCGATAATTCCTTCTCTTGTAATATCTTCTGTATCTGCAAAAAACTCGTCAGGCAAATGCATTGTGAATAATTCGTCTAGTTTTGCAGCGAATTTTTTCTTTCCACCCATCATTTTGATTAGTTCATCCGGATTTTGTGGAACGAAGAAACTATAATTCCAGGAATTTCCTTCGATGAAACCTTGTCCGTGTGTACTCAAGGCATTAAAATCTTTTTTGAAACTGCCATCAGTTAAACGTGGACGCATAAATCCTGTCGTTTTATCAAATTGAGTTCTCCAGTTTTCAGAACGTTTGATGAACTGATTGTAAATTTCCGTTTCGCCCAAATATTTCGCTAATTGAGCAATCGCCCAGTCATCATAAGCATATTCTAATGTGTTTGAAACAGAAGTTCCATTCTTTTCGGCAGGAACGTACCCTAAATCTATATATTGACCAATTCCTTCGTAATCTCTTTTGCTGGCTGTTTCTACACAGGCTTTCAGGGCTTCTTTGGCATTGCCGCCGTTATAATTTCCTTTAATAATAGCATCAGCAACCACACTCACACTGTGATAACCGCTCATACACCAATTATCATTTGCATAATGTGACCAAATCGGTAACATTTTCATCGAAAACTGATTGTAATGTGCCATCATCGATTTAACCATATCACCGTTTCTTTTTGGTTGAATAATGTTAAAGAATGGGTGAAGCGCACGGTATGTATCCCAAATGGAGAATGTTGTATAATTTGTAAAATCTTCTGCTTTGTGGATGTTTTGGTCTAAACCTTTATACTCTCCGTTAACATCCATATAAGTGGTCGGATTGATAAAAGTGTGATACATTGCCGTATAAAAATTCACCTTTTCTGTTTCAGAACCTTTAATAATAATTTTATTTAATTCTTTATTCCAATTTTCCTGTGTTTGCGCTTTAACTTGGTCAAAAGATAAATTTCCGATTTCTTTTTCCAAATTTTCTAACGCATTCGTTTGGCTGACAGGTGAAATGGCCAGCTTAACCTCAATCGCTTCATTTTCATTTGTATCAAAATCAAAATACATTTTCAGGTTTTTTCCTGCGATTTCCGGGAAATTTCTCGTCTGGTCAAATTTTCTCCAAAACCCATTGTAAACCTGCTTCCCGTCATAGCTTTTTTGCCCGTAAGATTTAAATGGTTTTGAAAATTTCATAGCGAAATAAACTGTTCTCGTTCTTGCCCAACCGTTGGTTTGTCGATACCCCGTGATGGTGTTGCCGTTTTCAACGCGAACGTAAGTCCAGATATTTTTCCCATCATAATTATAAATTCCTGCCATTAAATCCAAAATAATATGGGCTTGATCAGATTTCGGGAAAGTGTAGCGATGAACCCCGACTCTGGTTGTAGCCGTTAATTCCGCCAAAATATTGTCATCATCAAGTTTTACTTTATAATAGCCGGCTTCTGCTTTTTCATTTTGATGAGAAAATCTACTTCTGTAACCGTTTTCAGGATTTGCTGCAGTTCCGGGATTCAACTGTAATTTTCCAACAGTGGGCATGACCAAAAAATCTCCCAAATCAGAATGCCCGGTTCCGCTGAAGTGTGTAGAGCTGAAACCTACAATTGTTTTGTCTTCATATCGATAGCCAGCACAATATTTATAAACATCACCGTTGTATTTTCCGTTAAGTTCGTAAGAAATGGTATCAGTTTCCGGGCTTAACTGAATTGCTCCGAAAGGTGTGGCTGCCCCGGGATAGGTGTGTCCCATTTTTTCAGTCCCGATTAACGGATTAATGTATTGAATTAATTTTTCGAATTTTTGAGCTTTAAAATGTAAACTAAAAAATAAAAGAAATAGAAAAACAGAAGTTCCTGACCTTTTCATGTATAAGTATATTTTCAGAGGATAAAATTAACTAAAAAATCAAAGAATATTATTTATGACATTATTTATAAATTTAATTTAGACAGAATCCGTTCAATATTTATTATTTTTAAGAAAAATTAAACGTATGAATCTATATACACAACCGATGTTGCGTGAAGATGCGCTGAAAGATAAAGTTGCCATCGTTACAGGTGGCGGGAGCGGTCTTGGAAAAGCAATGACTAAATATTTCCTTCAATTGGGTGCAAAAGTGGTAATCACTTCCCGAAATCTGGAGAAATTGCAGGGGACTGCAAAGGAATTAGAAGCAGAAACGGGCGGAAAAATTCTTTGCGTTGCGTGTGATGTGAGAAATTGGGAGGAAGTTGAAGTAATGAAAGAAGCAACATTAAAAGAATTCGGAAAAATTGATATTTTATTAAATAATGCCGCAGGGAACTTTATCTCTCCGACAGAAAGATTGACGCATTCTGCTTTTGACTCTATTTTGGATATCGTTTTAAAAGGAACAAAAAACTGTACGCTTTCCATCGGAAAACATTGGATTGATTCAAAAACTTCAGGAACTGTTTTAAATATTGTAACAACTTACGCTTGGACAGGTTCGGCTTACGTTGTTCCATCGGCTTGTGCAAAAGCAGGAGTTTTGGCAATGACAAGGTCGTTGGCGGTTGAATGGGCAAAATATGGAATTCGTTTTAATGCTATTGCTCCGGGACCATTTCCTACAAAGGGCGCCTGGGACAGATTGCTTCCGGGAGATTTACAGGAAAAATTTGATATGAGAAAAAAAGTTCCGTTGAGAAGAGTAGGAGAGCATCAGGAACTGGCTAACCTTGCTGCTTATCTGGTTTCGGATTATTCAGCATATATGAACGGTGAAGTTGTGACAATTGACGGTGGTGAATGGTTACAAGGAGCAGGCGAATTTAATATGCTGGAAGATATTCCACAGGAAATGTGGGACGCTTTGGAAGCTATGATTAAGGCTAAAAAATCAAACTGATAAAAGTTATTTGTTATATAGGTGGTGAGTTCATATTGCTTATTTAAATTTAATATAATAATCATACATTTAAAGCTTCTCTCTTCGGGAGAAGTTTTATTTTTGTTCCTTTATTAATTAAAATTATATGGTTATGAATTTCAGATATTCAATCGTATTCCTGATGCTTTTTGCATTGGGTTTTTCCCAGGACCTTAAAGTGATGAGCTTTAATATCAGGCTTCAGGTAGAGTCAGATAAAGAAAATGCCTGGACGCAGAGAAAGCAAGATGCAGTAGACTTGTTAAGTTATTATCATCCTGATTATTTTGGTGTGCAGGAAGCTCTTCCGGAGCAGATGAAAGACATTAAAAATGGGTTGAAGAACTATGATTATGTAGGAGTTGGTAGAGATGACGGAAAAGAAAAAGGAGAATTTTCTGCAATTTTTTATGATATATCAAGGCTTCAGGTATTAAATTCTGGTACATTCTGGCTTTCAGAAACACCTGAAAAACCATCAAAAGGTTGGGATGCAGCTTACAACAGAGTTTGTACATATGCAGTTTTCAAGGATAAAAAATCTAAAAAAGAATTTTTAGCAATGAATCTTCACTTCGACCATATAGGAAATGTGGCAAGAGTGAAATCTGCGGATTTAATTTTAAGGAAAATCAAAGAAATTAATCCTAAAAATTTACCTGTAACATTAACCGGTGATTTTAATTTAACGGATGATACTGAGCCAATTAAGATTCTTTCTCAAAACCTGAAAGACAGTTTCTATAATTCAGAAACAAAACACTACGGTCCCACAGGAACTTTTACGGCCTTCAATGTGAATGAAATTTCAAAAGATAGGATTGATTATATTTTCGTAAAAGGATTTAAAATAAAATCTCACAGGCATATTAATGACAGAAGGGAGAATTTATTATATCCTTCCGACCATTTTCCCGTAATTACTGAGCTGAGTTTTTAGGAATAAGCCTTAATTTTGCAAAAACACATGATTTGAAATTTGCCGTATTTATAAACAGCCTTATTTTTTTATTTCTCTTGGGTTATTCAAACTGTTATTCACAAAACAGGAAAGGGGTGGATAGCCTTGTTGAAGTTTTAGACAGGATAAAATTCGCAGAACCCGATAAGGTACTGAAGATAAGTGGCGAGCTTTTAAATAAAAATGTTTCAGATAAAAACAGGGCATACATCTACCGTTCTATGGGGTATGCCTTTATGGTAAAGGGAAATGTAAAGCAACAGCAAATGTGTTTTGAGAAAGCATATGATTTTGCCATAAAATCGGGAGATACATTTTGCAGAACAAAAATTTCCTGCAGCCTTGCCGAAGCTTATGTCTGGCTCAATTTGTATACAGAGGCTGAGGACTATTTAATGAAAGCCTTAAAAGACTCCGAAGGATTGAAAGATTCCGGAGAAAATCTTGAATTAAAGACTACCATTAATGCACTCTTGGGGAATATTTATTATTTCAAAGATAATAATGATGAATCTATTAAAATCTTCCACAAAAATCTTTTATTAAGCAAAAAAATAACGAACCAGAGCTTTTATTATAAGGTGGTGAGCTATACTTACCTGGGGCTAGGTAATAATTATCTGAAAATAAATGAACCCGATAGTGCCAATTATTATTATACAAAAGGGTTGTCGCAAAGTTTAAAAAGTCCTGAAAAAATTAATTTGTATTATCAGTATCTGGGTTTGGCGGATGTATGTATAGTTCAAAAAGAATATGGAAAAGCAATAGATTATTATCAGAAATGTCTATTGTTGAAAAATATTCCTGAATATGTAAAAGCTAATGTGTTTAAGAAAATGTCTGAAACGTATGTTCAGATGAATGACACAGGAAATGCCAGAAAATTTGCAGACAGCTCACAACTGTATGCTATAAAAACGGAAAGAGATAAAGGGAAAGCACTGGAGCTGGCTGTAAATAAAATCCGTAAGGATAAGACCGCAATTATTGCCGGCAAAGACAGAGATCTTACTATATTGTACAAAATATTAGCTGTTATTCTTTTGATGTTTGTATTGTCTACCACATTTTATTTTCTGGATGTAAGAAAACAGAAAAAGAAGTACCTGAAATTCGTCGGAGAACAGAAAACAAAAGAACCTGTTTCAGGAACGGAAGCTGCTGCTAATCATTTTTCGGTTGGCAAACCTGCTATAAATTCAGAAATTGAAAGAGAAATTTTACAAAATCTGAAAAAATTTGAGAACAATGAAGGATTTAGAAATAAAGAGCTGTCATTATCTGTTTTAGCCTCTGATTTGAATACAAATACCAACTACCTTTCCAGGATTATTAACCAGCATTACGGTAAAAATTTTAATAATTATATCAGTGACCTGAGAATCGGCTATATCATCAAAAAAATAAATGAAAACTCCGATTATCAAAAATATAAAATAAGCTTTTTAGCTGAAGATGCAGGATTTGTTTCCCATAGTGCATTTTCTACAAAATTTAAAGAAATTACAGGAGTTTCTCCTTCTAATTTTATGAATTTTAGCGCACGAAAGTCATAATATTCTTTTAGTAATACCGTCAATATTTTTGTTACTCTTGATTATAAACTGATGTTATATTTTGTTTTTGGTTTAATTTAATCTTAGATGCTACCCATTATTTTTCATACAATATTTTAAATTCTTTAATTCGAAAAATAATATCCTAGTGCTTTTTTGTAATTTAATTTACTGATATTCATTTGTTTAAAATATTAGTCTTTTGGAATTCATAAATCCAAAAGACTATTGCTTTTCTTTTGAGGCTCTTCAAAATACTTTTGTAAAGTGAAAATTAAACACAAATATCTTAAACATTAAATTATGAAAAAAATACTATTAATGGTGTTTTACTCCGGAGTAATTTCTGCTCAGACTACCGGAAATGTAGGGATTAATATGACAGATCCAAAAAGAACTCTGGATGTAAACGGGGATTTCAGGACAATAAAAAAGGCTGGAAGCACTATCAATGTCATTGATACGAATTCTGATGCTGCAATTTGGGGTGCAAATCTGGTGGGAAACCTGCTGATGGTTTCAGACGGAACCGAAGACAGCCCCTTTTCAGGAGAGTATACCAGTTTTATAGCACAGGGAAAGTCCCACTTCGAGCAGGGAATTTATAATAATACAACTAATTATGGTGTGGATGTATTTCACTTAGTAGATGATTTTAATTCGCAGATTAATTTAAATGCATTAAGTCAACATGGACAAGGCGTTATTACTGCTTCAGGAACAGGAATCACTTTGCAGACAATCAGATTAAATGAGACAGAAGCAGGAAATTCTTACTTATTTGTAAATCATTCTTTGGGAATGGATGGAAATGAAGCAGATTATGCAGGTATCAGATTTTCCTTCAGTAAAACCGGTTCAGATCATGAAACCTACTATTTCCCAACCAACTCTGTAAGGCAAAACGGGATGGTAATGGTTTCCAGAAATATTGCAGCCGGCCCCAATAATGAAGCAAAACTGGACTGGAGAGATATGACCACTTATAATTATAAAAATGTAAACGCTGCCTATACTCTGCTTACTGAGGATCAGACGGTAGTATACACTGCTTCGGGAATTGTGATTACACTTCCTGCATCCGTTGCCGGGAAAATCTATACAATAGCTAATGATATTGCAGGCGGCTCAGTTAATTTTTCAGGAACGGCTTTGACAGAAAACGGGATTGCCATAACCTCAAAAAGTGGCTCTTTCAAAATTCTGGGTACAGGAACTAAATGGATTGTCATACCATAGTTACGGATTTTAAATTCAGTAATTATGAAAATACTTATTGTAAAACATAATTAAATAAAACGGCAATAATTTTTATTGCCGTTTTTTGTTACTTTTTTACTAGCTTCGTTATTTATCTTAAAAAAGATTTTAATGAAAAGATTTATTGTTGGTTTATTCTTAATCGCTTCTTGGCAATTTTCCGCGCAGGAACTGTATATGCCGAGAAATATTAAGAAGGCATATGAGAATGGAACTCGAGATATTTCAGGTGCACCGGGGAAAAATTATTGGCAGAATAAAGGAATCTACAACGTTGAGGTAAAAGTAGATGCCAGTACTAAAATTGTTTCAGGAAAAGAAACGATTGTTTACAGTAATAATAGCCCGAATGATTTGGATGAATTGGCGATTCGATTTGTGAATAACCTTCATAAGCCTCAATCTCCAAGATCAGGCTTTGTATCAAAAGATTTTTTGTCATCAGGTTTACATATTAAATCATTGACCGTAAATGGTGAAAAATATATTGTCAATAGTGACGATTGGGGGACTGTGGAAAAGGTACAATTAAATTCTGTTTTAAAATCGAAAACAAAAGCTGAGGTCAAGATAGAATGGGAATATCCTTTATCGGTGCAAAGTGGAAGAGAAGGGCAAATCGATCCCGAAACTTTTTATGTGGCTTATTCGTTTCCGAGAATTTCTGTGTATGATGATTATAATGGCTGGGATATGCTCCCGCATTCTGACAGGCAGGAATTTTATAATGATTTTAATGATTATTCTTTCGCTATTACGGCTTCGAAAAACTTTGTAGTTTGGGCAACGGGAGATTTTCTGAACCCGGAGGCTGTACTTCAGCCGGAATTTTTAAACAGGTATAAATCGTCTTTAAAAAGTGATAAAATCATCCATATAGCCTCGGAAACTGATATGAAATCAGGTAAAGTAACTAAGCAAAATAAATGGAATGTCTGGAAATTTAAAGCGAATCATATCACAGATTTTTGTTTTGCATTAAGCAATCATTATGTTTGGGATGCATCAAGTGTTCAGCTGAAAACGAAAAGGGCAAGTGTTCAGGCAGGATACAAAGCAGGAGCAAAAGATTTTGAACATTATGTTGAGTGGATGCGTTATAATCTTGACTGGTTTTCAAAAAACTGGCCGGGTGTAGAATATCCGTATAACGTGATGACGGCCATTCAGGGATATGCAGATATGGAATATCCCATGATGATTAATGACACGAGTATTCCCGATGATTTTCAGGATGCAAGACTGACTGCTGATCATGAGATTGCCCATACTTATTTCCCTTTTTATATGGGGATCAATGAAACGCGATATGCATTTATGGATGAAGGCTGGGCTACAACGTTGGAATATCTTATTGGAATTGAAGAAAACGGAGAATCCGCTGCAAAAGAATTTTACCAGGATTTCAGAGTGAAAAAATGGATCAATGATCCTTCTGCAGAACAGGATCAACCCATTATTTCAATGAGTACACAGGTGAGCGGGGCCGGCTATGGAAACAATTCTTATGTGAAAGCATCTTTGTCTTATCTGGCTTTGAAAGATTATTTAGGCGACGATTTATTTAAGAAAGCATTGCATCATTATATGAATAACTGGAACGGCAAACATCCAATCCCGTGGGATTATTTTAATTCTATGAACACGGGTTCCGGGAAAAATTTGAACTGGTTTTTCAACAATTGGTTTTACACAAACAATTATATTGATCTAAAAGTGGAAAATGTTTCACAGCTAAATGATCTTCTTACGATAAATGTAGATAATGTTGGAGGTTTTGTTATTCCGTTTGATACTATTTTAAAATATGAAGACGGAACTGTGGAAAGGCTTCATTTTTCACCATCAGTTTGGGAGAAAGATCAGAAACAGACAGATTTAACGATTCCTATTAAAAAGAAAATGAAATCTGTACAATTAGACGGAGGCCTTTTCATGGATTATACACCGGAAGATAATTCCAAAAATTTATGAGATTCAACTAAAAATAAAAATCCTTTTCAGAGCGAAAAGGATTTTTTTATGACTGAAAAATATATTTTTATGATTCCGCAAAACCGTTTTTAATGGCAAAAACAGCAAGCCCGACACGTGTTTTTAAATCTAGTTTTTCGCAAAGCTGATCTCGGTAGCTTTCGACAGTTCTTGGGCTGCAGCACATTTTATCGGCAATTTCCTTGTAACTAAGTTCTGTCACCGTATATTTTAAAAACTCTTTTTCGCGAATAGAAATTTTCACTGTATTTTCAGAACTGTTTTCATTATTGAGGTTTGAAAAAATGATTCTTGATGCCCATTCAGGATAGAAAAATCCTTCTGAATTGAGTTTAATAAGAGCATTTTCTAAATCTTTCGGATGAGTGTTTTTGAGCATATAGCCTTTTGCCCCGTTTTTTATCATTTTAATGACGCTTTTGTCGTCTCCCTGCATGCTTAATGCCATTACTTTGACGTCCGGATGATTTTCCTTGAGCCAAAGAACAGTTTCAAAACCATCCATAATCGGCATACTGATATCAAGCAAAATAATGTCGGGAATTTTGTTGTTATTTTCTAATTTATGAATCAAATCTTTACCGTTTTCAGCAACGTAGATAACTTCAAAATCTTTAAAATTATCAATAATTCCTTCTAAAGCTTTTGCAATAAGTACATGATCATCAACAATTACTATACTCTTTTTCATGGCTGTCTTTTTAAAATAATATTGAGTGTAGTTCCTATATTTTCCTGACTTTCAAGGCTGAAACTGGCTCCGATGATTTCGGCTCTGTTTTTCATATTGGTGAGTCCTATTCCGTTTGATTTTGTATTCGATTTATCAAATCCTACACCGTCATCCTTGATATTAAGTTCCCAAAGTGATTCTTCAGAAGTATTCAGATTAATGAAAATATTTTTGCATTTGGCATGTTTTATACTGTTCTGAATAAATTCCTGGGTGATTCTGAGGAGTACATTTTTGTGTACAAATCCTAAATCTAATTGTTTAAAATTATGCTCAAAACTTACTTTACACTTTTTAAAGCTGTTGGTATTGTCAACTTCTTCCTGTATTAAAGTTACGATTTCCTTTTGATTAATATTATCATCCGTCAAAGTTTTTGAAAGGCTTCTTAAATCCTGAAGTGATTGATTGATGATTTGAGAAACCTGTTCTATTCTTTCACTTACCTCAGGAACTTTATTCTCGTACAAAAGCTGCTGTGTATAAAGGCTTACTAGAGTTAGTTTTTGCCCGATATTATCATGCAGTTCTCTACCGATTTGCTGCATTGTCGCCTGTTGGATTTCCAGTTGAGTAGCAAGAATTTCCCGTTTATGAATTTCGTTTTTTACTTCAATTTCATTTAAATATTCCTTTTTGCGCTGCTTGTACTTTCGGATGTAAACCATCACGGCAGCCACAAACAACACAAAAAATATGTTGAACAGGATAATCGTTATTAAGAGCTCTGTTTTCCCCATATAAATGAAATTGAAAATAATAAATACATGATGATTCCGGAAATCAGGAAATAATTAAAGTAAATATTCCAAAGTTCTTTATATTCATTTAGTAAACTAAAAAATGTCCAGAATGGTAAAGTGCCAATATAAAAAAGAGTAACCCCTAGGTTTATATAAAACATTTTATTCTTACTAAAATTTAAAATTTCTGAAGAATTAACCTGTCTATAATATTCCATTATTACTAAAACCATCAGCATCAAACATCCGAATGTATAGTTAAATGAAAAGATTATTTTTCTTGTTCCAAAAAAGTAATCGCTTGGAATAAATGTAAGTAAATACAGTAACGATATAACATAAAATAGTTTTGGTTTTTTTAAGGACTTTGCAGCATAGAGCCAGTAAAAAAATAAAAATTCAATAGGTATTACAAAATAATTGAAAAATGCGGGTTTACTATATTCTATAAATTTTTCTCCCCATTTTCCAATTACTTCGCATACAAACATTAAGATGAGATAAAAAGAGAAGTATTTCCAATACCGATCTTTTGCACGGTTAAAATATAATATAGAAATAAAAGCCGCTAGTCCTTCGACCCAGATCAGAGATTCTTGTAGTACTTTCTGAAATTCACTCATTGTGTTTGTTCGTATGTAAATATAATTCTTTTATTAATTTTTAAAATAGCTCAGCTTTGGGATCGGCTGGTGGAGAAAGCGTTCCGTGATTATCTGCAATAGTCTGCTGTTGAGCTACTTTTGCTGCCATTGCAATTATTTTTCCTTTTCCTTTTCCTTTTCCTGCAACTGCTTCTGTATATGAATTTTGATCTAACGGGTTAAAATCAAAATTAAAATAATTTCCTTGCTCATCCTGTCTGTTCAAAGTCGGAATCATTACTAAAGTATGCTTTCCGGCGTATGTATCAGGAATAGAATATCCTTCCATTCTTGTCCAATCTTCTATTTTAGGATAGGCCGCGTAGTAGAATCTTATTCCTAATTCTTTCACACCAATACTTGAATCCACTTTTTGAGTTTCAGTTTCAATGTCATTGATGAGTTTTTTTAATTTTTCTAGACTAAACCAAATAGAATGTGCATCTGTAGTCTGCATTTCTTTATTGATTGCCTGTAGCTGATTGCTGCGATAATTGTCAATTAAATTTTGAACAAAATCAATGGGCAAAACACTAGGTTCGGACATTATTGCAATATTGTCACCATTTAAGATAGGTTCTGTTTTCATAATGTTAGCTTTTTTATAGTAGAATGTTAGTTAGTACTGCAAATTTCGGTAAAAAATATGTTCTTACGACACGGTTTTTTCCTGAATATTTATGGGGTTTTTACGGATTGTAAATTTTAATTAAAATTATTAGGAAATTGAATGATTAATAAAATAATTTTGTGTTTTACTTAGATATGATGTCTTTCTTATCATATTCACCTAAATTATTGTTATTATTTTGGCTTTGTCAAGGATGTAGCCTGTTGCAAATTTATTTCCAATAATGAGCCTGATTAAGTTTTAAATTCCGTATCCAATAAAAAAATAAGTGCCGCAGACAAAAATCTACAGCACTTATTACAAAAATAATATATATGAAAAAAACTACTTATTTTTCAGCAGGTCTGAACACCAAACCTGTTTCCTCGAAATAATCCAAGGTAATTCTGTCGCCGTCATTCACAGTTCCTGCAAGAATCTCTCTTGATAATTTATTTAAAACTTCCTGTTGAATGACTCTTTTCAATGGTCTGGCTCCGAAAACAGGGTCATATCCTTTATTCATCAGGTAGTCTACAGCATCTTGGGTTGCGGTCATAATGATGTTGCGTTTTGCCAGCATATCATTAAATCCTCTCAATTGATAGGTTACGATTTTTCCGATTTCTTTTTTTCTCAAAGGCTGGAATAATACCACCTCATCAATTCTATTTAAAAATTCCGGACGCAAGGTCTGTTTCAATAAATCGAAAACCTCATCTTTTGTTTTGTCCACAATCTCATCCTGATTTTCCTCTGTAATATTTTCAAAATTCTCCTGAATTAAGTGTGAACCTAAATTCGAAGTCATAATGATAATCGAGTTTTTGAAATTCACGACCCTGCCTTTGTTATCCGTCAAACGTCCATCATCAAGAACCTGTAACAACGTGTTGAAAACATCCGGGTGCGCTTTTTCAATTTCATCTAAAAGGACAACTGAATAAGGTCTTCTTCTCACCGCTTCCGTCAACTGGCCGCCTTCATCATATCCAACATATCCCGGAGGTGCACCAACAAGCCTGGACACGCTGTGTCTTTCCTGATATTCACTCATATCAATTCTTGTCATATTGTTCTCATCATCGAATAAAAACTCTGCCAACGCTTTTGCAAGCTCAGTTTTACCCACACCGGTTGTACCTAAGAATAAGAAAGAACCAATTGGTTTTTTCTCGTCGCTCAATCCCGCTCTGTTTCTTCTGATGGCATCGGCAACTGCCTGAATCGCTTCGTCTTGCCCGACAACTCTGTGATGAAGCTCGGTTTCAAGGTGTAACAGTTTTTCCCTTTCAGATTGAAGAAGCTTGGTTACAGGAATTCCTGTCCATTTTGCAATCACTTCGGAGATGTTTTCGGAAGTTACTTCTTCTTTAATCAATTCATTCTGATGATTTTGCATCTCCAGCTCAAGCTTTTGCAAGGCATCTTCCTTCTCTTTTATTTTTCCGTACTGGATTTCCGCAACTTTTGCATAATCTCCTGCTCTCGAAGCTCTTTCAGCTTCCAGTTTCAGAGATTCAATATCTTTTTTGATGTTCGTTAAATCCTCAGATTTTTGTTTTTCTTTGAGCCATTTCGCATTGATTTCATTTCTTTGTTCAGAAATTTTCGCAATATCTTCTTTCAAATGGTCGATTTTCGTCTGATTGCCTTCTCTTGAAATAGCCGCCAATTCAATTTCCATCTGCATCAGTTTTCTGTCGAGAACATCCAGTTCTTCCGGTTTTGAATTGATTTCCATTCTCAGCTTAGCCGAAGCTTCGTCAATCAAATCAATCGCTTTGTCCGGTAAAAATCGGTCTGAAATATAGCGTTGAGACATCTCCACCGCAGCAATAATTGCTTCGTCTTTGATTCTTACTTTGTGGTGTGCTTCATATTTATCCTTGATTCCACGAAGGATTGATATTGCAGATTCCGTATCCGGTTCTTCCACCATCACTTTCTGGAAACGTCTTTCTAATGCTTTATCTTTTTCAAAATATTTTTGATATTCATTCAAAGTAGTCGCACCGATTGCTCTTAATTCGCCTCTTGCCAAGGCCGGTTTCAGAATGTTGGCGGCATCCATCGCGCCTTCACCACCTCCGGCTCCGACTAATGTGTGGATTTCGTCGATGAAAAGAATGATTTGTCCGTCAGATTTGATGACTTCATTCACAACAGATTTCAAACGCTCTTCAAATTCACCTTTGTATTTTGCGCCGGCAATCAAAGCACCCATATCCAAAGAGTACAAAGTTTTATCCTGCAAATTTTCAGGAATATCACCGCTGATAATTCTGTGGGCAATTCCTTCAGCAATGGCCGTTTTACCAACGCCGGGTTCTCCAATCAGAATCGGATTGTTTTTACTTCTTCTTGAAAGAATCTGTAAAACCCTTCTGATTTCTTCATCACGACCGATGACAGGGTCCAATTTTCCCTCGGCTGCTAATTCGTTGAAGTTTTTCGCATATTTATTTAAGGATTGATAAGTCTCTTCTGAGCTTGCAGAAGTAGCTTTCGAACCTTTTCTTAATTCTTTGATTCCGCCTTCCAAAAGGTTTTTCGTAACGCCCATATCTTTCAGCATTTTTGAAACTTCCGAATTGGTTTCTAAAAGCGAAAGCCATAAATGCTCGATGGTCACGAATTCATCGCCCATTTTTTTAGCGATGTTGGGCGCATCCAATAAAACTTTGTTGGCAGATTGTGAAAGATAAATGTTTCCGCCTTGTACTTTCGGAAGTTTTTCAAGATTTTCACGGTTACGCTCTCTTACAAGATTGGCATCCGCTTCAGATTTTTTGAGCAAGAAAGGTGAAATATTTTCATCTACCTGAAAGATTCCTTCAAGTAAATGCTGAGGTTCTATTTGCTGGTTACCAAATTCCATGGCCACTTGCTGTGCTGCCTGTATGGCTTCCTGTGATTTTACGGTATATTGATTTAAGTTCATATTTTATATTTTTTTAATGATTAAGTTTAGTTTAATTTTTTTTAAAAACATCAAGAAACTAAATTTTCAGGCTTAGCTTCTTAATGCTATCAATTATTTATCATTTAATTCGATTACCTTATCACAAAAATCGTTCTGTTATTAAATTTACAAAAAATATAGACAAAATTTCCGAATATTGTATTTTTAACGTAAAATTAACTTGACAAAATTTCCGATAATTAAAAATTTTATTTAGATGATGGAAAAGTCGTCAGTTTTAATAAAGTTTAAAAAACTTTTATGTCTTTTGTGGTTGAAAGAAGTATAGATTAAATCAAAATAATTACTTTTGCTTCCATTGATGGAACTTAAAGATAAACAAAGGAAAATACTAGACGTTGCCGTAGAACTTTTCAAAGAGAAAGGGTATATGGGCAGCTCTGTGAGAGATTTGGCAACTAAGCTCAATATTAAAGCGGCTTCTTTGTATGCGCACATTCGTTCGAAAGAAGAAATTTTAGAATGGATTTGCTTCGGAATTGCCCATGAATTCTTTGCTGAGCTCCAAGAGGTAAAAAATACAGACATCAATCCGAAAGATAAATTAAACTTATTCATTGATAAACATTTATCCGTAGTTCTTAAAAACCGTGATGTTACTCATATTTATTCGAACGAATGGCGGCATTTAGAAGAACGGTTATCCGAATTTGTGGAATTAAGAAAAAATTATCAACAGGAAGTGGAAGAATTAATTTCAGAAATCTACAAAGCTGAAAATTGGGAATTGAGATCATCTGCTTTTACCACAAGATTTATTCTTCATACGTTAAATAACTCTTATTTCTGGTTCAAAAGAAACATTGAGTCTACTACAGAAATTACTGATGAAATAAGAGATAAGATTCTTTTTGGATTACTAGGAAATCAGCAGAAATAATTCCTGAAAAATTTTCATAAAGTTTAGCTTTGTCATTCCGCCAGAGGAGAAATCTATTATACCTAATTTTAGAGAGATGTTTCACTTCAACATTATTTAGAATCGTTCAAAATATGACGAAAGTCATAAAAATTTTGCTACGTTGCAAAATCTTTTTAAATTTACACCTAACAAATGTTAGTTAGTTAAGTGTATGGATTTTTCAGTTGAATATTTAAAGCTCGACCAATTGAGACAGCTTCAATCTGAGCGATTGGCTAAATTGGTGGGATATCTTGGGGAGAAGTCGGATTTTTATAAAGGGAAATTTGATGAATTACAAATATCGCCTCAGGAAATAAGGACAATTGAAGACATTACGAAACTGCCGATTACTTATAAACAGGATTTAAGAAATAATTATCCGTTCGGGTTATTTACCGTTCCGAAAAATGAATTGCAAAGAATTCACTGTTCAAGCGGAACTACGGGAAAACCAACGGTAGTAGGATATACAAAAGAAGACGTTGATTTATTCAGCGAAGTGGTAGCAAGATCTTTGAATGCAGCAGGAGCAAAACCGGGGATGCAATTGCACAATGCTTACGGTTATGGAATTTTCACTGGCGGGCTTGGACTTCATTATGGAGCGGAAAAATTAGGAATGAGTGTTCTTCCGATTTCGGGAGGAATGACGTCGAGACAGGTAGATTTAATCATGGATTTTAAACCGGAAGTTATCTGTTGTTCGCCTTCTTATGCTTTAACGATAGCAGATGAATTTGCGAACCGTGGAATTTCCGCAGATGAAATCAGCTTAAAATATGCTGTTTTAGGTTCCGAACCTTGGACGGAAATTATCAGACATCATATTGAAGAAAGATTAGGCGTTCATGCAACTAATATTTACGGATTAAGTGAAATTATCGGGCCCGGAGTTTCAATGGAAGATTTTGAGGAAAAAGGAGGTTCTTACATTTGGGAAGACCATTTTTATCCCGAAATTTTAGACCCAGTTACAAAGCAGCCGGTTCCTTTCGGAGAAGAAGGAGTTTTGGTGATTACTACTTTAACTAAAAAAGCGATGCCGCTTTTGCGCTATTGGACAAACGACATTACAAGTCTTTATTATGACGAAAATGCCAAAAGAACAATGGTGAAAATGCGTCCGATTCTTGGAAGAGCCGATGATATGCTGATCGTAAGAGGTGTAAACGTGTATCCAAGCCAGATTGAAGAGGCATTTTCTCATGTAGAAGGGGTGGTTCCGAATTATTATTTAACACCCATTGAAAAAGAACAGATGTGTGTTGCATTAGATATTGATTTGGAAATTGATGATGAGTTTGTGAAAGCCAGACAAATTGAAATTAATACCGGTGATTATGCTATTTTTGTCGGAAATTTTGGGAAAAGTATAGAAAACGAAATAAAAAAACGAGTAGGAATCACCACGAAAGTAAAAATCCATGCTCAGGACAGTTTACCGAAATGCGAAGGTGGAAAAATTAATAGAATACTAAAAACAAAATGAATTCATTTTATAAATTAAAAACTGTAAAGGTTCAGAAAGATACTAACGATGCAGTAAATGTAGCCGTTGAAATTCCTGAGGAACTGAAAGATAAATTCAGATTCAAGCAGGGACAGTATCTTAATTTCCGAATGATGATTAACGGAAATGAAGAAAGGCGTTCTTATTCTATCTGCAATGCACCAAGTGAAAAAAGCAACACGCTGGAAGTATTAGTGAAATTGTTAGAAAACGGAAAGGTTTCCGGTTATTTCAACGAACATCTTCACATGGATGAAATCCTTGAGGTGATGCCTCCAATGGGTGGTTTTAATACTTCTTACCATCCGACAAACGTAAAAACGTATATTGGTTTGGCAGCAGGAAGCGGAATCTCTCCGGTGTTGTCAAATATTAAAGAGAGCCTTTACCAGGAACCAAATTCGAATGCTTATCTGTTCTACAGCAACAGAAGCATGAACCATGTGATGAAAAAGGCTGAAATCGATAAATTGGTGGAAACTTTTAACGGAAGATTAAAGGTCGTTTATCTTGTAAGCCGTGAGCAGCATGAAGACCCTATTTTTGAAGGAAGAATTTCTCCGGAAAAATTAGACCAGTTATTTGAAAGATATACAGATATCAATGTAAAGGAAGCTACGTATTTCATCTGTGGACCTTCAGAAATGATTAAAGGGATTGCAGATTATTTGAAGAAAGATAAAAAAGTACCTGCCATTCAGGTTTTATTTGAATATTTCACCGCTCCGGATGAAGAAAATACGGAGGAAATGAGTGAAGAATTCAAGGCAATTGCCAATATAGAAAGTATGGTAACTGTAATTATTGATGATGATGAATATTCATTCCATCTTAATTCTAAAAAAGAGAGTATCTTAGATAAAGCATTGAAAGACAATCTTCCTGTACCTTTTGCATGCAAAGGAGGAGTTTGTTGCACGTGTAAAGCCGAAGTGTTGGAAGGAGAAGTTTTCATGGAAAAAAACTACGCGCTTACCGAAGAAGAAGTAGCCAGAGGTTACGTTCTGACATGTCAATGTCACCCGACAACGAATGTGGTGATGCTTAATTATGATGTTTAAAATTAATGTAACAATCTACCAATTTACCAGTGTAACAATCACTGTTATGCTGAGCTTGTCGAAGCATCTCTTATTAGTACATTGCTAAATTGATACATTGCTAAATTGAAAGTTATGGACTTAGAAAAATTTGTACAATACGTTCACGAAGAAAATAAAGTAGAACCAAAAGATGTAATGCCAGATGATTACAGAAAACTATTGGTTCGTCAGATTTCACAGCATGCACATTCTGAGATTGTAGGAATGTTGCCGGAAGCCAACTGGATTTCCAGAGCTCCTTCATTAAGAAGAAAAATGGCTCTTTTGGCGAAAGTTCAGGATGAAGCAGGTCACGGTTTATACTTGTATTCAGCGACGGAAACGTTAGGAGACGGAAGTATCAGAGCGGACAGAGATGCTACTTACGACGATATGCTTTCAGGAAAAGCGAAGTATTCAAGTATTTTCAATTATCCTACATTAAGTTGGGCCGATATTGGCGCAATCGGGTGGTTGGTTGATGGCGCAGCGATTATGAATCAGGTAATGTTGATGGGAAATTCTTACGGTCCTTATTCAAGAGCGATGGTGAAAATCTGTAAAGAAGAATCTTTTCACCAAAGACAAGGCTACGAGATTTTAATGGCGCTTTGCCGTGGTACAAAACAACAGAAAGAAATGGCCCAGGCTTCGTTAAACCGTTTCTGGTGGCCGGCTTTAATGATGTTTGGCCCAAATGATGACAGTTCGCCAAACTCTAAAATCTCTATGAATTACAGAGTAAAAAGAGAAAGTAACGACAGTCTTCGTCAGAGATTTATTGATGTTACGGTTTCTCAGGCTGAATTCTTAGGATTAACCATTCCGGATAAAGATTTAAAATGGAACGAGGAACGGCAACATTACGATTTCGGAGAACTTCCTTGGGATGAATTCATGGAAATCTTAAAAGGAAACGGACCTTGCAATAAAAAACGTATCGAAACAAAACGAAAAGCTCAAAGAGAAAATTCTTGGGTAAAAGAAGCAGCGGTTGCTTTCGCAGAGAAACAACAAAAAGAAGTTATATAATTTAATGAGATAATTTGAAAATTCCTTTACCACGTGTAAATTTTCAAATTACCTAATTCTCAAATTTTCAAATTAAAATATGGCAAATTTAGATATGTGGGAAGTGTTTATTCAGACTAAACCGGGATTATCTCACAAACACGTTGGAATAGTACAGGCGCCAACAGCAGAAATGGCTTTGCAGAACGCAAGAGACGTTTATACAAGAAGAAAAGAAGGAACTTCTGTTTGGGTCGTTCCAAGTAAATATATTGTGACTTCGGAAGGCGTGGATAAAGAAGCGTTCTTTGATCCTGCGGATGACAAATTGTACCGTCACCCGACGTTCTACGAGATTCCTAATGATGTAAAAAATATGTAATAAGACTTGGAGATAATGGACGAATAGATAAAAGACTTTAAAATCTATTTTCTATCAGTCTATCATCTATTTGTCTTCAAATTGATTAAACAATGAACCCATTATATAATTATTTATTAAAACTAGCAGACGACAGCTTCATTATGGGACAGCGTTTGTCTGCATGGTGTGGTGAAGGCCCTTATTTGGAGGAAGATATTGCATTGACGAACATTGCTTTGGATGAACTTGGCCAGGCGAACAACTTTTATGTTTATGCTTCAAGAGTAGTTGATGACGGTAGAAATGAAGATGATTTGGCATTTTTAAGATACGAACACGAATATGTAAACGCACATTGGGTAGAACTTCCGAATGAGGATTATGCGCAGACAATTTTGAAAGTTTATGTTTTTGCTGTATATCAAAAATTGATGTATGAAGCATTGTCAAATTCAGCGGATGCTGAACTTTCTGCAATTGCTCAGAAATCTTTGAAAGAAGTGAGATATCACTATACTCACGCTGCGTCCTGGATGAAAATTTTTGCTCAGGGAACAGAAGAGAGTAAAGACCGTTTGATAAAAGCTCTTGAAAATATCTGGGAATATACAAAAGGTTTATTCGCAAAAGTGGAAGGAGAAGATGATTTAATTGCTTTAAATATTGCTCCGAATGTTGATGAACTGTACAAAGAATATCTTTCCATCACACAAAAAGATTTTGCGGAATATGGTTTAGAATATCCTGCGAATCCTTTCATGCAGCCAAAATCCAGAACGGGATATCATACAGAATATTTTGGGTATATTCTCTGTGAATTGCAATATATGCAGAGAGCGTATCCGGGGTGTACGTGGTAGAGATACAAACCTAACAGGTTTTTAAAACCTGTTAGGTTTAAGAATAAGAATAACGTTTGTAATTTACAGCGAGAACAGATATGTAAAATTGGGGATATAAAATATAGCGGTTTATAATAATGTAATAATAAAACTGCCATTGAATTTTATTCTTTGTTTGACTTTGCGAACTCAAAAACAACAGTTAGTAGTCAAAAAAACTTAGCGCACTTAGCGTTAAAAATCAGATTAAAAAAGATTGAAAAATCCTTTAGAAATATTAGAGCTAGTTCCCGACCCGGAGATTCCGGTAATTAATATCGTGGAATTAGGCATTGTGAGAGAAGCAAAAGTTACCAGCGAAAATTCTTGTGAAGTAACGATTACGCCGACTTATTCTGCCTGTCCCGCTATGTTTACCATTGAGGAAGATATCATAAAAATCATGAAAGAAAACGGTTGGGATGCAAAAGTAGTAACCAAAATGTTTCCGATTTGGACAACAGACTGGTTAACGGATGAAGCGAGAGAAAAACTTCGTATGTACGGAATTACGCCTCCCGAAAAAGGAGCTGACGAACACCACATCGGGAAACCGAAAAAATGCCCTCGTTGTGGTTCTATGAATTCAAAACAAATCAGTCGATTCGGGTCTACATTATGCAAAGCTTCCTATCAATGTTTAGATTGTCTGGAACCTTTTGACTATTTTAAATGTCACTAAATCAATGTAACAATCTAGTAATGTAGCAATTTACCAATGTTTTTGAATATTGTTAGACTGTTAAACTGATACATTGCTACATTTTATTAAATTAGTACATTATTAAATTTAAAAATTAATACTATGTATACACAACTTGATATTGAAACGCATTTTGACGGGAAACTTAAAATCGCGTACCTTAATCAGCCGGAAACTATGAACGCACTTACAAAACCATCTTTATCAGATTTAAAAGATTTTGTTAAAGAGTGCAGTGAAGACGAAACAGTAAGATGTGTGGCAATTTCCGGAAGAGGAAGAGCCTTTTGTTCCGGTCAAAATCTGGATGATGCTTTTGTACAAGGTAACGAGCATCATGATAACGATATCATTAGAAAGATTGTAGTGGATTATTACAATCCTTTGGTGACAGAAATTACGCGTTGCAAGAAGCCTGTTGTTGCATTGGTAAATGGGCCTGCAGTAGGGGCGGGTGCAATGTTGGCATTGATTTGTGATTTTGTTTTGGCAGTTGATACATCATATTTTGCCCAGGCATTTTCAAATATTGGATTGATTCCTGATACGGGCGGAACATATTTCTTGCCGAAATTATTGGGAAGACAGCTGGCAAATTATTTGGCTTTCACAGGGAAGAGATTATCCGGTGAGGAAGCAAAGTCTTACGGTCTTGTTGCAGAAGTTTTCAATGAAGAAGAATTTTCTTCAAAATCAATGGAAATCCTTGAAAAAATGTCTAATATGCCGACTGCAGCGATTAAATTAACCAAAAAAGCTTTTGCCCAATCATACAATAATACATTGAGAGAACAATTGGAGTTAGAAGGAGATTTACAGCAGGAAGCAGCTCAGACAGAAGATTTCATTGAAGGTGTAAATGCCTTTTTACAAAAAAGAAAACCTAATTATAAAGGAAGGTAATCAATTTGAAAATGAGCTAATTTGAGAATTTGAAAATGAGAAATGACAAAGAAAATATTATTGTAAATAAGACTTTCGATTTTGCGTTAAACATTATTGAGTTTTCAGAAGATTTATATAATGCTAATAGATTTCCTTTAGCAAATCAGATTTTTAAATCAGGCACTTCGATTGGTGCTGATGTGAGAGAAGCTCAAAACGCAGAAAGTAAGGCTGATTTTATTCATAAGTTAAAAATAGCTGCGAAAAAAGCGGATGAAACGGAATATTGGCTTTTATTGTATTTAAAATCCTCACATCTAATATCTCCAAACGATTAATCTCTGATTTAAAATAAATTTTATTAATTCTTTCTAAAATTATTTCAAGTTCTAAGCTTAAATAATTTTCAAATAGCTCATTTTCAAATTTTCAAATTTTAAATTATGAACGTAGGAATTATCGGTGCTGGGACTATGGGAATTGGCATCGCACAAGTAGCCGCAACAAACGGATGCAAAGTTTGGGTCTATGACACTAACGCAAAACAAGTAGAAGCGGCAACCGTAGGTTTGGAAAAAACATTAACTAAATTGGTTGATAAACAAAAAATTTCGGCAGAAAAAATGACTGAGATTTTAGCTAATATTTCCATTGCTACGGAATTGAAGGACTTTAAAGATTGTGAATTAATCATCGAAGCGATCATTGAAAACAAAGAAATCAAAACCAAAGTTTTCACAGAATTAGAGAAACACGTTTCAGAAAGCTGTGTTATTGGTTCCAATACATCATCCATTTCCATCACCTCTCTTGGGGCAGAATTACAAAAACCGGAGCGTTTCATTGGAATTCACTTTTTCAATCCGGCTCCATTAATGCCTTTAGTTGAGGTCATTCCTTCTTTATTAACAGAAAAATCTTTAGCGGAAAAAATTTACGACCTCATGAAAGATTGGGGTAAAACTCCAGTTATTGCTAAAGATATTCCAGGTTTTATCGTTAACAGAATAGCCCGTCCATATTACGGGGAAGGTTTAAGAATTGTTGAAGAAAACATTGCAACTGTAGAACAGGTAGATGATGCCATGAAAACTTTAGGAAACTTCAAAATGGGACCTTTTGAATTAATGGATTTAATTGGTGTTGATGTGAATTTCTCAGTAACAAAAACTGTTTACAACGAATATTTCTACGATCCGAAATACAAACCATCTCTTCTTCAGCAAAGAATGTCAGAAGCAAAACTTCACGGCAGAAAAACGGGAAAAGGGTTTTATGATTATTCTGAAGGAGTAGAAAGGCCTGTTGCAGAAAAAGGTGATGCGCTTTATCAACAAATATTTTTAAGAATTATTTCAATGTTGATCAATGAAGCAGTTGAAGCCAAAAGATTAGGTGTTGCGAATGATGAGGATCTCGAATTGGCAATGCAGAAAGGGGTAAACTATCCAAAAGGTTTATTGGCATGGGGTAAAGAAATCGGATACGAAAAAATTTCTGAAACCCTTCAAAATCTTTATGAGGAATATCAGGAAGAACGATACAGACAAAGCCCGTTACTGCGTAAAATGTAACAATATACCGATCTAACAATGTGGCAATCGCACTGTCATGCTGAGCTTGTCAAAGTATCATTGTTAAATTATGACATTGAAAATAATGGATATAGACGGATTTAGAACCGAATTGGAGACAAGGCTTATCATTGAAAAAGAATATCTAATTCAGGAGCTTTCTTCGATGGATGATTATCAGGAAAGACTTGAATTATTAGGAACATTCAATGAAAAATATAAAGAGCTTATCAAACGATTAGCCAATGAAAATGGAATTGATTTGAATGCTCCTTATCAAGCCCAAAATCCATCAAATGAAAAGAATTACACATACGAGCAGATAATTCTTGGTAAAACCATGAGTATTTATGACAAATTGGTTGATGAATTATATGAAGAAATAACAAACATAAATTAAAAATGAATCCAAGACAGGTTGCAGAATATATGTTTGATCAGGATTATTTTTCCCAGTGGATGAATATCAAAATGATCGAAATCAAAGAAAATTATTGTTTACTGGAAATGCCTATCAGAAAAGAAATGTTAAACGGATTAAAAACCGTCCACGGGGGTGTTACATTTGCTTTTGCGGATTCTGCATTGGCATTTTCGTCTAATAATTCCGGAGATGCGGCTGTTGCGTTGAACTGTATTATCAATTTTACCAAAGCAGGAAAAGAAGGTGATATTTTCAGAGCAGAAAGTATCTTGGTAAACGACACCAGAAAAACCGCCGTTTACGATATTAAAATTACCAATCAAAACGAAGAATTGATTGCAAAATTCGTCGGAACAGTGTATAAAATCGGGAAAAAAGTAACTGAATTATAAAAAAGATAAGAGATATCAGATAACAGATTGCGTTTGTCTGATATCGAGAATCTAAAATCTAATAAAAAATGAACAACGTATATATTATAGATTATGTAAGAACGCCAATCTCAAAATTGTCAGGAGGACTTTCTGAAGTTCGCGCAGACGATTTAGCGGCAGTTGTTATCAAGGAAATTGTGGCTAGAAACCCTGAAGTTCCAATTGAGGAAATCGAGGACGTTATTTTCGGATGCGCTAATCAGGCTGGTGAAGATAATAGAAATGTAGCTAGAATGGGACTTTTATTGGCTGGACTTCCGTATAAAATCGGTGGCGAAACGGTAAACAGACTTTGCGCTTCAGGAATGTCGGCGGTGGCAAATGCTTTCCGTTCGATTGCTTCGGGAGAAGGTGAAATTTACATTGCGGGTGGAGTAGAGCATATGACGCGTTCACCTTATGTCATGTCTAAACCAAGTGCCCCTTTTGGGAGAGACAGCCAGATGTTTGACACTACTTTCGGGTGGAGATTTATCAATCCAAAAATGAAGGAATTATATGGTGTTGACGGAATGGGCGATACTGCTGAAAATTTAGCAGATATGCATAATATCAGTCGTGAAGATCAGGATAGATTTGCCCTTTGGTCACAGCAAAAAGCAACTAAAGCTCAGCAAAGCGGAAGATTGGCGGAGGAAATTGTGAAAGTTGAAATTCCACAGAGAAAAGGCGAACCGAAAATTTTCGATACAGATGAATTTATCAAACCGACTTCTTCAATGGAAGGCTTAGGAAAACTTCGTCCTGCTTTCAGAAAAGAAGGAACGGTAACAGCAGGAAATGCTTCAGGAATGAATGACGGAGCAGCTGCTTTAATTTTGGCGAGTGAGGAAGCTGTACAAAAATATGGTTTAAAACCAAAAGCTAAAATTTTAGGTTCATCTGTTGCAGGTGTTGAACCAAGGATTATGGGAATCGGACCTGTTGAAGCGACTCAAAAATTATTAAAAAGACTGAATCTCTCATTAAGCGATATGGATATTATCGAATTGAATGAGGCTTTCGCGGTTCAGGCTTTGGCAGTAACAAGAACTTTAGGTTTAGAAGATGACGATTCACGAATAAATCCAAACGGAGGAGCTATCGCAATCGGTCATCCACTTGGAGTTTCCGGAGCAAGAATTGTTGGTTCTGCTGCAATGGAACTTCAAAAACAAGATAAAAGATACGCATTGTGTACGCTTTGTATCGGTGTCGGACAGGGGTATGCAATGATCATTGAAAAAGTGTAACGTTTTCAATAATGTAACAAGAGAACAATGTAACAATTTACCAATATATCAATGTAACAATTTTTTGCGTTTTGTCATTCTGAACGAAATAAAATGTAGTGAAGAATCTCATTGATAAACTGTTAGACTGATATATTGGTACATTAATTTTTAATAAAAAATTATGAATATTTACTCATATCATGGTATTCGCCCCATCATAAAGCCTTCCGCTTACGTCCATCCGCAAGCGGTGATTATCGGAAATGTAGAAATCGGAGAAGAAGTTTATATAGGTCCGAATGCGGTTATTCGTGGCGACTGGGGTAAAATTATTATTAAAGACGGTGCGAATGTTCAGGAAAACTGTACACTTCATGTTTTTCCGGGTATCGAAACCATTTTGGAAGAATCCGCACATATTGGTCACGGCGCAATCATTCATTCCGGGCATATCGGGAAGAACTGTCTGGTCGGAATGAATTCTGTGGTGATGGACAAAGCAGTTATCGGTGATGAATGTATTATCGGTGCTCTGGCTTTTGTTCCTGCGAATTTCAGATGTGAACCAAGAAAATTAATCGTTGGAAGTCCTGCAAGAATCATTCGTGATGTTTCTGATGAAATGATTAAATGGAAAACGGAAGGGACGAAATTGTATCAGGAGTTAGCAAGAGAAGGAAAGGATGCTATTTTACCTTGCGAACCGTTTACAGAATACATTCAGCAAACACCTACAAAAACCGTTGATTATAGTATTTGGGATGATGTGAAATAATTCTGCCTCACAAAAAGCTAATATGATTAAAAAAATCTTCATTTTCTGCGGTATTTTATTTGCGTTTCAGTTTATGGTCCCGGCTCAAAATGGAAATGTGAAACCATTATCGATCGGAGAAGTCAGAACCATATATTCGAAAATTTTAAATGAAGAAAGGACATTAAATATCTATCTTCCGCAAAATTTTAACAAAACAAAATCTTATCCCATTATTTATCTTTTGGATGGTAGTATGAATGAAGATTTTATTCATGTTTCAGGATTAGTGCAGTTTTTTAATTTAATGTATTCCATGCCGGAAACTATTGTGGTAGGAATTGCGAATATTGACAGAAAAAGAGATTTTACGTTTCATACAGATTTAGAAGATTTACAAAGAGATTATCCTACAACTGGGCATTCTGATAAGTTTATCGGTTTTCTTGAGAAAGAATTAAAGCCTTTTGTTGAGAGTCAGTTTAAAACAACAGATAAGTATTTGTTTGGCCAATCTCTTGGAGGGCTTCTGGCAACGGAAATTCTTTTGAAAAAACCTGAAATGTTCAACAATTATTTTATCATCAGCCCGAGTCTGTGGTGGGATGATGAAAGTCTTTTGAAACAGGCGAATCAATTACTATCTAAAACTCGTGATACAAAGAAGTTTATTTATGTTTCTGTGGGAAAAGGGGAACACCCTGTAATGGTAAAAGATACAGAATCTTTATATGATATCCTTAAAAATTCAAACAAGAAAAATTGGACAGTAGAATATAAAATGATGGAAACAGATAATCACGCAACGATTCTTCATAGAAGCTTATATGAAGGTTTGTTGAAATTGTTTCCATATCAGGAGTCAAAATAATGATAGAAAATTTCAAAAAATATTGGTTTGTAGTATTGGTTTTATATTTTAAAATCAATGTTTTGGGATTTTTTTTCTATGTTGAGTTATTGGAAGTTAATTATCTGTTAGGATTTGCAAGACAGGATAAATTGGCAAGGCTTGAAGCAAAACAACACCTTTATAATGCTATTGTGGATATTGTTTTGGTTCTGGATGGTGCAATGGTTTTGTTTTTAATGTATTATGTAATTAGAAAATCTGCGAAATAAATTGTTCATTTTATGGAAATTAAAAGTATACAGAACTTAGAAAATTTGCAGGAGCTTTTCAATGGGCAAAAAATAAAATATTAAGTAAAAACTATATGGAAAAGTTAAAAAACTATATCCACGGCGAATGGGTAGAAGGAAACGGAAACGGTATTCCTTTGTATAATGCCGTGACAGGAGAGCAGGTCGCTGTTTCTGATACAGAAGGACTGAATTTTGAGCAGGCTCTTGACTACGGAAGAACAGTAGGTTACAAAAATCTTTCTTCAATGACTTTTTATGATCGTGGGGAAATGTTGAAAAAAGTAGCGCTTTATCTTTTAGAAAGAAAGAAAAAATATTACGAATTATCTTATAAAACAGGGGCAACTCATATTGATTCCTGGGTAGATATTGAGGGCGGTTTTGGTACATTCTTTACCTATTCTGGATTGGCAAAAAGAATGCTTCCGAATACTCCGTTTTGGGTGGATGGTGATACTCAGAAAATTTCTGCAAACGGAACTTTCCTGGCAACTCATATTTTGACGCCGAGTGAAGGGGTTTCCGTACAAATCAATGCCTATAATTTTCCGGTTTGGGGGATGTTGGAAAAGTTATCAACATCTTTATTGGCGGGTGTTCCTTCCATTATAAAGCCGTCTCCGTTTGGATCTTATTTAACGAATGCGGTTTTCCAGGATATGATTGAAAGTGGAATTCTTCCGGAAGGTGCTGTTCAGCTAGTTTGCGGTGAACCGGGAAATATTCTGGATTATGTTCAGGATGGGGATTCTGTTTTGTTTACAGGTTCAGCAACGACAGGCAGGAAATTAAAATCTTTACCATCAATTGCGGGAAATGCGGTTCGTTTCAACATGGAAGCAGATTCTTTGAACTGCTCAATTCTTGGTCTGGATGCCAAACCGGGAACACCGGAATTTGATTTATTCATCAAAGAAGTTAGGAACGAAATGACAACGAAAGCCGGACAGAAATGTACGGCTATCAGAAGGATCATCGTGCCTGAAAATTTGATTGGGGATGTTCAGAATGCTTTGTCTAAAGCGTTAGACCAGACAAAAATAGGAAATCCGCTGAGTCGGGAAACAAGAATGGGTTCTTTAGTTGGAAAACAGCAATACGATGAGGTTTTAAGAAAAATCAATTTATTAAAAGCTGAAACAGAATTGGTTTACGACGGACAACACGAATTGGTAGATGCAAACTACGAAAATGGAGCATTTATGAGTCCTAAATTGTTCTTAAATGACAGACCTTTTGAGAAAAATATCTCTCATGATGTCGAAGCTTTCGGTCCGGTTTCTACATTGATGCCCTACAAAGATGCAGAAGAAGCGGCAGCATTGGCGAAAAGAGGAAAGGGAAGTTTGGTAGGTTCTATCATTTCTCATGATGACAATTTCGTAGCAGAGACTTCATGGAAAATGGCTTCTCAACACGGTAGAATTTTCGTGCTAAACAGAGATAATGCTAAAGAAAGTACAGGTCACGGTTCGCCGCTGCCGACGTTGATGCACGGAGGTCCGGGCAGAGCGGGTGGTGGTGAGGAAATGGGCGGTTTGAGCGGTCTTCATTTCTTCCTTCAAAAAACGGCAATCCAGGGTTCTCCTGATACTTTGACGGCGATTACAAGGATGTATCAGCAGGGAGCAGAAAAAAAATTCTCCGATAAGCATCCTTTCCAGAAATATTTTGAAGAAGTTGAAGTTGGAGATTCTTTGGAAACAGCAGGAAGAACGGTTACTGATGCAGATATCGTGAATTTCTCCAATGTTTCATGGGATCATTTTTATGCACATACAGATGCAACGAGCTTGACAGGAACAATCTTCGATAAAACAGTTGCTCACGGATATTTCATTCTTTCCGCGGCAGCCGGACTGTTCGTTTCAGGTAAAAAAGGACCTGTTATTGCAAATTATGGTCTTGAGAACTGCTCATTCTTCAAACCTGTTTATGCGGGAGATACAATTACGGTTTATTTAACGGCAAAAGAAAAAATCAACAGAGGGGTAAAAGGAAGAAATATACCTTCCGGAGTTGTAAAATGGTTGGTTGAAGTTGTAAATCAAAGGGATGAAGTTGTTTGTGTAGCGACAATTTTGACATTAGTTGCAAAACAATCTCCTTTTATTGATCTAAACTTAAAAAATATTCAAAAAGTATTGAACGGCTTAACTGAAACAACACCACCAAATTGGGGTAAAATGTCTCCTCAACAAATGATTGAGCATTTGGAGCATGGGGTTTTAGTAAGTTTGGGCGAACCGGAAGCTGAAAAATGTTTCACTCCTGAGGAACAGTTGGAAAAATGGCAGGACTCTCTTTATAATCACAGAAAGATGCCGAAAGATTTTCCCGCGCCATTCTTGGCTGATGACGAAAAGTTATTGGAATTAAAACATAAAAATCTTGAAACCGCCAAACAGTCTTTCTTGGATAATTTAAAGAGATTTATAATTTATTATAAAGAAAATCCACAGGCCGAACACATGAATTTTGTTTTCGGAAAATTAAACAAAGAAATGTGGGAACTGATGCATAAAAAACATTTTACACACCATTTTGAGCAGTTTGGACTGATGATTTAATTCAAAATAAATAAAGATATTTGAGGGAGCTTTTATTGGCTCCTTTTTTTAATTTAGTAAATATGGAGTTACAATTTTAAAAGGCTTTTACTTTACAGGTTTTTGAAGGGAAAATAGTTGTTCGGCAATAGATTATATTAAAAATTTCCCGAATAGTGAATTGGCTGCTTCAATTGAAAAGAATTTGATTAGGATTAAATTATGGAAAATAAAACATTTGCAGATGAAGTAGTTGAGTTTAATAAAAACTTACATTATCCCGGAAAATTACCTGAAAATTTTCAGGTATTGAATCCTTATCTGGAAAATCCTGAAACAATAGAGGTTATGCAGAAATTTTACCGGAAATATTATAATGATTCAAACAAAAGAAAATTCATTATCGGAATCAATCCGAGTCGTCATGGAGCAGGAGTCACAGGAGTTCCTTTTACCGATACCAAACGACTGGAGAGTGTTTGCGGGATTAAAATGGCATCAGCTTACACTCATGAAATATCTTCAGTTTTTATATACGATATGATTGCTGAATACGGTGGGGCTGATGAGTTTTACAAAGATGTTTATATTAATTCGCCTTTTCCTTTGGCTATCGTCAGAAAATCTAAAAATGGTTGGCTGAACGCAAATTATTATGACGACAAAGAGCTCTTTAATGATGTCAAAGATTTTATGATTGATTCTTTAAAGAAACATATCAGCCTACATCTTGATACTTCAGAAGTGTTTATTCTCGGAAAGAGAAATGCGGAATTTATTTCAAAATTAAATAAAGAGGCTGAACTTTTTGATAAAATGACAGTTTTGGAACATCCAAGATATATTCAACAGTATAAATCGAAAGAAAAACAATTGTATATTGATAAGTATATTTTGACTCTGAAAAAATAAAATCTCTTGAAAATATTCAAGAGATTTTTATCATTTATGCAATTAGAATCATCGTAACTTTTAAGTTTAAACAACTGAAGAAGCTGCAATGAATTGATTACTTGCAATCAAATCCATTATCAAGTCTTTATTGGAAGGAAATTCCGGAAAATCCATAGGAATGATGCCGTATCTTCCTTTATTATTACTTTTCATATACTGTAGGAATAGAGGGTTTACCGCTTCTGCCAAATCCCTGGGAGTGGAAGCAAAAGGTAAAACCCCACCTGTAACGCCTGTTGCACTTGTAAAATTGAAACAAAGCATACTTCTTTCTCCATTTTCTGCTGTTATCAGAGCATTTTTAACGTAAGTATTAAACTTATTAGCTTTATCACTTCCGGAAGACCAATTGTAATAAACGTCCTGTACGTAATACGTGATTCCGTTATTACTCAAATAATTGGCCGAATCATCAGGCCAGTTGTCATAAAGGTTTAACCCAATCGGAGCTCTTTTTCCCAATCCGAATCTTCTTACTAAAACAATTTTGCCTCTGATGTCTTTCAGTGAAGGGATTTTGTCTTCGGTATAAAACAGATTTGGAAATTGGCCCATTGCAATTTTTAAATCATCATAAAACTTTTCTTTGTCGCCATCTTTACTCGGACTGGATTCGTTTTTAATAGACATGATAATCGTTTCAGAGCTATTATCTCTAAGAAATTGAAAGCAATCTCCTAAAACTTTACCATTAAAACTGATATCCATATCAGCGATACCGTGATAAACCCATAATACATGGTCTTTGTCTGCATCATATCCGCGCTTTAAACGGATATCTAAAAAACGTATTCCGGAATTGAGCTGATCTGTAAAGTTCATCGTCTGACATTTGGCCGGAGCATAATTGGAAGGATACGTTCCGCTGTCGTGAGTTCCTGGTATCGTCAATTCGGTAAGCATTTTACCATTTTCGATATAGCTCATCCAATTTTTTGGAGTATAAAAAGTTTTCATGGTTTTAGTTTTTTAATATTTGATGATTTGATTCTAAAACTTTATAATCTACTTCTTAATAATTTTCGATGATTCAGAAGGTGTTTTGAATATATAAGTACCATCAGGAACATCAGAAATATTTATAGTATTTTCTCCTTTTTTTACCTCAACACTTTTTATTAATTTACCTTCCATATTGTAAATTTCAGCTTTACTATTTTGACCTGTTTTAACAGTCAGGGGGCCACTTGTAGGGTTAGGATAGATACTGAATTCTTTTTTTACAACTTTTATTTCGTTGGTGGCTAAAACTATATTGCTGTCTTTTACCCAAGTGAAAGCGTCGAAACCGGCATATCTAAATTGCCCTCCCAAAGTAAGCTGAAGTTCATCAATGATAATATTAGTATAATTCTGCCCGTTAAGATTACTTAAATCTATCAACGTATACCCGTTTGCAGTCGCAATTGATGTGTTAAATCCAGTGGTTTTCGTTTGGGTAAATTTAGTTACTCCGTTTAATTTTCCTGTTATTGTAAGAGTTCCGGATACCGTTAGATCCAGATTGAGAGCAGAAAGATACATCCAGAATCTGTTTACTTTAAACAAATTTGAAGTAGTTTTAATACTAAATGAGGGTGGTGAAGCTGCATCATTAGAATTATCAATGTATCTGTTGTCATTACTGGTTCCATTCCATCCTGTTCCGGGATAGTTTGCCTGGATGTCAAATGTGCCAACATGCGAAATTATATTGAAGATCACGCCGTTGTCGGTAAAGCTCGTGCTATTATGTGATTCGGTTTCGAATGTTTCAGTACTGGTCTGCCCAAATGAAAATACGGAGATGAGTAGACTGCAAATCGTAAAAAAGACAGATCTTTTCATGATTTTTAATTTTTAAAATTGGTTTGTATTTTTTAATCTCTTGGAGGATAGATTCCTTCTACGCAGATTATATAGTTTAATCCTAAATAAGGAGGCATGTTATTAACAGGTATATTCTGCCCTACGAATGAAATAGACTGCCCATTGATGGTAGTATCAGGGTTGGTATCACTCACATAGCTGGGTACGGCATTGAAGTCTCTTCCGACCTGTGTTCCTGTGATAGCGATGACTGATGTTCCTGTAGGTGTTGAAGAATTGGCATTCTTATTAGCAACTTTAAATTGGAATCCGCTTCCGATGCTGGGCAGATTCTGCTGTAAAATTGTTGTTTGATCATTTCCGGCAACAATACCCAGTGGGTATGACTTGTCAGCACCTGCGTTTCCTGCACCTAAGGCCATACGACCGGTCAGGTTAGGTAAAGCAAATGTTCTTATTCCGTCGCCACCATACGTTGTTCCCAGGATTGAAAACAAAGCTGTATTGGTATTGATGTTTAATAGCGCCCCGTTACACATCATCCAGCCTCTTGGTGCGAAGTTTCCTGCAAATAATTTTACAATTCCAATGTATTCGTCCATGATTATTTTTTTTCAGTTTTTAATTCCTACTCTTTTATGGCTTTTCGGATTACGCCGTTTAGGTTGTAATTATTTCTTTAAAATGATAATCCAAAGTAACGGCATATAAAAAAGGAAGACTAGAGTAGAAAACACCAAATTGAGTGATCCGTATTTCTACGTAATGCCTGGATTTATTGGTTAATTTATGGTGTTTTATTTTCCTGGAAAGCAGTGTATTTCGTATTTTTGTATCAATCCAATTAAACTAAAAATGAACGAATTCGTAGTTTCAGAACTAAAAAACAATATCGCCGAAATCACTTTCGGAACACCAAAAAGTAACTCCTTGCCGGGTGCAATTCTTGAAAAATTGGCTCAGACAATTCTTGATGAGGGCTCAAAAGATGAGGTAAAAGCTATCTTAGTAAAAAGTGACGGGGAAAAAGCTTTCTGTGCAGGAGCAAGTTTTGATGAGCTTTTAGCAATCGAAGAATTAGAGGCATCTACAAAATTTTTTGGTGGTTTTGCAAAGGTTTTGAACGCGATGAGAAATTGCGGAAAAATCGTTGTTGTAAGAGTTCAGGGAAAAACAACCGGTGGCGGGGTAGGAATTGCCTGTGGAGCAGATTACTGTTTTGCAACTAAAGATTCAGCATTGGCACTTACAGAAATCAATTTAGGAATAGGGCCATTCGTCATCGGGCCTTATGTTGAAAGAAAAATTGGGAAGTCTCAATTTTCTGCAATGGCAATTGATGCAGATTTCAGATCTGCAGAATGGGCAGAAGAGCATAATGTATATCATTCGGTTTCAGAAAATATTGAAGAAATGGATACAAAATTGGAGAAATTTCTTCAGACTTTAGCTTCCAGAAGCAGTGATGCTTTAGCTTTGATTAAGAAAGTTTCATGGGAAGGAACAGATCATTTCAATGAATTGATGCCTGCAAGAATCCACATGAGTGCAAGTTTGATTTTGGAAGACTCTGCAAAAAAAAATATCGAATCTATTAAAGAAAGATTAAGGACCAAATAGTTTTGACTTTTAAATAAAAAGATAAAAAGCCGTTGGAAATTCCGACGGCTTTTTATGAATCAGCAAAATATTTTTCAAGAAAATATTTTGCTGATTAAAAATAAATTATAACTTTGTATTTCAAAGTTCTTTTTATGGATTCGAAAAACTATCACGAAGACTTATTACATATACGTTCCATGATGGAGCGTTCTTCCAGATTTATTTCTTTGAGCGGATTGTCCGGAGTTTTTGCTGGCTTGGCTGCGCTCATAGGAGCAGGATATGTTTATGTTGTTTTAGAGAGTGCGAAAGTCAGTTATTTTAACGGGGACAGAAATATTTACAATCCTGATTTAGTGAAACAATTGGTTTTGACGGGAATTGTGATTTTATTTGCTGCCATTTTTAGCGGATATATTTTTACGGCTAAAAAAAGCAAGAAGAAAGGTTTGAAAATCTGGGATGCAACCACAAAACGTCTTTTAATTACTTTCGCCGTTCCTTTGGTAACTGGCGGAATCTTTTGTTTAGCCCTTCTTTATCACCATCTGTATGCCTGGATTGCCCCGGCAACATTGATTTTTTACGGAATAGCTTTGGTCAATGCAGAAAGATACACTTTAACAGACGTAAAATATTTAGGCTATTGCCAAATCGTTTTAGGATTGATTTCTTTATTCTTTTTAGGGTGGGGACTGGTTTTCTGGGCCATTGGTTTTGGTATTTTACATATTGTTTACGGCTTGATAATGCACAAAAAATATAAATAAAACTTAAATTTGCGGGCTTCCGGTGATTCATACCTGGAATCCAAAGCCTATCTACATCATTATGATAAAAATAAATCAACTCAATAAAGAATTCGAAAGCCGTGTAAGATTGGGTATCATGTCCGTTCTTATGGTCAACGACTGGGTTGATTTCTCGGAAATGAAGAACTTATTAGAAATAACAGACGGTAATTTGGCGAGTCATAGCAATGCTCTGGAGAAAGCAGGCTACATCGAAGTGAAGAAAGAGTTTGTAGGTAAAAAACCAAGAACTTCATACAGGGTTACTCAAAGTGGAAGATCGGCATTTACGGAACATTTAAATGCACTCGAAAAATTATTAGGAAAATAGAGCTTAAATTTTTTTTAATATATACTTTGTAATTCAAAGTTCTTTGTTATAAGTAAATATAAATGAATAGAAAATTATTTTTAAAACGACTTTTTCAGCTTTCGGTTATCGGGGCTTTCCCTGCATTATATTCATGGCAGGTAGAACCTTTCTGGCTAGAGTTTGTTGAAAGGAAGCTTCCTGTTAAAAATTTACCGGAAGAACTGGAAGGGAAAATTTTAATGCAGATCTCAGACTTACATGTTGGTGATCGTTTTGACTGGAGGTTTTTAATTAAATCATTTCAAAAAGCTAAAAAATTCAATCCTGATTTTGTGGTTTATACAGGAGATTTTGTTAATCACGGAAGTGTTCAGGATAATTTGAATTTAAAAAAAGTAATGGAAAATGCTGTTCACGGAAGTTTAGCAACTTTCGGGGTTTTAGGAAATCATGATTATGGAGCAAAATGGGAAAATATAAAATCTTCTGAAAATATCTGCAACATGCTGGAGAGTTTTGGAATTACAATGTTGAACAATGCTCAACAGGAAAATAATGGCTTGAATTTTATAGGATTTGAAGATTTATGGTCGCCGAATTTCGACCCGATGCTTGTAATGAAAGATTATGACTCATCAAAAGCCAATATTGTTCTTTGCCATAACCCGGATGCTTGTGATCGTGATATTTGGAATGGCTACCAAGGCTGGGTTCTCAGCGGGCATACTCATGGGGGACAGTGTAGAATTCCGGGTATTGTAACTCCGGTTCTTCCCGTGAAAAATAAAAAATATGTTTCCGGTGAAATTGATTTGAAGGACGGAAGAATGCTCTACATCAACCGTGCTTTGGGACATTCTTTTCAGGTTCGGTTTATGGTTCGTCCGGAAATTACTGTTTTTACTCTAACTCAGGCTGAAAAATAAATGATGAGCGACAAAACTATTTTAAACATTGGGAAGTTATTTTTCCGGGTTTCTTTTTTATTCGGAAATATTTGTCTTTTCGGATACATTTTGACAAAGCATATTGACTTTGCGATATATGGGTACTTGTTACTTGTTTTTGGTACCGTCACAAACTTAGCGGCAATATTGATTCTGGTAATTTATGGAACCATTGAAAAAAATAAACCGGATATCTGTCTTAAGGCCATCAAAATAATTCTCATCAACATTCCTGTGGCAATTCTATATGCTATGATAGGGATGAATCTGGTAAAATTTTAACTGATTAAATAATAAACTATGAAAAAAATGCGCGTTCAGTTCTTAGTCTTTGTATACAATAAAACCCAGAAATTATACAGAAAATATTTCAAAAAGAAAAAAAGGCAATGGCAGTTCAATGAAAAGCAGCTGCTGGAATTCCGCAAAGATTCTCTGGGAAGAAAGCTTGGTGAGTTCTATAAGAAACACGGCTTTACAATGATTCCGAAAATGGAAAATCATGATGTGCATCATCTGATAACAGGCTGCGGAACCAATTTTGAGGATGAAATTGCCATGCAGTTTTTACTTCTAGGAAACGGAAAACTTAATGCCCATCTTTTGGCAGCTATCATTTTAGGAGCAGTTATTCTTCCTGAATATACTAAAATGTATATCAAAGCCTATAGAAAAGGACAAAATATGAGAGTTTTTCATCATTTGGACTTTGAAGAATTGCTTTGGCAAAACTTTGAACAGGTGAAAAATTTTTTTGAACAAAAGCAAACTCCTGTTTTATACTAACATTCAACATCTTTTTATTATGAAAACATATCATTATATATTTCTTACAACAGCCCTGTTTATCATATTGTTTTATGGTGAAAATATGGGGTTAAATCTCGGGATTTTAGGTGTAATTTATGCAGCTCTTACTCTTTACAAAACTTCCGGAAAAAACAGGGACAGAACTTTCTTAGTACTCTTTATTACAAGTATTCTTTCAAGTTTTGCATTTGCCTGGTACGGCGATTTTCCATCGTTTTTGGCCGAAATAAGCTCATTAATGTTGTTATCTTTTAAATCTAAAAACAGAAAAGCGAAAACACTTTTAATCATCCCGGTTTTTGTGACGAACTGTTTTACTTTTGTATGCCGGTTTTTCAGCTTTGATGATTGGTTACCAAAAAGAAACATATCCGGGGTCTGGCAGAAAACCCTGGCTTTTATATTAATTCCATTAGCGCTTGTAAGTATTTTCTTTGGAATTTATTCGGCAGGGAGTGACCATTTTGCGAATCTTTTCAACAATTATGAGCTTGATATTAATGTTTGGCAATTGTTATGTATTTCGGCGATAGGTTTTTTTATTGCTTTTAATTATTGGAATTATGTCGTTGAAAAATATATTTATAAGCAAAATTATATGTTGGATAATCATTTTCAGGATAAAGATAGAATTCAAAAGCCTACCTATTCATTTCTGGATTTAAATTCCGAAAGAATGAGCGGTGTAATTTCTTTTTTTGCCTTAAATATTTTATTGATATTTTTCATTGTCACTTTTAATTATGAACAGTTTTATGAAGTGGTAAAAACACCCAATCAATTGTCTGAAGAAACACACGAAAGAGTAGGAGCGGTAATTGGTTCCATAATTATGGCGATTTTGGTGATTATGTTTTATTTTAAATCAAGTTTCAATTTTGATCCGAAAGCCGGTTTAATGAAAATTTTAGCTAAAACCTGGATTTTCCTGAATGTAATCCTGGTTTTTTCGGCAATGGTAAAAAATACAGAATACATCATCAATTACGGAATCACTTATAAAAGATTAGGAGTTTACGCCTTCCTTATACTATCATTAATTGGTTTAATTCTTACGCTGATTAAGATTCAAAAGCAAAAAAAGAACGCTTTTTTGTTCAATACAATGACTTGGTATTTTTATGCCACCATTTTGGTTATCAGTTATGTCAATTGGGGTGGAATGATTACATATTACAATATGCAGCGAAAAGATTTTGACTTAGATTATCACAAAAGAGAATTTTATTTTAATAAAAAAGAGCTTTTAAAATATGCTGAAGAAAAACATGATGAAAAGCTCAGAAAAGAAATTTTGCTACAGGTACAGCCACAAAAAAACGAAAGCTTTCTCTCTCAGGTAATATATTATCAAACTGTTAGATAGAGCAGGCATTGTTAATTGTATAGAGCTTATTTTACAGATAGTAGGACAAAAAGAATAAACTGATTTCTCTCATAAATCTAAAGTAGACTTACTTTTTGACGGTTTTATGGAACAATTTTGGTATTTAAATTTTCTCATGGTTCTTTGCTGTGAAATTTTTAAAATAATTATTATGAAAAAAATCTTATTCCTAATTCCATTAATTATTATTTCGTGTAAAAAAGATGCTCCGGTAACCGGAAATCCGAGTCAGGATTCTATTGCTGTCTCTGAACAGAAAAATCCGGATTCAGGGATTGATTCTGTGGCGCTTAGAAAAAAAGATTCAATCATTAATAATGCACCGGTTACCAAACAGGTTTTGAAAAAAGGAGTAATGAGAAATGAAAAAGAAGGACAGATTGTAAGAACTGCCGATGCGGAACAGCTTCCTTTTAAATTGGGTGAAGAGTTTACAAAAGATGATCAGGAGCTGATCCTGAAGATTACAAATTATAATAAACCAAATATTAAAGCCTCGATTTCTACCAAAGAGAAAGATTTTAATATAAGATTTAATCAGATAAAATTACCCAATGGTGATTATGACGGTCCTTTCGGCAGAGAAATTACGTATGATATAAAAGATAAGGGCGAAATTTGGCTGATTATCGGAAAGAGTAATATGGCTTCAGGGAATACCAAAGGAAGTTTTACAATAAGTATAGAGTAATTTTAACCAATTTGGTATAATTTCTGCAAACTAAATTTAAAATTTAATATTATGAAAAATATATTTTTAACAGCTGTCGTTGCTCCTGCCGCTCTGGTGAGTTGTGGAACAGTACAATCGCTGGTACAAAATACATTTCCTTATACAGCTAATGTTTTGATTTCTACGGGAGTTCCTGCTGATAAAGAAGTTTCTTCCACCGCTACAGCTTCCAACGTGCAGACATGGGTTGGCGGAAATAATAATGCCAAGATCAAGGATGTAAGAATTTCTGATGCTAAAATATCGGTAGTTTCCCCTTCAGGAGGAACGCTGAGTGCTTTAAAATCTGTAAAAGTATACGTTTCTTCAAGTGGCACAGGTGAAAAACTGGTTGCTTCACGTTCGAATATTTCTACAAACACATCAAGTTTAAATCTAGACCTAAATGATACAGGATTTTTGGATGAAGTGGTAAAAAGCTCAGGTCTTACTGTGAGAACGGTTTATGAGTTGAAAAATCAGACAAGTTCAGATATGAACTTAAAAATTGCACTTAATTTTAGCAGTGTACCTGCTGAATAGTTTTTATAAAAGTTTAATGGGAAAGGTCTTTCAATTTTGAAAGACCTTTTTATTTTTTACGAATATTTTGATTTAGAATTATTTAAAATCTACCAATTCTACATCGAAAATAAGAGTGGCTCCCGGAGGAATTACGCCGCCGGCTCCATTGTCGCCATACGCTAAGTCAGACGGAATGTAAAATCTGTATTTCGCACCTTTGGTCATCAGTTGAATACCTTCTGTCCAGCCTTTGATTACGCTTGAAAGTTGTAATTCGATTGGTTTTCCACCGTGATTATCCGTAGAATCGAAAACTGTTCCGTCCATCAATTTTCCTGTGTATGTTACGTTGGCTGTGCTTGAAGCGGTAGGTTTTGCTTTCCCGTCACCCGCCTGCAAAACTTCGTATTGCAAACCACTTGCTGTCGTAGTTATTTTCTTGTTTAGCTTGTTTTTCGCAAGAAACTCAGCTCCTTTCTTTTTATTTTCTTCAGCTTTTACTTTCTCTTCAGCCTGCTTCTTTTCATTCTGCTTCTGCATGAAACTCTGTAAAAAAGTTTGCATTTCTTCTTTTGGAAGCAGGGTTGCTTTACCGGCAAACTCATCTTTAATAGCTTGAGCCAAAAGATTAGGATCTATAGAAAATCCTTGTCTTTTCATGTTTTGGGCAATATCCAGGCCTATATAATATGATGCTTTTTGTTCATCCGTGTACGAAGTTTGAGCGAAAGACAAATTAAATCCTGTCAAAAGAACTAAAGTAATTAAGGTTTTTTTCATTTTTTGAATGTAAATATTATTTTGGTAAATTTAAGCTTTTGTAATGGAATCCATTATAATTGTTACCGGGCCGTCATTAATTAATGAAACTTTCATGTCCGCACCAAAAATTCCGCTTTCGGTTTTTAATCCTGATTTAGAAATTTCTTCTTTAAAATATTCAAAAAGCGGAATTGCTTTATCCGGTTTTGCGGCTTTGATGAAAGACGGGCGGTTTCCTTTTTTATAATCAGCAATTAAAGTAAACTGACTTACACAAAGGATTTCACCATTGATATCTGTTACAGAAAGATTGAGCTTATCATCTTTATCAGCGAAAATTCTAAGATTTAAAATTTTCTGAACGAGCCAGTCTGCATCTGTTTTTTCATCATTTTCATCAATGCCGATTAAAAGCATTAATCCTTTTTCAATTTTCCCGACAATTTTTCCGTCCACTTGTACGCTGGCTTCGGAAACTCTTTGTATGACAGCTTTCATGTTACTTATTTTTTTCTTCCAGCATTTTTCTTAGAAATGTAATCTCTTCCTTTAAGCTTTCGATATGTTCTTTCTCATTGTTGATAATCATGGTTCCATTTTGTGCATTATCACCATGATTTTCATGGATAATATTAGCGGCTTTTTCACCAAAAAGAATCGAAACAGAAACATTAAGCGTTTCAGCAATCTTTTGTAGTTTAGGGACAGTCAGCCTGCTGTCGTCTTTTTCTAGTCTACCATAATTACTTTGAGAAATCTCCAATTCATGAGCCATGAATTCTTGTTTAATGCCTTTTTCTTCGCGGAATTTTTTGATTCTGGAACCTATCGTATTCATAATTTAGATATTTTTATGTGTAAAAATACTATTTTTATTCATTATTTTATTATTGTTTTGAAATTTCTCTATTACTTTTGAAATGTTTAACAAATAAAAAAACATTTTATGAAAAAAGTTATCTTTGTTGCAACATTATGTGTTGCAGGTTTAATGAATGCAAAAAGTAATGTTCAGCTAGAGAAAGATTTTGATGTAAGTGAAAAAGTCCAATCTTTCAAATTATTAATGGTTTATAATCCCATAAAAGTTACTTCTTCGTGTGGTTACACTGAATTTATTAATCTTGGTGGTTCATCCATGTCGTGTCTGGAAGTTGAGATTGATAGAATGGAGGAAGAATGTATTGCACCATTCGAGGGATGGGGTTATTGTTAAATATAAGATAAAATGCGTATATATTTTATAATATTTTTTTTGTTGGTTTTTTCTTTTTTTTCTTGTCAAAAAAAAGAAACAAAGAATTTGTCTGATTTAGAAATAAAATATGATTATAACTTTGTTAGGGATACAGCCGATATGGATATAACCCATAGAACAAAAGAAATAATGATATTGGATTTAAATATGAATTCTTCCATATACTATAGCGAAGGCTATATAAAAAGACGTGATATTCTTGAAGATATAATCAGTACAGCTAGAAATTCCAATGTAACTCCTGAAATTAAAATTGCCGATTTACCGAAATATAAAATTGGATATTCAGTTTATAAAAACGGTTCTCAAATTTATGTAACTAGTAATTTATATAGGGATTTTTATACATTTGAGTCCGGTTTTTTAAAGTGGAATACTGCCTATAACGAAGAAAAAAGTATTTTGGGATATAAATGCCACAAAGCAACCACGGTTTTTAATGATAAAGTTTATACAGCCTGGTATACTAAGGATATACCTATTTCAGAAGGACCATATAGGTTTAAAGGTTTGCCTGGACTTATTCTGGAGCTTAGCGATGAGAAAAATTATCACTCATTTGTAGCTTTAGGAATACAGAAAAAGCAAGTTGAAATAGTTCCTCTTCAAAAAGGAATACCTGTTACAAGAGAACAATATATCCAAAAAAGAGAAGAGTTTAGGAATGATCCTTATCCGGGCAGGGTTATGGATAGAGATAAAAAAGAACATTTGAAAGATATATACAGGAGCAATAACAATCCTCTTGAAAGATAGGAAACAAAGAACCGTTCAGCAGAACGGTTCTTTTTATATCTGAAATTATAAATAATGAAACTTTTTAAAAACATAATTATGAAAAAAACAATTGCATTATTATTAATGTTGTATGCTTGCTTATTGTATTCTCAGAATGACCGATTTGTGTATGAAATCGATTATAAAAAGGATTCCGCTTCTACTGAGATTACAAAAGAAAATTATAATTTAGATATTACTCAGGAAGGGATAACTTATTACAATAGGCTGTATTATACTAATGATTCTTTGTATGCTAAAACTCAAGTATTCGGTTTTGAAAAATTTAGGTTAACGTCATTCTTATCTAAAAAGACTAAAAACACTTTTTATGAAAGTTACGAGTATATAGGAGATGTTAATTTTTATAAATTAGAAGAACCTGTAAATCTCAATTGGAAAATCTCCGACAGTACAAAAACTATAAATAATCTAAAATTACAACAAGCAGAAACAAATTTTGGAGGAAGAAAATGGATTGCTTGGTTCGCTCAAGAAATTCCGTTGTCCTACGGACCATATAAATTTAATGGTTTGCCCGGATTAATTATTGAAATATATGATATTCAAAAAGATTATATTTTTAAGCTTATAAAAAGTGAAAAAATTCCTAAAGCTTATGAAAGCTATACGTTGGGTAGTTTTAAATCAAGAGCAATAAAAACAAATTATAAAAAATTAAATAATTTGAAATTAGATCTTTATCAAAATCCTTTTAAATATGTTCTTAATGGTAGTGGGATGAGTCTTGCACTTGAGAAAGGTAAAAAACTCCAATTAGAAGATGGAACGATTTTGACAAAAGAACAATTAAAACCAGCCGAGAAAAGCGAAAGAATAAAAATAAAATCTTTTAACAATCCTATAGAATTGAACAAAGCTGTAAAATATCCCGAATAAATAAGAAAAACCGCCTTACCACTTGGACGACGGTTTAATTTATTAATAATAAACACTTAAATCTCTTGTAGCAGAATTGTAATTATATTGATATGTTTTAGGAGGAACATTGGCTCCCTGTGTTGGCTGGCCGGTCAATAATATCCATGTAGCATTGTCTTTTGGGCAAACAACACTGATATTATCCTTAACTTCTAAAGTTGTGTTGGTATCCGGGCAAATATGAGGCGCATTTCTATCATAGACTTTAAATGTTGTATCTGAAGAACGGACAATAATTAATCCTCTTGTTCCGGATTGCTGCTGATCCAAATAAATCCAGCTGCCAACCTGGTTCAAAGTATTATAAGCCGGAAGGTTTAGATTAATACTCACATTAATCGGAGAATTGGGAAAACAGTTGACTGTATCTTCCGTACTTCCACATGATTTTATAGTTAAAATACTGATTGTCAGCAAGGTGAAAATAGATAGTATTGAAAAAGTTTTTTTCATTTCAATTTAAATTTTTATATATTTGTAAAAATTAAACGATTACAACGCGAAAACATTGTCCGACAAATGTCGGATTATTTTTTTATACTAAAACTAAATTTTGAAAATTATGGCAAGCTATGTTACAAAGGAGGGATTAGACAAAATGAAAGCTGAGCTGGAGCAGTTGGAAACTGTGGAAAGACCAAAAATCACCCAGCAAATTGCAGAGGCAAGAGACAAAGGGGATTTATCCGAAAATGCAGAGTACGACGCGGCTAAAGAAGCTCAAGGGATGCTTGAAATGAGAATTTCTAAGCTAAAAGATATTATTGCTTCTTCAAAGATTATAGACGAAAGCCAATTAGATACTTCAAAAGTTTCAATTTTAACAACAGTGAGACTTAAAAATAATGCCACTAATCAGGAGCAGGTATTTAAATTGGTACCCGATAACGAAAGTGATTTGAAGACTGGAAAAATTTCAGTAAATACACCTATCGCTAAAGGTTTGTTAGGCAAAGTAATAGGCGAAACAGCTGAAATCATTCTGCCAAACGGAAACAAATTATCTTTCGAAGTATTAGATATTACCCTATAACTAAAGAAAAACTAAAATTGGTTTTCTAACCTCTAATTCAATAAAAATGAGCACAATATTCACAAAAATCATCAATGGCGAAATCCCTTCGTATAAAATTGCCGAAGATGAAAATTTTATTGCATTTTTAGATGCTATGCCTTTAGTAAAAGGTCACACATTAGTAGTTCCGAAAAAGGAAGTTGATTTGATTTTTGATTTGGAAAGTGAAGATTACAAAAAGCTTTGGGGATTTACCCAGGAAATTGCAAAGAAAATCAAAAATGCAATCCCATGTGTGAGAGTAGGCGTGGCTGTTGTAGGATTAGAAGTACCTCATGCACATATTCATTTGATTCCTTTAAATAAAATGGAAGATATGAATTTTAAAAATGAGAGACTAAAATTGACAAACGAAGAGTACACTGAGATTCAGAACTCAATTATTAATTCTTAGAAATAACAGAAACTCGTAAAACTTAACTTTTACGAGTTTCTTTAATCATATACCTTATATATATTATATAAAATGAACTCAAACCAATGTTCTTTCTGTGGAAGAAAAAGAAATGAAGTACAGATGTTGATTTCTGGTCAGACTGGTTTCATTTGTGAAAATTGTATAGAACAGGCACATGCTATTGTAAAAGACAGTGCTTCAAAAGATGGATTTTCACCTGCGGAAAATATAGACGAATTAAAGAAGCCCAAACAAATAAAAACTTTTCTTGATGAATATGTGATAGGGCAGGATCAAGCTAAAAAACAGCTTTCTATTGCAGTTTATAACCATTATAAAAGATTGCTCCACGCTCAGGAAGAAAACAGAGAAGTAGAGCTTGAAAAATCAAATATCATCATGATTGGTGAGACCGGAACAGGGAAAACTTTACTGGCAAAAACTATTGCCAAAGAACTGAATGTTCCGTTTTGCATCGTTGATGCAACTATTTTGACGGAAGCCGGGTATGTAGGGGAAGATGTTGAAAGTATTTTATCAAGACTTTTGATGGTAGCAGATTATGACGTAGAAAAAGCGGAAAAAGGAATCGTATTTATTGATGAAATAGATAAAATCGCCAGAAAATCTGATAACCCGAGTATTACCAGGGATGTCTCAGGAGAAGGTGTGCAGCAGGGTTTATTGAAGCTGCTTGAAGGAAGTATTGTAAACGTTCCGCCACAAGGAGGGAGAAAGCATCCTGATCAGAAATACATTCAGGTGAATACCCAGAATATTTTATTTATTGCAGGCGGTGCTTTTGACGGTATCAAAGAAATCATTGAAAGAAGAATGAATAAGCAGGCAATAGGATTCAGTTCTGAAAAAATAAATAAAACTGATGAAGAGGAATATATATTAACAAATATTAATGCAATTGACCTTCGCTCTTTCGGATTAATTCCCGAACTTTTAGGAAGATTTCCAATCATCACTTATCTCGATAAACTCACAAAAGAAACCATGATAAGAATTATGAAAGAACCAAAAAATTCGATTGTGAATCAATTTGTGGAGCTTTTCAAAATGGATGGTACAGAATTGGTATTTACCGATAGCGCAATTGAAAAAATCGTAGATGAAACGATAGAAAAGGGATTAGGAGCCAGAGGATTGAGAGGAACGACTGAAAAAGTCCTTGAAGACTACATGTTTTCAATAGGAGAAGAAAGTAAAATAATATTAACGCAAGATAATATTTTTGTTAATAAATAAAATATTTTTTTTTGTTAACAAAAAAAATCATACCTTTGCGGGTGAAGATTGTATTAACACACAAATATTTACATACAATGAGAAAAAGTTTATTTGCTATTGGTTTATTAGCAGCAGTTTGTTCTGTTCAGGCGCAGAATGTTCTACACGTAGATGACGCTGCTACTACGTACGTAAGTAAAGGTACACTGGTTTATAACAGTGGCGGCTTACAAATGAGAGGGAACGGGGTTGTTGAAAATCACGGTAATTTTATGGTGAGTGGATCGGCCACTGATTCTTTTAAAACAATTACTACTGGTGGAGCAGACAAAGCAGAAGGTTCCACAATAGCTAATTTTGTCAACAAGCTGAATGAGCCAGACGCTTATGCAGTTCCGAATGAGAATTCCTCATCGGCTACACCTACTTACACTTATGGCCAGCTTTATATTGCTGGTATCCCACAGACTAACATTACAGGTATCGTAGATCAGGAGTATAGATCTGTAAAACATGGTAGCTATCAACAAATTGGTCTTCCTTTTTATAACAAAACAGTATATACGCTAAGTAATGAACTGGGGAAAACATTTACGAATGTAAGAAATTCTCAGAATGAAGTACTGTATTATGATAATGCTGCTGTTGTGAGTCATGGAGCCAGTACATCTTTCACAGTCGGGAGTTCTGCTCCGGCATATGCTTACTATATGCTAGGGGGACAAGGCTTAGATGTATCTTCAGCTTTAAAGACATTGAAAGGACGTCCTGTAACTGATATCGGTCAAACAGTAACTTTACAGAATGCAGGTAACGGAGTTAACTTCGGTACAAATGGTCTTGGTACAAATGCTTATAATGAAACATATAAAAGTTATGTTCAGGATAGATGGGCTATTGCATCAGGAGGAAGCTCTTGGCAAGGTGATTATGGTAAAAATATTTATCAGTTTGCAAACCCATTCCTTACAAATCTGGATTTAGCTAATATTGCTTATGATGAACCTGTTTCCAGTGGTAGTAACGATGGAGTGAACTTAAGCACTATTTATGGAGTAAGACTTGATCCAGGACAGGTTACCACTACATCTGCCGGAACAGGAACTACAACACCGGGTAAATTTATTACCTTTAATTCAGGAGTGCCTACGGGAGATGTTGATTATGTGATGGTAAGACCTTTAGGAACATTTGTAATTAAGCTTAATAACAATGTAAATGCAGATCAGCTAAATTTTGCGAATTTAAGAAGATTCAATTATTATAGTAGAGCTGCAACTACAGGTTACAGTGTGACAGCTAATAAAAATGCTGCTAAAACGGGAACTGTAAAACAATTAGGGGTTATCGGTTTAGATGCTGCCGGAAATGAAGTTGCAAGAACTTATTATGTAGTTTATCCTAACGGAACAACAGGACATTCCGGAAGTAGTAAAACTCAGGTAACAGCTAGATCTGTAGATGTTTTGGGTACTTACGAAGAAGCTCCTACTGGCGGTATTGATAATAACTACAGCAATAGCTATTGGTTATATATTAACGAAGCTAATGAAAATAACTTTAAAGGGAAGAACGTTAAGTTAATTAACTATGACCTTAATAAAGTTAAATCATACAAATTTGAAATTAGAGAAAATGCAGACTTAGTTGCAAATGGTACTCACCAATTGTCTTCTGGTATTGGATTCTATTACAAAGCTGCAAACGGTTCTATAATGGAAGCAAAACAAGGAGATGTAATTCCTGTAACTAACGACGATTATGATTTATATTATGGAGAACCAGATAGAGTTTTAGCAGTTGAGAAACCTTCTACTAAACCTTCTAGAACAATGGTTGTTTATAATCCAGACATTACAAACTACATTGTTAGATTTGACCCTAGCTGGAAAAAGGCAGATATTGAAGTTTATGATATGAGCGGTAAACTAGTTATCTCTAAAAAAGCAGTTGATGCATCTACAGATTTTGTTATCGAATTGAATAACGCTATTAAAAATTCTTATGTTGTAAAAATTGTTTCTGACAAAGGAGAAACTGTTAACACTAAAATCTTAAAATAAAATATATGAAAACTATAAATAAACTAATATTGGCTCTTTTTTTATTCATCGTTACTTTTGCTTACGCAGACACTCCAATAATGCCGCCTCCGGGAGATGATGATGGTGGTGGAACTGTAGGGCCGGGAGCACCTGCGTCACCCATCGATATGTATATTATCGGGTTAGTGCTGGTAGCAGTAATGTTGACTGTATTTTTTGCAAAAAAATACAATACTCAAAAAGTATAAATTTTTATTAAAATAATATTAAACTCTCTGATTACTCAGAGAGTTTTTTTATTTTTACATTATGAAAAAGATTTCTATAGTTTTAGCATTATTAGCTGCATTTTCTTTACAGGCGCAATTTACAATCGCCATTCAGGCACCAGCAGATTTCAAAGATCAGGATGCAATTTTATATACATTAAATGGCTCTAAAGATATCATCGTTTCCAAAGAATCTATTAAAAATCATATATTGACTTTCAAATATCCTAAGAACTATTCGGGGATGATGAAGGTTTATTTTCCGGATTCAAATAACACTATCAGTTTCATTTCTGAAAATAAAAATGTGGATATCAAATTGGATGTTCAGAATAATAAAATAAAAGATATTACTTACCTGGATGAGGCGAATAATTTAATGTTTAAAGTGCAGGAAAGTTCTCAGAAAAAAGAGCTTATTCTACCTGCATTGTCTCAAATAAAGGAATATTATAAGGATAATACAGAGTTTGGAAAAGCATTGAAAGCCGAGATAAACAGGTTATCCGGTACAAGCAGCGATATGGATCCTGCTTTGCATCCATTTATTTCGTATTATAATACGAATTATGCTAAGTATCTTTCTAATGATCCTAATAAGAAAGTGAGCCAAGAGGATATCATTAATTTTATAGATAAGTCAAATGATATGCTTGAAACTTCATCATTGTTAAGACCTGTTTTGGTTGCTTATTTAAATGCCGGAGGTAATTCTGATGTTCCGGGTTCTGTGGATAAATTGTTGGATAGATTAAAAGTCGAAACTCCTCGCGGACAGACCGTTTTATCTGAATTGATTGATATTTTTGATGTATACGAGATGAAAGATTTAAAAGATAGATATCTTAATCTTGCCAAAAATCTTAAGTGTACTATTACTGATAGATTGGCATCCACTCTTAAGTCTAATTCAAATGTAGAAATAGGAGCAATGTTCCCAAATAATAAATTCCAGTCAGCGGTAAATACCACTGCAAAGTCTATTTATGATGTAAAAGCAGACAAAAAAGTAATTGTTTTCTGGTCATCTACTTGTTCACATTGTGAAAGTGAATTGCCTAAATTATTGGAAAAATACAATGATTTAAAAGCTAAGAATATTCAGGTGATAGGCCTGTCATTAGATACTGACAAAGATTCTTATACCAAGAAAATTTCTGCATTTCCATGGATAAATGATTCTGAATTGAGAGGATGGAACAGCAGTTATACAGATACCTACAATGTTCATGCAACTCCAACGTATTTTATTTTAGATGCTAACAATAAGATAATCAGTAAACCAGACCATGTAGGCGATGTTTTAGAATATTTTAAGCTAAAATAATTTTGGTGTTGTGTAAATATTTTCTATATTTGCACCACCAAAACGGCGAGGTAGCTCAGTTGGTTAGAGCGCAGGATTCATAACCCTGAGGTCACGGGTTCAATTCCCGTCTTCGCTACAATAGCGAGAAAAACCGAAACATCTGTTTCGGTTTTTTGTTTTATAATAGAGGTAATGATTTAAAACATTTTTCTAATATTTGTTTTTATTATTTCTAAGGAATGTTTTCTTAAATTTTTAATTATTATCCACCATATGATATCTCGTTTAGTTAATTTATTATATACTAATAACCGTTTAACATTAGTATACAATAAATCAAAATAGGTAGAAATCGCGTAATAAATTTTCGAAGGGAACATCTAGCGTTGAAGGTCTTATTTAGAAGATAAAAAAACGGTCTGGATTCTTATAAAATATTTCCGTTATAAAGCACAAAACTTTTTACTGATTATATTAAAAGTCAAATAATCGAGATAAATTTCTATCGTTATCTATTAGATATTATTTACAATGAACGCCTGCAAATTTTTTGCAGGCGTTCTGATTTTTATTTTCAGTTATATTTAACTTTGATATCCCAGCAATTTTCTAATCTGGTAGAAAAATCTTTCAATTAACCTTAAATCTTTAGTTACAATTTCCGCATTACCCCGAAGCTCCTTGTCAAAAGGAAGCGTTTTGTTATATGATGTTTTTAAACCTTTGGGAAGCACTATATCCACATAATAATTTCCATCCTTATCGGGAGAAAGCGAGATATTTTGGACTTTACCTTCAATGATACCAAATTCCTGGTACTGATAATTATCAAGTTTGATTAGCACTTTTTCGCCAGGAGTAATTTTACCTGAATTCATAGAAGGAACAGACATTCTTCCAACCAATTTTTCTTTATTTTTGGGAAGAATTGACAGGATGGCATCACCGGTTTTTACAAATTGGTTTTCACCAAAAAATTGTTGGAAGCTCGCCATACCATCAGTTGATGAAATGACAAGGTAATTTTGTTCCCATTGTTTTAAAGACTTTCTCAGTTGCTCAAACAATTGAAGAGTCTGGGAAGAATACGTGATTTTATCTTTTTCTGTATTGATGGCAGCTCCGCTTTTTGTTTTATTAAAATTGGAAATGCCTTCTTCCATTTGAGATAATGAAATATTAATATTTTCAAGGTTTTGCTGGGCCTGAAGATATTTTATTTTTTCATTTTCCAATTCTACAGCAGCAATTACTCCCTGATTAAAAAGTTCCTGTGAGCGCTGATAGTTTTTCTTTGTCAGATCATATTTAGCTTGTTCTAAACTTTTTTGTTGTTTTAAAGTAAGTATTCTGCCTCTGTATTCTGATATACTTTGGTTAGCCGCCAAATTTTCGGGAGCATAAGGCTGTAATCTTGTGAAAAGCTGTTCATCCTGAAAAGCTTTTGCAAAATTATTATAATCACCCTGTAATTCACCTAATTTGAAGCGTGAAGCCTGAATAACAGGAAAAGAATACAGATTATTAGGTGTGATGGAATCTACCAGTTTTTTAAGCTCAAGGACATCTTTATAGTTTGCCGTAGACTGCATTACCATCAGAACATCGTCTTTTTTTACCTCCTGATGATCTTTGATGAATATTTTTTCAATTTTAGAATTGGTTCTGGCTTCCAGTTTTTCCGGAGGGTTTTGCGACGTTACAATAATAGGAGCAGGAATAAATTCCGGATACTTTATAATGTAGCTCATTACCAGGATCAGGATAAGAATTATAAAAATAATGCTGTTTCCCCATCGGATCATCCAATGAGGAGGCTGGGTAAGAATATCCTGAACGCTTTCTGAGCGTAATTCTATATTATCTAATATGTCTTTTTTAGTTTCCAAGTTCTAATTGATTTTTTACCAGTCTGTAATATTCACCTTTTAAAGCAACCAATTCTGTATGATTTCCTTCTTCAACTACTTTTCCTCTGTCTAAAACAATAATCTTATCGGCATGTTTTACTGTAGACAGCCTGTGGGCAATCACTACAGCCGTTTTACCTTTGAAGAATTGTTCCAGATTTTCCATAATAATTTTCTCATTATTGGCGTCTAGAGCAGAAGTTGCTTCATCAAAGAAAATGTATTCCGGAGACTTATATACGGCTCTTGCTATGAAAAGTCTTTGCTTTTGCCCTCCGCTTACTCCTAAACCTTCGTTTCCGATTTTGGTATTGTAGCTTAAAGGCAAACTTTCAACAAAATCTTTAATATTGGCAATTCCTACAGCTTTTCTTAGTTTCTGTTTGTCTACATGATCTTCTCCAATTGCGATATTGTTGGCAATTGTATCATTGAAGACATATCCTTCCTGCATTACTACGCCGCAATGATCTCTCCAGAATTTTGGCGAAACTGAACTTAATTTTGTATTTCCGATTTTGATTTCTCCTTCATTCGGCTCGTAGAACTTCATTAATAATTTTAAAAGGGTAGTTTTTCCGCTTCCGCTGGAGCCTACAATTGCAGTTGTTTTCTGATAAGGAATATTTAAATTCAAATGTTCAAAAACAAAAGCATCGGAACCAATATATCTGAAAGACATATCGCTGATTTCTATGTCTTTTTCTGGAACTTCAGAAACGTATTGTTCTTCTTTATTTTCTTCATCATCTTTATCATGGATTTCGCCTAATCTTTCCAGTGAAATTTTAGCGTCCTGAAATTGTTTGATGAAATCAATAAGCTGTAATAAAGGGCTGTTCAGCTGCCCGATAATATATTGTACAGAAAGCATCATCCCCAAAGTAAGGCTTCCGCTTAAAACCAGTTTTGCGGCAAGGAAACTTACCAGAATATCCTTCATTTGGTTGATAAAATTTCCTCCTACGGACTGCCATTGTTCTAATGAAAGAGATTTTATCCGGATTTTGAATAGTTTTACCTGGAGAAATTCCCAGTCCCAACGTTTTTGCTTTTCTGCATTATGCATTTTGATTTCCTGCATCCCGTTGATTAACTCAATAACTTTACTTTGCTCCTGAGAAACCTGAGAGAATCTTTTATAATCAAGTTCTTTTCTTTTTTTAAGGAAGAAGCTAATCCATCCAATATATAAAGCTGCTCCTACAAAGTAAACCAGGAATAACTGGTAATCATAAAACAGTAAAACGATACTGAAAATGATAAGGTTTACCAAAGAAAATAAGGTGTTTAAAGAAGAGCTCGTTAAAAGTTGCTCGATTCTGTGATGATCATTAATTCTCTGCATGATATCTCCGGTCATTCTCGTATCAAAAAAACTGATAGGAAGTCTCATTAATTTGATAAAGAAATCTGAAATAATAGAGATATTGATTCTTGCTGAGAGATGCAATAAAATCCAGCTTCGAATGACTTCAATTCCCATTCTACCCAAAAACAACATAATTTGGGCGCCCAGGATAAGATAGATGAAATTTAAATCCTGATTTTGAATTCCCACATCTACAATACTTTGGGTAAGGAATGGGAAAATCAGGGAAAGTAAACTGCCTGCTAATAAACCAATAGCCAACTGAATGACAAGTGATTTATATTTAAATAAATATTTTGAAAGAAAAGAAAAACTGGCTTTACTTTCACTATCATCAAATTCGGTTTGGAAAAATGAAGGAGTTGTTTCCAAAATCAAGGCAATACCTTCTTCTGTATTTTCATTGGCATTTTCTCCAATCCAAAATTGTATAAATTCTTCTTTTGTATAAGTGATTAATCCGTAGCTGGGATCTGAAATGTAGACCTTATCATTTTTATCGATATCATAAACAACAACAAAATGATTTTTGTTCCAATGCAGTATACAGGGAAAGGGAACTTCGTCTCTAAGGGTATTAAAATCGATCTGAACTCCCAAAGAACGGAACCCCAAATCTTCAGCGGCATCACTTAAACCCAATAAACTGCTTCCTTCCCTGGTTGTTTCAGAAAGATTGCGGATTTGCTGCAGAGAAATGCTCCTTTTGTAGTATTTACTTACAATCCTGAGACAAGTGGGGCCACAGTCTTTGGAATCGGGCTGAATATAGTTAGGAAATTTTTTTTTCATTAATTTAATCAAAATTAGAGACCATAAATATATATAGTCTCCAATTTATATATATGTAAAAGATTTAGTAATTTTAATAAGATGGATTTAATTGAAAATCTTCATCATCTAATAGCTCATCAACAAAAAACCAAATATCATCACGATCATATTTTTCAGGAAACTGATATCCATTAATGATGAATACCGGAGTGAAATTTAATCCCAAATTGCTGTTGTCTTGTGACATTCTGGTAATCGGGTTCAAATCTTCGGCAGATGTTCCTCTATCTGATTTTTCATTGATTTTTTCTTCGTTTTTATGTTCAAACCAATCTTCAATAGCAGTAAGAAAGTCATTTTGGGACCTGTTTTTATAGATATTAACAAAATCGGAAATTAGATTGGTGTATTTTTCATTACTTTTTTCCGGAAAGTAGTTGAATCTTATCTGGGCAGAAATATCATTGGGATATTTTTTTAATAATCCTTCCATTATTTTGTGAGCATCTTTGCAAAAGCCGCAATAAGGATTAGAAACAATTGAAATATGAAGTTTAGCATCTTTATTTCCTAATGAGAATGTTTGTTTGTCTTCAAAACTGATTTTTTCGTTTTCTACAAGCTCTCTTTTGAAGAGCTCATAGTTCCTTTTAAATCTTAAATTTTTCGCATTTGATTTTTGGAGTTTTTCTTTTTCCTGAAGTGTATTATTTATATATAAAACTGAAGAAAATATAATTATCCATAAGGCTAAAACTAATAATAAAGTTTTTATTTCTAAAAATAGATTCTCAAAAAGTATTGAGCTAATCAATAATTGAGCAACCAGAATTGTAATAATTATAAGGCAGACTTTACAGAACGTCTTCTCAACAAATACCTGTATATATAATGAATAGCCGATTGCTAAAATAGAAACAAATGTAAATGCTTTAATGATATAAGCTGTTGCAGGAAAGAAAAGGCCAAGTACGGTGACTCCGATAAAATAAATCAATGAAAAATCTGCAAATTTTAATCCTAATATACTTGTTTTATCCTGATTAATAATTTTATTACAAGAATTCACAGCCTGATTCGCGGGATCGCCTCCACAAATACTTCCGATAACAGCAGATGTATTTCCAAATTTCTGGCTGAAAATTTCTAAAGAAATGTAAAGACCAGCTAAAGATAAAATATTGAACATGCTTTCATACCAAGTATGATTCAGAAGAGTGTATAGAATAATAATTCCTAAAGCAGCATATATTAAAGGTTTTACATTATTAATTGATTTGTTTTCTGTATTTTCGATTTTTTCAAATAACAAAACAAAATCTGTTGAATTGTTGTAAAGTTCTTTTTTATTTACATTTTTAACTTTATCTGAATAAACTGAGTAGTTATTTCCTGTTTTTTTTACTAATGAGAAAGAATTATTAACGATTGCGATAAATTCTTCAGGTAATTCATCCCAATATTCTTTGTCCAGCTCATAAGCATCATTTCGTACTCCCATAAAATTAAGCGTATCGCTAAAAGCTAAGGCAGAAGGATAATTTGGATGTGAATTAAACTGGAACAAAAATTCCTGTTTATCAAGTTTAAGATGATTTATTAGCTTATCGAATATCATATTAATATTTTGAACTAAAAATACGCAGATGTTTAAGAATAGGCAAGTGTTTTTCTTTCGTAAGTGATTTATATTGATTTAACCCATTTATTTAAAATAATTTCTACAAATTTAAAAAAGGAGGAATATTCCTCCTTTTTCATGAACCACTTCTGATGTAAAAGTATATACATACAATCTAGAAATGCATTCCCATTCATTAATAGTTTTCTGGTTATTTTATCTTCTGCACATCAATCAAAAGATAGTGTTGTTGTGTCTTTACCCGAGGCAAACTTACAGAAGATAATGTCAGGACAAAAATGTAGGGTGTCTAGATTTATAAATTTAGATATTTTTAATAGGTAACGTGTTGTATTTCATTTATTTGTGATTGGTTGTTTTTATTTGCTAAGTATTAGCTTTATCAATTTCTTTAAGGTAGATTGTAAGGGTTGTACTTGTTTTTTTCTTAAAAGCTAATGAAAAAGCCTGTTCATTATTATATCCAAGTTCATCCGCAATGACAGATAATTTATAAGAACGGAATTTTTTATCTCTTACCAATCTCTTTAGAGCATAATCTATACGGAGATCATTTAGATAAGTGGCAAAGTTTTTCCCTTTATGAGTATTTATAACATCCGACAAATAAGTAGAATTAGTTTTAATGGTTTTGGCTAAACTATTTAGGGTAATACCTTTTTTTAAAAAATATTCTTTAGTTTCGAAATTTTCCAATTCTTTCAAAATAAACCCGATAGTTTCTTCCGGAAGAGATTTTGGAGCTTTATCAATTTTTTCTTGCGTTATATTATGTATCGGGACATTAATATTATTTTCTCCTGTAATAACGAATTTACTTTCGTTATTTTTCTCAATGGAAACTATCAAATCATGAGCAATTTGTTTTTGTTTCTTTTCTGCTTTTTTAGATTGATAGAATAGATAAGTTAAAAATAATACAAGAATGATCGATAGTACCAGAAAAAGATTGAGGTACATTTTTCTGCTTTTTAAATCGTCAATGATATTATCTTTTTCTTTAGCAAACTTAGGAATGTCATATTTTTTAGGCATTTCGAAAGTAAGATACTTAAATTGGGCATCTAGCTTTCTGTCTATTGTTAAGAATTTTTCAATATAATACAATTGTTTTTCTTTGTCGTTTGTTTCTTTATAATAGTCGATTAAAAAAGTATATATTTCTCTTAGTTCCGGAAATAAATTACTTCTTTTAGCTATAATTGAATCTATTTTGGTATAGTATTGTACTGCTATGTCTTTTTTATTAAGAGCAATATAGTCTTTTCCCAAGATAAAAAATACACTACACATATTCAGATCATTTGGATTAATAGAGAAAAACTTTTCGCAGGTTTTAAGCTCTTTTATAGACTCATTGTACTTGCCTGATTTGAAATAATATGCTCCCTTAAAAAATAAATACATATGATAATTGTATACATCTTTATTTTTTGAAGTATATTTTAAACCATTGTCAATCAGAGTTTTTGCTGAGTCTAACTTATTGGTTTTAAGATAAGCATTGACTAAATTTTGACGAATTTCTGCAACTTCAGGTTCTTTTAATTTTGTCGGATGAGCAAGATAAAATTTAAAGACTTTTTCAGCCTCAGCGTATTTACCAATATAGTTATTTAAATAAGCTATATTGATCTCCGTAAATGCTATTTGACGTTCATTATTATTTTCTTTGGCATATTTTAATCCTAAGAGATAGTTTTCAAAAGCAAATTTCAGATTATCAAATTTAAAATATAAATTGCCTTTTAGCATATATATTCTTGCAGGATATACTTTTTTGTCCCAATTTTTTGCAAGAACCTTTATGCTGTCTATATATTTTAAAGCAATGGGTAGGTCCTGACTGAAATGATTTAGTACATATCCTTCCGCAATTTGTTTATCATCTTTCTCAAGTTTTGCCTTCTTAAGATAATATTTAGCTATTATTTTTGACTCATTTACTTTATCTGTATGGAATAGCTCATAAAAATGAGTTTTAAGATCTCCGTAGGAGTATTCGCTCAATGAAATATCCTTTGAAGCGGTTTGAGCTTTAAAAATATTATAAATGGTTAATAATAGGAGTATGAAAAAAAACTTTACTTTCATTTATTAAAAATAACTTTACAAAAATATTACTTATTTACCATTTACCATATGTAATGATTTTTTATTTTTTTTATTGACTGATAATCATTGTTTTATATTTATTTTAGGCATAGATTTATAAATTTAGATTTATGAATTTACATCATATTAATTAAAATCACTTTATTTGTTATTCAATTTTTTTAATTATGAAAAAACAAAATAGAGAAGAAAAAAAACTTTCTTTAAAAAAGCTGCAATTAGCAAAAATTAATAATTTGAATAAAATTTTCGGAGGTAAAGGTTTAGGTACTGATAATGGTATTAACCCTTCCGATAGCGATACAGGGGAAACAAGCCCAACAAAACCAAAAGAAACATTAGGTTGGGATACTAACATTTATGGTTAAAAAATACTAAAATGAAAAAACAAGATAGAGAAGAAAAAAAATTGTCTCTAAAAAAACTACAGTTAACAAGAATTAACAATCTTAGTAAAATCAGAGGAGGCGATGATCCTGTAACGATTCCCATTGTCTTTACTACAGTTTACCTGCCGGAACCAAGTGATAATACTTTAGTGACTAAACCCACGAAAACAGGCGGGACAGACATAATTTTATCTGAATTACCTTAATAATTAGCCAAACTCACATATTAAAGATATTTTTAAATTTTAGAGAATAGCAGATGATAATTTGTTTGCGAATAAAGAATTCTATAAAACAATCAATGTTTTATAGAATTTCTTTTATAATATAAATACCTAATAATGAAGATCAAACTATTAATGATAGCATTATTTCTAACGAATATCTATCATGCACAAAAAATCTATTTGTCCAAAAATGAGCTTAACGATTCTTTAGTCCTTGAAAAGAAAATATCAGATATTGCAGCTAAAATTTCAAACTACTACAAGGATGCAAAATCTCTAGATTCACTAGAAAAGTTATTTAAATTAGAAATGTTAGCAACACATTTTAAGCAATCTATATCAACTATACGCAAGTATAAACAAACATTGGCTAATGAAAGCAGCGCAAGTATTAAGTTCGCAAATTTTGAAATTTATGCTCTTGCAAGAGACATAGAATTGAATGAAAAAATACCATTTTCACAAGCACTTGATAAAGCTTTCAACAATAAATATTCTGAATTTCCCGATAAGTATTCATTTCGTTTTGCTGATATTTTAGAAGAAGATGTATCAGATAGTAAGGAAAAGATAAAAAAGGCGTTAGAATCTATAAAGGAAGATAGCATTGACAGTAAATCTGTGGTAAATCTCTGTATTAATTATTTAGATTATAAAACTATTTCAAAAACTCAAGCGACAGTAAGAAAATTATTAGCTTTAAAAGATAAAAATAAATATATTGTTGAATCGATTGAGCTAATGACGAAAAAAGGAGGAACTGTAAATATTACAATAACCCGGAAAATAGGAAATCAACGAGCCCTGCCAGTTATTCTTACCAATAATATTTATGCAGGAACGTATGATAATGCTTTAGGGAAAAGAGCTGCAGCTTATGATTATATTGGGGCAGTTGTAAATACGAGAGGAAAAAGAAATAGTCCTGATGCAATAGAACCTTTTGAACATGAGTCAGAAGATTTATATGATGTGATTGATTGGATAAGCAAACAATCATGGTGTAATGGTAAGGTAGGAATGATTGGTGGAAGTTATCTGGGGTTTAGTCAATGGGCTGCTACAAAAAAATTACATCCTGCCCTGAAAACAATAGTCCCCCAAGTTTCCGTAGGAATTGGTATAGATTATCCGATGAATAATAATGTATTCATGAGTTATATGCTCCAGTGGATTACTTATGTTACTAATAACAAACTGACAGATGAAGCAGATTTTAAAAATTACAATAAATGGGATTCTATAAATACTGCATGGTATAAAAGTGGAAAATCCTTTAGAGCGTTAGATTCTATAGCAGGAAAATCAAATGAAATTTTTCAAAGATGGCTCGATCATCCAAGTTATGATGCATATTGGAAAGCTATGATTCCCTACAAAAAAGATTTTTCTAAAATAAATATTCCTGTTTTGAGTACGACTGGTTTTTATGATGCAGATCAATTGGGAGCGATGTACTATTTTAGAGAATTTTATAAATACAATAAAAACCCTAATCATTATATAGTTATTGGCCCTTATGATCATGGTGGCGCTCAAAGTTATGCTACTAATATTTTAAGAGGATATCAATTGGATAAGGTGGCCAAAATCAATATCAGTGATCTTGCTTTTTCATGGTTTGATTATATATTGAAGAATGGATCAAAGCCTGAGCTATTGAAAGATAAAGTCAATGTTCAGATTATGGATACTGATAAATGGTACCATTCTCCAACATTAGAAAAAACGCATGATGACAAACTGAAACTTTATCTGGCCAAAGAATCTGATTCTCGCCTTATTCTGACAAAAGAAAAAAGTGAGAAAAAGGATTTTGTAAAACAAATTATTGATTTTAAAGACAGAAACGATAAAGCAGTTTATCATAAATTCGGGAAAGATAGCTTATATGTAAATAATTCTGTAATATACGAAACCGAAATTTTTGATAAAGATGTTATTATTAATGGTAGCTTTATAACAAAACTGAGCACTGCTATTAATAAAAAAGATATTGATATTACGATATCTTTATATCAAATAAAACCGGGTGGAGGCTTCTTCTTTTTATCTGATTATTTAGGACGTGCCAGTTATGCCAAAAACAGAGAAAAAAGACATCTTTTAAAACCTGGAAAAATAGAAACAATTTACCTTACAAATAGTACTTTTGTAGGTAAGAAAATTCCTAAGGGAAGTAAATTGGTTGTAAGATTAGGCATAAATAAAAATTCCTATAATCAAATAAATTACGGTACCGGTAAAGATGTAAGTGATGAAACGATAAAGGATGCAGGTGAGCCTTTAGAAGTAAAATGGTATAATGATAGCTATATAGAAATTCCTATTATAAAAAATTAAATGTCCCAATTCCCATATCGTTTTTTTGAAGAATTTGTTGTTCGTTCCCCTGTGTTTTCCCGGGAAAGTTTTTGGAATAAACTTGAAGGTCATGAACTGTTAGAGTCTGATGTAAAACAAATTTGTAATAATCCTGTTTTTCAGGAAGCTCTTTATTTGGCATCCCCTTATTTATATGAAGAAATCCGGCAATGGGTAAAATCCGGAGAAAAGTTTTCAGACAAACAATCTCAAAAACTTAAAAATACATTTCTCAAATATTACAGCCGGATGAGTACTCGTTGTACTCCATTCGGTTTATTTTCCAATGTCGGTATCGGAAGGTTTGATAATGATGAATTTCCAAGATCTTCTGCTGCCCAATTAATTCGGGACACCAAATTAGACATGCATTTTTTGGTGGCATTGTCTCATCATTTGGTTACAATTCCTGAAATAAGAAATCACTTGCAGTATTTTCCAAACAACAGTCTAAATAGAGTCGGAAATAAAATTCGATATGTTGAATATGAATATTCCGAGGGAAAAAGAGAATATATTGTTTCTTCAGCACCAATTTCAGAAGAATTGGATAATATCCTAAAGTTTGCCCAAAAAGGAAAAACGACTCACCAATTGGAAGAAATCCTTATTAATGAAGAGATAACAAAAGAAGATGCCTCTGAGTTTATAGATGAATTAATAGACAACCAGGTTTTGGTGAGCGAGCTGGAACCCAATGTTTCTGGTGAAGATTTTTTGCGGACTCTTATTTCAATATTAAAGAAGATTAATGCAGAAGATCAGCTTCAGACTTTAATTCAGATCCAGGAGAAACTCATCGATTTAGATAAAAATATTGGGAATTCTACAGCAAAGTATATCGAAATTGAAGAACTGATTAAATCTTTTCAAGTAAAATATGAGCAGAAATACCTTTTTCAAACAGATTTGTATAATGATTCTGAATATAAATTACCCCAGCATTGGAAAAAAGAACTGAAAAAAACAGTTAGTTTTTTAAATAAAATTTCACTGATCCAGAAAGAAACGTATATAGAAAAGTTTAAAAAAGCTTTTTATGAAAGATTTGAAACAGAGGAAGTACCACTTGGTTATGCTTTAGATTCTGAAATAGGAATTGGTTATCTACAAGGTATTAAGGCAAAAGGGCTTCATCCTTATTTGGAGGATTTAAATATTCCTTTTAGCCAGAAAAAATCGAATCTGATGATTCAGCTTAATCCTGTTCAACAGGTTTTGAATGGAAAATTGCAGGGATTAACGTTTGAAAGTCAATACAAAATTGAGCTGACCGATGCTGATTTTAAAGATTTCGAAGAAAATTGGGATGATCTGCCGGATACCATATCTTTTATGGCTGAGATTATTTCAGACGGACAGGAGAAACTATGTATAAAAGGGGGCGGTGGAAATAGCGCAGCCAATTTATTGGGACGATTTTGTTCTGAAAAATCGGAGATACAGAATCTGGCAAAACGTATTGCCGGAAAAGAAGAAGAATTAAATCCGAATAAAATTTTAGCTGAAATTATTCATCTTCCTGATGCGAGAATTGGGAATATTATCAGAAGACCAACATTAAGAAATTATGAAATTCCGTATTTAGCACAATCTATTTTGCCGGAAGAAAATCAGATTACTATTGATGATTTATATATTTCTGTAAAAAATAATAGAATTATTCTAAGATCTCAAAGACTGAATAAGGAGATAATGCCATATCTGACAAATGCTCATAATTATTCTGGGGATTCATTGCCCGTTTATCATTTTTTATGTGACCTTTACTCCCAAAACAGAAGAAGTGGAGTGTATTTCGATTGGGGCGGACTGAAAAATATATATACATTTTTTCCGAGAATAGAATATAAAAATGTTATTTTATCGAAAGCTCAATGGAAAATCGAAGAAAAAGATCTTCAGGCTTTCATTTCCATTATAAAAAACAAAGAGGATTTTTTAAGCGAATTACAACATTGGAGAGATAAAAGAAAAATTCCAAAATGGATACAGTGGGCAATGTCTGATAATACGCTAACAATAAACCTGGAAAACTATGATTTTGCAAAACTATTTATTGATATTGTCAAAAAGCATAAAATAGTTTTTATTGAAGAATTTCTTTGGAATAAAAATGATGATTATAGGCGCGAATTTGTGTTTTCACTTTATAAAGCTAAGTAAATGATGGAATTAAAGAGAAAATTTGTTCCCGGAAGTGAATGGCTATATCTGAAATTATACACTGGAGCTAAGACTGCTGATGTCATTCTTGACGAAGCAATTCAGCCATTAGTAACTTTTTTACTTAAAGAAAATCTTATAAAAAAATGGTTTTTTATTCGGTATAATGATCCTAAAATTCATTTGAGAATTCGATTTGAGCTGAATGATATTAATAATTACAATATTATTCTTTTGAAGATTCGGGAAGTTCTTAACGACTATATTGATTCCGGCGAAATTTCAAGTCTTATATTCGATATTTACAATAGAGAATTAGAAAGATATGGAACGCAGACGATAAATGAAGCCGAGTTTTTGTTTTTTAAAAACAGTGAATTTTTCATTAAAGAATGTTTGTTTTTAGATGATGAAGAGAAAATAATAACCTCTTTATTTTATATTGATGAATTGCTTTCAAATCTGGGGCTTCCAATAGATAAAAAACTTGATTGGATAAGAGATTTTAATAATTCGTTTAAAGCCGAATTCAATGCAGATAAGAAGCTGAACAGCCAGCTGGATAAAAAATACAGATTATTTAAACCTAAATATCTGGATTTTCTTGAGTCTGTTGACTATCTTGATTTTAGAAATGTAGTTTTATCAAATATCAGGGAATGTGGATGCAGTATGCGAGATATTACCTCTAAAAGCGATGAACATTTTTTGAAGGGTTTCTTCCAGAGTTTGTTCCATATGAGCATCAACAGGATGTTTGTATCTAATCAGAGAATCTTTGAGATGATTATTTATGATTATCTATATCGGTATTATAAAACAGTTTCGTTTCAAAACAATCAAAAATAAAGTTCTATTTTGCGAAGATTTTAAATTTTTTTTAGAAATAGTAGGACAAAAAAGTTCAAATTTTATTTTGAGCTTTTTTTTGAAAATTTATATAAAGTCTTAGTTTGAGATAATGAAGAAACGCTCCGATTCAATCAATTGATTGGATTCGTGATTTTTTTGTGATTAAATTTAAATTTTTATATAATTTCATTATTGATTATAAATTTTTATTAAATGTCTTTCAATTGTGAATTATTCATAAAATTCAGGCTTGAACTTAAAAAATCTTAAAGTTTTCATAAAGTTTTAAAAAAGAATAGAAAAGTTTTTGTATTTATAAAATATGTTGTACTTTTACATCGCCTTGAATGAGGGAACAAGTCAAGGTAATAAATTTTTTTTCATCATTTGTGTTTTTAGAATCGTATCGCCTGATACGATTCTTTTGTTATAACTACTTTTCATAACGTACCAATAAGCCGATGAAATATGAATAAGTAACAGAGCCTTCCTGTTGATTACTTTTAAGAAACAGGTTATTGGTAAACCTGAAAAAATCGTCCAGCAATCCCTGATGTTTATAAATAAAAGCCTTTTCATAAAGCCTATCCCTTTTCATTTCTGGGGAGTAGTTTTTTAAAGCTGCTTTTACAAAATTTTCGTCTTCTTCAACGATAGAGTTTAAGAGACTTTTTAACGTAAAATATTCCGTGCTGTACCTTAATTCCGGATTTTCTGAATTAACGCCGATTAAATACCCGATAAAGTTTGCTTCCTGCTCTCTTGCGAAGCCGAGTTGATGGGAACTTTCATGAGCGGATGTAAAAGGTAAATAAGTAGATGGCAATTCGGAGTTATATTGAGCTTCTGCACTAAAAGGGTTATAGTATCCCAGGATTCCCGTAAAACTCATAACGTTTTTGAAAAGACTTGGTTTAAAGGAATTGATCTGTGTCGCTTTTTTATCAGAAATATACCTGGGAAGTTTTGCCTGATTGCGAAGGATTTCTTTTTGGATAGATTCCAGGTCTGTCACCACAAAAATTCCGTTTTTGTCCTGGGATACTAATTTCCTGGTTGTTTTACATTTTTCAAGATATTGTAGGGCTAATTCTTTCCTTTTGTTTAGCGTTATTTCACCCTTCGGAAGCTTTTCTATGATCGGAGTCTGAAAATATAACATTCCCCAAAAAATCTGATAGGCGAAATAAAAGATATTAATTAAAATCAAAATATTTAAAAGAGATTTATGCCTTTTTTTCTTTTTAAAAAATCTAATGATAAAGTACAAAATGGAAATGCCGGATAAAATATATAAAACATCTCCAAACGAAAAAGGCAACCAGGAGAACAGAACCTGATGAAGGTTTTTCTGAAACTCAAAGAAGCATTCAAAAAAAGAAATCATAAATTTCAGTTTTGAGAAAACAAAGAACAAAAGAAATTGGGCAAGTAACAAACCCGCCCAAAATCTTTTCTTATATAGTATTTTTATAGTATTAGTGACCACCGCCTTTTGATATTTTATCTAAATCAATTCCCTGAGCTTTTAAGATTCCGCTTACACGGATGGCATAGAAAGCAAGGTAAGCAAAACAGACAACTCCCACGATATAACTTACATGGATAGTACTAAGGTCAGCTACATAACCCTGAATTAAACTTACAATACCACCTCCCATAATCATCATGATTAGCAGGCCGGAACCTTGATTCGTATGTTTTCCAAGACCATTGATTGCCAATGCAAATATACAAGGCCAGAGAGTAGAGCAGAAAAGCCCGACACTTGTGAAAGCATATACGGAAACCATACCGGTTGTCAGCATCCCTGTTAATAATGCTGCAATCCCTGCAGAAGAGAAGATAAGAAGCATTCTTGCCGGATTACCTTTGCTTATTATGTCGCAAATGATCATTGCAATAATAATTAATCCGTAAACATAGAAAGGCTGTAAATCATGTTTGGCAATAGCATTTACCAAAAGGAATACGCCGAAGGCCAGGTATGGAGCTAAGAATCTTAATATTTTTTTGAATCCTGCGCTGAAGTCAAAAGCGTCTACCGCTCCCGTCCAACGGCCGATCATCATTGATGCCCAATATAAAGAAATATAGGGCGCTACATCTTTCGTTTCAAAACCTAAATCTTTTTCCATATACGCCGGTAAATTACTGGCTGTAGAAACTTCTACACCTACATATACAAATATGGCAATCATACCCATAATCAGCTGAGGGTATTGGAGTGCAGATTTTCTGTGTTCTCCCGGAGTAGAATCATCCGTATCTTCAGTGATTGTCGGAGTTATGGTAGGAAGGGAAGAGAATTTAAGCATAATTGCAACCAAAACAAACGCTGCTCCCAAAATAAGATAAGGAACTTTTACACTTTCAATACTGATATCATTACTGGCAGCAGTCGCAGAACCGAAAATAGCAAAAGAAACAATAAGAGGGCCAATTGTCGTTCCCAGATTATTAATACCTCCCGCCATTGTCAATCTTTGAGAACCTGTTTCGGAAGGCCCGATTTCTATGGCCAAAGGATTGGCAACAATCTGCTGTAAAGAGAATCCCAGACCTACGATAAACAGGCCGGAAATCATTAATGGAAACGATCCCATATTAGCTGCCGGATAAAATAATAAAGTTCCTGCTGCAGAAATGAGGAGGCCTACAATTAAACCATTTTTATAACCGATTTTGTTTACCAAATCTTGTTTCAAGCCTTTTGAAACCACCATATAAATAAGAGAACCTACAGTATATGCCACATAAAAGCATATTTGCACGAGCATACTTTCGGTTTGAGATAGATTAAATGCCTTTTTGAAAACCGGGATGAGAATGTCATTACTTGCCGCTACAAATCCCCAGAAAAAAAATACAGTAACTAATGGTATAAATTGTCCCCAATTAGTTTGTTTTGAATAATTTGACATGTTTGTTAAAAATTTCTTAATAACAAATATATATTATTTCTTTTAAATAGCGTGTTTCGCCAATGTTTTTTTTATTTCAATAAAAGCCTCTTGTTTAAGGTTTTTCGGAGAGTCGGAAGGTTCTAAAATTCCGTTAAAATAAACTTTTACTTTACCGGGATAACCCTTTGAGCTGTCAAACGGAAAAATATCCTTTAAACCGACAAAAGTATGGATTGCAATAGGAGAGTGATGTTTTGAAGATAAAGTAAATGCGCCGTCTTTAAATTCATCCAAAATAATAGAAGTATCGTCCGGAACTCCGCCTTCGGGGAAAATGACAATGTTGTTTCCTTCTTCCATTTTCTCTGCACATCTTCGGTATACATCCGCGCGGCTTCTTGCGCTGCCTCGATCGACCATTACACATATCCTTTTATATATAGTCCCGAAAATCGGGATTTTTACCAGTTCTTTTTTACCCACAAAACACAAAGGATGATGTGGGAACAAGATACAGGTAAGCATAATATCCATAATAGAAGTATGGTTAGAAATAATGACGTATTGTTTGTTCCTGTCAATTTTTTGATCAGAGAGATGGGTTATCTCATATCTCAGGCCCATTCCGTAAAACATTCCGTAGCTCCAGAACCTGATAAATTTATAAGCATATTTATAGTGCTTTTTATTAAAAGATAAAATGTAAACCGGAATCCCGAAAGTGATTGTCAAAACAAAAGCCAGCAGCAAAAGCCAGAATCTCCACAGATAATTTAAAATCTTTACCACAGGTTAACCATTAAAAATTATTTTTTTCTTAATCGAATAATTCAGAACCGAAACTAATAAAATTGCCGCGATTTTACTAATAATTTCGGGACTTAGTGTATAAATACTCAAATCGATATTGTCTTTAAAGATAAAGCTGTAGAATACCTGGAAAAAACCAAGGCTTAATAAAGTCGAGATGAAAGAAACAACCATAAAATAAGCAAACTCTTTTCTCTTAGAATGTTTTCCTCTTTCAAATACAAACCAAATGCTCAGGAAATAATTGCTGATAATTCCGCAGCTTGTAGAAAGAATATTACTTAGCGGGTAATGTATTCCGTGGAAATTCTGCTCATTAGAAATGATGCTTGGAAGATGGGTGCTGAATAGCTTGAAACTTCCGATTTCTACAACCGCGCTGAGTCCTCCTGCAAGGATGAAGAACAAAATTTGTTTCTGACGTAGTATTAATTCTTTCATTCAATATATATGATGTGCAAATTTATAACTATATGTTAAACAGTAAAAAAAGATGTTAAATATTTTTTTTGAATCAAAATAATTTCTAATTTTATTCTATTGAAGACCGAATGATATAACCTGATAATAAATTCATTTTCAACTATTTGTGTTGATGGTTTTTTCTATCTTGTAAAGCATGGCTACTTGTCATACTTCTCAAATTATAACCGCTTTATTGCCACTTAATTACCATTATTTGTATGAAACGTCAAAACAAATACAGAAAATTTCAGCTTCAGCAGAAAAATATTGAGGCCCTTGAAAAAGAGAATACCCGTTTCAAAAGAGTGTATTCTGAGTATGAAAATATGTCAAATGAGCTCTGGAATATTGAAAATTCTAATGGCGATCCTGTTCCTGATGATTTTATCAACGCCATGATTCTGCAAACGTCATATCTGGAAGATGAAATAGAAGACTGGCTGATACAATTCAATGAGAAGAAAGCTGATATAAAACATTAGTGATTTTAGACAGCTTCCGAAGTGTTTGTAAGGGCTGTTTGAAGATAAATTCCTAATTTAGCACCCTTAAACTAAAATGTAAAATATGGTTGCTATTGTTGATGGTGGCTCCACTAAATGTGATTGGGTGATTTTGGATGACTTCAACAAAGTCTTTCTAAAAACTGAAACCATTGGTTTTAATCCTAATAATATTGCAGCAGAACTTATTGTTCCGGAAATTGAAAAAAATATCAGCCTGGGTTCTGTTAGAACTTCTATTACAAAAGTCTTTTTCTATGGTTCAGGCTGTGGGATACCACAAAACTGTGCTACTATTGAGCGTGAGCTGAAAAAATTTTTTACCGCAGCAGATGTTACGGCTAAGGAAGATCTCATGGCTGCTGCTTATGCGGCGTATAGTGGAAAACCTGCAATCGTTTGTATTTTGGGCACAGGTTCTAATGCTTGTTTTTTCGACGGGGAAAATTTAAAAATAAAACTTCCTTCTTTGGGCTTTCTTATGGGTGATGAAGGAAGCGGAAGTGCCATTGGAAAACAATTGGTGCGAAGATATTTTATGAAGAAGCTTCCGGAAGACTTACAGCAGCAGTTTACAGAAACCTACAATCTTACTATTGAAGAGGCTCTTGAAAACATGTATCATAAAACAAGGCCCAATGCTTATCTGGCAAATTTCAATAAATTTGTAGTAGAAAGAAAAGACCACCCGTATTTCCGGCAGATGGTTTTTGATGAGATGAAAAATTTCTTCGATTATCAGGTGCTTCCATACGAAGAGGCAAAAAATGTTGAAATCAATTTTATCGGTTCCATTGCTTATTATTACGAAAATATACTACGTTCTGCAGCGGCAGAGCTTAATTTAAATGTTGGTAATGTTGTACAAAAACCTATCGAAAGTTTAGTCGGTTACCATATTAAATATATACTTTAACAAAAAAGAATCTTTATGTCTAGTAAAACTCATCGAGACGAAAATAATTTTAAACAGGCTGCATTAGATTATCATAAGGTAGAGCCGAAAGGTAAAATAGAGGTAATACCCTCAAAACCACACTCTTCTCAGAGAGATTTGTCTTTGGCATATTCTCCCGGAGTGGCCGTTCCTTGTATGGAAATCTTTGAGAAACCGGAAACTGTTTACGATTATACAGGAAAAGGGAATCTGGTAGCAGTAATTTCCAATGGTACGGCGGTTCTTGGTTTGGGTGATATCGGAGCAGAGGCTTCAAAGCCTGTAATGGAGGGGAAAGGTCTTTTATTCAAAATTTTTGCAGATATCAACGTTTTTGATATTGAAATTAATGAAAAGGATCCGGATAAATTTATTGAAATTGTAAAAGGTATTGCACCTACTTTCGGGGGGATCAACCTTGAAGATATTAAAGCTCCTGAAGCTTTCTACATCGAGCAGCGATTAAAAGAGGAGCTGGATATTCCTTTGATGCATGATGATCAGCACGGTACGGCAATTATTTCTGCGGCAGCATTGATTAATTCATTGCAAATTGCCAATAAGAAGATTGAAGAGGTAAAAATGGTGGTAAACGGGGCAGGAGCAGCGGCTATTGCATGTACCAATTTATATATTTCTTTAGGGCTGAAAAGAGAAAATGTCCTGATGTGTGACAGTAAAGGGGTTATCAATCACAAAAGAGAAAACCTTACCCCTGAGAAAATAGACTTCGTAGCGCAGACTGATATTGACACACTGGAGGATGCGGTAAAAGGTTCTGATGTTTTTGTGGGACTGTCGAAGGGAAATGTAATGACTGCGGAAATGTTGTTGAGCATGAACGAAAATCCTATTGTTTTTGCATTGGCAAACCCGGATCCTGAAATTGCTTATGATGTAGCGCTGAAAACCCGTAAAGACGTTATCATGGCGACGGGAAGAAGTGATTATCCCAATCAGGTAAATAACGTCCTTGGATTTCCTTATATTTTCCGGGGAGCATTGGATGTTCAGGCAAAAGGAATCAACGAAGCAATGAAACTGGCTGCTGTTCATGCGATTGCTGATTTGGCAAAAGAGCCGGTTCCCGAAGCTGTAATCCTGGCTTATAATGTTCAGAATTTACAATTTGGCAGAGAATATTTTATTCCGAAACCATTTGATAACAGATTGATTACCAAAGTGTCAAGTGCGGTGGCGAAAGCAGCTATTGAAAGCGGAGTGGCCGGAAAAACAATTGCTGATTTTGATGAATATGAAAATCATCTTCTTGACAGGATGGGAAGAGATGAGAAGCTGGTAAGAATGATGCAGAGCCGTGCAAAATCTAATCCGAAAAGAATTACTTTAGGAAATGCCGAAGAATATAATGTATTGAAGGCTGCGCAGATTCTTTATGAAGAAGGAATTGCCTATCCGAGTCTTTTAGGAGATAAGAAGTACATCAAAAAACAGATGGAGCGTTATGGTATCAATTTAGATGTTCCGATCATCGATCCAAGTGATGATGATCAAAAAGAGAACAGAAAGAAATATAGAGAAACGCTGTGGAAACTTCGCCAGAGAAAAGGGATGAACGAATACAAATCGAAAAGATTTGTTCGTCAGAGAGATTATTTCGGGCCATTGATGCTGAGACATGGTGATACAGACGGGCTTATCGTTGGTTTCTCTAAAAATTATACTTCAGTTCTGAGACCTGTTTTAGAAGTTATCGAAAAAGATAAAGGAGTAGATAAAGTAGCAGCCATGATGATGATTTTATCTGAGAAGAAGCCTATTTTCTTCGCTGATACTTCTATTAACCAGAACCCGACGGCTGAAGATTTGGTAAATATTGCTAAAATGGCGGAAATTACTGTTAAAACTTTTGCTATTGAGCCGAGAATTGCCATGTTAGGTTTCGAAAACTTTGCTGCTATTTCTGATACTTCCAAAAAAGTAGCAAAAGCGGTAAATATTCTTCACGAAAAATACCCTAAAATGATTGTGGATGGAGAGATTCAGCCGGATTTTGCGATGAATGCAGATCATTTGAGTGATTATCCTTTTTCAAAATTAGGGACAACCCCGGCCAATACGTTCATATTCCCGAATCTTGAAAGTGCAAACTTATCATATAAAATCATCAGAGGAATGAAAGTGGCTCAGGTTATAGGGCCCATCCTGATGGGATTAAAGCAGCCTGTTCATGTTTTACAGATGCGTTCAAGTGTAGATGAAATTGTAAACTTGGCTACTGTGGCAGTTCTTGATGCACAGAGAAGAGAGAAGAAATAAATAATGGTATCTATCGAAATAAAAAAACCGTCTTTTGACGGTTTTTTTATTTTTATTTCTGAGCTTTCAAAGCGGTAATTTCTTCAAGAAGTACGGCATTTTCTTTCTCCAGCTTTTCTATATATTTTCTTTGGGTTTCTAAAAAGAAATCAGGAACATTTGAATAGGTAATATTACTACCTGAATGGTCATGAAAAGTAGAATTTTCAAATTGAAAAGAAAACTTCGCTTCTTCACCTTTAATATCTTCTAGAGGAACTTCTAACGTTTTTGCCATTTTTTCCCATTCGTCATCAAAAATTCTTACTTCTCCACGTTCTTTTCGTGAATAGTTAGAGGTATCAGTGCCTAATATTTTTGCCATTTTTTCTTGTGATATGCCTTTTTGTTTCCTTAGACTTCTTAATTTTTCCTGAACCATCATTTCTGTATGTTTTATACAAATATGCAAAATATGTACACATTTTGCAAGAAAAATGCACAAAAAATGCAAATTTTATTTCTCTATTCTTGGATTTTTATTTTTAGTTTTGATTCATCAACGTTGATATAATCTATTTTGTATGTGTACAGTACAAAATAGATTTTTAAAATTCCATGTCAGAGTTTTTATATGGCAAGGATAATTTATTAATTAAAATTATAAAAAATGAAAAAATTAACAGGAATGAAGAAAAATTTTTCTTCTTTAGAAAACAAAAAATTATCAAGCTTATCTTCAATCAATGGTGGTTTAATGGCTGCTTCTAATGATACATGGTCAAATGGCACATGTGATAATGGATGTGAAGATGTTTATATTTACGTAGATGGCGTAAGAACGGGTGGCGGACAAACTGGTGCTGATTGTTAAAAAAGTTAAGGCTGTCTTTAGATTATAATGACAGCCTTTATTTATCAACTATCAACAGTCTTATTTGATATTAATATATTTCGAAAAATCCTTCATACTTTCAAAAAAGGGCTGCTGCTGAAGTATAATTAATTTTAGCTGTTTATTTTAAAATTTATGTAATGTTGAAAAATATTTTCTATATTTTATTTCTATCTGTTCTATTTTCTTGTGAAACTAGAAGTTATAATCATATTACTTATCTAAACAAAGTAAATGAAATTGATAGTATTTACCGAATAAAAAATGATAGTCTTACTGCTTTAAAAAAATACAAAAAATTATTTAAAAAATATCTTCCGCATAATTCTCCTCTTATCGAAGAATATCAGACTTATATTATCATTTCAGATAAATATAACAAAGATTTTGGAGGAAAAGAAAGTCTTTATAAACTGATTCCTCTAATAGCTCCAAACTGGAAATATAATAGAATGGATGATAAATATTTCGCTCTCTATAAAAAATATGGAATAGACAGTCTGGAAGTTGAAAAGAAAGTTGATGATTGGAAAAAAACTCTTAATAAAAAGTTAGTTGATTCCTTCTCAGTTGCCAGTTTTCGTGATCAAGAAAAACATAGATCAGATGCTGTCTTAAGGCGAAAGAATGATGAAAAGAATGAGCTACTACTTCTTTGGACATTTAATAATTATGGGTATCCTTCTCTACAGAAAATAGGTCTTTGGGGGAATAATAATACTTTTATGCCAATGATTTCTATACTAAATCATGCAGCAGACTCTAAAAGATATGAATATTTTAAAGAAAAGATTTTAGAATATGTAAAAAGAGGAGATTGCCCTCCCGATGATTATGCTGGTATGGTTGATAAATATAGTATGATAAATAAAACTGATTGTATCTATTGTACTTTTAGCAATGTGCCTATTGTAGATTCTGCAAAAACTGATAAAAACCGTAAAAAAATAGGGATGCCTAGTTTGAAACATGCAAAAAAAATTCATGATGATTATTTTAAAGAATAAATATGATACTTATAATTTCTGAAAATAATGAAAGAACAACTAATGAAATAATCCGTTGGTTGGTTTCTTTGAATAAAAAATTCATCCGTGTGCATGAGGATGAGATTTTTGAAATAAAGGTAAAAGAAAAGCGAATCTACATCGAAAGCCATAGGAATTGTTTTTTTATTGATGAAATCAAAAGTGTATGGTTCAGAAGGGGTGGGCTTAGGTTTTTAAGAATAAGGTATGAAGAACTGGCAATTAATCTTCACATGAATGAATATCAACATTGGCTGGAGGACTATGTTAGAAATTATTTAGAAAGGAAGAAACACATCAATAAAGAAAGTAATTATCATCTTAATAAATTAATTGTATTAGATATTGCAAAAGAAATCGGTTTTGATATTCCAGATTATTTCTTAGCGGAAAATACAAATGAAGTAATAGTTGAAAATACTATTACTAAAACAATAGCCGGAAATGGAATTTTAGAATTTAAGGACTATAATGGAACAATGTATACTTCCATTGTTAAAGAAAAGGAAAAAAAGAATTTTTTTATTACTTTTTTTCAACAAAAGATAGACAAAGATTTTGAAATAAGAACATTCTACCTTAATAAAAAACTATGGTCTATGGCTATTTTTTCACAAAATGATGATCAAACAAAGGTAGATTATAGAAAGTACAACAAAGACAAACCAAATAGAAATGTAAGATATAATCTTCCTCAAGATGTCGAAAATAAAATCATAAAGCTTATGGATAAACTTGATTTAACTTCAGGTTCTTTAGATTTTATAAAAAGTGGCGAAAAATATTACTTTTTAGAAGTAAATGCTATTGGTCAGTTTGGAAATGTCTCAACTTACTGTAATTATGAATTAAATAGAGAAATAGCAATAAGTTTATGAAAAAAATATCTAAAGAAAAAAATATTTTACCTCTTATTTTTAAATATATTGAGTTTTCAAAAAATAAATTACCAATTAAAGATAAATCCAAACTAACATTTTTCGTTGAATGCGAAAAATACCAAACAGAGTTTTTGGTAAGATCTAAACCATATAAATCAATTACTCGTTTACTGTGAATTATTTTAATCTTTTTAGCAACATTTTGGTCACAAAAGGTATTCAAAGAGTCTTAGTTACTGACTTACAACGTGATAATTCTGAGTTATATCCTTTAGAGTTTAACGATATTTTTTTTGAACTAAGTAAAAAATCTATTGAGGATGTTATTAATTCTTATGATTTTGAATCACAGGAATTTGTAAAAGAATATATAGACATACTTTTACAAAAAGAATACGGCTTCATTTCTATAAATGATTGGGATAAAAATTTCCCATCTCTTTCGTATGATTTTTCTAGTCCAAATAACATTACAAATGCTTACCTAGAGATTGAAAATATCATCATTCTAAATCAAATAAATAAATCATTATCAAATTTGGGAACTGAACATGTTGTGATATATTACAACAAGATATTAAATGCAGAAGAAATGAAATTTATCGAAGAAACATTCAAAAATTCGACTGTAACATCGATAGAAATTTTTTCAAGATACCATGAAACTCACAATGAATCTTTCTTTGCAACGATAGACCGTTTTTGCAGCAGGATTTACCATCTGGTATTTTTCAGCTGTCCAAAGAGTCCGTTCGGATATGAGGATAAATATAAATTTGCCCTATCTTTTATAAAAGAAGAAATACAGATAAATTCCTGTGGGAAAGTAGATTTGAAATATTTCAACACCAATCTGCCCAAAGTTTTGGAAGCGGTCAATCACAATTCCTGCCTTCACAAAAAAATAGCAATAGACAAAGACGGGAATATTAGAAACTGTCCTGCAATGCCACAATCTTTCGGAAATATTAAAAATACAACTTTAGAGCAGGCTTTACAACATGCTGATTTCAAAAAATACTGGAATCTTACCAAAGATGAAATAGAAGTCTGCAAAGATTGTGAGTTCAGGTACATTTGTACAGATTGCAGAGCATATACAGAAAGAACCCACAGTAATGAAAACGGATTAGACATTTCAAAACCTTTGAAATGCGGTTATGATCCCTACACCGGAGAATGGGAAGAATGGAGTACAAATCCTCTAAAGCAGAAAGCAATACAGTATTATGAAAAGAAAGATAACAGATAAATATTTACTTTTTGACAGTATAATAGTAATACATTAATAGAGACTCCAGATTTTGGAGTTTTTTGTTTTTGTGCAAAATCTTTAAAATCATCAACAAAAATTAAGTTAAAAATCATTCGCGCGTGAAATGAAAACATTAATTAGTTTAAATTACTATATTTGGGAGTTTTAAAAATTAATAATGATATTTTCACTACAAGGCAATGTTCAGGAACTTACGCCTACTTACGCAGTGATCAACGTACAGGGAGTTGGTTACTATGTAGGTATCAGCTTGATGACCTCACAAACACTAGCTTTAAATAAGGAAACATTCCTTTTTATTCAACAAATCATCCGGGAAGATGCGCATTTACTTTTTGGGTTTAACACTCGTTCTGAAAAAGAGATGTTTAATCTGTTAATAAGCGTTAACGGGGTAGGAGCTGTTTCAGCACTCATTTTATTGTCAACTTTGAGTCTTGATGAGATAGCTTCGGCTATACTTTCCCGCAACAGCGCGTTGATTCAAAAAGCAAAAGGAATTGGAGCGAAAACCGCTGAAAGAATTATAGTTGACTTAAAAGATAAAGTCCAAAAATTCAGCGATCCGGAGCAAAATATTTCTACATTTGCGAATAATAAAATCAAGGAAGAATCGTTATCTGCATTAGAAGTTTTAGGGATTCCTAAACGTATGAGCGAGAAGCTTGCGGATAAAATAATAAAACTGGAACCAGACATTTCTGTAGAGGAACTGGTGAAACAAATTTTAAAAAACATTTAACATTTGGTGGCAAATAATAAGTATCTCAATATATTTTTGTTCCTGTCGTTCTTATGCATGTCGGTCAGTACATTTGCACAGCAAGTTCCTGCCGGACCTCCTATCATTAAGAAAGACTATGAATTGGCTGATCCTACTACGTATGAAGCCTTTTATGACATAAAAACCGGAATGTATTATGTATATCCGAAAATCGGAAATACAGTCACGGGGCCTCCTACCGCGATGTCTCCCGAAGAATACAAAGAATTTATGCTCGCCACTCAGTCGCGGGCTTATTATAAAGAAAAGTCAGACAGATATAATTTGCTTTTCAGAAAAGATAAAAGCGATGCAGCCAGAAAGGGTCTGATTCCTTCTCTTACGATTCGAAACAAGCTGTTCGAAACGATTTTCGGAAGCAATAAAATTGAAATTATCCCTTCGGGGTATGCTTCTTTCGATTTTGCAGGACTTTACCAAAAGATTGATAATCCGCTGATTTTACCGCAAAACAGAACGAGTTTTACCTTTGATATTGATCAGAGGATTCAGCTTGGCTTGCTGGGAAAAGTAGGGGAAAACCTTCAATTAAAAGCGAATTATGACACACAGAGCGGTTTCGCTTTTGAGAACAGGATGAATCTGGTCTGGCAGGCAAAAGGAAGCTGGAAAGATCTTCAGCAAAAAGGTCTGAATGATGTAAATGCACCCAATGCAGGAGGTGAAGATAAAATCATAAAAAGAGTAGAATTTGGTAACGTAAATATGCCGCTTTCTACGAGCCTTATTCGTGGTTCCGAGTCTTTGTTTGGGGTAAAAACTGAGTTCCAGCTAGGTAAAACGTACGGAACAGTGGTGCTTTCGCAGCAAAGAGGTGAAGCCCGTAATATTGTCGTACAGGGAGGAGGTGTAATGAATACCTTCAAATTAAATGCAATTGATTACGAAGAGAACCAACACTACTTTTTAGGACACTATTTCCTGGATAAATATGACGGATCGCTGCTTAATTACCCTCAAATCAATTCTAAAGTTAACATTACAAGATTAGAAGTTTGGGTTTTAGATCAGGGGAACAGTAACCTGGCTTATCAAAAAAGTATTGTAGGTATTAGAGATTTAGGGGAAGGTGCAGGCTTGCCTGACAACTCTCAAAATGGCCTTTATGCGGCTATTTCTACGGCAATGGGGACTCCAAGAGATGCAGGGAAAAATTATGCGAGTACTTTCCAGGGGCAGACATTTCCGGGGACTGCAACTCCTTACCAAAATGGAGAAGAATTTATCTATAATACAAAAGCAAGAAGATTAAGTTCAAACGAATATATCTATCAGCCGCAATTAGGGTACATTTCATTGAATCAAAAGCTAAATGATAACCAGCTTTTGGCGGTTTCGTATTCATATACCAACGGGGACAATAAAGTCTACAAAGTAGGGGAATTCTCAGAAGAAAGCCCTGTATTGGTTACAAAAGTTTTGAAGCCGAATAATGTGATAAACACAAGTTCTCCGATGTGGAAATTGATGATGAAAAACATCTATTCTTTAGATGCGGGGCAGGTAAACCAAGATGGCTTTATTCTTAATTTATTTTACAGAGATCCTAAAACGGGAGGTAAAGTAAACTATCTTCCTGATACACCCGTGAAGGATTTGAATTTATTAAAATTATTAAATTGGGATCGTCTGAATATGAACGGCGATTTACAGACCGGAGCCGGAGGAGGTACCGGAGATGGTATCTTTGACTTTGTTAACGGGATTACCATCAGACCTGAAACAGGAAAAGTAATTTTTACGAAAGTTCAGCCTTTTGGCAGCTATATGCAGGAGGTCTTGGGAAGTAATGATCCGCAGTATGTATTCTCAGATTTATATAACCAACAGAAGCAGGTGGCGACTTCGAGTAATTTGGCTCAGCGATATACGTTAGAAGGACGCTATAAAGGTACACAGGGGCAGGGGATTTCTTTGGGGGCAGTAAACGTTCCTCAAGGTTCAGTAAAAGTAACAGCAAATGGAGTACAGCTTTCGGAAGGGGTAGACTATACGGTAGATTATATGCTTGGAACAGTGACAATCCTGAACGAGCAGGTAAAACAATCCGGACAGGCTATTAATATTTCATTGGAGAATCAATTGACATTTAATACTCAAAGAAAGAGATTTTTGGGGGTAAATTTAGAGAGAAGATTTAATGAAAACTTTATTTTAGGAGGAACTGTTGTAAATTATTCTGAATCACCATTGACGCAAAAGGTAAATTACGGACAGGAAGCTGTAAATAATACAATGGCAGGAGTCAACTTAATGTACAACAATGAGTTGCCATTCCTGACAAGACTTACAGATAAAATTCCTTTAGTAAAAACAGAAGCGCCGTCAAACTTAAATTTCAAAATGGAAGCTGCTTATTTGCTTCCGGGATTAAATAAAGGAACAAATGACCAATCTTATATTGACGATTTTGAACAGACAACTTCTAAAATTTCATTAAAAGAACCCACGGCCTGGAGCTTAGCTTCAAAACCTGAAAAATCAGGTGGAGTTTTTGGAACAGGCACCGCGAACGATGATATTACAAGTGGATATGGCAGAGGGCTATTGTCTTGGTATAATATTGATCCAAGATTCTGGGGTATAGGAGGTAAAGCTCCTGCGGGGATCACTCCACAATCAGTTTCTAATCACGCTTCGAGAAGGGTTCAGTATTCTGAAATTTATAACAACAGAGATTTTGTTGCGGGTGAGCAGACTTATACGAATACATTCGATATTTCATATTATCCTCAGGAAAAAGGACCTTATAACGTAAATCCGAATAATGAAACCACACAGCAAAGATGGGCAGGTATTATGAGACCAATCAGTGTTTCCAACTTTGTAAATTCAAATATTGAGTATGTAGAATTCTGGATGATGGATCCTTATGCCGATGGTAATACTTTAGGAGCTAACCCTAAAATGTTACTACATTTAGGGAACGTATCTGAAGACGTATTGAAGGATGGGTATATGCAGTATGAAAATGGTTTACCAACTGCTTCTACGCCTTCTACAACAACGAGTTCAAACTGGGGAGTGCAGCCAAAGCAGCCACCTATTTTATATGCATTCTCTACAGAAGGGGAGGACAGAACAGTGCAGGATTTGGGATATGATGGTCTTAGCTCTGATCAGGAAGCGATGAGGTTCGGGAATACATTTGTAAACCCGGTTACCAATTTAGCTGACCCTGCGGTGGATGATTTCGTATTCTTTATGTCTGATAAGTTTACAGGAAATATGGCTTCTTCGGTTGTTCAGAGATATAAATATTTCAGAGGCCCGGAAGGAAACTCGAAAAGTAATTCTTTGGAAGTTGCTTCTCAGACTCCGGATGCGGAAGATATTAATAAAGACTACAACTTAGATCAAACCGAAAGTTATAACCAATACGAAATTAGGTTAGATCAGCCGAGCTTACAGTTAGGTGATAACAATATCGTAGATGTAAAAACAGTAAAAGGACAATTCCAAAACGGACAGTCTGCAGATGTAAAATGGTATTTATTCAGGATTCCGGTTTCAAAATTTGATCCGGCGGCGGGTGATCATGACCCGGGAATTTTAAATAATGTAAGATTTGCAAGATTAATGTTAACAGGTTTTGACCAGACTTCAACGTTAAGATTCGGGACATTAGATTTAGTAAGATCAGATTGGAGAACGTATCCTAAAAATATTGCTAAAACTACGGGAGATGCAACTGATGAAGGCTCGATTGCTCTTACACCTCTTGATTTATCTATTTTAGAAATAGGAAGTGTAAATATTGAAGAAAATGCATTGAACCAGCCTCCTTATGTATTGCCTCCGGGAATCGACAGACAGGTTCTTAGTGGAAATGCAGGAGCGCAGAGACAAAATGAATCTTCTCTATATATGAAGGTGGATGCATTACCTACAACTGAAGCTAGGGGGGTATTCAAGAATACAAACTTGGATATGAGAAGATATAAAAAATTAAAACTTTTTGTACATGCTGAAGATTTAAATAACAGAGAAAATGGATTAGAACCGAATACTAAATTTTTCATCCGTTTTGGTAGTGATGCTACAGATAACTATTACGAATACGAAGCATCTTTGAATATCACTCAAAAAAATGCAACAACTCCATTAGAAATCTGGCCTGTTGAAAACAATGTAGAATTAAATATTCAGGATTTAGTCGATGCTAAAATCAGAAGGGATAAAAATAATCCGAATGATATTGCTAAAAGAATTGCAGACCCAACCTTTGATGCAGGAGATAATTTTAAGAAAATATACATCAAAGGACGTCCAAGTTTAGGAGCCGTTACGACAATTGTTTTAGGTATCCGAAATGCGGGAAGCACGGCAATACGAAGAACCCTTTGGATAAACGAAATCCGCCTTTCAGAAATTGAGAACGATGGAGGTTATGCCGGAAATGCAAGCTTAAACTTTAACCTTGGAGATTTTGCTGTTATTAATACAGCAGCTTCATATACTTCAGTAGGTTTCGGAAATATTGATTCTAAGCCGGCAGAAAGAAATCAGTCTACGCAATCGGCGTTTAGTATTAATGCTGCGGTAAATGTAGACAAGTTCCTTCCTGAAAAAAGCGGGGTAAAAATCCCTGTGAATTATTCTTATTCACAAACCATTGAAGATCCAAAATATAATCCTTTGGATACTGATGTTGAGTTTAGTAAAGCAGCGAATAAAGAAGAGCTGAAAAAAGTAGCAAGAACTTACACGCAACAAAGAAGTTTGGGTGTTGTGAATATGCACAAAGAAAGAGTAAATCCGAATAAGAAACCTAAGTTTTATGATATAGAAAACGTTTCTGTAACTGCAGTCTATAATGATGATTATTACAGGGATATTTATACTAAGAAAAACTTAAGGCAATATCTTAGAGGATATATTGATTACAATTATACATTCAAACCCTGGGTGATAAAGCCTTTCAATAAATTGATTAGTGATACGGCAAAATCAGCGAAGTATTTGAGATGGGTGAAAGAATTTAATTTAAATCCTATTCCTACAAGATTATCTTTCAGAACAGAGATTGACAGAAATTATAATGAGCTTGAGTTTAGAAATATCGAATCTATCCTGAGTGGAAATATGAACGATGAGTTTGCTGCTATTAAAAACAGGAACTTCTATTTCGGTTGGCAGTATGGCTTAGGCTTCAACTTTACAAAATCGTTGAAATTAGATATCAATTCTGCAATGAGGACTCTTAATGATGAGGTTGATGTGAATACGATGGATAATAGTTCAATCTTTGGAAATGTATTCAGATCGGGTAGACCTGTTTTATACAATCACAGAGTACAGTTGAATTATAAATTGCCATTCCAGTATTTACCGTATTTGGATTTCATTGATGCTGAATTAGGGTACGGATTCACTTATAACTGGAATGCAAGATCTACGGTATTGAGCAGTTTCTTTGATCCTGATACAAACAAACAGGTAAGTTTAGGCTCAATCGGTCAGAATACGAATGTAATCCAGGCTACGGCTACGGCCGATTTCCCTAAATTCTTTGGTCAGTTTAAATATTTCAAAAATATTTCAGCCAAACTTCAGAAACGTAAACAAGAAATCGACTCTTTAAATAATGTGTATACTCAGCAATGGGAAAAGAACAGATATACATATAAGAAATATAAATTCAAAAACAGACTGACTGTCTTACAGAGTGCGGCATTCTTGCTGACTTCAATGAAACAGCTGGATATTAATTATTCTGAAAATAATGGTACTGTGCTTCCTGGTTTAATATCTGCTCCAAACTGGTACGGCTACGGACAAACACTTGGAGGCCCAACAATTGGTTTCCTGTTAGGTTCGCAAGCTGACATCAGAAGAACAGCTATTGAGAATGGTTGGATTGGAGATTCTGCGTATATGACAGATCCTTATATGCAGACATCTACGAAGGAATTGCGGGCAAATTTACAGGTAGTCCCTATAAACGAACTCCGGATTGATATCAATGCTTTGCATAATTATAACAGAAACTTCTCTCAGGTTGGATACAACTTAAGGGAAAATTTAGCAACCGCAAATCACGATTATGTTTTTGCTAATGACTTTGTGACCTATTCAAATTCTGTCATACTTCTGAAAACTGCTTTTAAAGACGGAGCATCGATTTATAAGTCTATTAGAGAAAATGCGAGAGCTATATCTCAACAAATGGGAGGTACGGTCGGAACTGATGGATTTACCGAAGGCCACAGTATTGCAAATGCTTATGTTTTAATTCCTGCATTCAGAGCTGCGGTTGAAGGGAAATCCGGGAAACCCGTTGGTGATGCTAAAAAGGCAGGACTACCGATGCCAAACTGGAAAGTTACTTATTCAGGATTGAGAAATGTTCCGATTATTAACGGGCAGTTCTCTAAGTTTGATATTTTACATGGATACACTGCTACGTATACAGCGACAGGCATTCAGTCAAGTATAGATTATTTTAACAGCCTTTCAATGCCTCTTGATGAGAGATTTGATGTTAACGGAGATTATATCAATCCATTTACATTCTCTCAGGTTGGATACGTAGAATCATTCTCACCACTTATTGGGGTAGATGTTACAATGAGAAACAATATGCAGTTTGGTTTACAGTATAATAGAAACAGAATGTTGATATTAGGATTGGTAAACCATACACTTACCGAAGATGCAAACTCAGAATATGTAGTTAGGGTAGGATATATCATCCGAAACTTTAGATTAGGAATGACTAATGTAAGAGGGAGAGGTAAAGGAAAAGGAAGCGATCTTAACATCAGGGGAGATTTTTCTCTAAGAGATAGTAAAACAAGTATCACAAATATTTTGTTAAATGACTCTCAGATTACGGGAGGGCAAAAATTAATGAATATTAAAATTTCTGCTGATTACAACGTCTCAGAAAACCTTAACCTGAGAGTGTTCTATGAGCAGATGACGTCTAAGTATAAAATCTCTACGGCATTCCCGTTATCAACAATCAGAGCGGGTATTTCTGCGACGTTTACGTTTGGTGATTCCGGAGGTGGTTTCTAGAAAATACCAGGAATAAAAAAGTCTCTCAATTTTGAGAGACTTTTTTATTCCTGGTATTTGAAGCTGATATAATTTTGAATACATTTGTAAAAATAAAAATTTAAAAATGAACACACCATCAGAATTAAAGTACACTAAAGATCACGAATGGATAAAGATCGAAGGTAATGTTGCTACAATTGGTATTACAGATTTTGCTCAGGGAGAACTTGGAGACATCGTATACGTAGATGTAGATACTGTAGATGATGATTTAGAAGGAGGAGCAGTTTTCGGAAGTGTTGAAGCGGTAAAAACTGTTTCAGACTTATTTTTGCCTGTTTCTGGAAAAGTTATTGAGTTTAATTCTGAATTGGAAGCTCAGCCGGAATTATTGAATACAGATCCTTACGGAAACGGATGGATCATCAAATTAGAAGTTGCTGACGGAGCAGATCATGCAGAATTACTTTCTGCTGAAGAATACCAGGCAATCCTTGGATAAAATTTCAAAAATATTTAGTAAGATATTGCCCATTTATTGGGCATTTCTTACATACATGCTTCTCAAACCGGGAGAAGAGAACCATGAATATTGGTTCATGTTCAACGGTATCGATAAGGTTTTGCATCTAAGTATCTTTAGCATGCTGGGTTTCTGTTTTATGGCGACCTTTCCCAAAATCAAATTTTCTTACTTTTTTCAAATCATTCTTATATATGCTTTCCTTACCGAGATTCTTCAGGAAGAAATGGGATTCGGAAGATCTATGGAAACGCTAGATATTGTAGCAGATACTATTGGCTGTTTGATCGGGTATTATATATATAAGATACTTGTCAAGCGATTTTTCTAATCTGGGAAAACGTTTGTCATTGCGAAGAGCGAAGCGACGAAGCAATCTCAAAAACTCATCTTCACACGGCATTTGATAAGCATGTGTTTCCCGCACGACTTATTCCTCAGGCTATGGCTTCCCACTCTGCACCCCTTTTTCTCCAGCATCCTTTTGCGGGGTAAGCGTTTCTATCGGGTCTAGTGTATATAATATAAATAACAGTTCCTGAGTATAAAATTTT